>NZ_MLJO01000003.1 GCF_001956915.1 Intrasporangium flavum | reverse complement strand
CGGCGCCGGCGCCGGCGCCGGCGTAGGCCGGGATCTGGTTGTCGAACTCGGTCTCGATCCATCGCGTGTGGATCGTGAACTTCTCGGCCGGGTCGGCCGGCGCGAACGCCGGGTCGGCCACGACGGCGCGGTGGAACGGCGTCACCGTCGGCATGCCGTCGATCTCGAGCTCGCCGAGTGCGCGACGGGCCCGCTCGAGGGCCTGGGTGCGGTCGCGCCCGGTGACGATGAGCTTGGCGATCATCGAGTCGAAGGCGCCCGCGACGGTGTCGCCCTCGACGATGCCGGCGTCCCAGCGCACGCCGGGGCCGTGCGGCACGACCATGCGCGTCACGGTGCCGGGTGCGGGCAGGAAGCCGCGGCCGGCGTCCTCGCCGTTGATCCGGAACTCGATGGAGTGGGCGTGCGGCTCGGGGTCGTCGTAGTCGAGGCGCTCGCCGTTCGCGATGCGGAACTGCTCGCGGACCAGGTCGATGCCGGTGACCTCCTCGGAGACCGGGTGCTCGACCTGCAGGCGGGTGTTGACCTCGAGGAAGCTGATGTCGCCCTGCGGCCCGACGAGGAACTCGCAGGTGCCGGCGCCGACGTAGCCGGCCTCCTTGAGGATGGCCTTGGACGCCCGGAGCAGCTCGGTGTGCTGCTCCTCGGTGAGGAACGGCGCCGGGGCCTCCTCGACGAGCTTCTGGTTGCGACGCTGGAGCGAGCAGTCGCGCGTCGACACGATGACGACGTTGCCGTGCTGGTCGGCCAGGCACTGGGTCTCGACGTGGCGCGGGTGGTCGAGGAACCGCTCGACGAAGCACTCGCCGCGACCGAAGGCCGTGACGGCCTCGCGCACGGCCGACTCGAACAGGTGCGGGATCTCCTCGATGGTGCGGGCGACCTTGAGGCCGCGGCCGCCGCCACCGTAGGCGGCCTTGATCGCGACGGGGAGGCCGTGCTCCTGCGCGAAGGCGACGACCTCGTCGGCGTCGGCGACCGGGTCCTTGGTGCCCGGCACGAGCGGTGCGCCGGCCTTGGTGGCGATGTGGCGCGCCTTGACCTTGTCGCCGAGGGCGTCGATGGCCTCCGGGCCGGGGCCGATCCAGGTCAGCCCGGCGTCGATGACCTTCTTGGCGAAGTCGGCGTTCTCGGCGAGGAACCCGTAGCCGGGGTGGACGGCGTCGGCTCCGGCCTGGTGGGCGACCTCGAGCAGCTTGTCCTGCAGCAGGTAGCTCTCGCCGGGCGTCGAGCCGCCGAGCGCGAACGCCTCGTCGGCCACCTTGACGTGCAGCGCGTCGCGGTCCGGGTCGGCGTACACGGCGACCGACGCGATGCCGGAGTCCTTGCAGGCGCGGGCGATTCGGACGGCGATCTCACCCCGGTTGGCGATGAGGACCTTGCTGATGGGAGCCATGGTCGGGACTCTAGCGGCTCGGCGTGGCGCAACTTCGGGCCCACCGGCGTTATTCCCGGCCGTCTCGCCGTGAGGTCCAGCACATCGCCACCGCGGTCCTCGACCTAGCGTGGGAGCCATGACGACACACCACGACGTCCCCACCCTGCCCCTCGGCCACGCCAGCACTCCCGGCCTCGCCGTGCCCCAGCTCGGCTTCGGCGTCTGGGAGGTGCCCGACGCCGAGGTCGACGCCGCTGCGGGCCGGGCCCTGGAGGTCGGCTACCGCCACCTCGACACGGCGCGCATCTACGGCAACGAGCAGGGGATCGGCCGCGTCCTCGCCGCCTCGGATCTCTCGCGCGACGACGTCTTCGTCACGACGAAGGTCTGGAACGACGACCACGGCGACGTCCGGGCCGCCTTCGACGCCTCGATGGGGCGCCTCGGGATCGACGTGCTCGACCTCTACCTCATCCACTGGCCGGCCCCGAAGCAGGACCGGTACGTCGACGCCTGGCGGGGCCTGCTCGAGCTCCAGCAGGAAGGACGCGTCCGTTCGGTCGGCGTCTGCAACTTCCAGGTGCCGCACCTGCAGCGTCTTCTCGACGAGACGGGCGTGCTGCCCTCGATCAACCAGGTCGAGCTGAGCCCGTACCTGCAGCAGCGCGAGCTGCGCGCCTTCCACGACGAGCACGGCATCGTGACGGAGGCGTGGAGCCCGCTCGCCGTGCGCGCCGGCCTGCTCGAGGACCCGGTCGTCGTCGGCATCGCCCAGCGTCACGACGTGTCGCCGGCGCGCGTGGTGCTGCGGTGGCACGTCGAGCTCGGCAACGTCGTGCTGACCCGGTCGGTCACGCCGGCGCGCATCGAGGAGAACGCGCGCGTCTTCGACTTCGCCCTCGACGGTGACGACCTCGACGCGCTGGCCGGCCTCGACCGCGGAGCGCGCACCGGGCCGGACCCGGACACGTTCGGCTGACGGGGCCCGTTGCCCGTCACTAGGGTGCGGGCATGGAGGCTCGGGACGGTGCGGACGCCGCGGCGCCGACGCTCAGCGTCTGTGTCGTCACCTACGAACGTGCCGCCTTCCTCGACCGGTGCCTGGCAGGGCTCGCCGCCCTCGAGGACCCGGTCGAGGAGGTCGTCGTCGTCGACGCCTCGGCGGTAGACCGGAGAGGCGAGGTCGACGCGCACGGCCTGCCGCTGCGCTTCGTGTGGGCTCCGTACCTGGCCGGGTGGATGACGCGGTCGCGCAACGAGGCTTTGCGCTGGGTGAGCGGTGACGTCGTGGCGTTCCTCGACGACGACGTCGTCGTCGGCAGCGCGTGGTCCCGCGCCCTGCGCGAGGCCTTCGGCGACGCGTCGGTGGCCGCGGTCGCCGGGCGCACCCGCAACGGCATCGCGGGGGAGGAGCACTACGACCAGCCGGTCGGCCGGTACCTGCCGACGGGCCGGCTCACCGAGGGTTTCGCCGTTTCGGCAGCGGAGCCGTTCGAGGTCGACCACGGGATCGGGGCGAACATGTCGTTCCGGCGGTCCGTGCTCGCCGACCTCGGTGGTTTCCGGGACGACTACCCGGGGACCGCCCTGCGCGAGGACACCGACGTGTTCCTCCGGGTCCGACGCGTCGGCGGTCGGGTGTTGTTCGCCCCGGACGCGGTCGTCGACCACCTGCCCGCACCGCACGTCAAGGGCGCCCGCTTCGACACGCGCTACAAGCTGTACGGCCGCCGCAACCACGTGGTGCTGCTGGCCCGCCATCGGGGCCTCGGCTCGGCGGACGTGCGGCGGTGGGTGGCGGCAGAGGTGCGCGGCGTCGGCGACGCGGCGGGCCTGCGGGCGCGGACGCTGCGGCTCGGCGTGACGGTCGTCGGCGTGGCCTGGGGACTGGGCGCCGCGGTGCGCCAGGCGTCGTGGGGGCCGGCCGAGCCTCGCCGCACGGGGTCGCAGGCGCAGGAGATCCGGGCCCGTCTCTCGCGCTGAGCGGGGCTGGGCTGCTCACGGGCGCCGCAGTACGTTGGCGGCATGGGTCTGTTCTCGCGCCGCAAGAGCTCCGAGTCCGTCGACGAGCCCGAGGTGCTCGACGAGGCCCCGGATGTCGACGACGGTCCCGTGCCGACCGTCTCGGGTCGCCCCGAGAGCCGCCCCCTCGACGAGGCGGAGCGCGGGCGCATCGCGTCGGGCCTCGAGCGGGCGGCCGCGCTCGGCGTCGACGTCGACGACCTCGCCTCCATCGGCTCGCACTTCGACGAGCAGTTCCGGGCCGTGCAGGCCGACCCCTCGGCAGCCGGCGGGTCGGACGTCGTCGTCGACACGTTCGCCATCGCGATCGGGGAGCACCTGACCCGGCACAGCGCCCGCGACTGGGCGGTGGTCACCGACGTGTTCGGCACCGACCTCGGCCTCGTGGCGGCCCGCGCCGACACCGTCGTCGTGCCGCACAACCTCGTGGGCGCCCGGTGGATGCGGGGCGAGACGGGGTGGATCCCGGGCGTCGTCTCGCACCTGGTGCGGCTGCGTCCGAGAGCATCCTGACCGGCCCCCTAGGATCGCGGGCATGGACGACGCCGTCGGTGGAACCGGTGCAGTGGACCCGCGCAGCCGGCGCGAGCTGGAGCAGGGGATCGAGCGGGACTTCGCGCGACGGATGTCCTACGGCGACTACCTCCGCCTCGACACGCTGCTCAGCGCCCAGCAGCCGCTGAGCGACCCGCCTCAGCACGACGAGCTGCTGTTCATCATCCAGCACCAGACGTCCGAGCTGTGGCTCAAGCTGATGATCCACGAGCTGCGCTCTGCCCGTGGCCTGCTCGCCTCTGACGAGCTCGCGCCGGCGCTCAAGCGCCTGGCCCGGGTCAAGCACATCCAGCACACCCTCACCGACCAGTGGTCGGTGCTCGCGACCCTGACCCCCAGCGAGTACGCGCAGATCCGCCCCTTCCTCGCGACGAGCTCGGGCTTCCAGTCGGCGCAGTACCGGGAGGTCGAGTTCCTGCTCGGCAACAAGAACGCCGACATGGTGGCGGTGTTCTCGCACGACGAGTCGGCGCGGACGGCCCTCGACGCGCTCCTGCACGAGCCGAGCCTCTACGACACGTTCCTCGCCTACCTGTCCCGGCGCGGGTACGCCGTGCCCGGCACGCTGCTGGACCGCGACTGGAGCCAGCCCTACCGGCACGACCAGGGCCTCGTCGACGTGTTCGCGGAGGTGTATGCCGCCCCGCACGACCACTGGGGCGTGTACGAGACGTGCGAGGAGCTGGTCGACCTCGAGGACAACTTCCAGCAGTGGCGCTTCCGGCACCTGCAGGTCGTCCAGCGCACCATCGGGCAGAAGGTCGGTACCGGCGGCTCGAGCGGTGTCGACTTCCTGCGCAGGGCGCTCGACCTGACCTTCTTCCCGGAGCTGTACGAGGTGAGGACCAGGATCGGAGGCTGACGATGGGACGGGACTGGGACGAGCGCGCCGGCGTTCTCGCCGCCGAGGCGTACGCATCGGGTGATCCCAACGCGTGGTTCGACCGGCTCTACGGCGAGGGCGTCGCCGGCAGCATCTCCATGCCGTGGGACCGCGGCGCCCCGCACCCGCTGCTCAGCGACTGGGCGGCGGCGCGGGCCGCCGGGCTGGCGGACGGGGCGAGGCCCGGCGAAGGTCGCCGCGCGCTCGTCGTCGGGTGCGGCCTCGGCGCGGACGCGGAGTACCTGTCCTCGCTCGGCTTCGCCACGACCGCCTTCGACCTGTCGCCCAACGCGGTGGCGACCGCGCGCTCCCGGCACCCCGAGTCCGAGGTCGACTACCGCGTCGCCGACCTGCTCGCGCCGCCGGCGGAGTGGGCAGGCGCGTTCGACCTCGTCGTGGAGATCTTCACGATCCAGGCCATGCCGGATCCGCCACGGTCGCAGGCGATCCCGAACATCGCGGGGTTCGTGGCGCCCGGCGGGACCCTCTTCGCCGTGGCGTTCCGCACCGACTCCGACGTCGATGAGACCACCGGGCCGCCCTTCGCGCTGAGCGCGGCCACGATGCGCTCCCTGGCCGGCGACCGTCTCGAGGTCAAGGGCCTCGAGTCGCCCCGGCCCGAGCTGTGGCGCGCGGTGCTGCGGGCGCCTGCCGGCGGGTGAGCGTGGTCCGGGCACCTCGACGCACCGACCCGCGCGAGGCTGGGCTCATCCGCTGAGCAACCGGCGGCGGTCCCATGGCGATGCCGGCGGGGGCTCACACCGGCAGGCGCACGCCGCGACGCACCACGTCTCGAAGCACTCGTCGAGGCACCCGCACTCCGCCAAGGGCACCGGGACGGGTGCCACCGTCGGCTGGGGGCCCGCCATGAGCCGGGTCCGGGTCTCGAGCTCGCCCTCGGTGGGGTGGTCGTCGGGGCGGCCGATGGCCCTGAGGGCGGCGTCCCGGTCGCGCGCCGGACGCAGCTGGTACCACCCGCGAGCGGCCGGTCGGTCGTACCGGGGGTAGGCCCACCGCTCGTACGGCACCTCGTCCGGAGGCGCGACGTCGAGGTGCGCCGGGAACCGACGACCCTGGTTGTCGCGAACGACGTCGTCGGAGACCGGCATGACCTCGCGGCCATCGGCATCGAGGACCGCGAGCCGCAGTCCCGCGACCTCGACGATGCGGCACAGCGTCGTCAGGCTCGGCAGCCCGGCACCCGACTCGACGCGGGCCACCGATGCCGGGGCGAGACCCAGGCGTGCGGCAAGCTCTCGTTGGCTGAGATCGGCCAAGCGCCGCACGCGGGCCGTGAGGCGTCCGACGTTGGTCGGATCGGCCAGCGGTGTGAGAGGGGCATCCATGCGCAGACGCTGACACAAGGCGCCGACAGCACCATTCCGTGCGCGGTTCCTGGCCCCAGCTCCTACGTCAGTGCTCGGTGAGAGTGAGCACTGACGTAGGAGCGGCCGGGGTGTCGCCGGGGCGGGGTGGGGCCGCGCGCTACGTCAGTGCTCAGTGAGAGTGAGCACTGACGTAGGAGCGGTCGGGGTGTCGCCGGGGCGGGGTGGGGGTGCGCGCTACGTCAGTGCTCAGTGAGAGTGAGCACTGACGTGGGGCGCGTGGGTGAGGGGCTCGGCGTGCTCGGTCAGGCGGTGGTCTTGGCGCGGACCTGGCGCTTGATGCGGCCGAGCATGGCGACCATGCCGCGCATCCGCAGGGGTGAGACCGCCTCGGCGAGGCCGAAGCGCATCGGGGCGTCGTCCGGGACGGCGAGGACCTCCGCGGCGGAGAGGCCGTCGAGGCCCTCGTGGAGGATGCCGGCGAAACCGCGGGTCGTCGGTGCCTCGGCGGGGGCGTCGAAGAACAGGTGCACCGTGCGGTCCTGCAGCGAGGCACCGTCGGCGACCTCGACGGTCAGGAACAGCGGCGACTGGCACTCGTCGACGCGTTCGAGCTGGTCGAGGTGGCCGACGTAGCGCTCGGGCAGGCCCGGGAGCTCGTCGCTGAACTCGAGGAGCAGCTGGAGCTTGAGGTCGTTGGACGCCTCGCGGAAGTCTTGGGCGATCTCGGCCAGCGACGTGGGCAGGGGAGCGTCGGTCATCGCGTCACTTCTCGATGTCACTTCTCGATGGGGACGCGGACGGCGTTGCCCCACTCGGTCCACGACCCGTCGTAGTTGCGCACGGCCTCGAAGCCGAGCAGGTGCGTCAGGACGAACCACGTGTGCGACGAGCGTTCGCCGATACGGCAGTAGGCCACCACGTCGTCGCCCGGCGCGAGGCCCTGCTCGGTCAGGTAGATGGCCTCGAGGTCCTCACGCGTCTTGAACGTGCCGTCCTCGTTCGCGGCCCGGGCCCACGGCACCGACCGCGCGCCGGGGATGTGGCCGCCGCGCATCGCGCCCTCCTGCGGGTAGTCGGGCATGTGGAGCAGCTCGCCCGAGTACTCGCCGGGGGACCGGACGTCGACGAGGGGCTTGCCGAGGTGGGCGAGCACGTCGTCCTTGAAGGCGCGGATCGGGGCGTCGTCGCGTTCGGCCACGGGGTAGTCGACCGGGGCGGGCGTCGCGACCTCGCGGGTCAGCTCGCGGCCCTCGGCGATCCACGTCGCGCGGCCGCCGTCGAGCAGCCTGACGTCCTCGTGCCCGAAGAGGCTGAAGACCCACAGGGCGTAGGCGGCCCACCAGTTGCTCTTGTCCCCGTAGATGACGACCGTCGTGTCGCGACCGATGCCGCGGGCGCCGAGGACCTCGGCGAAGCGGGCACCGTCGACGTAGTCGCGGGTGACGGGGTCGTTGAGGTCGAGGTGCCAGTCGATCTTCAGCGCGCCGGGGATGTGCCCGGTGTCGTAGAGCAGGACGTCCTCGTCGGACTCGAGCAGGGCGATCCCGCCGGGCGCCCCGACCGCGCCGGCAGCGATCTGCTCGGCGAGCCAGTCGGTCGTGACGAGGCGCTCGGGATGCGCGTACGCGGAGATCTTCGTGTCTGCAGCGCTCATGCACTCCATCGTGTCACGCGAGCTTGTCGAGGTCCTCACGGCACCGGCGTTCGAACTCGCCGAGCTCGGCGATGGCGTCCTGGACGTCACGCAGCCGCTGCTCGAGGTCGGTTCGCCGCTCGTCGATCTGGCCCAGGACGTACTCCAGCTGGGTGCGCCGGCCGCGCGGGGCGTCGAAGAGGTCGATGATCGTGCGGATCTGCTCGAGCGGGAACCCGAGCCGCTTGCCGCGGAGGATGAGGTTGAGGCGGGTGCGGTCGCGTCGGTGGTAGACGCGCTGGGTGCCGCGGCGCTCGGGGGAGATGAGCCCGAGGTCCTCGTAGTGGCGCACGGTGCGATGGGTGACGCCGAACTCCTCGGCGACCTGCGCGATGGTCCACGTCGGCGCACTTGTCATGCCCCCGATCGTGCTTTACGTTTACGTAAGCGTCAAGCACATCTCACAAGGAGAACACCGATGTTCGAGCTGAGCCCGGAGCACGAGGACTTCCGACAGGTCGTTCGCGACTTCGCCGAGAAGGAGGTCGCCCCGAACATCGCCAAGTGGGACGCGGCGTCGCACTTCCCGACCGACCTCGTGCCGAAGATGGGCGACCTCGGGCTCTTCGGCCTCGTCGTGCCCGAGGAGTACGGCGGCAGCGCCGCCCCCGGCCAGGGCGACTTCACGAGCCTCTGCGTCGCCATCGAGGAGCTCGGCCGCGTCGACCAGTCCATCGGCATCACGCTCTCGGCCGGCGTCGGGCTCGGCATCAACCCGATCCTCACCTACGGCGACGACGAGCAGAAGCAGCGCTTCCTGCCCGACCTCGTCGCGGGCCGGGCGCTCGCCGGCTTCGGCCTCACCGAGCCCGAGGCGGGCTCCGACGCCGGCGCGACCCGCACCCGGGCCGCCCGCGACGGTGACGAGTGGGTCGTCAACGGCGCCAAGGCCTTCATCACGAACTCCGGCACCGAGATCACCTCGGTCGTCACCGTGACCGCCCGCACCGGCACGAACGAGGACGGTTCGCCCCAGATCTCGGCGATCATGGTGCCCGCCGGCACGCCCGGCTTCGTCGTCGAACCGGCATACCACAAGCTCGGCTGGCACGTCTCCGACACCCACGGCCTCACCTTCGAGGACTGCCGGGTACCGGCCTCGAACCTGCTCGGCGCCGAGGGGGAGGGCTTCAAGCAGTTCCTCAAGACCCTCGACGACGGCCGCATCGCCATCGCCTCGCTCGCCGTCGGCTGCGCCCAGGCCTGCCTCGAGCTCGCCACCGACTACGCCAGGACCCGCACCGCGTTCGGCAGGCCGATCGCCGTCAACCAGGGCGTCTCCTTCCAGATCGCCGACCTCGCCGTCAGCGTCGAGGCCGCCCGGACCCTGACCTACAAGGCCGCCTGGCTCAAGGACGAGCTGCACGAGGGGCGCCGCTCGGTCAAGGAGGTCAAGCACGCCGCGGCCATCGCGAAGCTCTACGCCACGGAGGCCGCGGTGACCGCAACCCGGATCGCGACCCAGGTGTTCGGCGGCAACGGCTTCATGGAGGAGTTCCCCGTGGCCCGCTTCTACCGCGACGCGAAGATCCTCGAGATCGGCGAGGGCACCTCAGAGGTCCAGCGGATGCTCATCGCCCGAGGCCTGGGCCTGCCCGCATGAGCGGCCACCACGCCCCCGACCCGCGCGTCGGCGACGTCCGCCGTCGCCTCGCGGCCGCGCACGCGGCCTCCGAGCTGCCGCCGGAGAAGGCCAAGGCCAAGCTCGACAGCCAGGGCAAGATCTACGTCCGCGACCGCATCGCCCTGCTCTTCGACGAGGGCAGCTTCGTCGAGGACGGCCGCTACGCCAACGCCCTCCAGCCGGGCCTGCCGGCCGACGGCGTCGTCACCGGCCGCGGCACCGTCGATGGCCGGCCCGCGATCGTCATCGCCAACGACCCGACCGTCAAGGCCGGCTCCTGGGGTGCTCGCACCGTCGAGAAGATCGTCCGCGCCACCGAGATGGCCCTGCGCGAGGAGCTGCCCGTCTTCTGGTTCGTCGACTCGGCCGGTGCGCGCATCACCGACCAGGTCGAGATGTTCCCGGGGCGCCGCGGGGCGGGTCGGATCTTCCACAACCAGGTGGCCCTGTCGGGCAAGGTGCCCCAGATCTGCTGCCTCTTCGGACCGAGCGCGGCCGGCGGGGCCTACATCCCCAGCTTCTGCGACCTCATCATCATGGTCGAGGGCAACGCCTCGATGTACCTCGGCAGCCCCCGCATGGCCGAGATGGTCGTGGGGGAGAAGGTCAGCCTCGAGGAGATGGGCGGCGCGCGGATGCACTGCAGCGTCTCCGGCGTCGGTGACCTGCTCGCCCACGACGACGTCGAGGCCATCGAGCTGGCCAAGCTCTACTTCTCCTACGTGCCGGGCACCTGGCGCGACAACCCGCCCACCTACCACCCGGAGGAGCCCGCCGAGCCGCTCACCGTGCACACGGTGCCCGAGCGCGAGTCGGTGCCCTTCGACATCCACGACGTCATCGACGGCCTCGTCGACGACGACTCCTTCTTCGAGCTGAAGCCGCTCTGGGCGGGCGAGCTCGTCATCGGCTTCGGCCGTATCGGCGGCGAGACCGTCGGCATCGTGGCGAACAACTCGCTCGTCAAGGGCGGCGTCCTGTTCACCGACAGCGCCGACAAGGCCGCCCGCTTCATCTGGCTCTGCGACGCCTTCAACATCCCGCTGGTCTACCTCGCCGACGTGCCCGGCTTCATGATCGGCTCCGAGGTCGAGCGCGGCGGCATCATCCGCCACGGCGCCAAGATGGTCAGCGCCGTGTCCTCCGCCACCGTGCCGCAGTTCTGCGTCGTCGTCCGCAAGGCCTACGGCGCCGGCCTCTACGCCATGGGCGGACCCGGGTTCGGGCCCGACGCGACGATCGCCCTGCCGACCGCCCGCATCGCCGTCATGGGCCCGGAGGCCGCCGTCAACGCCGTCTACGCGAACAAGATCGCCGAGATCGAGCAGCAGCAGGGCCAGGAGGCACGGGACGCCTTCGTCGCCGAGCGCCGCCGCGAGTACGAGGAGGACGTCGACATCGAACGGCTCGCCGCCGACCTCGTCGTCGACGCCGTCATCGAGGCCGCTGAACTGCGCTCGGAGCTGAGCCACCGTCTGGCCTATGCTTCCCGGCGTGACCGTCACTTCAGCGACCGCCGACGCTCCGTCCCGCCGGTCTGAGTCGCGCCTCGGTCACCGCCTCGAGAACCCGGACCGGGTGAGCGAGGCGCGCCAGCCGTTCTGGCGACGCTTCCCGGTCTGGTTCCCGTTCGCCGTCTACGCGCTGTCGCGCGTCTTCGTGCTCGTCGCGGGCACCTACCTGGCCCGCTACCAGATCCCGCTGCCCATCGGCACCCAGAACATCCGCATCTTCTACCCGTCCCCGGCCGACCCCGGCTACCTCGTCGCGATGACGAACTGGGACGGGCAGTGGTACCGCGTCATCGCCGAGCACGGCTACCCGGCCGTGCTCCCGCGGGCCGGCTGGGGCGGCATCGACATGAACCCGTGGGCCTTCTTCCCGGTGTTCCCGATGACCGCCGGGCTCCTCATGAAGGTGACGGGCCTGCCGTTCGTCCTCGTCGCGCCGCTGCTCTCGACGCTCATCGGTTTCGTCGCGATGCACATGCTCTTCAAGCTGGTCGACGAGGTCGTCGGTCGCTGGGAGGCCATCGTCGCCGTCGTCGCGACGTGCTTCTACATCGCCTCGCCCGCGTTCTCCGCGTCGTACACCGAGTCGACGGCGCTGCTCGGCGTCACGACGACCCTGTGGCTGCTGCGTCGCCGCCAGTACGCCTGGGTCGTCCTGTCGCTGCTCGTGCTCTCGTTGAGCCGCAACGTCGTCATCGCCATGGTGCCGGTCATCCTGGCCCACGCAGCCGTCCGGTGGTGGAAGAAGGACGAGGGCAGCAACCCGGTGCGCTTCCGGTGGCTCATGGTGGCGCTCGCCGGCTACGCGGCCGCCCTGACGTGGCTGTGGCCGACCATCGTGTCGATCGCGACCGAGACCCCCGACGCCTACAACCAGACGATGCTGGCCTGGAACATCCAGACCAAGGTCAAGCTCTACCTCTGGTGGAACCTGCTCTACGACTACTGGGGCGTGTTCGGCCAGGTGCTCGGTGTCGCCGGGGTCGCGGCCTTCGCGTGGTTCATGCTCTCGCGGCACTCGTGGCGCTGGGGGCCGGAGATCTGGGGCTGGGCGGGCGCCTACCCGGCCTACATCCTCCTCGTCACGAGCACGACACCGAGCCGGATCCGCTACGCGATGCTCGCCTTCCCGATGACGCTTGTCATCGCGTGGTTCCTCAAGCTGCCCCGCATCGCCCGCTACCGGTACTGGATCCTCGGGCTCATCGTCGTCGCCGGTCTCGCGCAGATGTGGTGGTGGACCGAGAACTACCTCGTCATCGAGAACCTCACCGACGACCTCTACCCCTGAGCCGACGGTCAGGGGCGCGGCGCGCCGACGACGTCGAACCAGTCGATGCCGGCGTCGGCCAGCAGCTCGCGCAGCAGCGGCAGGGACAGGCCGACGACGTTGTGGTGGTCGCCCTCGACCGCGGTGACGAAGGCGCCTCCGAGCCCGTCGATGGTGAAGGCGCCCGCGACGGTCAGCGGCTCGCCCGTCGCGACGTAGGCCTCGATCTCCTCGTCCGAGAGCCGCGCGAAGTGCACGGTCGTCGAGGCCGTCGCCCCGAGCGTCGCGCCACCGTCCTCGTGGTCGTCGACGAGCCAGTGCCCGGTGTGCAGGACGCCGGAGCGACCCCGCATCCGGCGCCAGCGCGCGATGGCCTCGGCGGCGTCGGCCGGCTTGCCGTGCATCTCGCCGTCGAGCTCGAGCACCGAGTCGCAGCCGATGACGACGGCCGGCAGGTCCGACCGGGCGGCGACGTCCTCGGCCTTGGCCCGCGCGAGCAGGAGCGCGATGTCGGCAGGCTCGAGGGGCCCGTAGCGCTCGGTGGCCTCGGCGACTGCGAGGTCCTCGTCGACGCCGCTGACGACGACGACCGGGTCGATGCCGGCCCGGCGCAGCGTCTCGAGCCGGGCCGGTGAGGCCGAGGCGAGGACGACGGTGACGCGGGCGGGATCGGTGAACGGCGCGACGGGCGCGACGGACTCGCTGGGCTCGAGGGGTTCGAGGGGTTCGGTCGCCATGCGGGCAGCATACGGGCCGGTCACCTGGCCCCCGACGGACGTCGGGCCGCTCCTCCGGCGACGAAGGAGCGGCCCGGTTGCGATGCGGCGGAGCCCCCGTGGGTGGACCGGCCTTCCCTGTGACTGGTCCATCCGCGGCCGCGGCACGCGGCGCCGCCCCCTGCGACGGCGCTCGGCAAAAATAACCGGCACGGGGCGGCGGGTCACGTTTCGAGCCGGGTCGTTGCACGAACCTGCAACGACCCGGCTCGCGGGCAACTTTTCGGGTGTTCCGCGCGTCAGGCGATGGCCGCGGTCTGGGCCGTGTAGACCGCCCGCGACAGGTAGCCGGAGCGCGCGCCGGTGACCCGCACCTTGACGTACTTGCCCTTGTCGAGGCTCGTCAGCTTGTAGGTGCGGGCCGTGGCCCCGCTGATGGCCACGCCGGAGCGGTACCACTGGTAGGTGAAGGTCGTCGGCGTCGGGCTCCAGGTCCCCGGCACGGCGCTCAGCGTGTAGGCCACGCGGCGCGTGCCGGAGATCGTCGGCGTCGGGGCGGTGAAGGCTCCGAGGACCGCGGACGTGGCGGCCGAGGTGCGGGCCACGGTCAGGTAGCCGGACTTCGTGCCGGTGACCCGGACGGTCATGGTCCTGCCCTGGTCGGCGGTCGTCAGCCGGTAGGTGGCTGCCGTCGCCCCGCTGATCGCGGCGCCGGAGCGGTACCACTGGTAGGCCAGCGTGACCGGCGCCGGCCCCCACGTGCCCGGCACCGCCGTCAGCGTGTAGCCGACCGCCTTGGTGCCGCTGACCGTCGGCGTCGGCGCGGTGAGGGCCCCGAGGACGGCGGTGGTGGCGGCCGAGGTCTTCGCCGTGGACGCGTAGCCGGACTTGGTGCCGGTGACCCGGACGGTCATGGTCTTGCCCTGGTCGGCGGTCGTCAGCGCGTACGTGGCTGCCGTGGCGCCGCTGACGGCGGCCCCGGAGCGGTACCACTGGTAGGCCAGGGTGACCGGTGCGGGGCCCCACGTGCCCGGCACCGCCGTCAGCGTGTAGCCGACCGCCTTGGTGCCGTTGACCGTCGGTGTCGGCGCGGTGAGCGCACCGGCCACGACGGGACCGCTCGCCGACTGCTGGAGGGTGCCGGCGCCCGTCGGGCCGTAGGCCGCCATGCGCAGCGTGATCCGCTTGCCCATCATGTCGCTCGTCAGCGTGAGCGGCTGGACGGCGCCCCAGTCCGTGTCACGTGGGACCCCGCCGACGACCCACGTGTAGGACGGGCTCCAGTCACCGGCCGGGGAGATGGTGCCGTGGGTCGCGGTCACCGTGCTGCCGACGACGCCGGTGCCGGTGACGGTCAGCGGGCTCGACAGGGCGGGGCCCGTCGTCTTGACGTCGACGCCGTTGGAGTACATCTCGGCGGAGCGGTACCCGGCAAGGGTGCCGGTGACCTTGGCGACGACGTAACTGCCGACGAGGTCGCTCGTGGTGGTGAAGCTCGGCCCGGTCGCGCCGGCGATCGGCACGAGCCCGTCGGTGCCCTGGCGCATCCACTGGTAGCCGAGAGCCACGCCGGAGGGGCCCCAGGCACCGGCGTCGACGGTGAGCGTGCTGCCCGCCGTGGACGAGCCGCTGACGAACGGCTCGCGGGCGGTCAGGCCCTTGCCGGCGACCGGCAGCACCACGGTCAGCTCGCGCTTGCGGGTGTCGGGGGTCACCGTGAACGACGTGGCGGTCTCGAGGGTCGCGGCGTCGTCGTAGCACCGGTCCTGGTAGCGGGTGGCCGGAGCCCAGCCGTTGTCGTACCAGGTGTCGTACACGCACACCCGGTAGGTCTTGCCGACCTCGGTCTCCTCGGCGAAGGTGCCGTCGGCAGCGGTGAGGAGCGGGCCGTACTGGCGCCCGAACCAGTCACCCTGGTCCGGGCGGTACTCGAAGAGGTTCCAGTTGATGTTCTGCAACGGCGTTCCGGCGGAATCTGTGACCTTCACGAGGACACCGGTCCACGGGTCGAGGACGAAGTTCACGCCGGTGATCGACTGACCGGCGGGGATGGTCCACGACGCGTAGTCGCTCGTGCTCTTCGTGCCGTCCCACGTGGCGGAGGTGTAGAGGTGGCGGTCCTGCGGGTCGGAGGCCTGGACGGTGCTCGGGCCGGACTCGACGCCGGTCAGGGTGAAGGTGCCGTCGGCGGCCGTCGTGGCCTGCACCGACATGCCGCCCGTGCTCTTCGACGCGTCGACGCTGAAGCCGGCCAGGGGCTGTCCCGCCGTGTTCTTCACGGTGCCCGTGATCGTCGAGCGTCGGTCGAGGCGGATGTTCGCGACCGTGGCCGTGGTGCCTGCGGTGACGGGCGTGGCCGAGTCGAAGCTTCCCTGGTCGGCGTACCACTCGATGCCCCACTGGGACGCGCACGTCATGTCACCCCAGCAGCCGGCCTCGATCTTGTAGGGCCCGGGTCCGGCGAAGGTGGCGGTGTAGGTGCCGTCGGCGTTGAAGGCGATGGTTCCGGCGTCGTCATAGGCGGCGTCGTAGATCCAGAGTCCGGCATCTCCCACGCCGACCACGGCGCCCGTGGAGCTGAGGCCCGTGACGCGTCCGGTGATGGTGTACGTGGCGGCCTGCGCGGGCGCTGCCAGCGCGGGCAGCAGGCCGAGGGCGGCGGCGAGGGTGGTGGCGACGATCAGGGCGCGGCGCATGACGCCGCGAGACGTGTTCCCCTGAGCCCGTCGCACCGCGTAGCGGTGGCGGAGCACGTTTCCTCCTGCGAGGTCGGTGCGCCATCCCCTGTGGCTGGCGCGGCCTCATCGTAGAGCCTCGCAGGGGCCGCGCGGCTCCTTCGGGACGGGGAGGACTCCCCGCCCCGAGGGCCTGGCTCAGTCGTTGCCGAGGACCGCCACGCGCAGGGTGTCGAGGCCGACGCCGCCGACGTCGAGGGCGCGACGGTGGAACGCCTTGAGGTCGAAGGCGTCCCCCTCTCGCTCCTTGACCTCGTCGCGCAGCTGCAGCCAGAGGCGCTCACCGATCTTGTAGCTCGGGGCCTGCCCCGGCCAGCCGAGGTACCGGTTGAGCTCGTACCGCAGGATCTTCTCGTCCATGAAGCCGTAGCGGGTGAGGTAGGTCCAGGCCTTGTCCCAGTCCCACTCGCCGCCGCCGACCTCCTCGGGCGCCTCGAAGCCGCAGTGGACGCCGACGTCGATGACGACGCGGGCGGCCCGCAGCGACTGACCGGCGAGCCAGCCCATGCGGTTGCCCGGGTCGTCCATGTAGCCGAGGTCGGCCATGAGGCGCTCGGCGTAGAGGGCCCAGCCCTCGCCGTGGCCCGACACCCACGACTCGAGGCGACGCCAGCGGTTGAGCAGCTCGGAGCGGTAGACCGTCTGGGCGACCTGCAGGTGGTGGCCGGGGACGCCTTCGTGGTGGACGGTCGTCAGCTCGGTCCACGTGCGGAACACCGTGTTGCCCTTGGGGACCGACCACCACATGCGTCCGGGACGGCTGAAGTCGTCGGACGGACCGGTGTAGTAGATGCCGCCGGTCTGCGTCGGGGCGATGAGGCACTCGATGCGCTGCACCGGCTCCGGGATGTCGAAGTGGACGTCCTTGAGGTCGGCGATGACGGCGTCGGCGCGTTCCTGCATCCAGGCCTTCAGCGCGTCGGTGCCGTGCAGGACGTACCGCTCGTCGGCGTCGAGGATCTCCACGCCCCGCTCGACGCTCGCGCCGGGCTCGAGCCCCTCGGCGATCTCGAGCATCTGGGCGTGCAGGTCGGCGACCTGCTGCTGGCCCCAGTGGTAGGTCTCCTCGAGGTCGACCGTGGCGCCGAGGAAGTAGCGCGACTCGAGCTGGTAGCGTTCGCGGCCGCACGCGTCGGACTCGGGCGCGTGGGGGAGCAGCTCGGCCTCGACCCAGTCCGCGAACCGTCCGAAGGCCTCGCCGGCTGCGCGGGCGTTGGTCGCGAGCAGCTCGTGCTCGTCGCCGTCGAGGGGTTCCCCGCCCACCGACGCCGAGGCGACGACGGTCGTGAAGTAGCCCTCGTCGTCGAGCAGGTCGCGGGACTGCTGGGCGCACTCGACGACCTGGCGACGGGGGGTCACGAGCCCCCGCTCGCGGGCCGCGAGGAGCGACTCGCGGTACTGCTCGAGGGCGGCCGGGATGCGGCCGAGCCGCTCGGCGATCGTGCGCCACTGCTCGCGGGTGTCGGTCGGCATGAGGTCGAAGACGTCACGGACAGACTGGAGCGGTGAGCCGATGATGTTGAGCGACATCTCGTCGACGCCGGCCGCGTAGCGCTCCTCGGCGACGCCGAGGCGCTCGGTCATGGCCGCGACGGTGACGCGGTCGACGTCGTCGGCGGGGGTGGCCGAGGCGAGGGCCTCGAGCGTGCGGCGGCGCAGCTGCGAGTGCGCGGCGTGGCCCGCGGGGGAGAGATCGTCGAGGTCGTTCTCGCGACCCGGGACACCGAGGTAGGTGGCGCTGATCGGGCTGAGGTCGACCATGGCCTCGAAGTAGCTCTCGGCGATGCGGTCGACGTCGGTCTGCGGGCGCGTCGTTGGCGCCTGGCTGGTCGTGGTGTCGGTCACCCGCCGAACGTATCCCACGACGGTCGGGCGAATCCCGCCGATTTTCCGGTCGGTCGAGCGGTCACGCGGGACCCGTCGGCGCCGGTGGTGCTCAGTCGGAGGAGCGGCCCTTGGAGACGAAGAGGACGAGCTGGCCGCTGCGGGTCGTGGCGCCCGCGCCGGGGTAGCTGCCCACGACGAGGCCCTGGTCGGCGTCGGCGGGCAGCTCGACGCGTTCGACCTTGATGCCCTGCCCGTCGACCCAGGACTCCACGTCGTCCGCGGGGGCGCCGACGATGCCGTTCGGCACCGTCCAGGGCTCGGCATCCTTGCCCTTGACGCCGCCCTTGCTGACGACGACCGCCACGGTGCTGCCCGGCGGGACGGACCGGTTCGCCCGCGGGAAGGTCGCGAGCACCTCACCCTCCGGGGCCCGCGAGCGCACCTCGACCTGCTCGACGTCCAGGCCGAGCTGCTCGAGCGCGGCCCGGGCGAAGCCGGGGTCACCGCCCACGAGGTCGCCCGGGATGCGGACGCCGTCGCCCTGGTCGCCCTCGCCGGTGTCCTGCGGGGCCGGTTCGGTGGTGACGGGCGCGGCCGTCTCGGTCGGTGGCGCCGTGGTCGGCTCGGGGGCGCTGGTCGTGGCGAGCGTCGGCGCGGGGCGCTTCGTGGACGACGCCGTGGCCGGGGCCTCGGTGCCGGAGGTCAGGGTGTAGACGACGGCGCCGACGAAGACGACGGCGAGCACCGCCGCGACGGCGCCCCAGACGAGCAGGCCGGGTCGGCGCCGGGCCGGCCCGTGCAGGTCGGTCCGGGAGACGCGGGTGGTGTCGCCGGACCGGTCACGCGTCGGCGCCGGCGGAGCGGCCGCCGGGGTGCGCTGCGTCGGGAGGGCGCGGGTGGCCGCGAACGCGGCCGACGCGTCGGCCGGGTGGAAGGCGTCGGTGGTGTCGGTGGACCGCACGGCGCGCGCCATCGCGTCGGCGTCGCGGTAGCGGTCGCCCGGGGCCTTGGCCGTGGCGCGCGCGACGACGCGGTCGACGACACCCGGCAGCCCGGGGACGGCCGCGCTCGGGGCGGGGACCGCCTCGTCGAGGTGGCGCATCGCGATGGCGACGGGGGAGTCGCCGGTGAACGGCGGCGTGCCCGTCACCATCTGGAAGAGCAGGATGCCGAGCGCGTAGAGGTCCGAGGCCGGGGTCGCCGGCTCGCCGCGGACCTGCTCGGGCGGCAGGTACTGGGCCGTGCCGAGGACGGTGCCGGCATCGGTGAGGGCGGCCTGGCCGAGCGCCCGGGCGATGCCGAAGTCGGTGACCTTGACCGAGCCGTCGGGACCGACGATGACGTTGCCGGGCTTGATGTCGCGGTGCACGACACCGGCCCGGTGGGCGGCGGCGAGGGCCGCGCAGACCTGGGTCGTCACCGACAGCGCCTCGCCGGCCTCGAGCGGGCCACGCTCGCGCAGCACCCGGGACAGGTCGGACCCCTCGGCGTACTCCATGACGATGAAGTGGGCGCCGTCCTCGACGCCGTAGTCGTAGACCTGGGCGATGTTCGGGTGGTTGAGCCGGGCGACGACGACGGCCTCGCGCCGGAACCGCTCGACCGAGTCGGAGTACTCCGACACCGCCCGCGACATGATCTTCACGGCGACGCGGCGGCCGAGGCGCTCGTCGACGGCGAGGTGCACCTCTCCCATGCCTCCGACGGCGATGAGCTCACTCAGGCGGTAGCGCCCGGCGAGCCGGGTGGCGGAGGCGGGGTCGACGGACACGAGGAGACAGCCTAGGCGAGTCGCCCCCGCCCCGGCCAACCGAAACAGGTGTGACTGCTGTGACGTGAACCATCAACTGGCACAAGGCGGTACGCGACACGCCCACCTCGCCTCGGGGGCGCGATGGGCGTGTTGTGGTGGTTTGCGTCAGCGCGGGAGAGCGCTCGTGCGCCACCCGTCGCGTCGGGCGGAGGCGCCGACCAGACGCCAGCGCGGGTCGCTCCACGGGGAGCGTCGGCGCGGCGGTTCGGCGTCCTCGGCCCCGCCGAGCGCCGAGAGCACGGCGACGAGGGCCGCGAGCTCCTCCGGCGTCGGGTCCCCGTGGACGATGCGGAGCGCGGGCTCGGGCGGCGCCTCGGTGGGTGCGTCGGTGGCGACGGCCTCGGTGGCGATGGCGTCGGTGGCGATGGCGTCGGTGCTCACAGCGGGATGTTCCCGTGCTTCTTCGGCGGCAGCGTCTCGCGCTTGTTCCGCAGCGCCCGCAGCGCGCGGGTGACGTTCATCCGGGTGTTCGAGGGGCTGATGACGGTGTCGATGTAGCCGCGCTCGGCCGCGATGTACGGGTTGGCGAGCGTCTCCTCGTAGTGCGCGACGAGCTCGGCGCGGTGGGCCTCGACGTCGCCGCCCTCGGCCGCCGTGGCCGCGAGCTCCTTGCGGTAGAGGATGTTGACGGCGCCCTGGGCGCCCATGACGGCGATCTGGCCGGTGGGCCAGGCGAGGTTGATGTCGGCGCCGAGGTGCTTGGAGCCCATGACGTCGTAGGCGCCGCCGTAGGCCTTGCGGGTGATGACGGTGATCTTGGGGACCGTCGCCTCGGCGTAGGCGTAGATGAGCTTGGCGCCGCGGCGGATGATGCCGTCCCACTCCTGGCTCGTGCCGGGCAGGAAGCCGGGCACGTCGACGAAGGTCAGCACCGGCACGTTGAAGCAGTCGCAGGTGCGCACGAAGCGGGCGGCCTTCTCGGAGGCGTCGATGTCGAGACAACCGGCGAACTGCAGCGGCTGGTTGGCCACGATGCCGACCGACATGCCGTCGATGCGGGCGAAGCCGGTGATGATGTTCGGCGCGAAGAGCGGCTGGACCTCCAGGAAGTCGCCGTCGTCGACGACGTGCTCGACGACGTGCTTCATGTCGTAGGGGACGTTCGGGGAGTCGGGGATGCAGGTGTCGAGCCAGCGGTCCTCGTCGGTGACGGCGAGGTCGGCCTCGCCCTCGCCGAACGAGGGCGGGGTCTCCATGTTGTTGCTCGGCAGGTAGGACAGCAGCGCCTTGACGTAGTCGATGGCGTCCTGCTCGTCGCTGCCCATGTAGTGCGCGACGCCCGACTTGCTGTTGTGCGTCTTGGCGCCGCCGAGCTCCTCGAAGCCGACGTCCTCGCCGGTGACGGTCTTGATGACGTCGGGGCCGGTGATGAACATGTGGGAGGTCTGGTCGACCATGACGGTGAAGTCGGTGATGGCGGGGGAGTACACCGCGCCGCCCGCGCACGGGCCCATGACGAGGCTGATCTGCGGGACGACGCCCGACGCGCGGACGTTGCGGTGGAAGATCTCGCCGTAGAGGCCGAGGGAGACGACGCCCTCCTGGATGCGGGCGCCACCGGAGTCGTTGAGGCCGATGACCGGGCAGCCGATCTTCATGGCGAAGTCCATGACCTTGACGATCTTCTCGCCGAACACCTCGCCGAGGGACCCGCCGAAGACGGTGAAGTCCTGGGCGAAGACCGCCACCTGCCGGCCGTCGATGGTGCCGTAGCCGGTGACGACGCCGTCGCCGTAGGGACGGTTCTTC
The DNA here is from genome assembly GCF_001956915.1 of Intrasporangium flavum. Classification (GTDB taxonomy): domain Bacteria; phylum Actinomycetota; class Actinomycetes; order Actinomycetales; family Dermatophilaceae; genus Monashia; species Monashia flava. The sequence continues at coordinate 473,242 of NZ_MLJO01000003.1, read as the reverse complement.
TCCTGGCCGAAGTTGTTGCTGCGATGCCGGGCGTACTTGTCCATCTCGATGAACGTGCCCTCGTCGAGGAGCATCGCGATGCGCTCGCGGGCCGTCTTCTTACCGCGGGCGTGCTGCTTCTCGACGGCGCGGTCCGACCCGGCGTGCGCGACCTCGGCCACCCGACGCTTGAGGTCGGCGAGCTTGCCGGCCGTCGTCGTCAGGTCGGGGCCGGTCGCGGTGTTCGAAGCGGTGTCCGAGGCCGGCTCTGCGAGGGCGTGATCCGTTGCCATGGCCGCACTCTAGCCTTGGATACGTGCGCAACTCGCTGGAGCCGGAGATCGTCGGTGCGGCCTTGGTCACGTCCGGGCAGCCGTGGCGCGGGGTCGAGTTCCACCCCGCCATCGGCTCGACCAACAGCCGCCTGCGCGAGCTGCTGACGGGGGCCGCCGAGGGCATCGGTCCCGACGCGTCGCGGCTCGCCTCGGCCGACGGCGCGCTGTGGTGGGTCGTGCTCACCGACCACCAGACCGGCGGACGCGGACGCCTCGGGCGCGCCTGGGAGGTGCCGGACCGGGCGTCGGTCGCCGTCTCGGCCGCCGTGCCGGTCGACGGCCCGGCCGACGACCCGGCCGGCGCGACCGGGCTCGGCTGGCTGCCGCTGCTCGCGGGCCTGGCCCTCGCCCGGGCGATCACCTCGACGACGGAGCGGGCCGGGCACGCCCTGTCGCCCCGGCTCAAGTGGCCCAACGACGTCCTGCTGCCCGAGGACGGCGACCGCAAGGTCAGCGGCATCCTCTGCGAGCTCGTCGACGTCCCGGGACCGGCGCCGCGGCGGGCCGTGGTCGTCGGCACCGGGGTCAACGTCGACCAGGACCGCGACGAGCTGCCCGTCGACACCGCGACGTCGGTCGCCCTCACCGGGGTGCGGGTGCGTCGTGAGGACCTCGTCGTCGCCTACCTCCACGAGCTCGCGGCCCTCGTCGGCCCGGGCGTCGGGGCCGGGCTCGGCGCCGACGGCGCCCGCGACGCCTACCGCGCGGCGTGCTCGACGCTGGGACAGGTGGTCCGCGTCCACCTGCCTGTCGGGGAGCCCGTCGAGGGCACTGCTGTGGCCGTCGACGAGACCGGCGCCCTCGTCGTCGACACCCCGTCGGGCCGGCGCGCCTTCGCCGCCGGCGACGTCGTCCACGTGCGACGGCGCTGAGCGCAGGGGTGCTGGCATGATCGGCCCCATGACGGAGCCGGGCCCGGGCGGCGGGGACGCCGACGAGCGGGCCACCCGCGACTACACCGAGCAGCTCCTCGGCCGGCCGCTCGAGCTGCGCCGCCGCGACGTCAGCCGTGGCGCCGAGGTGTCGCTGCTGTCCGCGCGCCGGTTCTGGCACGCGCTGGGCTTCCCCGTCGTCGACACCGACGACGAGCTGTTCACCGAGGCCGACCAGCGTGCCCTGACGGCCGTGGCCGGCATCGTGCGCGACGGCCTGCTCGACGAGACCACGGCGCTCGCGATGACCCGGGCGTTCGCCCGGTCCACCGACCGCCTCGCCGGCTGGCAGTCACAGCTCATCGCCGAGGCGGTCGAGGCGGAGTGGTCGCGGGCCCACGAGGGCGACGAGCACGACGCCGGCGAGTCGCGGGCCGTGCCCGGCATCGAGACCGCCGAGGAGACCGCCCGCCGCCTCGCCGCCCTGACCGACCGGCTCGAACCGCTGCTCGTCTACGCGTGGCGACGCCACCTGTCGGCGACCGTGTCGCGCATGCTGGCCGACGCCGACCCGGAGTCCTACGGCTCCACGAAGATGCGCTCTGTCGGGTTCGCCGACCTCGTCAACTTCACGGCCCTCGTGCGGCGGATGTCCGAGCGCGACCTCGCCCGGCTCGTCTCGCGCTTCGAGGCGCTGTCGGCCGACGTCATCACGGCCCACGGCGGCCGCCTCATCAAGACGGTCGGCGACGAGGTGCTCTTCACGACCGTCGGCGTCGCCCCGGCCGCCGCCATCGCCCTCGACCTCGTCGAGACGATGACCGAGGACGACGTCCTGCCCGACGTGCGCTGCGGCATGGCGCGCGGCCCGATCATCTCCCGCCTCGGCGACGTCTTCGGCACCACGGTCAACCGGGCCTCGCGCCTGACCGCCGTGGCCCAGGCCGGCACCGTCCTCGTCGACGCCACGCTGGCGCGCGAGCTGGCGGCGATGTCGGGCTTCGAGCTGACCGGGCAGCGCCGCCGCATCCTGCGGGGCGTCGGGCCCGTGACGCCCTCGCTGCTGCGCCGCGCCCCGGCCACCGGACGCCGCACGTCCTGACCTGTCCACCACCCGCCCTCGCACCGTCGCCAGGAGACCCCGCTGTGACCAGCCAGCCAGACCACACCGACGCCACCGCCCCCCTCGTGCGGGTCGAGCGGTTCGACGAGCCGTCGCTGGCCCACGTCGCCGAGATCGTCCTGGACCGTCCCGCGGCGATGAACGCCGTCTCGACCGACATGGCCCGGGCGATCGCCGCCGCGACCGACGCCGTCGCGTCCGACGCGTCGGTGCGCTGCGTCGTGCTCACCTCGAGCCACCCGAAGGCCTTCTGCGTCGGTGCCGACCTCAAGGAGCGCAACGCCTTCACCGACGCCGACCTCATGGAGCAGCGCCCGGTGGCGCGACGGGCGTACGGCGGCGTCCTCGGGCTGCCGGTGCCGGCGATCGCAGCCGTCGACGGCTTCGCGCTCGGCGGCGGGTTCGAGCTGGCCCTGTCCTGCGACGTCATCGTGGCCGGTGACGCGGCGACGGTCGGGCTGCCCGAGGTGGGTGTCGGCGTCATCCCCGGCGGCGGGGGCACCCAGCTGCTCGTGCGCCGCGTCGGGTGGTCCAGGGCCGCCCGGGCGATCTTCACCGCGGCCCGGCTCGGTGCGGGCGAGGCGCTCGCACTCGGTGCCGTCGACGAGATGGTCGCGGCGGGGACGGCCCGCGACCGCGCGCTCGAGCTCGCGGCGGTCATCGCCGCCAACTCGCCCGTCGGGCTGCGCAACGCCAAGCGGGCCATGCGCCTCGGCGCCGACGTCGACCTCGCGGCGGGCCTCGAGATCGAGGACGCGTGCTGGCGCGCCACGGCCTTCTCCGGCGACCGCCGTGAGGGTGTGGCGGCGTTCGCCGAGAAGCGACGCCCGGAGTGGCCCGGGCGCTGACCCCCGCGGTGCCGGCGGCGCCCCGACGCGGAGCGTCGGCGAGTGCGTGCGAGTGCGAATCGTCCCTTTGTCGATAGGCTGCCCACGGCCGACCCGGACCACCCCCGGACGGCGGGACGATCCGGACACCCCGGACAGCCCCGGCGCGGCCGCGAGCGATGTGAGGACGGTGACATGACGAGAGTGCTCCTGGCGGAGGACGACCCGGCCATCTCGGAACCGCTGGCGCGTGCGCTGCGGCGCGAGGGGTACGACGTCGACGTGCGTGAGGACGGTTCGGCCGCCCTCGACGGCGCCAAGGAGAACCCCGACCTCGTCCTGCTCGACCTCGGCCTGCCGAAGATCGACGGGCTGGAGGTGTGCCGCCGGATCCGCGCCGAGGGCCGCACCATCCCGGTCCTCATCCTCACGGCCCGGGCCGACGAGGTCGACACCGTCGTGGGTCTCGACGCCGGCGCCGACGACTACGTGACCAAGCCCTTCCGCCTCGCCGAGCTGCTGGCGCGGGTCCGGGCGCTGCTGCGTCGCACGCCCACCGAGGTCGTGGCCTCCGGCGAGCTCGTCCGCATCGACTCCGACGGCCGGCGCGCCTGGTTCAAGGGCCAGGAGCTGCAGCTGACCGCCAAGGAGTTCGACCTGCTGCGCGTCCTCGTCCGCGAGCAGGGCAAGGTCGTCTCCCGCGAGCAGCTGATGCGCGAGATCTGGGACACCGCGTGGTTCGGCTCGACCAAGACCCTCGACATGCACATCTCGGTGCTGCGGCGAAAGCTCGGCGACGACGCCACCTCGCCGCAGTACATCGCCACGGTCCGCGGCGTCGGCTTCCGCTTCGAACGTCCCCAGGCGGAGTGAGATGAGGCGGCTGCTCGACCGGATGGCGTTCGTCGTCGTGGGGGTCACGGCCGCGCTGTGCCTCGTGCTGGCCACGGGCCTCGTCTGGTGGTTCGTGACGCAGCAGCCCGACGCGGTCGTCTCCTGGCTCGACCCCGACCCGCTCGTTGCCGTCGGCTGGTTCTCCGCCGCGATGGTCGGTGTCGTCGTCGTGTCGGCCGGTGCCGGCTTCGTCGCGACGCGGGCGTGGCGCCAGCGCGTCGAGGACGCCTCCCAGCAGCTGCTGCACCTCGCCTCGCGCTTCGCCAACGGCGAGGCGCGCCTCACGCCCGTGCACTCGGGCATCTCCGAGATCGACGAGGTGTCCGGCGTCATGACGCGTCGGGCCCACGACATGACCAAGTCGCTCGCCGCCGAGCGCGACTTCGCCGCCGACGCCAGCCACCAGCTGCGCACGCCCCTGACCGCCCTGCTCATGCGCCTCGAGGAGATCTCCGAGACCGACGACGGCGACGTGGTCAAGGAGGAGGCGAACATCGCCATCGCGCAGGTCGAACGCCTGACGCGCGTCGTCGACGACCTCCTCGGCCGCGCCCGCGGGTCCGGCGGCCCGTCGCCGGCGGTGTCGCTCGACTCGGTCATCGCGGCGCTGCAGCGCGAGTGGCAGCCGGCCTTCGAGCAGGCCCGACGCTCGGTGCGCGTCCACGGCGAGCGGGGGCTGTTCGTGCGGTCGACGCCGGTCGCGCTCTCGCAGATCCTCTCGACGCTGCTCGAGAACTCCCTCGTGCACGGTCGTGGCACCGTCGACATCCACGCGCGGCGCTCGGGCCCCTCGGTCATCGTCGAGGTCAGCGACCAGGGCGACGGCGTGCCGGCCGCGATGGCGCCGCACATCTTCGAGCGCTCGGTCAGCAGCGGCGCGGGCGGCAGCACGGGCCTGGGCCTGGCCCTGGCCCGCGACCTCGCCGAGTCCAACGGTGGGCGCCTCGACCTCGTGCAGGCCCAGCCGGCACGGTTCGCCCTGTTCCTGTCCGAGGCCGAGACCGACTGAGCCTGGCCTCCGGCGCGCCCCGACTCGCCGGAACCTGCGGGAGCGTCCGGGAAGCCGGGGTAGGGTGCGCCCGTGAGGCGCCTGCACCACTTCCTTTTCGTGCGCCACCGCCACAACTGGGTGCTGCTCTTCCGGTTCGGGGTCGTGGGTCTGTCCGGCGTGCTCGTCAACATGCTGACGCTCATCGTCGTCAAGAAGCTCGGCCCGGACGAGCACGCGGCGATCGTCGCCCTCGGCGGCACCGAGTACCACGTGCGCTGGTACCACGTGTACTCGACGATCGCCTTCCTCGTGGCCAACCTCTGGAACTTCCAGCTCAACCGCACCTGGACGTTCCGCACGAGCCGGCACGCCCGGTGGATGCGCGAGTACCTGCCGTTCCTCGCCGTCGGTCTCCTCGCCCAGGTCGTCGGGCTCGTCCTGCTGACGCTGCTCATGCACCCGAACTCCGCGCTGCACCTGCCCGAGTCGGTCTTCGACAACTCGACCGGCTTCCGCACCCGCCTCTACTGGGCCCAGCTCATCGTCATCGCCGTGACGACGCCGGTCTCGTTCGTGCTCAACAAGCTGTGGACCTTCGCCGCGGTGCGCACCCACCACCCCGACCTCGCCGACCCGAGCCACGCCGAGGCAGTCCTGGCCGAGCCCGGCGACGGGCCGGGGGAGCCCGCCGGCGTCGCCCCGGTCGCCTCGGGTGGACCGGACGCTCGCGCCTGAGCGGGCGCGGCTACGCTTGGGCGCCGTGAGCCAGCCCAAGCGCGCCCCCGGAGGATTCCCCGTCGTCGGCGTCGTCGGCGGAGGCCAGCTGGCCCGGATGATGCAGGGCCCGGCCGTCGAGCTCGGCATCCAGCTGTCGGTCCTCGCCGAGAGCGACACCGCGGCCGCAGCCCTCGTCGTGCCGAGCGCCCCGGTCGGCGAACACACCGACGTCGAGGCGATCCGGGCCTTCGCCGCCTCGTGCGACGTCGTGACCTTCGACCACGAGCACGTGCCGCAGGCGGTGCTCGCCGAGCTGGAGGCCGAGGGCGTCGTGCTGCACCCGACGCCGGCGGCGCTGCGCTTCGCCCAGGACAAGCTCGCGATGCGTGAGCGGCTCGAGGCCCTCGGGGTCGCGTGCCCGCGCTGGCGTGCCGCCCGCACCGCCGAGGACGTCGAGGCCTTCGCCGCCGAGGTCGGCTGGCCGGTCATCGCCAAGACGCCGCGCGGGGGCTACGACGGCAAGGGCGTCACCGTCGCTCGCTCCGTCGACGACGTCGCCGAGTGGCTCGCCCACGTCGGTGAGCCCGGCGCGCTCGAGGACGGCCTGCTCCTCGAGGAGAAGGTCGACTTCACCCGCGAGATCGCCGTCCTCGTGGCCCGCAGCCCCTCGGGGCAGGCCGCGGCGTGGCCCGTCGTCGAGACGGTCCAGACCGACGGCATCTGCACCGAGGTGCTCGCCCCGGCGCCGCACCTTGGCCCCGACCTCGCCTCGAGCGCCACCGAGGCCGCCCTCCGGATCGCGGGCGAGCTCGGCGTCACCGGCGTCCTCGCCGTCGAGATGTTCGAGGTCGAGCGCGACGGCGCCCCCGCCTACGTCGTCAACGAGCTGGCGATGCGACCGCACAACAGCGGCCACTGGTCGATGGACGGCGCGGTCACCGGCCAGTTCGAGCAGCACCTGCGTGCCGTGCTCGACCTGCCGCTCGGCGACCCGCGGCCGCGCGCCCCGTGGACCGTCATGGCCAACGTCCTCGGTGGCGACCGCCCCGAGCACGAGGAGCTGTACTCGGCCTACCGCCACATCATGGCCCGCGACCCCGGCGTCAAGGTCCACCTCTACGGCAAGGGCGTGCGCCCGGGCCGCAAGATCGGCCACGTCAACGTCAGCGCGCCCGACCTCGACGACGCGCGGGAGCGGGCGGGGCACGCCGCGGACTACCTGCGCGGCACCGTCACCGAGTAAGACCACCCGAGTGAGACAACCCGAGTGAGCGAGGACATCGTGAGCGAGCAGCAGACCAGCGCCCCCGGCCCGGCCCCCGTCGTCGGCATCGTCATGGGCAGCGACAGCGACTGGCCCGTCATGCGTGAGGCGGCCCGCGCCCTGCAGGAGTTCGGCATCCCGTTCGAGGCCGACGTCGTGTCGGCGCACCGGATGCCCGACGAGATGATCGCCTACGGCCACGACGCCGCGGGCCGCGGCCTGCGCGTCATCGTCGCCGGCGCCGGCGGAGCGGCCCACCTGCCCGGGATGCTCGCGTCGGTGACGCCGCTGCCGGTCGTCGGGGTGCCGGTGCCGCTGAAGTACCTCGACGGGATGGACTCGCTGCTGTCGATCGTGCAGATGCCGGCCGGCGTCCCGGTCGCGACGGTCTCGGTGGGCGGGGCCCGCAACGCCGGGCTGCTGGCGGCCCGGATCGTCGCCTCCGGCTCGGACGAGCTGGCCGCCGACGTGCGCGAGCGGATGCTCGCCTTCCAGGACGACCTGCGCGACCAGGCGCACGCCAAGGGCGCCAAGCTCCGCGACGAGGTCGCCCGCGGCCTCGACTGAGGCGGCTGCCCGCGTCAGCCGGTGACGGCGTCGGCGCCGTCGCCGGGCTGGACCCGCGGGAACTCGATCTTCGGGCAGGTGTCCATGACGACGGCCAGCCCGGCCGCCTCGGCGCGGGCGGCGGCGTCCTCGTCGACGACGCCGAGCTGCAGCCACAGGGCCTCGATCCCGAGCCGCTCGCGCTCGGCGATCGCCTCGTCGACCACCGCCCCCACGTGGTCGCTGTTGACGAAGAAGTCGACGACCTTGACGACCGAGCCGTCGGGGATGTCCGACAGCGAGGCGTACCCGGTGGAGCCGTGGACCGTCGCCGCCGACGGGTGCACCGGGACGAGCCGCATGCCGAGCTCGCGCTGGAGCCAGAGCGCGACGCGGTAGGCGGTGCGGTCGGGGTTGTCGCCGAGTCCGACGACCGCCCACGTCGCCGGCGTGTGGAGCAGGTCGCGGATGACGTCGGGGTCGTTGCGGTGCGAGGCCATGCGCCCCATCCTCACACGCGCGAGGGGGCCGGACGCGGGCGAGCGCGTGCGGGACGGGACCGGGGTCGTCCAGCCACCCGTGGTTGGATGGCCCGATGCGATTCGGAATGTTCGTTCCCCAGGGCTGGCGGATGGATCTCGTCGGCATCGAGCCGGCCCAGCAGTGGGAAGCCATGGTCAACCTCGCCAAGCACGCCGACGACGGCGACGTCTTCGAGTCCATCTGGGTCTACGACCACTTCCACACCGTGCCGGAGCCCTCGGACGAGGCGACGCACGAGGCGTGGACGCTGATGGCTGCCTTCGCGGCGGCCACCGACCGGGTGCGGCTCGGCCAGATGTGCACGTGCATGGCCTACCGCAACCCCGCCTACCTCGCGAAGGTCGCGGCGACGGTCGATGTCGTCTCGGGCGGCCGCACGGAGATGGGCATCGGCGCCGGCTGGTACGAGCACGAGTGGCGTGCCTTCGGCTACGGCTTCCCCAAGGCCGGCGACCGGCTCGGCGCCCTGCGCGAGGGCGTGCAGGTGTTCCGCGACATGTGGACCAAGGGCTCGGCCACGCTCGACGGAAAGTACTACCAGGTCGACGGCGCGCTCTGCGCCCCGCGCCCGCTGCAGGGCACGAGCCACCTGGGCAGCCCCGACAACGGCATCCCGATGTGGATCGCCGGCGGGGGCGAGAAGGTGACCCTCAAGATCGCCGCGCAGTACGCCGACTACACGAACTTCGACGGCGCCGCGGAGGGCTTCGACCACAAGAGCGAGATCCTCAAGGGCCACTGCGACGCGCTCGGACGCGACTTCGGCTCGATCGTCCGCTCGGCCAACTACAACGTCGTCATCGGCGAGACCGAGGCCGACGTCGAGGACCGCCTCAAGTTCAACGGCGAGCTGCTCCGCCGCGGCGGCGTGCCCGAGAAGAAGGTCGAGGAGCACGTCGAGAGCCTGCGCCGCCAGCCGGCGGTGGGCACGCCCGAGCAGGTCGTGGAGATGCTCAAGGACATGGAGTCGCGCGGCATGACGTACGCGATCACCTACTTCGGCGAGGCCGCCTACGACCGTTCCGGCATCGAGCTGTTCGAGGAGAAGGTCGCCCCCGAGCTCAAGGGCTGAGGGCAGGCCGGACCGACGACCCCGGCTGGGCGGCCTACCAGGCCGTCCAGCCGCCGTCGACGGCGACGACCTGGCCGGTGACGTAGGCCGACGCGTCGGAGGCCAGCCACGTGACGACGCCGCGGAAGTCGTCCTCGGTGCCCATCCGGGCCAGCGGCGTCAGCGCCTCGTAGCGCTCGACGAACGCGTCGTCCTGTCCGCGGGCGATGCCGCCGGGGGCGAAGGCGTTGACGCGCACGTCCGGCGCGAGGACGGTCGACAGGTAGCGGGTCAGCTGGGCGAGGCCCCCCTTGCTCGCGGCGTAGGCCGCCGGGTTGCCCATCCGGGTGCCGGCGTAGAGGCCCATGTTCGGCCCGACGAGGCCGTAGATGCTCGACACGTTGACGACGCTGCCGTGGCCACCGGCGCGCAGCAGCGGGGCGAGGCGCCGGGTCAGCGAGAACGGCGCCGTGAGGTTGAGGGCGAGGGCCATGGTGAACGCGTCGTCGGTCTGCTCCTCGAAGGGGACCGCGTAGCCGGGCACGCCGGACGTGCCGGTGAAGGCGGCGTTGTTGACGAGGACGTCGCAGGCGCCGAGCCCGGTGACGGCGTCGACGACCGCGGACAGGCCTTCCGGGTCGAGGAGGTTCGCCGCGAGCGGCACGTGGTCCGCGCCGGCCAGCCCGTCGGCCGCGGCGGCGCAGGCGGACGCGTCGAGGTCGACGACGACCACCCGTGCGCCTGCGGTGGCCAGGGCGTCGCAGAGCACGCGGCCGAGCGGCCCGGCCCCGCCGGTGACGACAGCGGTGCGGCCGGTGAGGTCGGTCGAGTGCGTCGGGTGGCCGGCGGTCATCGGGTGTCCTTCGGTGCGGTGGGGCGGCCCTCGAGCCAGGGCAGCGTGATGAGGCCCGCGCCGACGAGGGCCTCGATGAGCCGGAACTCGTACTCGTCGTCGATCGAGAAGGCCTGGGCCTCGGGGATCTCCAGGCCCGCGTGCGTTCCCTCGTCGAACCACGACGCCTCGAGGCGGCGCACGAAGTCGGCCCGCCACAGGTAGAAGTTGCCGTTGATGCGCAGGAACCGCGCGGCGTCCTGGCGCCGGGTGATCCCGGTGCCGGCGTCGATGAACCGGGTGAGCGGGCCGTCGGGGCGCGACGCGTCGGCGGGCCGGACGCCGACCCACACCGGGTTGAAGGTCGGCTCGGACACGGCGATGACGCCGTCGAGCGCCGGGTCGTCGGCGAGGCGCCGGGCCGCCTCGGCCAACTGGGCCGGGACGCGGGAGGGGCTCGTGGGGTCGAGGAGCAGGACGGCGTCGTAGGCCCGGCCCTCGTCGGCCTCGACCCACTCGAGGGCGTGCCGCACGACGGGGGCCATCGGCGCGTCGTCACCCGCGAGGCGGGCCGGGCGCAGGAAAGGTGCCTCGCCGCCGTGGGCCCGCGCGACGTCGGCGATCTCCTCGGAGTCGGTGGTGACGACGCACCGGGTGACCTCGGGCGTCATCGCCGCGGCCCGCACCGAGTGCGCGACGAGCGGCAGGCCGGCCAGCGGGCGGATGTTCTTGCCGGGCAGGCCCTTCGATCCACCTCGGGCCGGGATGACCGCGAGGATGCGAGGCGGGCTAGTTGGTTGGGTCGTCATGACAGCTTCCTCGCTCGGTCGCAGAGGTCCAGGGTGGCCAGCCCCTCGGCGAGGGTGGCCGGGGCGCCGGCGGCGTGACGCGTCGGGGCGTCGGTGGCGGGGGAGAGGTCGAGCGCGGCGCGGGCCTGGGTGGCCATCGTCGCGTCGCGGTCGAGGTCGGCGTCGAAGACGCGGGTGGTCACCGACCCGTCGGCCCCGGTGTGCCGCACCGTCGCGGACGGCACGTCCCACTCGAGGCACCCGTCGGGCCCGCGCAGGACGAGGCCGCGGGTCGCCGGACGCGTCACGTAGTCGAGGCGGCACGTGACGGTGGCCCGGCCGGCCGACCAGAGCAGCGTCGCGGCCTGCTCGGCCTCGATGTCGAGGGGGCCGTCGTGCTCGAGCCGGGCGCCGAGGAGCGTCGGAGGGCCGAGCAGCACGGAGAGGTAGTCGAGCTCGTGGACGAGGTCGCGCAGGACCCCGCCCTCGTCGGCGCGGGCCGAGTAGGACTCGCGGTGGTCGCGGTCGGGGCGCCAGTCGGGCAGCCACGACTGCGACCACGCGTGTGCCGAGACGGTGCCACCGGGCGTGCTGCCGAAGACCGAGCCGACCGAGCCGAGCACGTGCCGGAACGCCTCGTGGGCGCGCAGCGGCGCCGCGACCCAGACCTCACCGGCGCGGGGGTGGGCGGCGAGTGCCTCCGCGTCGACACGCGTCGGGGCGACCGGCTTCTCGAGCAGCACCCGGCGGGCGCCGGCGTCGAGCGCGGCCACGGTGTCGGCCACGTGCCGGCCGGTGTCGGTGGCGACGACGACGAGGTCGGCAGCGGCGAGCAGGGCCGGCGCCGACGCGTCGCCGACGACGCGGACGCCGGGCAGGTCGGGGTAGGCGTCGGAACCGCGCGGTCGTACCGGCCACAGCGACACCGAGCACCCGAGGGCCGAGAGGACCCGGGCGTGGCGGCGGCCGATCGACCCGGCACCGCGCACGACGACGCCCGCGCTCACCTCGCGCTCACCCGGTCCTCCTTCGCCCCTAGTAGGTTCACCATCGTGGCAGACGAGCGCGAGTCCCCGGTGACCGACACCGAGCCGCCGGCGCCCGGTGGCCCGGGCGCGTCCGGCTCGCCCGGTTCCCTCGGGGCCCACTCCGTCGTCTACCTCGTCGGCACGGCGCTGCAGGGGCTCGGCGTGCTGCTCGTGCTGCCCTTCGCGACGCGCGTGCTCGGCGCGACGCAGTTCGGCCGCGTCGCCACCGGCCTCGTCGTCGTGCAGATGGTCGGCACCATCGCCGCGGCCGGCCTGCCGCAGGTGATCCTCCGCGAGCACCACCGGGGCGCCGAGGGCCCGCGGGTGGCGCGTGCCCTCGCCGGCACGATGGTGCTGCTCGCTGTCGCGCTCGGGGTCCTCGGCCTCGCGGTCGCGCTCGTCCTGTCAGCCGCCGGGCACGCCGACCTGTCCCAGTGGCTGCCGCTCGTCGTCGCCTCCGTGGCGCTCACGACCGTCGTCTCGGGACAGACGCTGATGCGGGCTCGCCTGCAGCCGTGGGGTTTTCTCGCGCTCGCGGTCGTCGCGACCGTCGGCGCGCAGCTCACCGGCGTCCTCGCCGCGCGCGCCGACCGCAGCGCGGCCACGTACCTCACGGCCTACGCGTCGGTCGTCGTCCTGGCGGCTGTCCTCGCCCTGGTCCTCGGCCGGCCGCTCCCGCCCACGGCCGAGCGCGAGCGCGTCCGGTCGGGCATCCGGCTCGCGGCGCCGCTGCTGCCGCAGGCGGTCGCGATGCTCGGGCTGCTGTCCGGCGACGTCCTGCTCGCCGGGTGGCTCGTCGGCACGGCGGCCGCCGGGGAGTACCAGGTGGCGCTCCAGCTCGGGAACATGCCCTTCGTCCTCGCGGTCGCGCTCTTCAACGCGTGGGGCCCGCTCGTGCTGTCACGACCGCTCGCCGACCGGTGGGCGTGGACGGCCCGAACCGGCACGGCGCTGACGACGGTCGTCGGGGCGGGGGCCGCCGGCGTCGCGCTGCTCGGCCCGTGGCTCGTGGCGGTCATGGCCGACGCCTCGTTCGACCGCGCCGCCATCGTCGCGGCGCTCGGCGTCGTGTCGACGGTGGCGGTGTCGTACATGGTCTACCAGGGGTCCTCGCTCGCGGTCCTCGACATCGAGCGCACCGGGCACCTGGCCTGGGCGGCGCTCGTCGCGCTCGCCGTCCTCGCCGGCACGGCCTGGCTGCTGACGTCGGCGACCGGACTCGGGCTCGTCGGTGTCGCGGTGGCCAAGGCGCTGGCCTACGTCGTCCTCATGGCGGCGACGACGTGGTCGGCGGTGCGGCACTCGCCGCTGCGCTGGCCGGGCCGGCTCGTGCTCGTGGCGGTGGTCTCGGTGGTGCTCGCGCTCGTCGGGGCGTTCCTGCCGGCCGAGGGCGTGGGCCTGTGGCTGCGTGCCGGCCTCGCGGTGGCGGTCGCCGGCGCCGCCCTCGCCCTCGCGCCCGGCGTCGTGCGGAGCCTGCGCGGATAGGATGGGGCGCCGCCGGGAGGCGCCCCCGACCTCCTCCCGACCCCGACCTTCCAGGAGAGACGCTTTCGTGGTGACACCCCTCGTCCACATGGGACTGGGCTACGACGACCTCCTCGTGCCGGCGCTCGTCCACGCCGGCTTCGAGACCAAGGACCTCGTCCTCGTCGTGCGCACCGACGCCAACCTCGCGTGGGTGCGTCGTCATGCGCCCCGCGCCACGACCGTCCGCCTGCCGTACGCGCAGGCCCGCAAGGCCAACGTCGTCAGCGGCCTGGCCCCGCACGCCGCGCTCAAGCGCGCCTGCGCCGGCATCGGCCTCGACCCGCTCGACCTGCTCGTGTCCGAGCGGGCCCTGCGGCGCAACCGCGTCGACACCGCGATGAACTTCCTCAACCTCGCCGCCGAGGAGCTCGAGGCCGTCATCGCCGACCGCGGCCCGATGCTCGCGCTCGTCGAGTTCACCGTGACCTCCGAGCTGCTCACGGCCGGGCTCGTCACCCACCACGGGGGCCTGGCCACCTGGCCGCGCGGCATCCGGCTGCCCTCCGACCGGTTCGGCCTCATCGGCGCGCCCAAGGGGATCACCCTGTGGGAGCGGCAGGTCGAGGACCCCTCGGCCGTGGCGGCGGGCGAGCGGTTCATCGCCGACTGGCGCACGGAGCACGGCCGGCCGATGGGCTACGCCCGCAACCTCAAGGTCGAGACGGGCGGCGAGATCTGGCGCCTCGCCACCGACCGCGTCAAGGAGTTCGCCGTCGACCGCGGCGCCAACCTCCAGCTGCCGCGCCCGAGCGACTACGCCCGGCTGCCGTGGCTCAACCCGGTCAAGGCCCGGCTCAACCTGCGCGAGTACCGCTCGCGGCAGTGGGACCCGGTGCCCGAGCGGTTCGTCTTCCTGCCGCTGCAGGTGCAGCCCGAGTCGAGCGCCGACGTGATGGGCCAGGAGTGGCGCGACCAGGCCTACACGGCACGCGTCCTCGCCGACGCCCTCGCGCCGCTCGGCATCGGCGTCGCGGTCAAGGAGCACGCGCACTTCATGTGGCGTCGCGACCCCGACTACTGGCCGCAGTTCGACGCCCACCCGAACATCGCGACGATCGACCCGTTCGCCGACTCCCGCGACCTCATGAAGCGGGCCGTCTTCACGACGACCGCCACCGGCACCGTCGGCCTTGAGGCCGGCCTGCTCGGGCTACCCGTCGTGTCGGGTGCCCGGATGCCGTGGAGCGCCCTGGGCAACGTCGCGACGCTCGCGAGCCCGGACGACCTGACGCAGTTCGTCGCCGACCGGGGCTGGGAGTCGCTGCGCGCCGACGAGAAGGACATCGACGCGTGGTTCGCCCACGAGTACGTCCGCAACTCGTGGGAGGGCCTCGTGCTCGACCCGCCGCGCGTGCCGGCCGTCCTCGAGCCCGACAACATCCGCAAGGTCGGCGGCGCGCTGGCCGAGGCGGCCACCGCGCTCGGCCACGTGCCCGCCGATCACGCACCGAAGGCGGTCTGACGTGGCGGCCTGGGTCGTCCTCGGCGCCGGCGGCCACGCCCGCTCGGTCGTCGACGTCCTCGAGCGCGCCGGTCACCGCGTCGTGGCCGTCGCGGGCGACGCCGGCGGGCGCGACTGGCACGTCGAGGCGCTCGAGACCGACGTCGACGCGCTCGACCGCGCCGAGGCCGACGGCCTCGAGGTCGCCGTGGCGATCGGCAGCAACCCGGCCCGGCTGCGGCTGCTGCGCGAGATCGCCGAGCGCGACCTCGCCGCCCCGCCGGTCGTCGCGGCCACCGCGACCGTCGCTCCGCACGCCCACCTGGGCGCCGGCGTCGTCGTGCTCGAGCACGCCCACGTCGGGCCCGCCGCCGTTCTCGGCACGGCCGTCGTCGTCAACACCGCGGCCGTCGTGGAGCACGACTGCAGCGTCGGGGAGGGCGCCCACATCGCGCCCGGCGCCGTGCTCCTCGGGGCCGCGACGGTCGGGGCCGGCACGCTCGTCGGCAGCGGCGCGCGCGTCCTGCCGGGGGTCCGCGTCGGGTCCGGGGCCACCGTGGGCGCCGGCGCGGTCGTGACCACCGACGTGCCCGACGGCGTCACCGTCGTCGGCGCGCCCGCCCGCGAGCCCCGTCCGACCACCGACCCCGGAGGCCGCCTGTGACCACCCCTGCCACCGACCAGCTGCCCGGGACCCCGCCCCGCGTCCGTGCCGTCGACCTCGCCGGCACGACGGTGCCCACTCCCGGACAGGTGCACGTCATCGCCGAGGCGGGCGTCAACCACAACGGCGACGCCGAGCTCGCGCACCGCCTCGTCGACGTCGCCGCGGCCTCCGGCGCCGACGCGGTGAAGTTCCAGACCTTCTCGCCCGACAAGCTCGTGTCCTCCGCCGCGGCGACGACGCCCTACCAGCGCGACCGCGGCGGCAGCACCGACCAGCGCAGCCTCCTCGAGGCGCTGACGCTGCCCGAGTCGGTGTGGGCGGAGCTGCGCGACCACGCCCGCGAGGCCGGCACGACCTTCCTCTCGACGCCGTTCGACCTCGACAGCGCCGAGATGCTCGTCGGCCTCGGGCTCACCGCCCTCAAGGTCAGCTCGGGCGAGCTGACGAACCTGCCCTACCTGCGCGAGCTCTCGCGGCTCGGGGTCACGCTGCTCGTGTCGACCGGCATGGGCACCGAGGCCGAGGTGGCCGACGCCGTCGAGGCCTGCGCCGAGGCGCCGGGCCTCGTGCTCTTCCACTGCGTCTCGGCCTACCCGGCGCCCGTCGACGAGTGCAACCTGCGCGTCATCCCCGCCCTCGCCGCACGGCACGGCGTGCCCGTCGGCTGGTCCGACCACACGCCGGGGCTCACGACTGCCCTCGGCGCCGTCGCGCTCGGCGCCCCGGTCCTGGAGAAGCACTTCACGGCCGACCGCACGCTGCCCGGCCCCGACCACCTGGCGAGCCTCGAGCCGGACGCCCTCACCGAGTACGTCCGCGAGACCAAGGCCCTGGCCCGCGCCCTCGGCGACGGCGTCAAGGTGCGCCAGCCGTCGGAGGAGGAGAACGCGACGCTCGTGCGCCGGTCCTGGCACGTGGCCGCCGACCTGCCCGCAGGGCACGTCCTGACGGGCGCCGACCTGCGGCTGCTGCGCCCCGAGGGCGGCGTCAGCCCGGCGGTCGAGGTGCGCGGACGCGTCCTGGCCCGCGGCGTCACGGCCGGCGCCCCGCTCACCGACGCCGACCTCGAGGCCTGAGGTGACGGCTCCGGACGCCGACGGCGGGCACCGCACGACCGTCGCCGTGTTCGTCGGCACGCGAGCCGACCTCGGCCCGCTGTCGCCGGTGCTCGAGGCGCTGGCGACGGCCGACGACGTCGACCTGCTGGTGCTGACCGGCGTCATGTACGCCGCCGACGACCTCGCCGCAGCGCTGCCGCCGGCGCTGTCGCGCGAGGCGTGGGGCGAGCGCGTCGTGCCGCTCGCCCAGCCGATGACCTCCGTCACCGTGGCCACCCAGCTCGAGCAGGGCGCCGTCATCGCCCGGGCTGCCGGGGAGGTGCTCCGACGCGTCGGAGCAGAGGCGCTCGTCGCGCTCGGCGACCGCTGGGAGCTGCTCTACGTCGTGCCGCCGGCGTTCCTGCTCGGCGTGCCGGTCGTGCACCTGCACGGCGGCGAGGTCACCGAGGGAGCCGTCGACGAACGCATCCGGCACGCCGTGACCAAGCTCGCCGACCAGCACTGCGTCGCCTCCGAGGAGTCGGCGGTGCGCCTGCGCCAGATGGGCGAGCCCGCCGACCGGGTGCACGTCACGGGCGCGCCGGGGCTCGACCGGCTCGCCGCCGCCGAACCGCTCGACGACACGGCCCTGGCCGGCGTCGTCGGGGTCGAGCGCATCGAGCGTCCGTTCGCGCTCTTCACCTACCACCCGCCGACGGCCCAGCCCGGCGCGCCGGTCGGCGACTGGGCGAGGGAGGCGGTCGAGGCGACCCTCGCCGCCGCCGGCACGGTCGTGGCCACCCACCCGGGCATGGACGAGGGGCGCGAGGCGATCATCGCCGCGCTCGAGGAGGTCGCGGCGCGCGAGCCGCGGCTGCGCGTCGTCGAGGCCCTCGGGCGCGACTACCCGCGCGTCCTCGCCTCGGCCGACGTCGTCGTCGGCAACTCCAGCTCGGGCGTCATCGAGGCGGCGAGCGTCCACGTGCCGGCCGTCGACGTGGGGGAGCGCCAGCGCGGCCGCCTGCGCGGGGCCAACGTCGCTCACGCCGACGAGGGACGCGCACCGGTCGAGGCCGCCGTCCGGGCGGCGCTGACCCCCGAGGCCCGCGAGCGGGCCCGCGCGACGACCAACCCGTACGGAGCCGGTGATGCCAGCGGCCGCGTCCTCGCTATCGTTCGGGGAGCGGGCAGCGGCCCGCGCGTCAAGCGCTTCGTCGACCTGCCCGTCACCGGCGGAGCCGCACCAGCGAGCCCGATGGGCGAGGAGGACCGGTGACCGCCCGTGACCTGCGCGCCGCGAGCGCGCCGACGACGGCGACGATCCGCGACGCCCTCGAGGTCGTCGACCGCAGCGCGACGCTCGTGTGCCTCCTCGTCGACGACGCCGGGCGCCTCGCGGGCCTGCTCACCGACGGCGACCTGCGCCGCGCCTTCCTGTCGGGCACGAGCCTCGAGGACCCGGCCCTCGCCCACGCCACGACGAGCCCGCACACCGTCGCGGCCGGCTCGCCACGCGCGCTCGTCCTCGACCTCATGCAAGCCCTGCGGATCTCCGCCGTGCCCGAGGTCGAGCGGGACGGCACGCTTGTCGGGCTGCACACCCTCTCCGACGTCGTCGGGTCGGCGCCGCTGCCGAACGTCGCCGTCGTCATGGCCGGTGGCCGCGGCACCCGCCTCGGCGACCTGACCCGCGACACCCCCAAGCCGCTCATGACGGTGGCCGGGCGCTCGATCATCGAGTGGATCGTGCTCGGCCTCGTCGGCGACGGCATCCGCGACATCTACGTCAGCGTCAACTACCTGGCCGACCAGATCGAGGAGCACCTCGGCGACGGCTCGCGGCTCGGCTGCACCGTCCGCTACCTGCGCGAGGACCCCGAGCTGCCGCTCGGCACGGCCGGCTCGCTGACGCTGCTGCGCGAGCAGCGCCCCGACCTCGACCACCCGGTCGTCGTCATGAACGGCGACCTCATGGTCGACTACGACGCCGCCCAGCTGCTCGAGGCGCACGAGCGCAGCGGCGCGGCGGTCACCGTCGCGACCCGCACCTACCAGCACGAGGTGCCCTTCGGCGTCGTCGAGAGCGAGGGCGGACGAGTCACGGCGCTGTCGGAGAAGCCGACCCTCAGCTTCGACATCAACGCCGCCGTCTACGCCGTCGAGCCGCGCGCGCTCGCCTGGCTGCCCGTCGGCCGCGCGAGCACCATGCCCGAGCTCGTCGAGACCTGCCTCGAGCGCGACGAGCCGGTGGCGGCCTGGCCGATCCAGTCCGAGTGGATCGACGTCGGCACGCCCGGCGACCTCGCCCGCGCGCAGGGCCAGGCGTGACCCGACGGCCCCTCCCGACCTCCGTACGAGAACGATGACACCTGACGAGAAGGCAACTGTGACAACGGAACTGACGCCGGAACTGACGACGGAACTGACGACGGACCTCACGCCGAAGCCGATGAGCGACTCGATCGCCGGCAAGACCGTGCTCGTGACCGGCTCCGACGGCTTCATCGGCAGCAACGTCGTCGAGCGGCTCGTCGCCGACGGCGCGAAGGTGCGCGCCTTCTGCCTCTACAACTCGAACGGGTCGACCGGCTGGCTCGAGGAGTCCGACGCGTTCAAGCAGGCCGTCCGCGACGGCCGGGCCGAGGTCGTGCTCGGCGACATCCGCGACCCCGAGCACGTCATGGCCAGCGCCGAGGGCGTCGACGTCGTGCTGCACCTCGCCGCGCTCATCGCGATCCCGTTCTCCTACGTGGCGCCCCGCTCGTACGTCGAGACCAACGTCATCGGCACGCTCAACGTGCTCGAGGCGGTCCGACGCCAGGGCGTGCCGCGGATGGTCAACACCTCGACCTCCGAGGTGTACGGCACGCCGGAGTCGGTGCCGATCACCGAGGAGCACCCGCTGCGCGGTCAGTCGCCGTACTCGGCCACGAAGATCTCGGCCGACAAGATGTGCGAGTCCTACGCCCTGTCGTTCGGCACGCCGGTGATGACGCTGCGCCCCTTCAACACCTTCGGCCCGCGGCAGTCGACGCGCGCCGTCATCCCGACCGTCCTGTCGCAGCTGCTCGCCGGCGCGTCCGAGCTGCGCCTCGGCGACCTGAGCCCCAAGCGCGACTTCACCTTTGTCAGCGACACCGCCGACGGGTTCGTGCGCGCGGCCCTGGCCGACGTCGAGCCGGGCGCCACGATCCAGCTCGGCACCGGGCGCACCGTGTCGGTCGGCGAGGTCGTCGAGCTGTGCAAGAAGGTCACCGACAACGACGCCGAGGTCGTCACCGAGAGCGACCGGATCCGCCCGGAGAACTCCGAGGTGCAGATCCTGCTGTCCGACCCCTCGCGCGCCAACGCGGTGCTCGGCTGGGCCCCGACCGTGTCGCTCGAGGAGGGCCTCGCGGCCACGGCCGAGTGGCTGCGCCCGCGCGTCGACCTCGAGACGGCCGCGCGGTACCACCGGTGAACGGCGCCGCCCCGACGCCGCCGGCGGGCGAGGCGCACGCACCCGGCGCCCGCGGTCCCGAGGGCACGATCCCGCTCGCCGTGCCGAACATCGGCGAGCTCGAGCGTCGGTACGTCCTCGAGGCCGTCGAGTCCGGTTTCGTCTCGTCGGTCGGTCCCTTCGTCTCGGAGTTCGAGCGCCGCTTCGCCGAGCGCGTCGGGGCCAGGCACGCCGTGGCGTGCTCGACGGGCACGGCCGCGATCCACATCGGGCTGCTCCTGCTCGGCGTCGAGCGCGACGACGAGGTGTTCTGCTCCGACTTCACGTTCGTCGGGTCGGTCAACCCCATCGCCTACCTCGGTGCCCGGCCGGTCCTCGTCGACTCCGAGACCCGCACCTGGAACCTCGACCCCGCGCTGCTCGCCGGCGAGCTCGATCGCCGCGCGGCCGAGGGCCGCCCGCTGCCGAAGGTCGTCGAGGTGGTCCACGTGCTCGGCCAGCCCGCCGACATGGAGCCGCTCGTCGACGCCTGCGAGCGGCACGGCGTGGCGATCCTCGAGGACGCCGCCGAGTCGCTCGGTGCCACGTGGTCGGGCGGCCGGTACGCCGGTCGGCACACCGGGACGGTCGGCCGCGTCGGCTGCTTCTCCTTCAACGGCAACAAGATCGCGACCACCGGCGGCGGAGGGATGCTCGTCACCGACGACGACGAGCTCGCCGCGCGGGCCCGCCACCTGACGACCCAGGCGAAGGTGCCCGACGTCGGCTACCTGCACGACGAGGTCGGCTACAACTACCGGCTCACCAACCTCGCCGCCGGCCTGGGCCTGGCCCAGCTCGAGCGACTCGACGACTTCGTCGCCGCCAAGCACCGCATCGCGGCCCGGTACGACGACGCCTTCGCCGACCTGTCGCTCGTCCTGCCGCCGCGGGTCGAGGGCATGGACGCGACGTACTGGCTCTACTCGGTGCTGATGCCCGAGGGCGACGGCCGCGGCCGCGACGAGCTGCTCGAGCACCTGCACGCCCGCGGCGTCGGGGCCCGTGCGCTCTGGCGTCCACTGCACGCGCAGCCGCCCTTCGCGTCGGCACCCGTGCTCGGCGGCGGTGTCGGCGACGGCCTCTTCGCCCGCGGCGTCTCCCTGCCGTGCGCGACCGAGCTGACCGACGCCGACCAGCAACGGGTCATCGAGGCGGTCCGCTCCTTCTTCTCCTGAGGCGGCTGCGGCGGGGCCCCGGAGACCACGCGTCGGTCGGGAGTCCCGCTGGGGCCGGGTTGTTGGCAGGATGGCCCGGTGGAGATCGCGACCGGGTTGCTGGCGATCGCCGCGACCGTCCTCGGCGGGGCGTGGCTGGCCGACCGGCTGCGCCTGCCCGCCCCCCTCGTCCTCATCCTCGTCGGCATCGTCGGCTCGTTCCTGCCCTTCGTGCCGGAGGTCGCGCTGACGCCTGAGGTCGTCCTCCTCGGCATCCTGCCGCCGCTGCTCTACGCCGCCGCCATCCAGACCTCCCTCATCGACGTGCGCACGTACAAGGGCACGATCCTGTCGCTGTCGGTGGGGCTCGTGCTGTTCACCGCGCTCCTCGTGGCGCTCTTCCTCGACCAGGTGCTCGGCCTCGAGTTCGCGGTGGCCTTCGCGATCGGTGCCGTCGTCGCGCCGCCCGACGCGGTGGCCGCCACCGCGGTGGGGCGGCAGATCGGGCTGCCCCGCCGCCTCGTGACGATCCTCGAGGGCGAGTCCCTCGTCAACGACGCCACCGCCCTCGTCGCGCTGAGCACCGCGCTCGCCGCGGCCGGGCTCGCCACGGGTGGGGCCACCCGCACCGTCACCTTCGGCGGTGTCGTCGGGCAGTTCGTCTGGGCGTCGGTGGGCGGTGCCGCGATCGGGTCCGCCGTGTCGCTCGTCGTCGTGTGGCTGCGCAGGTGGTTCTCGACCGAGCCCGCCTTCGACACGGTGCTCTCGTTCATGGTGCCCTTCGCCGCCTACGTGCCCGCGGAGGAGCTGCACGCGTCGGGCGTCATCGCCGTGGTCACCGCCGGGCTGGTCCTCGGGCACCGGTCGCCCCGGTCGCAGACCGGCGCCTCCCGCCTGGCCGAGCGGATCAACTGGGGCTCGATCCAGTTCCTCCTCGAGAACACGGTGTTCCTGCTCATCGGCCTGCAGGTGTTCTACGTCGTCGAGAAGGTGCGCGACTCGGCACTCTCGTGGGGGACCATCGCGTGGGCGGCGTTCGGGACGCTCCTCGTCGTCCTGCTCGCCCGCCCGATGTGGATCTTCCCGTTCCGGTGGGCCAAGGCCACCCTGCTCCGGCTCGAGGCGCCGTCGCCCTGGTCGCACACGGCGGTGCTGTCGTGGGCGGGCATGCGCGGCGTCGTGACGCTCGCGGCGGCCCTGCTGCTGCCTCCACAGACGCCGCACCGGGAGGTGCTCGTCCTCGTCGCGGTCGTCGTCACCGTCGGGACGCTGCTCATCCAGGGCACGACGCTGCCCGGGCTCGCGCGCCGGCTCGGGGTGCGCGGCCCGGACCCGCGCGAGGACGCCCTCCAGGCCGCGACGGTGCTCCAGGCCGCCACGCGGGCCGGGCTCGACGCGCTCGAGGCCATGCCCGACGTCGACGAGGCGACCCGCTCGACGCTGCGCGACCGCGCCGACGACCGGCTCAACCAGATGTGGGAGCGCCTCGGCCCGCGCGGCGTCGACGTGGACGAGACGCCGAGCGAGCGGTACGTGCGCGCCCGGATGGCGATGCTGCAGGCCGAGCGCGACGAGGTGCTGCGCCTGCGCGACGAGGGGCGCGCCGACCAGGCGGTCCTGCGCGTCGTGCTCGGCGCGCTCGACCTCGAGGAGACGATGCTCGACCGGATCGACGACCAGCAGGAACGACTGGCAGAGAGCGAGATGTTGCCCGTGGAGACCATCGAGGCCCCGTGCGAGCACCTGGAGGACACCGACGCGTGCGCCGAGCCACGCACGCCCGAGGGCTGCGAGGAGTGCCTGCGCGACGGCACGACGTGGGTGCACCTGCGCCTGTGCCTGCAGTGCGGACACGTCGGCTGTTGCGACTCCTCGGAGTTCAAGCACGCCACGGCGCACTTCCACGAGACGCAGCACCCGGTCATGCGCTCGATCGAGCCGGGGGAGACGTGGCGGTGGTGCTTCGTCGACGAGGTCGTCGGCTGAGCGCAGCTCAGCACAGGCTCAGCGCAGGCCGGTGATGGCCTCGACGATCCGCTCGGCGTTTCCGCGGTCGCGGTGGGTGAAGAAGGCGTCGGCCCGGTCGGCGTAGGTCTGCTCCACCGCCCCACCCGAGCGCAGGTACCCGACGACCGCCGCCACGGCATCCTCGGCCTCGACGGCCGCGGGCCCGAATCCGTGGTCAGCCGGGTCGAAGTAGCCGGGGCGGTAGTGGCGGGCGTAGAAGTCGTCGCGGTCGAACGGGCACAGCACCGTGGGCGTGCCGAGGTACGCGGCGTCGAAGAACGTCGAGGACCAGTCGGTCACGAACACCGAGCACTCGCGGATCGCCGTCTGGACGTCCCGGGAACGGGGATCGCCGAACACGTACCTCGGCTGGGCCTCGATGAGGTCCCTGACGTGGGGGGCCACCTCGTAGTGGGGCAGGAACTCCAGCGTCGCGTCGTGCCGCTCGAGCTCGGACTGGAGCTCGGGCGAGGCGAGGAAGGCCCGGAGGAACGTGATGTAGGCGGAGTCGGCCAGGGCCTCTCGGGCCGCGCGTGACCGGGCGTAGGACGGGCTGACGAGGTAGCTGCGCCACGTCGGCATGAACAGCACCCGGGGCCGGTCCCGCTCGGCCGGCACCAGGGTGTCGAACCGGGCCAAGCCCGTGGTCACCACCTGGTGGGTGTAGTCCATCCGCTCGCGGACGAAGTCGGCCTCGGCCTCGGAGGAGGTGCAGAAGAGGTCGAACCCGGTGATGCCCCGGTGCAAGGCGTGGGACACGTCGTTGTAGATGACGCCGTGCTGAAGGAAGACCCGCCGGCTGCCGACGCGCCAGGCCAGGTGGCGCTGGTACTGCTCGCGCGACCAGCCGTCCGGGAGCATGTAGGCGTCGATGTCGTAGGAGTTGACGAGGACCGACGCGTGCAGCATGAGCCAGCGGTGCCGTCGGCTGCTGTGCGCCACGACGTTGCCGAGCCGCGACAGCTCGGCGAAGCCCGGCGCGTCGCGGTCGAGCACGTAGTAGACCGGCAACTGCGGGTGGTGCCGGCGGACGTAGCGGAACAACGCCACGGAGTTGTCCTGGGTCGTGTCGCGCCGCTCGCCGAGCAGCCAGATCTCCTTGTGCCGCATGAACGGTCGCGACAGGGCGCGTCGCAGCCGCTCCGCGCCGAACGGGGCCCGGGCGCGGAAGGCCGCGAGGTCCTCGCGCAGCAGGCTCCGGCTCAGGCGGCGGCGCTCGGCGAGGGTGCCGGCCCGGCGCACGGACAGCTGGCAGTTGTCCCAGCGGTCGACGCGCGGGACGATGCTCAGCCCGGCCCGGCGGTGGTGGCGCGCCGAGCGCAGGTAGCCCTGGCTCGGCTTGGTGCGGGTCGAGGCCTGGCCGGTGGGCGTGTAGAAGACGAGGCGGACGTGGTGCTGGCCCTCCTTGAGACGGGCGAGTGGCACGACGGCCTCGAACCCGCTGTGGCGCAGCTCGGGGGCGCGCGCCGCGACGTCGGCGCGCTCGACGACGCGTGCCGGGACGGTGACGCCGCTGCCACGGACGCGCAGCCCGAGCTCGAGGGTGGAGGTGGCGCTGAGGTCGAGGCCCGGCACGTTGAGCCGCCCGGTCACCACGAGCTCCTTGCCGTGGCGCACGGTCACCGACTCCAGCCAGGCGTGGACGGTGTCGAGACCCATGACCTCATCGAGGTCCTCGTAGCGGTCCAGCACGAGCCGCCCGTCCTGGGCGCGCACCTGCGTGGCGTGCGCCGCGCGCCGGGAGAACAGCTCGTAGTCCTGCTTCATGACGGCGCCGTACGGGATGCGGTGCCGGGCGTTGAGCGCCGCCCCGGTGACGGCGTCGGTCGGGAAGTCGCGGTAGACCGACACCGCCCGGTCGAAGAAGTCGCGCAGCGCCGGCCCCTCGAGCATGTCGGGTGCCCGCAGGAGGAAGCCCTGGAAGCTGCGGACCATGAAGGACCGGAGCGCGGCCGCGCTGCCGTCGTCGAGGGCGGGCAGCAGGCGCGCCAGCATCTCCTCGACGAGCAGGTGGTCCTCGAAGTTCTGCGGGTTCGAGAAGAGCGAGTCCATGATCGAGCCGCTGACCTCGCGCTTGCGGTAGCGGTAGACCACCGTCCGCGTCAGGACGGTACCCCGGGACCACAGCAGCGCCGGGAGGGTGACGTAGACGTCCTCGAAGTGCACCCCCTCGCCGAACCGCAGCCCGTGCGCCTGCAGGTGGCTGCGACGGAAGACCTTGTTGCAGGCGCTCGCGCTGTGCACCAGCGCCGGGGCCTCGGCCAAGCTGTCGACGTGCCGGGGCTCCGCCCTCAGCTCCGCCTGCCAGGGCCAGGTCGTGGCCTGCGGGAACGTCTGCATGTTGCCGACGACGACGTCGACGTCGTCGGCGACCAGGGCGCGCAGCGCCGCCGTGGCGCCCGGCGGGAGGACGTCGTCGGAGTCGCAGAAGGCGACGAACGTCCGCGTCGACGCGTCGAGGCCCGCGTTGCGCGCGGCGCCGAGGCCGGCGTTCGGCTGCTGGATGAGTCGCACGTTCCCGTGCAGCTGCGCGAACCGCTCCGCGATGTCGCCCGACGCGTCCGTGCTGCCGTCGTCGACGAGGACCACCTCGAGCTCGGCGAAGTCCTCCTGCGCCTCGATCGAGGCGAGGCACTCGGGCAGGTAGCTCTCGACGTCGTAGATCGGGACGATGACGGTGAGGTCGTTCGCGGCGTCCGGGACGCTCATGCCTCGTCACCGTGCGGCGCGCGCTCGAACGAGGAGGGCAGCGGGAAGTACTGCTGCAGGAAGGTGCGGATCATCCGTGCCTGGGTGCCGGGGTCGATCCCCGTGGAGTCGTGGTCGTTGAGGCAGAAGACGTCGAAGTTGCGCTTGCGCAGCAGGCCCTCGAGGCGGGCGGGCGTGTCCGGGCGGGCGATGTCGGCGTAGAAGTAGGCGATCGACCCCGGCACCGCACGGCCGGTGAAGTAGCCGTAGTAGTGCGCCAGCGACGACGGGATGGCGATGTCGGAGTCGCTCCTGAACTGCGCCCGCGAGGTGCGGCCGTGGTCCTCCGCGAAGGTCTGCTCGATCTCCTCGAGCACGGAGCGGCGCATCGCGTGGGGGACGTGCTTCATCTTGTTCGTGACCTGGTGCCCGAAGGCCGACAGGACGAGGTCGCGGTTGCGCTTGCCGGCGGCCATCACCGGCCAGTCCTCGGGGGCCGGGCCGCCGAGGTTGATCTTGGCCGTGGACGGGAAGAAGTTCGTCAGGCCGTTGCTGCGCACGAAGCGGCTCGGCTCCACCGACCGCCCGAAGAAGACGTCGTCGTTGAGGTAGAGGAAGTGCTCGGACAGCCCGTCGATGTGGTGCAGCTGCGACTCGATGGCGTGGGAGTTGAAGGTCGGGAGGCTGTCGTGGTCGGTGAAGATGTCGCGGTGGTCGACCACGGTGATCTTGGGGTGGCTCGCGTCGAGCCAGGACGGCACCTGGGCGTCGGTCACGACGTAGACGTGGTTGACCCACCCGGCGTACATCTCGAGGGACCGCAGCGAGTAGCGCAGCTCGTCCCGGGACAGGAAGCGCGAGGAGTTCGTGGCGAGGCGGTTGACGGCGCCGGCTCCCTTGACCTCCCGGAGGGTCCGGGCGTACCGCTCCTCCCAGGTGGGGTCCGAGCCGTCGACCCACGTGTAGACGACGTCGATGGGCGTGCGCACGGAGTCCAGGGTCGGGTGGCTGACCCGGGCCAGCGTCGGGCGGGTGCGACCGTCCACCTCGCGCAGCGCGACCGCCTGGTTCTCCGGCTCGACGACGTCGATCCAGTGGTTGCGGCGGGGCGCGACCCACGTGCCGGCCGGCACGGGCTGGCTGCCGAGCGCGAGCGGGCCGTCCTGGCTCGTCTCCTCCCAGAACTGCACGTCGCAGCCCAGGTCGCTGCCGCTGAGGAACTGGCGGTCGGGCGTGCAGAGCGCGCGGAACACCCGCAGGTGCGACGCGGCCCCGGGGATGGCCCGGTGCCCGATGATCCGGGGGCGCACGACGCGGCCGCCCGAGACCGGGGCCGCGTACGCGCCGCTCGGGGCCAGCTCGCTCTCGAGGGCGACGCGGGCGTCGTGGGCGGCGTCGGACGGTACGACGACGAGGCGCCGGCGGTTGGTCTCCGACTCGAGCACGACGTGCTCGACGCCGTGGGTCTCGAGGGCGTCCGCGACGAGCGCGAGGTTGTCGGCGAGGACCCGCACGGACGAGAAGGTCGTGGTCGGGTGGGCGAGCCAGTTCTCCTCGCCGTTGGACACCGTGACAGCGCCGCCGCGCAGGCGGTGCGGCACGGAGGCGAGGGCGCGGGTGGCCCGTCGGTCCCGGTACCGCCGCTGGACGTCGGTCGTGCCGTGCACGAGCGGGCGGACGCGGAGCCACCACGCCCGGGGGACCCGCCTCAGCAGTCGGACCTTGAGGTTGTGTGGCAGGTGGTCGGCGAGGCGTGGCATGTGAAAGTGAGCTCCCTGTGGCGTCGCTCGAGTGCGCGCAGCGACATGTGACGCGTCCGACGACCCTCCCCGGCCGTCAGGCAACGTGAAGGAAACTAACACCGTGGACCCGGCTCAGGGTGCTAATTGCACCAACCTGTGCTAAACCCGCGCGGCGTCATTCCAGGCGCTGCGTGACCGTGTGCGTCCCCGACGTCGGGTCGTGGACGATGCTCGTCGTGGCGCCCTGCACGAGGGCGAGGAACGGGGCGACGTGGCCGCACTCGACGTCGGCCACGATCGGCAGGCCGAGCATGCCGAGGGCGTCTCGGACGGCGTCGTGCTGGGTGAACCCGTTCGGCTCCGGCGCGTTGGTACGTGACACGAGGACGCCGTTGGCCGCGTCGAAGAAGCCGCGCAGGCGCATCGCGTGCAGCGCGCGGCAGATGTCGTACGAGGCCCACTCGGCGATGTCGAGCAGCACGACGAGCCCGTCCGGGGCGTGCCGTGCCGCGAAGGCGTTGGCGTCGCCGAGGCTGCCGCCGGCGAGGAAGCCGATCGTCTCGACGCAGCCGCCGACGAGGCGCCCGGAGAAGCTCGCTGCATCGCCCTCGTGCCCGGGGTCGATGCGGGTCCACGTGCCGCGGCCCTCGAGGGTCATCCGCGAGACGGTCGGGTTTCCGGCGTAGTCGTCCCAGCCGCCGGAGCGGAACCGTCCGGGGGAGCGCTGCACCAGCTCGTCGCCGGCGGATGCCGCAGCGACGTCGACCCAGTGCCGGATGCCGTCCGGCAGCACGTATGGGGTGTCCATGAGGTTCTGGCCGTGGATCGTCGCCAGGCCCGTCGTGAGGGTGAGCGGCGTCAGCCACGTCGAGGTGTCGGAGAAGCCGACGCACCACGTCGGCTCGGCGGCCGCGACGGCCTCGAGGTCGAGCAGGTCGAGCAGGTCGATGCCGGTCTCCCCGCCCCACGGCGGGACGACCGCCCTGATCATCGGGTCGAGCAGCATCGACATGAGCTCGGCGGCGCGGGCCTCGCGCGGTCCGCTCACGTGGCTCGGCGCCTGGTTGAGCTCGCCCACGACGACGTCGAAGCCGCGGTCCCGGAGGCACTGCACCGCGTGGGAGAACCGGCCCCAGAGGGCGTCCGGGACGCCCGAGCTCGGCGACGTGACGCCGATCCGGTCGCCGGGGCGGAGGGGAGCGGGGTAGCGGATCGGCATGGCGACATGGTGTCAGCCCCGCCGACCCGCCACCCCCGGGCTTTGGCCCGGCTCAGGCCTTGGCGGCCGCGAACCCCTGCTCGAGGTCGGCGAGGATGTCGTCGACGTGCTCGATGCCGACGGACAGGCGCACGAGGCCCGGCGTCACGCCGGCGGCCAGGCGGTCCGCGTCGGGGCCCTGGGAGTGCGTCGTCGACGCCGGGTGGATGACGAGCGAGCGGACGTCGCCGATGTTGGCGACGTGGCTGTGCAGCGAGAGCGCCTCGACGAACTTCTTGCCCGCCTCGAGCCCGCCGACGATCTCGAACGACAGCACCGCTCCGGCGCCACGGGGCGTGTACTTCTCGGCGAGGGCGTGGAACGGGCTGTCCGGCAACGACGCCCACACGACGCGCTCGACCTGGTCGTGGCCCTGGAGGTACGCGGCGACCTTGTGGGCGTTCTCGACGTGGCGCTCGATGCGCAGCGACAGGGTCTCGAGGCCCTGGGCGATGAGGAACGCGTTGAACGGCGAGGCCGCCGGGCCGAGGTCGCGCAGCAGCTGCACCCGCGCCTTGAGGATGAAGGCGAGGTTGGCGCCGAGCGGGCTGCCGACGCCGAGGTCCCGTGCGAAGACGAGCCCGTGGTAGCTCTCCTCGGGCGTGTTGTAGTTGGGGAACTTCTCCGGGTCCGCGCCGAAGTCGAACCGGCCCGCGTCGACGATGACGCCGGCGATCGACGTGCCGTGGCCGCCGAGGTACTTCGTCGCCGAGTGGACGACGACGTCGGCGCCCCACTCGATCGGCCGGATGAGGTAGGGCGTCGCGACCGTGTTGTCGACGACGAGCGGCACGCCGTGCTCGTGGGCGAGGGCCGCGACCGCCTCGATGTCGAGGATCTCGCTCTTCGGGTTGGCGATGGTCTCGCCGAAGAGCAGCTTGGTGTTCGGGCGGATCGCCGCGCGCCACGAGTCGATCGAGGTCGGGTCCTCGACGAAGCCGACCTCGATGCCGAACTTCGGCAGGGTGTGCTTGAAGAGGTTGAACGTGCCACCGTAGAGGCTGGGGGAGACGACGACGTGGTCGCCCGCCTCGGCGATGTTGAGCACGGCGAGGGTCTCGGCGGCCTGGCCGGACGCGACGAGCAGCGCGCCGACACCGCCCTCGAGCGCGGCGATGCGCTGCTCGACGACGTCGGTCGTCGGGTTCATGAGGCGGGTGTAGATGTTGCCGAACTCCTTGAGCCCGAACAGGTTCGCCGCGTGGTCGGTGTCGTTGAAGACGTAGCTGGTCGTCTGGTAGATCGGCAGGGCGCGTGCCCCGGTGGCGCTGTCGGCGGACTGCCCGGCGTGGATCTGCTGGGTCTCGAAGGACCACTTCGGCTCGGTCATGGGTCGTTCTCCTCGTTGTCCTCGGTCGGTGACCGGGGTGCCCGAGGGGACGGGTCCGGCGCACCGACGGGTCGGTGCGGGAGAGGATCTCTCCGCGCTTGCCCGCGCGCCGGGTGGCGGCGGGCCAGGTCCTCACCCGGGGCACCCCGCCGCGGTGGGAGGGTTGCCGGTCAGCGAGCCGGGGCTTGACGCTGACACTCATGACCTGCCGGCGAGTGTACGGACGCGTGTCCGCGAGGCGGGAGCGCGTGTCCTCATCGTGGACGCGCCCCGGACCGACGAGAAGTGCGCCGTGGCGCAGTTGTGGCGGTGTTCCGACGTCGTACCGGCGCGGAAAGTGCGCCGTGGCGCAGTTGTGGCGGTGCCCGGCGCGCTAGCCCCGGATCTCGGACGGCCTCGGCACCGTGATGGCGACGGGCCGGTCCACCGACTGGATCGTGATGCTGACGTCGATGAGGGAGAACAGCGCCTGGAGCTGCTGTTCCGGGAGCTCCTTCGACCCGCCGTAGACCGTCGTCATCCCCCACCCCGTGCTGTCCCGACCGGTGATCCGTGCCTTCTCGACGTTGCCCGCGCCGTCCAGGCTCACGGTCGTGTAGAGCTCCCCGGACAGCTCCGTGCTGAGCTCCTGCCCGTCGGCCACCAAGGTCCCGAGGCCGAGGGCCCGCAGTCCCTCCTTGGCGTCGACGTTGCCCGAGATCTCGCCGAAGCCCACGTCGCTCGCGGCGACGAACGTCGTGAGTGGCACGGGCAGGGCACTGATCTCCTCCGCAGCGCGGCCGACGCCCGCGCGGGCCAGGTCTACGTCCGACGCGCGGCGCCACGAGCCGGAGCCGCCGGAGATCCTGGCGAAGGCACCCTGCGGGGTGACGACGAGGTCGAGGTCCCCGGCGCGGGCGTTGCCGCGCAGGGTGGCCCGCACCGCGAGCCGGTGGGCATCGGCGTCAACGGTGAAGTGACGGGTGTAGGTGACCCGGTTGCCGCCGACGTCGACGCTCCCGACGACGGTGTACCGGGCGCCGTGCGCAGCCTTGAGGCCGGCCTGTGCCAGCGACCAGCGAGCCACCGCGTCGGTGGTGGGCGTGGTGGCGCTGGTGGCCGTGGTGCCGGTTGACGTCGGTGGCGCTGCGGCGTCCGTGTCAGGCGCCGAGGCCCGTGGGCTCGGCTGCACCGGCGTCATGACCGGTCCGGCTGTGCGCGCAGCGTCCGGTGACGGCGACCCGCTCGTGCACGAGGCCAGCGACGCTGCGGCGACGGCAGCGGTCAGTGCCGACGCGACGACCCTTCTTCCCCTGTTCGGTGTCACGAGTCGCGAGCGTAGGGCGGCCTCGCGGCGCGTGGGGTGGAATGTCGCAGATGCACGCCTCGGGGACGGGGGCGGAGCACCGGGCGCCGCGCCGCCGTGTCGTCGATCACTAGGACGTCCTACTAAACCGAACCCGCGAGTAGGATCTGCGCCGTGAGCACGAATGCCGACTTCGACCTGTTCCGGACCAGCGAGGACCACGAGGCCCTCCGGGAGGCGATCCGGGCGATCGCCGAGGACAAGATCGCCCCGTACGCCGCCGCGGTCGACGAGGAGGCGCGCTACCCGCAGGAGGCGCACGACGCCCTCGTCGCGTCCGACTTCTTCGCCCCCCACGTGCCCGAGGAGTACGACGGCATGGGCGCCGACGCGCTCGCCACGTGCATCGTCATCGAGGAGGTCGCCCGCGTCGACGCGTCGGCCTCGCTCATCCCGGCCGTCAACAAGCTCGGCTCCCTGCCGCTCATCCTCGACGGCAGCGACGACGTCAAGCAGCGCTACCTCCCGCCGCTCGCACAGGGCCGGACGACCTTCTCCTACGGGCTGTCCGAGCGCGAGGCCGGCTCCGACACCGCGTCGATGAAGTGCCGCGCGCGGCAGGACGGCGACGGCTGGGTCCTGTCCGGACAGAAGTCGTGGATCACCAACGCCGGTGTCTCCGAGTACTACACGGTGCTTGCCGTCACCGACCCCGACGGCCCGCGCGGCGGCAACGTCACGGCGTTCGTCGTCGAGAAGTCCGACGAGGGCTTCACCTTCGGGGAGAAGGAGCGCAAGCTCGGCATCAAGGGCAGCCCGACGCGCGAGCTGCACTTCGACAACGTCCGGATCCCCGGCGACCGCGTCGTCGGGCAGGTCGGCGACGGCCTCAAGATCGCGCTGCGCACCCTCGACCACACGCGCGTCACCATCGGCGCGCAGGCCGTCGGCATCGCCCAGGGCGCCCTCGACCAGGCCCTGGCCTACGTCAAGGAGCGCAAGCAGTTCGGCAAGCACATCGCCGACTTCCAGGGCATCCAGTTCATGCTCGCCGACATGGCGATGGAGCTCGAGGCCGCCCGCCAGATGGTCTACGTCGCGGCCGCCAAGAGCGAGCGCGGCGACAAGGACCTCTCCTTCTTCGGCGCGGCCGCCAAGTGCTACGCCTCCGACGTCGCGATGAAGGTGACGACGGACGCCGTCCAGCTGCTCGGCGGCGCCGGCTACACGCGCGACTTCCCGCTCGAGCGGATGATGCGCGACGCCAAGATCACCCAGATCTACGAGGGCACCAACCAGGTCCAGCGCATCGTCATGGCGCGCCAGCTGCTCAAGGGCTGAGCGCCCACCGGGTCCAGCCCCGCGGACGCTGCCGGCCCGGTCCCCGACGTCCCTCCACGTCAGCCGGGGACCGGGCGACCTGCGCCCTGACCTCGCAGGGTCCCCTCCCCACCGGCGCGGACCGGCCGGTTGCCCGCACGGACCCCTGGAGCCGTACGGTCGACCGGCCGTCCGCGACCGGCCCCGGACAGGATGCCCTCCGACGCGGACGAGCGGGATCCGCCGCCGGGTGAGCCGGAGGTCGTCCCGGGGCGGACCCATATGCACCCGAACCGGTCACGGCGCTCCCGTCCGCCCGCTAGCGTGGCGGCCCACGACGACGATCGGTCGCCGGCCGCCCGCGGGTCGCCCGGCCCAGGGGGAGGAGCGGTCATGGCGCTGTCCGATGCCGCGGTCCGCGCGCTGCGCCACGCGGACCAGATGATCCGCGAGGCCGGGCGCGGCGACGTGTTCACCGTCTACGACGCGTGCCGGGTGGCGGCGTGCTCGCTGGCGCCGGTCGACGACTTCTACGTGGGGCTCCTGCAGCCGCGGGACCGGCGCATCTCCTACCCGTACATGTTCAGCAACGGCTCCTACGAGGAGACCGGGACCCTGACGTACGGTCCCGGCGGGGTGGTGGCCTGGGTCCTCGCCTCGCAGCGGCCCTACCGGTACCGCGACGACGACGGCGCCCTGCTCAACCGCGGCATGCGCTTCGGTGACGACGAGCTGTCCGCCGACGCCGTCGTGGTGCCGATGCTCGGCGAGGACGGCGTCGTCGGGGTGCTGGGGGCGCTCTCGGACACGCCGGGGTCGCTGGGCGACGAGGTCGTCACAGCTCTGGAGTGGCTGGCCGGGCTCGTCCTGGACCGCGTGCTCGCGGCTCGGCCGGGACGCCGCCTCAACCTGCCCCTCGTCTACCCCGAGCTCCAGGACTCCGGCCGTGCGGGCGTCCTCATGAGCGTCAACCAGACGGCGACCGCCCTGACCGAGATGGCCGCCGAGGTCGAAGGGGTCCGGCACCTGCTCGTGCAGGACCCCTCCGACCCGGCCGTCCAGGACCGCCTCGCCGCCCTGGCGCGCCGGTGCTTCCAGGTGCAGGCCTCCCTCGTGACCCGCCTCGGGCACCAGGCCGGCAGCGACCCCGACGCCGGCGACCGCTCCGCCGCCGAGGCGATCGACCCCCTCGAGGGGCTGTCGCCGCGCGAGCGGGCGGTCGTCGAGCTCGTCACCTCGCCGGAGGGCGACCCGGGCAACGCGGGGGTCGCGCGGGCCCTCGGGATCGGGCCCGCCACGGTCAAGACGCACATGGCCTCGGTGCTGTCCAAGCTCGGCCTGCAGCACCGCAGCGAGCTGCGCTGGCTCGTCGGACGCGTCACCCCGCCTCGCTGACGCATTCCGCCGAAACGCGGACAGGGCGGACACCCCGACCTACGCTGGTCCGGAACCCGGCCGGCAGGCCCGCCACGACGCGGGGCCCAGGATCCCGGACCGGGTGACATGACGCCTCGGCACGACGTCGGGGCGGCGCCCCGGTTCGCCGAGTCCTGTCCGCCGGCGGCGCGCCTTCATACCTCACCGGACAGGAACGGGGGACCCACTCGCGTCCGGCCCCTTGGCCGGACTTGGGGTGAAGCCGCCATGCGCGGCCGGGCATCTTCCGCCCGAACCCGACAGCTCACCTCGCAGGCGTGGGAAGGGAACTCGCCATGCCTGCCATCACGCACGTCCCTGCGCGCCGGC
This sequence comes from Intrasporangium flavum, assembly GCF_001956915.1. Taxonomy (GTDB): domain Bacteria; phylum Actinomycetota; class Actinomycetes; order Actinomycetales; family Dermatophilaceae; genus Monashia; species Monashia flava. The sequence continues at coordinate 438,769 of NZ_MLJO01000003.1, read as the reverse complement.
CCCATCGGCCCCGTCGGCTCCGTCGGCCCCGTCTCCGTGGCCTCCGCCCGGGTGCCGGGCTGCTGCTCGCCCCGCTCCTCGCGGTCGCTGCCGTCGGCGCCGTCGCCGGCCCGTCGGCCTCGACCGCGCGCCACGCCGGGACGACGTCCGGGGCTGCCGACACGGCCACGTGGGCCAGCGCCGCCGACGCCGCCCAGGACCGCGACCGCGTCGACGTCCGGCTCGAGCTGGCCTCGACGGTGGCCGTCCCCCTCGGCACCCGCGCCGTGCGGGTTGCCGCCGCGCAGAAGGGCAAGCCCTACCGCTGGGGCGCCGCCGGACCCTCGGCCTTCGACTGCTCGGGGCTCGTGCACTACGTGTACGACGCGCGCCTGGCCCAGGACCTGCCCCGGACCGCGAACGCCCAGCGGCTCGACACGGTCCGCGTCGCGCGCTCGAGCGTGCGCCCCGGGGACCTCATCTTCTTCATGCGCTCGGGCCGGGCCTACCACGTCGGCATCTACGCCGGCTCGGGCAGGGTGTGGCACGCCCCCAAGCCGGGAAAGCGCGTCGAGCTGGTCCGGATCTGGACGAGCGGGTGGGTCGCCGGACGCGTCCGCTGAGCCGGACGCGTCAGCCGACCTGACGCGTGTGCCGGCCTGACGCGTCGCGGCCGTCAGTGCCGCCGGCGCGTGCCCCGCGTGCTCGGCTCGGTGGCGTGGATCTCGGCGGCGACGCTGCGCAGCGCGTCGGCGATGGTCGTGAGCACCTCGGTCACCTCGGGGAGGGTCGAGGGGTCGAGGGCGTCGAAGGTGTGCGGCATCCAGTCGCGTACGTGCCCGACCTGCTGCAGGCCCGACTCGGGGATGCGCACGGTGCTGCGCCGCCGGTCGGCCTGGTCCGGGACCCGCTCGATGAGGCCGCGTCGCTCGAGCCGGTCGACGAGGGTCGTCGTCGAGCTCGTCGTAAGCCCCAGCGCCTGGGCCAGCTCGGTCTGGCCGAGCGAGCCCCGGGCCAGCAGGTAGCTGACGGCGCGGCTCTCGTTGACGGTGAGGTCGAGGTGGGCCGCGGCGGCGAGACGGTAGTGCTCGCCGGCGAGGATCAGCTCGCGGAGCGCGGCGGTGGCCGCGGCGGTGGCCGCGGCGCGGTCCCGCGTTCGGGTCGACGTCATGGGACCAACCTAGCGAGGGACGGCTCGATCATCGACCAGGTGGACCGGCAAGTGACGTGATGGTCGAACTGCTTGATGATCTCGCGACCACGCTCTATCGTGGGTCGTGCAGCGCCGGGGGCACCCCGGGCCGTGGCCGCGGCCCGCGTCACCCCTGGACGCGAGGTCGAGCAGCGTGCTTCGTGTCCGCGGCGCTGCGGCACGTCACCGGGGGCCCGAGGTGGCGGGCGCCGCCTCACCTCGCGAGGGCGGCGCCCCGCCTCGGGCATGGGTGACGCACACGCCGTCACCGCGGTCGAGGGCCCCGGTGACCCTCCAGTAGTCTGGTCGCCGCTCGCGACGGGGGACGCGGGCGCAGCACGGGCGCCGGGACGACCTCCCGGCCGGACGACCAGAGGACAGGACCCGCCAGCGTGGACGCGTCGACGCAGCTGACCCCGCCGGTCAGCGTCATCATGCCGCTGCTCAACGAGGAGCGGCACCTGCGCGACGCGGTCGCCATGATCCTGACCCAGGACTACACCGGTCCGATCGAGGTCGTCCTCGCCCTCGGCCCCTCGACCGACCGCACCGACGAGGTCGCCGACGCGCTCGCCGCCGAGGACCCCCGGGTGCGCCTCGTGCGCAACCCGAGCGGACGCACCCCCGACGGCCTCAACGCCGCGATCGGGGCGTCGAGCGGCGAGGTCATCGTGCGCGTCGACGGGCACGCCGAGATCCCCGACGACTACGTCTCCCGCGCCGTCGCCGAGCTGCAGCGGGTCGACGCCGACAACGTCGGCGGCATCATGGACGCCCGCGGCACCACCGACTTCGAGCGCGCCGTCGCGTGCGCGATGCGCAGCCCGCTCGGCGTCGGAGCCTCCCGCTTCCACACCGGCGGGGAGGCCGGCGAGGCCGACACCGTCTACCTCGGCGTCTTCCGGCGGGCGGCCCTCGAGCGCGTCGGGGGCTACGACCCGCACTTCTCCCGCGCCCAGGACTGGGAGATGAACCACCGGATCCGCGAGACGGGTGGTCGCGTGTGGTTCACCCCCGAGCTCAAGGTCACCTACCGGCCCCGCGCGTCGGTGTCGGCGCTCGCCAAGCAGTACTTCCACTACGGACGCTGGCGGCGCGTCGTCGCCCGCCACCACGAGGGCACGATCAACCCGCGCTACCTCGCGCCGCCGACGATGGTCGGCGTCACCACCGCGGCGACCGTCCTCGGCTTCTTCTGGGCCCCGGCCTGGGTCGTCCCCGCCGCCTACGTCGCCGGCGTCACGGCGGGGGGCCTGGCCATCTCCGGCGGCGAGTCCGCCCGCACCCGCGCCACCCTGCCCGTCGTGCTCGCGACGATGCACTGGGCGTGGGGCATAGGGTTCCTGACGAGCCCGCGACGCCTGACGCGCTGAGCCCGCCCCTGCCACGAAGGACACCGACACCGTGATGGACAACGCCAAGGAGGCGGCCGCCCTCGCCCGGGACGCCCTCAAGCGACAGGTGGCCAAGCGCCGCCTCGCCACCCGCCTGACCCGCGAGGGCCTGGCGCCGGGCGCGGACGCCCCGTTCCGCGTCGCCGTCTACTTCTCCGACGAGCCGGTCAACCTCTACCAGATCCGCCAGTGGTACGCGCCGCTGCAGGAGCTGGCCAGGACCCAGCCGGTCGTCGTCATCTCGCGGATGCCCGAGACGACCCTCATGCTGCTCGAGGAGTGCCCGCTGCCGGTGCTGCACGCGCCGCGGGTCACCGAGATCGAGTCGTTCATGGCCCACCACGAGATCGGTCTCGTCCTCTACGTCAACCAGAACGTCCGCAACTTCCAGATGCTGCGCTTCGCGACGCCGGCGCACGTCTTCGTCAGCCACGGCGAGAGCGACAAGTCGTACATGGCGAGCAACCAGCTCAAGGCCTACGACCGCGTCTTCATCGCGGGCCGGGCGGCCGCCGAGCGGCTCACCGGCGCCCTCGTCGACTTCGACGTCGCGGCGCGCGCCGTCGAGATCGGCCGCCCCCAGAACGACACGACCTACCCCGCGCCGCACCTGCCGGCCGACGGCCGCACCACCGTGCTCTACGCCCCGACGTGGGAGGGGGACCGCCCGAGCATGGCCTACGGGTCGATCGCGACCCACGGCGAAGCCATGCTCACCGCGCTGCTCGCCGACCCGCGTTTCCGCGTCGTCTACCGGCCCCACCCGCGCTCCGGCGCGTTCCAGCGCTCCTACGGCGCGGCGTCCGCCCGGCTCGCGGCGCTCGTCGAGCAGGCCAACGCCGCCGACCCGACCGCGCACCACCTCGTCGACACCCGCACCGCCTTCGGCTGGCACCTCACCGCGCTCGACGCGTGCATCACCGACGTGTCGGCCGTGGCCCTCGACTGGCTCGCCACCGGCAAGCCGCTCGTGCTGACGCGGCCGAGCTCGCCGAGCGCCGAGGTGGAGCCGACGCGCCTCAACACGAGCGTCCCGCTCGTCCCCGCCGCCGACGCCGGGGGCATCGTCGCGGTGCTCGACGCGGCCGTCGGGCAACCGGACGAGGCCCGTGCCGCGGTCGTGGAGCACTACTTCGGCGACACCGCTCCGGGCGCTGCCACGGCGCGGTTCGTGGCGGCCTCGACCGAGCTCATCGAGTCGAGGCTGGCCCACGCCTGAGAGCACCCCACGGCGCGCACCCCTAGACTGCGGCGAGGATCGGACGGGTGAGACCCCGTCGTCGACACCGCCGCGGCGCCTGCCGTGACGACCCGGAAGGGGCCACCGCCCCGCGACGAACGACCCGAACGCACGAAGGAGAAGGTGAGCTGCGCGCATGATCGGCGTGTCCCAGTTCCGCGGCCTCATGGCCAACCGGCAGGTGCTCCGCACCCTCGTCGAACGTGACCTACGCGTCCGCTACGCCGGTAGCTGGCTCGGGTGGCTGTGGACGATCCTCGACCCGCTGCTCATGGCGCTCGTGTACTTCGTCGTCTTCACCCTGATCTTCCAGGCCCGCAAGACCGGCAACCAGCCCTTCTTCCTGCACCTCATCACGGGCCTGTTCCTCTGGCAGTGGTTCGCCCAGAACATGTCGGAGACCTCCCGGGCCCTGCTCGCGGAGTCACGGCTGGTCCGCTCGGCCAACCTGCCCCGCGAGCTGTGGGTCGTGCGCGTCGTCATGGCCAAGGGGGTGGAGTTCGTCCTCAGCCTGCCGGTCATCGTCGCCTTCACGATCTTCTACATCATCACCGGGCAGACGCACCTGCACTGGACGATCGTCTTCGCGCCGGTGTCGCTCGTGCTGACCTTCCTGCTCTCGGTCGGCATCGGGATGATCCTCGCGCCGGTCACCGTCCTCGTCAGCGACATGGCCCGCGTGGTGCGCATCGCGCTGCGCCTCGGGTTCTACGCGACGCCGGTGCTCTACAGCGCCGACATGGCCCCGAAGACGCTGCGCGACATCCTCGCGATCAACCCGATGAGCGGCATCCTCGAGCTGTTCCGCTCCGGGTTCTTCCGGGGCGAGATGAACCTGCTGTCCGTCGCCTCGGCGTGCGTCATGACCGTCCTGCTCCTGCTCGTCGGCGCCGTCGTCTTCCGGCGCATGGAGCCGGCCGTGCTGAAGGAGATCTGATGGCCAAGCCCGTCATCGAGGTCCGCGACCTCGGCATCGAGTTCTTCCGCTCCCGCAAGCGACGCATGTCGCTGCGCGAGCTCGTCTTCAAGGGCCAGACCGGCGCGACGAACGAGACGTTCTGGGCCCTGCGCAACATCTCCTTCGACGTCGCCCAGGGCGAGGCGGTCGGCCTCATCGGTGGCAACGGCTCGGGCAAGAGCACGCTGCTGCGGATGATCGCCGGCGTCATGCTGCCCGACTCCGGCTACGCCAAGGTCCGGGGACGCGTCGCGCCGCTCATCGAGCTGACCGGCGGGTTCCTCGGCGAGCTGACCGCCCGCGAGAACGTCTACCTCGCGGCTGGCCTGCACGGCCTGACCAAGAGCCAGATCGACGAGCGCTACGACGAGATCGTCGACTTCGCCGGGCCGCAGGTGCAGGCGGGCATGGACATGCCCTTCCGGCACTTCTCCTCCGGCATGCAGGTGCGCATCGCCTTCTCGCTCATCACGACGCTCGACCAGCCGGTCGTCCTCGTCGACGAGGTCCTCGCCGTCGGCGACCGGGCCTTCCGCGAGAAGTGCTACGAGCGCATGGAGAACATGCTCTCCGGCGGCAAGACGCTCTTCCTCGTCTCCCACAGCGAGCACGACCTCAAGCGGTTCGCCGAGCGCGGCCTCTACCTCCAGCACGGCGAGCTCATCGGCGACGGCCCCGTCGAGGAGGTCCTCGAGCAGTACAACGCCGACGCGGACGCCGGCACGTGAGGCTCGACGAGCGCCCCCTCGTCGGCGACGCTCGTGCCCGCTCGGTGGCCGGCCGCTCGGCCGGTGCCGACACCCTCGTCCTCGGGGTCGACCCCGCCTCCGACCTGCTCGAGACGCTCGGGCAGCTCGGCCTGTCCCCGGCCCGTCCCGACGCCCCGAGGCAGGCCGTGCCGGAGGTCCTGGCCGCCGTCGCCGCGGTGGCCGCGGCCTCGGACGGCCGGCCGCTGGTGCTCGCGGCCTCCGACGTGCGCGTCAGCCCGGTCGCGCTGCTCGACGTCCTCGACGCGCCCCGCGACGCCACCCTGCTGCCCACCGTCGACGCGCCCCTGACCGACCTGCGGGGTGCGGGGGAGGCGGGCGTCGGGGAGCCGGCGGAGCCCGCGCCCGTGCCGGCCGCGGGCGGGTTCCGGCCGGTCCGGGTCGACCGTCACACGAGGCTCGTCGTGTCGGCCGGGTCCGCCGTCCACGCCGTGTCGGCACCGTCCGCCTTCGCGGCGGGCGTCCTGCGGGTCGCAGCCGCCGACCGTGCCGCCGTCGCCGAGGCCCTCACCGATGCCGCCGCGAGCCCGGCCGCCGCCGAGCCGGGGGCCTCGGCCTTCGACCTCGCGGTCGTGGCCGTCGTGCGCGCGGCCCGGGTGGACGTCGTGGCCGTGCCGCTCGCGCACGTCACCGTCGAGCGCGGGCACGAGCTGCGCCGGGGAGCGCCGGGGAGCGCATGGCAGCAGCGGCTCCGGGCGGCCTCGCGCGGCAACGACGGCGTCTTCTCGACGCACGCGATCCGTCCGCTGTCGCGGCGCCTCACCGCCGTGGGCCTGCGGCACGGCTGGTCCCCGAACGTCGTCACGGGTGCCAGCCTCGCGCTGGGGCTCGCGGCCTGCGCCCTGACCGCCGTCGACTCCTGGTGGACGTGGCTGCTCGCGGCCGTGCTGCTGCAGGCCTCGCTCGTCGTCGACTGCGTCGACGGCGAGCTCGCCCGGTTCACCCGGCGCTACAGCGCCCTCGGCGGCTGGCTCGATGCCGTGAGCGACCGCGTCAAGGAGTTCACCATGGTCGCCGCGGTCGCGTGGGTCGCGGCCCGCCGGGGCGAGGACCTCTGGTGGCTGGCCGTGCTCGTGCTCGCCGTGCTGGCGGTCCGGCACGTCGAGGACTTCGCCTACTCGACGCGCCAGCGGGCGTCGGGCACCGTGGAGCGCGCGCCCCACCCCTTCGAGGACCACCGCGACGGCGGCCCGGACACCGCTCCCACGAGCGTCGCCGCGCCCCCGGCGGGCCGGGCCCGGGTGGCCCGCGACGCCAAGCAGGTGCTGCACCTGCCCATCGCCGAGCGCTACCTGCTCATGTCCCTCGGGCTGCTCCTGCACCGCCCGGCCGTGCTGCTCTGGGTGCTCGGCATCGCCTCGGTCGTGGCCCTGGCCTGGACGCAGTCCGGGCGCCTGCTCCGGGCCCTGACGCGTCGCGACGGCTTCCGTCCCGACCGGCCCGACGGCACGCTGGCGCACCTCACCGACCTCGCGGTGCTGCCCCGGCCCACCGGCCGCGGCCGGTTCGCCTGGCAGGTGCCGGCCCTCCTCGTCGCCGTCGAGACGGCCGCACTGCTGCTCGCCGCCGGCGCGGACCCCACCGCCCGGGCCGCCGCGTACGCCTGGCTCGCCGTCGTGTGCTGGCACCTCTACGACAACGTCTACCGGCTGCGCGAGACCGGCTCGGGCAGCCCGCGGGCGCTCGTGCGGGCCACGCTCGGCGTCGAGGGACGGGTCGTGCTCCTCGGCCTCGTCGGCGGCCTGAGCGCCCACCCGGCCCCGCTCCTGCTGGCCGGCGCGGTCGTGCTCGCGGTGCTCTTCGGCGGCGAGTCCGCCCGGGCCTGGCGCCGGCACCTCCGCGGCACACGGCAGGATGGTCGGTCATGACCCTCGCCCACGACCCGACCGACGACCGGCCGAGCATCGAGCAGCTCAAGGCCGTCGCCCAGCCGCCCGAGCACATCGCCCGGTACAACGCCGAGCACTGGGCCGGGGCCCTCTACATCCGCCACCTGTCGATCTACGCGACGCGGTGGCTGCTGCCGACCCACATCACGCCGAACGGCGTCACGTGGCTCATGATCGTCGTCGGCGTGGCCGGCGCGTTCGCCATCCCGTTCGGCGGCATCTGGGGCCCGGTCGTGGCGGTCGTCGCGATGCAGCTGCAGATCCTGCTCGACTGCTCCGACGGCGAGGTCGCCCGGTGGCGCCAGCGCTTCTCGCCGGCCGGCATCTACCTCGACCGGATCGGCCACTACGTCACCGAGGCCTCGATCCCGGTGGCCATCGGCCTGCGCGCCGACGGTTGGAGCCTCTCGGCCCCCGGCGACGTCGGCGGCTGGACCGTCCTGGGCCTGCTCGTCGCGATCGGCGTCCTGCTCAACAAGGCCTTCACCGACCTCGTCCACGTGGCCCGCGCCAAGACCGGCCGGCCGCCGCTCGAGGACGTCGCCACGACGGCCCGCCCCAAGGCGTCGGGGATGGCCGCGCTGCGTCGCGCCTTCGACTACCTGCCGATCTTCCGGGCGTTCGTCGCCGTCGAGGCCTCGATCCTCGCGCTCGTGGCCGCCGTCGTCGACGCGGTGCACGGTGACCTCCTCGGCACCCAGGTGCTCGTCGTCGTCATGGTGCCGCTGGTCGTGGTGACGGCCGGTGGCCACCTGCTCGGCGTCCTGTCCAGCTCGCGGCTCGACTGAGGACGGCTGATGGCGCGGCACCCGGGGACCGACCGACCCGTCTTCCAGTGGGCCCAGGAGCACGGCGAGGTCGGCGGCGTCCACACGAGCCACCACCAGCTGAGCGCGACGCTGAGGGGCGAGGGCGTCGAGGTCGTCTACGTCGACACCGGCTCGGCCGCGCGGGCGCTTTGGGCGCTGCCCGGGCTGCGGCGCCGCGGCCTGCACCTGCTGCACCTGACGCGCCTCTGGCGGGCCATGGTGCTCGCGCCGGCGTTCGCGCTGCTGCGCGGGCGCACGGTCCTCGTGCTCCACTCCGGCTCGACGAGCGGCCAGGTGGCCCGCATGCCCTGGTGGCGGCGCCGGGCGCTCGTCCTCGCGCTGCACGCCTACGACGAGATCTGGGCCGTCAACGACGAGATCGGCGCGATCCTGCCCGACCGGCTGCGCTCCCGCGTCACGGTCGTCACGCCGTTCGACGCGTCGGCGGCGCCGGTGCCGAGCCCGAACTCGCGCGACCCCCACGCGCTCGCGCTCGCCACGAACGCCGGGCTCGCGCACTACAACGCCGACCTGGGCGTCGAGGCCGTCGAGCAGGTCCGCCGGACCTGGCCCGACGCGACCCTGACGGTCCTCGCGTACGGCAACGACACCGAGGCCGTGCAGGCCCTGCGCGACCGGGCGGCGGGTGAGCCGTGGCTCACCGTCGCGTTCGACACCCCTCCCGCGGAGGTCAGCGCCGTGCTCTCGCGCGTCGGCACCTTCCTGCGGCCGACGAGCTGGGACGGCGACTCCGTCATCGTCCGGGAGGCCCTCGCCGCGGGCGCGCGCGTCGTCGCGAGCGACACCGCGCCGCGCCCGGAAGGCGTCGTGCTCGCACCCCTGACCGCGGCCGGCCTGGCCGGAGCCGTCGTCGAGGGCGGCCCCGTCAGCGACGGCTCGGGGCTCGCGCAGACCACCCTCGCGCAGGCCGCGCACGCGTCGCGGGCCGCGCTGTAGCCCGCCGGCCCTCCCGCCGTTTCGGCGGGGCCGGGCCCGGCTAGTAGCCTGACCCGCCAGGGCCCCACCGCGGGTCGGACCGCCAGAGGAGCACCGTGAGCAACCGGACCGTCATCACCTTCGGGACCTTCGACGTCTTCCACGTCGGGCACGTCCGCGTGCTGCAGCGGGCCGCTGCCCTCGGGGACCGGCTCGTCGTCGGGGTGTCGGCCGACGCGCTCAACATCGCCAAGAAGGGCCGCCCGCCGGTCTTCACCCAGGACGAGCGCCTCGAGATCGTCTCGGCGCTGCGCGTCGTCGACGAGGTGTTCGTCGAGGAGTCCCTCGAGCTCAAGCGCGACTACATCGTCCAGCACGGCGCCGACGTGCTCGTCATGGGCGACGACTGGACGGGCAAGTTCGACTGGGTCGGCGACGTCTGCGAGGTCGTCTACCTGCCGCGCACGCCGTCGGTGTCGACGACCGGTCTCATCGAGCACATCTCCAGCCTCTGAGCCCACCGCCGCCCCCGAGCGGCGGCGGGCCCAGGGCCGGCCCTCACTGCCCCCAGGTGAGCGTCGAGGACGACGAGCCCGCGGACAGCGGCGTCGTGAGCCGGGCCGCCCCGACGACGCGGTAGACGAGCAGCGCGCCGTCGCTCTTGCGCCGCGTCAGCAGGTCGTCGCGGCCGTCGCCGGTGATGTCGCCGATGCCGCGGACCGCGCTCATCGCGGTCCAGCCGGAGGAGCCGATGACCCGACCGGGCTTGAACCCGCCGGTGCCGTTGCCGCCGTAGAGCACGAGCGCGCCGTCGGCGGCCCGGACGGCGACGAGGTCGCGCCTGCCGTCGCCGTCGTACTCGCCGCTCGTCACCTGGCTCAGGCCGTTCCAGCCGGTGCCGATCGTCGGGCTCGAGGTGATCCGGCCGGTGCCGTCGCCGGTGCGCAGGATGAGCCGGCCGTCGCTCATGCGGGTGGCGAAGTCGGTGTAGCCGTCGCCGTTCCAGTCGCCGGTGGGCACGACCATCGTCACGTGTCCCCAGCCCCGGGCCAGCAGGACCCGACCGGCGTTGAGGCCGCTCGAGCCGAGGCCCCGGTAGAGCCACGCCGTGCCGGAGGCATCGATGGCCACGACGTCGCCGAGGCTGTCGTTGTCGAAGGGTCCGACCGCGGTGGCGCCGCGCATCCCGGAGAAGCCGCCGCCGAGGATCTGCCTGACGGCGAAGGACATCGAGCCGGTGTAGGACAGGGTCTTGAGGACCGAGCCGGACGGGATGATGACGTCGCCGAGGCCGTCGCCGGTGACGTCGCGCGGCGAGTAGGCCGCCGAGCGCGGGGCGGGGGAGGAGACCGCCCACCACGTGCTGCGCAGACCGAGGGCCGAGCGGAACGCGTCACCGCTGACCGTGGTCGTCGCGGACGACCCGGTGAGCGTGACGGTGCCGACGCGTCCGCCGAAGGTGCCCGTGCCGCCCCCGCCGGTGCGGGTGCCGACCGCGATGCTGCGCAGCGTGCCGATGCTCGGGTAGCGCGACTCGACGGCGGCGGCGGTGAGCGTCGTCTCCCACGAGTTCGGGTTGGAGGCCGAGGCGACGGCTCCGTCGTACGGGTCGGACTCGGCCACGAGGTAGGGCGCGCTGCCGCGGACCGTGCGCCCGCCGTTGGACGAGGAGTACTGGGCCAGAGCGGGTTTGCCGCCGTAGGCGACGACGACGCCCGAGGTCGTGCCGACGGCCGAGGTGGTGCGGCTGTCCTCGTTGGTCCGGCTGCGGACGCCCTGGGCGGAGTAGTCCGCGACCCCGCGGTAGGCCTGGCACGTCGTGTCGCACGTGTCGTAGGACCGGGTGCCCGCGGTCGAGCGTCCGTAGGCGGCGTAGGTGCGGGCCGCGACGGCCTGGGCTGCGAGGGCCTGGGCCGGCCAGCTGGCGGGCATCTCGTTCGGCACGACCCCGCGCAGGTAGGACTCGGTGGGCACGACGTTGACCGGGTAGGCACGGCCCGACACCGGGACGACACGCACGGTGCCCCGGAACTCACGTTGCGTGCCACCGGGCAGGACGATGCGCACGGTGCCGGTGGACGGGCGGCTCAGCGTCAGCGGGGCGGCGGAGCGCGTCCAGCCGCTCACCGCGTTCCACCGGCCGTTGTAGAAGGCCTGCAGCGACACGGCGCTTCCCTCGGGCACGACGCGCCACCGGTAGGCCGTCGACAGGCCCGAGGTCTTGCTGCCGTTGGACACCTGGGTGCCGCTCTGGGTCACCAGCTCGGTGGCGCCGGTGCCGACGCTCTGGAGCAGGACGCGCAGCGACGGGTTGCCCTGCGCGGTGCGGGTGGTGCCGGGGTAGTAGAAGCCGAGCGTCTGCTGCCAGGTCAGGCCGCGCGTGGCCGCGCCGTAGGCGCCCCACTGCGACAGCCCGACGCCGTGGCCGTAGCCGCGCCCGGACAGGACGAAGGAGCCCGAGGCCGGGCGCGTGTACGTCTCCGCCACCGTCCTCGGCTTCTGCACCGACCACTGCCCGGCGCGCCAGATCGAGCCGGCACCGCTGCGGATCGAGGCCACCTGCGGGTAGGCCTGGTCGCCGGGGCAGCTGGTGAGGCTGAGGTCGCGGTGGCCGACGAGCCGCGGCTTCGTGACGCGCACGCCCGCCTTGTAGCGGGTGCCACCGGCCGAGGTGAGCACGACCGAGGTCGAGGGGTCGAAGAGCGAGCGGTCGGCCTCCCAGGCCGCGACGCGCGTCACCATCGACTTGGCGGCCGAGCTCATCGGCTGCGAGGTGAAGTCGCCGATGACCGAGATGCCGGTGGTCTCGGCGTTGAAACCGCCGGCCTGGGCGCCCATGACGAAGGCGGCCGTGCTGCCCTTACGGCCCTCGTAGGCGCGGCCGAACCGGTCGACGAGGATCTGGTAGCCGAGGTCGCACCAGCCGCGGCTCTTGACGTGGAAGGCGTACATCGAGCGCAGCAGGGCCGGCACCTGGTCGGCCGAGTACGTGTTCGAGTTGACGGTGTGGTGCACGACCACGGCCTTGAAGCCGCTGAGGCGCTCGCCGTCGCAGGTGCGGATGCTCTCGTCGGCGCCCCACTGGGCGCGGCTGATGATCGTCGGCCGCGTCACGGCCGCGACGGCCGAGCCGGCGGGCGGGTCGATCGCGGCGTCGGCGGGGGAGTCGCCGCCGTCGACGAGGCTCGCGCGCATCCCGGGCGGCACCGACCCGTCGGGGGTCGTGACGCGGATGTCGGCCGCGTCGGAGCCGGCGGCCGCGACCGGCGCGGTGCCGGGCCGGGCGTGCCGGGCGTCGGCCGAGGCGGGGTCGGGCGCGTCGTCCTCCTCCATGTCGAGGGCGACCCAGCTGCTCCAGCCCGACGCGTCGTGGGTGCGCACCTCGACCGTGGTGCCGGCCGGCGGGGTGCGGTCGAAGGTGACGCCCGCGACGTCGAAGTCGACGCCGTCGACGCGGGTGGCCGCCACGACCGGGCCGCCGCGGGCCGCGTCGGCCGTGCGCGCGCGAGCGGTGGGGCCCGAGGCCGCGACCGCGGGGATCGCGACCTCGTGCACGGTGGGCGCGACCGGCCGGGGTCGGGCACCGGACGACATCGTCGGTGCGACGACGAAGGTGGCGGTGAGCACGGTCACGGCGACGGTGGTGGGGACAAGGCGCATCGCGGGGCTCCTGGAGGATGGGCAGCAACTCCCATTCAGTCCCATTTGTCCCATTCACCACATCCGGGAGGGTTGATCGTTATCATCCCGTGACCGCTGCTTCGTCCGGGTTTGGTAAAGGCCCGTTGGGCCCGCCCGAGGGGTGGGACGCCGACGGCGCGGCACCCCGGGAGGGGGCCGCGCCGTCGGCGTGGTGCGTCTGTGGTGCGTCTGTGGTGCGGGTCGGTCAGCCGCGCGTCGGGGCGGGCTGGAGGTCGACCGTGAGCTCGGGCTCGGTGCGGTCGCGGACCTCCTCCTCGCTGACGCCGGGGGCGAGCTCGCGCAGCACGAGCCCCGACGCGGTGACGTCGAGGACCGCGAGGTCGGTGATGATGCGCTGGACGACGCCGCGGCCGGTGTAGGGCAGCGAGCAGTCCCGGACGATCTTGTAGGAGCCGTCCTTGGCGTTGTGCTCCATGAGGACGATGACCTTCTTGGCGCCGTGCACGAGGTCCATCGCCCCGCCCATGCCCTTGACCATCTTCCCGGGGATCATCCAGTTGGCGATGTCGCCGCCCTCGCTGACCTGCATCGCCCCGAGGATCGCCGCGTCGACCTTGCCGCCGCGGATCATCCCGAAGCTCGTGGCCGAGTCGAAGAAGGCCGCGCCCTTGCGCAGGGTGACGGTCTCCTTGCCGGCGTTGATGAGGTCGGCGTCCTCCTCGCCGTCGAACGGGTAGGCGCCGACGCCGAGGATGCCGTTCTCCGACTGGAGCACGATCTCGACGTCGTCGGGCACGTAGTTCGGCACGAGCGTCGGCAGGCCGATGCCGAGGTTGACGTAGGCGCCGTCGGACAGCTCGGCCGCGGCGCGGGCCGCCATCTGCTCACGGGTCAGGGCCATCTCAGGCCTCCTTGCTCTCGGTCGCGGGCGTCTCGCTGCCGGCGGCGGCTCCCGCCGACGCGTCCTGCGGGCGCTGGCGCACGGTGCGCCGCTCGATGCGCTTGGCGGCGGCCTGCTCGGCCGTGAGCGGCAGGACGCGCTGGACGAAGATGCCCGGCAGGTGGACCTGGTCGGGGTCGAGCTCGCCCGGCTCGACGAGCTCCTCGACCTCGGCGACGGTGACGCGGCCGGCCATGGCGCACAACGGGTTGAAGTTGCGGGCCGACTCGTGGAAGACGAGGTTGCCGTGCCGGTCGCCCTTGGCCGCGCGCACGAGGCCGAAGTCGGTGGTGATCGCCTGCTCGAGGACGAACGTCTTCGTCTCACCCATCCACTCGAAGTCCTGGGTCTGCTTCGGCGGCGAGGCGAGGGCCACGTTGCCGGCGTCGTCGTAGCGCCACGGCAGCCCGCCCTCGGCGATCTGCGTGCCGACGCCGGTCATCGTGAAGAACGCCGCGATGCCGGAGCCGCCCGCGCGGAGGCGCTCGGCGAGGGTGCCCTGCGGGGTCAGCTCGACCTCGAGCTCGCCGGACAGGTACTGCCGCTCGAACTCCTTGTTCTCGCCGACGTAGGAGCTGACCATCCGGCGGATGCGCTTGTCGCGCAGCAGGATGCCGAGGCCCCAGTCGTCGACGCCGCAGTTGTTCGAGACGGCCTCGAGGTCGGTGTGGCCGGCGTCGTGGATCGCTGCGATGAGCACGGAGGGGATGCCGCAGAGGCCGAAACCGCCGACCGAGAGCGACATTCCGTCGCTGATCCCGGCGATGGCCTCCTGTGGGGTGGAGACGACTTTGTCCATGGGTCGGACTCTATCCGCGGCGGAGGCCTGCGCGGCCGTGGGGTCGACCCACACGACGGGCCGTCCGGGTGGTCCCGGCACACGTGCGCCGTGCGCGCCGTCGTGGGCTCGCCGCGGCCGCCGCCGGCCCGGGTGCGCGACGAATTCCAGACCTGTAATTCGGCGGAACCGGTTGTGATGGGTGTGACCCGAGTGAATGAATGGTGCTCACGAGACCGAGGAGGACCACCATGACGACCCACGCCGCCGGGCCCCGCCCCCATGCCGGTGTCGCCCGCGTCGAGGTCGGGACGGCCTACACGGCCTACAAGGACCTCACCCTCGGGCTCGGCTCGCGGGGTGCCGTCGTCCGGGTGCTCCAGCGCGCCCTCGGCGGCGTACCGGTCGACGGTGTCTTCGGGACGGTGACCCGCGACCGCGTCGCCGCGCTCCAGCGCTCGCACGCCCTCGAGCAGTCCGGCGTCGTCACCCCCGAGCTGTGGGACGTGCTCGAGGCCCGCGACTTCCCGTTCGTCGGCAGCCGGTCCACCGTGCTGCGCGTCGGTGACCAGGGCGCCCAGGTCCTCGCCGTCCAGCGGCTCCTCGGCGTGCCGGCCACGGGGGTCTTCGACCTCGCCACCCGTGAGGCGGTCAAGGCCGTGCAGGCGCGGGCCGGCCTGGCCAGCACCGGTGTCGTCGCCTCCCGCACGTGGACGCTCTTCGACCGGTTGTCGGCCTGAGGCTCAGGCGGTCGCCTCGACCGTGACGCCCTCGGACGCGTGCCGCGCGGAGGTGCCCGCCCCGGCGGGTCCGCGCTCCAGCACGACCGAGCCGTCGACGACCCATGCTGCGAGGCAGCCGCGCAGGACGGTGTCGAGCGGGCCCCGCAGCGCCACCCGCGGCTGCCCACCCCACGCGTCGTCGGGCACGACGACCTCGCCGTAGGTGAGCGAGCCCGCCGCCGTGGCGAGCGCGACGTCGGAGGGCTCGGGGTCGGCGAGCGGCACGAAGACGTCGCCGTGCGTGGCCAGCTCGCGCGCCTCGTCGACGGCCGAGGGGGCCTCGGCGGCCTGCGGGTGGCTGCGAGCCAGCGCCGGCAGCGACACGAGCACGGCGTCGCCGCCGTGGGCGGCCGCCGCGTGCGGGTCGGCCGTCACGAGCACGTCGGCGCCCGTCGCGGCCTCGCCGACGACGACCTCCGCCCCGACCGACCACGCCGCGAGCGCCCAGTAGACGGCGCGCCAGTGCGTCGGCAGGTCGAGCCCCACCGTGGTGCCGGGCTCGGCGGACAGGTCGTCCTGCAGGAGGTTGGCGGCCTTGGCGACCCAGTTGGTCAGCACCCGGGCGGACAGCTCGATCCGCTCGCCGGCGGTGGGTCCCGGCTCGTCGTCGTACCAGGTGAGGCGCGGTCGGGTCGCGTCGGCCGCGAAGAGGCGGGCGAGCACCTCCGCGGGCAGCACCGGGGCGGCGGTGTGGGTCGTCACGGGTGGGTCCTCAGCTGTTCGTCGCGCCCTGGACCGTCGTGCCCGGCGGGGGCTCGGTCAGGGGCTCGTCGTCCTTGAGGGCCTTGAAGAGCGCCTTGGCCTTCTCGGTGTCCCACTTGACGGCGAGCGAGCCGCCCGGCGTGCGGTAGGCGAGGTCGGCGGTGGGGACGCTGAGCGACAGGCCCTGGTCGGCGCTCACGGCACGCATCGCCTGGAGCACGCGGTAGGCGTCCATGAGGCCGGTCTGCTCGCCGACGGCCAGGCCCGCGGCCGAGGCGTCGGCCGTCTGCTTGTACCGCCACGGGATGAGGACGGTGGCGGGCGTCGCGACCTTCTTCATGAGGGCGCCGAGGAACTGGCGCTGGCGGGCTGCACGGCCGATGTCGCCCATGGGGTCCTCATAGCGCGAGCGCACGTAGCCGAGGGCGTTGCCGCCGTCGAGGTTCTGGCAGCCCTTCTTGAGGTCGATGCCGGCCTTCTTGTCCTTCATGTCGCGCGGCACGCAGAGCGTGACGCCGTCGACGGCGTCGACGAGGTTGGCGAAGCCGCCGAACCCGATCTCGAGGTAGCCGTCGACGTGCACGCCGGTGACGTTCTCCACGGTCTCGGTGAGCAGCTTGGGGCCGCCGATGGCGAACGCGGCGTTGATCTTGTTCGAGCCGTGGCCCGGGATCGGCACGTAGGAGTCGCGGGGCAGCGACACCATGACCGGCTTGCCGCCGCTGTCGGAGACGTGCACGAGCATGATCGTGTCGGTGCGCTGGCCCTCGGCGTTGCCGGTGGCGTACTTCTTCTTCTGCGCCTTGGTCAGCCCCGCGCGGCTGTCGGAGCCGACGAGCAGGTAGTTGTACCCCGACGTGTCGACGGGGCGCTCGCCCGAGGGGATGTTGTCGACCCGGGCCACGCTGTTCCACGCCTGCACCGGCACCCAGACGAGGAAGGCGACCCAGGCCAGCACGAGCAGCCCGACGACGAGCAGGACCGCACGGCCCTTGCGGACGCGGCGGCCGGGCTCGCGGGGGCCTCGCTCGCGCGGGGCCGCCGGGGTCGAGGGGCGGCGCCCGCGGGTGTCGACGACGAAGTCGTCGTCCGCGTGGCCGGCCGGTGCGCCGTGGTCGCCGGGGTCGGCGGGGTTGGCGGAGGACGCGCCCGGCAGGGGGCCACCGTCGGGTCGCTTGACGCGGCGTCGCGTGTCGACGACGTAGGCGTCGTCGTCGCGCGGACGCCGACGGCTGGGATCAGTCGGCATCGGCTGCTCTCGTGCTCGGGGACGGGGGCGTGACCGACAGTGTCGCAGGGTTTGCGGTGGACGCGGCCGCGGCGTCTGCCACGGGTGCCGCGTCGGGGGTGTCCAGCCGCGCGTCCACAGGGGCCCCCACGGGCGCGGCCGCCGACGCGTCGACCCGCGCGTCGACGGGCCCCCGGGTGACCTGCTCGGCGTGGGCGGCCGCCGGCCGCGCCTCGTCGAGTGCGATCCGGCGGGCCAGGCGCGTGTAGCGCGTCTCCATGGCCCGGAACCGCTTGAAGGTCGTGACGACGAACCCGAGGAAGGCGATGACGAGGCAGTAGAAGACGAGGTCGGCGCCGCGGCCGATGCCGAAGAACTTCGCGACCTCGGTCAGCGTGCCCGGCCGCAGGATGCTGCCGACGGCGAGCAGCAGGAAGGCGAGCAGCCCGATGCGGCGCAGCGCCTGGGTGCGTTGTCCGGAACCGGCGAGCAGGCGCCAGGCCACCGTGACGACGCCGACGATGAGCAGGACCTGGAAGAGCAGCTGCTTCATCGCCAGATCAGCTCCGCCAGGATGTTGACCGCGTTCCACAGCGACTGGCCCTTGGCCCGGCTGTAGTCGGTGTAGAGGATGTGCACGGGCTCCTCCGCGTACTCGACCTGACGGCCCTCGAAGCGCATCGACCCGATCTGGGCCACGAGCTCGCTCGCGTGGGCCATCCGGTTCTGGGTGATGTCGAGGCGCTCCACGACGTCGCGGTGCAGGACGCGCAGCCCGTTGTGGGCGTCGGTGAGGCGCGTGCCGGTGGTGAGGTTGGTGTATGCGACGGCGGCGCGCAGGACGAGGCGCTTCATGGCCGAGGCCTCGGTGCGCTCGTCGAGGAAGCGCGAGCCGAACACGACGCGCACCGGGTCGCGGTCGGCGCCGCCGCGGGCCCGGCCGAGCATCACCTCGACGTCGTGCACCTGGTGCTGGCCGTCGGCGTCGTAGGTGACGACGTAGCGCATCGCCGGGTCGGCGAGCGCGTAGGCGAAGCCGGTCTGCAGGGCCGCGCCCTGGCCGAGGTTGACCGGGTGGCGCACGACGGCGGCCCCGGCCTGCTCGGCGAGGTCGGCGGAGCGGTCGTGGGAGCCGTCGTCGACGCAGACGACCTTGGGGAAGGTGAGCCGGGCCTCGCGCACGACGTCGCCGATGACCGTGGCCTCGTCGTAGAGCGGCACCACCAGCCACACGTCCTCGTTCTGCACAGGCCCAGCGTAGAGCGGGTGGGCGGGTGCTCCGACACGCGCGGCCCCGGCGCCCGCGCGGCGCGTTGCCGCCCGCACCCCCGGAGCGAGAGTCTGACCACCATGACCGACGCGCTCTCGCACAGCACACGGGTCGAGGCACCGGGGCCGGGGTCGGCCGCGCTGCGGATCGCCGTCGTCGGGCCGACGCACCCGCACAAGGGTGGCGTCGCCGCGCACACGACGATGCTCGCGCACCACCTCACCGACGCCGGCCACGAGGTGACGCTCGTGTCGTGGTCGCACCTCTACCCCTCCCGGCTGCGCCGCGCCGAGGGCACGGTCCCCGCCGGGGTGCCCGAGGTGCCGCCGTTCCCGCGGACCGTGCGCGCGCTCAGCTGGGCCCGGCCCGACACCTGGGTGCGCGTCGGGCGCCGGCTGCGCGACGTCGACGCGATCCTCGTCGTGCACGTCATGCCGCCCGTCGTGCCCGCGCACCTGGCGCTGCTGCGGGCCGCCGGCGCGGTGCCGGGGCTGCCCGGTCCGCGCCCGCAGTCGGTCGTCGTGTGCCACAACGTCCTGCCGCACGAGTCGCACCCCGGCGACGCCGCGCTCATGTCGCTGCTGTTCTCCCGCGTCGACTCGACGCTCGTGCACGGCACCGAGCAGGCCCGCGTCGCCCACGACCTCGGTGCCCGACGCGTCTCGGTGGCCGAGCTGCCGCCGCACCTGCCGGGCGGCGACCCGATCAGCCGCGGCGCGCGCGGCGGCCCCACCCGGCTGCTCGCCCTCGGGCTGGTCCGCGAGTACAAGGGCATCGACGTGCTCCTGCGGGCGATGCGCTCGGTGCCCGACGTCACCCTGACGATCGCCGGCGAGATCTGGGGCGCCAACCGCGGTGTCATCGGCCGGCTCGCCTCCGACCCGGCCCTCGCCGGACGCGTCGAGATCCGCGACGGCTACGTGCCGGCCGACGCCCTCGCCTCGCTGCTCGCCGACCACGACGTGCTCGCGCTGCCCTACCGCTCGGCGACGGCGTCGCAGAACGTCGTCCTCGGCCACGCGCACGGGCTGCCGGTGCTCGCCTCCGACATCGCGCCCTTCTCCCAGCAGGTCGACGACGGCGTCAACGGGCTGCTCGTGCCACCCGAGGACGAGCGGGCGCTCGCCGGTGCGCTGCGCCGGCTCGGCGACCCGGAGGTCCGGCGCCGGCTCGCCGAGGGCGTCAAGACGCCCGACCTCTCGGCCCCGTGGGCGCACTACCTCGGCACCGTCGAGGCGCTGTCGGTCGACGAGTCCGTCTCTGCCGCAGGGGCGTTCGACGACACCTGGGCGGACGACGACGACTCCGACGAGGACGACGACGCGTCGGGCCAGGCGGTGGGCTCGCCCGGGCCGGACGCGTCGGGGCCGGGGGAGCGGGCCGCGCGCGTCGCGTCGGGGCTCGCGGCCGCTGGCGTACGCAACGCCACCGACCTCGCCGACGCGGCCCGCCGGTCGGTCGGTCGGTCGGTCGGCCGGGTGCTCGGCGGGCGGCGCGACCCGGTACGCCTCGCCGCCACCGACCTGCCCGAGTGGGTGCTGTCGACCGACGTCCTCGGCGACCCCGACGAGGCCGAGGACGCCCGGGGGCTGGCCCGCGACCTCGGGCTGCCGTGGTCGCGCGACGCCGTGTCGGCGTGGGCCGCGCTCGGCACCCTCGCCGCCGTCCTGCGGGTCCGCGACGACGGACGCCGCAGCGCGGTCGTCGTCGACGAGACCGGCAGCCGCTCGCTGCTGTCGCGGTGGGCCCGGGCCGTCGGGTTCGCGCCCGTCGAGATCGACTTCACCGGCAGCCACCCGAGCGTCGCCGCGCTCGACGTCGACACCGGCTCGCTCGACGTCATCGTGCGGATCCACCCGCGAGGGTGCGACGCCGACGACGTCGACCACGTGCTCGAGCAGGCCTCCTGGGCGCTGCGCTCGGGCGGCCTGCTCGTCGTCACGGTGCCGCTCGGCCCGGCCGGCGTCGAGGGCACGGTCGGCCCCGCCGACGTGCGCGGCGTCATCGCGCGGGCCCACGACCTCGGCTTCGTCCTCGTCGGTGACCTCGACGGCGACGTGACGGCCCGGATGCGCGAGGCCGCGGCCCGGGCCCGGTCGGCCGACGCGGCCTACGGGCTCGTCCGGCTCACGCTGAGGCGCCGGTGAGCGCCGGTCGGGGAGCCCGGCTGTGAGGTGCCCGTGAGCCGGATGTGCACGGGCACGCAGGTTCCGCTGCGATGATGGCCCGGACATGACCCGGAAGAAGCTCCTCACCGTCCTGCGCGTGGCCATCGCTGTGGTCACGCTCGCCGCCGTCGTCTACGCCGTCGCCCGCAACTGGTCCGACGTCTCCGTGCACCTCGACAAGATCTCGCTCCCGACGTTCGCGTGGTCCACGCTGGCCGCCGCGATCGGCACGTGGCTGACGATGCTCGGCTGGCGCACCATCCTGCGCGACCTCGGCTCCGACCTGCACCTCGCGCCGGCCTCGGGCGTCTACTTCGTCGGCCAGCTCGGCAAGTACCTGCCCGGCTCGCTGTGGTCGGTGCTCGTGCAGGCCGACATCGCGGCCAACCTCAAGGTGCCGCGGCGGCGCACCGCCGTCACCGGCCTGCTCGCGCTCGGCTTCGCCCTGCTCACCGGGTTCCTCGTCGGCCTGCCGGCGGCGTCGTTCCTGCTCAACGGGTCGTCCGGGGGCTTCGACTGGTGGCTGCTGCTCGCACTGCCCCTGCTCGTCGTCCTCTGCGTGCCGCGGCTGCTCAACGCGCTCATCGCGTGGGGGCTGCGACTGCTGCGTCGGCCGCCGCTCGAGCACGACCTGTCCACCGGCGCCGTGCTGCGCGCCGTGGCGACGTTCATCGGCGTCTGGCTCTTCTTCGGCGTCCACACCCTGCTGCTGGCGCGAGCGGTCGCCGACGGCGCCGGGCACGACAACCTCACCGTCGCCGCGGTCACCGGCTACGCCCTGTCGGTGTCGCTCGGCATGCTGACCATCGTGCTGCCGGCCGGGCTCGGCGCCCGCGAGGGCCTGCTGACGCTCATCCTGTCCACGGCCATGCCGACACCGGCCGCCGCGGCCGTCGCCATCATGTCGCGCTTCATCGTGACGATCGTCGACGTCCTCGTCGCCCTCGGCGGCTGGCTCTACGCCAAGTCCCACCACCTCGTCAGCGCGCGGCGCGAGGCCGTGTCGCACGAGGAGGACCTCACCGTCTGAGCGCGGGAACTCTCCGGCCGGCCCGGGCGTCTTCCGGGGGAAGGACCACGACCCGACCGGAGGAGGGACATGCCCGGCCACGACCGGACCACCCGCGTCTCGTGCGTCTCCCGCGTCTCCAGCGTCTCCCGCGTCTCCCGCGTCTCCCGCGCGTCGGCCGGCGGCGTGTTCCTCGCGGCTCTCGCGCTGGCGGTCACGCTGGCCGTCTGGTTCCTCGTCCTCGCCGGTCCGGGGCTGCACCCCGCCCAGGCGGTCGCCCTCGGCGTGGCCGCCACCGCGAGCGCGGGGGCCCTGCTGGCCCTGACCCTCGCCACGACCCGCCTCGCCGTCGGCGCCCGCACGCTGCGGGCGGCCCCACGCGGCACGCCGGCCGAGCGCGTCGAGGCCCCGACACCGTTCTGGTGCACGGTCGAGGTCTCCCGCCGGCCCCGCCGGCCCCGGGCCCCGGGCGGTCGCTGACCCGACGCGTCGCCACCGGCACGCGTCGGCCCAGCCGACCCCACCCCGTCCACCGGTCCGTCCCGGACCGGGAAGGAGCCCTGCCGTGCCCGACCTGCTCTCACCCGTCGTCTCCGCCGTCGCCGCCGTCCTCACATCGGCCCACTCCGCCGCGTCCGCGCTCGGCCTGGCCCCGGGCTCGCCCGGCGCCTGGCTCGTGGCCGTCGGCCTGCTCGTCGTCGCCGTGCGCACCGCCCTGCTACCGCTCACCGTCCACGGCGTGCGGGCCGCGCACGCGCGGGCCCGGGCCACCCCGGCCCTGCGCGCGCTGCGCCGCCGCTACGAGGGCACCCGCGACCTCGAGCGGCTCCGGGCCATGCGCGAGGAGCACCGCCGGATCCACGCCGAGCACGGCGTCTCGTCGTGGTCGCTGGCCCCGGCCCTGCTGCAGCTGCCCCTCGTCTACGCCCTCTACCGCGTCGTCGCCGACCTCGCGAACGGCCACGCCGTCGGGGCGCTCGACGCCGGGCTCGTCGCGTCCGCGTCGGCGGCCTCCGTCTACGGGCTGCACCTGACGACGCGCCTCGGGCCGGCCCTCGGGGCCGGCGCCCCCGGGCTCGTCCTCGTCGGGCTCGCGGTCCTCGCGGCCGGCCTCAGCCTCGCGACGCAGCGCTGGTTCACCCTGCCGAACGCCGACCTCACCGACGTGCCCGAAGCGGTAGGACGCGTCCAGCAGGCCCTCCCGTGGCTCGGCGCGGTCGGGGTGCTCGCGGCTGCGGCGTTCGTGCCCGCCGGCGTGCTCCTCTACTGGGTGCTGACGAACGCGTGGACGTTCGCCCAGCAGGGACTCGTCGCGCGGTACTGGCCGACGCCGGGCACGCCGGCGGCCGCCCGGCGCACGGCCAGGCTCGCCGCCGCGGCGTGACGGCTCAGGCGGCGCGCGGCTCCAGGACGAAGACCGGGATGAGCCGGGCGGTCTTCGTCTGGTACTCGGCGTAGGGCGGGTAGGCGGCGACGCAGCGCTCCCACCACTGCTCGCGCTCCTCGCCCGAGAGCTCGCGGGCCCGCACCGGCCACGTCTCGGTGCCGGCCTGCAGGTCGATGTCCGGGTGCTTCTGCAGGTTGCGGTACCACTTGGGGTGCTCCGGCGCGCCGCCCTTGCTCGCCACGGCCGCGAAGACGCCGTCGTGCTCGACCCGCATGAGCGGCACCTTGCGCACCTTCCCGCTCTTGGCGCCGCGCATCGTCAGCAGCACGACGGGCAGGTTCATGATGTGCACGGAGTCGGTGGTGCCGGTGCGCTCGATCTCCTCGACCTGCTTGCGCACCCAGTCGCTGGGGCTAGGGACGTACTCGCCGTTCATCGCCATGCCTCGCACACTAACCCGGCCCGACGCGTGGGACGCGTCGGGCCGGGTCGGGGTGTGTGGGACGCGCGGGACGCGTCAGGCGGCGCCGGGCTCGGGCGCCGAGCTCCAGGGGTGCTGCTTGACGAACGTCTCGACGACGCTGGTGTTGAGCCCGCCGCACAGCTGGCGGTGGCCCATCTGGCTCTTGACCTGGCCGGTGGACTGGTCGACGTCGGCCGACCAGTGCGACAGGGCGTACTTCTTGCCGGCGGGGAACGCGCCGCGCTTGGTGTCCCACGGCACGACGAGGAACTTGTTCGCCGACTCCTTCATCGCGTTGATGCGCGTCGCGAGCGCCTCGAAGCTGGCGGCCTGGGTCTTCTCGATCGAGGGGTCGTACCAGAGGATCGTGTAGCCGTGCTCGAGGTTGTGCACGAGCGTCTCGACGGCGGGCACGTCGGCGGTGGTGTACACGCGTCGCTTGTCGACGGCCGGGGCGGCGAGGTGCTTGCCGCTCGAGGGCGGGATCGTCGTGTAGTCGACGTGGGTCAGGGTCGGCTGGTTGGTGCCGGGGCCGATGTGCTCGCTCGAGCCGGTCGCGGGGTCGTTGGTGACCGGGTCGCACTGGGCCGATGCGACGTCGCCGGAGATGGCGTCGAGCGCGGCGTTCTTCTTGTTCTGCTCGCCGACGACGGCCCACGCCACGGCGGCGCCGATGATCGCGATGACGGCGACGCAGGCCCCGATGAGGACCAGGAGTCGGCGGCGTTCGGCCCGCTTCTGGGCCGCCTGCATGGCGGCGACGCGTTCGCGGCGGTCTCGGCTCGTCTCGCGGGCCATCGGTCCTCTTCCTGTGGGCCGGGGCTGGACGGGCAGCCGCCGGGGGCATCGGCAGGGCAGTGTGAGCTGCTGTCGCACGCGCCGGTCGCGGCGCCTCGGCGACGGTGCCGAGTGTAGGCGAGGATGGTGTGCGTGCCGGAACCGCTCACCCGCCTCTGGCGCACGGACCGGCAGATCGCCCTCCGTGCGCAGCTCGGCGTCTTCCGGCGGGGTGCCGGCGACCCGACGTCGTGGTGGGGGCCCGACGGGTCGACGGCGCGCGTCTCGCAGACCCCGGAGGGGGTCGGCACGCTGCACCTCGCGTGCGTCCCCGGCACGGGGGAGGTGCACGCCAGCGCGTGGGGCCAGGGGGCCGAGTGGCTGCTGGCGTCGGTGCCCGCCCTGCTCGGGGCCGACGACGACCCCGACGGCTTCGAACCGGTCCACCCGCCCGTGGCCGAGGCGTGGCGGCGGTTCGGGCACTGGCGGGTACCCCGTTCCGGGCTCGTGTTCGACGCGCTCGCCCCGGCGGTCATCGAGCAGAAGGTCACCGGCCAGGAGGCCTTCAGCGGCTACCGGATGCTGGTGCGACGGTTCGGCTCGCCCGCTCCCGGGCCGTTCCCGCGGCTGCAGGCGCCGCCGACGGCCGCCGGCTGGGCGGCCGTGCCCTCGTGGGCCTGGCTCCAGGCGTCGGTCGACGGCGCGCGGTCGCGCACCGTGGTGCGGGCGGCCGGCTACGCCGGACGGCTCGAGGAGGCGACGCGCCTGTCCCTCGACGAGGCGCGCCGGCGGCTGCGCGCGCTGCCCGGCGTCGGTGTCTGGACCTACGCCGAGACGGCCCAGCGGGCGCTCGGGGATGCCGACGCGGTGTCGTTCGGCGACTACCACGTGGCCAAGGACATCGGTTGGGCGCTGACCGGCACCCCGGTCGACGACGCCGGGCTCGAGGAGCTGCTCGAGCCCTACCGGGGTCACCGGTACCGGGTGCAGCACCTGCTCGGGCTCGCCGGCCACCACCGGCCGCGCCGCGGCCCCCGGATGGCGCCCCGCACGCACCTGCCGACCAGGCGCTGACGGGGTCCCGCCGTCGCTTGCATGAACCTGCAACGAATCGGGCGGTCATTCCCGGAATTCCGGACACCGCCACGGGCTAGGGTTCGCGCGAGCCCTGCCGCCGCAGGGCGGTCACGCACGGAAGAAAAGGCAGCTCCACCTTGGCTCGTCACCTGTCGGGGGCCCGTGCCCTCGCCCTCGGGATCGCAGCGGCCACGCTCGCGCCCCTCGCGCTCGCGGCCCCCGCGACGGCTCTGCCGTCCGGCGCCCGCACCGACCTCGACGCCCTCCGGTCCCGCACCGGCCAGGTCGTCTCCGGCCAGGCGGCCACGAGCGGTGAGGTCTCCTCCCGCGCCCGCCGGGCCACCACCTCCTCGCCCGACGAGACGCAGGCCCCGCTCGACGGGTCCGGCACGTCCCAGGGTCGCGTCGCGACGTCCGGTCCGTCCGGCGTCCGGCTCGCCGCCGGGTCGACGAGCACCGCCACCTCGACCGACTGCGCCGACGGCGTCGTCGACCCGAACGTCCTCGCCGAGCGTTCGATCGTCCACCTCGCCTTCTCGGGCGCCACCTCGATGACGCTGATGCGCCAGCGCGACGGCGGCACGTGGCGCACCGTGGCCACGGTGAGCGGCGCCTCCGGCGTCGTCACCGACCGCGGCGTCAACCAGCGGGTCGGCTACCAGTACCGGGTCATCGCCAAGAACGGCGCGACGACCCTGCTCGACTGCGTCGACTCCAGCTGGTTCGGCACGTGGACCGAGGACGGCTGGGGCGACGCCGACGGCGTCGTCGCCGGAGCCGGTGGCCTCTTCCAGCAGAGCCGGTACAGCCTCGGGGACCGCGTCTCCTCCGCGGAGTTCGTCTCCCCGGCGTTCTCGACCGACGGTCGCCTCGTCGCCGCCACGCGCATCATCGACGACACGACGCGTCGCGCGGTCCTCGAGGTCCGCAAGGCGTCCACGGGTGCCGTCGTCTTCACCGTCGACCTCGGCACGTCGGCCTTCCCGGCCGACCCGGCCTTCTCGCCCGACGGGCAGACCCTCGCGTTCGCCCGGTACGACTCGGCCGGCAAGGCCCAGGGCCTCGGGTTCGTCGACGTCTTCGGCGCGCACACGGTGCGCACCCTGACCACCTCGACGCGGATCGCCGAGCCGGTCTGGCGGGCCGACGGCACGACGCTCGTCGTCACGACCTACGGCGTCCCGACCGAGGGCCTCGGCCTCGTGTGCACGACGTGCTCGACCGTGACCCCGATCAGCGGGACCGCGGGCGGCTACACCCCGGAGATCGGCGCCGACGGCTCGATCTGGTTCGCGTGGTCCGACGGCACGACCAACGCCCTGCGCAAGCGGGTCCCGAGCGGCGCCGTCACCGACATCCGCACGTCGACCACCGACTACTTCTACCAGCCCCGGTTCAGCCCCGACGGCACCCTCTTCATCGAGCGCGACACCCCCGACACCGCCGACCCGAGCCAGTACACGGCCGGCATCTACGTCGCGCAGCCCGTCGCCGGTGGCACCGACACCATCACCTCGTTCGGCGCGGCGCGCGTGTCGACGACCGTCGCCGGCTGGGACGTCCGGCAGCCGCAGAGCAAGGGCACCTCGGACTTCGTCTCCGAGGCCCACCACGACGTCATCGGTCGCGACGCGAGCGGCAACCTCTGGGCCTACCGCAACGTCGGCGTCACGCTGACGACGCGCACCAAGATCGGTGCCGGCTGGGGCGGCTTCACGGCGATCCTCGCCGCGGGCGACCTCAACGGCGACGACCAGGCCGACCTCGTCGGTCGCGACGCCAAGGGCGCGCTCTGGCTCTACCGGGGCAAGGCGGCCGGCGGCTTCGCCGCGCGCACCGCGCTCGGCACCGGCTGGAACGGCTACACCCTCGTCGCGCCGGGCGACTGGAACGGCGACGACAAGGCCGACCTCGTGGCCCGTGACGGCTCGGGCCGCCTGTGGCTCTACCCGGGCACCGGCCGCGGCACCCTCGGCGCCCGCGTCTCCCTCGGCACCGGCTGGGGCGGCATGACCGCGCTGCTCGGCACGGGCGACGTCGACTTCGACAACCGCGCCGACCTCGTCGCCCGCGACAGCTCGGGCCGCCTGTGGCTCTACCCGGGCAACGGCACCGGCGGCTTCCTCGCCCGACGCCAGATCGGTTCGGGGTGGAGCTCGTTCACCGGCCTCGCCGTCACCGAGGTCACCTACGGCCGGCCGATGTTCTTCGCCCGGCTCAAGGACGGCACGCTGATCAGCTACGAGATGACCGGCGACGGCGCCTTCTCCTCCGGCGACGTGTACCGCGTCGGCACCGGCTGGAACGGGCTGACCTTCACCGCCTGAGGCTCGCGGCACGCCGACAGGCCCGGCACCCCACAGGGTGCCGGGCCTGCGTGCTACCCGAAGGTGCGGCGCCGGGAGCGGGCGCTCACCTGCGGTAGGAGACGACGACCGCCGGACGCGGGAAGCCGTCGGTGTGCGGCCACGTGCTCGAGGGCTTCTCGAACGTCGCGCCGTCGGTCTCGCCGGGGTGCTGCACGGCGATGAAGACCGAACGCTGGTCCTGCGTGACGAGCGGGCCGCACGTCTCGGCGCCGACCGGGACCGTGAGGAACTGCTCGACGCGGCCGCGGTCGGGGCCCGCGACCGGCACGCGGAACAGGCCGTCGTGGGAGCCGAGCACGTTGCCGTCGGTGGAGATCCACAGGTTGCCGACGCCGTCGAAGGCGACGTTGTCGGGGCAGCTGATCGGGCTGACCTTGCTCTTGTCGTAGCCGGCGAAGTACGTCTCGGGCGCCTCGGGGTCGCCACAGACGAGGAAGAGGTCCCACGTGAAGCCGGTGCCCGTGTGGTCGCCGCGGTTCTCGGTGACCTCGAGGACGTAGCCGTTGCGGTTGCCCGACTTGCTCGTCAGGGGTGCGCCGAGCGAGGCGCGCACCATGCTCGAGGCGAGCGGGTTGGCCTCGTCGGTCGGGTAGCTCGTGCCGCGGTTGCTGTTGTTCGTCAGCGCGCAGTAGATCTTCCCGTTGACCGGGTTGGGCTCGATGTCCTCGGGGCGGTCCATCTTCGTCGGGCCGACGGTGTCGGCGGCCAGGCGCGTGTGCACGAGGACGTCGCCGACGCTCATGCCCGGCACGAACGAGCGCTCGTGCGTGGTGAGGGCGATCCACTCGCCGGTGCCGTCGTGGACGCCGTCGGCCGCGCCGTCGCCGGTGAACCGGGCCACGTAGAGGGTGCCGCGGGTGAGCAGCGTCTTGTTGTGGCGTCGGGCGGCGCGCGAGGGGCCCTCGCGGAACCGGTCGGCCGAGACGAACTTGTAGATGTAGTCGCCGCGCTCGTCGTCGCCCATGTACGCGACGGCGTGGCCCGAGTCGCTGATCGTGACGTTGGCGCCCTCGTGCTTGAACCGGCCGAGCATCGTCTGCTTGACCGGCGTCGAGTCGGGCTCGAAGGGGTCGACCTCGACGACCCAGCCGAAGCGGTAGGCCTCGTGCGGGTGCTTGGCGAGGTCGAAGCGCTCGTCGACGCTCGACCAACCGCGGTTGGTCACCGCGGCGGTGGCCAGGCCGTAGCGCTTGAACGAGGTGGCGTTGGCCGGGTCGACCGGGCCGGACGCGTCGAAGTAGCCGTTGAAGTTCTCCTCGCCCGACAGCACGGTGCCCCACGGGGTCGTGCCGCCGGCGCAGTTGCCGAACGTGCCGTGCACGCGGGTGCCGGTCGGGTCGGCGGCGGTGCGGAGCAGCTCGTGCCCGGCGGCCGGGCCGTGGAGGGCGAACTCCGTGTGCACGGTGATGCGGCGGTTGTGCTTGGCGCGGCGGTGGTCCGCGCGCACCCACGATCCCTCGGCCCGGCCGCGCTCGATCGTCACGACGGCCATGCCGTGCGCGGCCATGGCGATCTTCTTGACCGTGGCGTCGTCGTACTCGCCGGTCGGGAACATGAGGTTCTCGTCGGTGTACTCGTGGTTGGTGACGAGCAGGGCGCGCCGGCCGTCGAGGGGCAGCACGCCGACGTAGTCGTTGTTGTAGCCGAACTGGCGGGCCTGGGCCTCGGGCGTCTGGGCGTGCACGTCGAAGCGCGGCGCGTCGGACTCGACCGGGTCGCCCCAGCGGATGACGACGTTCTGCGTGTACTCGGGGGCGTTGGTCACGGCGTCGGCGTTGTTCGGCGCGACCGGGGTGAAGGCGGCGCGGCCGACGTCCCCGGTGGGGCGGCCGTGGCCGGCGGGGGCGGGGCCGCCCGACGCGGCGGCGGGTGCGGCGGCCCCGGCGGTGAGGCCGGCGAGCACGAGCGCGCCGGCCCCGAGGGCGCTGCCCTTGAGGACCGAGCGCCGGGCGAGGGCGCCCTCGACGAGGTCGCGCATCGCGGGGTTGCCCGACTCGTTGGGCACGGGGGCGTCGCAGGCGTCGTTGCAGCGGAAGTGGCACGTCATGCGGCTGCGCGAGCCGTGCCGGGGCGTCGAGACGAGGGGGAGAAGCTGGGGCGTCACTCGAGGTGCTCCTTCGGCGAAAGGGTGTGAGTCGTCCTCGCCCGCGCGTCGCGTCGGTCGCTCGGACCGCGCGCGGGTCGGGTCGGGAGCGACGCTAGGGCGGCCGGGGGAGGGGCCGGGTGCTGTCGGCGTGGCCATCGGGTGAACACGCGGTGTCCGCCCGGTGGGGCCGATCGGCGCCGGGGACGCGGGGCGCGTGCCACGCTGGTCGGGTGCGCGTCCTCTTCTCGACGACCGCGGGTGCCGGCCACTTCGGCCCGCTCGTCCCGGTGGCGCGGGCGTGCGCGGCGGCCGGGCACGACGTGCGTGTCGCGGCCCCCGCGTCGTTCGCCGCCGACGTGGCGCGTGCGGGCCTGGCCCACGAGCCGTTCGACGACGTGCCCGGGCCGCTCCTCGAGGCGGTGTTCCGCGAGCTGCCGGGGCTGCCCGAGGAGGAGGCGAACCGGCGCGTCGTGCGCGACGTCTTCGGCCGACTCGACGCCCAGCACGCGCTACCGGGGCTGCGGAGGGTCGTGGCCACGTGGCGGCCCGACGTCGTCGTCCGCGAACCGATCGAGCTCGGCTCCCTGGCGGCTGCCGAGGAGGCCGGCGTGCCGCACGCCCAGGTGTCCATCGGCGTGGCGCGCATGCAGCGCTGGGCGGCGCCGCTGCTCGCCGAGCCGCTCGCCGAGCTCGACGCCATCGCCGGGCTCGACCAGGGGACGCTCGGTGCGGCCTCGGCCGCCGAGACGACCTACACGTCGGTGCCGCCCGGGCTCGACGGCGACGACGCGGCGGGGCTGCCGGTCGTGCGCTACCGGGTCGCGGGGACGGCACGGGCCGGTGCGCTGCCCGCGGCGTGGGGCGACCCCGGGGATCCGCTCGTCTACGTGACGTTCGGCTCGGTCGCCGGCAACCTCGGGCACCTCGGGCACGTGTACGGCGCGGCGCTCGCCGCCCTCGCCGAGGCGCCGGTGCGGGTGCTGCTGACGACGGGAACCGGGATGGATCCCGAGGCACTGCGTCCTTGGCCGGCGAACTCCCATGTGGCGCAGTGGTGGCCGCAGGACGAGGTGATGCCGCACGCGGCCGTCTGCGTCGGGCACGGCGGGTTCGGCACGACGATGTCGGCGCTCGTGGCCGGCGTGCCCCAGGTGGTCGTCCCGCTCTTCGCGAGCGACCAGCGGCTCAACGCCGAACGCGTCCAGGCGGTGGGTGCGGGGGTCGGGCTGCTCGGTGGTGGCGCGGAGCTCGGCGGGTTGGGTGAGGCCGTGGGGCAGGTGCTCGCGGGTGACGGCTACCGAGAAGTGGCGCGTGCGCTGGCCGCCGAGGTCGCGGCCCTGCCGGACGTGTCGGTCGTGGTCGACTCGGTCGAGAAGGTCGCAGCCGGCGAGGCGTGAAAGGCGTGGGCCGCCTTGTGCCTCAGGGGATGTGGCGCTCCTCCGCGACCCGGTTGCGCAGCTCCATCAACTCGAGGGCGTGGTCGCGCAACGCGGCGTCCTCGTCGCTGACCGGGTGCCAGGGCCGGGCCGGCAGGGCCCGCCCGTCGGCGTCGAGGGGGACGAAGACGATGAGGGAGTGCGTCGTCAGGGCGAGGTCGCCCGTGGCCGGGTCGCCGGAGCGCACGTGCACGCTGATGTGCATGCTCGACGTGCCGGTGAGCAGCAGCCGTGCCTCGACCTCGACGAGGTGGCCGATGCGCAGCGGCCGGTAGAACCGGACGCCGCCGGCGTAGACGGCGACGTTGGCCGCGCTACCCGTCCACCGGGTGGCGAGGACGTGTGCGGCCTCGTCGATCCAGCGCATGACGATGCCGCCGTGCACCTTGCCGCCCCAGTTGACGTCGGTCGGCGCGGCGAGGAAGCGCAGCACGGCGCGGGGCGCGGTGCCGGCGTCGCTGTAGGTCTGGGCCTTCATCGCCTCGGCGATGTCGGCGCGCAGCCCGATCCGCGCGACGGCGGCCGCCTGCTGGTCGCGCTCGGCGTCGGTCTGCGGCTCCCAGACGGGCACCGGCGTCGGCTTCCCGTCGGCGTCGACGGCCACGAAGATCATGAGGCACTCGGTGGTGGGGTGCAGGTCGCCCTCGCGCGGGTTGCCGGCCGAGACGGCGACGTGGATGTGCATGCTCGAGGTGCCGGTGTGCACGATGCGCGCGGTGGCCTCGACGAGGTCGCCGACCTCGACGGGGCGGGTGAACCGGACGTTGCCGACGTAGGCGGTGACGCTGTAGGTGCCGCTCCAGCCGGCCGCCGCGGCGTAGCCGGCCTTGTCGATCCACTCGAGCACCCGGCCGCCGCCGACGGTGCCGGAGTACCCGGCGTCGGTCGGGGCGGCGAGGAAGCGCAGCGTGATCTCTCGGGCACCGCGTGGCATGGCGTCTCCTCGCGTCATCTCGTCGGCGGACGGGGCGTGGGTCAGAGCGTGGCAGAACCGGGGCGGTCGCGTGGGCGGCGTCCGCCGCGCGCCGTCAGGGGGCGACGGAGCACGGCTCGGGGCGCACGACCTGGAGCGGGGTCGCCTCCCCGTCGCGGACGAGGTGGCCGCGCCCGGCGCGTCGCTCGAACGGGCCCTGGAGCCGGGCACCGAGCAGGTCGCCGTCGACCGGCGAGCCGGCGCCGAGCAGGAGACCGTGGCCGTCGCGGGCCAGCTCGGGCACGAGCCCGCGGAAGGCCGCGGCGGCCCGCGCGAGGTCGGCCGACCCGACGACGACGCCGTCGGTCGCGTCGAGCAGCCCGCAGGCCTCGAGCAGCGCGTCGCCGAGCGGGGTGCCGTCGAACCGCTCGAGGTCGTCGACGACGACGCAGAGGTCGGGGTCGGCACGCCGTGCGGAGATGAACGCGTCGCGGTCGCCCGGGCCGAGGACGGCGCAGCCGGAGTCGTCGAGCTGGCCGGGCACGGGGGAGCGCGGGGTGGCGAGCACGACGACGGGGCGGCCGGCGGCCACCAGGCCACGGGCGACGACGGCGAGCGCCGACGACCGCCCGCTGCGCGCCGGCCCGGCGACGAGGAGGCGTCGGGGCATGCTGCGCAGGTCGAGGTGGACGGGGCGTGCGGCGTCACCGCCGATGCCCAGGCCCACGAGCATCGGGTTCCCGGTGCCGGGACCGAGGTCGCCGAACCCGAGGTCGCAGGTCCTCACGATGCCGGGCAGCGGCCGGACGGTCCACGGCAGGTCGACCGTGTTCGCCCCGTGGTCGTCCGGGGCCGCTCCCGTCTCGACGCCGGTTCGCGCCGGCGCGACGTCACCGGGCAGCGCCACCTGCACGTCGAGCCCGCTCGCCGGGTCGACGGCCCGTCCCGGGGGACGGCGTCGCCCTGCTCGAGCGGGGTCGACACCGGCGAGCGTCAGGTCGAGGGGGTCGGGCACGTGGAGCACGAGCCGACGGGCGAGCAGTCCCGCGATCCGGCCCGACAGCACCCCACGGCCCCCCGTGACGGCGACCGCGATGCCGCGCGCCGAGCCGTCGCGGACGATGCGGTGCAGGTCGTCGAGGCCGGCACCGTGGTCGACGTCGGCGAGGGCGTCCTCGACCGCCTCGAGGCCGTCGACGAGCAGGAGCGTCGTGCGTCCGGACACGGGTGCGTCGAGCTCGGCGGCAAGGCGGGCGAGCACCCGCCGCACGAGGTGGGGGTCGGCCGCGGACGTGACCGAGCCGACGTGCGGCAGGGCGGCCAGGCAGGTCAGGGGCCCGGCCACCCCCTCGACGGCGTGCACGTGCAGACGCCGGGGGTCGCGGGCCGCCGTGAGGGCCTCGACGAGCCGCAGCAGCGTCGTCGTGCGCCCCGAGCGAGGACCGCCCGCGACACCGAGCGTGCCGTCGGCGTCGGGGTCCCAGACCCACGGGCGGCGCGACTGCTCGTCCGGGACGTCGGCCAGGCCCACGACCACCCCGCCGTCGACGTCGGTCGCATCGGCCCCGGCCAAGCTGGTGGAGGGCAGCGTCGTGGGCAGCTCGGGCAGCCAGGGGGAGGCCGGCGGGGTGATGCCCTCCGCGTCGGCCGCAGCCCGGACCGCGGTGACGACCGCGGCCAGCTCGGTGGTGGCCGGGCGGGGTGTACCGGCTCCGGCTCCCGGGGCGGGGTGGCCGGGCGCGGCGGACGTCCCGCCGTCGAGGCGGTGGACGGCTATGCCGCCCGGCTCCTCATCGGGGAGCACGGGACCGCCGGCCCAGGCGGTCTGCAGCGCGAGGAGCCGCTGGTCCGCGCCGCGCACGAACCCGCGGCCGGGGAGGGAGTCGGGGACGGTCGCGGCGTCCGGCGCGTCGATGACGTCGACGCTGTCCGAGCGCTCACGCACCCGCAGGCAGAGCCGGAGCGAGACGTTGGCCCGCATGTCGGCGCTGACGATGCCGCCGGGCCGCTGCGTCGCCAGCACGACGTGCACCCCGAGCGAGCGCCCCACGGCCGCGATCCGGACCAGTCCGTCGACGAACTCGGGCAGGTCGTCGGCCAGCGCCTTGAACTCGTCCACGACGATGACGAGGCAGGCGAGCCGCTCGGCCCCCTCGGCGGCGGCTGCGGACCCGGCGCCCCCCAGGCTGGCGGTCCGGGCGCGGTGGTCGTCCCAGTCCTTCGCGCCGACGGCGGCCAGCACCCTCTCCCGGCGTCGCAGCTCGGCGCGCAACGACGTCAGGGCACGCCGGGTCAGGTCCTCGTCGAGGTCCGTGACGACCCCCAGCACGTGCGGCAGCCGGGCGCACTCCCCGAATGCGGCGCCGCCCTTGTAGTCGACGAGCAGGACCGAGACGTCGTCGGGGCGTGAGGCCACGGCGAGCCCGGCCACGAGCGACTGGAGCAGCTCGGACTTGCCTGAGCCCGTGGTGCCCCCGACGAGGGCGTGGGGGCCGGCGGCCGCCAGGTCGAGCAGCCACGGCCCGTCCGCGGTCGCCCCGACGCGGGCGACGGGGCGGCCGTCGGAGGTGCCCCACGCCGCTGCGACGTCGGTCGCCGAAGTCGGGTCGAGGCCGGCGAGGCGGTGGAGGTCGCGGAAGGAGACGCGCGAGGGGAGCGCGGCCGTGCCGGTGCGGGGCGTCGCGTCGGTGAGCGGGGCGAGGGACCGGGCGAAGGCGTCGAGCCAGCCGGTGGAGGGCAGGTCGGGGACGACGCCGCCGGTCAGCGTGCCACCGCGGCGGAGGGTGGCCGCGCCGGTGCGGTCCAGCGTCACCAGGGCGACCGCCTCGGCCGGGAGCGCCTCGGTCGTGCGGTCGAGGGCGAGGAAGGCGAGGCCGACGTCGGGGCCGTCCCGGAGGAGGTCGGCGACCCCGGGCAGCTCGCGCAGGGCGCTCGCGCCGTCGAGCACGACGAGGGTGTCGACGCGCGGACGCCGGTCGTCGGTCCCGGGCGTCCGCGTCGACCCGGCCGTCCCGGTTCGACGGACCCGCGCGGGCCCCTCACCCGTCTCGTGCCGGCGGGCGACCTCGTCCACGAGCGCCGCGACGGTCGCGGCGGCTGAGGCGGCGTCGGTGCCGCTCCCGGCGCCGGCAGCCGCATACCGTGCGACGTGCGGCAGCAGCCCGCACCACGACCACGCGTCGGCCGCGTCGGGGGCCGTCACGACGACGACGTCGAGATCCTGCGGCGTGTGCCACGTGCACGCCTGGGCGAGCATCGACCCGGTCACCGAGCGGACCTCGGGCGCCGGGCCGGCCAGGCCGACGACCCGCGTGGCGTCGAGGTCGACGACAGCCGGCACCTGGTCCAGCACCGGAGGTTCGTGCGGCGTGCCGGAGCACGTGACGGCTGCGGGCTGGTCGGCGAGGCCCAGCCGCAGCGCCAGGTGGTCGGGGTCGCCCGGGCGCCGGCACCAGAGGTCGGCAGCCCGCGCGGTGACGACGTCGAGCAGCCGGGCCGGCCCGGGGTGCGCCGCGCGGCGCTCGGCCTCGTCCTCCGCAGCCAGGTCGCGCAGCCGTTGCTCGGCCAGCACCGTGGCCGCGCGGTGGTCCTGCACCTGCCGACGGTAGGACGAGCGTCCGGACCGCCGGTCGCCCCACCACTGCGCGAGGAGCAGGACGGGGGACAGGAGGGCGAAGAGCAGGAGCGTGGGCGAGGACAGGGCCCAGGCCAGCACGACCGACGCCACGAGCGGCACGCCGGCCGCGACGAGCGGGGCCCGTGCGTGGTCCGGGCGCCTCGGTGGTTCGGGGAAGGACACGGTGCGCCCGGCGTGGCCCGGCACGAGCCGGGGCGAACGGTGGAAGCGGACCCGTCCGCCCGCGACGGTGTGGTGGCCGGGCCGGGCCGGGCTGTCGGCGAGGGCCAGCACGGTGGAGCCGATGCGCAGCCGGTCACCGGGGCCGAGGCGCGTGCCCTCGGGCGGCACCGTCCGGCCGTTGACCGTCGACCCGTTGGTCGGCGAGAGGTCGCGCACCGTGAGGCCGTCGCCGCGCACGTCGAGCACGGCGTGGGCGCGGGAGATGCCACGGTCGTCGAGGCGCACGCCCGAGGACGCCGCGCGGCCGACGACGTGCTCGCCGCGGCCGACGGCGACGGTGCGCCCGGCGTCGACACCCCCGACGACGCAGAGCCGGACGGCGGCCGGCGAGGGGGCGGCACCGGGCTCGGCCGGCAGTACGGCCTTGTCAGACAGCCCGAGGACCGCTCCGTGCAGCAGCGGCGGCTCGCCCACCACCGCGGCGTCGGGGAGCGTCCGGCCGCCCGCCTCGACCCACGTCGTCGCTGCGCCGCTCGCCGTGGCCAGTGGCCCACGCAGCTCGGCGAGCGTCGACCCGGCGGGTGCCTCGACGACGACGTCGACCGGGCCGCGGGAGGGGCGGTCGCGGTCGACGACGGTGAGGCGCAGCTGCACGGGGTTCTCCTCGTGTGACGGGTGAGCTCGCGGACGGCCCGGGCGGGCGCACGCGGCCCCGCCATTCGACCCGTTCCGCGCGGGCGGCGGCGGCGGGCGCCCACAGCTGTGGACGACGCCGGACGCCGGGTCGGCGGAACCCGTAGGGTCCGCGCGGCGTGCCGTCGAACGTCGTCGGTTGCGTCCCTGTGGATCGTTTGCGATGGTTCGAGCGCGTTTGGCCTAGGTTGGACGAGCCACAACGGCGGTGGCCCGGCAGGATGGCCGGGTCCACGACGAGTCAGGGGAACGATGTCGACACACGAGGCGGTGCGCCATGTCGAGGGCGAGGTGCGCGAGCTCATCCGCCGCACCGGCCTCGACCCGGCCAGCGACACGGCGGCGGTCCGGCGGCTCGTCGAGGACGCCGTGCAGGACTACGACCAGCGCTCGCTCCACGGCGGCCTGCCGACCCTGGGCGACCAGCGTCTGGCCGTCCACTCCATCCTCGCCGTCGTCGCCGGCTACGGCCCGCTCCAGCAGTACTTCGACGACCCCACGGTCGAGGAGATCTGGATCAACGAGCCGAGCAAGGTGTTCGTCGCCCGAGGCGGCGTCGCCGAGCTGACCCCCACGATCCTCACCGCCGAGGACGTCCGCGACCTCGTCGAGCGGATGCTCAAGACGAGCGGCCGTCGCGTCGACCTCTCGAGCCCCTTCGTCGACGCCACGCTGCCCGACGGCTCGCGCCTGCACGTCGTCATCCCCGACATCACGCGCACGCACTGGCAGGTCAACGTCCGCAAGTTCGTCGTCAAGGCCGACCACCTCGACGACCTCGTCCGCCTCGGCACCCTGACCCGGCAGGCGGCCACGTTCCTCGACGCCGCCGTCGCGAGCGGGCTCAACGTCCTCGTCGCCGGTGGCACCCAGGCCGGCAAGACGGGCTGTCGGTTGAGACACCTATCATGGCGATGTGGACGGGCAGCGAAACAGGGCGGCGATCTACGCTCGCATCTCCCAAGACAGGTCGGGAGCTCAAGCGGGGGTCACGCGGCAACTTGAAGACACCAGAAAGTTGGCCGCCGATCGGGGCTGGGAGGTGGTCGAGGAGTTTGTGGACAACGACATCTCGGCCAAGCAGCGTCGCTGGTCCACGTCCCAGTTGAGGTTCGTGAACACGACCCGGCCGGGCTACGAGGCGCTTCTGGACGCCATTCGGGAGAACCAGGTGGACGTCGTGCTGGCGTGGCACCCCGACAGGCTGTATCGACGGCTCCGGGACCTCGAGGACCTGGTCGACATGTTGGAGCGGAACAACGTCGAGGTAGTCACGGTGAAGGCGGCGAAGGTCAACCTGTCCACCGCCGCGGACCGGCTCAATGCGCGCCTGCTCGGCTCAGTGGCCATGTACGAGTCGGAGGTGAAGTCAGAGCGCGTGGCGGCGGCGGCAGAGCGTCGTGCTCGAGAGGGCAGGTTCTCGGGCGGGATGCGACCGTACGCCTACGAGCCGGATGGACGAACTATCCGGGATGCTGAGGCTTGTCATCTGCGTGCCGCCTACGAGCGCCTCCTCGCCGGGCTGTCGTTGGCCGAGGTAACGCGCCAGTTGACGGCAGCCGGCTCCACGTCGAGCACAGGAAGGCCATGGACGACGTCCCACTTGAGGACCGTCCTCCTATCGCCGCGGTTCGCCGGCCTGGCAACCCACAAGGGAGCGATCGTGGGGGAGTCTGAGTGGCCCGGGGTGGTGGACCGGGAGACATGGGAGACGGTTCGAGCCATCCTGACGGACCCGGCACGCAGGACCACCCCCGGGAACGCGCCACGTCACCTGCTGTCTGGGATCACGTTCTGCGCCCGAGCCGACTGCGGGCGAGCATGCCGCGTCTCCACCACAGGTGGGGCAGGTCGGGCTCGTCGGCTGGTGTACCGATGCCCCCGAGGTCACGTGATCCGCTCGAAGGCGCTGCTCGAGGAGTACGTCACCGAGGTGACACTGGCGTACCTGGAGCGTGAAGGTGTCCGCCCCCTGTCGGCGCAGGAGCAGGTAGTGACGCCCGCTCGAGACACGGACCTGTTGCGGGGCCGGTTGGAGGCGTTGGCGGTGGACTATGCCGAAGGGGTGGTCACCCGCGAGCAGTTCCTGGCAGGGACCCGGACGGTGAGGGCGCGGTTGGAGGAAGCGGACCGTGCCTCAGTTGCCGCTACACACGCAAGGGCGCTGTCGGTAATGCAGGGCGTGCCCGACCTCCACGTCGCCTGGGACGGACTCGACCTTGACACTAGGCGCGCCGTGATGCGCGCCCTCTGGCGGATCGAGCTGGTGCCGCAGCCTTCGGGCAAGTCTGGCGTCCATCCTGATGGAGTCCGCATGACACCTGCAGAAGGCTCATGAGGTGGGCCACCCGACCTTGATGGTCGCGCCGCCCATGTGGAACTGAAATGTCCGATGTGGCCGCGACACGGTGGCTAAGGTGACGCCCATGGGGGAACCCGACGCCGAAGCGAGGCTCGCAGCAGAGCAGCGCGCACGGGTCATCATCGACCGTCAGCTGACCGACGCCGGCTGGTCCGTTCAGGACAAGAAGAACCTCAACCTCTTCGCTGCCCAGGGCATCGCCTGCCGCGAGGTCGTCATGAAGGCCGGCCACGGCCGCGCCGACTACGTCTTGTACGTCGACAAGAAGGCGGTCGGCGTCATCGAGGCAAAGTCCGAGGGCACCGCCCTCTCGGGGGTGGAGTGGCAGTCCGGCATGTACGCCGAGGGACTGCCGGCCGACGTGCGCTTGCGCGCAGTGACCACCGAGCGGCGGCTTCCGTTTGTCTTCGAGGCCAGTGGCACCGAGACGCACTTCACGAACGGCTATGACCCGGACGCTCGGGCTCGACGGCTCTTCAACTTCCCCAAGCCGAGCACGCTGGCGAAGATCCTTCGTGACGCGAACGCGGAGCCGGACCAAGCCACTTGGCGTGCCAAGGTCCGCCGCATGCCCGAACTCGACACCACGCTGCTGCGTCCCGCCCAGATCACGGCCATCTCCGGGATCGAGAGCAGTCTCGCCGGCCAGCGGTACGACCGGTCGCTGGTGCAAATGGCCACCGGCGCCGGCAAGACCTTCACCGCCGTCACCGCCGCCTACCGGCTCCTGCGCTACGGCGGGTTCCAGCGCATCCTCTTCCTGGTCGACCGGAACAACCTCGCCGAGCAGACCCTCGCCGAGTTCCAGAACTACCGCACCCCCGGCGACGGACGCCGCTTCACCGAGATCTACGGCGTCGACAAGCTCTCCTCCGCCGGGATGCTCGGCTCCTCCAGCGTCGTCGTCTCCACCATCCAGCGCGTCTTCAAGGCATTGAGGAACGAGGAAGTCACGGCCGTCGACGATCCCGGCCTCGACGACTACGTCCCCGACACCCCCGTCACCGTCGCCTACAACCCGGCCCTGCCCCCGGAGACGTTCGACCTCGTCATCGTCGACGAGGCCCACCGGTCCATCTACGGGGTGTGGCGGGGAGTCCTCGAGTACTTCGACTCCCACGTCGTCGGGCTCACCGCCACGCCAGGCAAGCAGACCTTCGCGTTCTTCCGGCAGAACCTCGTCTCGGAGTACACGTATCCCCAGTCGGTCGCCGACCGGGTCAACGTCGACTTCGACCTCTACCGGATCCGCACCGAGATCTCCGAGAAGGGCGGCAAGATCGACGCCGGTCTCTTCGTGCCCAAGGTCGACCGCCGCACCCGCAAGGAGCGCCTCGAGCAGCTCGAGGAGGACTACGAGTACACCCACAAGCAGCTCGACCGGGCCGTCACCGCCAAGTCCCAGATCCGTCTCGTGCTCGA
The DNA here is from genome assembly GCF_001956915.1 of Intrasporangium flavum. GTDB lineage: Bacteria > Actinomycetota > Actinomycetes > Actinomycetales > Dermatophilaceae > Monashia > Monashia flava. Next base: position 398,302 of record NZ_MLJO01000003.1, on the reverse strand, counting down.
GACCTTCCGCGACCGGCTGTTCACCGAGATCTTCCCGGGCCGCTCCACCGTCCCGAAGACGCTGATCTTCGCCAAGGACGACGCCCACGCCGAGGAAATCGTCACCACGGTCCGGGAGGTGTTCGGCAAGGGCAATGACTTCGCGGCCAAGATCACCTACGCCGCCCGCGACGCCAAGGGGCAGCTCCAGGCCTTCCGCACGTCGCCGTCACTCAGGATCGCCGTCACCGTCGACATGATCGCCACGGGCACCGACGTCAGGCCCCTGGAGTGCGTCTTCTTTATGCGCGACGTCCGCTCCGCCCAGTACTTCGAGCAGATGAAGGGCCGCGGCGCCCGCACCATCACGCCGGCCGACTTCCAGGCCGTCACCCCTGACGCAAGTGCCAAGACCCGGTTCGTCATCGTGGATGCCGTCGGGGTCACGGAGCATGACTTCGTCGAGCCGCCCCTCAACCGGGACAAGGGTGTCCCGCTCAAAAAGCTCCTCGACAAGGCCGCGGCTCTGTCGCTGACCGAGGACGAGACCGCCACCCTCGCCTCGCGCCTCGCCAAGCTCGAACTCGAACTGACGCCGGGGGAGCGCGCCGAGCTCGACGACGTCGCCGGAGCGCCCGTGCGCGACATCGTCCGGAGCCTCGTCAACGCCGTCGACCCCGACACCCAAGCTCAAGTAGTCCAGGACGCGACGGACCCGGCCGCTGCCCTCCAGGAGCTGCTCGACGAGGCGATCAAGCCACTCGCGGCCAACCCCGAGTTGCGAGCTCGGATCCTCGAACTGCGCGCGACCCACGACCGCGTCATCGACGAGGTCAACGTGGACACCCTCATCGATGCCCACGGCGTCGTCGACACCACCAGAGCCAAGTCCATCGTCGAGTCTTGGAGCGCATACCTCACCGAGCACCGCGACGAGATCACGGCCATCCAGCTCGCCACGGAGGCGAAGGAGCGCCGCATCGCCTTCGCCGACATCCAGGAGCTCGCCGACCGGATCTCCCGGCCGCCGTACAACTGGACCACCGACCTGATCTGGGACGCGTATGCGGCTGTGGACGTCGACCGGGTGCGGCACAACGACCGCCACACCCTGACCGACCTCGTCTCCCTGCTGCGCTATACGGTCGGGGTCGACAGCGAGCTTGTCCCGTACGCCGACCAGGTACGGGAGCGGTACGCCGCGTGGCTCGCGCAACAAGAACAGGCTGGGACGACGTTCAGTCCCCTCGAAAGGTGGTGGCTCGACCGCATGGTCGAAGTGATCGCATCCTCCGCCGGCATCACCGCCGACGACCTCGACCAAGCACCCTTCACCGACAAGGGCGGCATCGACGGTGCCCTCCGCGACCTCGGCGACCGCACCGGCGACCTCATCGACGAGCTCAACTCGGGGCTCACCGCGTGACGCTCCGCACGCCCCCCGAGGAACTGGTCCGTCGCGCTGAAGCCTCAGGTCACCCCGGTTTGGTCGGCAAGGCTCCCCACTGGTCCCGCGTACGGCTCGGTGACGTGGCGCGCGTCGTCAACGGTGCCGCGTTCCAGTCGGTCTACTTCAACCGCGATGGCGTCGGACTTCCACTCATCCGCATCAGAGACGTCGGTACCAGTTCGGTTTCGACTTGGTACGCCGGCCCTTGGGAGCCGTCGCATTTGATCGCGCGCGGGGACTTGCTTGTAGGCATGGACGGCGACTTTCGAGCGGCTCGCTGGCGCCTTGGTAAAGCTTTGCTCAACCAGCGGGTGTGTCGAGTCGAGGTGGACGAAAGCCGGTACGACCCTAGGTTCCTGGAGATCGTGCTGCAGGGGTACTTGAACTTGATTTGGGATGCCACGTCGTCCGTCACCGTCAAGCACCTGTCTTCAAGGTCCATTTCCGACATCCCTCTGCCCTACCCGGAGATGAACGAGCAACGGCGCATCGTCGAGATCCTCGAGGACCACCTTTCCCGCCTCGACGCCGCAGCCGACAGCTTGTCGAAGGCGCGATCACGCCTCGAAGCACTCCGCAGGAGCGCCCTCGATGCACACTTCGGTGGTACTGAGGGAAAGGTGCCACTCGGTGATCTGCTAACTGAGATCTCGGCAGGCAAGTCCTTCGGTGCCTCAAGTTCGCCTGCCACTGCGGATGAGTGGGGCATCATCAAGGTCAGCGCCATGACGTGGGGTCAGTTCGATCCCGGCGAGAACAAGGCCGTGCCAGCAGATCGAGTAGACCCGAGGTTCGAGATACGTTCGGGAGACCTCCTGGTGAGCAGGGCAAACACCAGCGAATACGTCGGGGCCAGTGTTCTTGTGGGCGACGTCAGGCCACGGCTGCTCCTCAGCGACAAGAGTCTGAGGATCACTCCTCGTGCTGACGTCAGCTCAGAGTGGCTCTGGCGCGCCTTGCAGGCGCCGTCTGCGCGGCGACAGATCTCGGCCTTAGCTACGGGGACGAAAGACTCGATGCGCAACATCTCTCAGGGATCGCTGCGTCGCGTGCAAGTCCCTCTACACGACTCCAGGCAACAAGCGACGGCCTTGGCCACCTTCGCCCAGGTGGACGCGGCAACCCGACGACTCGCCGCGCAGGTGCAGGCTCAGGCGCTGCGGTGCACCGCCTTGCGGCGGGCGCTCCTCAGCGCGGCCTTCGAGGGAAAGTTGACTGCGCGAACCTCGGACGACGACGTTGTTGAGGAGTTGACAGTGCCTGCAGACACAGCCGATTTCGCGATGAGCATGCCGTGACGATCCCAGACTTCCAGACGCTGATGCGCCCAGTCCTAGAGCACCTTGAAGATGGCTGCATCCGGCGGTCGCGCGATGTGAAGGACGCCATGGCGGAGGAGTTCAGACTCACCGATGTCGAACGCAAGGCAATGCTTCCCAGCGGACGTCAACGGACGATGGACAACCGCGTCGGCTGGGCGCTCACCTACCTGACACAAGCCGGCCTCGTGTCCAGACCGAGCCGCGGACAGGTCGTCATCTCCGACGTCGGGCGAGCCGCGTTGAGCGTCAACCCTGGTCGGATCGACATGAAGACCCTCGAGTCGTATCCCTCCTACGTGGAGTTCCGTGAGCGAACCCGAAAGGCACCAGTACCACTGCCAAGCGTTGCGGTCGCCCCCATCGCTGAGGCAACCCCCAGCGACCTGATCGAGCAGGCCGTGTCGACAAACCGGGCGGCCGTCGAGGGGGAAGTGCTGCAGAGCGCCCTAGCGCTGTCACCGACCGGTTTCGAGGACTTGGTCATCCGACTCCTTGAGCGAATGGGGTACGGCAAGGCGGGTTCGGTCGAGCGCACGAGTGCCTCCGGTGATGCCGGGGTGGACGGCATCATCAGCCAAGATCCCCTCGGGCTCGACCGGATCTACGTGCAGGCGAAGAGATATGCCGAGGGACGGACCATCGACCGGCCACGGATCCACGAGTTCGCCGGCGCCCTATTGGGCAAGCAGGGCGACCGTGGCGTATTCATCACGACCTCCCGCTTCTCGACCGGAGCGCGGCAGGAAGCCGAACGGATCAACGCCCGCATCGAGTTAATCGACGGCCCCAGGCTTGCGGAGCTGTTGGTGGCGTACGGCGTTGGCGTGCAGGTCGAGCAGACCGTCACCCTGTACCGCCTCGACGAAGACTTCTTCGACACCCTCTGACTACCAAGAAAGACCGAACTCCCGTGGCTGATGCACGCCGGCTTGTCGACAAGCTGTGGTCCTACTGCGACGTCCTGCGCGATGACGGCGTCGGGGTCATCGAGTACACCGAGCAGCTGACCTACCTGCTCTTCCTCAAGATGGCGCACGAGCGCGCCACCCGAAAGCTCAAGCCCGAGCAGATCATTCCCGATGACTACTCCTGGCAGCGGCTGCTCGACGCCCAAGGCGACCAGCTTGAGCTCACGTACACCCGCATCCTCGTCGGGCTGGCACGCGAGCCGGGCGTGATCGGAACGATCTTCCGCAAGGCTCAGAACAGAGTCCAGGACCCGGCCAAGCTCAAGCGGCTCATCGTCGACCTGATCGACAAGGAGAACTGGTCACAGTCCGGCACCGACATCAAGGGGGACGCCTACGAGGAGCTGCTCTCCAAGGGCGCCTCGGACAAGGGGTCCGGCGCGGGCCAGTACTTCACACCTCGAGCGCTGATCCAGGCCATCGTCGACGTCATCAGGCCGTCCGTGGCGGACACCGTCGTCGACCCGGCGTGCGGCACAGCAGGCTTCCTATTGGTCGCTCACGACCACGCTTCTCGCGGCGCGGAGTCCATGACCCCGACGGAGCGGGACAAGCTGCGGGATGGGTTGGTCCGTGGCTACGAGCTCGTCGACGGCACCGCTCGTCTGGCGGCCATGAACCTCCTCCTGCACGGCATGGGCACCGCCAACGGAGACTCTCTCATCGAGGTTCGCGACTCGCTTATCGCCGACCCCGGACAGCGATGGTCGGTGGTGCTGTCGAACCCGCCGTTCGGGCGCAAGTCGTCTCTGACGATGGTGGGTGCCGACGGCCGCGAGGTCCGCGAGGACCGGGAGATCGAGCGCCAGGACTTCGTCGCGACGACGAGCAACAAGCAGCTGAACTTCGTCCAGCACATCATGACGATCCTCGACACGAACGGCCGCGCGGCCGTAGTGCTGCCGGACAACGTGCTCTTCGAGGGCGGCGCGGGGGAGACGATCCGCCGAAAGCTCCTGAGCGACTTCAACCTGCACACGATGCTGCGGCTGCCTACGGGGATCTTCTACGCGCAGGGCGTCAAGGCCAACGTGCTCTTCTTCGAGAAGAAGGTCGCGCGTCCCGGGCAGCCGTGGACCGAGAAGCTCTGGGTCTACGACCTGCGCACCAACATGCACTTCACCTTGAAGCAGAACCCGCTTCGACGTGCCGACCTCGACGACTTCGTCGCCGCCTACCGGCCGGGCGCATCGACCGGCGAGCGGACCGAGTCGGAGCGGTGGAAGGCCTTCACGTACGACGAGATCGTCGCCCGCGACAAGGCCAACCTCGACATCACCTGGCTGCGCGACGAGTCCATCGAGGACCTCGACAACCTGCCGTCGCCGGACGTGATCGCGCGTGAGATCGTCGAAGACCTGACCGCAGCGCTGGCCGAGTTTGAGGCCGTCGCGTCGGCGCTCGAGGCGCAGCTCTCGACGACGGATGCGGGTAGCTGAAGTTGTTCGGTCAGCTGGGCGGTGTTTGGCACATGCTCGCCGCCGACGGGGAGGGGGTTTGGTCAACGCGGTGTGGGCGACTCGCGCCGCTAAGCCTGCTCGATGACGCAGAACCTGCGCTTCCCAAGGGAGCGGCCCGTTGCCGTGCGTGTCGGACTGCCCCCAAACCCGCTTCGCGCCGACCCACGTCCCGTCCGCGCACGGCGGCAGGCTGCCGTGACTGCCAAGGCCCGGGGACGCAGGGCCGCTTCGACGGCTACTGCGGACTGTGCGCCCTCAGACATGGCTTCCTGAGTTGCACCAAGTGTCGTGTGCCGTTCAAGCCATCAGGTGGTTCGGCCACGACGGCGGGCCGAGGGCGGTGCCCGAAGTGCGGAAGGCAGCGGCGGGCCCAGCCGTCGGTGTGGATCTCGGCGCAGGCCGGCGCGCCCGGCCTCGGCCGGAACCGCTGAGCCAAGCACCGGCTCCGGGCTGATGCCTACCCACTGAACGGCGACGACAAAACGACGGACGCCATCGCGGCGTCCCGGTGTGACGATGGTGTCCGCGCATCACAGCAGGTCAGGGAGTCGTGGACGAGGCTGGACGGTGTCGGACGCCTGAGCGGCAGGGGGACCGGCCCGTATGGTCGAACGGGCGACGCGGTGAACGGCGCAAGCCGTGTCCGCTTTCATCGTGACGCTGCTGTCCCAAGGCGTCCCAAGGCGTCCACCCGGGTCTGACCTGCAAATATGGCCGGACACCGAAGACATGGTCGGACGTCCCCAAGGCGTCCGCCGCCCGGTCCAAGCCACTCGCCGGCACCGACACTGCGTGAGTCAGCCCGGGGAGCTTCGACCCCGCGCCATGGTCCGAGTCGCCAGCGCGCCCGGGGTGCTCCGACTGTCGGTGCCCGCTGGGAGGCTTGCCGCATGCAGGTTCAGCGACCGCTGTGCCCCATCTGTCGTACACCAATGACCGAGGACGATGGCACGAGGACGAAGAAGGGCGACCCGGTCCATGCTTTCTGCCTCGAGCAAGCCCGCGCTGCAGGTGCCGGCTCACCATCCTCCAACCGGCCGGCCAAGGTTGGGACTCGGTCCAAGACGGCAAGCCTCACCGCCACGCGGTCCGGGCGCTGTCCCATCTGCTTGCGTCTCTTCGCGGTCGGCACGCCGATCGGCAAGTGTGTCGACGGGCACTGGGGCCACGCCTCCTGCTCCGGAGCGCAGCAGGCCGCTGCCCGGAACAGGGCGGAGATCCTCGCTGGCGAGACGTACCGATCGTGTCGCGAGAGCACCTGGCGTCGAGGCGCATCGCCCGGCAGCTCTCGTCGGAAGACCTGACGAAGCTGCGCGGCGCGGGCCGGCAGCTGTTGTGGTGCGCGCAGATGGTTTCAGCTAGCGTCCTCGGCCGGGTGGAGGCACCCCCGCGCTACAGCAGCGTCACGCAGCAGCTTGGCAGCGCGGACCGCACCCTTCCGACTCAGGGCCGAGAAGTCGATGGAGGCGTGGTCTGGCGGAGAGTCAGGCAGGTGCTCGTCGTCGAGACAAGGGAGCGAGTTCTCGTCAGCTTCGCGCACGGAGACGCCCCACGTTCCGGCTGACGCCAGTCCCGCGTCTTTGTGTCGCCGGTAAGCCTCCTCCGCCCCGACCCGTTCGCGCAGGGTCGAAAGCAGGCCTTGATGCTCGCGGCTCGGATTGAACGCGACGCTCTGGACGACTGCGTCCTCGTCGAGGTGGACAGGGTGAACCTGTCGAAGGAGCACCTCGTCCAGATCGTCGATCTTTAGCGACGCCTTCGCGTGGTCATCCGACATGGCTTACGTCCCCCTGGGCAAAACTGGTAATTACGGCTGCGTCCCAACCAAGTTCGGCGTCGAGCAGAGTGCCTGATTGCCGGTCGTCGACACACAGGTACAGGCGATCTGAGGGCTCGATCTCCGCGAGATACTCGACCGCGTCGCGTTTCCACTCCAACGCAAGGTGCCCATCTGCGGTGGCGGCGACTCCGATGTGCACGTCAACGCGCGAGAGCGCGGGGACGACCTCCTCGAAGTGCTGGCGAACGTCCTCCGGCACAGCTTGGCTTCCAGGCCCGAGCCAGCCCGGCTCTAGGGCCGCGATGGCGGCAAGCTTCCGATGCAACCGTTTCTCCGTCCACGGGCGAATGACCTCGATCTCCGACACGTCTGCGAGCTGGGAGAACAAGCCATGCGCGTCTGCGATGCCCAAGCCGGTGACTTGCACGTCTGGGGCCGTCACGCCGTCTTCGGCCATTACGCGGCGAACCGTGCTGGCGAGGCCAGCGATGTACGAGCCGAAGTAGCAGCGAACGCGACCGTTGTCGCTGTCGCGGCGGAGCTCGAAGGTTTGGTCAACGCTGTCGAACTCAACAATGACGCCGACCACTGACAGCGGCACTGGAGTGTTATCTACGACCGCGTCGATGGCGGCGAGCGTGACTCGTACCTCGTCGTCAAGCTTAGCGACGGCAGTGCCGTCGTGGGAGCCGACAGTGACGCTCTCATCCGACTTGAGCGTCGACCCCACTTTGCGAAAGGCCTGACGCTGTCGCGGCGTCACCGTTTGCGGAACCGAGCTGCTCGACTGGACGGTAGCGATGACATCTCTAAAGGAGTCCGCCGCTTCCCCGTAGATCGAGAACCACTCGTCGTAGTCGGCTCGCTCGTAGCGCGCCGCTCGATGTAGGCGGACGCGCGTCTGGGCGCTGCCTCGATCCACCCTGATCAGGCGAAGGTCGAAGGCCTTGTCGAAGCCGCGCGGGGCGCGCTCCTTGTCTGGATGCCGGTCCAAGTAGATCTGGCGCGCCACCTCAAAGACGGCGTCGCGATAGTGCGTGACTTCGATGACCGACTCCGCTGGGAGGCCAAGGGCCCTGAAGCGCTCGCCGTCAAGCTTGAGTTCCGCGAACCACGCGCCCTCATTGGGCTCATCGGCGTCAGCATCCACGTCGGCGGCGAGGTCGTCATTGACCTCAGCGGAGTCCCCTGAGTCCGGCATGATGCGCACGGTAGCAGGCTGTCCGAGCGTGAAGGGCACTTTGCCCCTCGGTCTGCCGGACTCGCGAAAAGGGAGCGGGCGCGGCAGTCAGCGCGGCAGGTCCGGCGCTAGAAGAGACGCCCGCCCGGGGCCATTGACCGATGGGGCGGGAGTGCCCACGCGCCAAGGGGAAGGCGGGCGTGACCTTATGGATGATCTGCTTTTGTTCGCGCATTCGTCGGACAGCGGGTCCGCGGGGGTGACTGCTATGCAACGCCAGAGATGCAACGGTGGCGTGTCGGACTTATTCGGGGCCACGACAGATCCGGCCGCCATGTGCCGGCATTGGTCTAAGACTCCGGCGAGTTAACGACATCCCGGAAGCGATGGCGCCTATGCGCGGATGAGGGTAGACGTCCTCTCAAACGCCGAGGGCCTCAAGGTCGTCAGCGGACAGGACAACCGTCCGCGGTGTCCACGCGGTAGACCGCTTCCGTCTCTGGTCCAACCCGAAGAGCCGGCAGCGAGCCATGATGACCGCGCGAACCTCACGTGCCGCCTCAACATCGCCGCTCATCGCCCGGTCCCACAGAGCGGCTTGGAGGGCGTCCAGTCGTGCCAGCTCGAGCCGCTGATGGTCCTGGACTGCGTCCTTGCGATCCCGGGCGAGGGCGTCGTGGACGATGTTGTAGACGGTGCCGCGGTTGGCGTAGCCGAGCTCGTCGGCGATTTCCTGGTAGGTGCGCCCCTCCGTCGCAAGCTGGACGGCGCGGGCTTGACGCGCCGCGGCGAGGGCTCGGTTGCGATGCTTGCCGGTGACGAGAGGGATGGCGGCCGGGACGCTCATGGAAACCATTCTCGACCCGTTGAAGCCGGGGGCACGGACGACTCGCCCTCGGCGGCAGCCCACGAGCCCGGTTACGCCGTCCCCGAAAGACCCCCGGGGACCGACCCAAAACCCTCGCAAGGCGTTCAGCTGTTAAATCGCAGCGGTCCTTCGGTCCTTCGTGCCAACTGCGGACTCCTGACCTGGCGTGGATCTTGTGCACTCAGCCGGGGCCGTCGCGCGAGCCGCGGAGGGGGTTACACCAATGGAGCGGCCGCCCCCGCGTCTGAGTCACCGACGATGTTCGATCAGATCCTCCAGTGCCTGGGCGAACCTTCGCTTGACTTCGTCCGGCTCTTCTAGCCCGTCGGGCCGAAGATACTTCTGAACTAGGTCCTCTGGCACCTGCTCCCGATTGTTTGTGAGGGCGTGCTCCTCGACCTGCCCAGCAATCAACTCCGTGGTCCGCAGGGCAGGGAAGCGCTGATGGAAGTACAGCAGCGTGAGGAGGTCCAGGACGCAATGCCACAACCAACGCGACGTGTTGTCCTCGCTGCCCTGAGCGGGAACGCGCAGTCGCGCCTCTATGGTGCGTCCTGCGATTCGAAACTGCTCGAAGGTTGAGTCCAGTTTCTCAGATCCCGGCTTGGAGGTTCCGTAGTGAATGCGATTTCGTTCGTCTTCTACGGGCGTATAGAACCCATACGCGACCTGAAACATCTCGACCGTCAGGTCTTGACGATTAAGCCGAGACTCGCGGCGCCGCTGCAACCAAGAGACAAGGCCGCCTACGGCAACCGTCCCTACGACTATCGTCAGCGCAGGACCGACCGAATTCAGCGCGACCTGCTGCCAAAACGAGCAAGTAGTACTCACCGCAGCATCATGCTCGACAACCAGGGGGTTACGTAGAGCCTTCGTAGTTCTCTCACCCGGCTGCTGACTCGAACGAGACATCGCCGGTCGCCGAGTCGAAGGCGGCCATGAGCACGTCGGAGCGCAGATCGGCGCCTCGGAGTTTGCGTTGCAACAGACCGAAGTTGAGCCGTGGCTTGTCCGCGTTCGCGAATACGCCGACGTAGGCCGCGGGGAGCGGGCTCCCTGGGTGAGCTTTTTCGGCTGCGTCGAGGATGACCGAGAGCTTGCGAAAGTCCCTGACTACCTCTCCGTAATCTAGACCGTCCCTCTGGGTCGCGGAGACCTTCAGCTCGGTGATGACGGAGAAGTCGGCCAGCCTGCTCAGGCCTGATCGCGGGTTGGGCGCACCGTCGGGCAGGTCGCGCGCCCCGAGGGCGGCACGGCGGGGGAGATGCACGATCGGTTGACGCAGGACCAGCATGTCGACCATGAGGTTGCCGACGGGCCTGAAGTGCGCGGCGGCAGCCGGCCCTAGGTATCGGGCGCCGAAGTCGACCTCACGCACGACGTGCAGAGGGCCTAGCCGGTTGATGGTGAAGTGCGCGAGCCAGGCCTGATAGGTCGCCTCCGGAGCTACGGTGTCGTGGCACTGCTCGGCCATCTCGCGCCAGGCTGCCTCGAAGGCGCCGGCATGCTCGGCGCGGATGACATCAGAGTGCGCGCCCACCTGATGAGTGTCGGGGATGCTAACGGCAGCGCTCGCGCCGGCGCGGCTCACCAGGAGCGGGATCAGTCGGCGTTGCCACTCGGCGACGTCGACGTATCCGCTGGACATGCCGCCGTGAGCGAACTCCTCCCGGTAGACCTGCTGGCTGCCTTCCGGGAGGGGGTCGGCCGTGACGTCGACCCCGACGATGGACCGGAACGTGTCCTTGAGTAGCCGCTCCGCGGCCTCGCGGCTCGAGGGGACGGGCGTTTCTGCGAGACGGGAACGCATCGCCTCCCATACCCACGGGTCACCGCGGAGCCCCCACTGCTCTGGTTCGGGCGCGAAAAGCTCACGCATCAGTTCGGCCACTCATCTCTCCTCCCGCTTGGCCACTCGGAGATGACATCACGGTCAGGCCGTGGGACCACGCGGCACGGCCCGAAAGACTCGAAGCATCGGTTGGCATCACCCTCATGCAGGAACCCTCGGAGAGCGAACCGCGACGGTCCCTCGAGCCCTTCGCGTCACCCGACTTTCGTCAGCCGTTCAGCCGAGAGTCGCTGGTGTTGAGGGCCCCGCCGACCTCTATGACGTAGGCGACGGAGGGCGAACCAGGCGCCGTCGCGCTGCTACCACTCCACGACCATGCCCGGGTGAGGCCCCGGGAGCGTCCTTGAGACAAGGCCTTGACGGCTTCGGAGCACTCCGGCGCTCCCGAGCCGGAGGGCTCACGGCCCAATCACCGGTTCGACATCACGGAGCAAATGCGCCTGTGCTTGGCGGTGGAGAGCAAGGCCAGGGCTTTGCGTACCCGTGCCCCATTGGGACACGAGCTCTTGCCGGCCGTCGACCGGGCGATCGAGACTCTCGTCGGGCATCGGCAACGCCTCGCCAAGGTTATGAGGGGGCTTAGCGCCCACGAGGTGGGACTCACCGAGCAGAAGATGGGGCGTCCGGCTTAACGAGCATGAGGTCGCGCACAGCATCTGCCGTAGAGCGGCAGGGTGGCGGGTGTGGCACAGACGGTGCATCGCACGTTATGCGCGCGTGCGTAGGACGAAACTGGAGACACGCCACATCCGCCACCCCTGGCGTGCCAAGGTCACGGCTGGCCGTGAAGGCAACCACCTCGGTGGGGCTCGAGGTCGTGCCTCTGTCTGGCGCTGAGGCCACGCTGATCATCAAGGTGTTCGCCGCGCCCGCTGTGTGCCTCCACCGCACTGGGTGAGCACCGCGGGTTCAGCCGTGTCGCTCCGTCCCGTGGAGACTCCAACCAGCCTGCTGATCCTGACAAGATGACCGGCATGGCTGATCAAGAGCTGCAGCACGAGGAGGACGCGCCCGCTGTCGGCGTGGAACCGCGGCTCTACAGCATGCCGGAAGTGGCCGCCCTGCTGTCGACCTCGGTGGCTCAAGTGCGAGCGCTGGTGCGATCGGGAGAGATGCCGGCGATGCGCCTCGGGGGCCGCGGGCAGTGGCGTGTCGAACGCAGCCGACTTGAGGCCTGGATCGACGAGCAGCACGAGGCCACGGCTCGATGGGTGAAGGACAACCCGTTCCCCGGCTGAGGCAGCGGCCCTGCCGCTCAGGGACTCGCTAGGTATCGACCCTGATTCAGACATGCCGACCCGGCGCGGTCACCGGCGTGAGCTGGTCTGCGCGGACCCACTGGTCGACGACGGCGTCCGCCTCGACGACGAGGTAGGTGACTCGGGCCCACCAGCGGCCGTCTCGTTGTTGCCACGCCGTCACGAGCCCCGGGTGAGGGCCTCCGTTCTCCGCGGTGTGGTTAACCCAGCAGTGCTGGCGGGCTGGCGGCACGGGAGGGATGGGGTGCTCGTGCCCGCGTCCCGATCCGGCTGCCATTGCACCAGTGTGGCGCATAGTCGAACACGTGTTCGGCCTGTTCCAGCCGCGGCAGCCGTCGATGCCGCGGCACTTCGAGTGCAGAGTCGCCAGGCCGGCCGAGGAGTCCTGCGAGCCCAAATCGTCGCAAATGCGGCCTACTTGTCCCCTAGCATCTCCCTTCAGCGTCTGCAATCTTCACAAGCCCGACTCCCAGACCCCACTGGCGACGCCCGAACGGAGAACTGGTGACTGACCCGACGACGCCGACACCGCGAGGCGAGGCGTCCATGAGTTCGTACGAGCGCAAACAGTGGGAGCGCCTCAACACCCACTGGGACAAGCGGAATAATGCCCGTGGGTTGCCAAACTGGGCGCACAAAGCCGGCGAGAACGCCGCCAAGGCCGCCTCTCGTGCGGCGGAGAAGGCGGGCGAGGCCATTCCGGATGCGGTCTGGGAACAGGCGGGCAGGGCCGCCGATGCGGTGCTCGACCGGGCACTTCGGCCGGTTCTGCAGGGTGCGCTTGCGCTACTCACCCTGGTCGACGAGTGGGCGATGGAGCTGAACGATCCTCAGACTGTGGTCGACATCGCCAAGAAGCGCCGCATCCCGATCGACCACTTCAGCGAACTCCGGGACCGTGACCTCCGGGACTGTGACCGGCTGCTCACGGCCCATACCTTGAAGTGGCGGTCTGCCGGGGCCATTGAGGGGGCTGGCATCGGTGCTCTCGCACTGGTACCCGTCGCAGGACTGCCGGCTGCGATGACGGCCGACATCGTTGTTATCCAGATCTTGAGCGTTTCCATCGCCAGCCGTACGGCGTACGCCTACGGTTTCGACGCTAAGAACCCCGAAGAGCGGGCCTTCATCGAGCACCTCGTCCGCAGGTCGTTCACTCTCCAGGCCGGCAAGGCCAAGCCGCTGGTTGACGCCTCGCGGGGTTACCAGGCCATCAAAGGGCGATCGAGGTGGTCCCAGAAGTTGCGACAGGACCATCGGCTGATCGAGGCAGTCGAGAAACTCATGCAGAAGTGGCTTCCCAAGGGCCAGGTCGTGAGCGTCAAGCACGTCGCGAAGGCGCTCCCCGTAATCAGCATCCTTCTCAGTTCAGGCGCCAACTCCGAGATACTCGCACGGGTGGCGAAGGACGCCGAGCGCTTCTGCCAGACTCGGTTTCTATCCGAGAAGTACGGTCTACCCATGCCGGCCGCCCTACGCCGGTACGACCTGGACCCCGATAGCCCGTCACCCGCAGACGGTCACCCCGGGGAGGCGGCCCCCCTTGAGCTGGCTGTTTCAGTGTCCTCGGCACCCACGGGCACGATGAAGGAAACGAGCGCATGGACTGCGTGATCGTCGAGCTGGGTGCGGTTCCGGTCGTACCTCATGGTGGTGCGAGGCTCGCTGTGCCGAGCCAGGTCCATCACCTTCCTGAGAGACGCCCCTGCCTCCAAGGCGTTAGTGATGGCGCTGTGCCGCAGCATGTGGGGGCTGATGCGGTGCTCGATGCCGGCTCGTCGTCCAATGGTGGCCACGATTGTGTTCAAGCCTGATCGGCCCAAGGGCAGGCCGTCCAGCCGAAGCAGGATGTGACCGTCGGTGCGCTCGCCCACGGCGGCGTCGAGGGCACGGAGGACGGGCACGGGTAGTGGCATCTGGGCGGGGAGGCCGGCCTTGCCCGTGAAGGCGAGGACGCGGTGGCCCCGCACTGTCTCCTGGTAGTCGCCTACTACTAGGGAGCAGGCTTCGCTGGCGCGAAGCGCCATGCAGCCGAGGAGGAACGCGGCCGCGTAGTAGCGTCCGCCCATTGAGGCCCCGGCGGCAAGGAAGGCGGTGAGTTGCGAGCGCTCGAGTCCCAGGGTGTCGCTGGGGCGATAGTAGTAGCGGGGCCGCCGTGCGTGGACGGCAGGGTCTCGGTCCATGGCCCCTTCGTGGTAGCCGAAGCGGTAGAAGCCCCGGACTGGGGTCAGGGCCGTGGCTACGGTCGACGGGCGCAGCCCCAGCTCGATGTGGAGGTGGTGGACGTAACGTTCGACGTCGGCTCGGGTGACGGTCAGTGGCTCGTACGCCTGCAGGGCACACCAGTCGAGGTACCGGTCGAGGTAGTAGCTGTAGAGGTCGCGTGTGTGGCCGGTGTAGGGCAGCAGGTACTCGTCGTGAATCACTTGAACAGCTGGGCTGAGTGTCATGTTTCTGATGGAACTCTCATCCGCTTGCTTCTCGCCGGGTTATCGGAGGTGCAGCGGGCGTCGCTGCCCCATGCAAAGCAGCACCCGAAACCGCCTTCATGCTCGGCCCCTATGCGACTATCAGACAGCGGGGCGGGCGCTTGGCCAGAGCGGCTGAAGGGGGACCGGATGCGTGATCATCGGCGGTGGATCGCCGTCGTGGGTCTATCACCGAGCGCCTACCTCGCGGTCCTCTTCTGGACCCAGCCCCGGCCGGCCACGGTGTCCGCGGTCGACACGCTCGAGGACGCCCTCTTCCTCTCACTGACTGTCATCCTGACTGGCGGCATCCTCGGGGCCCTACTGGCCAAGTGGCCGCTGGCCGGGTACCTCTGTCTTGCTGGAGCTGTGGCCGCCGCGATGGCGAGCATCATGGTGCTCTTCGCCGGCCTGCCCACTCCTGCTCGCGCGGGAGTGATGAGGATGGCTGTTGGCGCCTTGGCCGCGGCAGTGACGATCGCAGTGTGGATGTGGCGCACGCTCCCCGGAGACCTTCTAAAGGACCGGCGGGACAAGTTCCTGGCGGCCGCGCTGGCAGCGATCCTCCCCGCAATTCAAGCCTGGCACACCATTGCCTTCACCGAAGCCACGCAGAAGGTCGCCATCTCCATCACCTCGAGCGTGGAGACTCAGGGCACCGATGCTGCATCCGGCGCGCCCATGGTGCGCCTCTCGATGAACGTGGAGAACAAGGGGCAGACTCGGGCACTGGTCCTCGTCTCTCTAGCGACCTACTGCTGGGTCGACAAACAAGGCACTCCTGAAGATGACCTCGTGACGATGAGCCACGGACCCAACTGCGGCTCCACACGTCCGGTGGCCCAGGCATCGTGGATCGACGCCGGGACAGTGCTCTCGGATTCGCTCGCCCTCGTCGCCCCTGCGGGCAAGAACCGTCTCATAGTCGGCGTGCGAATCGCCTACGCGCGCGGAGACCGTCTTCAGACCGAGCCATTGTTGAACGGCCCGATCCCTGCGCCCGATAACGACCCGTGCGTCAACGCTTCATACCTGCCCGTCATCGCCGAGTCCCGGGTGAAGTCCGTCGCACACGGTCAGACGTACCTCATGTACGCCGACAGGAACAACGACGGCGGCCTCAACTACTGGATCGCCACGGACACGACCTGCAAACCAGAGGGCGAAACGCCGGGCCGCGAAGACTACGCAAATCACTACGCCATCACGGAGACCGCAGCATGGTTCGAGACGTGGGCGCAACCGACGCCGTCCCCTACCAAGTAAGCGGTACTGGTCGACTGTCGCTGCCGCGAGCGGAGTCCTTTGGCGTCACCAAGGTGCGCGGAGGACCGTCACCAGCGTTCCATCCCTCGGACGACATCCTCCACGCGCTTAGCGGCGGACTCGGCCCTGCCGCAGGCCCGCGCAACATCCGCCTCGACCTCGGCCACCCTGGCCACCAATTCGTCGATGCGCGACCGAGCGGCAGCCACCGTGCCGGGGCTCCACGGCGGACGTGCCTCGTCGATGAGACAGACCCAGAACCACTGCCACGAGCTGCTGCGGGACGTCGAACCGGTGACCATGCGTCCAAGGTACTGATGAGCAACGTGTCCACCGTGGGGCCGCGCCGAGACGGCGGAAATCTACTCTGACACAAGGGGATTGGGTGATAAAATAGGCCCCACGAGGCATTGGGATAACCACGTCCAACGGTGGACTGGAGAAACCCCCTCACAAGAGTTCACGAAGGGCCCGTTACACATCGTGGCGGGCCCTTTCGCGTGCCCGGAACCTGCCGGGCCTACCGAAAGGAAGACCATGACTGCACCACCCATCAAGTTGCGCAGCCCTGCAGAGCTGCTCGCCGTCATCCCGCACCTGCTCGGATTCCAGCCGCAACACGCCATCGTCGTGATGGCCCTCCGCGACAACAGGATCGACCTGACCCAGCGGATCGACCTGCCTGCACCCGAACGCCTCGAGGAGGTCGCCGAAGCCCTCGTCCGGCATGTGCGCCGGGAGACCGCCGAGGCCGCGCTGGTCGTCGGCTACGAAGACACAGTGGATCAGAGCCGGCCACTCCTCGAGGCCGTGACCGACCGGCTCGCTGCCCAAGGGGTTGCCATCCGGGACCGGCTCGTGGTCCACGACGGGCGATGGCGCTCCCTAGACTGCGACCGCCCGTCCTGCTGCCCACCGGAGGGCACCCCGCTTCGGCCGGCTGTGGACGTGGCATCCACCATCGCCGAGTTCGTCGGCCGTGGCAGCGCGCCGCTACCCGATCGCCAGACGCTCGCGGCCCAGGTCGAGGAAGGCCGGGCCGCGCAGGACGTCGCCGACCTGATCAGGCGCACCGGCGAGGTGCCCGCCATCCTCGCGGACAGGAGAGGCCGTCACCGCCTCCCCGACGTCTGGGCTCGAGTCCTGACGCAGTCCGACGGCACGCTCGCCGTCGCCGACGCCGCGATCGCCCTGCAGTCGCTCAAGGAGACTTCCACCCGTGACGGGCTCGCCGTCGTGCTCATCCCGACTGGCCTCGAGCGCGACGTCCTACCTGAGGAGACGCAAGCGCTGGTCGACGCGTGCAGCCGTGCCATACGCGCAGCCGAGGAGGAGGACGGCGTGGACATGGCACCTGGCTCCGTCAAGCCTCGGCTCCTCGACCTGTGCCGGCACGCGACCGACGAGCACGCCGCACCAGCACTGACCCTCCTGGCCACCTACTCGTGGTGGCACGGCGACGGAGCCCTGGCACGCGTCGCCCTCGACCGGGCGCTGCGCTGCGACCCGGACTACCGGCTGGCCCAGCTGCTCACCCTGATGCTCGACGAAGGCATCCGACCCGACCGGCCTTGACGGTCGTCATCCGTTGGGCAGCGGGGGCAGAAACGAGCCAACGCTCCTCACTGGTTCACGCGTACGGGGGAAAGGGATGCCGAACCTGCCCCACCCTCCCCCCTCCACCAGCACAAGAGCACCCACCAGACCAGGCCTGCCGCACCCCGCGGTGGGCCTTTCTCACGCCCGAGGCAGCCGCCGCCGGGCCTGAACCATCAAGGAGATCAAGCATGTCCACTGCAGAACCCATCAGCCCAGCCCTCTACGCCGTCCCGGCCCCACCCCAGAAAGAACGGTTCGCGCTCCTGCTCCGCCTTCGTAGGGCGGCACGACAGGCCTTCGACACCCTGCTCGCCCTGCCTCGTGGCGCAGCAGGCTGGGTCCTGACACGGGCCCGCACGGTACTGTCCGCCATCGGTGGCAGCCCTGTTTGGTCGCGCATCGCCACTGGCCTCATCCGGGTCCGTGACCTCTTCGGGTCCGTCGGGCCAGTGACGGCCGCCGCCGCAGTCCTCAGCATCCCGGCGGTGTGGAGGGCGACGGTCCGAGTCGGCCGCTGGCTCGGCTCGAAGGTCGTCGCCGGCGCGAAGGCCCTCTGGCAGCAGACCCGCTCGCTGCTGGGTAGATGCGGGCCGACCGGCACCCGGATCGCGACCGGGCTGGCCACCACCGGCACCGCGGTCCAGCGCGTCTTCGTCGCGGTGGCCGCCCACCCGGTGACGCAGGCCCTGGTCGAGGGCATCCGGTCCCTGGCGGTCCTGGTTCGTCCGATCAGCCAGTCCACCGTCGTGCACCGACTCCTGGGCCGGCTCGTCGGCGGCTCGTGGTTGCGTTGGGGCCTCGAGCTGCTGCTGCTTCCGCTGGTGATCGCTCCGGGCCTACTGGCGGACCTGGTCACCGGCTGGCGGACCACGTGGACACCAGCAGCGGCATCCGCCTCGCGGCCGGGTCAGCCCTCCGCGCCCTTCGTCAGCGTGACCGAGCCCGGCATGGGCCACGAGACGGCTCAGCCTGAGTACCCCATCGGGACGGACGAGTGGACCGACTCGTACGGACCCAGCAACCGGGCCGAACGCCGCGCCCAGCAGGCCCAGGCACGCGCCCGTCGTGCCCGCGCCCGGCACTGACCCACCACTTCATCGCAGGAGGCCCGTCGCCCGTCGGCGGGCCTCCCGCCCTTGTCCCAGAGGAGAACCCATGATCATCGTCATGTCCGTGGCCGCAGCGGCGGCCCTCGTTGTCGTGGCCTACGCCAAGCTCCGCGAACACGAGCCGGAGACCGCGACGGCCGGCCTCCGCGCCGTCCATGACTTGGCCGACGTCGTCCTCGTTTGTGTCAAGGCCGTCGAGGGCGTCGTCGCCGTGCTGTCCCGGCCGGTGAGTCCCGGCACCGGAAGCCCTTCTCGTCGTTGGGCCTACGGCTCCGAGTACGGCAGCGGCTACGACCTGGAAGACGAGCCACTGTGAACGCCACCATGCTTCGCGTGGAGGTGTCCTCGACGAAGCCCAATGGCTCTACCGCGCTCCGCGTCGGGCAGGCACCGCCCCAGCGCCTGTTGCTGCCTCCCGGAAAGGGGTCTAGAGGCGCTTGGACAATTCCTAGACCACGTGCGCCGCTCCACGGCACATCAGAACTCTCCGAACGGCAGGTCGCCGCCCATTCCGTGACGCCAGCGTCGGCTCCGGCGGCCCCATAGGCGGCCGTACTTCCGGCCCGACACAAACGATCTTGGCCGCACCTCACTCTTCACCTACGTCGATGGGCTTGTCGCCGACAAGTCCCTGGAGAGAGGGTGCAACGTCGGGACTAGGCTCGCTCCGCGAGGAAAGAAGCCAGCCTTCGCCCAGTCAACTCGAGGGTTTGATTCCCCGCCCGTACGTGCAGGTGCTCGTCATCCACCCATGCTGGCTCGGACGTCTTCTGAATCTCCAACGCACATATCTGCGCTCCCCGCACGCGCACCCACCATAGGCGCACGGATTTGGACACAAGGACTGGATCGATGCGCTTCCCGAGTAGATCACCGAGTATCCACCGCTCGAACCTGTCGAGGCTCTCGCCGAATACTTGCAGGTCGCGCTTCAAGCCCTTCACCTCTCCCGAGTCGTGAACGCCCACAATCAGCCGGCCACCGTCGGCGTTCATGAGGCCGGCGACTGCTCGGACGATTTCTCCCTCCATCCTGGCGTCCTTCTGGCCTGTGTGTGAGTTGATGCGGAAGGTTTCCTTCAGCTCCAGGCTGTGCGCCTCCCCGCGCCTTATAAGGGCGAGTATGCCCTCCTCAGTCTCCGTATCTTGGTCTTCATCCGCGTCGCTCTCCATAGGCCTCTCAGCAATGAGCCTATGGATGGCCTGAAGTGCCTCAGTGCGCCGCCATGCGCCAGCCTCTTCGCGTACAAGTAGCCCGAGATGAGCAAGATCCTCAGCGGCGTCTCGCGTGGTGGCATCGGCTTGGATCCACTGATCCAGTTCATCCCCCGACAACGACGGGTCAAGCAGATCCGCCGCCTCCGGATAGTGGAGGCGGAGCGCTTCGATCAGTTGGCGCCAATCGTGACCGGCGTCCTCCCGCCACAAGGGCAGGACTGCGGCCACATGAGCCGCCGTGACGGTGACCATCGCGAAGTCAGCCGTGTTCTCGCTGTCCTTGATGCTCTTGCGAACAGCGGACGCGAGATTGCGCACGAAGTAAGGCATTCCGCCCGTAGCGGCCTGAACGTCCGAGACCGCCTCGTCCGTCCAACTCAAGAACATCGGGCGCCCGAGCTTGAGAAGCAGTTCTCCCGTCTCAGCCTCGTTGAACGCGGTGATATAGGTGCTACTCACCTGGCCAAACATCGGGTTATCAACGGCGGAGGGGCCCTGCCCAAGGACAGTGGACCTGAACATCCGGTTGGCCACACCGGAAAATGCCAGCGACAGGTTGGGGCAGGCTTGAGCCGCGGTACGCAATGCGGCGAGGAAAGTCCTTACTTGATCCGGGTCCGACTTGGCAATGCGGGCAGCGCTCTCGATCTCATCTACTGCAATTACAAAGCGCAGATCGGCGTTCCTGTTTGCCACACGCTTCAGCCTGTCTGACAGGTCCGACAGGGCCATGTTGTCAGCCGCCTGCTCACGCTGGTCCCCGATTTTCACCGAGAGCCCCGCTTGGCGAGCATCACGCAAGTCGTCGGCGAGATTGCTTGCAATCGACTTTGCCAGACTGCCGACGCTGTGCTCCTCAAGGACCTGGAGATCACTCATAGTCACAATCGTCCCGCGCGCAAGCATCTGTCGCTTCAATTCGCGCAGCACTGATGTCTTTCCGGATCGCCGCAGCCCAAGAATCACGACGTTCTCGTCGCTCTGCAGTGCGGCCGCCACGTTCCGAAGCATCTCTTGTCGGCCGAAGAAATCGTCCCCCGTTACCGGGTTCTGCGTCCGATACAGATCCCGATCGCCCAGACTGGCTCGTAGCTGCCTGAGAAGTTCCACCCGAGTGACTTCCGGGTCATCGGAAGCCACAGGGACCGAGATGATCAGCGTCGGAGAGGTCGAGCTGTTCTGCCACTCCTCGATCTTCGCCTGGACTTGAGTATCTTCGGACACCAGAATCGCAACCTTGGCCGAGGGCGTGAACCTTTCACCCCGTCCGGCCGAATTCTGCGCCAGCTTGGAGAACTCCGCGAGCCCGTTCGTCATCACGTTGAATGAACGACGCTGAAAATCGCGCCAAGGGGCGAAGAAGAAGGCTATCTCCCCATTGATCAGAAACTGGCGCTCGATGTCAGCCCCGAGGCGACCGAGCGCAAAACCTACGTTTCGGAGGTCGGCGTGCTCCACACGCGAAGTCACGAAGAAGAGCGGAATCCGATTGTCAGGCGTCTGGAGTGCGGCATCGAGGATTTTGGCCTTCGGGTGGGTATCGAAGAACGCTTCCCTCCTACCCTGCAGGCTGAAGCCGGTCGTGGCACCCCCGTGAGTCGTCATGGGGACATGCTCGCACCCCCTCCGCAGTCCCGTGCACGCTGTCACCCCAAGAGAGTGGGGTGCGAGGAGGAGTCTCGGGCGGCTACCGATGTCCACGGCTCAGAGGTCACACCGACCACCTGAAGCCCCCGGGCGGCGGCGCTGCCCAGCTCAGCGCAACCGGAGCCCTCGTGGGGAGCGTTCGAGGTCACCCCTATCCCCAGCGCTTCATGCAAGGCCGCCCAGCGCTGGCCAACGCTGGCATTGACGCAGTGACGCCATGGGGGCTCGTACGTGCCGAATGATGCCATTGAGCCCGTAGCTGCCCACAGTGATGTGCCCTCGAGGAAGGCTGCCGACTTCAGCACACCAGCCGGCTTGCAGTACCTCCGGAAAATGCTGACCCCTTACAACGTGACCGTCGCGAGGCGCTGACCTTCATCTTGATGGGTCAGCGGGTAGCTAACGCCTCGGGCGACTGGAGCTGGCCTCCGCGGCCGCCCTACGGACGTAGAAGCGCTCACAGAATCGAGCGTTTCTGAACACCCAGGCGCCCCCGCCTCCAACGAGACGGGGGCGTCTGTCCTTTTCCCATGTCCAAAATCAACGTCTCAGAAGGAGGGACACCCATGAGTAATGAGGCCCCCATCGCCGGCTACCTAGTCGGGTACGCCCGCGTGTCCACCCTTGAGCAAGACGCGGCCCTGCAGCGAGATGCCCTCCAGGCCGCCGGATGCCAGCGCATCTTCACCGACAAGGCGTCCGGCAAACTTGAGCACCGGCCGGCGCTCGACGCCATGCTCGAGCAGCTTCGACCGGGAGACACGGTGGTGGTGTGGAGACTCGACCGTCTCGGCCGCAGCCTGCGCCACCTCATCCACACGGTCCAGATCCTCGAGAGCCGGGGCGTGGCTTTCCGCAGCGTCACCGAGAACATCGACACCTCCACCGCCGGCGGGAAGCTCGTCTTCCACCTCTTCGGCGCCCTCGCCGAGTTCGAGCGAGACCTGATCCGCGAGCGGACCCTGGCCGGCCTCGCGGCGGCCCGAGCCCGCGGGCGTACCGGTGGCCGGCCTACCGTTTGGACACCGGAGAAGCTGAAGGTTGCCCGGAGCATGTACGACAGTCGCGAGCACGACGTCGCCTCCATCGCTCGAGTGGTCGGCGTCAGTCGGGCGTCCGTGTACCGAGCCTTGGCGCAGTTCGCCCCAGACGAACTCAGCCCATGACCCGCCCTGGTCGGCTCCTCTCGTGCGCCGGACGGGCGGCGCCCGGCTGGGCCGTCTTCTTGTGTTTAGGGGGCCGTTCCTGAGCGTGGTGACTGCGCTTCTCCGCTCACGCTCTGGGACGGCGGAAACGGGCATAGTGACGCGGGTCCTTCCGGCACAACTCCCATTGGACGCGGGCTCGTTCCCCGCCGTCGGATCCGGCGCGCAGCAGTTCAGCAGTAGGCAGAGGGCGTCCACCGGCCAAGGTCAGGTCGGCCGCCACTTCCAGGACCTGCGAGTTTGAGCCGGGTGATACGCCGGCGTCCAATACGTACCGATACCCGCGTCGGATGTCGAAGGTGACCTGATCGCTCGGCTCGAAGAACTGGTGTGTGAACCGCTCATGAAGGATCGTGTACCCCACCAGTACGACATGGCCCGGCTCCGCCTCGAACGCCCCCGTGATAACGCGCTCAAGGCCCGTCGGCGCGTTCATCTCCAGCTGGAGTCGCAGCTGAGCGTCAAGCAGGGCCTGCTGGCGGTGTTCGTTCGGTGATGACGGGCTGAGCCGGAAGTAGAGACCGGGCTCAGCGAAAGGTGGCGGGGGCAACGGAAAGCACGTGAGCTGCCCGGCCTCGTCCCGCCGCGCCAAGTCCGGAGCCAGCGTGTCGAAGAAGCCGAACGCGTCCAACAGTGTGTCATGCAGCGTACGCCCGGCCACGTATTCGTCGTAGGCGTCCGCGTAAGACTGTGAGAAGCCCTTCTGCGTGGTGAACATCGGGTCAAGACGGTTGGTGCGTTCCACCCAGGCAGGGAAGATTACGTAGTGGCCGTCCAATGGCCCGAGTGCGCGGTCGACTTGGGGGTCGACCACCTCTGGGTGGTGCACTGCGTTATTGCGCGGGGCGGTGAGTCCGCGGATGGTCATGCCGCGAGGGTCGACCTGTCGCGCAGCCTGGTACGTGGCCGGGTCGGACTTCTCGAATATCTCGTGGTCTAGCGATCTGATCGTGGTCAGAGCGCGGCGCAGCCAGTTCAGCAGGTCTTGGATGCTGTGATCGGTCAGGTCGAGGAAGCCGCTTGGTGCCGGGGCGCCCTGCATGTGGTTCATGGTGTCCCACAGGCCGCCGATCTCCTGTTCGAGCCCGGCCATCAGCAGGCGGCCCTTGTCGACGCGGTCCGGGGCTATGGCAACGCGCGCATCGTCGAATGCCGGATCACGTTTGACGCACGAACCGTCCACCGGGGCCTCGGCAGCCCCAATGGCGTAAGTCGCTTGGGGACTGGTGTCGGCGTCGCTCGTGTCGTTTTCGCTCACGACAAGGAGTAGAACACTGTCCGGCAAAGTTGAGCGGGTGGCCACGCGCCCGCACCACATGTCGATCAGTCGGCGATCCTTAGCTGCTTGGGGTAGCTCCCCCTGAGGCAAGCCGACTTGCGAGCAGTGGGTCCCGAGGAGCTTGTCACTGCAGGTCTTCATGAGTGTTTCCTCGTCGCGGCTGCGTGACGACGACGAGTTGGACTGGTGAGTCCATGGCCATACGGCGCAGGGACGCTTCAACCTCGCGCCATGGGAGGCCGCCGATGCCGGCGCCCAGGCGGGGCAGCCCGAGCGCCGGGATGCCCCTGCGAGTCAGGTCGTCCAGGACTGCCGAAACGGCTGACTCGATCGCATCCAGATCGGCGTTCCGGCCGGGTCGTGCCTGGGTGCCGAGGTTGTAGACGAGCTTGTCTCCGACGTCGACGGCGTGGAACGACCCGAGCGCGAACCGTCCGGTGGCGCACCGTTGTGCGTACTCGGCGTACAGCTGCGGCCACCGGTCTCGTACCTGGCGTGCGATCCCGCCGGCCATGGAGCCTGCGGTGTTGCAGCCATGCCCGATCGCGGGCAGATCGACCGTGAGCAGGTCGCCGGTGAGCTCGGTGTACGCCACGGGACGGCTACGCCTCGTACGGGATCGCGTGGAGAGCGGCGTAGGTGTCCGAGACCCAGAAGAGCTCGAGACCGAACATGCGGCAGAGCGCTGCCTGGCGGTCGACAAGGTCCGCCGGACCGGCGGTCGGTTCGGGGATCACGACGGCTGCGCGGACCTTGGCTTGGTCGAGGCCGTACCGGTCGAACCACGGCCGCAGCGGGGTGGCGGTCTTGATGAACTGGCGGTACAGGACTGCTTGGCCGACCGCGTGCCGGTAGTAGGCCCGGAGTCCGCTCCCGGGCAGCGCGGCCTTGAGCTCGAGGGCCCACGGGGTGTCGCCGTCGCGCAGCAGCGCATCGAGGTACCGGGCGGAGTTGCCGCCGTCGTGTCCCCATCGAGTGGGGAACTGGCTGCCCCAGTTGACGATCCCTCTGTGGTCGCCGCCGTGCTCGCCTGGGTCGAGCACCTGCAGCCGACCACCGCCGCGGGGCGTGAGCGGGACGAGCCCGCGCAGCACCCGGGACTCCAAGGCATGCTCTTCCTGCTTCGCAGCTGCTGAAAGGGTCTTCCGCGCAGGCAGCCACGCGTCGGCGAAAGCGGCGAGTGCAGTCACACCAGCGGAAAGGTCGTCGTCCTCGCTGATGACCAGCGGCGAGGTCAGACCCGTCGCCTGCTGCCACTTGGTGCGAGGCGAGCTCATCCGACGGGTGCCGGTCACGGGGTCCGCGGAGCCGTCCTTGCCGACGCTAAGCGTGAGCCGGCCCCTCGCGTAGCGTCCGGCCTCGACGCCTTCGACCCGAAGCGACCACTCGCCCTTGGCGGTGAGCTGGGGATACGCCCGCAGCTCGGGTCGGCCCACCTTGTCGATGATCTCGGCCAGCAACGCCGGCGGCGATGCAACGCCCATGAGTAGGTCGTGCCAGCGGGTGTACCTGTACTCCTTGGCGGGGTCGGCCCCGGCGCCGAAGTCGACCGGTTCCGCCTCGACGGCGGCTGCCGTGCCGTCGGGAGCGACCTCGACGAGGTTGACGCTGGGCCCCGTCACCATGCTGCTGGCCAGGGTGCGGAGCGCGTCCGGCCCTTCGCGGTGGGCCGGGTCGGCCGCGAAGAGCATGGTGACCTCGTCCGGTGCGACAGAGGCGCCCGCGGGAGCCGGCTGGCCTGAGGCGTGCAGGTCGAGCAGGTCGATCAGGGATGCGCACATGAGCTTGGTGTCTCCGGACACCGCGACAGCGCGTGTCCCTTGGTAGACGCCGCGGATGACCGCGCGCCCGATGCTGTTCTTGTAGTCCTTGCGGTTGTGGGCGTGCTCCAAACCGAGCCGCGGCGCGGCGTCCATCAGGTCTTCATGGGTCAACATGTGGCAGGCCCTTTCGTGGTGGATCAGACATTCCACCAGTCGCCGTCGGCAACCTGGCTGGCTCGGGGGAACAGCGCGGCGAACGCGTGCGGTGCGTCGGTGTGGATGGGCACGACTCGGCCGGGGTTGATCGCGGCGACAAGCCGTTGCAGGTCGGGCACGGTCGCGTGGCCGGACGTGTGGGCCTCGATCAGCGTCACCCCTGCAGCCATGAGCGTCTCCTTCAGGCGACGACCGGAGGCCTCGCTCAGGTACCCGGACCAGAGCGACCATATGACGGCCCCGTCCGCTTTGAGGGCGTTTCGGTGCAGGAGTTCCGGGACGGTGGAGCCGCTGGAGAGGACGACGTACCGGGCCGGGTCGGCGGCGATCTGCTCGGGGAAGACGCGCACCGGGCGGATCTGCGCGGTGCGGTGGAACTGGCCGGAGGTCTCGACGGCGACCCGTTGACGGTTCGGCACGTAGACTCCCAGGTCGGGGAAACCGGGCTGCGGGATCGTGGCCCTCCCGGTCGCCGCCGCCACGGTCGCCGTGTAAAGGTCGACCAGCAGGATGCGGTGCGCACGCCGGGCTGCGCGGTACACCGTGACGAGCCGGTCGATGTTCTGAGCCGACGACACGACAACGGGCAGGCCCGTGGTCGCCGTGAAGAGGTCTCTCATGCGCAGCTCTAGCTGGTCTTCGGATGTGGCGCCATGGTGCCCCGGGGCGGTCGCAGAGGTTGTGGAATCAGCGACCTGGGTTCCCTCCATCAGCAGGACATCAACGTTCCTCGGTGGATCGTGGGTCATCGCCTCGAACAGCGACTTCTTGCGGCCGTGACCGCGCATGTCGCCGGTGTAGAGCAGTCGGCGTCCTCCCGCCTGCACCAGTAGCGCATACGAGTCGAAGGCCGAGTGGTCTACCAGATGCGGCGTCACCGTGAAGGGGCCGAAGACTTGTGGCGTCAGGTGGCTCCAGTGGCCAGCAGGCGTCAGCACCGGTCCCGAGGTGTTGAAGAACGACGCCGCCTCGATGACCGCCGCGGCCGCCCGGCCCACGAAGACCGGCACGCGTGCCGAGACCTGATCGACTAGGCCGTAGTGGTCCAGGTGCGGGTGCGAGATCAGCAGCCCCAACAGGTCTCGGTCGGAACCGTCCGCCAGACCGGGCACGTCCGGCAGAGGGACGGACTCCCCCCAGCCGGCCGTCAACGGCTTGCCGACGTCCAGGACCAGCCGGGAACTGCGATGCTCGACCTCGACACACGAACCGCCCACCTCGTGGCTGCCACGATGAACCCGAACTCGCAACGTGAGCTCCCTCTGACGACGTCGTGGCCGGACGGTATCGCCGAGTCCCGACACTGATGCCAGGCGTCGTTCCTCCGTCAGGTGGCTTCTGCCGGGTCGAGGTCTGGTCTGGCTCGATGCAGCCGAGCAGCATGGCGGAGCACCCCGGCAGCCGCCGAGGCGTCTGCTTCGACCTCGACAACGAACGGCGTCACGACCGTCACCCGCGTGGGCGCAGCTGATCCCCATGCGAAGGTGCGCTCGAACGTCTCGCCGGTCGGGTGCAGCAAGGGCGACAGCGACCGGCCGACAGCCTTCGGCAGTGATGTCGTCGAGCCGGCCGTGACTGGTCGGCCGTCCTCGTCCACGTCACCAGGGAAGGCGAGCACCAGGGAGGTAGGCGCGGCTTGGTCACCGGTGAAGCCGATCGCTAGCATGTCCAGCGTCCGCGTGGCCTTGACCTTCCACCACACCCGTTGACCCGGCGAGGTCGGGTAGGTGCTGTTTACATCCTTGATGACCAGGCCCTCGATGCCGCCCGCTGTCAGCGTCTGGAACCACTCCCGGGCCAGGGCCATGTCGTCGGTCTGCTGGCACAGCACGATGGGAGAGGCGATGCCGGCCAGGGCCTGCTCGAGAACCGCTCGGCGCTCCCGCAGCGGTCGTCCCCGCAGGTCCTCACCGCCGGCCGCGAGGACGTCGAACACGACGAGCTGTGCAGGACGTCGGGCGGCGACCACGCGGATCCGCCGACCGGCGGTCATCCGGGCCTGCAGCCCCTCGAAGTCGAGCCGGCCGGCAGCCAGGTCCCATGCGATGACCTCGCCGTCCAGGACCAGGTCGTCGGGCAGCCGTGAGCTCAGGGCCGGCGTCAGGTCCGGGAACAGAGGCGTGAGGTTGGTGCCGTTGCGGGAGAAGATCTTCCCGCCGCCGACCAGCGCCCGGTAGCCGTCCCATTTCGGCTCCCACACCAGATTCTTGACTTCGGATGGAGTGAGGTCACCAATGGGTCGCGCGAGCGCGACCGGCGCCTGAAGCGATACGACGGCCATGTTGTCCACCATGCCCCACGGGAGGGCCGGTCGGAGGCCGGCGGTGCTGCGGGCCGACGCCCGAGGTCCGAGTACCGAAAACTGGTAAGGCAGTGCAGGCGACCGACGTGGGCCGGCTCCCTGCCCGAGCATGATGGGAGCCGGCCCAGCGCTGTCTGCGTCCGCGCGCGATCGGTTCGTTTGGCACTTTCAGGATGTGGGCCTGCTGTTCCGTGCCAGAAGTCGGTTGGTGGCGCGTGTGGCATGCACACCCGCATGACGTGTCCTGTGCGGGTGTGGAGAACGAACACAGAGACGCGCCACACGCGCCACCCCGACGTCTCCAGGCTCAGTCCACGTCCGCTTCACCGTCTTCCGTGCTCAGACGAAGGCCGCGGCGCTTGCGAATCCCCTTGTTACCCTTGGCAGCTGGGAAGCCCCGCTTCTCGAGGGCCTCGCCGAAGGCCTTCTTTGAGATTTCCTCTGCGCCGGCGTCGAGCCGCCACGCACCCCAGGCGTACCAAAGGAGGCTGACCTCGGTTTCGTACCCGGTCCCGATGTCGCAGCAGTCGTCGAGGAAGCCCTTGATGGCGTCGGAGTGTGCCTGGTATTCGTCGGTGGCGCTGCGTACGGCCCGCGGTGCCGCCAACCCGTGGGTTTGGTAGTCGCGCCAACCTCGGACAGCCCACGCCAGGATGGCCGGTTTCTCCCTTTCGAGCTTCTCGGCCAGGTGAGGGTCCTGCTCCGTGGCCGGGATGACCACCTCGAACGGGACGACTCGTAGGCGCGCCCAAAGAGCGGGATCATCACCGGAAACCTTCGGCAGGTGGTTCGTGACGAGCGCCGCAGTGTGCGACGGCGCGAAGGCCACGAAGTCCTGCCTCATCCGCCGAGCCTTGATCAGATCGCCTCCGGTGAGCCGTTTGACCGTGGCCTCGGCGAGCCGGCGGCCTTGGTCGGACTCGGACACGACGACCCACCGTAGCCCGAGCAGGTCCATCTCACCGGTGGGGTGGGCGTTCTCCCGATGCATGAACAGGTCCGGCTCGGCGGTGCTCGCGTAGTCACCGAGGGCCGCGGCCACGGCTCCGTAGAAGACTCCCTTGCCGTTCCGTCCGGTGCCAGTGAGGATGGCGAGGACGTGCTCGAGGACTCGGCCACATAGGGCAAGTCCGACGTACCGCTGCAGGAACCCGCGAACCTCGGCATCAGGAAGCACGCGACTGAGGAAGGCGTCCCACATCGGGCCCCTCGCCGTGGGGTCGTACTCGTCCGCCGTGACCTTGGTGATCCTGTCCGCCGGGTCGTGGGGGCGAAGCTGCAGCGTGTGCAGGTCGAGCGTACCGTTGGCGACGTTGAGCAGGTAGGGGTCCGGATCGAGGTCCGTCACGGTGACCGCGAACGGCTCCAGAGCGGCGGCGATGGTGAGAACCCCGGACAGGCCCGTGGCGGATTCGCAACGTCGCACGTCCTCCCGCAGTTCCTTGTCCTGGATCGAGTCCGCCAACGCGGCGCGCAAGACGTCGAGCACCGCCCGCATCGCAGCGCCCCGGTCGTCCTCGACCCACCGACGACCGTCCCAGACGTGCCAGCCGAGGCCGTGGACGTGCATGAGCCGCCCACCGTACGTCTGGGCGAGTCGATATGCGATCCGGGCCTGCCCTCGATGCTGACGAACAGCTTGGTCGTTTCCTGTCGGCCCTTCGGCCGCCACGTGCAGCCGGGTCACGGATGCGACGCGACCGGTCGCTGGTCCGGTCGTGCCCTGTCGAACGGCACGCGACTCCGTGGCCCGCGACCAGCATCGCAGTACGTCATCGTCAGGGCGGCGGGCCAGTCGCTCTGCCAGATCGGTGCGACCTTGGACAACGGCACGGGTTTCCTCGAGCGTCAGACCCGCGTCGACGCAGGCACCAACCACCCTCATGGTGTCGCCGCTGCGATCGTCGCTGACTTCCGACAGCGCGTCACGAACGCCCCGGGGCAGGCTGGCGACATGCACCTTTCTCACGGTGTTGATCACCGGCCGGAGCTGCTGGCCGCCCGACTCGTCGGGCAGGGATATGCCCAAGGCATCGGCGAGATCCTCTGGGTCCCATCGCCGCCCGGAGGGCCGCACGAGCCACTCCACGCGGGCGGCGTCCTCGGTGCCGAACGCAACCGGCTTGTTGTTGACGGTTCCGGGCGGCCGGAGTAGGTCGTTGTCGGACACCTTCGCGTCGGCGTGCCCCAGGTACGCTCCCAAGCCTCGGCACAAGGCTTCATGCCAGGACGCCGACACAGACCGGTTCAGGTCGACGTACACGTGGCCGTGACCGGCCGAGCCGGACGCGACCGCCCAACCGCCCAGATCGTTGACGAGGTCGAGCGCGACGGGTCCGTCGATGTCCGCGTGTACCTTCGTCCGAGTGACGCTCGCGCCCTTCGCGCGACGGTCACCGTTCATCAGGTATGGGCAGACGTAGACGTCCGAGCCCGTCGCGGCATTGCGCAGGACGGCCTCGACCAGGCTGGCTGCCTCGCCGGGCCACCAGAACGGGGTCTCCTTCCAGAGGCCGTGCTTGTAGCGGTCACCGTCAGCGAAGGGTTCGAACCCTGTGGCGACGAACGCTGTGCCCGTGTCCTCGCCGAAGGCGGCATCGAGGTATTGCTCGAGGTCGGCGGCGCGGAGGGCCCCGAGTCCATGCGGTTCCCGGACGGCGGCACCGCGCGGTTGGCGCCCTTGGGACCGGCGTGGTTCTACACTGAATTCGGTTGTCGTGGCGGACGACTCGGGTGGCTCCTCCATGAGGGGCCATTCGTTTGTGGTCAACGCACGGCCCCCCTGAGCAGGGCGGTCAGCCGAGCTTTCTGCGATGGGCTCATCGGGGGAGCGGAGTCTAGGACTCGGCGAACGTGCTCTGTGTAGCGCTCTGCCCGAAACCGCTGAGACGCCTTGAGCGTCTCGGGGTCATTGGGGTGATGACGGGTCAACGCGGCGATGCGAGCACGCTCGCGGCGGTCGGCAGCGGTCATGCGACGCGGGTCGTCGCCGGCCGTCGGGCACTCCACGGCGGGTGCAGCCGTCGTATCAGACATGAGAAACCTCTCAGGGGACGCAAAAAGCACGCCCTCCGCTGAGAGGGGATACAACTCGTACCGGGCTGGGAGCCGCCGGTACCCGACTGCTCCAGACGGTAGCAGGGTGAGCTTTTCGTCGCCAGACGGAGAACGACCGCCTACATGAAGATTCGATGCGTCCGGGCCACGGCGCCAGGCTCGTACAGTCTCCGGAGCGCGTCGTCGACCTTGTCCTCGCGGACCACTGGTGTGGCATGGCACCGGGGGCAGCGCATCTTGTAGCGACGGCGGACACGGTTCGGGCCGTCGGGCAGTTCCTCGACCGTGACGGCCGTGTTGTCGCCGCGTTGGTGCAGGCCCCCAGGGTCGAACGCGGGCGTCCTGGTTTCGACCGCCCACGTCCCCAGCACGGTCTCGACGCCTTGCCGATGACACACAGCACAGGCCACTTCGAGGGCGACGTACTTCATGAACTCGTGGGATGGGAGTGAATGGCCTGCTTCGTCACGTCGTGCGGGCTGCCCCACCCCGATGCCACTTCCACGCGCGCCCATGGCGCCACCGTCCTCCAAGCCGTCGTTTCGCAGCGCCCCATGTTACGTGCCGCCTGCAGGGGTTGCGACTCTCGGTGGATGTGTCTCAAACGACAAGCAGTCAAGACGACCCTCCTCAACTGCCTCGCCGCCGCCATCCCGCCACGCGAGCGCGTCATCACGTGCGAGGAGGTCTTCGAGCTGAAGATCCCGCTGCGCGACGTCGCCTCGATGCAGTGCCGCCAGCCGAGCCTCGAGGGCACCGGCGAGGTGCCGCTGCGCCGCCTCGTCAAGGAGGCCCTGCGCATGCGCCCGTCGCGGATCATCGTCGGCGAGGTGCGCCAGGAGGAGAGCCTCGACCTGCTCATCGCGCTCAACAGCGGCGTCCCCGGCATGTGCACGCTGCACGCCAACAGCGCCCGCGAGGCAGTGACGAAGATGTGCACCCTGCCGCTGCTCGCCGGCGAGAACGTCTCGAGCCGCTTCGTCGTGCCGACCGTGGCGGCCGCCGTCGACCTCGTCGTCCACGTCGCCCTCGAGCGCGACGGCGTGCGCCGGGTCCGCGAGATCGTCGCCGTCCCGGGCCGGGCCGAGGGCGACGTCATCGAGATCGCCGACCTCTTCACGACGCGTGGCGGCCGGCTCGTGCGCGGCGACGGCTTCCCGCCGCACCACGAGGCCTTCGAGCGGGCCGGCTACGACGTCGCCGCCCTGCTCGCGCAGGAGGCGTCGTGACCTCGCCGCTCGTCATCGGGCTCCTCCTCGGTGCGGGCGTCTTCTTCGTCTACTGGTCGTTCTGGCCGCAGGCCCCGGCGCCCGAGTCCGGCCCACGGCGTTCCGGCTTCGTCGTCGAGCTGCGCGACCACCTCAACCAGGCGGGGTACGCCTCGATCACGCCGAACAACGTCATCGTCGGCTCGGTCGTGCTCTTCCTGCTCACCTTCGCCATCGTCCTGGCGCTCACCCGCGTCGCCCCGATCTCGCTGTGCTTCTCGGTCATGGCCGGCGCCGCGCCGATCTCCCTGGTGCGCATGCGCGCTCGCTCGCGGCGCAACAAGCTGCGCGACCTGTGGCCGGACGTCGTCGACAACGTCACGTCGGGCGTGCGCGCCGGGCTCGCGCTGCCCGAGGCGCTGGCCCAGCTGTCCACGCGGGGGCCCGAGGAGCTGCGTCCGGCGTTCGCGGCCTTCGCCGAGGACTACCGCACCACGGGTCGCTTCCACGACTCCCTCGACCGGCTCAAGGAGCGGCTGAGCGACCCCGTCGCCGACCGTCTCGTCGAGTCGCTGCGCATCGCGCGCGAGGTC
Source organism: Intrasporangium flavum (assembly GCF_001956915.1). Lineage (GTDB taxonomy): Bacteria > Actinomycetota > Actinomycetes > Actinomycetales > Dermatophilaceae > Monashia > Monashia flava. The sequence continues at coordinate 365,252 of NZ_MLJO01000003.1, read as the reverse complement.
GGCGGCAGCGACCTCGGCAAGCTGCTGCGCACGCTCTCCTCCTTCCTGCGAGAAGACGCGCGCACCCGGGCCGAGCTCGAGACGCGCCAGAGCTGGACGGTCAACGCGGCCCGGCTCGCGGTCGCCGCCCCGTGGATCGTCCTGGCGATGCTCGCCCTCAACGGCCGTTCCCTCGCCGCCTACGCCTCGCCGGTCGGCTGGGTCGTGCTCGCCGTCGGGGCCGCCCTGTGCGTCGTCGCCTACCGCGCGATGGTGTGGGTCGGGCGCCTGCCCGAGGAAGAGCGGGTGCTCCGGTGAGGGGCGTGGCGTCCGGCCTGGGCGCGGTCCTCGACACCGGCTGGTCGTGGACCGGCGCGTTCGTCGGGGTGATGCTGCTCGCCGGGCTCACCCTCGTCGTCGCGGGCCTGCCGGCGAGCCGCCGTCCCGGGCTCGACGATCGCCTCGAGCCCTACCTGCGCGATGCGCCCCGTCCCTCGACGCTGCTCAGCCGTCCTGCGGCCCCGCGCGGGCCCTTCGGGTTCGGCGAGCTGCTCGCCCCGTACGTGGCCCGGCTCGGTCGGCTCGTCGGCTCGGTCCTCGGCGGTTCGCCGTCCGTCGTCCGACGCCAGCTGCGCGCCGGCGTGGCCGCCGACGTCGACCGGTTCCGTGCCGAGCAGGTGCTCTGGGGCACGCTCGGCGCCCTCGTGGGGCTCGTCCTCACCGGCCTCGTGGCCGTGGCGCAGCAGCGGTTCCCCGTCGTCGCCCTCGTGGGGCTCGTCGTGTGCGGAGGCCTCGGCGGGCTCATCGCCCGCGACTGGATGCTGTCCCGCGCGGCGACCCGTCGCGAGGCGCGCATGCTCACCGAGTTCCCCACGGTGGCAGAGCTGCTCGCTCTCGCCGTCAGCGCGGGGGAGGGGGCCGTCGGGGCCCTCGAGCGGGTCTGCCGCCTCTCGCAGGGCGAGCTGTCCGACGAGCTGCGCCGCTGCCTCGCCGACGCCCGCGCCGGGGCCAACCTGCCCACGGCGCTGCGCGGCCTGGCCGACCGCACCGGCCTGATGAGCCTGAGCCGCTTCGTCGACGGCATCGTCGTGGCGGTCGAGCGCGGCACGCCGCTGGCCGAGGTGCTCCGCGCCCAGGCCCAGGACGTGCGCGAGGGCGGCCGGCGCACCCTCATGGAGCAGGGTGGGCGCCGGGAGATCCTCATGATGGTCCCCGTCGTCTTCCTCATCCTGCCCGTCACCGTGCTCTTCGCCCTCTACCCGGGCCTGAGCTTCCTGCACTTCCGGGTCTGACGCATCGCGCCGTACCCGGCACCCTCCACGACCGAGAACCGACCAGACAGGGGACAGACAGATGACCATGCTGAAGAAACACCGGGCGCGCCTGCAGGCCGCGACGACCGAGGCCCTCGTGCGGCGCCTCGGAGGGTCCCGCGACCGGGGCGACGTGCCCGGCTGGGTCCTCATCACCATCATGACCGCCGGCCTCGTCACCGCTCTGTGGGCCATCGCCGGCCCGCAGCTCGGCCAGCTGTTCAGCGACGCCATCAGCAACGTCAAAGGACCGTGACCGCGGCGCCGGGCATCCTGCGCCGGCTGCGAGCCGAGCCCGAGCGGGGCTCGGCCATCGCCGAGTTCGTCATGGTGGCGGCCCTGCTGCTCTTCGTCGCCCTCGGCGTCTTCCAGATCGGCCTGGCCCTCTACGTCCGCAACACGCTCATCTCCGCCGCGTCGGAGGGGGCCCGCTACGCGGCCAGGGCGGACGCCGACCCCTCCGACGGCGTCAGCCGGACGCAGGCGCTCATCACCTCCTCGCTCAGCGCACGGTTCGCCCAGAAGGTCGGGGTCGTCGTGCGCACGATGGACGACGGCGTCCGAGTCGTCGAGATCACCGTGGAGGCGCCGCTGCCGGTCATCGGGCCACTCGGGCCCTCCGAGGCCCTGACGGTGCGGGGCCGCGCCTTCAGCGAGGAGCAGGTGTCGCCGGGCGGCCCTGCGAGCGGGGGTCCCGCCGCGGCGCAGGAGGCCCGGCCATGACCGGCTGCGGGCGGTCGGTGCGCGCGCTGCGGGCGCGAGTGCTGCGCCGGCGCGACGACGGCCGGGCCGTCATCGAGTTCATCTTCCTCGGCATCCTCTTGCTGCTGCCGCTGCTCTACCTCGTGCTGACGATGGCGCGCCTGCAGGCCGCGTCGTTCTCGGCCTCGCTCGCCGGCCGCGAGGCCGGACGCGCCTTCGTCACCGCCGACGGCGACGCCGACGGCAGGGCCCGCGCCGAGGCCGCGGCCCGTCTCGCCTTCGGCGACTTCGGTTTCGACGAGGACGCCACGGTCTCCGTCACGTGCGACGGCTCGCCGTGCCTGCGTCCGGAGGGCGTCGTCCGCTCGGACGTGCGCATCGAGGTCCGGCTGCCGCTCGTGCCCGACTTCATCGCCGCCCACGTGCCGTCGTCGGTCTCCGTCACCTCGACCCACGTGTCCTCCGTCGACCGGTTCGTGGCCCGATGAGCGTCGACACGCGGCTCTGTGCCCGACACCACGTCCATCCTCGACGCGTCGCAGTCGCGGTCGCGCGGTCAGGAGCCCGCGGCCTCGCGTGCCGTCTCGCGCGCCTGCGCGGCAGGCTGCACAGCCCGGGCCGCGACCGTGGCCAGATCAGCGTCCTGATCCTCGGCCTGTTCGTCATCGTCGTCGTCCTCATCCTCGGTGCCGTCGACGTCACCGCGGCCCAGCTGGCCCGGATGCGGCTGCTCGACACCGCCGACGCCGCGGCGCTCGACGCCGCCGACGCCATCGACGAGGGGTCGGCCTACCGCGACGGAGTGCCCGACCACCTCGCCCTGACCGACGCGTCCGTGCAGGCGGCCGCAGGTGCCCACCTCGGGCGCACCCCGATGCCCCACGGCATCACCGACTGGCGGCTCGTCCCGCGCACCGGCTCCCCGGACGGCTCGACCGCGGTGGTCACCCTGCAGGGGAGGGCGACCCTCCCGATGAGCGGGTGGGTGCTCGAGCAGCTGGGCGGCAGTGTCACCATCACCGTCACCTCGAGCGCCCGCGCCCGCCTCGGGTGACCCGCCTCGGGTGACCGGCCTCGGTGACGTGCCACGAGCGCGAGAACCCGACGAACTTCCCCAAAACGCCACGCGTACAAGGCTGTCGGGCCTAGGTTCCTCGAGGCGTCGTCCCCCACCCGGCCGACGCGGACACCACGCGCGGCCGCCGTGCCGCGCCGACGAACGAGGAACGCAACCGTGAGCACCCGCACCACCGTCGCCGCCGCCGCGGCGGGCATCGCCCTCGGCCTGCTCGGGCCGGTCACCGCCGCCACCGAGGCCCAGGCCCTGCCGGCCGTCATGATCTACAAGGTCCAGTACGACTCGCCCGGCTCGGACACCGGCAGCAACTCGAGCCTCAACGGCGAGTACGTCGTCCTGAAGAACACGACCCGCAGCAACCGCGTCCTCACCGGGTGGACGCTGCGCGACAAGACCGGCTACACCTACCGGTTCCCGACCTTCACCCTCAAGGCCGGGGCGACGGTGACGATCCGCACCGGCAAGGGCGCGGCGACCGCGACGAACCGGTACTACAACCGGTCCTGGTACGTCTGGAACAACACCGGCGACACCGCCTACCTGCGCACCGCCTCCGGCAGCCTCGCCGACTCCTGCGCCTGGACCTCGAAGGGCGCCGGCTACCGCTACTGCTGACGCCCACACACCCGCGACGGCCCGGCATCGAACCATGATGCCGGGCCGTCGTCATGTCGCCACGCCGTGAGGTGCAGACGCGGACTTTACGAAAACGTGGGGCAAATGGGACATACGAGGCTAACGTGGATGAAAGGCAACCCCGAGCGCACCATCCAAGGGACCCGATACCCCCACGGGCCCTGAGCACCCCTGTCACCCTGCAGCCGTCCGCGGCTGGTCCCCCAGGAGATGTCCATGAAGCGCACCCTCGTCGTCGCCCTCGCGACGGTCGGTCTCACCCTCGCCACCGCCGGCACGTCCACCGCGGCCAAGCCGCTCAAGACCGACTCGCGGACCCCGGCGTCCGCCGTCGCCGCCGGGTACTGGGGCCACTGGCTCGCGCCGGCCCTCGTGTACGACGCCACGGGCACCGGCACGACGTTCAAGGTCTCCGAGGCCGTCTCGGAGTGGAGCAAGTCGGGGTGGAAGGTCTCGATGACGACCGACCCGACCAAGGCCAACATCACCGTCCTCAAGCAGGACCCGACCTCCGGCGACGGCGCGATCGGCTCGGCCGACCTCACGGTCTCCGGCGGCGTCATCTCCGGCTGCACCGTGCGCCTGTCGCCGGTGCTGGCCTCGATGTCGCTCGGCGAGCACGCGGCCAGCCACGAGCTGGGGCACTGCGGCGGCCTGCCGCACTCGACCTCGTCCAAGAGCATCATGTACGAGACCGTCAGCTCGAACACCGCCATGGTGCGGCCCTCGGGCAGCGACCTGAAGTGGATGGCGAAGAACGTCTACTGAGACCCGTCCACCAACGGCCGGGGCCGCGACACCCCACCCCTCGCGGCCCCGGTCCCGTTCTCGACACAGGGTTTCGCCCTTCGCCCCGGCGCCCCGGTCGCTCCCGCAGCGGCCGGGGCGCAGCCGTGCCGGCGCCGTCGTGGCCGGTGCCGCACGAGCACGGCGCGTGCTGCCGTAGGCTGTCCCATCGTGGCTGTCGACTTCACGCAAGAGATCAAGGACCTGCGCGCGACGATGGACTCCGTGCGCACCGTCACCGACCTCGACGCGCTCGGGACCAGGATCGCCGAGCTGGAGCAGCAGGCCGCCGCCCCCGACCTGTGGGACGACCCCGACTCGGCGCAGCAGGTCACCAGTGCCCTCTCTCGCGCCAACTCCGAGCGCGACCGCGTCACCGGCATGGACAGCCGCATCGACGACCTCGAGGTCCTCGTCGAGATGGGCCAGGAGGAGGGCGACGCCGACACCCTCGCCGAGGCCGAGCGTGAGCTGAGCTCGCTGAAGAAGGACGTCGGCGAGCTCGAGGTCCGCACCCTGCTGTCCGGCGAGTACGACGAGCGCGAGGCCGTCGTGACGATCCGCGCCGGCGCCGGTGGCGTCGACGCCGCCGACTTCGCCGAGATGCTCATGCGCATGTACCTGCGCTGGGCCGAGCGCCACGGCTACTCGACGAAGGTCATGGACACCTCCTACGCCGAGGAGGCGGGCCTGAAGTCGGCGACCTTCGAGGTCAATGTGCCCTACGCCTTCGGTCACCTGTCCGTCGAGGGCGGCACCCACCGCCTCGTGCGGATCAGCCCGTTCGACAACCAGGGCCGCCGCCAGACGAGCTTCGCGGCCGTCGAGGTGATCCCGCTCATCGAGAGCGACGACTCGATCGACATCCCCGAGAACGAGCTCAAGATCGACGTCTTCCGCAGCTCCGGGCCCGGTGGCCAGAGCGTCAACACGACCGACTCGGCCGTCCGCATGACGCACATCCCCACGGGCATCGTCGTCTCGATGCAGAACGAGAAGTCCCAGATCCAGAACCGCGCCGCCGCCCTGCGCGTGCTCCAGTCGCGACTGCTGCTCCAGCGCAAGGCCGAGGAGGCCGCGGTCAAGAAGGAGATGGCCGGCGACGTCAAGGCGAGCTGGGGCGACCAGATGCGCTCCTACGTCCTCAACCCGTACCAGATGGTCAAGGACCTCCGGACCGAGTTCGAGACCGGCAACCCGACGGCCGTCTTCGACGGCGACATCGACGGCTTCATCGAGGCCGGGATCCGCTGGCAGATCGCCCAGAAGAAGGCTGACGCCCAGGCCTGACCGGCAGGGTCCTGCCGCGCGCGCGGCCGCGCGGCAAGGAGATTCGGCGTGCCCGCGGCGCGTCCTCGGAGCATCATGTGGGCAGGCCGACGGGCCGGGCCCACGGGCCTCCCGGCGGCCGCCGCTCGAGCGCCGAACCGAGAGGACCCCTCCATGTCCGCCCTCCGCCGTCTCCTCGCCCTCACCCTGACCGCCGTGGCCCTGGCCGCCTCCGCCGTCGCCGCCCCTGCAGCCGGGGCCGCCACGTCTCCTGCCACGGACACGACCACGAGCACGACCACGAGCACGGCCTCGTCCGTCGTCGCCGCCGGCGTGCCCTGCTCGTCCGTCACCGAGCTCGGCACGAAGAAGGTCGTCTCCGACCTCGGCATGTCGGCCTTCACGGTGCGCCAGTTCAAGGGCTGGTGCACCGACTCGCACGGGTCGGCCTGGATGAACTTCGCCTCGGTGTACGTCTGGGAGCAGTACCACGCCCGCGGCTTCGCCTACCGGGCCATGGTCGGCGTCGCGGTCCGCGGCGAGCCCGAGGCCCGCGGGTTCGTCACCGGCGGCACCCGCGTCCGCACCACGTACTCGACGCCGGTGCGCACCGTCGCGCTGTGCACGCAGGGCTGGGGCAAGCTGGCGCGCTCCGGCGGCGAGTCCGCGCAGGGGCTCAGCTCGCTCGTCTGCTGACGACCCCGACCCCGACGCCAGACGCCAGACGCCAGACGCCCGACGCCCGCGCCGGCGCGCAGGCTCCGGGCCCGACGCGCCCGGTGAGCCCGGGGTGCCCGGGTTTGGGGCCTTGGCGCCCGTAGCCTCGGAGACGGCCCAGCCTGCCGTCGTGCCCGCGCCCCGACCCGGGCGCGGACGCCGGCGGCCCGGGCCACCGCCCCAGACGCAGTCCCGCAGGAGCCGAGGCCCGACCGATGATCCTCTTCGAGAACGTCACGAAGACCTACCCGCGGACCACGCGTCCGGCCCTCGACGCCGTCAGTCTCGAGGTGCAGCGCGGCGAGTTCGTCTTCGTCGTGGGGCAGTCCGGCTCGGGCAAGTCCACGATGATGCAGCTCGTCATGAAGGAGCAGGACCCGACCGCGGGCCGCATCCTCGTGGCCGGCCGCGAGCTCGACCGGCTGCCCGACCGCAAGGTGCCGGCGCTGCGCCGCGAGATCGGCTGCGTCTTCCAGGACTTCCGGCTCCTGCCGAACAAGACCGTCTTCCAGAACGTCGCCTACGCGCTGCAGGTGCTCGGCGCCGGTCGGTCCCGCATCCGCCAGATCGTCCCGGAGACCCTCGACCTCGTCGGGCTCTCCGGCATGGAGAAGCGCCTGCCGCACCAGCTCTCCGGCGGCGAGCAGCAGCGCGTCGCCATCGCGCGGGCCTTCGTCAACCGGCCGGCGATCCTGCTCGCCGACGAGCCCACCGGCAACCTCGACCCCGACACCAGCCTCGGCATCGTCCAGCTGCTCGACCGGATCAACCGCGTCGGCACGACGGTCGTCATGGCCACCCACGACACCGTCACGGTCGATGCGATGCGCAAGCGCGTCATCCGGCTCAAGGACGGCGTCCTCGTGAGCGACATCGAGGCCAGCGACTACACGACAGGCAGCATGCCGCGCGTCCGGCTCGACGAGACCTCCCGCGCCCAGCAGGCCGCGGCGTCGGCGCCGGCGGCGCCAGACGTCGCCGACGGCTGGGACGACGCCGACCCCGACGCCTACGACGCCGACCAGGCGGACGACGACGGCCTGCCGCCCATCGGGCGCGACGCCGACGAGCCGCGCCCCCGTGGGGGAATCTTCCGGCGGCAGAAGGCCGTCCACACGAGCGAGCGCTGAGCGAGGGCGACGATGAGGATCCAGTTCCTGCTCGGTGAGATCGCCAACGGCCTGCGACGCAACCTGTCGATGGCGGTGTCGGTCGTCATCGTCACGATGATCTCGATGTACCTGCTCGGCCTGGGCCTCATGGGCCAGCGCCAGGTCGACACCATGAAGGACTACTGGTACGACCGCGTCCAGGTCACCGTCCTGCTCTGCGCCGAGAAGACCCGCTACACCAACTGCGCCGGCGAGGCGACGACCGACGCCCAGCGCCAGGCGGTCAAGGCCGAGCTGGAGGCGCTCAAGCCGACGGTCAAGGAGGTCTTCTACGAGTCGCGCGACGAGGCGTTCCAGCGCTTCAAGGACACGTACAAGAACTCGCCGCTGGCCCGGGCGGGGGAGTCGTACTTCGCCGACTCCTACCGGGTCAACCTCAACGACCCGGGCAAGTTCGACGTCGTCGCGAGCTCGATCAAGGGCATGCCGGGCGTCGCGGACGTCCAGGACCAGAAGAAGCTCCTCGAGAAGTTCTTCACCTTCATGAACACCGTGTCGTGGGCGGCGATCGCGCTGTCCTCGCTCATGGTCCTCGCGGCGGTCATGCTCATCTCGACGACGATCCGCCAGACCGCGTTCAGCCGCCGCCGCGAGACCGGCATCATGCGGCTCGTCGGTGCCTCGAACTTCACGATCCGGTTCCCGTTCGTCATGGAGACGGTGCTCGCGAGCGTGTTCGGCGCGGTGCTCGCGATGGGGATGCTGTGGGCGACGGTGCGCTACGGCGTCGTCGGGTTCCTGTCTACGACGCTGACCGACACCGCCTTCATCGGGGTGGCCGACGTGCTCTACGTCGCCCCGTTCATCGTCGCCGGGGTCATCGGGTTGTCGACCGTCACCTCCTGGGTCACGCTGCGCCGTTACCTGCGCGTCTGAGACCCCGGCGCTGCCGTCGCACCGCGCGGCGCGGCATGCGCCGACCGGCTGCAGCGCCGGTGATGACCCCTTCGGGCCTCCCTGTGCGTTTTGCCCTGAACTCTCCCCAACTCCGGAGGCCTGTGGTACCAATGAAACCTATGTGGCTCAGGAGGCGTTACGAGAGGGTGCCCGCCGCGACCAAGCTGACGGCCGCGGGGCTCGTCGTCGCGTGCTCGGTGTCGCTCGGCAGCGCGCTCGTCGCGCGGGCCGACTCGGTCAGCGACCAGAAGAAGCGCAACGACGCGAAGATCGCCAACCTCGGCCAGCAGCTCGAGGGCACCAACGCCAAGCTCGCCGGCGCCTACGTCAACCTCCAGCGCACGAACGCGGCCCTGCCGGTGGCGCAGCAGCGGGTCTCCTCGGCCCTCGCGGCCCAGGCGCGTGCGGTCACGGCGCAGCAGGTGGCCGAGGCCACCGAGCAGCGCGCCATCGCCGCCGAGGCCGCCGCCCGCGCCCACAACGAGGAGGTCGCGCAGAAGCTCGCCGTGGCCAGGGCCAACGAGTCGCGGGCCACCGAGCAGCTGACGAAGAGCTCCACCCAGCTGACCACGAGCCAGGACGCGCTCGACGCCTACGCGGCCGAGGTCTTCCAGGGCTCGGACCAGCAGTCGCAGCTCGGGCTCGTCTTCGGCGCCACGTCGCCGCAGGACTTCGCCGACAAGCTCGTCATGGCCGACACCGCCTCGAGCGTCGCGAGCGACACCATCGACGCGCTGGCCGCGATGACCGCCGACAACACCTCGACGCAGGCCTACCTCACGGCGGTGCGCGGCGAGATCGCCGACCTCAAGCGCCAGGCCGAGGCGGCCCTGCGCAACGCCGAGTCGGCCTCCGCCGCCGCCACCCAGGCCCGCACCCAGGCGGTCGTGGCCAAGAACAACGCCGTCACCGCCGCCCAGAACGCGGCCACCGCCAAGGCCAACCTCGACTCGCTCAAGCAGAAGCAGGTGGCCTACGCCGCCGACCTCAAGGAGCAGAAGGCCAACGAGGCGGCCGACCTCGCGGCGGCCAAGGCCGAGTCCGCCCGGCTCCAGGCGATCCTCGTCGAGCGCGCGCGGCAGGCCAAGATCCGCGAGGCCAAGCGCCTGGCCAAGCTCCGCGCCGAGCGCGCCGCCAAGATCCGCGCCGAGCGGGCCAAGGCCGCCGCCGCCAAGAAGCGCGGCCAGCACTACGTGCCGAAGGTGCCGCCGCCCGTCAGCAGTGGCGACTCCACGCCGTCGAACTACCTGTCCTACCCGGCCAACGGGCCCACGACGTCCGGCTTCGGGATGCGCTGGCACCCGGTGCTGCACAAGTGGATGCTCCACGACGGCCTCGACTGGGGCATCCCGTGCGGCACCCCGGTCTACGCGGCGGCTCCCGGCGACATCATCCGGGCCGGCTGGCGGGCGAGCGGCTGGGGCAACCAGGTCGTCATCGACCACGGGATCCACCGCGGCGTCGACCTCGTCACGACCTACAACCACCTCACGAGCATCGTGAAGTTCGGTGGCTCGGTGAACCGCGGGCAGCTCATCGGCTACTCGGGCACCACCGGCTACTCGACCGGCTGCCACCTGCACTTCGGCGTCTACGAGGACGGCACCCCGGTCAACCCGCGCGGCTGGCTCTGACGGCCGGCCCGGCCCTCGCCCGCACCTCGGGCGCCGACGCGTCGGAAACGCGCTCGGAGGTCGGGGCCCGCTCGGGGTAGCGTTGGTCCGCCGTCGCGTCCTGCGCCGGTCATCCCGGTCGACGAGTGGAAGGACGGTCCGGTGCCCAAGGAGAAGGGGCGGTCGCTCATCGCGAGCAACCGCAAGGCGCGCCACGACTACCTCATCGAGGACACGTTCGAGGCCGGCATCGTGCTCTCCGGCACCGAGGTCAAGGCGCTGCGCATGGGTCGGGCCTCGCTCGTCGACGGCTTCGCGATGTTCACCGGCGACGAGCTCTACCTCGAGAACGTCCACATCCCGGAGTACCTCAACGGCACGTGGAACAACCACGCACCGCGCCGCAAGCGCAAGCTGCTGCTGCACCGGGCCGAGCTGGAGAAGCTCGCCCACAAGACGCGCGAGAGCGGGCGCACCATCGTGCCGCTGTCCCTCTACTTCAAGGACGGCCGCGCCAAGGTGGAGATCGCGATCGCCACCGGCAAGAAGGAGTACGACAAGCGGCACGCCCTGCGCGAGCGGCAGGACCGCCGCGAGGCCGACCGTGCGATGAGCGCGGCCAACCGGCGTCGCTGACGACACCCTCCCCGGCACAGGGAACCACCGCCGCGTCGGACGCGTCCGGTGACAGGATGAAGTCAGGTCCGACCGGTGGAGGAGCCATGCAGCGATCGATGAACCGGCGCCCCGTGGGGCGTCGCAGGCGCAGCCCGGCCGCGGCACTGGCCCTGCTCGGCGCAGCGGTGCTCCTGCTCGTGGCTCCCGCCGGTACGGCGCACGCCGTCGGCGGTGAGGGGATGACCTCGTTCGCCGCCGACTACGACCTGCAGACCGACGGCAGCATGAAGGTCACCGAGACCATCACCTGGCGGTTCCCGAGCGGCGAGCAGAAGCACGGCATCTTCCGCGACATCATCGTGCGGATGGGGTGGAACGACGACCCGAACCGCTACCGGTACTACGACCTCACCGACGTCGCCGTGTCGAGCCCCACCGGTGCCCCCGACGCGTTCCAGGTCAGCGACAACGGCGCCGCCAAGGAGATCCGCATCGGCAGCGCCGACGAGTACACGAGCGGCACCCAGCAGTACGTCGTGCGCTACACCCTGCACGACGTCCTCAACCCGATCCGCTCCGACGGCTCCCCGGCGCCCGACGGCCAGGGCGCGAGCACCGTCGAGCTCTACTACAACGTCTTCGGCACGAACGAGACGACCACCCGCGACAACGTCCGCATCCGGGTCTCGGCCCCCGACGCCGCGACGAAGGTCGGGTGCTTCCGCGGCGAGTCGCGCTCGGACACCCCGTGCCAGAGCAGCACCGGCGACCCGGCGACGTTCTCGGCCGACTCCCTCGACTCCGGCGAGGCCATGACCGTCCTGGCCTCCTACCCGGCCAGTGCCTTCGGGCACGTGGCCCCCGACGTGCGCCAGGGCGACGCCGGCTCCTCGGTCGGCTCGGGCGCCGCCCCCGCCGCCAACGCCGCTGCGTGGGTCGGCGGCATCGGTGCGCCGCTCATCGCCCTCGCCGTCATGGGCACGCTGGTGTGGACCCGCGGGCGCGACGAGCGCTACGCCGACGTGACGCCCGGGCTGACGCCGGGTCTGCCAACCGGCCCGATGCCCGGCCCCGGACAGGACCCCGGCCCGGGGTCGGCCGTGACGACGCGTGGGGGAGCGCCCACGGTCGCCGTCCAGTTCCAGCCGCCCGCGGGCGTGCAGCCGGGGATGGTCGGCGTCGTCATCGACGAGACCGCGAACCCCATCGACGTGTCGGCCACGGTGATCGACCTCGCGGTGCGCGGCTTCCTGCGCATCGAGGAGAACGAGGCCGGCGGCATGTTCAGCCGCACCGACTGGACCCTGACGCGCCTGCCGGCGCCGGGCACCGAGCGCCTGCTGCCCTACGAGCGGATGCTGCTCGACGGCATCTTCGGCAGCCGCGGCGACGTCGTGCGCCTGTCCGAGCTGAAGAACACCTTCGCCACGACGCTCAAGTCGATCCAGGCCGAGATGTACCGCGAGGTCGTGCGGCGCAGCTGGTTCCGGTCCTCGCCGCAGGCCCAGCGCGCCGTCTGGCAGGGCCTCGGCATCGTGCTCGTCGTCCTCGGCGGGCTCATCCTCTTCTACGGCCGCGCGGCGATCAGCGCGCTGCTCGGCGGCGGCTTCAGCGGCGGGTTCGCCCTCGGGGCAGGCCTCGTCGCGGCCGGCGGCATCACGTGGTTCCTCGGTGGACGGATGGCGGCCAAGACCGCCGAGGGCTCGGCCGTCAACGCCCAGTCGCTCGGGTTCAAGGAGTACCTCGTCACCGCCGAGGCCGACCAGATCGCCTTCGACGAGGCGAGCAACATCTTCAGCCGGTACCTGCCCTACGCCGTCGTCTTCGGCGTGGCCGACCGGTGGGCGAGCACGTTCGCCGACGTGGCACGGGCGGCCGAGGCCGCCAACCAGCCGCTGCTCATGCCGACCTGGTACGTCTGGAGCGGCAACGCCTTCCCGGACTTCACCGGCATCGCCAACGGCGTCGACTCCTTCTCGACGACCTCCACCGGCACCTTCACCTCGACGCCCGGCTCGTCGGGGTCGTCGGGCTTCAGCGGTGGAGGCGGCTTCAGCGGCGGCGGTGGCGGCGGGTCGTCGTCGGGCTCCTGGTAGCCGTCAGGGGGTGTGCCGGGGCCCCGGCCCCGGCACACCCGACGCTCAGCAGGTGACGCTGAGGGTGAAGCGGATGTTCGTCGGCGTACCGGCGAGGTTGTACGTGTAGATCGTGACCGTGCTGCCGCTCGGGACCGCGCTCGAGATGTAGCCGCCCGACCCGTCGGGGTCGGCGTGCGCCGCGCAGGCGCTGACGTCGCGGGCGACGTTGGCCACGAAGACGCCCGTGCCGGGCCGCGAGCTGCTCGTGACGAGCGGGGTCGCGGAGGTGAGGGTGCCGTCGAGCTCGATGTGCGCCTGGATCTGGGGCGCGAAGTAGCCGTTGACGTCGATGGCCAGGTGCGCCGGGCCGAGGACGTTCTTCACCGTCACCTTGCCGCCGGTGCCGATCTGGAGGTTGGCCCCGGTCGTGACGTTGACGCCCTTGGCGTAGTACAGGGTGCCCTGCCCGACCGGCGTGCCGGTGGGGTAGGCGATGAAGGCGCCGTTGGCGTCGGCGGCGGTCGACGTGACGCGCGCGCTGACCGCCGTGGCGTACGAGGGGACGCCACAGCCGCCGGACGTGCCGCCCTGCGTCGTGAAGCCCGTCGTGCCGGTCATCTGGAAGTCGCGCGTGGCGCCGTTGGGGATCTTGCCCCCGGCGGTGGCGGTGGCCACGGCGCGGCAGTTCTTGAGCGGCACGTACACCGCCATGGGGTTGGGTTGCACGACGGTGGCGAGGGCCGACCGGGCGGCGACCGGGCCGTTGGCGGGGCCGGGTGACGGCGCGGGCGACGAGGCGGCGTTGGCGATGCCGTAGCCGCCCGCGGCCGCGCCGAGCATGAAGGCGGTGGCGACGGCGAGCTTGGACGTGAAACGCATGGGATCTCCATCCTTGGGTGGGCGCTCGGACGCACGCCGACACGCGGGCGCCGGGCAGGGAGCGCGGGCGGCGGGTCGGACGTGCACACCTGTGGCCGGACCCTGCGGTCAGCCCCCGAGACGCGACGCTCGCGAACTGACAGTGGGCACAACGGCGCTCGGTGATACACGCTGCTGACGGAGGCGTCCGGAGGCGACCGCCAGCAGCGCGCCCGTGCCCGCCACGACGCCGCAGGCCGGCCACAGCAGGTCGGGCCGCGCCGCGTAGAGCGCGCCGCCGAGCGGAGCCGACAGCATCGAGCCGCTGGTCGCCGCGGCGGTGTACAGGCCCTGGTACCCGCCGACCAGGTGGTCTGGCGCGGCGTCGAGCACGTGCGCCGTGGCCGTCGTCTTGTAGAGGATCTCGCCTGCGGTGAGCACGACCATGCCGGTGACGGCCGCGGCTGCGACGCCGACCCCGTGCCAGCCGAAGACCGCGAACCCCACGGCCACGAGGGCGTACCCGGTGGCGATGATCGGCACGGCGGGCCGGTGCCGCAGCCAGAGCGCGACCGGGATCTCGAGCAGCAGGATCAGCCCGGACCCGACGGCCACGAGTCCGGTGTAGAGGCCGAGCGGCTGCCCGGCGTCGCGCAGGTGCAGCGGCAGCGTCGAGTAGAGCTGCCGGTACACGAGGTCGACGAGGACGGCCCCGGCGAGCAGCACGACGAGGGCCCGGTCACCGCGCACCGCCCGCCACAGCCCGGCCGGCGCGTCCGGTGCCCGGGTGACGGGCGGCTCGTCGGGGAGCATCCGCGAGACCACGTGGCGCAGGACGAGGGTGAGGACGCCGTCGACGACGAAGAGGGCGTCGAACCCGGACGCCGCAAGGAGGGCGCCGAGGGGAGGGCCGACGACGAACCCGGCGTTGGAGGCCGCCCGGCTCACGGCCACCGCGGGCCGGCGCGAGCCTGCGGGGACCGCGAGCGCCGCGAGGGCGCCCTGGCTCAGCGACGCGACGGCGCCGAGGTAGCCCGTCAGCGGCATCGTGACGGCGAGCAGGGGCACCGGCTGCCACGGGATCGTCGCGGTGAGGACGCCGACCGCACTCGCGGCCACGAGCAGGGCCCGCCGGTGCCCGTACCGGTCGCCGAAGCGTCCGCCGGTGAGGTTGCCGAGGAGAGCGCCGACGCCGTTGCTGCCGGCGATGACGCCGGCGGGCACGACGGCCAGCCCGCGCGGGCCGGTGAGGTAGAGGACGAGGAAGAGCATGAGGAAGCTGCTCGCCGAGCTGACGAACCGGCCGGCGGCCAGGACCCAGACGACGCGGGGCAGGGAGCGGAGGGGTGCGGGTGGTGCGGGCGGCGCGGTCACGCGCCCATCAGACCACAGTCAGTTTCGTTTGGGAACTGACTAGGATGGGTGGGTGAGCACCCGACGTCCGGACCCCGACGACCCCTGCGGCATCGCCCAGGCCGTCGGCGTGCTCGGCGACCCGTGGACGCTCCTCGTGCTGCGCGACGTCGCCGGCGGCCGCACCCGGTTCGACCAGCTCGTCCAGGAGACCGGCATCTCGCGCAAGGTGCTGGCCCAGCGGCTCGAGGCCCTCGTCGACGACGGCCTGCTCGAACGGCGCCGGTACACCGACCACCCGCCACGCCACGACTACGTCCTGACGCCGCGGGGTCGCGGAGCGCTGCCCGTGCTCGTCGCGCTCCAGGACTTCGGCGATGCGTGGCTGCTCGGTGACGGCCGGCCCAGCGCCCTCGCCGCGCAGGTCTCCACCGAGGCGGCGCGCGTCGCCGGCCTCGTCGGGCGCACCGTGCCGCACCTGGCCGGGCTCGACCCGGTGGCCCACGACGCCCCCTTCACCGTCGTCTACTGCTATCCGGGCACCGGCTTCCCCGGGGCCGACGAGGTGCCCGGCGGCGTCGGTTGCACCCTCGAGTCGTGCACCTACCGCGACCGGCTCGGGGAGTTCGCCGACGCCGGGGCCGCCGTCGTCGGTGTCTCCACCCAGCGCGCCGGTGAGCAGGCCGACTTCGCCGCGCGCAACCGCATCGCCTTCCCGCTGCTGTCCGACGCCGAGCTCGAGCTGACCACCGCCCTGCGCCTGCCGACGTTCCGGGCCGGCGGCACGACCCGACTGCGGCGCCTGACGTTCGTCGTCGACCGCGACCGGGTCGTGCGCGGCACGCTGTTCCCGGTCCCCGACGTCACGGGTTCGGTCGAGGACGCGCTGGCCCTGGTGCGATCGGTCAGCGCACCTCGGCGATGACGTCGCCGCCCTCGACGGGCTGGTACGCCGACACGTCGAGCCGCGCGACCGTGCCCGGCCACGGGCTCGTGATCGCGGCCTCCATCTTGATGGCCTCGATCGTCGCGACGACCTGGCCTGCGGCCACCCGGTCCCCGACGCGCACGGCCGGCACGACGACACCGGCGAAGGGCGCGGTCACGTGCCGGTCGGTCGAACCCGCGCCGACCGACGCGTGGGCCGGGAGCCGGCGGGCCGTCGGCGTCTCGCGCAGGGTCTCGCGCGACATCGGGCCTCCTCCGGTGCTGTCGACCCGGCCTGGCGCGACGGGTCTGGCCCGCAGCCTAGGGGAAAGGCCGGTCCGTCGTAACCGGCGGGAGCGGGCGGCAACAGGGCGGCAGCGCGCCGGCAACGCGCCGGCAACGCGCGGCGCCCGCGGGAATGCGATGGCCGCCCCGGACGTTCCTCGTGCATACTGTGGACTCCCGCGCGAGCGGGAGCTTGACAAGTGAACAGCGTGACGTGGTCATCCCCATGGGGGTGATCGGTTTCGACGGTGGTCGACACGCCAGGGGAAGCGGGCCGAGGATGCAAGGTCATCTCGTCAACGCTCCTTGCAAACCAATAGGTGCCAATTCCAAGCGCACCGACTTCGCCCTCGCCGCCTGAGCGAGCCTCGAAGTCCGTCAGCCTGAGGTAGTTCCCGACTCAGTGCCTGGCGTCAGCTAGGGAACTTGCTGCGCAGTCATGTCGGGGGGCTGTGCGGGACTCCTTCTCGACTGGGCCTGTCAGGGGACGCGTGCGTGCGAGCCCTGGGGCCGAGAAAATCCACAGCGCACTGCGCCCGGAGAAGCCCTGGTCTCTCGTCATCGGACGCGGGTTCAATTCCCGCCACCTCCACCACCTGTGGTGGCCACGTCACGCTGTTGCTCGCGGTATGCGAAAGGCGCCCCGGTTCTCACCGGGGCGCCTTTCGTGTGTTCGGGGGAGGGCCGCCTCAGGAGGCCTCGCCCGCGGCCTCCGCGCCGCCCTGGCTCGCGCCCTGCTCGGCGAGCTGGGCCTTGATCGGGGCCATGTCGAGGGCCTTGACCTGCTCGATGACGTCCTGGAGCGCAGACTGCGGCAGCGCGCCCGGCTGGGCGAAGACGAGCACGCCCTCCTTGAAGGCCATCAGGGTGGGGATCGAGGTGATGTTGGCTGCCGACGCGAGCGCCTGCTCGGCCTCGGTGTCGACCTTGCCGAACACGATGCCCTCGTTGTCGCCGGTCTGCGACGCGGCGTCGTACACGGGGGCGAACTGGCGGCACGGGCCGCACCACGACGCCCAGAAGTCGACGAGCACGATGTCGTGGTCGAGCACGGTCTTCTCGAAGGTCTCGGCGGTCAGGTCAGTGGTTGCCATGTCGCCTCCAACGAACGAGCGGGCCCAACTATTCCGACGCGTGCGGTGTCGCGCCCCCGGCCAGCTCCCAGGTGACGGTGACGGACGCGCCGATCTCCAGGTCACCGCCCTCCACGGGCATGGCGCCCGCCGAGTCGGCCGCCATCGCGGCGAACTTCATCCGCGGCCCGGCCAGGGGCACCGCGCCGCCCTCGGCGATGCCGAGCACGCGGCCGAGCTCGGCGCCCGCGAGGGTCGCGTACTGGTCGGCGCGGGTGTGCGCGTCGGCGAAGGCCGCGTCGCGGGCCCGAGCCAGCGCGTCGGTCCGGTCGGCGACGTCGAGGCGCACCTGGTCGACGAGCAGGGCGTTGCCGACCGCCGCCGCGGCTGCTTCGAGCACCTCGCCGACGGCCTCGAGCCGGCGCACCGTGAGCCCGAGCCGCTGCTGGGCGGTGAAGCCGACGGGCGTGCCGGTGTTGTCCCAACGCTGGCTCACCGACGCGTCGAGGGTGCGGATGTCGGCGTCCGCGACGCCGTGCTCGCGGGCCACCCGGCCCACCTCGGCGATGCCCGTGGCCGCGCCGCCGAGCGCGGTGGCGACGTCGGGCGCGTCGTGCCCGACCCGCAGGTCGAGCCGGACGACGTCGGGTGTCGCGCTCGCGCGCCCCGAACCGGTGACCGTGACCGTGCGCCTGCCCATCGGTGTCCTCCTGCTCCGCCCGCGTGCTCTGTCCGCCTGCGGCGTGCCCCGGCGGCGGCGGGTCTGCGACCGAACCTACCTAGACTCGGGTCCCATGACGACACCCTCGACGCCCTCCGTCGCGTCGTCCACGGCACTGCTCCGGCGCTCCGGGGTCCTGCTCGCGGTGATCGCCGTCGCCGTCCAGCTCGCCGTCCTCTACTGGCCCGTCGTCACGGTCGAGGGGCCCGTGAGCTGGACCGACAAGGTCGTCCACCTGCTCGTCTTCGCCGTCCCGACGTGGGCCGTCGGCCGCGCCACGGGATCGGCGCGCCTGGCGGCCCTCGTCTTCGCGGTGCACGCGCCGTTGAGCGAGGTGGTCCAGCACGTGGCGCTGCCCGGGCGGTCCGGAGACGTGTGGGACGCCGTCGTCGACCTCGCGGGTGTGGGGGTCGGGGTGGGCGCGCTCGTGCTGGCTGGCGTGGTCGGGTCACGTCGCCGCCGCTGGTAGACTTTTTGGCATCCGACTCCGAGGTCTCCTCGGATCACGACGGAGGGGATGGCGCCGGGGATGCCCGGCGGGCAGGCCCTTGCGACGGGGTGACACCCCACCGGAAGCCCGCGCCGACGGCGCGGCCCGGAACCGACGCGGAGCGGATCCGATCGCCGGACGGCACAGATGCCGTGCACCGGTACACCCAAGGGGCGCAGATGATGCTGCGCCTGAGGCTCGTCTGCATGGTCGTGGTTGTGACTCACGGCTCGAGGCGAAGTCTGCTCGAGTTGTAGAGAGAGTTGAACACGCATGTCCAAGCACACCTCCTCCGGCGCGCCCAAGAAGGCCCGCTGGTCCACCGAGAAGAAGGCCGCCGCGGCCAAGAAGCCGCACCGCGGCAGCACGCCCGGCGGCAAGCCGGCGCACAAGACCTCGCGTCCGGCCTCGTCCGGCACCTCGCACGTCGGCGGCCGCGAGTGGCGCGCCCCCCGCGACGAGCACCGCTCGTACGACCGACGTGACGACCGCCGTGACGACCGCCGCTCCTTCGACCGTGACGACCGTGACGACCGCGGCGACCGCGGCTTCCAGCGCCGCGACGACCGGGGCGACCGCGGCTTCCAGCGCCGCGACGACCGGGGCGACCGCGGCTTCCAGCGCCGTGACGACCGTGACGACCGTGGCCGCCGTGGCTTCGACCGCCCGCGCCAGGACCGCGAGGACCGTCGCGACGGTGGCTTCCAGCGCCGTGACGACCGCGGCGACCGCGGCTACCAGCGTCGCGACGACCGCCCCCGTTTCGAGCGCGACGACCGCGGTGACCGTGGCTACCAGCGTCGTGACGACCGCCCCCGTTTCGAGCGCGACGACCGCGGTGACCGTGGCTACCAGCGCCGTGACGACCGCAGCGACCGTGGCGAGCGCGGCTTCGAGCGTCGCGACGACCGACGCTCCTTCGACCGCCCGCGCTTCGAGCGCGACGACCGTGGTGACCGCGGCTACCAGCGCCGCGACGACCGACGCTCCTTCGACCGCCCCCGCTTCGAGCGCGACGACCGCGGCTTCGGCCGTGACGCCGACCGCGCCCCGGTGAGCTTCGAGGACGCCGAGGCCGAGCGCATGGACGCCGACACCTGGACCAAGGCGACGCGCAAGTCCGTGTCCGACAGCCCCGTCGAGGTGGCCGCCGACAACGGCTTCGCCGCCCTCGGCCTGCCCGAGCCGCTCGTCGAGCGCCTCGCCCGTGACGGCATCACGACGCCGTTCCCGATCCAGGCCGCGACGATCCCCGACGCCCTCGCGGGCAAGGACGTCCTCGGCCGTGGCCAGACCGGCTCGGGCAAGACGCTCGCGTTCGGCCTGCCGGTCATCACCCGGCTGCTCGAGGCCGAGACGCCGCGGCGCCCGCGCCGACCGCACGCCCTGATCCTCACGCCGACGCGTGAGCTCGCGATGCAGATCTCCGACGCCCTCGAGCCGCTCGTGCACGTCACCGGCCTGCGCCACAAGCTCGTCGCCGGTGGCCTGAGCTACACGACGCAGATCAACGCGCTCAACAAGGGCATCGACATCCTCATCGCGACGCCGGGCCGCCTCAACGACCTGCTCGAGCGCGGCGCGGTGGAGATGGACGACATCGCCATCACCGTCCTCGACGAGGCCGACCACATGGCCGAGATGGGCTTCATGGCCGAGATCACCACGACGCTCGACACGATCCCCACCGAGGGCCAGCGCCTGCTCTTCTCGGCGACCCTCGACCGCGGCATCGACGACCTCGTCGCCAAGTACCTCAACGAGCCGGTCGTCCACTCGACCGACGACGCCACGGCGTCCGTCGAGACGATGGAGCACCACGTCCTGCTCATCGACCCGCAGCACAAGAAGGTCATCACGGCCGAGGTCGCCAACCGCGAGGGCCGCACCGTCGTCTTCTGCCGCACCAAGCTCGGCGCCGACCGCATCGCGCTCCAGCTGCGCGAGCAGGGCGTCATGGCGGCCGCGCTGCACGGTGGCCTCAACCAGGGCCAGCGCAACCGCGTCCTCGGCGCCTTCCGCGACGGCAACCTCCCGGTGCTCGTCGCCACCGACGTCGCGGCCCGCGGCATCCACGTCGACGACGTCTCGGTCGTCCTGCAGGTCGACCCGCCGGCCGACCACAAGGACTACCTGCACCGCTCCGGCCGCACCGCCCGCGCCGGTGACAAGGGCACCGTCGTGACCCTCGCCCTGCCGCACCAGCGTCGCACCATGGAGCGCCAGCTCAAGGACGCCGGCCTCGACATCTCGCCGGTGCGGGCCACGCCCGGCGACGCGATCATCGCGGCCACCGGCGCCACGACGCCGAGCGGCGTCGCCATCGCCGAGGAGGACTTCCAGCGCCTCATCGCCGGCCCGAAGCAGCACCGACGCGGACCGGCCGGCCCGCGCGGTCCGCGCCAGGGCTCGCGCGGCGGGTTCCGCCCGCACCACGGCGGCCACGGTGGCTACCGGGGCCGTGACGACCGCGACGGTCGCGACCAGCGTCGCGGCCGCGACGAGGGCCTCGTGTCCCGCTGGGGCGACGACGAGCGTCCGAACCGCCGCGGCGCGCGCTTCTGAGCCACCGAGCACCTCGCAGCACCCGACGGCCGGTGTGGAAGGCTGGGCCCGTGAGCCCGCGCTTCCACACCGGCCGTCTGCTCGTGGCCACGCCCTCGGTCGGCGGTGACGTCTTCCATCGCTCGGTCGTGCTGATGCTCCACCACGACGAGGGCGGCGCCCAGGGCGTCGTGCTCAACAAGCCGCTGACGGCCGGCGTCGACTCGGTGCTGCCGGGCTGGGAGCGCGTCGTCACGGCCCCGCACGTCATCTTCCAGGGTGGGCCGGTGTCGACGTCGTCGGCGCTCGGCCTCGTGACGGTGCCCGGCGACGTGCCCGAGCCCCTCGGGGTCAAGCGCCTCTTCGGCTCCATCGGCCTGGTCGACCTCGACGTCCCGACGCCCGTCGTGGCGGCCGAGCTCGCCGGCATGCGGATCTTCGCCGGCTACTCGGGCTGGGACGCCGGGCAGCTCGAGGGCGAGGTGCTGCGCGGTGACTGGTACGTCGTCGACGCCGAGGTGCGCGACGCGTTCACCGCCGACCCCGACGACCTCTGGCGGTCCGTGCTCCGGCGCCAGCGCGACAGCCTCGCCTACGTCGCGAGCTTCCCCGACGACCCCTCGATGAACTGACGGGCAGGCCCATGCACCCCGACACCGCGAGTGCCACCCGGCCCCGACGCGTCGCCTTCGTCGACAGCGGGCTGGGCCTCGTCGCCTACGCCGACGCGCTGCTGACCCTGCGGCCCGACCTCGGGATCGTGCTCGCGCTCGACCCCGACAACATGCCCTACGGCCCGCGGCATCCCGACGAGGTGCGGCGCCTCGTGCTCGACCTCGCCCGCGCGGCGCTCGAGCACGAGCCCGACGCCGTCGTCGTCGCGTGCAACACGGCCTCGGTGCACGGCCTCGACGCCGTGCGGGCCGAGCTCGAGCCCGACGTGCCGGTCATCGGCACCGTGCCGGCGATCCGGCCGGCGGCCGCTGCGGGCGGCCCGGTGGCGGTGTGGGCCACCGCGGCGACGACCTCGAGCGACTACCTGCGCGGCCTCGTCGACGCGTTCGCGGCCGACGTCGAGACCCACGCCGTGGCGGCCCTCGGGCTCGCCGAGGCCATCGAGTCCGGCGACCTCGACGCCGTCGAGGCCGCGGTCGCCCTGGCCGCCGAGCGGACACCCGCGGGAGTGCGCTCGCTCGTGCTCGGCTGCACCCACTACGGGCTCGTCGCCGAGCGCATCACGGCCGCCGTGCCGGCGGGCGTCACGATCTTCGACTCGCCGGTGGCGGTGGCCCGCCAGACGCTGCGGCGCCTCGGGCTGGAGCCCGACCCGACGGCCCCGCGGGCCGGCGTCGAGGCGGTGCTGCTGTCCGGTCGCCCGGGCACCCTGCCGGGTGTCCTCGCCACCTATCCGGCGGGCGCACGCCTGCTCGAGGCAGCCGCGGCGCGTCCTACACTCGCGACATGAGCACCATGCCTCCCGACCCCTTCGAGAACGAGCCGCAGCCGCTGCGCAGCACGGGCACGGCCACGATCGAGCGCGAGGAGGTCCGCGAGGAGCTCCAGGAACCGGGTGACCACGAGCGGTTCTCGCACTACGTTCGCAAGGAGAAGATCCTCGAGAGCGCGCTGACCGGTGAGCCCGTCGTCGCGCTCTGCGGCAAGATCTGGGTGCCCGGGCGCGACCCGCAGAAGTTTCCCGTGTGCCCCGTGTGCAAGGAGATCTACGAGGGACTTCGCGAGCCGCAGGACGGCGGCGGCGACGGCGAGTCCTGAGCGGATTCCTGACGCAGTCTTTACCGGCTGCGGCGGTCTCGTTGACCCTGGCGTTCCTACGCTCGCTGGCAAGCGTCGCCCGATCGGGTGGCGTGACAGCGAGAAAGGTTCTCCCTCATGAAGCTCCGCTCACTGGCGCTGGCTGCTCCGCTCGCGCTCGTCGCCGCATCCCTCGCCGCCCCGGCGATGGCGTCCCCGACGCTCGACGTCCGGGCCGGCTCGGCCTGCCTCGACCCGGCCGCGGTCGGCGCCCGCAGCATGCACGGCACCGCGAAGGACCCGCACGAGCTGACCGACGCCCAGGTGCGGGCGAACGAGGCCGCCCTCGGCAAGGCCCTCGCCGCCAAGGGGCTGAGCCTGACCTCCTCGGGCGCGGCGGCTCGTCCCGGCGGCGGTGGTGCCTTCACGAGCCCCGTCATCGACGTGTACTTCCACACGATCACGAGTGGCTCGCAGGGGGCCATCAGCGCCTCGACGATCAACAGCCAGATCTCGGTGCTCAACAACGCCTACAGCGGCACCGGCTTCAGCTTCCGCCTCGCCGGCACCGACGTCACGAACAACGCCACGTGGTACACGGTGAGCCCGGGGACCACGGCCGAGCGTGACATGAAGAACGCCCTGCACGAGGGCGGCAAGGCGGCCCTCAACCTCTACGCCGCGAACATCGGCGACGGCCTGCTCGGCTGGGCGACGTTCCCGAAGAAGAGCCCGGGCACCCAGGACGGCGTCGTCATGCTCAACGCCTCGATGCCGGGCGGCTCCGCGACGAACTACAACCAGGGCGACACCGCGACCCACGAGGTCGGCCACTGGCTCGGGCTCTACCACACCTTCCAGGGCGGCTGCTCCGGCTCGGGCGACTACGTCGACGACACCCCCGCCGAGGCGAGCCCGGCCTACGGCTGCCCGACCGGCCGCGACACGTGCACGAGCCCCGGTCTCGACCCGATCAAGAACTTCATGGACTACACCTACGACTCGTGCATGAACGAGTTCACGACCGGCCAGAAGGCCCGCATGCAGGCGCAGTGGACGGCCTACCGCGCCTGACCTGCGACGACGCCGCCGCGCGGCCCGCCGACGAGCTCGCCGGCGCCCGGCTCGACTGCGGCACATAGCATCCCGACCGAGGCCCCGCCAACACGGCGGGGCCTCGGCATGTCGCCGGACGGGAGCGGCTACCGTGGGCGCCCTATGAGTTCTGGGGCCGCCTTCCACCTCCCACCCGCCTTCCCGGAGCGGGCCGCGTGGGGTACCGCGAGCAAGCTGCGCGCCTGGCAGCAGGAGGCCCTCGACCTCTACCAGGCCAAGTCGCCGCGCGACTTCCTCGCCGTGGCCACGCCGGGCGCCGGCAAGACGACCTTCGCCCTGCGCGTCGCCACCGAGCTGCTCTCGGCCGGCATCGTGCACCGGGTCACCGTCGTCGCGCCCACCGAGCACCTCAAGACGCAGTGGGCCGACGCCGCCGCACGCGTCGGGATCAGCCTCGACCCGAAGTTCAGCAACAGCATCGGGCGGCACAGCGAGGACTACCACGGCGTCGCGGTCACGTACGCCCAGGTCGCCTCGCGCCCGTCGCTGCACCGCGAACTGACCACGTCCCGGCCGACCCTCGTCATCCTCGACGAGGTGCACCACGGTGGCGACACGAAGAGCTGGGGCGACGGCATCCGCGAGGCCTTCGAGCCCGCGGCCCGGCGCCTGTCGCTCACCGGCACGCCGTTCCGCTCCGACACCTCGCCCATCCCGTTCGTCACCTACGAGCTCGACGCCGAGGGCACGCTCGTCAGCTCGAGCGACTACGCCTACGGCTACGCCGAGGCGCTGCGCGACGGCGTCGTGCGCCCGGTCCTCTTCATGGCCTACGGCGGCACGATGCGCTGGCGCACCCGGGCCGGCGACGAGCTCGAGGCGCGCCTCGGCGAGCCGATGACCAAGGACGCCGTGGCCAACGCGTGGCGCACGGCGCTCGACTCCAAGGGCGAGTGGATCCCGGCGGTCCTCGCCGCAGCCGACAAGCGCCTCACCGAGGTGCGCCGGCACGTCGAGGACGCCGGGGCGCTCGTCATCGCCAGCAACCAGACCCAGGCCAGGGCCTACGCCGCCCACCTCCGGGGGCTGACCGGCGAGTCGCCGACCGTCGTGCTCTCCGACGACCAGGGCGCCTCGAAGCGCATCGAGGAGTTCTCGAACGGCACGTCGCGGTGGATGGTCGCCGTGCGGATGGTGTCCGAGGGCGTCGACGTGCCGCGCCTGGCCGTCGGCGTGTACGCCACCTCGACCTCGACGCCGCTCTTCTTCGCCCAGGCCGTCGGTCGCTTCGTGCGTGTTCGTCGCCGCGGCGAGACCGCGTCGGTCTTCCTGCCCTCGGTGCCGGTCGTCCTCGACCACGCCCAGCGCCTCGAGGAGCAGCGCGACCACGCCCTCGACCGCAAGCCCAACCCCGACGACGTCGCGCAGATGTGGGCCGAGGAGCAGGCGCTGCTCGACGAGGCCGCGCGCCCGGAGAAGGCGAGCGGCGACCTCGCCGAGGGCCAGTTCGAGGCGCTCGAGTCGGAGGCGCACTTCGACCACGTGCTCTTCGACAAGCAGCAGTGGGGGATGCACGCCGAGGTCGGCTCCGAGGACGAGCAGGACTACCTCGGCCTGCCCGGCCTGCTCGAGCCCGACCAGGTCGCCCAGCTGCTCCGCGAGCGCCAGAGCAAGCAGGTGCGCAAGGCGCCCAAGGACGCCGCGGGGCCGGTCCCGGTGGCCGCGCACCGCGCGCTCGCCGCGCAGCGCAAGGAGCTCAACCAGCTCGTCGGCGCCTACGCCCGGCAGAAGGGCTACCCGCACGCCAACGTCCACATGGACCTGCGCCGCGCGTGCGGCGGGCCCGACCTCGCGGCCGCGAGCACCGAGCAGGTCACCGAGCGGATCGAGAAGATCCGGCTCTGGCTCGTCGGCCGGCGCTGAGCGCTGAGGCGACCTCACGCGCCGTCACGCGCCGTCACGCGCCGACACGCGCCGTCACCGGCTGTTCACGAAGGCGGCCGGTCCCCATCGCCCCGTTCGTCCCCGGCCGCGGCTAGGGTCAGGCCCGTCCCGCCCCGGCGGGGCCGACCCCCACACCGCATCGTGACCCCGCGCAGCACCCCGGCGCGGCAGACAAGGACGACATGAGCACCAACGAGACCCCCGACTTCCTCTCCTCGCCGACGACGCGTCGACAGCTGCTCGCGATGGCAGCGGTCGGCGGCGCGGGCATCGCCACGGTGGCAGCGGCCTCGCCCGCCGGCGCGGCCGGCACCGCCGGTCAGGGCCCGGGCACCGACGGCGAGGTCGTCACCCTCACCGTCCTCGGCACCACCGACCTGCACGGCAACGTCTTCAACTGGGACTACTTCAACAACCGCGAGTACGACGACAAGACGCACAACGACATCGGCATCGCCAAGGCCTCCTCGGTCATCAAGATGCGCCGCGCCGACCTCGGGGCCGCGTCCACCCTGACCCTCGACGCCGGCGACACGATCCAGGGCACCCCGCTCGCGTACTACTACGCCAAGATCGACCCGATCACCGGCGGGGCCACCCACCCGATGGCCGCCGCGATGAACCAGGTCGGCTACGACGCCGCCGCGCTCGGCAACCACGAGTTCAACTACGGCATCGAGACGCTGCGCGCCTTCGAAAGCCAGCTCGACTTCCCGCTCCTGTCGGCCAACACCGTCGACTGGAACACCGGCGCGCCGGCCTTCAAGCCGTGGGTCATCAAGACCGTCAAGCTCGAGGACCGCAAGCCGATCAAGGTCGGCATCCTCGGCCTCGTCACCCCGGGCGTCGCGATCTGGGACAAGGCCAACGTCGACGGACGGCTGAAGTTCCCCGGCATCATCGAGCAGGCCAAGGTCTTCGTGCCCCGCCTCAAGGCCGCGGGCGCCGACGTCGTCATCGTCTCGTGCCACTCCGGCACCAACGGCAAGTCCTCGTGGGGCGATGCCCTGCCGTACGTCGAGAACGCCAGCCGGCTCATGGCCGAGCAGGTCCCCGGCATCGACGCCGTCCTCGTCGGCCACTCGCACGTCGAGGTCGTCGACAAGGCCACGAACGCCCAGACCGGCAAGCCGGTGCTCCTCGTCGAGCCGCTCTACTGGGGCATGCGCGTCGCGGAGATGACGCTCTCGCTGCAGAAGGTCCGTGGCCAGTGGCAGGTCGTCGACTCCGCCGGCCGCCTCTGGAACGCCAACGCCGTGCCCGAGGACCCGGCCGTCACCGGGGCGGTCAAGGCCGCGCACGAGAAGGTGCTCGCCTACGTCAACGGCGTCATCGGCACGTGCACGCAGGCGATGTCCGCGGCCACGTCGCGCTACGAGGACACCCCGGCCATGGACTTCATCAACTACGTCCAGGCCGACGCCGTCAAGAAGGCCCTCGCAGGCACGCCCGAGGGCGCGCTGCCGATGCTGTCGATCGCCGCGCCGTTCAACAAGCTCGCGGCCATCCCGCAGGGCGACGTGACGATCCGCGACGTCGCGGGCCTCTACATCTACGACAACACCCTGCTCGGCATCGTGCTGACCGGCGCCCAGGTCAAGGACTACCTCGAGAAGAGCGCGTCCTACTTCCAGACCTACTCCGGCACCGGACCGGTCGCGGCCGACGCCATCACGAACGCCGGCGGCACGCCCGACTACAACTACGACATCATGGGCGGCCTCGACGCCGACCTCACCTACGACATCGACCTGGCCAAGGCGGTCGGCTCGCGCATCACGAACCTCGCCTACGGCGGGGCTCCGGTCGCCTCCGACGCCCGGTTCGTCGTGGCGATCAACAACTACCGGCAGTCCGGCGGCGGTGGCTTCCCCGGCGTCACGACGGCCCCGGTCGTCTACAACCGGCAGATCGAGATCCGCCAGCTGCTCATCGACTGGGCCACGGCCAACAAGGTCATCGACCCGGCGACCTTCTCCAGCACCGACTGGCGCCTCGTCAGCAACGGCGCGCCGATCACCGTCACCAACAGCTGACGGGCCGCCCACGCGGCGAGGGCTCCCCACGACCGATGTCGTGGGGAGCCCTCGTGCGTTCAGGCGCCGACGAGCACCCGGTGGCCCCACGCCGGGAGCGTCAGGGTGTCGCCGACGGACAGCGCCACCGGCGTCCCGTCGAAGGCGTCGGCCCACGAGCCGGCCTGCGGGCCCTCGCCGAGGGTCACCGTGGCCTCGGTGGGGGAGAGGTTGAAGGCGGCGAAGACGCGGTCGCCCTCGGCCTCGCGGACGAAGGCGATGACCGACGCCTCGTCGCTGTTCGGCACGCGCACCATCCGCCCGCCCCACGCGCCGTTCCACAGCGCCCGGTGCGCCTTCTTCAGGGCGAAGAGGGTGCGGTAGAGCTCGCCCTGCGGGTCCTCGCGCCACTCGATGAGGTCCTTGTCGAAGAAGGCGAGACGCTTGTCGCTGCCGGCCTCCTGCCCGTTGTAGACGAGGGGCACGCCCTCGCCGACGACCGACAGCACGATGGCGGCCTCGAGGGCGTCGCCGAACTGCTCGTACTCGGTGCCCTCCCACGCGTTCTTGTCGTGGTTGCTGACGAACGTCATGCGGTAGGCGTCGCGCGGGTAGAAGCGGTCGTTCCACGCGTAGTACACCTTGAGGGCCTCGACGTCGGCCTTGCCCATCGCGATGCGGTGCATCGTCTCGTTCCAGCTCCACGCGTAGGTCATGTCGAAGGCGCGGGTGTGCAGGTCGCGCGACTCCCACTCGGCGAGCATGAACACGGGCTTGATGGCGTCCAGCTCGGCGCGCACGCCCTCCCAGAAGTCGAGCGGCACGAATCCCGCGACGTCGCAACGGAACCCGTCGACGTCGGCCTCGCGCACCCAGTAGGCCATGGCGTCGGCCATGTACCGCCGCAGGCCGGGCTGGTCGTAGTCGAGGTCGATGATGTCCTCCCAGTCCCACCACGGGGTGGGGCGGAAGTCGCCCTTCCAGTCGCGGGCGTACCACTCGGGGTGGTCCTCGGCGAGGGGGTTGTCCCAGGCGGTGTGGTTGGCCACCCAGTCGAGGATCACCTTGAGGCCGAGGTCGTGGGCGGTGTCGACGAAGTGGCGCAGGTCCGCGAGGGTGCCGAACTCCGGGTTGACCGCGAGGTAGTCGCGCACGGCGTAGGGGCTGCCGAGCGGGCCCTTGCGGTTGACCTCGCCGATCGGGTTGACCGGCATGATCCACACGACGTCGATGCCGAGGTCGCGGATGCGGGGCAGGTGCGCCTCGGCGGCGCGGAAGGTGCCCTCGGGCGTCAGGTTGCGCTGGTTGACCTGGTAGACCGTGGCCGCGCGGGTCCACTCGGGGTGGGTGAGCCGCACGGCCGGCAGCGGCGTCGTGAGGTCGGGCGTGGTGACGAGGGCGGGGTCGGGCGTCTGGTCGGGCGTCGGGTCGGGCGTCACGGGGCGGTGCCTCCTCGGGCGAGGTCGAGCAGGTGCTCGACGAGCGGGACGGTGCGGTGGTCGAGCCGGGTGGCGAGGGAGATGACGGTGGAGGCGCGGGTCACGTGCTCGTCGTCGACGACGCGGTCGATGACGCGCTGCAGGTCGGCGTTGTCGCGCCCGACGATGCGGATGAGCACGTCGCCGGAGCCGGTGATGGTGTGCGCCTCGAGCACCTCGGGGATCGCCGCGAGGTGCTCGACGACGGGGGAGTGGCCGCCGCGACCCTGCCGGATCTCGAGGGTGCAGAACGCGGTGACCGGGTAGCCGAGCGCGGCCGGGTCGACGTCGGGGGCCATCGAGCGCAGGACGCCGGTGCGCTGGAGCCGGTCGAGCCGGGCCTGGACCGTGCCGCGGGCCACGCCGAGCCGGCGGGAGGCCCCGAGCACGCCGATGCCCGGCTCGTGCAGGAGCAGGAGCAGGATGCGGCAGTCGAGGGCGTCGACCGGGGGCCGGGGCGTGGGTCCTGGGGTCGGCGACGACATGGGCACATTGTCCAGTGGAAGGCACCGAACGGTCAACACTTTGTGCATGCTGCCCAGATGCGCGTCGCCCAGTTGACCATCGCGGCGTGGTCGGTCACGCTCCCGCCATGACTGACACGATGCCGTCTCAGGCAGCCGACCTCACCGACGACCGCACCCAGCAGGAGCGCGAGGCCGACCTCGACCTCGACCAGCTCAAGCAGCTCGTCGGACTCGTCGAGTACGACGAGAACACCGATGTCTTCCCCGTCACCGGCTGGGACGCGATCGTCTTCGTCGCCGGCAACGCCACCCAGAGCGCGCACTACTACCAGAGCGCCTGGGGCATGGAGCTCGTCGCCTACTCGGGCCCCGAGAACGGCAACCGCGACCACAAGGCGTTCGTCCTGCGCAGCGGCTCGATCCGCTTCGTCGTCAAGGGTGCCGTCGACCCCGACAGCCCCCTCGCCGACCACCACCGCCGCCACGGCGACGGCGTCGTCGACATCGCCCTCGAGGTGCCCGACGTCGACAAGTGCATCGCCCAGGCCCGCACGGCCGGCGCCACGGTGCTCGAGGAGCCGGCGAACCACACCGACGAGCACGGCACCGTGCGCGTCGCCGCGATCGCGACCTACGGCGAGACCCGCCACACGCTGGTCCAGCGCACCGTCGACGGCCAGACCTACGCGGGCCCGTACCTGCCCGGCTACGAGCCGGCCTCCTCGACCCACGTCCGTCGCGAGGGCCAGCCCAAGCGTCTGTTCCAGGCCCTCGACCACATCGTCGGCAACGTCGAGCTCGGCCACATGGACGAGTGGGTCGGCTTCTACAACCGCGTCATGGGCTTCGTGAACATGGCCGAGTTCATCGGCGACGACATCGCCACCGACTACTCGGCGCTCATGAGCAAGGTCGTGGCCAACGGCAACCACCGGGTCAAGTTCCCGCTCAACGAGCCGGCCATCGCCAAGAAGAAGAGCCAGATCGACGAGTACCTCGAGTTCTACCGCGGTGCCGGCGCCCAGCACCTCGCCGTCGCGACGAACGACATCCTCGCGACCGTCGATGCCCTGCGCGCCAACGGCGTCGAGTTCCTCGACACCCCCGACAGCTACTACGAGGACCCCGAGCTGCGCGAGCGCATCGGCAAGGTCCGGGTGCCGATCGAGGAGCTCCAGTCTCGCAAGATCCTCGTCGACCGCGACGAGGACGGCTACCTCCTGCAGATCTTCACCAAGCCGCTCGGCGACCGCCCCACCGTCTTCTTCGAGCTCATCGAGCGGCACGGCTCGCTCGGCTTCGGCAAGGGCAACTTCAAGGCCCTCTTCGAGGCGATCGAGCGCGAGCAGGACAAGCGCGGCAACCTCTGAGGTCCTCGCCCCAGCGCGACGCTCAGGACCCGCACGCCCGGCACGCCCGGCACGCCCGGCTCAGCCTCGGTTGAGCCGGGCGTGCCGGCGTCCGTAGAGGAAGTAGACGAGGAACCCGAGCAGCATCCAGGCCAGGAAGCGCAGCCAGGTCTCGACCGACAGGTTCGTCATGAGGTAGACGCACGCCAGCGCCGACAGGGCGGGCACGAGCGGCGACAGGGGTACCCGGAAGGGGCGCCGCAGCTGCGGCTTCGTGCGTCGCAGGATCGGTACCGCCACCGACACGACGACGAACGCGAAGAGCGTGCCGATGCTGACGAGGTCGGCGAGCACCTTGAGCGGCAGGAACCCGGCGAGCAGCCCGATGAGCACGACCGTGCCGATCGTGATCTTCCACGGCGTGCCCCACCGCGGGTGGACCGCGGCGACCGATCGCGGGATGAGGCCGTCACGGCCCATCGAGAACCCGATGCGCCCCATGGCGACGATGTCGACGAGGATGACGGACGTGAGCCCGGCGACCGCCGCCACCGAGATGAGCGAGGCCGCCCAGCCGGCCCCGACCGCCCCGAACGCGCTGGCGATCGGCGCCCCCTCGTTGAGCGTGCGGTAGGGGACCATGCCGGTGATGACGAACGACACGGCGACGTAGAGCAGGGTGCAGATGCCGAGGGTGCCGAGCAGCCCGAGGGGCAGGTCGCGCGCCGGTCGACGGGTCTCCTCGCCGAGGTTGGCCACAGCCTCGAACCCGGTGTAGGCGAAGAAGACGACCGCCGCCGCCGTGAGGACCCCCGCCATGCCGAAGGCCGTGGGCTCGATGCCGAAGAGCGCCTGGCTCAACGGCTGCTGCAGGCCGGAGGTGCCGGTCGGGACCGGCTGCGGCGCCGGGATGAACGGCGTGAGGTTGGCCGCCTTGACGAAGAAGGCGCCCACGACGACGACGAAGACGCACACCAGCACCTTGACCGCGACGAGCAGGTTGGTCAGTCGCGCGCTCTCGCGGATCCCGAGCACGGCCACGACCCCGAGCAGCACGACGATCGCCACGGCCCCGACGTTGACCGGGGCGCTCTCGCCGAAGAGGCTCGTCGGCAGGTCGAACAGCTCCTGGAGGTAGCCGGACCACCCGCGGGCGACCACGGCTGCGCCGAGGGCGAACTCGAGGATGAGGTCCCAGCCGATGATCCAGGCGAACAGCTCGCCGATCGTCGCGTAGGCGTACGTGTAGGCCGAGCCGGCCGTCGGGACGGCCGAGGCCAGCTCGGCGTAGCAGAGCGCCGCGAGGAGGCTGACGAGCCCCGCGAGCGCGAAGGAGACGACGATGCCCGGGCCGGCGTGGTTCTTGGCCTCGATGCCGGTCAGCGTGAAGATGCCGGTGCCGATGACGATCCCGATGCCGAAGCCCATGAGGTCGCGGGCGCCGAGCCGCCGGTGCAGGCGTCCCGCGTCCGACGTGCCGGAGCCGCTCTCGCCGTCGGGTCCACCGGCCTGGGCCAGGACGTCCTCGACGGGCTTGGTGCGCAGGACCGAGTTCTCGGAGGTCATCCGGACACGCTAGGACAGGCCGGCGCCGCGCGCAGGACACGGTCCGGCCGCGGTCCTCGCGGCAGCACGGCGCGAGGCCTGCGGCGTGGCAGAGTTGAGCCATGAGCCAGCAGCCCTCCGGGTGGTACGACGACCCCAGCAACCCCGACATGCTCCGGTACTGGGACGGGGTCACGTGGACCAACCACACCGCGCCGAAGAAGTCGCCGACCGCCCCCCAGAGCACGATCGGTCGCCCCTACGGCGCCGACGCCGGCACCGACGCCACGGGAGCCGCGGCCCCGACGCAGCCCGGGGCCCCGACGCCGACGACGCCGATGCCGCAGGGCGGCTGGCAGGGCCAGCAGGGGTACCAGCAGGCTCCGTACCAGCAGGCACCCCAGTACCCGGGCGCTCCGCAGGGTGGGGCGCAGTGGATGTACAACGTCAAGACGACCGCCGACGGGGTCCCGCTCGCCTCGTGGGGCAAGCGATTCGCGGCCTGGCTCATCGACGGGGTCATCCTCGCGATCGTGGGCGGCGCCATCGCCTGGGCCGCCACCCCGAACCTGCAGCGCTCGTTCAGCGACATGTTCGACGCGGCGGCGCGGGGCGACCAGGCCGCCGTGCAGCAGATGCAGAGCGAGATCCTCGGCCCGACGCTCCAGTTCAGCATCGTGCTGTGGCTCGTCGTTTCCGCCTACTGCCTCGTCTTCTGGACCACCACGGCCCAGACGCCCGGCAAGATGGCGCTCGGCATCAGCGTCCGTCGCATGAGCGAGCCCGGACCGCTCCCGCTCGGCACCGCCGTGATGCGGCGACTCGTGCCGCTCGCCGGCCAGTTCGTCAGCATCCTGTCGCTCATCGACTACCTGTGGCCGCTGTGGGACGACAAGCGCCAGGCGCTGCACGACAAGGTCGCGAGCACCCAGGTCGTCGAGGGCAAGCAGCCGCGCCGGCAGGGCTGAGGCCTCCCGCCCGCAAACGCGACGCGCTCCCACCGGCCCGGTGGGGGCGCGTCGCGCGTGCGGCCCACAGCCGGGCAGGCGGTACATCCGGCGTGCCCCGCACGCCGTCGGCGAAAACGGTTTGTCCCGTTGTCGGTGGTTGCGGGCACAATGTCGTTCGCGCGGTCACCACCGCCCCCACGGCGCCGACGCCGTGCCCACACTCCACCTCGAGTCCGGAGCACCGCTGTGTCCTCAACCACCACCCCGACCCCGGCGGGCGTCTCGCCCGGCCATCCCGACAAGCTCGACGCCGCGGTCCTCAAGGTCGCCGGCGTCGTCGTGCTCGGTGCGATCATGTCGATCCTCGACATCACGGTCGTCAACATCGCGCTGACGAAGTTCCAGACCGTCTTCGCCGAGCCGGGCGGCGAGCCGCTCGCCTACTCCACGGTCGCCTGGACCGTCACGGCCTACACGCTGGCGCTCGCCACCGTCATCCCGCTCACCGGCTGGGCCGCCGACCGGTTCGGCACCAAGCGGCTCTACATCATGGCCGTCATCCTCTTCACGGCCGGCTCGGCGCTCTGCGCGGCCGCCGGGTCGATCGAGGTGCTCATCGCCTACCGCGTCCTGCAGGGTCTGGGCGGCGGCATGCTCATGCCCCTCGGCATGACGATCATGACGCGTGCGGCCGGCCCCGAGCGGATGGGCCGGCTCATGGCGGTGCTCGGCATCCCGATGCTCCTCGGTCCGATCTTCGGCCCGATCCTCGGCGGCTGGCTCATCGACAACTACTCGTGGCACTGGATCTTCCTCATCAACGTGCCGATCGGCATCGTCGCCGTCGGCTACGCGATGTGGGCGCTGCCGTCCGACCGGCCCGAGCCGTCCGAGTCCTTCGACGTCATCGGCATGCTGCTCATGTCGCCGGGCCTCGCGCTCTTCCTCTACGGCGTCAGCTCGATCCCCGGCGAGCGCACCGTCGCCTCGGCCAAGGTCCTCGTGCCCGGCCTCGTCGGCCTCGTCATGATCATCGCGTTCGTGCTCTACAGCTTCCGCCCGCAGCACCCGTTGCTCGACCTGCGCCTCTTCTCCAACCGGCGCCTCACCGTCGCGACGATCACGATGTTCCTCTTCGGCGCGGCCTTCTTCGGCGGTCTGCTCCTCGTGCCCCAGTACCTCCAGCAGGTCCGGGCCGAGACGCCCCTGCACGCCGCCTACCTCATGGTGCCGCAGGGCATCGGCGCGATGCTGACGATGCCGGTCGCCGGGGCGCTCGCCGACCGCTTCCCGGTCGGGCGCATCGTCCCGTTCGGTCTGGTGGCCATCGTCGCCGGCATGTTCGCACTGACCCAGGTCGGGCCCGACACGAGCTACTGGGGCTTCATCATCCCGGTGCTGTTCGTCATGGGCCTCGGCATGGGCGGCACGATGATGCCGATCATGACCTCGGCGCTCAAGACGCTGACCCACCACCAGGTGGCGCGCGGGTCCACGCTGCTCAACATCACCCAGCAGATCGCGAGCTCGATCGGGGTCGCCGTCATCTCGGTCGTCTTCACCAACTACCTCAACGGCTCGCCGCGGGCCGGGGCCGTGCTCGGCGCCCAGTTCGACCCGTCGATCAAGGACCGGCTCGGCCCGCAGGGGATGGCCCAGGCGGTCAGCGAGCTCGCCGACGTCTACGGCCGGACGTTCCTCATCGCGGCGATCCTCTGCGCCGCGACCCTCGTCGCGGCGTGGTTCCTGCCCCGCCGGCACGAGGAGCCGGTCGCGCTCGAGGCCGACGCCGACGCGCCTGCCGCGCCGGTCGTCCTGCACTGACGCGTCCTGACGCCGCACACCAGCGCCCCCACCCGATCGGGTGGGGGCGCTGGTGTGTCAGGGATGTCACGGGGCGTCGGAGGACGCGGCGAGGGCCGCGAGGTCGCGCTCGGCGAAGAGCCGGTGGTGGTACTCCTCGTTGAGCACGACGAGCAGGCAGTCGCGCACCTGGAAGGAGCGTCCGGGCGGGGGCCAGCCGGGGGCGTCGACCGGCGTCGTCATCCGGTCGAGGCCGTGCTCGTCGATGCGGTCGACGACCTCGCGCACCGTGGCCATCCGTCCGAGCCGCAGCTCCAGCGCC
The DNA here is from genome assembly GCF_001956915.1 of Intrasporangium flavum. Classification (GTDB taxonomy): domain Bacteria; phylum Actinomycetota; class Actinomycetes; order Actinomycetales; family Dermatophilaceae; genus Monashia; species Monashia flava. The sequence goes on along the minus strand of NZ_MLJO01000003.1, from coordinate 329,462 downwards.
TCGTCGAGGGTGGGCCGGGCCTGCCGGTCGCAGGGCACGCCGGGTGTCGTGGGCATGTCGTCCCACGGCAGGTCGAGCGGGTGCCACGGCGCCGGGTCGCCGAGGACGCCCCGACCGACCCACGCGTCGGTCGCGAAGGCGAGGTGGCGCAGCGTCTCGACGAACGACCACTCGCCGCCGACCGACGCGTGCAGCTGCTCCGGTGGCAGCGTGCGGGCCCGCTCGACCGTTCCCTCCCAGAGGTGCTCGACGACGTCCCACGCCTCGCGGAACCCGTCCGGGTCGGTGGGGCGCATCTTCGGCCGGGCCGGGTCGCGCCGGTCGAGCTCGGCCTCGACGAGCGGCACGACGTCGACGCCGTTGACCGTCACGTTGAGCAGCTCGCCGGTGATGTCGACGTCCTCCAGCTCGACGCCGCGCATGACGACCCGGCGCAGCTCGCTGAACCGGACGGTGGCATCGGTGAGGTGGACCTTCTCGAAGCTCGACCCGCGCAGGTCGACGGCCCGGAAGGTGCTGTCCTGCAGGTCGGTCCGCTCGAAGCGTGACCCGTGCAGGTCCTGCCCGACGTGCTCCCCGCCGGGCTGTCCCGGCCTCCCTGTCGTATCGCTCATGGCGCGACCGTAGACCGGGAACCGGACGTTCGGCGTCCGGAGGAACCGAGCCGCGGCGTCGACGGGGAGGGCCGCGGGGGCGGTCGCCGGCGAGGGTCAGTAGTCGACGGGGTCGCGCACGATCGGGCACGTCATGCAGTGCCCACCGCCGCGGCCGCGCCCGAGCTCGGAGCCGACGATGGTGATGACCTCGATCCCGGCGCGGCGCAGCAGGGCGTTCGTCGTCGTGTTGCGGTCGTAGGTGAACACGACGCCCGGCGAGACGGCCACGGCGTTGTTGCCGCTGTCCCACTGCTGGCGCTCGGAGGCGTACTCGTCGCCACCGGTCTCGATGACGCGGAGGCGGTCGAGGCCGAGCGCCCGGGCCACGACGTCGACGAACGGCGTGCCCCCTTCGTCGGTGACCTCGATCCCCGGCGCGGCGTCGGTCGGGCGGAGGCTGAAGGTGTGGACGCGGTCCATGATCGCCGGGTACAGCGTCACGACGTCGCGGTCGGCGAAGGTGAAGACGGTGTCGAGGTGCATGGCGGCGCGCAGCTTCGGCAGCGCGGCCACGACGACGTGCTCGGCGGCCCCGCGGGCGAAGAGGGCCGCAGCGACCTGGCTCACGGCCTGGCGCGAGGTGCGCTCGCCCATGCCGAGGAGGACGGTGCCGTTGCCGACCGGCATGACGTCGCCGCCCTCGAGCGTCGCACGGCCCCAGTCCTGCTCGGGGTCGCCCCACCACACCGTCGAGCCCGACCAGCGCGGGTGGAAGGTGTACACGGCCTTGTAGAGGAGCGTCTCCTCGCGACGGGCGGCGTAGTAGAGCGGGTTGAGGGTGAGGCCGCCGTAGAGCCAGCACGTCGTGTCGCGGGTGTAGAGGGTGTTCGGCAGCGGCGGCATGAGGTAGTCGCGGACCCCGGCGTGCTCGAGCGCGAGCCGGACGTAGGGCGTGCGGAACTCGCCGGGCAGGTCGCCGATGGCGAGGCCCCCGATGAGCAGCTCGGCGAGGCGCGCCGGGTCGAGCGAGTCGAGGAAGGCGCGGGTGCCCTCGACGAGGCCGAGCCCGACGGTGTTCGCGACGATCTTGCGGTCGAGCAGCCACTGCCGGGCGGCCGGGATGGCGAGGGTCTCGGCGAGCACGTCGTGCAGCTCGAGGACCTCGACGCCGAGCCCGCGCAGCTGGGCGACGAAGTCGGCGTGGTCGGCCTGGGCCTTCTCGACCCACATGACGTCGTCGAAGAGGAGGTCCTCGGCGGTGCTCGGGGTCAGCCTGCGGTGGGCCAGCCCGGGCCGGCAGACCAGCACGGCGCGCAGCCGGCCCACCTCGGAGTGGACGCCGAGGGTCGTCGGGGTCTGCGCCATGTCGGTCCTTCCGGTGGGGGTCAGGGGAGCCGGTGGGTCAGCGGGCGGGTCGGATCGTGCCGGTGGCCTCGGCGATGCCGATGCGGGCGCCGTCGGGTCCGGGGGCCCAGGCCGTCAGCGTCACGGTGTCGCCGTCCTCGAGGAATCCGCGCGTCGACCCGTCGGGCAGGTGCAGGGGGTCGGTGCCGTTCCACGTCAGCTCGAGCAGCGAGCCGCGCGTGTCCTTCTCCGGCCCGGAGATCGTGCCGGAGCCGAAGAGGTCGCCGTCGCGCAGCGAGGCGCCGTTGACGGTGAGGTGGGCGAGCATCTGGGCCGGCGACCAGTACATGACGCGGTGCTCGGGCCGGCTGACCACGGTGCCGTTGAGGGCGACCTCGACGTGCACGTCGAGGCCGAAGGCGTCGCCGCGAAGGTAGGGCAGCACCTCCGGGTCGGACTGGCCGGGCAGTGGCACCCGCGCGGCGTCGAGCGCCTCGAGCGGGGTGACCCAGGCCGACACGGTGGTCGCGAACGACTTGCCGAGGAACGGGCCGAGCGGCACGTACTCCCAGGCCTGCAGGTCGCGGGCGCTCCAGTCGTTGAGCAGGACGACGCCGAAGAGGTGGTCCGGGGCGTCGTCGACCGACACCCGGCTGCCGAGCTCGGTGGCGCCCCCGACGACGTAGCCGAGCTCGGCCTCGATGTCGAGGCGGGTGCTCGGGCCGAACACCGGCGCCGGGTCGTTCGGTCCCTTGCGCTGGCCGGTGGGCCGCACGACGTCGGTGCCCGAGACGACGACGGTGCCCGAGCGCCCGTGGTAGCCGATCGGCAGGTGCTTCCAGTTCGGCGGGAGGGCCGCATTGTCGGGGCGGAAGACCTTCCCGACGTTGGACGCGTGGTCCTCGCTGGCGTAGAAGTCGACGTAGTCGGCGACCTCGACCGGCAGGTGCAGGGTGACGTCGGCCAGCGGGTGCACGTGGGGCGCGACGCCGTCGCGGTGGACGTCGTCGGAGAGGACCTCGATGAGCCACTGCCGGGCCGCCGTCCACGCCGGACGCCCGAGGGCGAGGAAGGCGTTGAGGCTGGGCGTCAGCCAGGCGGTGGCGAGGTCGGGGCCCTCGCCGACGAACCCGGCGTCGCGGCCGATCGCCGCCACCTTGCCGGCGTCGAGCACGAGGTCGCCGATGCGCACGCCGACGCGGCGGTCCGGGTCGTCGGCCGTGCTGAAGACGCCGTACGGGAGGGTGTGGATGCCGAAGGGGTGGTCGGCGGGGACGTCGAGCCACGTCGTCATCACGTCGATCTCCTTGTCGTGGTGAGGAACTCGTGCGGGAGGGCGGGCAGGTGGTGCCGGCGGTTCAGGGGACCAGGCCGAGGGCCTCGAGCTCGTGCAGCGGGTCGAGGACGCCGCAGCAGCCGTACGACGAGAAGGCGCGGCGCACCCGGCCCGCGTCGTCGGGCCCGAGCGAGGAGACAGCGCCGACCAGCACCTCGGTGTCGGTGCGCCCGAGGGTGGCGGCCAGGTGCGGCGCCTCGGCGCCGTCGAGGGCCTCGTGGACGGCGAGCAGCACGTTGAGCAGGCCGTGCATCGGCTCGCTCTCGTAGCGGCCGCGCACGACGTGGTGCAGGCCGCCGGTCAGCTTGAAGGACAGGCCGCGCAGGACCGCGGCGTCGAGGAAGGCGCCGAGGGCGGCCTCGTCGGGCCAGGGCCACGTCGGCGTGGGCCCGGTGCGGAACTTGGCCCGGACGTCGTGGTCGGCGTCGACGGCCTCGGCGAGGTCGTCGAGCGCGCGCTCCTGCTCGGCGCCGGTGCCGACCTCGACGACGAGGGGGACCTCGAGTTCGAGAAGGGCGCGCCATCCTGCGGACCAGCCGACCTCCCCGGCCGTGACGAGCACCCGCTCGTCGTCGCGCAGCACGCCGACGGCGTCGGCGAGCGCCTCGCCGGGCGACCCGGGGCGCACGACGAGCGAGACCGCGAGCGGTTCGGTGGCGGGGCGCCCGTCGGCGGCCGCGAGGGCGACGAGCTCGGCGGCGGAAGCCGCGGGGACGAGGAGCGGTCCGACGTGCGGACCGTGGCCGGTCGTGCGACGGTCGAGGTGCTCGCGCACGGCGACGTCGAGCGCCGCGTTGCCGGGTGGGAAGACCGCCGCGTCGTCGACGAGACGGTCGAACAGGGGCGCGAACGGCGTCCTTGACATGGTTCCGGAGCGTACTCCACTGTTGCCGTAGTGATACGTACACGTCCGCTGAGCGGACGCGTCGACCTGAGGACGACAGAGAGGCCATCCGTCCATGGCGCACTACCACGCCGTCGGTGACATCCCCCCGAAGCGGCACACCCAGCACCGGCGCCCGGGCGCCGACGGGCAGCCGGGCGAGCTGTACTACGAGGAGCTGATGGGGGAGGAGGGCTTCTCCTCCGACTCCTCGCTGCTCTACCACCGCAACATCCCGTCCACGACCGTCGGTGCCGCGGTGTGGGACCTGCCCGACCAGTCGACGACACCGAACCACCCCCTGACGCCGCGCCACCTCAGGCTGCACGACCTCTTCGACGCCGACGCCGTGGCAGCGGCCGACGTCGTCACCGGGCGCCGCCTCGTGCTCGGCAACGGTGACGTGCGCATCTCCTACGCCGTTGCCGCACAACCGAGCCCGTGGTACCGCAACGGCATCGGCGACGAGTGCGTCTACATCGAGCGGGGTGCGGCGCGCGTCGAGACCGTCTTCGGAGCCTTCGACGTCGCCGAGGGCGACTACGTCGTCATCCCGCGCGCCACGACCCACCGCTGGCTGCCGGTCGCCGACGCCGACGAGCCGCTGCGCGCGTACTGCATCGAGGCCAACAGCCACATCGCGCCGCCGAAGCGCTACCTGTCCAGGTACGGGCAGCTGCTCGAGCACGCGCCCTACTGCGAGCGCGACCTGCGCCAGCCCGACGGTCCCCTCCTCGCCGAGCACGTCGGCGCCGACCCGGACGAGCAGACCGAGGTCTACATCAAGCACCGGGGCAACGGTCCCGGCGGCGTCGTCGGCACCGTGCACACCCTGCCGTTCCACCCGCTCGACGTCGTCGGCTGGGACGGCTGCCTCTACCCGTACGTCTTCAACGTGCGCGACTTCGAGCCGATCACCGGCAGGATCCACCAGCCGCCGCCGGTCCACCAGGTCTTCGAGGGCGCGAACTTCGTCATCTGCAACTTCGTGCCGCGCAAGGTCGACTACCACCCGCTCGCCGTGCCGGTGCCGTACTACCACTCGAACGTCGACAGCGACGAGATCATGTTCTACGTCGACGGCGACTACGAGGCGCGCAAGGGCTCGGGCATCGGCAAGGGCTCGATCTCGGTGCACCCCGGCGGCCACGCCCACGGCCCCCAGCCCGGCGCGACCGAGGGCTCGCTCGGTGTCGAGCGCTTCGACGAGCTCGCCGTCATGGTCGACACCTTCCGCCCGCTCGAGCTCGGTGAGGGCGGCCTGGCCGTCGACGACGGGCTCTACGCGATGTCGTGGTCCAAGGGCCTCGGTCGCCCGGCGCCCGGCGGCGCGCACTCCGAGGGATGAGGAGGACGGGCACGTCGTGGCCGACAGCACGGGACGCAGCGAGTCCTCCCAGACCCTCGACCGCGGCATCCGCGTGCTCGAGGTGCTCGCCCTGCCCGGGCGCGCCGGCGGCCTGACGATCACCCAGCTCGCGGGTGAGCTGGGCGTCGGGCGCCCGGTCGTGTACCGGCTCGTCGCGACCCTCGAGGCCCACCGCCTCGTGTCGCGGGTCGCCGACGGCCGGGTCCGGATCGCCCTGGGGCTGAGCCGCCTCGGCGCGGCCGTGACGCCGATCGTGCGCACCGAGGCGCGTCCGGTGCTCCGCGAGCTCGCCGACGCCGTCGGCGCGACGGCCCACCTCACCATCGCCGACGGGGACGAGGCCCTGGCCCTCGTCGTCGTCGAGCCGACGTGGACCGACTTCCACGTCGCCTACCGCTCGGGCGCGCGGCACCCCCTCGACCAGGGAGCGGCCGGGCGCGCGATCCTGGCCGGCCGCGAGGGGCGACGTGACGTCGTCGCCACCGACGGCGAGCTGCAGACCGGGGCGCACGGCCTCGCGGTGCCGGTACTGACCCGCGACCCCGACGCCGTCGAGGCCTCGGTCGGCGTCGTCGCCCTCGAGCCGCTCGACGTCCGCACGGTCGGGCCACGGCTCGAGCGTGCGGCCAAGGCGTTGCGCGCCGTCCTCCGGTAGCCGCGGCGCCCGGTCCCCCGGCCGCGGATCGCCCCACAGCTCAACGAGGTCGGGCAAATCGGACGCCAAGGTAAAGACTTCGTCAGGAGATCCGACGACGTCGCAACCTCCGCCTTCCCGCGCCGGTCTAGTGGGTGCAGGCGTCCGACGACGGACGCCCAACAGGGATAGGGGACAGTCCATGAGAGCACCACGTCTTCTCGTCGCACTCGCAGCAGCAGCGCTTCTGGCACCGCTCGGTGCCACGACCGCGTCAGCGGCGCCCACGAACGACACCGTCGCGGGTGCCACCGCCGTCACGGCGCTGCCCACGACCATCACCCAGGACACGAGCACCGCCACGACGGACGCCGTCGACGCGGGCCTCAACCAGCTGTGCGGTGCCCCCGCCACGAACGGCAGCGTGTGGTTCACCTACACCGACACCACCGGCAACGGACTCCTCGTCGACGTGTCCGGGTCGGGCTTCAGCGCCGGCGTGGCCATCGTGGCGGGTGACCCGACCGCCGGCGGCGAGCTGCTCGCGTGCGCGCCGGGTGCCGGAGCCGCTCGTGGCGCGGCCGGCACGACGTACTACGTCATGGCGTTCTCGGACACGCCGGGCGTCGTCGGCGGCAACCTCGTCGCGTCGTTCTCCGACCCCGGCCCGGCGCCCGAGGCGATGGTGACGGTCGACCCGCGTGCGACGGCCTACAAGGACGGCAGCGCCAGGCTCACGGGCACCTACTCCTGCCTCAACGCCGACGGCTACGCGAGCGTCGTCCAGGGACAGCTCGTCCAGCAGGTCGGGCGGGTCAAGGTCACCGGCGAGTTCTTCGTCAACCCGCTCGAGTGCGACGGGGCCGTGCACCCGTGGGAGGCGGTCGTCACCAGCCAGAACGGCCTCTTCGCCGGGGGCAAGGCCGCCAACGTCACGGTCGCGTTCGCGTGCGGCCTGCTCGACTGCGCGTCCGCGTTCGTCGAGCAGCGGGTGCAGGTCTCGCGCAACGGCAAGTGAGCTGAGGCCGGTGCGGCACCCCGACCGTGGGGTCAGCCCCCGACGGTCGGGGTGCCGACGAGGTGGACGCCCGCGGCCTCGAGCTGCTCGAGGGCGGCGTCGGTCGTCGGTCGGGCCACGCCGGCGGTGAGGCCGAGCAGGACCGTGGTGTCGAAGCCTGCGCCCTGCGCGTCGAGGGCCGTGGCGCGGACGCAGTGGTCGGTGGCGATGCCGACGACGTCGACGGTCGTGACGCCGCGCTCGCGCAGCCACGACGCGAGGTCGGTGCGCTCGGCGTCGTCGCTGACGCCCTCGAAGCCGCTGTAGGCGGCCTCGTGGCGACCCTTGCGGAAGACCGCCTCGACGTGGCCGAGGGCGCCGGCCAGGCCCGGGTGGAACTGCGACCCGTCCGAGTCGGCGACGCAGTGCACGGGCCAGGAGTCCACGTAGTCGGGCTCGTCGCTGAAGTGCGGGCCCGGGTCGATGTGCCAGTCGGCGGTGGCGACGACGTGGGCGTAGTCACCGGCGTGGGCACCGACGTGCTCGCTGACGGCACCGGCCACCGCCGCACCGCCGGCGACGGCGAGCGAGCCGCCCTCGCAGAAGTCGTTCTGCACGTCGACGATGACGAGAGCGCGGTGGCTCGCGTCGGCGTCGTGGTTCGCGGATCCGCCCATGGCTCAGTGCTCCTCGTAGATCGTGGGGATGACGGGCTCGCCCCTGCTGAGCTGCGCGGCGGCCCGCGGCAGCTCGGCGCGGGAGGCCTCGTGACGGGCCCGCGCCTCGTGGATGTCCTGGTGGTCGACGACCTCGCCGCCGCGCACGAGCTTGACCATCAGGGGGCGGTCGTCGCCGTCGTCGTGGGGCCGCTCGCCGATGCCGACGACCTCCGCCTGCGCGACGCCGGATCCGTTGCGGCGCCGCATCGCCCACTTGCGACCGCCGACCGACGTCTTGTCCTTGCTCTTCTTGGCCACCGGCGCCATCGCTCCCGAGGCGTCCTCGCGCTGGACGAGCTTGTAGACCATCGAGGCCGTCGGGGCGCCCGAGCCGGTGACGAGGGCCGTGCCGACGCCGTAGCCGCTGACCGGGGCCGCGGCGAGGGCGGCGATGGCGAACTCGTCGAGGTCGCTCGTCACGATGATCCGGGTGTGGTGGTTACCGGCGGCGTCGAGCTGGGCCCGCACCTCCTGGGCCTGGATGAGCAGGTCGCCGGAGTCGAGGCGCACGGCGCCGAGCTCGGGCCCGGCCACCTGGAGGGCGAGGTCGACCGCGGTGCGTACGTCGTAGGTGTCGACGAGGAGCGTCGTGCCCCTGCCGAGGGAGTCGACCTGGGCGGTGAACGCCTCCTTCTCCGAGTCGTAGAGGAGGGTGAAGGCGTGCGCGGCCGTGCCCGCGGTGGGCACGCCGAAGCGTCGGCCCGCCTCGAGGTTGCTCGTCGTGCCGAACCCGGCCACGTAGGCCGCGCGCGCGGCGGCGACCGCGGCCTCCTCGTGGGTGCGGCGCGAGCCCATCTCGATGCAGGGGCGGTCGCCGGCGGCGGCGGTCATCCGCGAGGCCGCGGACGCGATCGCCGTGTCGTGGTTGAGGATCGAGAGCACGAGGGTCTCGAGCAGGACCCCCTCGGCGAAGGTCGACTCGACGACGAGGACGGGGGAGCCGGGGAAGTAGCACTCGCCCTCGGCGTAGCCGGTGACGTCGCCGGAGAACCGGTAGCCGGCGAGCCAGTCGAGCGTGGGCCGGTCGACGACGCCGGCGCCCTCGAGGAAGGCCAGCTCCTCGTCGCCGAAGCGGAACCGCTCGAGGGCCTCGAGGAAGCGACCGGTGCCGCTCACGACCCCGTAGCGCCGTCCCTCGGGCAGCCGCCGTGCGAAGGCCTCGAAGACGCAGCGCCGGTGCGCCTCGCCCGAGGCGAGCGCCGCCTGGAGCATCGTCAGCTCGTAGTGGTCGGTCAGCAGCGCCGTGCTTGCGGCGCGAGGGCTCGTCGGGCTCACGCGCCCACCCTATGCGGGCCCGTCGCGCCGACCGGGCCTCGCGCCGGACCGGCCCGCGACGGAGGCCTCGGCCGTGGACCTAGGGTGGTCCCGTGACGCCGAGCCTGTCCCTCGCCCCGGTCGAGGAGGAGACCACCTCCGTGGAGGAGGTCGTCGCGCCCGACGTGCCGTGGGTGACGATCGTCTGGAACGACCCGGTCAACCTCATGACGTACGTGACGTGGGTCTTCGAGACCTACTACGGCTACCCGCGCGCCAAGGCCGAGAAGCTCATGATGGACGTGCACGTCAAGGGTCGCGCCGTCGTGGCCAACGGCCCTCGCGAGTCGATGGAACGCGACGCCGAGGCGCTGCAGGGCTACGGCCTCTGGGCCACCTTCGAGAAGGACGAGTGATGGCACGCGCCTTCCTGCGCGAGGACGACCGCTACGTCGCGCTCCTCGACGAGCTCGAGCGCACCGTGCTGCGCGGCCTCATGGAGCAGACGCGGATCCTGCTGTCGCCCGAGGTCGAGCCCACCGGTGACGCGTTCGACGACCTCGTCGCGTCGATGGGCGTGTCGCTCGGCGCATCCGACGAGGGCGTCGACACGGCGACGGGCACGACGACCGGCTCGGCGACCGGCTCGGCGACCGGCTCGGCGACCGGCTCGGCGACCGACGAGGACGAGGGGCGCGACCCGGCGCTCGACCGACTGCTGCCCACCGCGCACCGCGGTGACGACGCCGTCGCGGCCGAGTTCCGCCGGCTCACCGAGGAGGGCCTGCGCCAGCGCAAGAGCGGCAACCTCGACCTCGCGCTGCGCCGCATCGAGGCCGCCGAGGACGACCGGGTCGAGCTGGCCCCCGACGAGGCGCCGCCCTTCCTCGTCGCCCTCACCGACGTGCGCCTGCTGCTCGGCGAGCGGATGGGGATGCGCACCGAGCAGGACGCCGACGCGCTCTACGAGGCGCTCGAGTCGCTCGACGGTGACGACCCGCTCGGGTACGCGATGGCCTGGTACGACTTCCTCACCTGGCTGCAGGAGACGCTGACCCAGGCCCTGATGGGCGAGCGCCTGGACGAGGGCATCGACGAGGGCATCGACGAGGGCATCGACGAGCGCCTGGACGAGGGCACGGACGAGGACCCGGAGGAGGGCCCGGACCGCTGACCCGGCGCGTGGCGTCCGACACACCGGGGACGCGTGGGCGCGCCCGCGTCGGTCCCGGCACCTAGGCTCGGGCCGTGGACGTGACGATCGTCGGATGCTCGGGGTCCTTCGCCGGCCCCGACTCGCCCGCGTCGTCCTACCTCGTGCGGGCCGAGCACGAGGGCCGCACGTGGAGCGTCGTGCTCGACCTCGGCAACGGGGCGCTCGGCGCGCTCCAGCGCCACGTCGTGCCGTACGAGGTCGACGCCGTCGTCCTGTCGCACCTGCACGTCGACCACTGCATCGACATGTGCGGGCTCTACGTCATGACGCGCTACGTGCCGGGCGGCACCGGCCGCGGGCCGCTGCCGACGTGGGGCCCTCCCGGCACCGGCGTCCACCTCGCCCGCGCCTACGGCAGCGGCGAGTCCCAGGCGCTCCTCGCGGCGTTCGACTTCCACGACCTGCGCGACCGCGAGTGCTTCGCCGTCGGTCCCTTCACCATCACGCCGATGCGGGTCGAGCACCCGGTCGAGGCCTTCGGGTTCCGGGTCGAGGCGGGCGGGCGCACGCTCGTCTACACCGGCGACACCGACTCCTGCCCCCAGCTGCCCGACCTCATGCGGGGCGCCGACCTCGTCCTGGCCGACTCGGCGTTCGTCGACGGGCGCGACACGGTCCCGGGCATCCACCTGTCCGGCCGGCGCGCCGCCGAGGCCGCGGTCGCCGCCGGCGGCGTCGGCCGGCTCATGCTGACCCACATCCCGGCCTGGAACGACCCCGAGGTGTGCCGGGCGCAGGCCGCCGAGGTGTGGCCCGGCGAGGTCGAGCTCGCCGCGCCCGACGCCACGTACCCGGTCTGAGGCGTCCGACCCGCGAACGCGGCCGTGCCCCGGCCCCCGGGTGGTGGGTACGTCACCTCGTGCCGCGCCGACCGGGCGCGGCGCCACCCGCGACCGAGGAGAGATGTTGCAGCAGCGCACCATCGGAGACCGCACCGTCAGCGCGATCGGGCTCGGCGGCATGCCGATGTCCATCGAGGGACGGCCCGACGAGGACCGGTCCGTCCGCACCATCCACGCGGCGCTCGATGCCGGCGTCACGTTCGTCGACACCGCCGACGCCTACCACCGCGACGCCGACGAGGTCGGCCACAACGAGTCGCTCATCGCCAAGGCCCTCGGCTCGTGGTCGGGCGACGCGAGCGAGGTGCTCGTCGCGACCAAGGGCGGCCACCTGCGCCCCGGCGACGGGTCGTGGACCCTCGACGGGCGTCCCGAGCACCTCAAGGAGGCCGCCAGGGCCTCGCTCAAGCGGCTCGGCGGCGACGCCGTCGGGCTCTACCAGTTCCACCGGCCCGACCCCTCCGTGCCCTACGCCGAGTCGGTCGGCGCGCTCGCCGACCTGCTCGACGAGGGCGTCATCGCGATGGCCGGCATCTCGAACGCGAACCCGGACCAGATCCGCGAGGCTCAGCAGGTGCTCGGCGGCCGGCTCGTGTCGGTGCAGAACCAGTTCTCGCCGGCCTTCGGCAGCAGCCGCCCCGAGCTCGAGCTGTGCGACGAGCTCGGCCTCGCCTTCCTGCCGTGGAGCCCGCTCGGCGGGATCAGCAGGGCCGGGGACCTCGGCAGCGAGCACGACGCCTTCCAGCAGGTGGCCGACGCCCACGGCGTCAGCCCGCAGCAGGTGGCTCTCGCCTGGGAGCTGGCCCTGTCGCCGGTCGTCGTGCCGATCCCGGGTGCCTCCCGCCCCGAGAGCATCACCGACTCGGTCCGCGCCGCCGACCTCGCGCTGACCGCCGACGAGCTCGCCGCGCTCGAGGCCGCCACCCGCGGCTGACGGGGCGTCTTACGGTCTGCGAACGTCGTCCCCCGGCCTCCGGGTCGGGGGACGGTTCGGACCTACCGTTGGTCCATGACTAGCCTCGGGAGCATGACAGACCGACATGACGGCCGTGCCCCCGACCAGACGCGCGAGGTGCGGATCACCCGCAACTGGCTCGACCACGCAGAGGGCAGCGTCCTCGTCGAGTTCGGACGCACTCGCGTCCTCTGCGCCGCCTCGTTCACCGAGGGCGTGCCGCGCTGGCTCAAGGGCAAGGGCACCGGCTGGGTGACGGCCGAGTACGCGATGCTGCCGCGGGCCACGAACACCCGCTCGGACCGCGAGAGCGTCAAGGGCCGCATCGGCGGTCGCACCCACGAGATCAGCCGCCTCATCGGCCGGAGCCTGCGCGCCGTCATCGACACCAAGGCGCTCGGCGAGAACACCATCGTCCTGGACTGCGACGTGCTCCAGGCCGACGGCGGCACCCGCACCGCCGCCATCACCGGCGCGTTCGTCGCGCTCACCGACGCCATCGAGGACGCCCGGTCCAAGGGCCTCATCGGCAGGAACGCGCAGCCGCTGACCGGCTCGGTCGCCGCCGTCTCGGTCGGCATCGTCGGCGGGCAGCCCGTCCTCGACCTCGACTACCCCGAGGACTCCACGGCCGAGACCGACATGAACGTCGTCATGACCGGCGACGGCCGCTACGTCGAGGTCCAGGGCACCGCCGAGGGTGAGCCGTTCGACCGCGCCCTCCTCGACGGCCTGCTCGAGCTGGCGGCCAAGGGGTGCGCCGCCCTCACCGAGCGCCAGCGTGCGGCGCTCGCCGAGGAGGTGGGCCGGTGACGAAGGTCGTCCTCGCCACCCGCAACCACCACAAGGTCGAGGAGCTGCGGGAGATCCTCGCGGACGTCTGCTCCGAGCTCGGGCTCGACATCGTCGGTCTCGACGAGTTCCCCCACGCCCCCGACGTCGTCGAGGACGGCGTCACCTTCGAGCAGAACGCCATCCTCAAGGCCGCGTCCGCGGCCGACGTCACCGGCCTGCCGGCCCTCGCCGACGACTCCGGCCTGGCCGTCGACGTGCTCGGCGGCTCGCCGGGCATCTTCAGCGCGCGCTGGTCCGGCGGCGGGGGAGACCTCGCCAACCTCGAGCTGCTCCTGGCCCAGCTCGGGGACGTCCGCGACGAGCACCGCAGCGGCGCCTTCGTCTGCGCGGCGGCCCTCGTGCTGCCCGACGGGCGCTCCACCGCCGAGCTCGGGCACTTCCCGGGCACCGTGGCCCGCGAGGCGCGCGGCACCAACGGTTTCGGTTACGACCCGATCTTCGTCCCATCCGGCCAGCCGGCCGGTTCCGAACGCACACTGGCGGAGTACGACGCCGACGAGAAGAACGACGTGTCGCACCGCGCGCTCGCCTTCCGGGCGCTCGTGCCGCACCTGAAGGAGCTCCTGAGGCCATGACGACGACCAGCCCGGCCCCCACCGTCCCCGGCAGCCCGACGACGCGCACTCCGGCGTGGGTGGGCGCGGTGGACGGGTTGGTGGCCGGGCTGCTCACCGTCGGCATCGGCACCCTGCTCGCGGCGCTGCTCACCGGCGTCGGCACGAGCACCGGGCAGCCCGGTCCGGTCGCCGCCGTGAGCGGGGCGTTCATCGACCGGACCCCGCCGTGGCTCAAGGACTTCGCGGTGTCGACGTTCGGGACGAACGACAAGCGCGCCCTCCTCGTCGGGGTCGTCGTCGTGCTCGCCCTCGCGTGCGCCGCGCTCGGCGTGCTGGCCCACCGGAACCTCACGGCCGCGCTCGTCGCCTTCGCGGTGCTCGGCGCCGTGGGCGTCGGCGCGGTCCTCTCGCGGCCGGGCGCCGGCCCGCTCGACGCCGTCCCGACGGTGCTCGGCACCCTCGTCGGGCTGTGGTTCCTGCGCCGGTCCGTCGCGTCCCGCGCGTCGGGGTCGGCGGGGTCGTCGGGGGCGAGGTCCGGACCGTCGCGGCGCTGGGTCCTCGGTGGCGCGATCGGCGCGGCTGCGGCGTGGGTCGGCGGTGTCCTCGGCGGCAGCTCCTCGGCGGCCACCGCCTCGCGCGAGGCCGTGGCGTCGGCACCGGCCGGGGCCGCGGCGGTCCCCGTGCCGTCGGGCGCCGACCTCAAGATCCCCGGCCTGACGCCGTTCATCGTCCCCAACGAGGACTTCTACCGCATCGACACCGCCATCGTCGTGCCACGCGTCAACACCGACGACTGGTCGCTCAAGGTCACCGGCATGGTCGAGCGCGAGGTCGAGATCGACTGGAAGACCTTGCAGTCCAAGCCGATGCAGGAGGCGCTCATCACGCTGACGTGCGTGTCCAACGAGGTCGGCGGCAACCTCGTCGGCAACGCCCTGTGGACCGGCTGGCCGGTCCGCGAGCTGCTCAAGATGGCCGACCCCAAGCCCGGCGCCGACATGGTGCTGCAGACGAGCGTCGACGGCTTCACCGTCTCCACCCCGCTCACCGCGCTCACCGACGACCGCAACGCGCTGCTCGCGACGCGGATGAACGGTGAGCCGTTGCCCTTCGAGCACGGCTTCCCCGTGCGCGTCGTCGTGCCGGGGCTCTACGGCTACGTGTCGGCGACGAAGTGGGTCACCGAGCTCAAGGTGACGACCTATGCCCAGGACATGGGGTACTGGACGCCCCGCGGGTGGTCGCCCATGGGGCCGATCAAGACGGCCTCGCGCATCGACGTCCCGCAGGCCGGCGCGGTGGTCAAGGCCGGCACCGTCGCGGTCGCCGGCGTCGCCTGGCACCAGCACACCGGGATCTCCAAGGTCGAGGTGCAGGTCGACCAGCAGCCCTGGACCGAGGCCCGGCTCGCCGCCGACGCGAGCATCGACGCGTGGCGCCAGTGGGTCTACGAGTGGGACGCGACGCCGGGCAGCCACGACATCCGGGTGCGCGCCTACGACGACACCGGAGCCGTGCAGTCACCGTACGAGGCGCCGCCGGCTCCCGACGGCTCCACCGGCATCCACGTGGTCAACGTCCGGGTCGAGTGACGACCGCCTCGGCCTCGACCTCCACGAGGAGGTCGGGGTCGATGAGGGCCGACACCTGGACCATCGTCGCGGCCGGCCGGACGTCGGCGAAGACCTCGCCGTGGGCCCGCCCGACCTCCTCCCAGCGCCCGATGTCGGTGACGTACAGGCGAGTTCGCACGACGTCGTCGAACGAGGCCCCGCAGGCCTCGAGTGCCTCGCCGACGATCTGCAGCGCGACGCGCGTCTGCTCGTACGCGTCGCCGACGCCCACCACGACCCCGTCGCGGACCGCGGTCGTGCCGGCCACGTGGACGAGGTCACCGACGCGCACCGCGCGCGAGTACCCGACCGACGCCTCCCAGACGGTACCGCTGCCGACCCGTCTGACGACCTCCTCGCGCATGGTCCGAGCCTAGGCAACTAGGCTGGGCCGCGGATCACGAGCGGACGTGGTGGAACTGGCAGACACGCAGGATTTAGGTTCCTGTGCTTCGGCGTGCGGGTTCAAGTCCCGCCGTCCGCACGACCGTGCCGCACCCTGTGCCGCACGCCGAGCCGCATGAGCCGCACGATGAGCCGCACCACCGCCCCGACAAAGGAGACACCGTGAGCGACCGCCTCGAGCCGGGCGAGAAGGCCCCCGCGTTCAGCCTGCCCGACGACACCGGGGCCGCGGTCGGCCTCGACGACTTCGCCGGGCGCAAGGTCATCGTCTACTTCTACCCGGCCGCGATGACCCCCGGCTGCACCAAGCAGGCCTGCGACTTCAGCGAGTCCATCGAGTCGCTGCGCAAGGACGGCTACGAGGTCGTCGGCATCTCCAAGGACGCCCCGGCCAAGCTCGCGAAGTTCCGCGAGCGCGACCACCTGACGATCCCGCTGCTGTCCGACGAGGACCTCTCGGTGCACCGCGCCTACGGCGCCTACGGCGAGAAGAAGCTCTACGGCAAGACCGTCGATGGCGTCCTGCGCTCGACCTTCGTCGTCGATGCCGACGGCACGATCAGCCACGCCCTCTACAACGTCAAGGCCACCGGGCACGTCGCCAAGCTGCGTCGCGACCTCGGCCTCGCCGACTAGAGTCGGCCCGGAACGGGAAAGGACCAGGGCATGACCGACACCGCACGGATCGAGCAGGACATCCAGGCCACCCGAGCCCGCCTGGAGGGCACCGTCAACGAGCTCGCCTACCGGGCCCAGCCGCAGGTCATCGCGCAGCGGGGCCTGCAGGGCCTCAAGCTGCGGCTCGACGAGGCCACCCACACCCCCGACGGGGAGCTGCGTGTCGAGCGCGTCGCCGCCGTCGCGGCCGCCGTCGTCGTGGCGGTGGTCGTGGTCGGCCTGCTGCGACGCCGGCGGCACTGAGCCCACTGGTCGCTCACGTGGCGAAGAGGTCCGCGGCGTCCGCCGCCGAGAAGCTGCCGATCCGGATGCTGCACGACCGCGTCCTCGTCTCCCTCGAGTCCGAGGGGGAGCGGCGCTCCGGCGGCGGCATCCTCATCCCCGCCACCGCGTCGGTCGGCCGCCGCCTGGCGTGGGCCAGTGTCGTGGCCACCGGCGCGAGCGTGCGCCAGGTGCAGCTCGGCGACCGCGTCCTGTTCGACCCCGAGGAGCGCGCCGAGGTCGAGCTGCACGGGCAGGACTACGTGCTCCTGCGCGAGCGCGACATCCACGCCGTGGCCGCCCAGCGCGTCGAGGACGGACAGACCGGCCTCTACCTCTGAGGCGCCCCCCGCCGAGCAGGGCTCAGTCGGGTCGGAGCTTCAGCCAGCGCAGCAGGCCCGGCCCGGGCCAGACCGGCTTGGTCGGCAGCGGCCACCGCTTGGGGTCCGAGGCGTTGAGCAGGGCGTAGCGGTCGTAGCAGACCTGCTGCGACACCGGCCCGTAGAGGTCGGCCGCCTCGCTCATCCACGCCTTGCGGTGCGAGGCCCGGTAGCTCTGCGGCATCGAGTCCCAGAGCGCGGCGTTGAAGGCGCGGACGGCCGCGTTGCGCTTTCCGGGCCGGATCGCCTCGTCGTCGAGCACCGTGCTCGCGAGGCCGAGGCCGAGGCCGGGGATGGCCGCGCCGGCGAAGTCGGTGGACCAGCCGCGGTAGGTGAGTCGCCAGACCCGGGTCATCTCGTCGATGTCGACCTCGCCGACCCTGCCCTTGCGCGGCCAGTCGGTGGACCGGACGCGGCCGCCACCCACGGAGAGGGCGATGTGGCCGTGCTTGCCGCCGGCCCAGTACACCGGTGCACCCGCCGGGGCGGCGGTGCCGCTGCGTCGCTGCGTCGAGCGGTTCCACGCGGCGTTGGCGTCGGCCAGGCCGAACGAGTGCGGCGCCGCGATGCAGTTCCACACGAAGTTGCAGCACATCCCCGTCGGTAGGTAGGTCGTGAAGGCGCGGGCCTTGCCGACACTGGCCCGGGGGCCACGGACGACGACCGGGCCGCGGTCGGTGCCACCCCCGCCCTCACCGCCCTCACCGCCGTCGTCGCCCGGGCCGCCCTCGTCGGACCACGGCAGGTCGGGCTCGGTGACCTGCTCGCCCTGGTCCCCGCGGTCGAGGTCCTTGTCGAACCCGTCGAACCCGTCGAACCCGTCGAACCCGTCGAACCCGTCGAACCCGAGCTCGTCGGACACATCCGGGTCGTGGTCGCTCCTGCCCATGGTCCTGCCTCCTCCACCTCCATCGTTGCCTCGGAGGTCCGGGGGCGTCCGGGTGATACACGAACGCGCCCGGAATGCCGCGAAGGTGCCGACTCCTGTCAGTGCAGCAGGGTCTTGAGCAGGATCATCGCGACGCCGAGGAGCCCGACGAACAACGAGGCCCCCAGCAGGCGGCCGCCGCGCAGACCCCCGGACCGACCCATCTGGTGCCCCACCACCACGAGCAGCACCACGGTGGCGGCCAGGGCGATGTTGACGGCGGTCCCGGTCTCGATGCGGAACACGGCCTCGACGAACAGCAGCGCCAGCGGCACGGCCGAGGACGCCACGAGCGGCCACCCGTCGAGGACGACGGACCGGCGCTCGTGGCGCGTCAGGTCGCGGTGCAGCACCGTGCGGGTCGCCGTCCAGTGGACGAACGTCTCGGCCACCCAGTAGATGGCCAGGGTGCCGAGCAGCAGGAGGACCACACGGCGGATCGGGACGTCGTCCGGGGCGGTGGCGAGCACGGCGCCGGTGATCACGAGCCCGTAGAGGTGGGACGCGCGCCGACGGTGCGCATCTCCCGAGTGGGACTCGGGACCGCCGAAGTCGTCGTCCACCGCGTGCTCCTCGCTCGAAGGTCGATGCCCGTGGCGCCAGCCTAGGGCGAGACAGCACGGCGAAGGCCCCGGAGACGGTGTCTCCGGGGCCTTCGCGTCGTTCTCACGAGAGTGCGCCGCCAGGGACTCGAACCCCGAACCCAGTGATTAAGAGTCACTTGCTCTGCCAATTGAGCTAGCGGCGCAACGAGGGGAAACGTTAGCAGTGAGAGGCTCGCCCGACAAAATCGGCCCTGTGGCAGGCGCCGGGGCCTTCCGCGGGCCCGGGGCCGTGGTCGTCGGGCCGCGGCCGGGCCGGGACCCGAGGGGGGCGTCGGAGCGGTGAGGTGCGTCACGTCGCCCGAGGCTCCCGTGCTGCGTCGGGGGTGCGGGACGTCCGCATCGGCTCTTCGGTGACGGTCGCGCGATCGGGCTGTGCCACAGTGGCCCCGTGGCCTCACCGTCGACGCCCGTGCACGCTCCCGGGCCGACCCTCGCACCCACGCCGGCCTTCTTCCTCGCCGGCGGTACCGGCATCTCCGCCGAGACGCTCGGCAACATGATGCTGCAGCAGTTCCCGACGGTCGGGTTCGTGCGTCGCAAGATCCCGTTCATCCGCACGGTCGAGCGGGCCCGCGAGGTCGTCGCCGAGCTCGACGCCGCGATGACCGACACGGTCACCCCGCTCGTCTTCTCGACCGTCTCCGACGAGGAGGTCTGCGCCACGCTGCAGCAGACGCGGTGCGCCTTCATCGACCTCTTCGGCTCACACCTGGCGACCGTCGAGCGGGTGCTGCACGTCAACGCCGCCCACCACGTGGGGGCGCTGCACGGCGTCGGCGACGTCGGGCGCTACGAGGCCCGCATGAGGGCCGTCGAGTTCGCCATGGAGCACGACGACGGCCAGAGCATGCGCAACCTCGAGCAGGCCGACCTCATCCTCATCGCGCCGTCGCGGTGCGGCAAGACGCCGACGTCGATCTACCTCGCGCTCCAGCACGGCATCAAGGTCGCCAACTACCCGCTCGTCGAGGAGGACTTCGGCTCGAGCGAGCTGCCGCGACCCGTGCGCCCCTACGCCGCCAAGTGCTTCGGGCTGCTGTCCACCGCAGCGCGCCTGAGCCAGGTCCGCGGCGAGCGCCGCCCCGGCTCGACCTACGCGAGCCTCGCCCAGTGCAGCTACGAGCTGCGTCGCGCGCAGGCGATGTACAAGGCCCACCGCGTGCCGGTCGTCAACTCCTCGAACATGTCGGTCGAGGAGATCTCCGCCGTCATCATGCAGGCGCGTCGCCTCGGCGACGGCAGCTGACCCACAGACACCACAGCGAAGACCCGTGCACGACAACGAGGCCCGCCACCGCGGGCCGGAACCGGAAGGACTTGCAGTGACCGAGAACGTGGTGAGGTTCGCCGACCTCGGACTGGACGACGTCGAGAAGGTGGGCGGCAAGAACGCCTCGCTGGGCGAGATGGTCCAGCACCTGGCCAAGGCGGGGGTGTCGGTGCCCGACGGCTTCGCCACGACGGCCGACGCCTACCGCCGCTTCCTCGCCGAGGACGACCTCGCCGACCGGATCAACGCGCTGCTGTCCGACCTCGACGTCGACGACACGCGCCGGCTCGCCGAGGTCGGCGCGAGCATCCGCGGCATGGTCGAGGAGCAGGCCTTCCCCGAGGACCTCGAGCGCGACATCCGCGAGCACTTCGAGCGGCTCGTCGACGAGCAGGCGGGGTCCGAGGGTGCGGCCGGCGAGGGCGGCGAGGAGCCGAGCTTCGCGGTGCGCTCGAGCGCCACGGCCGAGGACCTGCCCGACGCGTCGTTCGCCGGCCAGCAGGAGACCTTCCTCAACGTCCGCGGCATCGACAACGTCCTGCACGCGATCAAGCTCGTGTTCGCCTCGCTCTACAACGACCGCGCCATCGCCTACCGGGTGCACAGCGACTTCGACCACTCGGTCGTGGCCCTGTCGGCCGGCGTGCAGCGGATGGTCCGCTCCGACGTCGGCGCCTCCGGCGTCATGTTCACGATGGACACCGAGTCCGGCTTTCGCGACGCCGTCTTCGTCACGAGCAGCTACGGGCTCGGCGAGGCCGTCGTGCAGGGCGCCGTCAACCCCGACGAGTTCTACGTCTACAAGCCCGCCCTACGCGCCGGGCGGCCGGCGATCCTCAAGCGCGGCGTCGGCGGCAAGGCGACGAAGATGGTCTACACCTCGGACGCCAGCGTCGGGCGCACGACGGAGTTCGTGCCGGTGCCCGAGGACCAGCGGCACCTGCTGTCGATCACCGACGAGGAGGTCACCGAGCTCGCCCAGCACGCGCTGCGCATCGAGGAGCACTACGGCCGGCCGATGGACATCGAGTGGGGCCGCGACGGCGTCGACGGGCGGCTCTACATCCTGCAGGCGCGCCCGGAGACGGTGAAGTCGCGCGACTCCGGCTCGACGCTGCGCCGGTTCCGGATGGACGAGCGCGGCCCGGTCGTCGTGGAGGGCCGTGCCATCGGCCAGAAGGTCGGCGCCGGACGCGTGCGCGTTCTCGACTCCATCGAGGCGATGCACGACTTCGAGCCCGGCGAGGTGCTCGTGGCCGACATGACCGACCCCGACTGGGAGCCGATCATGAAGCGCGCCAGCGCCATCGTCACCAACCGTGGCGGTCGCACGTGCCACGCCGCGATCATCGCCCGCGAGCTCGGCATCCCCGCCGTCGTCGGCACCGGCTCGGCCACCAAGGCCCTCGCCGATGGCCGCGAGGTCACGGTGTCCTGCGCCGAGGGCGACACCGGCTTCGTCTACGACGGGCTGCGCGAGTTCACCGTCACCGAGACGGCGCTCGACGACATGCCCGACCTGCCGGTCAAGCTGATGATGAACGTCGGCACGCCCGAGCAGGCCTTCGAGTTCGCCCGGCTGCCCAACCACGGCGTCGGCCTGGCCCGCCTCGAGTTCATCATCAACCGGCAGATCGGCATCCACCCGCGCGCCCTGCTCGAGCTCGACGACCAGGAGCCGGCGCTCAAGGCCGAGATCGAGGAGCACATCGCGGCCTACCCCGGCCCGCGGGAGTTCTTCGTGCAGCGGGTCGCCGAGGGCGTCGCGACGATCGCGGCGGCCTTCGCCCCCGAGCCGGTCATCGTGCGCATGTCCGACTTCAAGAGCAACGAGTACGCGGGCCTGGTCGGCGGTGAGCGCTACGAGCCGCACGAGGAGAACCCGATGATCGGCTACCGCGGCGCGGCCCGGTACGTGTCGGCCGACTTCGCCGAGTGCTTCGCGATGGAGTGCGAGGCGCTCAAGTACGTCCGCGACGAGATGGGCCTGACCAACGTCAAGGTCATGATCCCGTTCGTGCGCACCGTCGCCGAGGGCAAGGGCGTCATCGACCTGCTCGCCTCGCACGGCCTCGTCCGCGGCGAGAACGACCTGCAGGTCGTCATGATGTGCGAGGTGCCGAGCAACGCCGTCAACGCCGACGAGTTCCTCGACCACTTCGACGGCTTCTCGATCGGCTCCAACGACATGACCCAGCTGACCCTGGGCCTGGACCGCGACTCCTCCCTCGTCGCCGGCTCGTTCGACGAGCGCGACCCCGCGGTCAAGAAGATGCTTGCCATGGCGATCACGGCGTGCCGCGACCGCGGCAAGTACGTCGGCATCTGCGGGCAGGGCCCGAGCGACCACCCGGACCTCGCCGAGTGGCTCCTCGACCAGGGCATCGAGTCGATGTCGCTCAACCCCGACACGGTCGTCGAGACGTGGCTGCGCCTCGCGCAGCACCGCAAGGAGACGGCCGGCTCCCAGGCCTAGAGCCCCGACGCGTCGGCGCGCTCAGCCCCCGAGCTGGTCGCGCCGACGCGTCAGGTACGCCTGCTCGCCCGGGTTGCCGGTGAGCCCGATGGCCCGGTCGTAGGCGAGGCGTGAGTCGCTGCTGCGACCGAGGCGTCGCAGCAGGTCGGCCCGGGCGGCGTGGAACGCGTGGTAGCCGTCGAGCTCGCCGGCGAGCCGGTCGACCTCGGCGAGGCCGACCGCGGGGCCGTCGACCTCGGCCAGCGCCACGGCCCGGTTGAGGCGGACGACCGGCGACGGGTCGATCCGGGCCAGCCGCCCGTACAGGGCGACGACCTGCGACCAGTCGGTGTCGCGGGCGCTCGGGGCGGTGGTGTGCACGGCGTTGATCGCGGCGAGCAGCTGGTAGCGCCCCGGCGGCGGGCCGCCGGCGGCCACCGCGTCGATCCGCTCGCGCAGCAGGGTGGTGCCCTCCGCGACGAGGTCGCGGTCCCAGGCGCCGCGGTCCTGCTCGTCGAGGGTCACCAGCTCGCCGGTGCGCGACACGCGGGCGACCCGACGTGCGTCGATGAGCAGCATGAGCGCGAGCAGCCCGGCTACCTCGCCGTCGTCGGGCAGCAGGGCCCGCAGGAGGCGCCCGAGGCGGATGGCCTCGTCGGTGAGGTCGACCCGCAGCGGGTCCTCGCCCTCGCCGGCGAGGTAGCCCTCGTTGAAGACGAGGAACACCACTGCGAGCACGCCGGCGAGCCGCTCCTGGATGTCGCCCTCCGAGGGCACGCGGTAGGGGATGTGCGCCGCGGCGATCTTCGCCTTGGCGCGGGTGATCCGGCGCGCCATCGCCGTCTCCTGCACGAAGAACGCGCGGGCGATCTCGGCCACGGTGAGGCCACCGAGCAGACGCAGCGTCAAAGCCACCCGGGCCTCGAGGGCGAGCGCGGGGTGGCAGCACGTGAAGACGAGCCGGAGTCGGTCGTCCTGCACCGGGCCGGTGGGCGGCGCGGGGGAGTCGTCGTGGAGCATGAGGGCCGCCTGGTGCCTGGCGTCGCGCGTGGACTCGCGGCGCAGCCGGTCGATCGCCTTGCGCGTGGCGGTGGTGGTGAGCCAGCCGCCCGGGTTGGGTGGGACGCCGTCGCGGGGCCACCGCTCGGCGGCCGACGCGAACGCCTCGGCCGCCGCGTCCTCGGCGACGTCGAGGTCGCCGAAGCGTCGCGCGAGCCCGGCCACGACCCGGGCCCACTCCTCGTGGTGGACCCGGGTGATGGCCTGCGCGACGGCGTCGGCGGTGGGCTGCGTCACGGCTCGACGAGCGCCTCGACCGACTCCGCGGTGCGGAACGGGCGCACCTCGACGACGCCCCGGCAGGCCCTGGACCCCTCGGCCGCCAGGGCGAGGGCGACGTCGAGGTCGGCGGCCTCGATGACCCAGAAGCCGCCGAGGTGCTCCTTCGTCTCGAGGTAGGGCCCGTCGGTGAAGGCCGGGCGCTCGCCCTGGCCGTCGACGGTCGTGGCGGTCGTGGCGGGCTCGAGCCCGTCGGCGAAGACGAAGTGGCCGTCGCGCTGGAGCCGGTCGTTGAAGGCGGCGGTGTCGGCGAACGCCTCGAGCATCGCCTCGCGCGAGGGGTAGGAGCCGAAGTCGGTGGGCTCGGCGGGGCCGAAGACGGACAGCAGGTAGCGCGGCACCGCGGTCACGCCCCGTCGGAGGACAGAGCGGCCGGGTCGGCGCTGTCGGTACGGTCGGCCCGGGGCCGGCGCTCGTGGCCGGTCCCACGGAACCGGTGCACCTCCTGCGGCCAGTCGAGCGCGGTGGCGAGCCGGCCGGCCCAGTAGCGGGCTGCGTCGTCGTCGGTCACCTCGATGGCGCAGAAGCCGCCGAGGTGCTCCTTGGTCTCCACGTACGGGCCGTCGGTGAAGACCGGCTGCCCGTCGGCGGCGACGACGCTGCACACCGCCGTGGACCGGTCGAGCCCGCCGTGGGTGTAGATCAGCACGTCCTGGGCCTGCATCTCCTCGATGACGGCGCGGGCGGCGGCCGCCTTGTCGCGCAGCTGGTCGTCGGTGTGCTCCTGCACCCACTCGTCGTTGAAGGTGATGAGGTACTGCGTCATGGGTCGTCTCCTGTGTCGTCGGCCGGCGTCCCCCGGGTGGGTCGCCGTTCACCCTGTCCACGAACGTCTCGCTCCCGATACGACACCCTCGCGGAAAAAGATGCGAGCGGACGCGCTCGATCGGTGTTGGATCATCGGGTGACGATCGAGCTGACGACGCCGGGGCCGGACGACCTGCACGCCGTGCTGGGGGCGCTGGCCTCGTGGCAGCACGACGGGGGACCGGTCCAGCTGCACCCGGGCGACCTCGGCTGGAACCAGGGCTTCGGGGCCGAGACGATGGCCGCGGCGGTGCGCACGTGGAGCCGCGACGGCGAGGTGGTCGCCGTGGGCCTGCTCGACGACCCGACACTGATCCGGCTGGCCGCGTCCCCGACGCTGTGGGACGACGCCGAGCTCGCGGCACGGCTCGTCGAGGACGTCTCGACGCCGGGGCGCGGCGTGCTGCCCGCGGGCTCGGTCGCCGTCGAGTGCCGGTTCGGTGGTGCCTTCCGGGACCGCCTGCTCGGCGATGGCTGGGTGCTCGACGAGCCGTGGGCGCCCTTGGTGCGCAGCCTCGCCCGTCCCCTCGAGGACTGCGGGCTCCGGGTCGAGATCGTCGACCCGGACGACGCCGACGCCGTGGCGACGCGCGTCGCGGTGCACCGGGCGGCCTTCGAGCGCTCCACGTTCACCACCGAGCGCTGGCAGGCCATGGCCTCCGGCCCCGCCTACGCCTACGCCCGCTGCATCGTGGTCCACGACGCCGACGACGTCGCCGTGGCGGCCGCGACCGTGTGGTCGGCCGGGCCCGGTCGCCCCGGCCTCATCGAGCCGCTCGGCGTGCACCGCGACCACCGGGGCCGCGGGCACGGCACCGCCGTCACCGTCGCCGCGGCGTCGGTGCTGCAGGGCCTCGGCAGCTCGAGCATCACCGTGTGCACACCGAGCGCCAACGTCGGCGGCGTCGCCACCTACGTGCGGGCCGGGTTCACCCGGGCAGGCGACTCCCGCGACCTGCGCCGCCCGGCCTGAGGACGCTCAGCGGTAGCCGTCGGTGAACCGGGAGGTCCGGGTGTCGTCGAGGGCGGCGTCGGGCGCGAGCGCCGGCAGGTCGGGGTCGTCGGGCAGCTCGAGGCTCGCGCGGAGCCGGATGTCGCGGCTCGAGGAGCCGACCTCGACGACGAAGGTCCCGCCCTCGCGCCGCCACGCCCCGGTCCGGCGGTCGGCGCGCTCGACCTCGGTGTCCCACCAGGCGAAGTCGCGGCCGACGAGCTCGAACGACACCACGGTGTCCTGGCCGGGCTCGAGGCCCACCTTCTCGAAGCCGCGCAGCTCGCGCTCGGGCCGTCGGACCGCGGCGTCGGGGTCGCCGACGTAGAGCTGCACCACCTCGCGGCCGGCGCGCTCACCGGTGTTGGTGACGCGGCACGACACGGTGACGCGTCCGGCGGAGACGTCGGTCACGGTGACGGCGAGGTCGGAGTAGCCGAACGTCGTGTACGACAGGCCGTGCCCGAAGGGGTGGCGGACCTCGCGGCGCAGCGCGTCGTACCAGCGGTAGCCGACGAAGACGCCCTCGCCGTAGAGCACGGTGCCGCGCTCGCCGGTCCACGTCAGGTGGCTGGGGGTGTCCTCGAGGGCGAGCGGGAAGGTCTCGGACAGCCGACCCGACGGGTCGACGCGGCCGAGCAGCACGTCGACGAGCGCGAGGGCACCCGCCTGGCCCGGCAGCCACGCCTCGACGACGGCGTCGACGCGGTCGTGCCACGGGTCCATCGTGACGGCGGCGCCGTTGGACAGCACGACGACGAGCGCGGCCCCGGTGCGCTCACGCAGGTCGGCGAGCCGGCCGATGAGGGCGACCTGGTCGGCGGGCAGCGACAGCGTCGTGCGGTCGTCGGCCTCCTGCTCGAAGGCGAGCGGCAGCCCGGCGAAGACGAGGATCGTCCCGGCGTCGGTGGCGGCCTCGACGGCCTCGTCGACGAGGCGGGTCGCGGTGGGGGACAGGGGCCCCGCGGCCACGCGCTCGGCGGCCGCGGCGAGGCGCAGCGCCTCGGCGAGGGCGGCCGAGCGTCGCGCCGGCCCGGTGCCGTCGTCGACAAAGGGGGCGTCGTGCGCCTCGAGCCAGGCCCGGATGTCGTCCTGGTAGGCGTTGAGGGGCGTGTGGACGTAGCCGGGCGCGTACCCGACGCGGTCGCCGCCGAGCTCGTCGCGCAGCACGTCGAGGGGGTGGTCGACGCGGGTCGGGTCGACGCCCGAGGACCCGCCACCCTGGATGCGGGCGTGCTCGGCGAAGGCCCCCACGACGACGACGCGCCCGGTGCCCTCGGGGTCGAGGGGCAGGACACCTCTGGTGTCGCCCGGCCGGGTCTCGTTGCGCAGCAGCGTGATCGCCGAGGCGGCCGCCTCGCGCGCGAGCGCGTGGTGGTGGTCCGCGTCGAGCAGGGCCAGCTGCTCGTCGGTCAGCCGGTCGCCGGGCGCGACGCCGAGCCGCATGACCGGCCCCTCGACGAGGTCCTCGCCCGGGTACGCCCGGGCGACGAGGGCGAGGACGCGCCGCGCCGCGGCGTCGACGACCGACTCGTCGAGCTCGCCGGACCGCACCGCGGCCACCACCTCGGCGTCGGTGCGCCCGCCGGTACCGGGCATCTCGAGGTCGAGACCGGCCTGCACGGCGCGCACCCGGTGGTGCACGGCGTTCCAGTCGGACACGACGAGCCCGTCGTAGCCCCAGTCGTGCCGGAGCACGTCGGTGAGCAGCCAGCGGTTCTCGGAGGCGTGGACGCCGGCGAGGCGGTTGTACGAGCACATGACCGTCCACGGGTCGGCCGTGGTGACGACGCGCTCGAACGCCGCGAGGTAGGTCTCGCGCAGCGTGCGCTCGTCGGCCTCGACCGAGATGCGGGTGCGCTCGATCTCCTGGTTGTTCGCCGCGAAGTGCTTGAGCGAGGTGCCGACGCCCACCGACTGCACGCCCGTCACGTAGGCCGCCCCGAGCTCGCCAGACAGGAGCGGGTCCTCGGAGAAGTACTCGAAGTTGCGGCCGCAGAGCGGCGAGCGCTTCATGTTGACGCCGGGTCCGAGCACGACCTGCACGCCCTCGGCCCGGGCCTCGCGCCCGATCGCCTCCCCGACGCGTCGCACGAGGTCGCGGTCCCACGTCGCGCCGAGCGCCGACGCGGTGGGGAAGCACGTCGCCGGCACCCACACCATGTCGACGCCGGTCTCCTTGCGCAGGCCGTGCGGCCCGTCGCCGACCTCGATCGAGGGCACGCGGACGCCCTCGGCCGGCCGGTCGAGCGGCTCGGTGTACCAGTCGTCGCGACCGGACAGCAGCGAGGCCTTCTCCTCGAGCGTCAGGGCCGCGAGGACGGCGTCGACGTCGAACGGGGGCGGGGTCATGGGCATCCTTCGGGGCCGGGGGAGGGGGTCAGGTGACGAGGAAGTCGTCGGGGTGGTCGTCGCGGACGGTCGCGAGCAGCTCGGGCCCGACCTCGACGCCGCCCTCGGCGAGCGCGTCGAGGACGACGCCGATGAGCGGTGAGGCCGACGACACGACGACCGGCGCGGCGGGCGCCTCGAGCGCGAGCCGGTCGCGGAGGGCGTCCCGCATCGCCGGGTACTCGGAGGTGACGACCGAGCCGTTGAGCAGCACCGGCAGGCTCCCCGACGCGAGGTCGACGCCGACGCGTCGGGCGCACCACTGCGCGTACCGCACGAAGGCCGCCGCCTGGTCGGCGACGAGCCTGCGGGCGACGGCGTCCCCGCCCTCGGCTGCCGCGAGGACGACGCGCGAGGCCCGCCACAGGTCGCTGCCGGGCCGGGCTCCCTCCCGCCGCGCGAAGGCGTGGCGCAGCGCCCACGCGTCGGGGACCTCGTAGAGCTCGAGGTAGGACGCGGTCAGGGAGGTGGCCGGCCCGATCCCCATCCACGCGCGGCAGACGGCTGCCAGCCCGTGGTGGCCCAGGCCGGAGCCGCCCAGGTGGTCGAAGACGAACATGCCCGAGCACTCCTCGCGGCCGTCGGCCGAGCGGGCCGCGACGGCCGGCCCGGTGCCGACGGTGATCGAGGCCGCGACGCCCGAGCCGTCGACGAGGCGCAGCGAGGCGAAACCGTCGTTCTTCGTCGTCCACGCCCCGATGCCCTCGAGGCGCCGGGCGATGTGCCCGTCCCAGAACCGCATGTCCTCCGGGAAGTCGACACCGGCGAGCCGGAAGGCCGCGCCCGTGACGTGGCCGGGCGCCAGGCCCGCCGTCCGCAGGGCCACGTCGACGGCGCCGAACACCGCCGACAGGGCGGCGTCGGCGCTGCTCGCGCCGTAGATGTCGCCGCAGCCGCCGCGTCCGCGGCCGAGGACGGCGCCCTCGCCGTCGACGACGAGGGCGACCGTCTTGGAGTTGCCGGCGTCGACGGCGAGGTAGGCGTGGCCGGCGCCGTCGGGGGAGCGCGTCACCGGAGCAGGCGCTCGGGCAGGTAGGCGCGGTGGGCGTGCGCCATCTCGTCGTAGAGCTCCTCGGCGACGCGTAGCGAGGGCACCATCGGGTTGGCGGCCATCGCCCGGATGCCGTCGGCGCGCGTGCCCCGCCAGGCCGCCTCGGCCGCCAGGTACTGGTACTCGGCCAGCTGCTGGACGAGGCCGCGCACCGCGTGCGGCAGCGGCTTCTGCGGCAGCGGCTTCACGCCCGACGCGTCGACGGTGCACCACATCTCGACGACGACGTCCTCGTCGAAGCCCGGCAGTGCGCCCCCGACGTTCGGCAGGTTGACCGGCAGGCGGGCGCCGGTGTCGTTGTAGTAGGCGCTCATGACGTCGATGGCCAGCTCGAGCTCGTGGATGCCTCCGCGCGAGCGGTTCGGGTCGAGCTCGGGCACCTCGGCCCGGGACTGCTCCTCGTAGTGCTCCCAGTAGCCCGGCAGCGCCGCGAGGAGGTCCTCGGCGCGCGTGGTCCGCGCTCCCTGCAGCTCGCGGAGCAGCTCGTCGCGGAAGTAGTAGTACTGGAAGTAGTCGCTCGGCACCGATCGCATCGTCGTGGCCAGCTGCAGCATCCGTCGGTCGTGCCCGGTGAAC
This sequence comes from Intrasporangium flavum, assembly GCF_001956915.1. Taxonomy (GTDB): domain Bacteria; phylum Actinomycetota; class Actinomycetes; order Actinomycetales; family Dermatophilaceae; genus Monashia; species Monashia flava. The sequence goes on along the minus strand of NZ_MLJO01000003.1, from coordinate 300,156 downwards.
GTCGGGTCGTCCTTGCGGGCCTCCCACGCGGCGTCGAGCAGCAACATGAGGTCCTGGCCCTCGTAGGTGTGCTCGAAGGACCAGCAGTTGTGGTTGACGCCGGCCATGACGACGTGCGCCTTCTCGACGTCGAGCCCGGCGGCGCGCAGCACCGCGTGCGGGAACGTGATCGGGCCCTCGCACATCGACCACATGGTCCGGTCCGTGAAGCGCGTCACCGCCTGCGACACGATGTTGACCGGGTTGGTGTAGTTGAAGATCACGGCGTTCGGCGCCAACGCGTCGAGGTCGCGGATGATGTCCTCGTAGATGTGGATCGAGCGCAGGGCCATGAACAGGCCGCCCGGCCCCTGGGTCTCCTGGCCGATCACCCCGTGCTTCAACGGGATCCGCTCGTCGAGGGCGCGAGCCTCGAAGTTGCCCGGGCGGAAGCTCGACAGCACCGCGTCGGCGTCGGTCAGGGCCGCGCGCCGGTCGGTCGTCGAGGTGATGGTGATGTCGAGGCCCTGGGCACGGGCGATCCTGGTGGCGATCGACTCGACGGCGGCGAGACGCTCGGGGTCGACGTCCTGGATGACGACCTCGGAGCCGTCGAACTCCTTGCCGTGGGCCAGGAACGAGGCCATGGTCCCGGCGCCGCGGGAGGACCCGCCTCCGATGTAGACGAGCTTGATGGCAGCCATGCGCGTGGATTTCCTTCGCTGGTTCGGTGTGGGTCGGTGTGGGTCGTGTGGGTCGGGACTGGACGGGCTGGGCAGTGGGGACCGGGCTAGCCGGCGGCGGCCCGGTCGGCGACGAGGACGGGGTTCTTGCACTCGACGGCGATGGTCGCGGGCCAGTCGGGCTCGTAGCTCTCGGCGGCAACGATGCGCTCGAAGGCCTCGCGCTTGTGGTCGCCGCACACGATCATGACGACCTCGCGCGACTGCGCGGCGATCGTGTCGACGCCGACCGTGACGCCGTGCGTGGGCACGAGGTCCAGACGCGTCAGCTCGGGGAACGTCGACATGTTGTCGCGGCGGGTGGCCTCGCCGAGCTCGGTGACGTGCGACCGGGCGCCGCGGTCGGTGCCGGGCTGGTTGAAGGCGATGTGGCCGTCGCTCGCTCCGGAGGCGAGGAGGAACAGGTCGATGCCGCCCGCTGCCTCGATGCGTTCGTCGTAGGCCTGCGGGTCGGCCGGGTCGGGCACCCAGACGCGCGTCGGCGCCACGGTGCCGGCCGCGCGGGCGGCGTCGGCGAGCGGGCCGAGGATCTGCCGCTCGGCGAAGCCCCGGCACGAGTACGACAGGTCCGGGTCGACGGGTCGAGGGACGCCGTCGGCGTCGGGCACGACGTACTCGTCCATCATGACGACGACGAGGCGCGAGACGTCGGCGCCCTCGGCGACCTTGCGGGCCAGCGCCCGGTAGGTCGGCTCGGCGGTGCGGCCTCCCGGGCAGCCGAGGAGGAAGTCTCCCTCGCCGGAGGAGGCGAGGCGCTCGAGGACGGTGGCGGCGACGACCTCCGCGACGGCCTCGGCGTCGGGCAGGACGGTGGGACGAAGGGACACGGCTCTCCCTGGGGCGGGTCGGTCGGACGGATGGTTCTCACGCGTGGTCACTCCTCGCTCACCCCGGCTCATTCCTTGATCGCCCCTGCGAGCATCCCGGAGATGAACTTGCGCTGGAAGACGACGTAGAGCAGCAGCACGGGCGCCGCCACGACGAGGCCGCCGGCGGCCATGAGGTTGATCTGCGTGACGTACTTGCCCTGGAACACGCCGAGGGCGACGGTCGCGGTCTGGTTCTCGCCGTGGAGGAACACGAGCGAGAGGAAGTAGTCGTTCCACGTCCACATGAAGCTGAGCAGCACGAGCGTGTGGATCGCCGGGCGCACCATCGGGGTGGCGAGGAAGCGGAGCATCTGCAGCGGGCTGGCCCCGTCGAGCTCGGCCGACTCGAACGTCGAGGGCGGCAGGGCCCGGAAGGCGGCCCGCATCCAGAAGATGCCGAAGGGGACGCCCATGCCGAGGTTGATCAGGACGATGCCGGGCAAGGTGTTCGTCAGCCCGAGGATCCGGAACTGGTAGTAGAGCGGCACGATGATCGCCTCGGTCGAGACCATCATGCCGAGCAGGACCACCGGGAAGAGGACCCGCTCGCCCGCGACGCCGAGCACGCCGAAGGCGAAGCCGCCGAGGAGGGCGAGCAGCACCTGGCCGACGACGACGCACACGGCGATGACGAGCGAGACCGTCATGGCCCGCGAGAAGTCGGCGTCGCGCCAGGCCGTCGCGAAGTTGCCCCACTGCAGCTGGGAGAGCCCGACCGGGCGGCCCGACCGGTCCGGGCTCAGCGCGGCGAGCACGAACGAGCCGATGGGGAAGAGCACGACGACGGCCATGACGACCAGCACGACGTAGTTGATGACGCGTTCGGACCTCGCGACCATGTCAGTCCCTCTCCGAGATGCGGGTGATGACGACGGCGATGGCGAGGCACAGCACGGCCATGACGACGCCGATGGCGGCGGCGAGCCCGACCTGCGGGTTCTAGAAGGCCGCCTTGTAGAGGGCGACCGCAGGGGTCAGCGTCGACGTGCCGGGGCCGCCGTGCGTCGTGATCCAGACGAGGTCGAAGGTGCGCAGCGAGGCGGTGATCGTCAGCGTCAAGGCGACGGCGACCTGGCCGCGCAGCCCGGGCAGCGTGACGGCGAAGAACTCGCGCACCGGTCCGGCGCCGTCGACGCGTGCCGCCTCGTAGAGCTCCGGCGCGATCGCGGACGTGCCGGAGATGAACAGGACCATGCAGAAGCCGAACGTCACCCAGGTGCCGATGAGCCCGAGCGCCGGCAGGGCCCACGTGAAGTCGGCGAGCCAGGTGCGGGTCAGGGCGTCGAGGCCCAGGGCCTCGAGCAGGGAGTTGAGGGGCCCGTCCGGGGCGTAGATCCGCTTGAAGACGAGGGCGATGACGACGCTCGTCATGACCTGCGGCAGGAAGAAGATCCACCGGAAGACCGCCATCCCCGGCTGCTTGGAGCGGGTCAGCATCGCCGCCGAGAGCAGCCCGAGGGCGATCGGCAGCAGCGAGAAGAAGCAGATGAGCACGAGCACGTGGCTGAAGGTCGAGCGGAGCACGGGGTCGGTGAGGAACTCGACGTAGTTGTCGAGACCGACCCACGTCGCGACGCTGACGCCGTCCCACCTGAAGAACGAGTACTGGACCGACTGGGCGAGCGGCACGATGACGACGAGGGCGTAGAGCGCCAGCGGCAGCGCGGCGAAGCCGAGGCCGACCCACCGGGTGCGGCGCCGCGGGGAGCGGCGCCGCAGCCGGACGGGCGGTGCGGTCGACACCGGTCGGGCGGAGGGCACGCTCAGCCCTTGCCCGCGAGGAAGGCGTCGCGGTCGGCGTCGACCGCCTTGGTGTAGTCGGCGGGCGTCATCTTGCCGGCGTAGACGAGCTGGAGGTTCTGGCCGAGCGTGTCGAGCATCGTGGGGCTGGACCAGTCGAAGTAGGGGACGTAGCCGTCGTCGCCGTCGAGGGCGGCGGCGCCGGCGGACTCCCCGCTCAGGCTCATCGAGTCCTTGGCCACGCTGACGTCCTCGGACAGGGCGGGCACGAGGCCGAGGTCGGCCGCGGCCTGGGCGGCCTCCGGCGACATGAGGTAGTCGAGGAAGGCGGCGGCGACGTCGGGGTGGGCGCACTTGGCCGACACGACCATCGCCCCGGGCGCCGCACCGACGCCGACGCTGGCGGTCCCGCTGGACTGCGGCAGCTGGACGTAGCCGAAGTGCTTCTGCTGGGTGGCGTCGAGGCCGAGCGAGCCGGTGTACTCCCAGCGGAAGACGCCCTCGCCGCCGACGAACTTCGACACGGCGGTCTGGTAGTCGATGCCGGCGAAGTTCTTCGGGTAGTAGCCGGCGTCGGCCCACTTCTTGACCGTCTGGACGGCCTGGGTCATCGCGACGTCGCCGGCCTTCACCGACGGGGAGTCGTAGATGTAGTCGTTGAGCTTGCCCTTGTCGGCGAGCACCGCCTGGACCCCGAGGAGGGCGGAGGTCGACCCGTCGAGGCTGCCGTACTCGAAGGGCACCTCGCCGGCAGCCTTGGCCCGGGCCGCCGCGGCCTCGAGCTCGGCGAGGGTCTTCGGCGGCTGCAGCCCGAGCTTGTCCAGCTTGTCGGCGTTGTAGTAGAGGCCGATGAGCGAGGTGCGGGCCATCGGGGTGGCGAACCACGACCCGGAGCCCATCGTCGCGACGTCGGTCGTGAACTTGTTCTGCCGGGCGATCGTCGTGGGCACGCGCGAGTCCCAGCCGTAGGCCTTGGCGTAGGCGTCGAGGTTGAGCACCAGGTGGCCCTTGGCCAGGGTGCCGAGCGACTGCCAGCCGTTGTTGGCGCTCGCGATGTCGGGGCCGCCGTCGTCCTGCAGCTGGAGGTTGAGGGTCGAGTTGAGCTGGCCCCAGTCCTCGGACGTGCGCTTGATCGTCACGTTGGGGTGCTTCTTCTCGAAGTCGGCGACGACGCGGTCGATCCACTTCCCTTCGGCCGAGCCCCAGAAGTCGGTGAGCTTGAGGGTGACCTTGCCGGCGGCGGCGACGTCGGTCGAGACGGCGCTCGGTGCGGCGCTGGGGCCGGAGCCGCCGGTGCCGGGTGTGCAGCCGGCCACGGCCGCGCCCAGGGCGGCGGCGACGGCGAACGTGCGGACGACGCGTGCTCGGTGGACGATCATCTTTCACTCCGTTGTGTCGAGATGGCGCTGGTGTCGAGATGGCGCTGCGATGGCTCGGAAGCGTAGACGCGAATGATCCAGTTAGTCCAGTTAAAACCAGTTGGTATATCTGGTTGCTCACGATGTGAAACTGGTACAGTTCGCGGCGTGACGACCTCCCGCGCCCCGGACCAGGCGTACGAGCAGCTGCGGCACGACCTCACGGTCGGCCGGTTCGCCGCCGGCGCCCGGCTGCCCGGCGAGCGCGACCTCGCCGCCGAGCTCGGTGTCAGCCGGGCGACGCTCCGCCAGGCCCTCTCGCGCCTCGAGGCCGACGGCGCCCTCCAGCGCTCGGCCCAGCGCGGCTGGTTCGTCCCGCGCCAGGTCGTCGGCGAGCCGCCGAGCACGCTCCAGTCCTTCACCGAGATGGCCCGCGCCCGGGGCCTGACGCCCACCGCGAAGGTGCTGCGCCAGCAGGTCCGGGCCGCGACGCTCGAGGAGGCCGGCAAGCTGCACATCGCCCCGGCGTCGCCGGTCATCGAGATCGACCGGTTGCGGGGGATGGACGGCACACCGGTCTGCTTCGACGTCGTCGTGCTGCCCGAGCAGCGCGCCGCGGCACTCGCCACGGCCGACCTCACCGACGCCTCCCTCTACGAGCAGCTTCGCGAGCGGTGCGGCGTCACGATCCACCGCAGCGCGTACACGCTCATGGCCGACGTCGCCGACGCCGACACGGCGGCGCTGCTCGGCACCCGCGTCGGGGCCGCCGTCCTCGTCGGCGACGAGGTCGCCTACACCTCGGCGGGCACGCCCGTGCTCGTCGGCCGCAACACCTACCGCGGCGACGCCTACCGCTTCGAGGCCGACCTCTTCCGCGGCGCCTGACCACGGCGTCCGACTCCGGCGTCCGACCCCGGCGCTCCGCGGCGGGGGAGTACATCAGCTGACGTACGTCCTCCTCGGCCGCGCGGCCGTGGTCGCGAGAGGGCCTCGCGACCACACTCGAGGCGCCAGAACGAACGACGCGCGGGAACGGGGATCCGGCGATGGCAGCTGCAAGCGCTCACGGCACCGGCTCATCGGCCAGAGGCAAGGTGGCTTTCGCCACGGGCGTCCTCGGCGTCGCGCTCGGCCTGGCGGCGCTACCGCTCGACCCGGCCGAAGGCGCCGTCACGACCCTCTACGTCGGCGGCGCGGGCTGCTCCGACGCGGGCACCGGCACCGCGAGCGTCCCGTACTGCACCATCGCGAAGGCCGCCAAGGTCGCCGTCGCCGGCCAGACGGTGCTCGTGTCGAGCGGCACGTACGCCGACGAGGTCTTCCCGTGGCACTCGGGCACCTCCGGCTCGCCCATCGTCTTCCGGCCGGCGCCCGGCGCCTCGGTGACGATCTCCGGGGCCAAGCACGGCTTCACCATCTCCAACCAGAGCTGGATCACGGTGTCGGGCTTCACGATCCAGGGCTCGCCGAGGGACGGCATCTACGTCTACAACGCCACGGGCGTGACGCTCACCGGCAACACGGTGCGCACCTCCGGGCTGCGCGTGTCGGGGTCCACGGCCTACGGGATGTACCTCAACGCGATGACCGGCTCGAGCGTCAGCGGCAACCTCGTGACCGACAACTCGGCGTCGGGCATCTTCCTCACCAACGGCTCCACCGGCAACCAGCTCGTCGGCAACGAGATCTCGTGGAACGCCTACGGCTACGTGCGCAACGCCGTCGGCATCGACCTGCGGGCGCCGGGCAACCTCGTCAAGGGCAACCGGGTCCACGACAACGAGGACTCGGGCATCCAGTCCTACCCGGGCGGTGACGGCAACACGATCGTCGACAACGTCAGCTACCACAACATGGGCTTCACCTCGACGGTGCAGAGCAACTGCAGCCATCCGCCGACCGGCAACACGGACGGGTGCCTGACCGGCGACCACGGGATCGACGACTTCGGCGTCACCGGCAGCTCCGTCGTCGGCAACACCGTGTACGGCAACGTCTCCGCCGGCATCAACCTCGAGGGCGTCGCCTCCGGCACCCCGACCGGGTTCACCATCGCCGACAACGTCGCCGTCGACAACGCCATCGGGTGCCCGGACGGCGCCGGCGGGACGTTCAAGTGCCCGAGGACGCGCGGCAACATCCGCGTCGACGCCACGTCGCAGCTGGGCACGACCGTCGACTCCGACCTCGTCAACCTCAGCACCGCCGGCACGATGCTGGTGTGGGGCTCGACGTCCTACACCTCCCTGTCGGCCTTCCAGGCGGCGAGCGGCCAGGAGGACCGGGGCCTGCAGGCCGACCCGCGGCTGACCAACCCGGCCGGGGGAGACCTCACTCTGCAGGCGGGTTCGCCCGCCATCGACTCGGCGGACTCGAGCGCACCGGGCCAGCCCGCGACCGACGCCGCCGGACGCCCCCGCGTCGACGACCCGGCCACCGCCGACACCGGCATCGGCGTCCGTACCTACGACGACCGCGGCGCCTACGAGTACCAGCCCACGACCCCGACGGGGGGCACGCCATGAGCCCGACAGCACGACCCCTGCGGCGTCGCCACCCCGTGGCCGGTGCCGTCCTCGCCCTCGGCGTCGCCGTCACGACGGCCCTGGTGGCCAACGGCGCGACCCGCGACGCCGGCACGGCCTCGAGCAGCGGCCCCCCGCCGGTCTCCTCGATCGTCCGCGACTGCGCCTCGATGGGCACCGTCCTCACCGCCGCCGCCGGCGTGACGGCACCCGGAACGACACCCGACGCCGTGGCCGGGGCCCGCGGACGAGCCGCGGTGATCGCCCGGTCGACGACGTCCGACGACGTGCGCGAGCGTGTCCAGAACCTCGCCGACGACCTCGCGGCCTACCGCGTCGCCGTCGCGGCGACGGGCGCGGGCGAGCAGGCGCAGCGCCGCGCCGACATCGCCGCGATGGTCCGCGACGACCTCACGGCCCTGCGACGGCTGTGCGGCCGCTGACGGTCGCGACCCACGTCTCCGGGAGACGACGAGGGCCCCGCACCGATGTGCGGGGCCCTCGTCCGTGCCGGAGCACATGGGGTGAGTGACGGGACTTGAACCCGCGGCCACCTGGACCACAACCAGGTGCTCTACCAGCTGAGCTACACCCACCATGCATGCCGCGAGCCGGGCCCGAGGGCTCGGCGTCGTGGGACAGCGACGCCAATCGTACACGGCCCCAAGGGGTGCTCGTGACCACCCTCGCAGCCGCTCGCGAGCAGGCGGCGACGGGCGTCAGTGCTCGATGACGTGCGGCTGCGCGAGCGCCTTCGCCGTCGCGCTGTCGGGCCCGGGCTGCGGGACGAACACCGCCTGGCGGTAGTAGCGCAGCTCGGCGATGGACTCGCGGATGTCGGCGAGGGCGCGGTGCCCGCCCGACTTCTTCGGGGCGTTGAAGTAGACGCGCGGGTACCAGCGCCGGGACAGCTCCTTGATCGAGCTGACGTCGATGATCCGGTAGTGCATGTACTGCTCGAGCTCGGGCATGTCGCGGGCCAGGAAGCCACGGTCGGTGGCCACGGTGTTGCCGCCGAGCGGGGCCTTGCGCGGCTCGGGTACGAAGGTGCGCACGTAGTCGAGGACGAGGTCCTCGGCCTGCTTGATCGTGACGCCGGCCGCGAGCTCGTCGATGAGGCCGGAGGTCGTGTGCATGTCGCGGACGAAGTCGTCCATCTGGGCCAGCGACTCGTCGGGCGGGCGGATCACGACGTCGACGCCCCCACCGAGCTGGTTCAGCTCGAAGTCCGTGACGAGGGCCGCCACCTCGACGAGGGCATCCGACTGCAGGGACAGCCCGGTCATCTCGCAGTCCACCCAGATGATGCGGTCCGCGATGGCGCGGTGGTTCGTCTCGCTCACCGGACCACCATAGAGGCTGGGCGCACGGGCCCACGGCGGTGTCGGCACCAGCACCCGCGTCGGGCCCTGCACTAGCCTTCGGCCATGACCTCAGGGGACGTGACGACGGGGCAGGCGGGCCCGGGGCCGGGCTCGACCGGACCGGGCTCGAGCGGGCCGGGCTCGAGGGCGCCGGGCTCGAGCGAGGCGACGCAGTGGAGCGGGGCCCGCAACCCGACCCGGCGTCCGGTCCTGCGCTCGCTGCTGACGATCGGCGTCGTGGCCTCGGTCTTCCTCGTGTGCCTGCTCGTGCTGCTCGGCATCCTCGGCGAGCGGCTCACGGCGCAGGTCATCGTCACCTCGGCGCTCATGGCGATCGTCCCGCTCTTCGTCATCGTGCCGACCTACCTGTGGCTCGACCGCTACGAGGCCGAGCCGACGCGCTACCTCGTGTTCGCGTTCCTCTGGGGCGCGCTCGTGGCCGTCGTCGGGGCCTACTTCCTCAACACGTTCGGCCTCAAGATCCTCGTCGAGGCCCGGTGGACCGACCCGCTCGCCACCGGCGCCGTGTACCTCGCGCCGGTCGTCGAGGAGACCCTCAAGGGCCTCGGCATCCTGCTCATCTACCTGTTCCGGCGCCGCGAGTTCGACGGCATCATCGACGGCATCGTCTACGCCGGGCTCATCGGCGCCGGCTTCGCCTTCAGCGAGAACATCCTCTACCTCGGCCAGGCCTACAACGAGTACGGCAGCGAGGGCCTCACGGCCACCTTCCTCGTGCGCGGGCTGATGGGCCCGTTCGGGCACCCGCTCTTCACCTCGCTCACCGGCATCGGCATCGGCATCGCCGTGTCGGCCCGCCGCCCGGCCGTCCGGGTCCTCGCCGTCGTCGGCGGCTGGCTCTGCGCCATGCTGCTGCACGGACTGTGGAACCTGTCGGCGCTCGCCGGGATGGAGGGCTTCTTCGAGGCCTACGCCACCTACCAGGTGCCGCTCTTCCTCGCGTTCGTCGGCTTCCTCGTCTGGCTGCGGCGCCGCGAGGGCCGGCTCATCGGCCGCTACCTCTCGCCCTACGCAGACGCCGGCTGGCTCACCCACGCCGAGGTCACGATGCTCTCGCAGCTGCGGCTGCGCCGGGCCGCGCGGCAGTGGGCACGCCAGACCGGTGGCCGGCCGGCGAAGCGCTCGATGGAGGCGTTCCAGGACAGCGCGAGCGACCTTGCGCTGCTGCGCTCCCGGCTCGTGCACGGCACCGCCGAGCCCGACGCCCAGGGCCGCGAGCTCGTCCTGCTCGAGGCGATCACGGCGCACCGCCGCGCGTTCGTCGGATCGCCCGTCACCTGACCGGCGCGCGCGCGTCGGGACCGGCCCCTCGGATGCCTATCATTGGACGGCGCCCGCAACGGGCTGTGCCCCTGTAGCTCAGCGGATAGAGCAAGAGCCTTCTAATCTCTTGGTCGCAGGTTCGAGTCCTGCCGGGGGCGCCGACAGGGTACGGACCCCTCCGCGGCCGAGCGGGCACGGGTCCGCAGCCGGAAAACTGCGACGCGCGTCCGAAACACGCCGTTCGTCCGGTTTGGATGTGATGGCGTGACACGGGAGGATTGGGACGTGGCAGGTGAGTCAGGGGTGGGTGGCGCCCGCCTTCTCTCGGCGGTGGGTGCGTTGCGTGCTGCCATCGACGACGTCACCTTCCCGCTCGAGCTGCCGAGCGCCGACGCCGCGCGGCTGACCCGCCGCCGCCTCCTGGCCCAGCTCGACGACTACGTCATCCCTCGCGTGGCCTCGCTCGACGCGCCGCTGCTCGCGGTCGTCGGCGGCTCCACCGGCGCCGGCAAGTCGACGCTCGTCAACTCGCTCGTCGGTCGCGAGGTCACCCTCCCCGGCATCCTGCGCCCCACGACGCGGTCGCCCGTCCTCGTGCACCACCCCGACGACGAGCGCTGGTTCGCCGGGCCGCGCATCCTGCCGGGCCTGGCCCGGATCACCGGGCGGCACAACGCCTCCGACGGTCCCGGCGCGCTGCGGCTCGTGCCCACCGACGCCGTCACCGCGGGCCTGGCCGTCATCGACGCCCCCGACGTCGACAGCGTCGTCGAGGCCAACCGCGACCTCGCCGGCCAGCTGCTCGCCGCCGCCGACCTCTGGATCTTCGTCACGACGGCCTCGCGCTACGCCGACGCCGTGCCGTGGGTGCTGCTGCGCGAGGCGTCCGAGCGCGGCGCGTCCGTGGCGATCGTCCTCGACCGCGTCGCCACCGACTCCGTCGACGACATCCGCACCCACCTCGCCTCGATGCTGCGCGAGCAGGGCCTCGGCACCGCACCGATCTTCACCATCGTCGAGTCGCCGCTGCACGACGGGCTGCTGCCCGAGCACCAGACCGCCCGGCTCAAGGGCTGGCTCGCGGCGCTCGCGGGCGACGCGCAGTCGCGGGCAGCCGTCGTGCGCCAGACGCTCGACGGTGCCCTCGACGTCCTTTCGGGGCGCGTCGACACCGTCGTCAGTGCCACCGACGCCCAGCGCGAGGCCGCCCGCACCCTGTCCGGGGCCGCGTCGAGCGCCTACGCGCAGGCCGTCGACGCCGTCCGCGACTCGGTCGCCGACGGCACCCTCCTGCGCGGCGAGGTCCTCGCCCGCTGGCAGGAGTTCGTCGGCACCGGCGAGTTCTTCCGCCAGGTAGAGTCGACGGTCTCGCGGGTGCGCGACCGGTTCGCGGCCTTCCTCAAGGGCGGCCCGGCCAAGGCCGACGAGCTCGGCGAGGCGCTCCAGTCGGGCGTGGCCACCCTCGTCGCCGACCGCGCCGAGGTGGCGGCCCGCACCGCCACGCGGGCCTGGCGCGGCCTGCCCGGCGGCGAGCAGCTGCTCGCCACGCACCCGGGCCTCAAACGATCTGGTCCCGACGTCGAGGACCGCATCGCCCGCCTCGTGCGCGACTGGCAGGGCGACATCCTCACCATGGTGCGCAGCGAGGGCCGCGACCGTCGCACCACCGCGCGGATCATGGCCTACGGCGTCAACGGGCTCGGGGTCGTCCTCATGCTCGTGACGTTCGCCAGTACGGCCGGCATCACCGGGGCCGAGGTCGGCATCGCCGGCGGCACGGCGGTCGTCGGGCAGAAGCTGCTCGAGGCCGTCTTCGGCGACCAGGCCGTGCGCGACCTCGCCCGCAAGGCCCGCGAACAGCTCGTCGAGCGCGTCGAGGCGCTGTACGCCGCCGAGCAGACCCGTTTCGAAGGAGCCGTCAGCACCGTGCAGCCGGACACCGACCACGCCACCGTGCTGCGCCGGGCGGCCGCGGCCGTGCAGGAGGCCCGATGAGCCCCATCCGGATGGGCCGCGCCCAGGGGGCCCGCGTCACCGCCGCCGAGCTCGCCACCCGCACCACCGCGCTGTCCCGGGCGATCCTGTCCGGCGGCGAGCAGCTCGACCCCGCCGAGTCCGAGCGCGCCCGACGCGTCGTCGACCGCGCCGTCGAGCGCTCGGGCATCGGTGCCGACCACACCGTCGTCGCCCTCGCCGGCGCCACCGGCAGCGGCAAGTCCTCGCTCTTCAACGCCCTCGTCGGGTCCGAGGTCGCCACGATCGGCGCGCGCCGGCCGACGACCTCCAAGCCCACCGCCGCCGTCTGGGGCGACGCCGACGCCACGCGCCTGCTCGACTGGCTCGGCGTCAAGGCACGCCACGGCGTCGGTGCGCCCGACCAGCCGTCCGCACCGGAAGCCTTGGGGGACAAGGCTCCTGACGCGTCGACCCGGCCGGGTGCCAAGGCCGCCGAGGCCGCGGAGGCCGCCGATGATGCTGAGGCCGCCGACGCGTCGGGCGACAGCACCGACGCGTCCGCCACGGCCGCCGTGCCGGCGGTCGCCGGCGTGATCGGGTCGCTCGACGGGCTCGTGCTGCTCGACCTGCCCGACTTCGACTCGCGTGAGCAGGCCCACCGCGACGAGGCCGAGCGCGTCCTCGGACTGGTGGACGTCTTCGTCTGGGTCACCGACCCGCAGAAGTACGCCGACGCCCGGCTGCACGACGAGTTCGTCGCCCACCTCTCGCACCACGACGCCGTGACGCTCGGCGTGCTCAACCAGGTCGACCGCCTCCCGAAGGACGCCACGGCCACCCTCACCGCCGACCTCGCCAAGCTGCTCGAGGCCGACGGCGTCACGCGTCCCGCCGTGCTCGCCACCTCGACCGTCACCGGCCAGGGCGTGCCCGAGCTCGCCCAGCGCATCGCCAACGTCGTCGCCGGCCACGCCGCGGCCCGCCAGCGGCTCAGCGCCGACGTCGTCGCGGCGGCCACCTCGCTGCGGCGGGGCGTCGCCGACCACGAGCCCGACGTCGGCCGCCTCCCGCGCACCGACCTCGACGCCTCGCTCGCCCGCGCCGCCGGCGTGCCGATCGTCCTCGACGCCGTCGAGCGCGACCACCGCCGTCGCGCCTTCGGCCACACCGCGTGGCTCTACGCCCGGTGGGGCCGCGCGCTGACCCCCGACCCGATCCGCCGGCTGCGCCTCGACCGTGCCGGCGCGCGTCCGATCCCCGTGGAGATCGGGGGCGACGACGTGCGGGCGGCGCTCGGCCGCTCCTCGATCCCGGCGCCCACCACGGCCGCCGTCTCGGCGGTCGACCTCGCGACCCGCGGCTTCGTCCGCGAGGCCGCCACCGACCTTCCCGTCCGCTGGGCCACGGCCGTCGAGGACTCGGTCCAGCAGGGCGAGGAGGGGCTGGCCGACGCGCTCGACCGCGCCATGGTCGACACCCCGCTGCAGGACCGCCGACGGGCCTGGTGGTTCGTCGTCGACGCCCTCCAGTGGGTGCTCGGGCTCGCCGCCCTCGGCGGGCTGCTGTGGTACGCCGTGCTCTGGGTCATGGGCCTGCTCGCGCTGCCGCGGCCGGAGGTCCCGACGCTCTGGGTGCTGCCGCTGCCGCTCGTGCTCCTGCTCGGCGGAGTCGTGCTCGGGCTCGTGCTCGGCGCGCTCTCGCGGGCGTGGGCGCAGGTCGGGGCCAGGCGCCGGCGACGGGCCGTCGCCGGCCGCCTGACCGACGCCGTCGGCGCCGTCGCCGACGACCGCGTCCTGGTGCCGGTCGACCAGGTGCTGGCGCGCCACCGCGACACCCGCGAGCACCTCGAGGCCGCCACCCGCTGACGGGGGCTGGACCGCCCGTGGGCGGCTCGTCCACATCCCCTGCTGTCGTGGGGCTGCCGTCCACAGGCTCCGGGGCACCCCTGGGTGGTGCCGGTCCCGGCCCGGCACGGTGGTCGCGGGTGGCAGCCGCCACCCGCCGTCACCGAGCCGGCCCCGGCCGGACCGAGCAGGGAGCACCGCCCATGAACGAGACCCGCATCACCGTCCACGGCAACGTCGTCAGCGACCCGGTCGAGCGGCTCGGCCGCAGCGGCCACGTCTTCACGACCTTCCGCATCGCCACGACGCCGTTCCGGCGCACGGCCGACGGCAAGTTCGCCGACCTCGACACGAGCTTCTACTCGGTCATCGTCTTCAACGCCCTGGCCGCCAACGTCGCCGCCTCGCTGCACAAGGGCCAGCCGGTCGTCGTCGAGGGCAACCTGGCCATCAAGACCTACCTGGGCACCGACGGCCAGCAGCGCACGTCCGCCGAGATCGACGCCGACCACGTCGGCCACGACCTGTCGTGGGGCCGTGCGGCCTTCGAGCGGGTCAGCCGCGCCGCCGCCCTCGGCCACGACCGCACGGCCGACCCCGACGTCCGCGACGCGATGGCGCAGATGGACGGCGACCGGCGCCCGGCGAACGTCGACGAGAACGGCGTCGTCCTCGACGGGCCGGACGATGGCGACGAGGCCGGTGACCACCGTGCGTCGGCATCGGCCTCGCTGCTCGGCGACCCCGAGACCGACGACTACGACGTGGAGCCGGTGCCGGCCTGAGCCCGGCCGGGCGCCCGGTCGGCCGGGGAGCGACGTCGATTCGGTCGTGCGCGGTGCGGCAGATAGCCTTCTGCGCATGGCCGAGTACATCTACACCATGACCCGTGCGCGCAAGGCGCACAACGAGAAGGTCATCCTCGATGACGTCTCGATGTCGTTCTACCCGGGTGCGAAGATCGGCATGGTCGGTCCCAACGGCGCCGGCAAGTCGACGATCCTGAAGATCATGGCCGGACTCGACCAGCCCAGCAACGGCGAGGCCCGCCTGGCTCCGGGCGCGACGGTCGGCATCCTCCTGCAGGAGCCGCCGCTCAACGAGGACAAGACCGTCCTCGGCAACGTCGAGGAGGGCGCGGGCGAGATCAAGGCCAAGCTCGACCGCTACAACGAGATCTCGGCCGAGATGGCCGACCCCGACGCCGACTACGACGCGCTGCTCGCCGAGATGGGCAAGCTGCAGGAGGACATCGACCACGCCGACGCGTGGGACCTCGACTCCCAGCTCGAGCAGGCGATGGACGCGCTGCGCTGCCCGCCGCCGGACGCCCCGGTCACCAACCTCTCCGGTGGTGAGCGTCGCCGCGTCGCGCTCTGCAAGCTGCTCCTGCAGAAGCCCGACCTGCTGCTGCTCGACGAGCCGACCAACCACCTCGACGCCGAGTCGGTCCAGTGGCTCGAGCAGCATCTCGAGACCTACCCGGGCGCCGTCATCGCGGTGACCCACGACCGGTACTTCCTCGACAACGTCGCCCAGTGGATCGCCGAGGTCGACCGCGGCCGCCTCTACCCGTACGAGGGCAACTACTCGACCTACCTCGAGAAGAAGGCCGAGCGCCTCACGGTCCAGGGCAAGAAGGACCAGAAGCTGCAGAAGCGCCTCAAGCAGGAGCTCGAGTGGGTCCGCAGCAACGCCAAGGGCCGTCAGGCCAAGAGCAAGTCGCGACTGGCCCGCTACGAGGAGATGGCGGCCGAGGCCGAGCGCACCCGCAAGCTCGACTTCGAGGAGATCCAGATCCCGCCGGGTCCGCGCCTGGGCTCGACGGTCATCGAGGTCAACAACCTCAAGAAGGGCTTCGGCGAGCGCGTCCTCATCGACAACCTCTCGTTCTCGCTGCCGCGCAACGGCATCGTCGGCGTCATCGGCCCCAACGGCGTCGGCAAGTCGACGCTCTTCAAGACGATCGTCGGCTTCGAGCAGCCCGACAGCGGCGAGGTCAGGATCGGCGAGACGGTCAAGATCTCCTACGTCGACCAGGGCCGAGAGGGCCTGGACCCGAAGAAGAACCTCTGGGAGATCGTCTCCGACGGCCTCGACTACATCAAGGTCGGCCAGGTCGAGATCCCCTCGCGCGCCTACGTGTCGCAGTTCGGCTTCAAGGGCCCCGACCAGCAGAAGCCGTCCGGCGTGCTGTCCGGTGGTGAGCGCAACCGCCTCAACCTCGCGCTCACCCTCAAGCAGGGCGGCAACCTGCTGCTCCTCGACGAGCCGACCAACGACCTCGACGTCGAGACCCTCGGCTCGCTCGAGAACGCGCTGCTCGACTTCCCGGGCTGCGCCGTCGTCATCTCCCACGACCGGTGGTTCCTCGACCGCGTCGCGACGCACATCCTCGCCTACGAGGGCACCGAGGACGACCCGGCAAAGTGGTACTGGTTCGAGGGCAACTACGAGTCCTACGAGGCCAACAAGGTCGAGCGCCTCGGCCCGGAGGCGGCCCGCCCGCACCGCGTCACCTACCGCAAGCTGACGCGCGACTGATCCTCGTGCGCCCGCCACGGCGGGCCCGCGGACGCGCAGCACCGACGGCCGCCACCCTGCTCCCGGGGTGGTGGCCGTCGCGCTAGATCCAGCCCTTGCGCCGGAACACGACGTAGAGCAGCGTGGCGACACCGAGGATGATCCCGCCGCTGACGAGCACGCCTGAGTGCGAGGCGAACCCGGGGTAGGGCACGTTCTGGCCGTACCAGCCGGTGACGGCCGTCGGTACGGCGATGATCGCCGCCCACGCCGTCAGCTTCTTCATGACGGTGTTGAGCCGCGCGTCCTGCAGCGACAGGTTGGTCTCGAAGACGGTCGTCACCATGTCGCGCAGCGACTCGGTCCACTCGGCGGCCCGCAGGACGTGGTCGTAGAGGTCGTCGTAGAACCCGTCGAGCTCGGGCCGCCGCTCGTCGAGGTCCTTGCGGTGGCGCAGCACCGCGTTGACCACCTCACGCATCGGCAGCACGACCCGGCGCAGCTCGACGAGCTCCTTGCGCAGCCGGTAGGTGCGCACCTGCACGACGCGGGCGCGACCGCGGTCGTCGAAGAGGTCGTCCTCGAGCCCCTCGATGGCGTCGTCGAGCTGCTGGATCGTCTCGAAGTGCCCGTCGACGACGGTGTCGAGCAGCCCGTGCACGAGGGCCCCGACGCCGTACCGCAGCAGGTCCGGGTCCTCGTTCCACCGCTCCAGCACCGGGTCCATGTCGAACGAGCTGTCCGAGCGGACCGTGATGACGCCCCGCGGCAGGACGAACGCCGAGATGCGGTTCAGCCGCAGGCGCGAGTCGCGGGACGCCGGGTCGTCGTCCGGCGCGTCGAGCCGGGTGGCGTACACGGTCAGGAAGGTGTGCTTGGCGTGCCGGGTGGCCTTGGGACGCTCGCCCGCGGTCACGGCGTCCTCGACGGCGTGCGGGTCCAGCCCGAGCTCGTCGGCGAGGCGCTGCAGGTGCGCGCGGTCGGGCTCGCACAGGTCGACCCAGAGCAGCGAGCCCTCGCGGTCGAGGTGCTCGGACACCTGCTCGAGGGGGAAGTCCTCCTCGACGAGGGCGCCCTCCTCCCAGCGGCGTGTGCGCACCGTCGCGTCAGTCTGGGTCACGATCCCAGTGTGGCAGGGGAGGGCTGCGGGACGGACGGGTCAGGCGATGAGCGGCGGCGCGTCGTCGCGGGCCGGTCGGCCGGCGAGGGCGAGGTCCCAGGCCGCCGCGAGCCGCCGCCCCACCTCGTCGGCCTCGTCGGCCGGCACGCAGAACGGGATCCGCACCCAGCGCCCGAGGCCGCCGGTGGCGGCGAACTGGCTGCCCCGGGCGAGCCGGACGCCGGCCTGCTCGCCGACTCGCGCCAGCTGCTCACCCCTCGCGATGGGGAGCTCGCACCAGAGGTTGAGCCCGCCGACGGGCACGTCGAACCGCCAGTCGGGCACGTGCCGGCGCAGCGCCGCGACCATGGCGTCGCGTCGGCTGCGCGCCTCGCGGCGTCGCTCGTGCAGGACCGAGTCGCCTTGGTGCAGTAGGTCGGCCACGACGAGCTGCTCGAGCACCGCGCTGCCGAGGTCGAGGCTGTGCCGCGACTCGACGATCGACCCGACGGCCTCGCGCGGCGAGCGGACCCAGCCGACGCGGATGCCGCCCCACCACGTCTTGCCGGCGCTGCCGAGGGTGAAGGTGCCGGGGGCGGTCGCCGCGAACGGTGCGACGCGCCGGCTCGTGCCGCCGTCGGGCCCGTCGAGGCCGTCGAGCCCGAGCTCGACGAACGTCTCGTCGACGACGGGCACGGCTCGCCCGCGGGCCAGCACCTCGCCGACGGCCGCGCGGGTGCCGGCGTCCATGAGCAGGCCGGTGGGGTTCTGGTGGTCCGGGATGAGGTAGGCCATCCGGGCGCCGCTCTGCCGCAGGCCGATCTCGATGGCGTCGAGGTCCCAGCCGTCACGGGTCAGCAGCGCCGGCACGGGGCGCAGCCCGGAGCGCCGCACGGCGACGACGGCGTTGGGGTAGGTGGGCGTCTCGACGAGGACCCGGTCGCCGACGTCGAGCCCGGCGCGCAGCACGGTCGAGAGGCCGGCGTGCGCCCCCGAGGTGACGACGACCTGGTCGGGGGAGGTGGGCAGGCCGCGACCGGTGAACCACTCGGCGATCGCCGAGCGGGTCTCGGGCAGGCCGTGCGGGTGGTACCCGGCCGTCGCGAGGTGGCGCGGCAGCTCGGCGAGCGCCCGCTCGTAGGCCGCGGTGATGCCGGCGGCCGCGGGCATCGCGGCGTACGTGAGATCGATGACGTCGGCCGGCACGTCGGTGGGGATGAGCCCGGCACCCGAGAGGGCGAGCCCGGAGGTGCCGGTGGGAAGGACCACGACGCTGCCCGAGCCGCGGCGCGTCACGACGAAGCCCTCGTCGCGCAGCGCGTCCAGTGCGGCCACGACGGTGGTGCGGCTCAGCCCGAGCTCGGTGGTCAGGGTGCGCTCGCTCGGCAGCCGGGTGCCGACGAGGAGCCGACCGTCGGACACGAGCCGGCGCACGGCGTCGGCGAGCCCGCGGTAGGCGGGACGGGGGAGCGGCTCGGGCCCGAGGAGGGCGGACAGGGTCCGGGCGGAGACGGAGCGCATGGGTCCAGTCTCCCACGACTGGCCCTTAACGATCAGTCCAATCGGCGTCAGGATGGTGGCCATGAGACGCCACGTGCCCCTGCGCAACCTCGGACCGCTCGCCCAGCTGCGGGCACCGCACCTGCCGCGGCGCATCGTGCAGCTGCTCGTCGGGCTGACCCTCTACGGCGTCTCGATGGCCATGATGGTGCGCGGTGCGCTCGGGCTCGACCCGTGGGACGTCTTCCACATGGGCGTCGCGAGCCACGTGCCGCTGACGTTCGGCCAGGTGACCATCGTCGTCGGCGCCCTCGTGCTGCTCCTCTGGGTGCCGCTGCGCCAGTGGCCCGGCCTCGGCACCGTCGCCAACGTCGTCGTCATCGGCCTGGCCGCCGACGCGGGGCTGGCCCTCATCGCCCAGCCCGACGCCTGGTGGGCGCGGGTCGCGCTGCTGCTGTCGGGCCTCGTGCTCAACGGCGTCGCGGGCGGCCTCTACATCGGCAGCCAGCTCGGCCCGGGCCCGCGTGACGGCCTCATGACCGGCCTCGCCCGACGCACCGGCCTGTCGATCCGCCTCGTGCGCACGACGATCGAGATCGTGGTCCTCCTCGTCGGGTGGCTGCTCGGCGGTTCGGTGGGCCTGGGCACCGTGCTCTACGCCGTGTCGATCGGCCCGCTCGTCCAGTTCTTCCTGCCGCGGCTCACCATCGACCTCGGCACCGACCCGATCGACGACCGCCTCGACACCGCTCCCGTCCCGGCTGCGGCTCCGGCTGTGGCGCCGGTGCCCGTGCCGGCGCCCTGCCTCGGCGACTGACCGACGACCCCGGGAGAAAGTGCCCACTCGACCGGGTGGCGCGGGCCCCAGCACCCAGTCGAGTGGGCAGTTCGTCACGGGAGAAAGTGCCCAGTCGACCGGGTGGCGCGGCCCCAGCACTCAGTCGAGTGGGCAGTTCGTCACGGGAGAAAGTGCCCACTCGACTTGGGGAGCTGTCTGGAGTCCCGGTGCCGGCGCCCTGCCTCGGCGACTGACCGAGGCGACCCTCGCGCTCAGGACAGCAGGTCCGCGAGGGCGCCGTCGAGGCCGGGGTGGGCGAAGGCGAACCCCGAGGCGGCGAGCACCTCGCTCGTGCAGTGCCGCCCGGTCAGGCCCAGGGCCGGGTCGGTCCGTAGCGGCACCGAGCCGACGCGCACGAGCAGCTCGGGCGTCGGGGGAGACGCGGGCCGGCGCAGGTGGCGGCGCAGCGCGGCCATGAGCTCGGCGTTGCGCACCGGCTCGGGAGCGGCCGCGACGACGACGCCCTCGAGCGACGCCGCAGGGTCGACACCGGGGTTGACACCGGTGTCGACGCCGAGGGCGCTGCGCACGATCGCCAGCCAGTCGTCGACGTGGACCCAGCTGAACCACTGTCGGCCCGAGCCGACGCGCCCGCCGAGCCCGAGCCGGGTCAGCCCGGCCAGCCGGTCGAAGGCCGGGGAGCCGTCCTGCAGGACGATCGAGGTGCGCAGCAGCACGAGCCGCGCGGTGTTCGCCCCGTCGGCGGCGTCCTCCCACGGCCGGGCGACGCCGGTCATCTGCGGCAGCGCGTCGGTGCCGGTCGGCAGCGGCGTCGACTCGGTGACGAGCGCCTCTCCCGCGTCGGACCAGATGGCGGTCGTCGACCCCTGGACCCACGCGGCGAGCGGCGAGGACAGCGAGCGGCTCGCCTCGACGAGCGCGAGGGTCGGGCGCACTCTCGACTCGCGGAGGTCGCGGACGTTGGCGGCGGTCGGGCGGACGTCGACGAGGCGCCCCGCGAGGTTGACCACCGCGGTGCGCCCGGGCTCCTCGTTCAGCGCCTCGACCCACGGTCCGAGGGTCTCGCCGTCCCACGCGACCTGCCGGTGCGGCAGGTCGGGCTGCGGCGAGCGAGTCAGCACG
Organism: Intrasporangium flavum; assembly: GCF_001956915.1. Classification (GTDB taxonomy): domain Bacteria; phylum Actinomycetota; class Actinomycetes; order Actinomycetales; family Dermatophilaceae; genus Monashia; species Monashia flava. Next base: position 279,448 of record NZ_MLJO01000003.1, on the reverse strand, counting down.
ACGACCTCGTGGCCGCGGGAGGCGAGGTCGGCCGACAGCGCCCGCCCCAGCGTGCCGGAGCCGCCGGCGACGACGACCCTGAGCGCGTCGGGCGAGGGGCGCACCCCGGCCAGCGCCGCGAGGCGGGTGACCGACTCGGGCCACTGCCGGGCGAGGGCCCCGGCCACCCCGCGCACCACGAGCGGCGAGAGCGGACCGGTGCAGGCGACGCGCTGGGTCACGGTGCAGGCCGCGTCGCCGGCGGGCTCGACGGTCCACTCGACGCGCATCGCGCCGACGGGGTTGGGCTGCTCGACGGCGAGTCGACGACCGGGCTCGACCTCGACGACGCGCAGCGGGGGAGCCGTGCGACCGTGCAGCTCGGCCGCCCACCGGGCCGACGGCAGGTAGCGCGTGCTCGAGCCGGGCTCGAGCCGCTCCGGGGCCTCGACGCTGCCGATCGACGTGGCCCACTCTGGCCACCGCCGCAGGTCCGACACGACCTCCCAGACAGACGCGGCCGGGGCGGCGACGTGCTGGGACCGGGTGCGCTGCCAGTCGAAGGCGGTCATGGCCCCACCCTAGGCAGACGCGGTCGCCCCACCGCCGAGGCGCCACGAGCGCAGGACGCGGCACCGGTGTGGTTCGTACCACGCGAGGTCGAGACGCTCGGCCCGGCAGGCGGCCGGGACCCACGGCCCCACGGCCTGGCGCGTGGAGGACTCGCTGACGGCGTCGGACAGCCCGTCGAGGGTCAGGTGCGGCACGGGGTCGGGGAAGGCACCGCCGTACGGCGGGCACTGCGGGAACGCCTGCGAGAGAGCGGCGGTCAGTGCGCGGAACGCGTCGTCGGGCTCCGGGAGCAGGTGCACGATGCCGTTGGGGAAGGTCGCGACGCGTCGGAGGGTGAAGTCGAAAGGGGCTGTGGCGCAGGTGATCTCGTCGAGAGCGGCGACGACCTCGTCCGTGACCTGGTCAGGCGCCAGGAACGGGCCCAGGGCGGTCACGTGCGCGTGGACGAAGGCGGGGTCCGACGAGACGTAGGCCTCGTCGTAGTGGCGGTGCCGCTCGAGGACGAACGGCTCGAGCATCGGCACGGGCACGAGCAGGACGCCGTGCCCGGGGTGGCTCCCGTGGTCTGCCACCGGGCGGCGTCAGTGCGAGACGCCGACGAGCCGCAGCGCGAGCGAGGCGTTCGTCGCGCCGATCTGCTCGGGGGAGCGGCGGATGGTCGGGGAGTACCAGCGGGCGACGTCGACGACGATGGACAGCAGCGCGAGGGCGGTGTCGGCGCTGTCCTCGACGGTGAACGCCCCGTCGGCGACGCCGCGCTCGAGCACGCCGCGGACGAGCCCGTCCATCTCCTTGCGCAGGGCGAGCACCTCGGCGTGGTGCTCGGGCGTCAGGTGGTGGTGCTCGTACTGGACGACGCGGGCGACCTGGTACTGCTCGACGTGCCACTCGCTGAAGCGCGCCATGACGTTGGCCAGCTGGTCGGTCGGCGTCGGGCCGTCGGCGATCGCGCCGCGCAGCAGCCGCAGGGCGCTCTCGTGGCCGCTGCGGCTCAGGTTGAAGAGCAGCTCCTCCTTGGAGCCGAAGTGCACGTAGACGCCGGCGGGGGACAGGCCCGCGCCCGAGGCGATGTCGCGGGTCGTCGTGGCGTGGAAGCCCTTGTCGGCGAACGCGTGGGCGGCCGCGTGCATGAGCCGGTCGACGGTCGACGCGTCGGCGGGCGGCTGCGTGGCGACGGGGGTCGGGCTCGGGGTGGGCTGCGGCACGTTGACAGCATGCCGCAGCGGCGGGAGACTAAGCAAGCGCTTAGTTACCTGTCGGTACGGCGCGCCGCTCGCTCAGCCCGCACGCCCGATGGAGGACGGATGCCCCGCAACATCTACGACGAGGACCACGAGGCGATGCGCGCGTCCGCGCGCGAGTTCGTCGCCCGCACGCTCGCCCCGCGCGCCGAGGAGATGATCGAGGGCAAGTCGATCCCGCGCGACATCTGGGTCGAGGCCGGCAAGCAGGGCTTCTTCGGCCTCGACATCCCCGAGGAGTTCGGCGGCGCGGGCGTCGACGACTACCGCTTCAACGCCGTCGTGGCCGAGGAGATGTCGCGCTTCAACGCCGCGACGAGCTCGTGCTTCGGCATCCACTCCGACGTGTGCCCGCCGTACATCGTCGACCTCGGCACCGAGGAGCAGAAGCAGCGGTGGCTGCCCGGCATGGCCAGCGGCGAGCTCATCTGCGCCATCGCCATGACCGAGCCCTCCGGCGGCTCCGACCTCGCGGCCCTCAAGACCACCGCCGTGCGCGACGGCGACCACTGGGTCCTCAACGGCTCCAAGACCTTCATCACCAACGGCTACCAGGCCGACCTCGTCATCGTCGCGGCCCGCACCGACCCGTCCAAGGGCGCCAAGGGCATCACGCTGCTCATGGTCGAGCGCGGCATGGAGGGGTTCGTCAACGGCCGCAAGCTCGACAAGGTCGGCATGGACGAGTCCGACACCGCCGAACTCTTCTTCGACAACGTCCGGGTCCCCGACGAGAACCGCCTCGGCGAGGAGGGCATGGGCTTCATCGCGATGATGCAGCGCCTCCCGCAGGAGCGCGTCGGCGCCGCCGTGTCGAACGTCGCGCACGCCAAGGCGATCCTCGAGGAGACGATCCAGTACGCCAAGGACCGCAAGGCCTTCGGCCAGCCGATCGGCGCCTTCCAGCACAACAAGTTCCTCATGGCCGAGCTCGTCACGAAGATCGAGGTCGCCGAGGCCTACGTCGACGACTGCGTCGCCGCGCACGCCGAGGGCAAGCTGTCGGCCGTCGACGCCGCCAAGGCCAAGTGGTGGAGCTCGCAGGTGCAGAACGAGGTGCTCGACCACTGCGTGCAGCTGCACGGCGGCTACGGCTTCATGAACGAGTACCGCGTGGCCCGCGCCTGGCGCGACGCCCGCGTCACGAAGATCTGGGCCGGCTCCAACGAGATCATGAAGGAGCTCATCGGCCGGGACCTCGGCTTCTGATGGGCGCTGCGAACAGCGGCGGACGCCACGAGGGCGCCGTCGCCATCGTCACCGGCGCCAGCCGCGGCATCGGCCTCGGCATCGCCGAGCGGCTCGTCGCAGAGGGCGCCAAGGTCGTCATCACCGCGCGCAAGCCGGAGGCCCTGGCCGAGGCCGTCGAGCAGCTCGGCGGCCCCGAGCACGCCCTCGGCATCGCCGGCAACGCCGCCGACGAGTCGCACCAGGACGAGGTGGTCGCCGCGGCGCGCGAGACCTTCGGCGGGCTGCACCTGCTCGTCAACAACACCGGCATCAACCCGGCCTACGGCCCGATGCTCGACAGCGGGCTCGACGTCGCGCGCAAGGTGCTCGACGTCAACGTCGTCGCGGCCTTCTCGTGGATCAGGAAGGCCGTCGCCGCGGGCCTCGGCGACGCGGACCACCCCGGTGCCGTCGTCAACCTCGCCTCGGTGGCGGGGCAGGGGGCGTCGGGCGTCATCGGCTGGTACGGCGTCTCCAAGGCGGCGCTCATCCACCTGACGACCGAGCTCGGCTACGAGCTCGGCCCCGACGTGCGCGTCAACGCCGTCGCCCCGGCCGTCGTCAAGACGAAGTTCGCCGAGGCGCTCTACGAGGGGCGCGAGGAGAAGGTCGTCCGGGCCTACCCGATGAAGCGCCTCGGCGTGCCCGAGGACGTCGCGGGGGCCGTCAGCTTCCTCCTGTCCTCCGACGCGTCGTGGATCACCGGCCAGACGCTGACCATCGATGGCGGCGTCACCCTCGGGGGCGCGCTCTAGCAGCGCCACCCGCGGGCGCCGTGCGGCGACAAGGGTGGACAGGATCCTTCCCCGGGTGGTCCGGGTGGTGCCAGCGTGGTCTGGCCGCACCCGGACCACCGAGGAGGAACCGTGCCCGACCCCGCCCTCAGTGTCGCCCTCGTCACCGGCTCCACCCGCGGGATCGGCCGCCAGGTCGCTTCCGACCTCGCGGACCGCGGGTGGACCGTCCTCGTCTCGGGCCGCAGCGCCGCGACGGCCCGCTCCGTGGCCGCCGAGCTCGCCGGCCACGGTGACGTCCGGGCCCTCGAGGTCGACCTCGACGTCACCGACGCGGCTGCGGTCGAGGCCGTCCCGCAGGCGGTCCGCGCGGGGACGGGGCGGCTCGACGTCCTCGTCAACAACGCCGCCGCCTTCGTCGACTGGACCGAGGTCGCCAGCGCGGCCGACCTCGACGCGGCCCGAGCCGTCATGGAGACCAACCTCTTCGGCCCATGGCGCCTCACTCAGGTGCTGCTCCCGCTCCTGCGCGAGAGCCCACACCCCCGGGTCGTCAACGTCTCCAGCGGCGGCGGCTCCCACGGGGACGAGCAGTTCGGCCTGACCCGCCGCGGTGGCGCCGCCGCGAGCTACGGCGTGAGCAAGGCGGCGCTCAACGCCCTGACGGCCACGCTCGCGGCCGAGCTGGCCGGCACCGGCGTGCTCGTCAACGCGGTCTGCCCGGGCCTCACCGCGACGTGGCCGGGCGCCGAGCAGATGGGTGCTCGTCCGGTGGCGGAGGGGGCGGCGTCGGTCGTCGCGGCGACGGTCCTGCCCGACGGCGGTCCCTCCGGCGCCTTCCTGCGCGACGGCCGTCCCCTGCCCTGGTGATTGCCTGGAACCCCGGATTCGTCTCGGCTGCAAGGGATCCCGCAAGGGTGTGGCCCTCCGGTCCCTGGCACGTGTCGCCCGCGTGGCGGGGGCGGATGTTTGACACTTAGGGTCACCTAAGTAAGGTGAGGCTCACCTATTCCGGCCGGTCACGTCAGGGCCTGTCGGAGCCTCCCGACCGAAGGACTCCCGTCGCCGTGTCCCCACTTCGCCCCGCCCTGCTCGCCGCCGTCGCCGCGGCCCTCGTCCTCGTCGGCTGCACCACCGGCCCCACCGGGCAGGACGCCTCGACGCCGGCCGCCACCGCGTCAGGGGGCGGGGCCGAGCCCGGGGCCTACCCCGTCACCCTGAAGGACGCGTTCGGCAGCGCGACCATCACCCGGGAGCCGAAGCGCGTCGTGACGCTCGGCTGGTCGGACGCCGACCACGTCGCCGCACTCGGTGTCGCGCCCGTCGGCGCCCCCAAGGTCACGTGGGGTGGCAACAAGAACCTGTCGACCGACTGGTTCGACGAGCAGCTCGCCACCTTCGGCGGCGCGCAGCCCACCCGTTTCGACGACGCCGACGGCAACCCCATCGAGGAGATCGCGAAGCTGCAGCCCGACCTCATCCTCGCGACGAACTCCGGCATCACGAAGGACGAGTACGACAAGCTGAGCAAGCTCGCCCCGGTCGTCGCGTACCCGAAGGTCGCGTACGGCACGTCGTGGCAGGACTCGCTCGAGACCATCGGCAAGGCCCTCGGCCGCCCGGCGCAGGCCGCGGCGGTCGAGAAGAGGACCGTCGCCGCCCTCGACGCCGCGAAGGCGAGGTACCCGCAGCTCGCGGGCAAGACCTTCATCTACGGCTACGTCGCCCCGACGGACCTGTCGCAGATCGGGTTCTACACCCCAAGCGACCTGCGGCCCCAGATGCTCACCGAGCTCGGCATGAAGAACGCGCCCATCGTCGAGGAGCGCGCCAAGGGCTCGAAGGAGTTCTACCTCACCGTGAGCGCCGAGCAGGCCTCGACGCTGGAGTCCGACGTCTTCCTCACCTACATCACCGAGGACTCCGAGGTGCCCGTCATGACGAATGACCCGCTCGTCGGCCAGGTGCCTGCCATCAGGTCCGGCGCCCTCGTCGCGACGAAGGACCAGAAGGTCGGGCTGACGATGAGCTCGCCGACGCCGCTGTCCATCCCGTACATGACCAGGCTCTTCGTGCCGCTCGTCGCGGCCGCGGCCGACAAGGCCGACAAGGCCGACAAGGCCGATCTGGCCACCCAGGCGAACAGGGCGACCACGACCGACGCGTCCTGATGGCGGCCGTCGTGTCCGTGGGCCGACGCGCTCCCGTCGCCCTCACCGTCGCGCTCCTGGCGCTGTTCGCCGCGGCCGTCGTCGCGTCGATCACGCTGGGCTCCAGGGGAGTCGGGGTCGCGGACGTGGTCCGGGTGCTCACCGGGCATGGTGACGCCGTCGCGGACCGTGGCATCGTCGAGGCGCGGCTCGCGCGCACGGCGGTCGGCTTCCTCGTCGGTGCGGCCCTCGCGGTCGCCGGCGCCGCGATGCAGGGCCTGACCCGCAACCCGCTCGCCGACCCCGGCCTGCTCGGCGTGAACGCCGGCGCGGCCCTCGCCGTGGTCGTCGCGATCGCGGTCTTCGGTGTCGGGTCGCTCACCGGCTACGTCTGGTGGGCCATGGCCGGCGCCGGGATCGCCGCGGTGCTCGTGCACGCCCTCGCCGGTCTCGCGGGAGGTGGCGTGACGCCGCTGCGGCTCACCCTCGCCGGGGCGGCCGTCACGGCGGGGCTCGCGAGCTGGTCGTCGGGACTGCTCGTCTCGAGCAGGCAGTCGTTCGACTCCTTCCGCTTCTGGCAGGTCGGCACGATCGGTGGCCGCGGGTTCGACCTCGTCGTGACGGTGCTGCCCTTCGTCGTCGTCGGCCTCGTCGTCGTCCTGCTCGTCGTGCGCCGGCTCAACGCCCTCGCCCTCGGCGACGACCTCGCACGCGGGCTCGGCGAGAACGTCGTGCTGGCCCGGGCGACCGTCGCCGTGGGCGTCGCGGTCCTCTGCGGGGCCTCCACGGCGCTCGCCGGGCCGATCGGCTTCCTCGGCCTCGTCGTGCCGCACGTCGCCCGCTTCGCCGTCGGCCCCGACCACCGGCGGATCATCCCCGTGTGCCTCGTCGCGGGCCCGACGCTCCTGCTCGTCGCCGACACGGTGGGCCGTCTGGTCGCGCAGCCGAGCGAGGTCCAGGCCGGCATCATGACGGCCGTCATCGGGGTGCCCTTCTTCGTCCTGCTCGTGCGTCGCGGACGGATGGCCAGCCTGTGACCGCCGTGGCCAGCCACCCCGACGTCGTCCGCGTGCGCCGCGCCCGGCGACGCCCCGTGCGGCGCGTCCGCCTCGTCGTCGCACTGCTTTCGACCGCGGCGCTGCTCGCGGTCCTCGTGCGCGTGCTCCTCGGCGACTACGTCGTCGCCCTCGCGGACCTCCTGCCGATCCTGCGTGGTGAGACGGTGCCCGACGCCCCCGGAGCGTCCTTCATCGTCATGGAGGCCAAGCTGCCGCGCGCCGTCATCGGGGCGCTGGCCGGGATGGCGTTCGGCGCGGCCGGCGCGATGTTCCAGACGACGCTGCGCAACCCGCTCGCGAGCCCCGACATCATCGGCATCAGCCTCGGCGCCTCGGCGGCCGCGGTCATCGCGCTCACCGTCCTCGACGCCCAGGGCATCTGGCTCCCGGCCGCTGCGCTCGCCGGGGCGCTCGCCGTCAGCCTGCTCATGTACGCGGTGGGGCGCGGCACGTCGCTCGCCGGCCAGCGCATGGTGCTCGTGGGCATCGGCATCGCCGCGCTGCTCGGCAGCGTCATCCAGCTCGTCATGACGCGCACCTCGATCCACGACGCGCAGGCCGCGCTCGTGTGGCTCACGGGCAGCCTCGCGCGGGCCACGTGGCCGGTCATCGGCCTGCTCGCGCTCTCGATGCTCGTCCTCGGCCCGCTCCTTGCCCTGTGCGCTCGGCGGATGCGTCTCGCAGAGCTCGGCGACGACCTCTCGACGACGCTCGGGGTGCCCGCCGGACGGGCCCGTCTCGGGCTCGTCGTCGCCGTGGCGCTCGCCGCCGTGGCCACGAGCGCGACGGGACCGATCGCGTTCGTCGCCTTCCTCTCCGGGCCGATCGCGCGCCGGCTCTGCGGTGGCCGCCCCTCGCTCTGGGCGGCCGCGCTCGTCGGCGCGGTCGTCGTCGTCGCGTCCGACTTCGCCGGCGACTACCTCATCCCCGACGTCAACCTGCCGGTCGGCGTCGTCACGGGCGCCCTCGGCGTCCCCCTCATGATCGCGGTCGTCATCGCCGCGGGCCGAGCCGGAAAGGCGTGACATGACCTCCACGACCCTGCGCCCCACCCCCGTCGCGGCAGGCTCCCGCCCGCCCGCGCTGCGCGCCGTGGGGCTGACGCTGTCCTACGACGGCCGCCGTGTCGTCGAGGGCCTCGACCTCGACGTGCCCGCCGGGCAGGTCACCGTGGTCGTCGGCCCCAACGGCTGCGGCAAGTCGACCGTGTTGCGCGGCCTCTCCCGCCTGCTGCGCCCGGCCGAGGGCGGGGTCCGCCTCGTCTCCGACGGCGCCGACGACGACGTCTGGGCCCTGCGCCCCAAGGAGTTCGCGCGGCGCGTCGCCCTGCTGCCACAGAGCCCGCCCCTGCCCGAGGGCATCACCGTCGTCGACCTCGTCGGCCGCGGCCGCCACCCGCACCACTCGCTGGTCCGCCGCTGGTCCGCCGCCGATGACGAAGCCGTCGCCCGGGCGATGCGCGCGACCAGCACCCTCGACCTCGCCGAGCGCCACGTGGAGGAGCTCTCGGGTGGTCAACGCCAGCGGGTCTGGATCGCCCTCACCCTCGCCCAGGAGACCGACATCGTCCTGCTCGACGAGCCCACGACCTACCTCGACCTCGCCCACCAGGTCGACGTGCTCGACCTGCTGCGAGAGCTCAACCGCACCCACGGCACGACCGTCGTCATGGTGCTGCACGACCTCAACCTCGCCGCCCGGTACGCCGACCACGTCGTCGCCCTGCGCGACGGGCGCCTCGTCGGCAGCGGCGCCCCGCGCGAGCTCGTCGACGAGTCCTTCGTCGAGCGGGTCTTCGGGCTCGCGAGCCGCGTCATCGCGGACCCCGTGACGGGTTCGCCCCTCGTCGTCCCCACCTCCACCCACCACCAGACCGGAGCCAGCGCATGACCACGACCGCCGTCAACCCCGTGCTCCTGCTCACCGCCGTGGTCCGCGGCGTCGAGCGGCTCAGCCCGTCGTTCGTGCGGATCCGGTTCGGCGGAGACGGGTTCGAGCACGTCGGGCCCGAGGGAGCGACGCTCGACCAACGCGTCAAGCTCATCATCCCGACGCCGGGGCGGGGAGTGCCGCGGCTCGACCCCTCGGGGTGGTACGCCGCGTGGCTCGCCCTGCCCGAGGACGAGCGCGGCGTCCTGCGCACGTACACGGCCCGCGCGGTCGAGGGCGAGGGCGCCGACCGCCGGCTCGTCGTCGACTTCGTGCTGCACGGCCCGGACGCCCACGGTGGCGCGGCCGCCGGCCCCGCAGGAGCGTGGGCCGATGAGGCGCGCGTCGGCGACGAGATCGGCCTGCTCGCGCCGCGCCGCCGTCACGAGCGGGACTTCGGTGGCATCGAGTTCGCACCGGGCGACGCGCGCCGGCTCGTCCTCGTCGCCGACGAGACCGCCGTGCCCGCGCTCGCCTCGATCGCCGACGCACTGCCCGCGGACGCCGAGGGTGTCGCGGTGCTCGAGGTGCCCGACGCCGCCGACTTCCTCGACGTCCGGTTCCCGCCCGGCATCGAGGCGCACTGGATCGCGCGGGGCCACCGCGCCCGGGGGTCGCAGACGCTCGCGACGCTGCGGGCCTGCCTCCGACTCGGGGCCGACGCGTCCGACGCCGGCCGGTCGCCGTCACCCGGGCGCGCGGCCGACCTCGACGACGTGTGGGAGACCGCGCTCTTCAGCTCCTCCGGCGACGACGTCGCGGACGCCCCCGAACGGGCCGCGCACCTGGGACCCGAGGACACCTACGCCTGGGTGGCCGGCGACTCGGACACCGTCAAGGCCTGCCGGCGACTCCTCGTGGGCGAGGCGGGGCTGCCGCGTCACCAGGTGGCCTTCATGGGGTACTGGAAGCAGGGACGCGCGCAGTAGTCACCGCTGCCCTCCTGCGTCGGACGCCGACGTCAGGGGGGCGACCGTCAGGGGAGCGGTGGTTGCGCGGCACCTCGCCGGGCACCACGATGGGCCCGGGGTGGCCGGCGTCGTCCGCCCGAGCCACAGCGGTGGCGGCGCGGCCGACGGCCGCGTCCACGACGACGGAAGAAGACCCATGGAGATCTGGCCCGGCAAGCCCTACCCCCTCGGGGGCACCTACGACGGGGCGGGCGTCAACTTCGCGGTGTTCTCCGAGGTCGCCGAGCGCGTCGAGCTGTGCCTCATCGCCGACGACCTCACCGAGACGCGCCTCGACCTGCCGGAGGTCGACGGGTTCGTGTGGCACGGCTACGTGCCCTACCTCCAGCCCGGTCAGCGCTACGGCTTCCGCGTGCACGGCCCCTACGAGCCCGAGCACGGACACCGGTGCAACCCGAGCAAGCTGCTGCTCGACCCGTACGCCAAGGCGATCGAGGGGCAGGCCGAGAACGACCAGTCCCTCTACTCCTACACCTTCGGTGACCCCGACGCCGCGACGACGACGAAGGTCAACACCGACGACAGCATCGCCCACACGATGCACTCCGTCGTCGTCAACCCGTTCTTCGACTGGGGCGACGACCGCCCGCCGCGGCACGAGTACCACGAGACCGTCATCTACGAGGCCCACGTCAAGGGCCTGACGATGCTGCACCCCGACGTGCCCGAGGAGATCCGTGGCACCTACGCGGCCATCGCCCACCCGGCCACGATCAAGCACCTGACCGACCTCGGCGTCACCGCCGTCGAGCTGATGCCGGTGCACCAGTTCGTCCAGGACGCCCCGCTCGTCGACCGTGGCCTGTCGAACTACTGGGGCTACAACACCATCGGCTTCCTCGCACCGCACAATGCGTACGCCGCCGGCGGCCAGCGCGGCCAGCAGGTGCTCGAGTTCAAGGCGATGGTCAAGGCCCTGCACGAGGCCGACATCGAGGTCATCCTCGACGTCGTCTACAACCACACGGCCGAGGGCAACCACATGGGCCCGACGCTCGCCTTCCGCGGCCTCGACAACAACAGCTACTACCGGCTCGTCAGCGACGACCTGTCGCACTACTACGACACGACCGGCACCGGCAACAGCCTCCTCATGCGCAGCCCCCACGTGCTGCAGCTCATCATGGACTCGCTGCGCTACTGGGTCACCGAGATGCACGTCGACGGCTTCCGCTTCGACCTCGCGGCGACGCTGGCGCGCCAGTTCCACGAGGTCGACAAGCTGTCGGCGTTCTTCGACCTCATCCAGCAGGACCCGGTCGTCAGCCAGGTCAAGCTCATCGCCGAGCCGTGGGACGTCGGCGAGGGCGGCTACCAGGTCGGCGGCTTCCCGCCCCTGTGGACCGAGTGGAACGGCCAGTACCGCGACACCGTCCGCGACTTCTGGCGCGGCGAGGGCGGCGCGCTCGGCGAGTTCGCCTCTCGTTTCACCGGATCCAGCGACCTCTACGAGCACTCGGGCCGCAAGCCGATCGCCTCCATCAACTTCGTCACGGCCCACGACGGCTTCACGCTGCGCGACCTCGTGTCGTACAACGACAAGCACAACGAGGCCAACGGCGAGGGCAACAACGACGGCGAGAGCCACAACCGCTCGTGGAACTGCGGCGTCGAGGGTCCGTCCGACGACCCCGCCGTCCGCGACCTGCGGATGCGCCAGCAGCGCAACTTCCTCACCACGCTCCTGCTGAGCCAGGGCGTGCCGATGCTGCTGCACGGCGACGAGCTCGGCCGCAGCCAGGGCGGCAACAACAACGGCTACTGCCAGGACAACGACATCTCGTGGATCCACTGGTCCCTCGACGAGGACGACCAGCAGCTGCTCGCCTTCACCCAGTCGCTGGTCCGCCTGCGGCGCGAGCACCCGGTGTTCCGCCGGCGGCGCTTCTTCGCCGGCAGCGCCGACCACGGTGGCGAGAGCGACCTCGGCGACATCGCCTGGCTCATGCCGAACGCCGAGCACATGGACGAGCAGGCCTGGAGCAACGGGCTGGCCAAGTCGCTCATGGTGTTCCTCAACGGCTCGGCCATCCCCGAGCCCGACCCGCGCGGCCAGCAGATCCTCGGCGACTCCTTCCTCGTCCTCTTCAACGCGCACTACGAGGGGCTCTCGTTCACGCTGCCCGACGCCGAGTACGGCGCCGAGTGGCTGCCGGTCATCGACACGGCACGCGAGGAGGTCGAGGAGTCGCCGCTCGACCCGACGTGGCAGGTCCAGGTCGAGGCCCACAGCATCGTCGTGCTCCGGTGCCCGCGGGTGCCGGCCTCGCCGCCCGTCGCGGGCGTCTCGGAGGGGGCCACCGCGTGAGCGCCGCCGAGCGCTCGCGCGCGGTCCCGGTCTCGACGCACCGGCTCCAGCTCGAGCCGGGCTTCACCCTCGACGACGCGACGGCGCAGGTCGGGCACCTCGCGACGCTCGGGGTCACCCACCTCTACCTGTCACCGGTGCTGCAGGCGACGTCGGGCTCGATGCACGGCTACGACGTCATCGACCACTCGCGCGTCGCCGAGGGGCTGGGCGGCGACGACGCGTTCGAGCGCCTCTGTGCCGCAGCGCGTTCCGCGGGCCTGGGTGTCGTCGTCGACGTCGTGCCGAACCACATGACGACACCGACGCCGCTCTCGCTCAACCGGCCGCTCTGGTCGGTCCTGCGCGAGGGCCGGGCGTCGGCCTTCGCGCGATGGTTCGACGTCGACTGGGACGCCCAGGACGGCCGGATCCTGCTGCCGGTGCTCGGGGCCCCGGTCGAGGACGTCCTCGCCGCGGGCGAGCTCGGCGTCGGCGAGCACGAGGGCGAGCCCGTCGTGCGGTACTACGACCACGTCTTCCCGCTCGCGCCGGGCACCGACCCTGCGGCACCCCTCGCCGAGGTCCTCGAGGCCCAGCACTACCGCCTGGCCTTCTGGCAGGTGGGCGACTCCGAGCTGAACTACCGGCGCTTCTTCGACGTCACCTCGCTCATCGCCGTGCGCGTCGAGGACCCCGACGTCTTCGACGCCACGCACGAGCGGCTCCTCGCGGCCGTGCGGTCCGGTGCCGTGGACGGCCTGCGCATCGACCACCCGGACGGCCTCGCCGACCCCGAGGGCTACCTCGACCGGCTCGCCGACGCCACGGGCGACGCGTGGGTCGTCGTCGAGAAGATCCTCGAGGGCGACGAGCAGCTGCCGGCCTCGTGGCGCACCGCGGGCACGACCGGCTACGACGCCCTGCTGCGCGTCGGCGGGCTCTTCGTCGACCCCTCGGGCGAGGGGCCGCTGACCGGGCTGTCGGCCGAGCTGCTCGGCGAGGCGCAGGACCTCGGCGCGATCGTCGCGGAGTCCAAGCGCTGGGTCGTCGAGGTGATGCTCGTCGCGGAGGTCTCGCGGTTGATACGCCTCGTCGCCCGGGCCCGGCCCGACCTCGACGCCACCGAGGCCCGACGCGTCCTCGAGACGATGCTCGTCGGGATGGACCGCTACCGGGTGTACCGGCGACCGGGCACCGAGCCCGAGGCGCGCGACGCCGCCGAGCTCGAGGCCGCCGTGGCCCGCGGGCGGGGGTCCCTGACGGGCCCCGACCTCGACGCGTCGACGGTCGCGGGTCTGCTCGACCTCGCGCTCGGGCAGGGGGAGCGGGCCGACGTGGAGGCCGCCGACGAGTTCCTCGTGCGGTTCCAGCAGACGTGCGGTCCGGTCATGGCCAAGGCCATCGAGGACACCGCCTACTACCGCTTCGTGCGGCTGGTCGGGCTCAACGAGGTGGGAGGCGACCCGGAGCGGTTCGGCGTTCCGACCGCCGAGTTCCACCGGTTCGCAACGGGACTCGCCCAGCACTGGCCTGCGGCGATGACCACCCTGTCGACCCACGACACGAAGCGGGCCGAGGACGTCCGGGCGCGGCTCGCCGTGCTGTCGGAGCGACCGGAGGCCTGGGGCGACTGGGTGCGCACGGCTCGGGGGCTCGCCGACGGCGTCCGTGCCGGCGAGCTCGACGCCCTGACCGAGTACTTCCTCTGGCAGACCGTCGTGGGGGCGTGGCCGATCAGCGGTGAACGTCTCAACGCGTACGCGCTCAAGGCGATCCGCGAGTCGAAGCTCTTCACGCGGTGGACGTCGCCGGATGAGGCGTACGAGGCGGCCGTCGAGCAGTTCGTGTCGGGGGTGGTCGCGTCCGACGCCGTCCGTGAGCACGTCGAGGCGTGGCTCGCCGACACGTCCGCCGAGACCCGGGCGAACACGCTGGGGCAGAAGCTCGTCCAGCTGACGATGCCCGGAGTGCCCGACGTCTACCAGGGCACCGACCTCGTCGACCTCTCGCTCGTCGACCCCGACAACCGACGCCTCGTCGACTACGGCGACCGGGCCCAGCGCCTGGCGCGCCTCGACGGGGGAGCGGCGCCGGCCGACCTGTCCGACGAGAAGCTGCTCGTCACGGCCGCCGCGCTGCGCGCGCGTCGTGACCGGGCCGAGTCGTTCGTCGGCCCCACGGCGACGTACGCGCCGCTGCAGGCGTCGTCGGAGCACGTCGTCGGCTTCGCCCGGGGCGCCGCCGGCGGCGCGTCGGTCGTGACTATCGTGACCCGGCTCGCCGGTCGGCTCGCCGACGCAGGCGGCTGGGGCGAGGCGACCGTCGAGCTGCCCGAGGGGCGTTGGCGCGACGCGCTGTCCGGGCGGGCGACCGACGGCGGGCGGGTACGGGCTGCCCAGGTGCTCCCCGACGGGGGCCTGCCCGTAGCCCTGCTCGTCCGTGAGGCCTGACATGACACACCCGGCACACCCGCAGATCCGCGTCTGGGCACCCGACGCGTCGACCGTCGACGTCGTGGTCGGTCCGGCCTCCGACGGCGCGGACGCCCCCACCGACCGTGCCCCGATGACCCGCGGCGAGGGCGGTTGGTGGTCGTGGGAACCCGCCGGAGCGCTGGCCGAGGCGCCGGCGCTCGACTACGCCTTCAGCCTCGACGGCGGCGACCCCCGCCCCGATCCGCGCAGCGCCTGGCAGCCGCACGGGGTGCACGGGCCCAGCCGCACCTTCGACGCGTCGGTGCACCCGTGGGGCGACGCCGGCTGGGTCGGCCCACGCGAGGGCCGGGGGGTCGCCGGCGGCGTCGTCTACGAGCTGCACGTCGGCACCTTCACGCCTGAGGGCACCCTCGACGCCGCCACCGGGCACCTCGACCACCTCGTCGAGCTCGGCGTCGACGTCGTCGAGGTCATGCCGGTCGCCGCGTTCGGCGGCACCCACGGGTGGGGCTACGACGGCGTGCAGCCGTACGCCGTCCAGGACGCCTACGGCGGACCGGCCGCGTTCCAGCGCTTCGTCGACGGCTGCCACGCGCGCGGCCTCGGGGTCTGCCTCGACGTCGTGCACAACCACCTGGGGCCCACCGGCAACTACCTGGCCGAGTTCGGTCCGTACTTCACGGACGCCCACACGACGCCCTGGGGCCCGGCGGTCAACCTCGACGGCGAGGGCTCGTCCGAGGTGCGGCGGTGGGTGGTCGACAACGCGCTGCGCTGGTTCCGCGACTTCCACGTCGACGCGCTGCGCCTCGACGCGGTGCACGAGCTGCGCGACTCCTCCGACCGCCATGTGCTTGCGCAGCTGTCCGACGAGACCGCCTCTTTCGCAGAGCAGCTCGGCCGCAGCCTCGACCTCGTGGCCGAGAGCGACCTCAACGACGCCGTCATGGTCACGCCGACCTCCGAGGGCGGCCGAGGCATGACGGCACAGTGGGACGACGACGTGCACCACGCGCTCCACGTCACGCTGACCGGCGAGACCCAGGGGTACTACGCGGACTTCGCCGGTGGCACCGAGGCGTGGCCGGGCGGGGGGCGCCTCTCCGTGCTCGCCAAGGTGCTGACGCAGGCCTTCCTGCACGACGGGCGCGTGTCCACCTTCCGTGGTGCGGCCTGGGGCCGTCCGGTCGACCCGGCCACCACCTCGGGCCACCGCTTCGTCGCCTACCTGCAGACCCACGACCAGGTCGGCAACCGCGCGGTCGGCGACCGCATCGGCGCCACCGTGACCCCCGGGCAGCAGGCCATCGGCGCGGCCCTCTACCTGCTCTCACCGTTCACGGCGATGCTCTTCATGGGGGAGGAGTGGCGTGCCAGCACGCCGTTCGCGTTCTTCACCTCCTTCGAGGAGGAGTGGCTGGCCGACGCGGTGCGCACGGGTCGTCGCGGCGAGTTCGCGGCGCACGGCTGGGACGAGGCCGACGTGCCCGACCCGCAGGACCCCGCCACCCGCGACGCGAGCGTGCTGCGGTGGGCGGAGGTCGACGAACCGGGCCACGTCGAGACCCTCGCCTTCTACCGGCGGCTCGTCGAGGTGCGCCGCACCGAACCCGACGTCGCCTCGGGCGACCTGCGCGCCACGAGCACCCGGTTCGACGAGGACGCCGCGTGGTTCGTCCTGGCGCGCGGGGCCCTGCGCGTCGTCGCCAACCTCTCCGAGCAGCCCCAGGTGGTGCCGCTGAGCGAGGACGTCGACGAGGTCGTCGCCTCGTGGGGGCGACACCCGGAGAAGGTCAGCGGCGGCCTGCGCCTCGAGGGGCACGACGTCGCCGTGGTCAGGGTGCGGTGAGAGTCGAGCGGGCTGCCCGCCACCGGGTCTAGGTTGGTGCGAGGCGGCTCGGAGAGCCCGGGGTGCCCTGAGCGAATCGAGAAGCCATGGCCAACCACGTGTACTCGATCTCCGAGGTCGTCGGATCCTCTCCCGAGGGCATCGAGGCGGCGGTCGGCAACGCCGTCGCCAAGGCCAGCACGACGGTGCGCAACCTCGACTGGTTCGAGGTGACCGACATCCGCGGCCAGCTCGCCGAGAGCGCCGTCGCGCACTGGCAGGTCACGGTCAAGCTGGGCTTCCGGCTCGAGGACTGACCCGCGACGGCACCGGGCAGGGTGGGCCTCAGCCCTCCTTGAGGCGGACCATGCCCTCCTGGGCCGTCGTCGCGACGAGGGCGCCGTCCTGGGCGTAGATCTGCCCGATCGACAGGCCACGCCCACTGATCGCCGAGGGGGAGGCCTGGGCGTACAGCAGCCAGTCGTCGGCACGGGCGTCGCGGTGGAACCACATCGAGTGGTCGAGGCTCGCGACGCGCAGCCGGCGGTCGGTCCACACGAGACCGTGGCGCCGCAGTACCGGCTCGAGCAGCGAGTAGTCGCTCGAGTAGGCGAGGACCGCGGCGTGCAGGAGCGGGTCGTCGGGCAGTCGGCCGATCGCGCGCATCCACACGTGGTTCGTCGCGACCTGCTCGGGGCCGGCGTCGAGGAACATGTTGCTCTCGACGGGCCGCAGCTCGATGGGTCGTGCCTCGGCGAGGTGCCGGGCGCCGGGGTGGTCGATGCCGCGGAAGGCCTCGGCGAGCGAGGCGAGCCCCTCGGGCCCGGCCACCTCGGGCATCGGGTCCTGGTGGTCGAGGCCGCCCGCGCGCTCCTGGAAGGAGCACGTCATCGACATGATCGGGGCGCCCTTCTGGACCGCGTGCACCCGACGCGTCGAGAACGACCGGCCGTCGCGCATCTCCTCGACGGCGAACCGGATCGGCAGGGTGTCATCGCCCGGGCGCATGAAGTAGCCGTGCAGCGAGTGGATCGGCCGTGGGCCGTCGCCGTCGACCTCGCGGACCGTCGTGCCGGCCGCCATGACGCACTGGGCCAGCACTTGCCCGCCGAAGACGCGTCCGTGCGGCATCTTCTGGCTGCGGCCCTCGAACACGCGGGCGGACGTCGCGCCGATCGACTCCGCGGCGTCGCGCCCGGCGACGTCGGTCACGGCGATGTGGGCGGTGCCGACGTCCTTGAGCGTCAGGACGTCGATGAGGTCCTCGATTGGGGGCAGCACGGTGATCTCGTCGGTCACGAGCCGACCCTACCGACCCGCGGCGGACGTCGTCGCCGCCCTGGGGTCGAGGTCACGCCCCACCCCACAAAGCGGCTCACGCCTCGAGGGCGAGCGCGAGGGGCAGCACCTCCGGGGCCCCGGCCTCGCGGAGCAGGCCGGAGCACACGGTGAGGGTCCAGCGGGAGTCGGCGACGTCGTCGACGAGCAGCACCGGTCCGGGCACGCCGTCGAGCCGTCCCGCGAGCTCGGGACCGACGACGAGCCGGCCCCACACGTTGGCGAGGCGGAAGGCGCTGTTGCCGCCCGGGTCGCCGACGGGGCCGCCCTCGGCGAGGTCGAGAGAGCCGAGGTAGGGCAAGCGACCGAGCTCGCCGATGCCCGAGGCGAGCGACTCGACGAGCCGGGGCCGGCGCCGCGAGGGGACTGACACGACGGCGACCGGGCGCCGGCTCCAGCCCCAGCTCGCGAGGACGTCGACGCAGGCGCGCAGGACCTCGGGCGGCAGCTCGCGGTCCTCGCCACGGAGCAGCTCGCGCAGCCGCTGGCCCCAGCCGAGGTCGCTGAGCCGGGCCACGGCGCGGCCCTCGGCCATCGCGACGTCGGCCGCGATCCGCCCGCGCAGCGGCACGCCGAGGCGGTCCATGCCCGAGGGCCACTGGGCGCGCGGCTCGAGGGCGACGCCGGGACGGTCGAGCCGCGAGCGCGCGGTGTTGACGGCCGCGTCGGGGATCGTGGCGTCGAACCACGGCCCGACGCACCCGTCGCACCGGCCGCACGGCTCGGCGGTGTCGTCGTCGAGGCAGGTCTGCAGGAACGCCATGCGGCAGCCGTCGGTGCGCTCGTAGTCGACCATGAGCTGCTGCTCGCGCTCGCGGGCCTCGGTGACGCGGCCGTACCGCTCCTCGTCGTAGGCCCACGGCTCGCCGGTGGCGGTCCAGCCGCCGGGGACGCGCTGCACGGCGCCGTCGACGTCGAGCACCTTGAGGAGCAGCTCGAGCCGGGTGCGGCGCACGTCGACGATCGCCTCGAGGGCCACGGTGGACAGCGGCTTGGCCGACTCGGACAGCGCCCGCAGCACGGCGTCGGCCTGGTCCTGCCGGGGCATCGACGCCGAGGCGAAGTAGCGCCAGATGTCCTTGTCCTCGGGGCCGGGCATGAGCAGGACGTCGGCCCGCTCGGTGGCCCGGCCCGCGCGACCGACCTGCTGGTAGTAGGCCACGGGGGACGACGGCGCACCGAGGTGCAGGACGAAGCCGAGGTCGGGCTTGTCGAACCCCATCCCCAGGGCCGAGGTGGCCACGAGGGCCTTGACCGAGTTGTCGCGCAGCGCCTCCTCGAGCCGGATGCGTTCGGCCGGCTCGGTGCGTCCGGTGTAGGCGGCGACCTCGTGCCCGGCCTCGCGCAGCGCGGCGGCGACGTCCTCGGCCGCGGCGACGGTGAGCGCGTAGACGATGCCGGAGCCGGGCAGCTCGCCGAGGTGGGCGATGAGCCAGGCGAGGCGCTGCTCGGGCGCGGCGAGCGGCAGGACACCGAGGCGCAACGAGGCCCGGGCGAGCGGTCCGCGCAGGGTCAGCACGTCGCGGCCACCGGCACCGAGCTGCTCGACGACGTCGGTGACGACGCGGGCGTTGGCCGTGGCGGTCGTGGCGAGCACCGGGGTGCGCTCGGGCAGGGACGTGAGCAGGTCGCGGATGCGGCGGTAGTCGGGCCGGAAGTCGTGGCCCCAGTCGCTGACGCAGTGCGCCTCGTCGACGACGAGCAGGCCGCACGTGCTCGCCAGGTGCGGCAGCTGCTCGTCGCGGAAGCGCGGGTTGTTGAGCCGCTCGGGGCTGACGAGGAGCACGTCGACCTCGCCGCGCGCCAGCGCCCCCGAGACCTCGCCCCACTCGTCGGCGTTGGTCGAGTTGAGCGTGACGGCCCGGATGCCGGCCCGCTGGGCGGCGCCGATCTGGTCGCGCATCAGCGCCAGCAGCGGGCTGACGATGACGGTCGGGCCGGCGCCCTCGGCGCGGCGCAGGGCCGTGGCGACGAAGTAGACCGCCGACTTGCCCCACCCGGTGCGCTGGACGACGAGCACGCGCCGGCGCCCCTCGACGAGCTCGGCGATGGCCTCGAGCTGGCCGTCGCGGAAGTCGGCGTCGGCCCGGCCGACGAGCCGGCGCAGCGCCTCGGTGGCCCGCTCCCGCAGCCCGTCGCCCACGGGCGCGTCGGCCACCGGCGCATCGGGGGTGCCGGTGGGCTGGGTGGCGGGCTCGGCGGCGGGGGTCGCTGACATGCTCGGCATGGTCCCCAACCTACGTGCCGGCGCTGACGCGACCACCACGCCCCGGTGCGCCCTGTGGACGGGTGGGCACCCCGGCCGGGGATGTGGACGGGCTGCGAGGATGGCCCCATGACGGATGCGACGACCGACGCGCACACCCCCTACGCCGCCCATGTGGCGCTGCGCTGGTCCGACATGGACGCCTACGCCCACATCAACAACGTCCAGTTCCTGCGCCTGCTCGAGGACGCCCGCGTCATCGCCTTCCGCGACTGGTTCGACGCGAGCGGCGCCGGCGACAAGTCGCTCCTCGACGAGGGCGTGCTCGTCGCGCGCCACGAGATCGAGTACCGCCGGCCGCTCGGGTTCCGGCACGCCCCGGTCGAGATCCGGATGTGGGTCTCGCGCGTCGGCGGCGCCGGGTTCGACGTCGCCTACATCGTCACCGACCCCGAGGGCATCGACCCCGAGGGCACCGAGACCCGAGGCGCCGAGGTCGTCTACGCCGTCGCCGAGACCGAGCTGGCCCTCTACGACTTCGCCTCCGCGTCACCGCGGCGGATGCGGCCCGAGGAGCGCGCCGCCCTGCAGGCCCACCGCGGCGGCCCCGCGCCGTTCCGGCGTCGTCGGTGAGGCGGGCGGGATGAGCACCTCCACCCAGCACCTCGACCTCGGCGACCCCCGCGCCCTCGCCGACCTCGAGACCTTCCTCGGCCGCGCGCGGCGCGCCAACCCCGACGGGGCCGTGCGGCTGCAGGTCGTCGGCGGGTTCGTCCTCGTCACCGTCGCCGTGCTCGAGGGCAGCGGCCTGCTCGGCGAGGGCACGGTGCTCGGGCTGCGCGTCGCTCCCGTCCGTCCCGACGGCACCGACGACGCCGTCGACGCCACGGTGTCCTTCGCCTCGCTCGCCGACCGCCTGGCCCGGCGCGAGGCCTCCGCCGGCTCGAGCGTCCTCGCCGTGCCGCCCACGACGGTGCGGGCCTCGTGGAGCGGCCTGACCCCGCCGCGCGACGGCTGGGAGCCGGTCGGCCGGCTCTCGTCCGAGACCGTCGACGCCGTTGCGCGCGAAGGGATCTCGCAGGTCGCGCAGGGCACCCCTGACGGAGCCGGCGGTCACGCGGTCACGGCGCTCCGACGTCGCGTGTGGGGCGCGATGACCGACACCGTGCCGCCCGTGGCAGCGGGCCTCGCGTTCGGCGCGCACGTGCTCGGCTTCACCGCGCCCGGGGCGGAGGCGTCGGTGTCGACGAACGGACGCTGGACGCGTCTGTCGACGGCCCGCGGGCACGTCCTCGTGCGCTGACGCGTCATCCCGCCCGACGCGTCATCCCGTCCGACGCGTCAGCGCCCGGTCCACACACCCCGCTGGACGAGCACCTGCTTGAGCACGTCGATCCGGTCGCTGACGAGCCCGTCGACGCCGAGGTCGAGTAGCTCGTGCATCTGCACCGGGTCGTCGATGGTCCACACGTGCACCTGCTTGCCGGCGGCGTGCGCAGCCGCGACGAAGCCGGGCGTCACCACCTCGACGACGCGCCCCCGCACCGGGAACGAGGCCGGCACCTGGAACACCTCGGCGGGGGAGTGCAGCCACCGCGCGAGCCACCGCGGGCCGTAGCGGTTGACGGCCGCCCCGACGGGCGCCGCCGCTGTGGTGACGCGGCCGCGCGCGAGGCGTCGGAACGCGGCGATGTTGCGCTGCGAGAACGAGCCGACGCACACCCGGTCGTGCAGGCCGCGCTCCTCGACGAGCTCCCACAGCGCCGGGGCGGTGCCGGGCGCCTTGAGGTCGATGTTGAGGTTGACCGCGGGCCACGCGTCGAGCACCTCGGTGAGCAGCGGCACGTGCTCGCCCTCGCCGAGGGTGGCCGCGCGCACCTGCTCCCACGTGAGGTCGGCGATGAGCCCGGCCCGGTCGGTGACCCGGTCGAGGCGGGTGTCGTGGAAGGCGACGAGCCGGCCGTCCGCCGTCAGGTGGACGTCGGTCTCGAGGTGGGTGTAGCCGAGGTCCACGGCGTTGCCGAACGCCGTCATCGTGTTCTCGAGACCGACGTTGGGCCGGTAGAGCGCGCCGCCGCGGTGTGCCAGGGCCACCGGCGTCCGGGCGAGGTAGGGGCGGGGTCGCGGGGCCGGCACGGTCATGCCGCGAGACTAGGCGCTCACGGCTCGCCCCGGCACCCCTGCCCGCTCGGCCCCGGACGCGACGAGGGCACCCCCGGAGACCGGGAGCGCCCTCGTGCGCGGTGCGGGGCTCAGGCCCAGAGGGCCCAGACCGTGGTGTCGGCGGGCACGCGCCCCTCCTCGAGCGGACCCGACGTGACGAGCACGTCGACGCCCTCGGGCAGCTCGACCGGCTCGGTGCCGAGGTTCGCCACGACGAGGACGCGCTCGCGGTCCTGGCCGCCGTTGGTCAGCGCGACGACGTCCTCGCCGTAGCCCTCGACCCACGTGAGCGAGCCGGTGCCGAGCGACAGGCGGCGACGCGCGGCCAGCAGCGACCGGTAGAGCTCGAGCGTCGAGCCGGGCACGCCGGTCTGGCGGTCGACGGCGTACTCGGCGTAGACGGCCGGCTGCGGCAGCCACGTCGCGTCGGACGGGCCGAAGCCGAGGCTCGGGGCGTCGGCGACCCAGGGGATCGGCACGCGGCAGCCGTCGCGGCCGGTCTCGGCGCCGTTGGTCCGCGCGAAGGTCGGGTCCTGGCGGAACTGCGCCGGCATGTCGGTGGAGTCGGGCAGGCCGAGCTCCTCGCCCTGGTAGACGTACGCACCACCGGGTAGCGCGAGCATGAGGGCCGTCGCCGCCCGCGCCCGGCGCAGGCCGAGCGCGCGGTCGGGCTGCGGGTCGGTGGCGCTGATGCCGTTCATCCGCGGCGTGCCCGGGGCGTAGCCGAGGCGCGACGCGTGCCGGACGACGTCGTGGTTCGACAGCACCCACGTCGAGGGCGCGCCCACCGAGTCGGCGGCGTGCAGCGACGAGGTGATGACGGCGCGCAGGTCGCCGGCCACCCACGAGGAGGTGAGGAAGTCGAAGTTGAACGCCTGGTGCATCTCGTCGGAGCGGACGTACTTGACGGCGCGCTCCTGCGGCTCGACCCACGCCTCGGCGCAGAGGATGCGGTCGGGCGTGCCGTAGGACTCGAGGATCGTGCGCCAGGCGCGGTAGACCTCGTGGACGCCGTCCTGGTCCCACATCGGGCTGCGCTTCGTGTGGTCGATGCGCGGGGCGTCGTCCTGCTGGACGGCCGGGGTGGCGTCGTCGTCGTGCTCGGCGTGGCCGAGCATGACCGTGCGCTCCTCCTCGGTGTCGGGCAGGCCCTGCTCCTTGATGAGGCCGTGCGCGACGTCGACGCGGAAGCCGTCGACGCCCCGGTCGAGCCAGAAGCGCAGGATCGACTCGAACTCGGCGCGCACCTCGGTGTGCTCCCAGTTGAAGTCGGGCTGCTTGGGGTCGAACAGGTGCAGGTACCACTGGCCGGGGCGGCCGTCGGCCTCGGTGACACGCGTCCACGCGGCACCGCCGAAGACGGACTCCCAGTTGTTCGGGGGCAGCTCGCCGTGCTCGCCGCGGCCCTCGCGGAACATGTAGCGCTCGCGCTCGGCCGAACCGGGGCCGGCGGCGAGGGCGGCCTGGAACCAGACGTGCTCGTCCGAGCTGTGGTTCGGGACCATGTCGACGATGACCTTGAGTCCGAGCTCGTGGGCGCGGGCGATCATGGCGTCGGCGTCGGCAAGGGTGCCGAAGATCGGGTCGACGTCGCGGTAGTCGGCGACGTCGTAGCCGGCGTCGGCCTGCGGCGAGGTGTAGAACGGCGAGAGCCAGATCGCGTCGACGCCGAGGGCGCTCAGGTGGGGCAGCCGCGCGGTGATGCCCGGCAGGTCGCCGATGCCGTCACCGTTCGCGTCGCTCCAGGAGCGGGGGTAGATCTGGTAGATCACGGCCTGGCGCCACCACGCCGCGTCGGGGCGGTCGGCGGCGTGGATCGGGCTGGCTGCCTCGCGGACGCCCGCCGCGGTGTCGGTCGTGAGGGTCTGGGTTGCTGATCGCGTCACGGGCCACCATCGTTCCGCATCACGACCGAAACTCAAAGAAAGATCTGCAAGATCTTGCATGGCGTCACCCCGACCGGGTGTCCGCGCCCGGTGGTAGGCAGGGTCCATGCGCTACGGCTTCGTCGTCCCGTTCACCACCGAGCACGAGTTCGTCGAGCTCGCGCGGCTCGGGGAGGAGCGCGGCTGGGACGCCGTCCTCACGTGGGAGGCGCTCTTCGGCACCGACGCGTGGGTGCTGCTCGGCGCGACCGCCGTGGCCACCGAGCGCATCCGGCTCGGCACCCTGCTGACGCCCGCCTCGCGGTACCGGCCGTGGGACCTCGCCACCGACGTCGGCACCGTCGACCGGCTCAGCGCCGGCCGCGCCTTCCTGTCGGTCGGGCTCGGCGCGCTGCACCCCGGGTGGACCGCGTTCGAGGCCGACGAGGGCCGGGGCACCCGGGCGCGCAAGCTCGACGAGTGCCTCGACGTCTATGCCGGGCTGACCCGTGGCGACGACCTCACCTACGAGGGAGAGTTCTACCGCGCCGTGCCCTACGACTTCCCGAAGCCGGCCCTGACGCCGCAGCGCCCGCACCCGCCGGTGTGGGTCGTCGGCGCCCCGACGCCGGGTGGCGGGCGGCAGCGCTCGCTGGAGCGGGCGGCGCGATGGCAGGGGCTGATCCCCGCCGTGCACCCTCCCGACGGCGAGCCGAAGACCGTCGAGGCCTTCGCCGGAGTCGTCGACCCGGTGCGAGAGCTGCGGGCCGGGCTCGGGCTGCCCTGGGAGGGCTACGACGTCGTCGTCGAGGCCGACTCCTGGGGCGACTTCGCCACGCTCGAGCCCGCCGAGCCGGCGGCGTGGGCCGACGCCGGCGCCACGTGGTGGGTCGAGAGCTGGTGGGACGTGCCGGCCGGGCCCGACGGCGTGGCCGAGCTGCGCCGACGCGTCGACGCCGGGCCGCCGCACCGCTGACGGGCGCCGGGCGGTCGCACCGACGGCCCGTGAGGTGCGGGTCAGTCGCGCCGTCCCAGCTGCTCGCGCTGGTCGTCGGTGAGCGCCGTGATGCGGTGCAGGTAGTCGGTCATGAACGCCAGCTGCTCGGGCGAGAGCTCGTCGAGCATCGGGCGCCCTGCGGCGACGAGCGGGCCGTAGGCCTGCCAGGTCAGCGCGTTGCCGTGCTCGGTCATCTCCACGAGGACGGCCCGTCGGTCGGTCTCGGAACGGCGCCGCCGCACGAGCCCGCGTCGGGCCAGCCGGTCGACGAGGGCCGTCGTCGCGGCTGGGCGCAGGCCCGTGGCCGTGCTCAGCTGCCCGGCGGTCTTCGGGCCGTCGACGAGCCAGTCGAGGCAGCGCAGGTCGCTCGGGCCGAGGTCGAGCAGCCGGCCGACGGCGTCGTCGAACGCCTGGACCGAGCGCTGGTACTGCTGCATCGCGCTGCCGAGAGCCTCGACGAGGTCGTCACGGGCCGGTTGACGAGAGGGGCTCACCGCGCCTACCTTTCGAAAATCAAATCATTTGGTTCTCGTAAGAAAGGCTATCAAGATGCGCGCACTCGTCGTCGGAGGCGGCATCGCCGGCCCCGCCACCGCCCTGGCCCTGCACCGGGTCGGCATCGAGCCCGTCGTCCTCGAGGCGTGGCCCCGTGGCGACGGCGACAAGGGCTCCTACCTCACCCTCGCCCCGAACGGCCTGCACGCGCTGGACGTTCTCGGCCTGCGCGAGGTGGTCGAGCCGCTCGGCTTCCCCACGCACGGCCACGAGGTCGTCGGCAGCACCGGCTGCCACCTCGGCTCCCTGTCGCTCGGGGTGCCCCTCGAGGACGGCCGGGTCGGCCTGACCCTCAAGCGCTCCCGGCTGGCGCTCGCCCTCGCCGACGAGGCGGCGGCGCGGGGCATCGACGTGCGCCACGGCGCGCGGGTGCTGGAGGCCCGCGGGGCAGCCGACAGCGTGGAGGCCCGCCTCGCCGACGGCAGCACGGTCAGCGCCGACCTGCTCGTCGGCGCCGATGGCGTCCACTCCGTCGTGCGTCGGGCGATCGACCCCGACGCGGCACCCGCGCGCTACGTCGGCCTGACCAACTTCGGCGGCATGACGCCCGCGCCCTCGGCCACCGGGCTCGCCGCCGCGCTGCCCGAGCGGGCCTGGCACTTCGTCTTCGGGGCCCGGTGCTTCTTCGGCGCACACCGCACCCCAGCCGGTGACGTCGTGTGGTTCGTCAACGCGCCCCGCCCGCCGATCACCCCCGAGGAGCGGGCCGCCACGACGCCCGAGCTGTGGAAGGAGCACCTGGCCGGCCTCCTCGACGCCGACGCGGGCCCGGCCGCCGCGCTCGTGCGCGCGGGACGGCTCGAGCTGTGGGCCGACAACACCCACGACCTGCGCCACGTCGCCACCTGGCGCCGCGGCCGCGTCGTCCTCGTCGGCGACGCCGTCCACGCGCCCGCACCGAGCTCGGGCCAGGGGGCCTCGATGGCGCTCGAGGACGCCGTCGTCCTGGCCACCAGCCTGCGCGACCACCCGACCCCGGAGGTCGCGCTCGCGGCGTACGAGCAGGCCCGACGGCGACGCGTCGAGCGGATCGTGGCCGCCGGCGCCCGGAGCAGCAGCGCGAAGGTGCCCGGACGCGTCGGGCGCGGGGTGCGCGACGCCGTGCTGCGCGTCGTCTTCCGGTACGTCGCCACCGAACGAGCCGGCGCGTGGATGACCGGCTACCGCGTGCCGTGGGAGAAGGCCGGCGCCCCACCGCTAGCGTCGAGGCCATGACGACCTATGTCACCGCCGCCTTCTGCCTCCTGCGCGACGGGCACCTGCTCACGGTGCGCAAGGGCGGCTCGAGCCGGTTCATGCTGCCGGGCGGCAAGATCGACCCGGGGGAGTCGCCGTACGAGGCCGCGCTGCGCGAGGTGACCGAGGAGGTCGGGCTCGTCCTGCCGGACGGCACCGGCACGCCGCTCGGGCGCTTCCACGACGTCGCCGCCAACGAGCCCGACTCGTGGGTCGACGCGACGGTCTACGTCGCACCGCTCGACCCGGCCCACCGGCCCGAGCCGCGCGCGGAGATCGCCGAGCAGCGCTGGCTCGACCTCGCCGGGGAGCTGCCCGAGGACCTCGCGCCGTTGCTGCGCAACCACGTCGTCCCGGCGCTGCGCGCCCTCTAGGCGCCTGGGCGCCGGCCGCGTCAGTGCGGGCCGTCGTCCATCTCGATGACGCCCGCCGCGGCCGCCTTCTTCACGGCGTCGGCCTCGGCCTGGGTGAGCGTGCCGTCCTTGACGGCCTGGGCCAACCGGGCGTCGAAGGCCTTCTGCCGGTCGGCCTGACGAGCCGCCTGCTCGGCGGCGACCGCGGCACGCACCTTCGTCACGTCCATGCCGAGCCGCTTGGCGAGCGCGGCGGTGAACGCGTCCGTCGCGGCCTTCTGCTGGGCCGCCGTGGGCGGGCCGGTGGGCGGCGCCGTGGGCTTCGGCTGTGCGGCGCGCAGGTCGTCGCGCGCGCCCTTGACCGCGTCGCGCAGGGCCGACTCGCTGACGCCGAGCCGGCTCGCGAGGTCGGAGAGGTCACCGCCGAGGTGGCCGAGCCCATGGCCCGGGCCGCCGACGCCGCCCGGCCCCCAGCCGTGCCCGTGCCCCTTGCCGTTCCCGTTCCCGTTGCCGTTCCCGTTGCCGGACGCAGTGGGTGCGGGCGTCGTCGCGGCCACGGGCAGGACCGCGGCAGCGGGCGAGGTGGGCGGGCCCGACGCGTCGGCGCGACCGACGGCGGCGGCCCCGAGGACGGCGGCGAGCGCGGCGGCGCCCGCCGCGACGGCGCCCACGACGGTGCGGTTCAGCTCGACCATCCCGGCCTCCCTGCCAGTGCTGGTGCCACGGCACCCGTGACTGGCACCAGCACAGCACGCGCGCGGGCCGCGTGTGCACAGTTCGTGCTGTGACTTGCTGTGAGTCGTGGTCGGGCCGTGCCGGAGCACGGGCTCAGAAGGTGCCGTCGGGCCCGGGGGCGTTGACGAGCGAGTACGCGGCCCGCGTCAGGTAGTCGCGCAGGAGGTCGTCGTGCTCGGGGGCCAGGCCCAGGGTGTCGACGGCGTTCATCATGTGCAGCAGCCACCGGTCGCGCATGTCGGGCGTCACGGTGAAGGGCATGTGACGCATCCGCAGCCGGGGGTGGCCGCGCTGCTCGGAGTACGTCGTCGGCCCGCCCCAGTACTGCTCGAAGAACATCCGCAGGCGCTCCTCGGCCGGGGCGAGGTCCTCCTCCGGGTACAGGGCACGCAGCGGCTCGTCCTGCGCCACGCCGCGGTAGAACTCGTGGACGAGCTTGGTGAAGGTCTCGTGGCCGCCGAAGTCCTCGTAGTAGGTCACGCGCGCCAGTCTCTCAGGTGGGCTTCGGGCCGGTCAGAGCGGCTTGCCGCCGCCGTAGGGCGGCAGGGCCGGGGACGGGCTCTTGATCCCGGCCCGGTCGAGGGCGCCCTTGACCTGCTCGCGGATCTCGCGCTGGATGGCGAACTGCTCGTTGGCCACGGTCTTGGCCAGCACCCGGATCGTGATGACGCCGGCCGACATCGACTCGACGCCGACGACGTTGGGCTCCTCGAGGAGGATGTCGCGCCACCGATCGTCGTCGTCCATCACCGAGACGACGTCGCGGATGACGCCGATCGCCTTCTCGACGTCCTGGTCGTAGGCGATCGGGATGTCGACCATCGCCGTCGACCAGCCCTGCGTCTTGTTGCCGATGCGGATGATCTCGCCATTGCGGACGTACCAGGTCATGCCCTGCGCGTCGCGCAGCTGGGTGATGCGCAGCGACACGTTCTCCACGGTGCCGACGGCCTCGCCGGTGTCGACGACGTCGCCGACGCCGTACTGGTCCTCGATGATCATGAAGACGCCGGACAGGAAGTCCTTGACGAGGCTCTGCGCGCCGAAGGCGAGCGCGACGCCGCCGACGCCCGCCGACGTGAGGATCGGGGTCAGCGGGATGCCGACGAGGGAGAGCACGGTCAGGCCCGTGACGCCGAAGACGACGAATGTCGTGATGCTCTTGAGCAGGGCCCCCATCGTCTGGGTGCGCTGCACGTGCCGGGCGTTCGCGGCCCCCACGGAGCTGGGCGCGCGCCGGCCGCCGAGCATGCCGGCGAGCCGCTCGGCCCGCTTCGAGGCGGCGGTCGCGACCACGCGGTTGATGAGCCGGTGCACGAGCCAGCGCACGACGATCCCGAGGACGATCGTGACGATGATGAGCAGGGGCGTGCCGACGAGCCAGTCGCCGACCTCGGTCCAGCTGAGCTGGGGCATCGAGAGCTCCAACGCTCCCTCCGTTCCGGGCAGTGGCGGTGTGGTCGCCGATGGCTGGGTCAGGGTCGTGAGTAGGTCAGTCACAGAGTCTCGGTCGGTGCTCTCGGGGGCAGGTGGAGGGATGCTGCGCGACGCCGGGGCGTCGTCCTCGATGGTCGCAGACGCCGGGCGGCCGCGACCGGGCGGGTGAAGCGGGAGAGCGCCCGCCCGGCCCCGGGACGGGGCCGGACGGACGCTCGGGCGCCGGACGCGTCAGGCCCGGCGGTCCGCCTCCTGGGCGCGCAGCGCGCGGGCGATGGTGTCGCGGTTCTCGGCCACGGTGCGCACGAGGCCGGCCTGGGCGTCCGGGTTGGCCGTGAGCCAGGCGTCCGAGGCCTCGAGCAGCGCGGTGTTGGCGAGCGAGAACGGGTAGAACCCGCCCACGACGCGCTCGCCGATGGCGACGCTGCGCGCGGCCCACGCGTCGACGAGCATCTCGTGGTACTTCGCCACGTAGGGCTCGAGGAGCGACAGGTCGGTGCTGCGGCGGAAGCCGGCGGCGACCGAGTCGACCATCTGGTTGGACAGGACGTTCTGCTCGACGGCCTTGGCCCACGCGTCGGCCTTGGCCTCGGCGGTCGGGCGCGAGGCCAGCGCCTCGGCGTGCCGCTCCTTGCCGGTGGCCGTCGGGTCACGGTCGAGCTCGGCCTCGAGCTCGGTGTCGGTGACGACGCCGAGCGCGGCCAGGGCGCGGGTGAACGTCCAGCGCAGCTCGGTGTCGACCGTCAGCCCCGGCAGCGACGCCTCGCCGGCGAGCAGCGCCCGGAAGCGGTCGGCGTCGGTGGCGTCGGCCGTGGTGTTGGCCCACGCCTCGACGAGCTGGAACTGGGCGTCGCTGCCCGGCTCGGCCGACTCGGCCAGGGCCCGCAGCGAGCTGCTGAGCAGCGCCGAGGTCTCGGCCCGGTGCTCGGGCGCCACGTAGAGGCGCGCCGACTGGACGATCTGGCTGAGCAGGACGCGCAGCAGCGTCGAGTCGCTCTCGCCCGGGAGTGTCTCGAGGACGAACCGCACGAAGTCGCGGGCCGACATCTCGGCGTCGCGCGTCATGTCCCACGTCGCGCCGAGCACGAGCGAGCGGGGGAGGGAGTCCTGGAAGCCCCGCGGGTGCGCCAGCGCCGTGGCGAGCGAGCGCTCGTCGAGGCGGATCTTGGCGTAGGCGAGGTCGTCGTCGTTGAGCAGCAGCAGGTCCGGCTGCGCGGCGCCGACGAGCTCGGCGAGCTCGGTGCGCTCACCGGCGACGTCGACCTCGTGGTAGGCCGTGCGGACGAGGTCGTCGCCCTCGACGGAGTAGAGGCCGATGCCGAGGCGGTGCGGCCGCAGCGTCGGGTACTCCTCGGCGGCGGACTGCTCGACGGCGAAGCGCGTGTAGCGGCCGTCGGCGTCGACCTCGAACGACGGGCGCAGCGTGTTGACGCCGGCCGTCTCGAGCCACAGCTTGCTCCACTCGGTCAGCTCGCGGCCCGACGCGGCCTCGAGCTCGCCGAGGAGGTCCGAGAGGGTCGTGTTGCTCCACGCGTGCTTGCGGAAGTACTCGCGCAGCGCGGCGACGAACGGCTCGCGGCCGACGTAGGCGACGAGCTGCTTGAGCACCGAGGCGCCCTTGGCGTAGGTGATGCCGTCGAAGTTGACCTCGACGTCCTCGAGGTGGCGCATGTCGGCGGCGATCGGGTGGGTCGAGGAGAGCTGGTCCTGGGTGTAGGCCCAGGCCTTCTCGGCCGTGCCGAACGTCGTCCAGGCGCTGCTCCACTCGGTGGCCTCGGCCTGGCACGTCGTCGAGGCCCACTCGGCGAACGACTCGTTGAGCCAGAGGTCGTCCCACCACTTCATCGTCACGAGGTTGCCGAACCACATGTGGGCCAGCTCGTGCAGGATCGTCAGCGCGCGGCGCTCGATCTTGGCCTCGCTCACCTTGGAGCGGAAGACGTAGATCTCGGTGAACGTCACGGCGCCGGCGTTCTCCATCGCGCCCATGTTGTACTCGGGCGTGAAGACCTGGTCGTACTTCTCGAACGGGTAGGCCTGGTCGAACTCCGACTCGAAGAACGCGAAGCCCTTCTTCGTGCAGTCGAAGATGTTGTCGGCGTCGAGGTGCTGGGTCAGCGACTTGCGGCAGAAGACGCCGAGCGGCACGGTGCCGCGGCGGGTCTGCACCTCGTCGCGGACCTCGTCGTACGGGCCCGCGATGAGCGCCGTGATGTAGGAGGAGATGCGCGGGGTCGGCGCGAAGGTCCACGTGGCCTTCTCGACGCCGTC
Organism: Intrasporangium flavum; assembly: GCF_001956915.1. Taxonomy (GTDB): domain Bacteria; phylum Actinomycetota; class Actinomycetes; order Actinomycetales; family Dermatophilaceae; genus Monashia; species Monashia flava. The sequence continues at coordinate 247,874 of NZ_MLJO01000003.1, read as the reverse complement.
GGCGACACCGGCCGGCTCGGGCTGCGGCGTCGGGGAGTTGGAGATGATCTTCCAGTGCGCGGGCGCCGTGACGGTGAACGCGAACGACGCCTTGAGGTCGGGCTGCTCGAAGACCGCGTACATGCGGCGCGAGTCGGGCACCTCGAACTGGGTGTAGAGGTACACCTCGTTGTCGACCGGGTCGACGAACCGGTGCAGGCCCTCGCCGGTGTTGGTGTACCGGCCCGTGGCCTCGATGGTCAGCTCGTTGTCGGCGGCGAGGCCGGGCAGGGCGACGCGCGAGTCGGCGAACAGCTGCGCCGCGTCGAGGTCGGCGCCGTTGAGGGTGACGCGCTCGACCGAGTCGGCGATGAGGTCGATGAAGGTGTCCGTGCCCGGCTCGGAGCAGGCGAACCGCGCCGTCGTGACCGTGCGGAACGTCTCGGGGCCCGTGGTGAGGTCGAGACGGACGTCGTAGCTGTCGACCCGCAGGACGGCGGCGCGAGCCGCTGCCTCCTCGCGGGTCAGGTTCTTGCCGGGCACGAAGGGACCTCCTGGGGACGGAAAGTGCGTGGCGTGCGGCGCAGGCGGTACCGGTCGGACGGCCTCGTCGCCCGGACATCCTCGCACGGGACCACCCCGTCACCGCCACCGCGATACCGCGCCCGATCCCGCGCCGGACCCCGCGCCCGACCCCGCGCCCGACCCCGCAGTGGAGGGCCGGTGCTGGCGCCCGCGGGCGGGTGCGAGGATGGGCGGCATGACGGAGGCCACCCCAGCACCCCTCACCTCGACGACCCACCCGGACACCGAGGGCGGCGGGGGCGGCGGGGGCCACGACGTCGAGATGTGGTTCGACCCCATCTGCCCGTGGGCGTGGATGACGTCGCGCTGGCTCATGGAGGTCGAGAGCCTCCGCGGCCTGAACGTCACGTGGTCGGTGATGAGCCTGGCCGTCCTCAACGAGCACCGCCACGACCTCGACGCCGCCTACCGGGCGCGCATGGACGAGGCGTGGGGCCCGGTCCGCGTCATCATCGCCGCCGCCGAGGCGCACGGCCACGGTGTCGTCAAGCCGCTCTACGACGCCATGGGCACCCGCATCCACCTGCGCAGGATGAGTGACTTCGACGCCGTCATCCGCGAGTCCCTCGAGGAGGTGGGCCTGCCCGCGGCGCTCGCCAAGGAGGCCCACCACAAGAAGTTCGACGCCGCCCTGCACCGCAGCCACAAGCGCGGCATCAGCCTCGTCGGCACCGAGGTCGGCACGCCGATCATCTCCGTGGCCGGCGTCGCCTTCTTCGGGCCCGTCGTGACGCCCGCCCCCAAGGGCGAGGACGCGCTGCGCCTCTGGGACGGCTGCGTGCTCGTCGCCTCGACGCCCGGCTTCTTCGAGCTCAAGCGCACCCGTACGCTCGGCCCGATCTTCGACTGACCACCCGCACGCACCCCTGCACCAGACCCCGACGCACCCAAGGACGGACATGCGCATCCACATCGGCGGCGACCACGCGGCCTACGACCTGCACCAGGCTCTCCTGACCCACCTGCGCGAGGCCGGCCACGACGTCGTCGACCACGGCCCGTTCTCGTTCGACGCGCTCGACGACTACCCGGTCTTCGTCCTGCGGGCCGCGGAGGCCGTTGCGGCCGAGGCGGGTTCGCTCGGCGTCGTCCTCGGTGGCTCGGGCAACGGCGAGCAGATGGCGGCCAACAAGGTCCGCGGCGTCCGCGCCGCCCTGGCCTACTCGACCGAGATCGCGAGCCTCGCGCGCGAGCACAACGACGCGCAGGTCGTGTCCATCGGCGCCCGCTTCACGGCGGTCGCGGACGCCATCGCGATCGTCGACACCTTCATCGGGACGAACTTCTCAGATGGGGAGCGCCACGCGCGTCGTCTCGGTATGGTTTCCGCGTACGAGAACACGGGGGACTTGCCGGCGCTGCCGGACTCGGACGCGTCCTGACCTGACGCCCCGGGCCGGCTCCCCTCCAGCCCAGCAAGGGAGGCACGTGGCGACCAACGAGAGCATCGTCTCTCGCCGTTCGGGCTACGCTGCCGGACCCCTCCGACGCCTCAGCCTCCTCGGCCCGTGGCTGTCGCGCGCGCCCTGGGTCATCGTCGGCATCTTCCTGTCGCTCGGGGTCCTCGCCACCGTGGCCGTATACGTCTGGCCGGTCTCGGTGCCGTGGAGCGTCTACTGCCTCCTCGTCGTCGGGGCGGGGCTGTTCCTCGAGCCGCGCTTCCTGCTCGTCGTCTTCATCGGCCTCTTCCTGGCCATGGCGATCCTCGGGGTGTACCTCTCGGGCATCAAGACCGCGACCACCGGCTCGCAGATCGTCACCGTCGTCACCATGCTGCTCATGCTGTGGCTCTCGCACGCCCGGGCCCAGGTGGGCGTCGTCGGGGTCAGCGGCGAGTCGATGCTCGTCGACATGCGCGACCGGCTGCGCGCCCAGGGCGAGCTGCCCGACCTGCCGCCGACGTGGCAGGCCGAGGTCGCGCTCGAGTCGGCCTACGGCGACGGGTTCGCCGGCGACTTCGTCGTCGCGAGCCGGTCCACCGACGGGCGCACGCTCGAGGTCGCCCTCGTCGACGTGTCGGGCAAGGGCCGCGAGGCCGGCACCCGATCCCTCCTGCTGTCCGGGGCCCTCGGGGGCCTGCTCGGCGAGACCCACGAGGACGGGTTCCTCCAGTCGGCCAACAACCACCTGCTCCGGCTGCGCTGGGCCGAGGGCTTCGCCACGGCGGTGCACGTCGCCGTCGACCTCGAGAGCGGCAACTTCACCATCGGCTACGCCGGGCACCCCGCCGCCGCGCAGTTCGCGGCCGGTTCGGGCCGCTGGCGGATGCTGACCGGCGGTCGCGGCCCGCTCCTCGGCGTCATCGAGGAGGCCACCTACCCCCGCGAGAGCGGCACGATCCGCCGCGGCGACGCCCTCGTCCTCTACAGCGACGGCGTCATCGAGGCCCGCGACAAGGCGCTCGTCGACGGCATCGACCGGATGCTCGGACGGGCCGAGTCGTTCATCCGCACCGGCTTCGAGGGCCTGGCCCAGCGCCTGTGCGACCAGGCCGCGGCGGGCCTCGGCGACGACCGGGCCGTCGTCACCATCTGGCGCACCTGACGCCTCGGGCGCGGCCGGCGTTCGGGCGGGGGAGCGTCCCGTCACTACGATGCCCGCGTGGACGAGCAGCCCGACGACCAGACCTCCCAGCCCCCGACGCGGCGCAAGGCGCACGACGTGCCCGACCTGCCCGAGGGCGTCAGCCCCGCCCGGGTGCGCAGCTTCGTGCGCCGCGGACGCCTGTCGACGCTGACCCTCCAGCGGATGGAGACGCTGGCCCCGGCCCGGGCGCTGCCGGCGGGCCCCTTCGACCCCGTGGCCGCGTTCGGACGGGTCGCACCCGTCGTCCTGGAGATCGGCTGCGGCCACGGGCACGCCGCCATCGCCTACGCCTCCACCCACCCCGAGCACGACCTGCTCGCCATGGACGTGCACACCCCCGGTGTCGCGCGCATGCTCGCCGACGCCGAGAAGGCCGGCGTGCCCAACCTCCGCGTCGAGGTCGGCGACGCCGTCGTCTTCCTCGAGGAGCGCGTCGGCGACGCCGTCCTCGACGCCGTCCACCTCTTCTTCCCCGACCCGTGGCGCAAGACGAAGCACACCAAGCGACGCTTCGTCAGCCCGACCAACCTCGACCTGCTCGCGCGCGTTCTGGCGCCCGGCGGCCACGTCCTCGTCGCCACCGACCAGGACTTCTACGCCGAGCACGTCCTCGAGGAGGTCGCCGCCCACCCGCGCTTCAGGGCGCGACGCGTCGAGCGTCCCTCCTGGCGGCCGAGCGACGGGTTCGAGGCCAAGGGCCTGCGCGCCGGACGCACGATCAACGAGCTGCGCCTGGACCTGCTCCCGTTCGCCGACTGAGCCGGGTCGGTGCCTTCGCACCTTCTCCAGGTCAGGTGTCGGTCCGGGGCCGGTTCGAATTGCTTCCGTCCTGCCAGCAGAAGTCTCATCGAGGCGGGGGCAACAGGATGCCGCCGTCGCGTCCCGTGGCTCGTTCCTCGCCTCGGTGCGCTCCGGCTCCCGGCATCCTGTGGCCCCGACGAGCGAAAGGCCGGGCTGGAGCGACTCCGTCGCTTCCAGCCCGGCCTTTCGTGATGTCGGGGCAACAGGATTTGAACCTGCGACCTTCCGCTCCCAAAGCGGACGCGCTACCAAGCTGCGCCATGCCCCGTTCGCGCCCGCGGACGCGACGAACCCGCTGGCAGCGGGTCGAATTCGGCGGACCGGGCGCGAACCAGTAGGCTAGCGCCTCGGATCGCCGGCACCGACCGGCACTCCTGCGGGCGTAGCTCAATGGTAGAGCCTCAGTCTTCCAAACTGATTACGCGAGTTCGATTCTCGTCGCCCGCTCCAGAAAGCCGGTGGCACCACCACCGACCGGGCTCCTACCGTGGACGCGTGCACCGCCCCGACCTCCAGGACGCCCTCCGCGACCGCGACGCCGTCCTCCGCTCGTTCCTCGCGCCCGACGGCTCGCTCACCGCGATCCCGACGAAGATCCGCAAGCGTCTCGTCGTCCTCGACCTCCTCGCCCAGCAGTTCGAGCCCGGGGAACGCTACGACGAGACGCAGGTCAACAACGCGCTGCGGGCCTACCACCCGGACGTCGCGGCCCTGCGTCGCTACCTCGTCGAGGAGGGCTTCCTCGACCGCGCCGACGGGCGCTACTGGCGCAGCGGCGGCACCGTCACCCCGTGACGGCCCGGGCCGGACGCGTCGGGCGACCTCACCCGGCCCGGAAGCCCAGCGCCTCGGACAGGTAGGACTCCGCACCCTCGGCCTCCAGGCCCGCCTCGACCGCCGCGGCCGTGCGGGGCGAGGGCCACCCGTGCAGCCAGAAGAGCGCGAGCCCGCCCGGCAGGGCGATGAGCAGCGTCACCCACGTGTGCGGCGTGAAGACGAACGACACGGCGAAGGCCACGAGCACCGGCGCCTCGGCGAAGGCGGTCCGCAGGATCGTCGTCGAGGTGAAGTACCGCAGGCTCGTCGTCTCGGCGTTCTCGCGCGGCAGGCCCTGGGGGAGGGCCGGCACCGTGTAGCCGACGCGGCGCACGAGCACGGCCGAGCCGACGAGCACGACGAGCACGACCGCGACGGCGGGCCACGACGGCATCGGGGCGGCCGGGTCGACGAGGATGCGCACCGCCGAGAGCATGAGGGCGCCGATGCCGACCATGCCCGAGACCATCTGGATCGTCCGCAGCGTCCCGAGGGCGCCGGAGGGCACCGGACGCGTCGGGTCCGACGGGCTGGGCGACGGGGCCGGCGACTCGCTCATGGGCCCCGAGCATAGGCGAGCGCGGGGGCGGCGCCGTCGGCGCATTTAGCCATCCGTCGTGCGGCCTATAGCATGGTGCGTCGGTTCCATGTCCAGCGTCGGCGCCACCGTCGAAGCGCGCCGGCCCCCAACTGCCCCAGATGGAGTACCCCGCAGTGAAGAGTGCCCTCGAGACCCTCAGCCCGACCCGGGTCAAGATGACCGTCGAGGTCCCGTTCGAGGAGCTCAAGCCGAGCCTCGATGCGGCCATCAAGCACATCGGCGAGCACATCCAGGTCCCCGGCTTCCGCAAGGGCAAGATTCCCGCGCGCATCATCGAGCAGCGCGTCGGCCGCGCGGCCGTCCTCGAGGAGGCCGTCAACAACGCCCTCCCGACCTTCTACGGCCAGGCCCTCGAGGCCAACGAGGTCCGCCCGCTCGGCCAGCCCGAGATCACCGACCTCAAGGTGCCGGCCAAGGACGGCGAGGACTTCAGCTTCACCGCCGAGGTCGACAAGCGCCCCGAGATCGAGCTGCCCGACTTCTCCGACATCGAGCTGACCGTCGACGAGGCCACCGTCTCCGACGACGAGGTCACCAAGCGCCTCGACGACCTCCGCGCCCGCTTCGGCACCCTCAAGGGCGTCGAGCGCGCCGTCCAGGACGGCGACTTCGTCTCCATCGACCTGGCCGCCGAGATCGACGGCGAGGAGATCGACGCGGTCAAGGGCGTCTCCTACGAGGTCGGCAGCAAGAACATGCTCGACGGTCTCGACGAGGCCCTCGTCGGCATGAGCGCCGACGAGACCAAGACCTTCACCGCCCCGCTCGCCGGTGGCGACAAGGAGGGCCAGGACGCCGAGTGCACCGTCACGGTCACTGCCGTCAAGGAGCGCGAGCTGCCCGAGCTCGACGACGAGTTCGCCCAGCTGGCCTCGGAGTTCGACACGCTCGACGACCTCAAGGCCGACCTCGCCCAGAAGGCCGAGATCGACGCGAAGTTCGCCCAGGGCGTCGCCGCCCGCGACCAGCTCCTCGACGCGCTGCTCGAGAAGGTCGAGGTCCCGGTGCCCGAGGGCGTCGTCGAGGCCGAGGTCCACAACCACCTCGAGGGTGAGGGTCGTCTCGAGGACGACGAGCACCGCGCCGAGGTCGACGAGAGCACCCGCAAGGGCCTGCGCACGCAGCTGCTCCTCGACGCGATCGCCGAGAAGGAGGAGGTCCAGGTCCAGCAGCAGGAGCTCATCGAGTTCCTCGTCATGAGCTCGCAGCAGTACGGCATGGACCCGAACTCCTTCGCCCAGCAGATCGACAAGGACGGCCAGATCCCCGCGATGGTCTCCGAGGTCGCGCGCCGCAAGGCCCTCGCCACGGTCCTCGAGAAGGTCTCCGTCAAGGACACCGCCGGCAACACGGTCGACCTCAACGAGGCCGTCCCGGGCTCCGAGGGTGACGAGGACGAGGCGCCCGTCGCCGAGGCCACCGAGGCCACCGAGGCCACCGAGGAGAAGGCCGACGCCTGACGCGTCCCGCTCCTTCGCACGAACGGCCGGTCCCGCTGGGGCCGGCCGTTCGTCGTGTCCGGGCCCCGTGCGTCGGGGACGCCACCGCGCGGACCGGTCGCGGATGGGTACGGGACGGGCATGAGCACCCACGACGAGAGCACGCCCGGCCTGACCGACACCGACATCAACAGCGAGCGGCCCGACGGCTCGGGCGGCGAGGGCACGTCGGCGACGACGAGCGGCACCTCCGACGGCAGCCCGGCCGACGCGTCCGGCGCGGCGACCGACGAGGACGTCGAGCGCGGCAACGCCGACGGAAGCACCCCGAGCGCCGCCCCGCGCGAGGACGTGCTGGGCGACGCGCAGGACACGACCGGCTCCGGCACTGGCTCCGACGCGCAGGCGTGGGCCGACCAGGCGAGCGCCGAGGGGGAGTCCGGGCAGGACAACGGCCTGAACGAGTGACGCGTCGGTACGCGTCGACGCCTGTCGACGCCTGAGCGCCCCCGGCTTGCGCCGGGGGCGCTCAGGTTTGTGCGCTCACGGCGAACAGGACCCGAATCGGGAAATCTGCTCCGGGGGGTGCGCGTTAGGGTCAGTGACGAGCCGGCCGGTGACGGACCGGGACCCCGTGGCCGGGGCCGCGGACGCCGCCAGGACCGGACAACTTCGACGATGGAGACATGGTGAACTCGGACATCTCCGCCAACGGCAACGGCCAGCCGGGTGGTCTCGACGACCACATCTACAACCGCCTGCTCAAGGAGCGGATCATCTTCCTCGGGTCCGACGTGCGCGACGACAACGCGAACGCCATCGCCGCGCAGCTGCTGCTGCTGTCGGCCGAGGACCCCGAGAAGGACATCTGGCTCTACATCAACAGCCCCGGCGGGTCCATCTCGGCCGGCATGGCCATCTTCGACACGATGAACTGGATCCCCAACGACGTCGCGACCGTCGCCATGGGCATGGCCGCCTCGATGGGCCAGTTCCTCCTGTCGGCCGGCACGAAGGGCAAGCGCTACGCCACGCCCCACGCCCGCGTCATGATGCACCAGCCCTCGGGCGGCATCGGCGGCACGGCCACGGACATCAAGATCCAGGCCGAGCAGATGCTCTACGTCAAGAAGCAGATGGCCCAGCTCATCGCCGAGCACACGGGGCAGACCGTCGACCAGATCGAGAAGGACTCCGACCGCGACCGCTGGTTCAGCGCGGAGGAGGCCAAGGAGTACGGCTTCGTCGACCACGTCTTCAGCCGCTCCGACCAGGCCGTCGAGGGGCGCGGCGTCGGGTCTGCCGACGCCAAGCCGGACGCCAACTGACCACGGCTGCAAGGACTTTGGAGAACACCATGATGATCGAACCCACGAACCGTCTCGCCGTGGCGCAGCCCTCGAGCCGCTACATCCTGCCGCAGTTCGAGGAGCGCACGTCCTACGGGATGAAGCGGTCCGACCCCTACAACAAGCTCTTCGAGGACCGCATCATCTTCCTCGGCGTGCAGGTCGACGACGCGTCGGCCGACGACATCATCGCCCAGCTGCTCGTCCTCGAGTCGCTGGACCCCGACCGCGACATCCTCATGTACATCAACAGCCCCGGTGGCTCGTTCACGGCGATGACCGCGATCTACGACACGATGCAGTTCGTCCGACCCGACATCCAGACGTTCTGCATCGGGCAGGCGGCCTCGGCCGCGGCCGTGCTCCTCGGCGCCGGCGCGCCGGGCAAGCGGTTCGCCCTGCCGAACTCCCGCATCCTCATCCACCAGCCGGCGCTCTCGGGCGGCGACTACGGGCAGGCCTCCGACATCGAGATCCAGGCCAACGAGGTGCTCCGCATGCGCACCTGGCTCGAGGACACCATGGCCCACCACACCGGCCGCACGTCCGACCAGGTCCGCCAGGACATCGAGCGCGACAAGATCCTCGGTGCTGCCGACGCCAAGGAGTACGGCCTCATCGACGAGGTGCTCGCCTCGCGCAAGGCCTCGCTCGAGGTCTGAGTCAGGCGCATGCGCGAAGGGCCGGGTCCGTCTGGACCCGGCCCTTCGCGTACCTGCTTGGATGGTGGCGTCCGGGTGGTGCGCCGATCGAAGGAGCAGACATGGCGAGTGCGGAGTTCGAGCAGGCGGTCGAGGCGGTCAAGGGCCTGACGACCGACCCCGGCAACGACGTGAAGCTGACGCTCTACGGCCTCTTCAAGCAGGTCACGCAGGGCGACGTCAGCGGGTCCCGGCCCGGGATGATGAACCCGGTCGGCCGGGCCAAGTACGACGCGTGGGCCAAACTGTCCGGCACCGCCCCGGAGGCCGCCGAGGAGCAGTACGTCGCGATCGTCCGCGACCTCACCTCCGCCTGACGCGTCCCTCCCGCACCCGCGTCCCAGCGCGTCAAGCGACCGTGTGGCGCGTTGTCGCGCCCGCCCGGCGTCCGCCTGCGCAACAAGGGGCCACATGGCACGTTGTCGCGTCCGATCCGTTCCGCCGGCCGCCACAAGGGACCACGTGGTGCGGTTCACGCGGGGACGGCGAGGTCCTCCGGCAGGCTCGGGAAGTGCAGCCGCCACGCGTCGGACAGGCGGGGCACGTGCATTCCCTGGTCGCGCATGGCTGCGGCGATCCGACCCAGGGTGCGCGCGGGCGTCCGGTAGAGGTCCTTGGATCGGACGACGACGAGGCGCCAGCCGTCGCCGTCCATCCACTCGCGCCCGTCGATGCCGCTGTCCCACTGATCGTCGGACTCCGCGTGATGCCGGCCGTCGTACTCGATGACGAGCCGTGCGTCGGGGAACGACAGGTCGAACCGGAAGCGGACCCGGTCGTCCGGCCACCGGATGCGGTGGTCGACCACCGGCCCGGGGAGCCCGGCCAGCACCATGAGCATCCGGAGGCGCGTCTCCATCGGCGAGTCGACGGCGGCCCGCACGAGCGAAGCGGCGCGTCGAGCCAGGCGACGCGCCCTGCCCCGGTAGGCGGCCGATGCCTCGACGAGCTGGGTGGGCGTCACGACGCCGGCCCTGACGAGTGAGTCGCCGGCGACGACGAGGTCGACGAGCCCGAGGTCGTCGCTGAGGTCGAGGAAGGTCGAGGCGGGCGTTGTCAGCCGGATCCCGTGCCGCGTCGTACCGCGCTGCCCGGGCTTCGGCCGGTGGGCCCTGAGCCCGGCCCCGCGCGGGCGAGTGTGGCCCGTCACGTGCACGAGGCCGTCGTCGGGGACGACGGCGCCCCAGACGCGAGCGGCCGTGTGGTGCGAGGCGACTCCCGCGGGGCCCGCGACGAGCAGCCCGGCCCGTGCCGCGACGACCGGCGTGACCGGCACCGACGCCGACACGTAGACGCCCCGGAGCAGCCTCCGGTAGCGCCCGGAGCGCAGGTCCCAGACGCTGACTCCCGGCGGCGGGACGACCTGGCGTCGCCCGCTGACGGGGTCCGTGGTGGTCGCGACCCGGGGCCTCGGGGTGGTGCTGGCGTGCCGTGCATGGCCCGATGCTCGCGCAGGGGAGCCTGCCGCCGAGCGGCTCATCCCCAGCCCGACAGGCGTCGCGCGCCTCAGCACGACGCCATGTGGTCGCTTGTCGTGGTGGCAGGGCGACGTCCGGCACGACAGCCCGCCACGTGGTCCCTTGTCGCGGTGGTAGGCGGCGGGCGCAACGATCGGGCCACGGCAGGGGTCTGGTGGGCATGGGACACGCGCGGACCTGCCACGCTCGGGACATGACAGGGGTGTCTGCGCGGCCACGAGTGGCTCGACGCCGCACGGCCGGGCTCCGGGGCCTGGCCGCCGTGGTGCTCGCCGCTGCGGCGCTGTTCGGCACGAGCGTGGGTGCGCACATCCCGCCCGCGGCGGCGGCCTCCTGCGCCGCGCCCACGGCCTCGGAGGTCGTGGCGTCGGCCGACGTCATCGTCGTCGGTCGGCTGACGCACGTCGAGGACCCCGGCGCCTCCTACAGCCCGCACCCGGTCTCGTGGACCGTCGAGGTGGCGAGCGTCCACCAGGGGCAGGCGCCCCGCCTGCTCCACGCCGAGACCGACGACGTGACGACCGTGCCGGAGGGGGACCGGTACGTGGTCGCGCTGCAGACCCGGGACGGGCGGTTGCTCGTGAGCCCCTGCGCCCTGGCCGCCTACGGCACCACGGAGGCGGACGCCGTCCTCGCCGCGGCCGGGCCGGGGCACGCCCCCACAGACGGCGCCGCGGCTACCGCCCTGCCGGGGTACGCGCCGGTCGAGCTCGGCTCCGGGTGGAGCCCAGCCGCCGTCGGGTTCGCCCTGATGGGCGCCGCGCTGGTCCTCGCGCTGCTCGTGGCGGCCGGCGTCGGCCTTCGCCGGGCCCGCGTGGAGGCCCGCGCCCGACGCCTCGCGATGAGCCGGCCGGCCCGCTGACCTGCGTCGATTCGGCTGGAACACCGTTCAACTGACACCGGCGTCGTTTGTCAGCCATCAGCGGACAAACGGCGTTGCGCGAGCGGGCGCGCCCCCCTCCGTCGTCTAATAGAGGCGACCCCGCGGGCAGCGGGGACGCTCGGGCGCATCCGGCACCCGGGGTCGAGCGACCAGGAGCGAATCGGTGGCACGAATCGGAGAAGGCGGGGACCTGCTCAAGTGCTCGTTCTGCGGAAAGAGCCAGAAGCAGGTCAAGAAGCTCATCGCCGGGCCCGGGGTGTACATCTGCGACGAGTGCATCGACCTCTGCAACGAGATCATCGAGGAGGAGCTCGCCGAGAACAGCGAGCTGGGCCTCGACCACCTGCCCAAGCCGCGGGAGATCTTCGACTTCCTGCAGAACTACGTCGTCGGCCAGGACACCGCGAAGAAGGCGCTCGCCGTCGCGGTCTACAACCACTACAAGCGCATCCAGGCCGGTGACGGCCCCAAGCGCGACGACGAGCACGTCGACATCGCCAAGAGCAACATCCTGCTCATTGGCCCGACCGGCTCCGGCAAGACCTATCTGGCCCAGACCCTCGCGAAGATGCTCAACGTGCCCTTCGCCATCGCCGACGCCACGGCGCTGACCGAGGCCGGCTACGTCGGCGAGGACGTCGAGAACATCCTGCTCAAGCTCATCCAGGCCGCCGACTACGACGTCAAGAAGGCCGAGACGGGCATCATCTACATCGACGAGGTCGACAAGATCGCCCGCAAGAGCGAGAACCCGTCGATCACGCGCGACGTCTCCGGCGAGGGCGTCCAGCAGGCCCTCCTGAAGATCCTCGAGGGCACCACGGCATCGGTGCCTCCGCAGGGCGGGCGCAAGCACCCGCACCAGGAGTTCATCCAGATCGACACGACGAACGTCCTGTTCATCGTCGGCGGTGCCTTCGCCGGGCTCGAGAAGATCATCGAGTCGCGCGTCGGGCGCAAGGGCCTCGGCTTCGGGGCCGCGCTGCACAGCCCCAAGGACCTCGCCGACTCCTTCGCCGACGTCATGCCCGAGGACCTGCTCAAGTTCGGCCTCATCCCCGAGTTCATCGGCCGCCTGCCCGTGCTCACGACGCTCGCGCCGCTCGACCGCCAGGCCCTCGTCAACATCCTCACGACGCCGCGCAACGCGCTCGTGAAGCAGTACCAGAAGATGTTCGAGATCGACGGCGTCGAGCTCGAGTTCAGCGACGACGCCCTAGAGGCCGTCGCGGAGCAGGCGCTGCTGCGCGGCACCGGTGCCCGCGGCCTGCGCGCCATCATGGAGGAGGTCCTCCTCCCGGTCATGTTCGACGTGCCGAGCGACGACGGCATCGCCCGCGTCGTCGTGAGCCGTGAGGTCGTCCTCGACAACGTCAACCCGACGATCGTGCGGCGTGAGGCCGAGCCGCGGGCCAAGCGTCCGCGCAAGGAGTCTGCCTGACGCCGGTGCGGACCTCCACCGGGTCCGACCCGTCCTGACGGGAGGCTGAGCCGTGGTCGCACCGTTCCGCCTGCACTCCGGCGATCCCGTACCGGTGCAGCAGACCTCGACGACGTGCGGTTCCGCCTCGCTCACCGTGGCGCGGATGCTCGTCAACCCGGCCTTCGCGCAGTGGATCCGCCTGGGCGTCCCGCACGACCCGGCCGCCCCGATGGACGCCGGCACCGAGACCGGGCGCTTCGCCGCCTACGAGCAGGTCGTCGCTCGGCGCACCGGTGGCTGGTTCGGCGGGGGCGGGCGGCTGCAGCTGCCGTGGCCCCGCGCGCTCGGCACCTCGCCGTGGGGTGCCCGCAACGAGCTGCGCTTCGGCGCCGGCGCCCCCGGGGCACGGTGGCACGTCGCGTGGTTCCGGCTCGGCTCGGCCGAACGGCTCGGACGCGCCTACGACGACCTCGCGGCCGCGGTGCGCCCGGGTCGACCGGGCGTCCTCTACATCGGCAGCCCGACGCTGCCGCGCCACGTCGTGCTCGCGCTGCCGCCCACCGGTGGCGACGGGCTCGACGTCTACGAGCCGTCGGTCGGACGCGTCGTCGGCCTCTCGCGCGAGGCGTTCGTGATGCGCCGGCTGCGCCTGGCCGGCTGGGACGTCCCCTGGGCCGCGGTCCACGACGCCACCTGACCGCTCCTCGCGTCCTCGTGGCTCAGTCGCGCTCGGCCGGTGGCTCGGTGCGCAGGAGCAGGACGGCGGCGGCCAGCCCGAGGACGCCGACGACGAGGGCGGCCGGGCCCCCGACGTCACCGTGGCCCGCGAGCACGCCGGCGAGCGCCCCAACGGGCAGGGCTGCGGCGGCAGCGACACCGGTCCAACGGGTCCAGCGCAGCAGCTCGCGCGGTGCCACCTGCGTCGCGGGCGGGACCGACGCACCGAGGGCCGCGGCCGCGTGGCCGACGGCCACACCGGCGGCCGCCGGCAGGCTCCACCACGAGAACGAGCCCTCCGGCGTCAGGGTGAACCAGCCGAAGAGCATGAGGCCCCAGTAGGCGAGCGGCAGGGCCGACCCGGTCCACGACAGCGTCAGCAGGGGCACGGCGGCGAGGATCCAGAACAACCCGTCGAAACCGCCGGACGCGTGGTCGAGGCAGACGAGGTAGGCGAGGGCGCCGAGGGCGTGCGCGGCGGCGAGGCCCAGCTGGCTCGCCGACCACTCCGGACCGCCGAGCCGGAGCGTCCACCGCGCGTGGTGGGGTAGACGGGTCGAGGGCTGGGCGGGGGTGCCGGTCGCATGGGTCATGCCGGTCACCGCCTCGCCATGCGCGGGGCGCGGGCGCGCCGGGCGATGTCGCGCAGCACCTGGTCGAGCGATCCCGGACCGCGCCAGGCCACGACCGGGACACCGCGCATCTGCAGGCCCTGCACCTGGGCCTCCCTCTGCAGCAGACGGATCCGCCAGGCCAGCGACTCGTACGGGTTCGTCGACGGGTCGGTCAGGTGCTCCGGGAAGGTGTCGACGACGACGACCGTCATGCCCCGCGAGGCGAGCGTGTGCGCGAGCATCACCATCGTCGGGTCGACGAGCGGGGACAGCACGAGGCACAGCGCGTTGGCGTCGACGCCGCGGATCGCCGACTCGCCGGTGTCGCGGCGCTCGGTGGCCGGCGAGATCGAGGCGAGCGTCTCGAGGACGCGGCGCAGGTGGTTGATGCCGGAGCCGACCCCGAGCGTCGGGACCTTGGCCGCGCCGACGGTGCGCAGCGTCAGCCGGTCGTTGCCGGACAGGAAGTGCTCGCTCATGGCGCCGGCCGCGCGGACCGTGACGTCGAGGCTCGTGGGGCGCCCGTCGACGCCCTCGCGTCGCCCGAGGTCGCTGAAGGCGTCGACGAGGAGGAACACGTGCGCGTCCTCGTCGGTGAAGGTCGAGGTGACGTGCAGGGTGCCGGTGCGCATCGAGACCGGCCAGTGGATCCGGCGCAGCCGGTCGCCCGGCTGGAAGCGACGGATCGTGTTGAACTCGGTGCCCGACCCGGGCCGGTTCGAGCGGTTGAGCCCGACGACGCCACGCGGGTGCGGGGTCGGGGCGTTCGCGTCGAAGAGCGCGGGGAGCGGCAGCGTGCCCACCTCGAGGTCGGGCAGGTCGGTCGGGCCGACGCGGAAGGCGCCCCACGGGCTCGACAGCACGACGCTGACGGTGCCGACGCGCCGGCGTCCCCACCGGGTCGAGCGGATCGCGACGACGGCCCGCCCGTCGTCGAGCGGCACGATGCCCGAGGACGGCTTGCGCTCGACCCACGGCACGCTGGCCAGCATCGCCACGCCGTGGGCCTCGTGCAGGGCCGGCTCGGTGGTGACGAGGACGTTGGTCGCCTCGCCCTCGCGCAGCGTCGCCAGCTGCACGTGGGCCGACGCGCGGACATCGGCGCGGGGGCGGGTCACGTGGCCCCACAGCGCGGCGACGGCGAGCGGTGTCGCGAGGACGAGCAGGTCGGCGTGCCGGCTCAGGACACCCACGACGGCGAACGCGGACGCGAGGACGATGGCGCGCTGGTGCGCCGCCGTCGGCGCCCACGACCCGAGCGACCGCCCGCCGGTCCCGACCCCGGTCCCGGCGCCGCCCGAGGGCACGCCCCCGGTCATCGCGGCCGGTGCGCGTCGTGGGGGACGGCGCCCTCACGGGCCGAGGGGGTCGGCACGGTGCGCAGCAGGCCGCCGACGACGGCCGCCCCGCTGACGTTGCTCATCCACAGCTCGGGCTTGACCGTGACGCGGTGGGCGAGCACGGGCACGGCGACCGCCTTGACGTCCTCCGGGGTCACGTAGTCGCGCCCGTTGATGACGGCGTAGGCGCGCGAGCACAGGAGCAGGCCGAGCGAGCCACGCGGCGAGGCGCCCATGAGGACGTCGCCGTGCGTGCGGGTCGCCGCGGCCAGGGCGACGCAGTACCGACCCACCGACTCGTCGACGACCGTGGCCTCGACCGCCGCCTGCATCGCGAGCAGCTCCTCGGCCCCGACGACGGCGGGCAGCTGCTGCTCCTCCTGGCGGCGCGCCATCCGCCCGGCGAGCACCTGCCACTCCTCCTCGAGGCTCGGGTAGCCGAAGGAGACGCGCATGAGGAACCGGTCGAGCTGGGCCTCGGGCAGCGGGTAGGTGCCCTCGTACTCGACGGGGTTGGCCGTCGCGAGAACGTGGAAGGGGCGGGGCAGGCCGAAGGTGCGGCCCTCGACCGTCACCTGCTTCTCCTGCATGGCCTCGAGGAGCGCGGCCTGGGTCTTGGGCGGGGTGCGGTTGATCTCGTCGGCGAGCAGCAGCCCGGTGAAGAGCGGCCCGGGCCGGAAGACGAACTCGCGGTCGCGCTGGTCGAAGACGAACGAGCCGGTGATGTCACCGGGGAGCAGGTCGGGCGTGAACTGGGCGCGCTTGAACTCCAGGCCGAGGGTCTGGGCGAAGCTGCGCGCGGCGAGCGTCTTGCCGAGGCCGGGAAAGTCCTCCATGAGCACGTGGCCGCCCGCGAGGATGCCCGCGAGGACGAGCGTCAGCGCCTCACGCTTGCCGACGACGGCGCGGTCGACCTCGTCGAGGATGGCGGCACTGAGCTCGCTGACGCGGGCCAGCGCCATCGGGGTCGTCGCTGCGGGCGTCTCGGGATCGGTCTCAGTCATGGGTCACCACTGCTCGATTCGTCGGAGGATCGGGTCCAGCCGGGCCGGACGGTAGAGGTCGGACGGGGGCAGCTCGACGAGGAGCTGCCACAGCTCGGCGGGCGTGACGCCCTCGGACCAGCGCGGCTCCTCCTCGACGACGAGCCCGTGCCGCACGAAGAGCCGCTCGCGGATGAGGTCCTGCAGCTGCACGTGCAGGTCGTGGACGAGGGCCTCACGCCCCTCGCCGTGCACGTTGGCCGCCTCGAGGCGCGCGGCGAGGTTGGCCACCCGGAAGTCGTTGCCGCGACCGCCGGAGCCGAGCTCGCCGTCGACGAGGGGCCACACGGTGCGCCCGAGCGCGCCGACGTGGTCGACGACGTGCCAGGCGATGACGAAGCCGGCGACGAGGACGGCGAGCAGGCGTGGCGCGTCGGGCGTCAGGCCGAGCAGGGCCGTGGCAGTGACGAAGCCGAGCCAGGTCAGCAGCACCGCCGTGATGCGTCGGCGCCACGGCGCGAGCACCTCGCGGAGCCCGGCGACCTGGCGGGCGGGCCCGCTAGGCGGTGGGGCGTGGCGTCCGCGACGCGTCGGCTCAGCGGGCATCGTCGGCCCTCTCGGGTGCCGGGCCGGGCACGGCCGCGGCGACGCGCTCGAGGTCGGCGCTCAGCACGCGCAGGTCGGCGACGGCGCGGTCGCGGTGGATCTCGCCGAGGTCGTGGACCGAGAACCGGGCCTCGCGGTAGAGCGCCGCGAGGTCGGCAAGCCGGTCCCGGTCGATCGCCCACGTGCCGATGACGCGCGCCGTGTACTCGGTGGACGTCTCGGCGGGGTCGCGGGGCAGGCCCGTGGCCGCCGCGGAGGTCTCGAGGGCGAGCCAGGCCGCGACGATGGCGTTGCGGGGCTCGCCGGTCAGCAGCAGGTCGATGCCGGCGCGGGCCCCGGCGAGCAGCTCCTCGGGGACGTCGGGCGCCTCGAACACCGGCTCGTCGTGCCGGACGAGCCGGGGGCGCCGCAGCAGGGCGATGACGATCTGGGCCAGCACGGCGAGCACACCGATCGCCACGAGCGCGATGACCACCTGGACGAGCAGGCCCCACAGCGGTGACGGCGGGCTCGGCGCGACGTCGCGGAACGAGGTGACGGGCGAGACCGGCGACGACGTCGGCTGCACGGTCGTCGTCGGCACCTCCGTGAAGGTCACGGTGCTCACCGGGCGCGAGAGGACCGGCACCGACGGACCCGTGGCGGCCACGACGAGCGCCACGGCGACGACGACCCCGGCCACGGCAGCGGCGACCGTCCCCCGTCTCGACATGCCGGTCACGATATTCCGCGCGGGGCGGGGCGTCGGGGTCACCACCCCGATCGTTGTCGTCCTGACATGTTGCCGGCGCACCGGGGCCGGACACGACGGTGGGCGGCCCCCATCGGGTGCCGCCCACGCGTCGGGGAGGAGTCGTCAGGCGCGCGCGGCGCGGTCCTTCTCGACGGGCACGAGGTCGGCGTCGCGGACCTCGATGCCGTCGCCCTCGGCGTAGGCGAGGTCGGTGACGCGACCGCTGGCCCGCAGGTCGGCCTCGGCCGCACGGACCCGCTCGAGCTCCTCGGGAAGGCCCACGAGGGTCATCGTGCGGATCTCGGCGCGCATGCCGAGCTTGGCCTCCGACTTGACCTTGCGGACCGACGCGAGCGCCTCGCCGACGGTCGTGAGCACCGCGGGGTCGCCACCGGTCGGCAGCGCGTCGCGGCTGGGCCAGGACTGGCGGTGCAGCGAGCCCTCGCCGAACCAGGACCAGACCTCCTCGGTGGCGTACGGGATGAACGGGGCGAGCAGGCGCAGCAGGGTGTCGAGCGCGAGCCGCAGCGCGGCACGGGCGGAGTCGGCCTCGGCCCCGCCCTGGCCGCCGTAGGCGCGGTCCTTGACGAGCTCGAGGTAGTCGTCGCAGAACGTCCAGAAGAACGTCTCGGTGACCTCGAGCGAGCGGGTGTAGTCCCACGCCTCGAACCCGTGCGTGGCCTTGTCGACGACGTCGCCGAGGGCCGAGAGCATCGACAGGTCAAGGGGATTGGTCACCGCGGAGCGCAGGTCGCCGGACACGTCGCCGAAGCCGAGCGCGAACTTGCTCGCGTTGAGCACCTTGATGGCGAGGCGCCGGCCGACCTTCATCTGGCCGGTGTCGTAGGCCGCGTCGGTGCCGAGGCGACCCGAGGCCGCCCAGTAGCGCACGGCGTCGGCGCCGTGGGCCATGACGACGTCCTCGGGCGTCTCGGCGTTGCCCTTGGACTTGCTCATCTTCTTGCGGTCGGGGTCGAGGATCCAGCCGCTGATGGCCGCGTTGCGCCACGGCACCGTGCCGTGCTCGAAGTGGGCGCGGGTCACCGTCGCGAAGAGCCAGGTGCGGATGATGTCGTGCGCCTGCGGGCGCATGTCCATCGGGAAGATCGCGTCGAACAGCTCGGGGTCCGAGCCGGGGCCCTCGCCCCCGCGGACCGGCCAGCCGGCCGCGATCTGCGGCGAGAGCGACGACGTCGCCCACGTGTCCATGATGTCGGGGTCGGCGACGAAGCCGCCCGGCACGCCGCGCTGGCTCTCGTCGTAGCCCTCGGGCACGTCGGTCTGCGGGTCGACCGGCAGCGCCGACTCGGGGGCGACGATCGGGTGGTCGTGGTCGGTCTCGCCCTCGGCGGTCACCGGGTACCAGACCGGGAACGGCACGCCGAAGAAGCGCTGGCGGCTGATGAGCCAGTCGCCGTTGAGGCCCTCGACCCAGTTCTTGTAGCGCGAGCGCATGAACGCTGGGTGGAAGTCGACCTCGTCGCCCCGGGCCACGAGAGCCGCCCGCAGGTCGGCCTCGCGACCGCCGTTGCGGATGTACCACTGGCGCGAGGTGACGATCTCGAGGGGCTTGTCGCCCTTCTCGTAGAAGTTCGCCTTGCGCTGGGTCTTCGTCGGCTCGCCGTCGAGGTCGCCGGACTCGCGCAGCGCGGCGACGACCGCCTCGCGGGCGCTGAAGGTCGTCTTCGTCGCGAGCTGCTCGGCGTAGAGCGCCTCGCCGGGGCCGCCGGCGAGCCACTCGGGCGTGTCGGCCTGGAGGCGTCCGTTGCGGGTGATGAGCGAGCGGATCGGCAGGCGCAGCTCGCGCCACCACATGACGTCGGTGAGGTCGCCGAAGGTGCAGCACATGGCGATGCCGGCGCCCTTGTCCATCTCGGCCGCGTGGTGGGCGAGCACCGGCACCTCGACGCCGAAGAGCGGCGAGGTCACCGTGGTGCCGAAGAGCGGCTGGTAGCGCTCGTCGTCGGGGTGGGCGATGAGCGCCACGACCGACGGGATGAGTTCGGGGCGGGTCGTCTCGATGTGGACGGGCTCCCCGCCGGGACGGTGGAAGGCCACCCGGTGGTAGGCGCCGGGGTAGTCGCGCGCCTCGAGCTCGGCCTGCGCCACGGCGGTCTGGAACGTGACGTCCCAGAGGCCGGGTGCCTCGCTCTGGTAGGCCTCGCCGCGCTCGAGGTTGCGCAGGAAGGCCTGCTGGGCCACGGCGCGCGAACGCTCGTCGATGGTCCGGTAGGAGATGTCCCAGTCGAGGGAGAACCCGAGCCGGCGGAACAGCGACTCGAAGGTCACCTCGTCCTTGACGGTGAGCGCGTCGCACAGCTCGATGAAGTTCTTGCGGCTGATCGGCTGCTGGTCGGCCGGCTTGATCGCCTTGCCCTTCGCGTCGACGCCCTCGGAGAAGGGCGGCTCGTAGCCCTCGACGTAGGGAAGGGTCGCGTCGCCGCGCACGCCGTAGTAGTTCTGCACGCGGCGCTCCGTGGGCAGGCCGTTGTCGTCCCAGCCGATCGGGTAGAACACCTCGAGGCCCTGCATCCGCTTGTAGCGCGCCATGCAGTCGGTGTGCGTGTAGGAGAACACGTGCCCGACGTGGAGGCTGCCCGACGCTGTGGGCGGGGGAGTGTCGATGGCGAAGACCTGCTCGCGCGGCAGCTCGAGAGCCCGGGACCGGTCGAAGGCGTAGGTCTGCTCGTCCTTCCATACCTGCATCCACTTCTCCTCGAGGCCGTCGAGCGTCGGGCGCTCGGGGATCCGAGAGGTCGTGGTGGCAGGTGCGTCAGTCATGCGCCCAATCCTTCCATGCGGCGACGGATGCCCTCGACCGGCTTTCACCGGCGGTCGACGCCGGTGGCGAGGGCCGGTGTGGCGATGCTCACGCAGGTCCTTCCGGACGTTCGGGCGGATGGGTGTGCCGAAGCCTGGAGCGGCAGGGCAGAGTGTCCCCATGGAGCCGGTCTACTCGTCGGTCATCGGGTTCGCCCGTGGCGTCTTCGCCCTGCAGGGCCTGCACTTCACGATCCTCGGTGACGAGAACGTGCCGCGTCAGGGTGGTGCCGTCATGACGGTCAACCACACCGGCTACTTCGACTTCGCGTACGCGGGGCTGGCGGCCCGCCGCTCGGACCGCCTCGTGCGGTTCATGGCCAAGGACGGCGTCTTCAGTCACCCGGTCAGCGGCCCGCTCATGCGCGGCATGCACCACATCCCCGTCGACCGCACCGCCGGCGCCGCCTCGTACGAGGCCGCCGTCGAGGCCCTCCGGGCCGGCGAGATCGTCGGCGTCTTCCCGGAGGCGACGATCTCGCGCTCCTTCGAGCTCAAAGCCTTCAAGAACGGCGCGGCGCGGATGGCCGCCGAGGCCGGCGTGCCGATCCTGCCGACGGTCATCTGGGGCTCGCAGCGGGTCTGGTCCAAGGGCCTGCCGCGGCGCCTCGGCCGCACCAACGTCCCGATCCTCATCAACGTCGGCGAGCCCATCCCGGTGGCGCCCGACGCCGACCCCGACGCGGTGACGGTCCGCTACAAGCGCGTCATGCAGGAGCTGCTCGACGTCGCGCGCGCCGCGTACGAGCCGCTGCGGGGCCCCGACCTGCGCTACCTGCCGGCGAGCCTCGGCGGCACCGCGCCGACGCTCGAGGAGGCCGACCGCCTCGACGCGCAGGAGGCGCAGGAGCGTCGTCGCCGCGCCGACGAGCGCCGCGGCTTCGGCTCCGAGGACTGACGCGTCAGCGTCGGTGGCCCGGCGGGGGCTCGCCGAGCATCTCCCGGCCCCAGTGCACAAGCAGCCGTCGCCGTCGCCTTGAAGTGGACGAGCTGGGTCTTCTGCTGGTGGCTCAGCGTCGCGAAGGCCGCGGCCTGGTAGCCGCGGCTGCGGCGCCGCTGCAGGACGTAGCCGACCGGCGGGAGAAGCCACCACCACGGCGACACCCGGTGACGCGGGTTCGGGGCCGGGCCCACCGCGCCGGTACCCTTCCGCGCATGGCTCGTCAGGCTCGTCAGCGCGTCCCCGAGGGTCCGCCCCCGGCCCCCGCCGTCCAGAAGCTCCGCATCCGCTACACCAAGCGCGGGCGCCTCCGCTTCACCTCGAGCCGCGACTTCCAGCGTGCCCTCGAGCGGGCGCTGCGCCGGGCCGACGTGCCGATGGCCTTCTCGGCCGGCTTCCACCCGCACCCGAAGATCAGCTACGCCAACGCGGCGGCGACCGGCACGGCCTCCGAGGCCGAGTACGTCGAGATCGCCGTCACCTCGCGCGTCGACCCGGAGTCGGTGCGGGTCGCCCTCGACGAGGCACTGCCCGACGGCATCGACATCGTCGAGGTCGTCGAGGCGGCCCCCGGCGCGCTCGCCGACCGGCTCGAGGCCAGCGACTGGCTCCTCGTGTACACCGGGCTGCCCGTCGGGGTGCTCGCCGCCGCCGTCGACGCACTGCTCGAACGGGAGGTCGCCGAGGTGACCCGCGTGACGAAGTCCGGCCCGCGGACCTTCGACGTGCGCGGGGCGATCCTCTCCGCCCGCGTCGGCCGCGCGTCCGACACGGCCACCGACGTGCCCGCCTCGCTCGCGATCGCGGCCGACTGTGCGATACTGCGCATGGTCGTACGACACACCACACCTGCCGTACGCCCCGACGACATTCTGACCGCGCTGCGTGAGATCGCCGACCTGCAGCCTCCGCGTCCGCCACTGGTGACGCGTCTGGCGCAGGGACCGCTCGACACCGCAACCGCGAGGGTGACCGACCCGCTGACATGACCACCCGGCCATGACGACGAACCGGCTGCCGACGAGAACGCCGACGGCACGAGGGACCGGGGCCGCGCCCAGCGCGAACCGGGACCGGGTGTAACGCATCGACTTCCGTCACGGGTCACACCGGGACGACACAGACCGCGTTTCGAGCGGTGGCGACGGCCCACGGGCCGCGGTGTGGGTCACACCGCTCCTGACGGGAGGCTGCCGGATGGCACCCAACGACACCACCGCATCGACCGAGGGCACCCAGGCCCCCAACCTCTTCGACGGCGACCCCACCACCGACGCGCCGAGCGCGCCGGCGCCCCGCAAGCGGGCCTCGCGACGCGTCACGAAGAAGGCCGCCGCGCCCGCGCCGGCACCCGAGACGACCACCCCAGCCGGCGAGGCGGAGGTCCCGCCGGCGAGCGAGGGCACCGACGCCGCCGAGGGCGCCGACGCCGCCGAGGCCGCGCCGGCGCGGGCCGCGCGCAAGCGCGCCAGCCGCTCGGCCAAGGCCGCGGCGTCCGACGACGCCCCCAAGGCGACCCGGACGCGCCGCAAGAAGGCCGCTCCCGCCGAGCCGGCCGAGACCACCGAGACCACCGACACCACCGACACCACCGACACCGCCGTCGCTGCCGACACCACGGAGACCTCCACCGAGGCGCCCGCCGAGGAGAAGTCGGGTCGTCGCCGGCGCAGCTCCGGGCGCGACCGCGCCGCCGCGGCGCTCGAGGAGCTCGTCGCGAGCGTCGACGAGCAGGCCGACGCCGACGTGACGGACGAGGACACCGAGGACACCGAGGACGTCACGGACACCGAGGACGGCGCCGAGCCGGCCGACCCCTTCGCGGTCGTCCCGAGCTTCAGCGTCCTGTTCCAGGCCCCTGACACCAGCAGCGTCCCGACCCGCCGGTCGCGCAGCCGCCGCCCGGAGCCCGAGGACCACGACGCCACCGACGAGCAGCCCGGCCTCGACGAGGCCGACACGTCCGCCGCCGCCGAGGCCGACCGGTCCGGCGAGGACCAGGACGACCGCGAGGGCGACGACTCGTCGCCGCGCCGCTCGCGCCGCCGCCGGGGCGGCAAGGGCCGCCGTGGCCGGGGCGCCGACGCCGAGTCCGACCAGGACACCGACGACGCGCCCGACGAGGACGCGTCGGGCGAGCCGGAGAGCGGCCGGGGCCGACGCGGCCGGGGCCGCACGTCCCGCGACACGCAGGAGGCCCGCGAGGCCGACGCGTCGGGCGAGGAGACTGGCGAGGCGGCCGAGGCCGCGGAGGGTGACGAGGAGGCCGGCTCGAGCCGTCGCCGCCGTCGGCGCCGCCGGGCCGGGTCGGGCTCCGACGCCGCCGAGGACGCCCCCGGCGTCTCGACGCGCGTGCGCCAGCCCCGCAGCGACGAGCCGGTCGCCGTCAAGGGCTCGACGCGCCTCGAGGCCAAGAAGCAGCGACGCCGCGAGGGCCGCGAGGCCGGTCGCCGCCGCACGATCATCACCGAGGCCGAGTTCCTGGCCCGCCGCGAGGCCGTCGACCGGGTCATGGTCGTGCGCAACAAGGACGGCCGCACCCAGATGGGCGTCCTCGAGGACGACGTCCTCGTCGAGCACTACATCGACCAGGCGACCAACGTGTCGATGGCCGGCAACATCTACCTCGGCCGGGTCCAGAACGTGCTGCCCTCGATGGAGGCGGCGTTCGTCGACATCGGCAAGGGCCGCAACGCCGTGCTCTACGCCGGCGAGGTCAACTGGGACGCCGCAGGCCTCGAGTCCGGCCAGCCCAAGCGCATCGAGAACGCGCTCGGCTCGGGCCAGACCGTCCTCGTCCAGGTGACCAAGGACCCGATCGGCCACAAGGGCGCGCGCCTCACCTCGCAGATCAGCCTGCCCGGCCGCTACCTGGTCTACGTCCCGAACAGCTCGATGACCGGCATCAGCCGCAAGCTGCCCGACACCGAGCGTGCCCGCCTCAAGAAGATCCTGCGCGAGGTCGTGCCGGACTCCGCCGGCGTCATCGTGCGCACGGCCGCCGAGGGGGCCAGCGAGGAGGAGCTGCGCGCCGACGTCGAGCGGCTGACCGCGACGTGGGAGGACATCCAGGCCAAGGCCGAGGCCGGCTCCACCCCGCGCGCCGGCAAGAGCAAGGGCAAGAAGAAGAACGGCGGCAGCGGCTCCGCGACCGGCGGCACGGCCCCGATGCTCCTGCACGGCGAGCCCGACCTCACCGTCCGCGTCATCCGCGACGTCTTCAACGAGGACTTCAAGCAGCTCGTCGTCTCCGGCGAGCAGGCCTGGCAGGAGATCCACCCGTACATCACGGCCGTGGCCCCCGACCTCGCCGACCGCGTCACGAAGTGGACCTCCGAGGAGGACCTCTTCTCCCATCACCGCGTCGACGAGCAGCTGTCCAAGGCCATGGACCGCAAGGTCTGGCTGCCCTCGGGCGGCTCCCTCGTCATCGACCGCACCGAGGCGATGACCGTCGTCGACGTCAACACCGGCAAGTTCGTCGGCTCGGGCGGCAACCTCGAGGAGACCGTCACCAAGAACAACCTCGAGGCGGCCGAGGAGATCGTGCGCCAGCTGCGGCTGCGCGACATCGGCGGCATCATCGTCATCGACTTCATCGACATGGTCCTGGAGAGCAACCGCGACCTCGTCGTGCGGCGCCTGCTCGAGTGCCTCGGCCGCGACCGGACCAAGCACCAGGTCGCCGAGGTCACCTCGCTCGGCCTGGTCCAGATGACCCGCAAGCGCGTGGGCTCGGGCCTCATCGAGGTCTTCTCGCACACGTGCGAGCACTGCAACGGCCGCGGCTACGTCATCCACACCGACCCCGTCGACAAGGGCGCCCACCAGCACGAGCCCTCGGGCGAGGGTCGCCGTCGCGGCGGTCGCGGCTCCGGTGGCCAGGGCGGCTCGGGCAACCAGGGCGGTCAGGGCGGCCAGGGCAACCAGGGCGGCTCCGGCCAGGCGTCGCAGGGCACGGGCGGTCAGCCGTCCGCCGCCCACGAGGCGGCTGCCGACCACAAGCCCTCCGGCCCCACCGCGGCCCAGATCGCCGCGGCGGCGCACGCCGCGGCCATCAAGGGGGCGACGACCGCCGCCGAGCAGATCGAGGCGCTCGAGCAGCTCGACCAGGCGGCCGAGTCGGGCTCGTCTGGCTCTTCGGTCGACGGCCACCCGCACGCCTTCCCCGAGGACTCCGGGCCGTGGGGCGGCGACGACGCCCCGATCGCCGAGAAGGACGCCGACGCCTCGCACGGCGCCGACGCCGCCGTCCCGGTCGAGCTCGAGTCCGACGTGCCCGGTGCCGTCGACGAGCAGCCCGAGCCGACGCCCGAGCCGACGCCCGAGCCGGAGGCGGCCCCCGAGCCGGAGCCCGCGTCCGAGCCCGCGTCGGAGCCGGCACCCGCCGCGCGCGGACGCCGTCGCCGCGGCCGAGTCGTGGCCCCCGCCGGCCCGCCCAAGGCGACCGCCGACGGTGGTGGCGACGACGCCTGACCTCGGTTTGGAGCAGCACGCTCCTGCCGGTACGCTTGATCCTTGGTGCGCCCACCGGGCCCGTGTTGACGGGCCGGTTCCGAAAGCGGCGATCACCCCTGAACGAAGAGAGTGAGTTTCACTGTGTACGCGATTGTGCGCGCTGGCGGTCGCCAGGAGAAGGTCTCGGTGGGCGACGTCCTGCTCATCGACAAGGTGACGGGTCAGCCCGGCGACGCCGTCGAGCTCACGCCGCTGCTCCTCGTCGACGGCACCACCGTCACGTCGGACGCCGCGAAGCTGTCGAAGGCGTCGGTCAAGGCCGAGGTCGTGAAGGCCGCCAAGGGCCCGAAGATCACGATCATGAAGTACAAGAACAAGACGGGCTACCGGAAGCGTCAGGGCCACCGCCAGCCGCTGACCCAGGTCAAGATCACCGCGATCGACGCCTGACCCGGCCGACACAGACCTCACAAGGAGCAACGACATGGCACACAAGAAGGGTGCGTCCTCGACCCGCAACGGTCGCGACTCGAACGCACAGCGACTCGGCGTCAAGCGCTTCGGCGGCCAGACCGTCAACGCGGGCGAGATCCTCGTCCGTCAGCGCGGCACGCACTTCCACCCGGGTGAGGGTGTCGGCCGAGGTGGCGACGACACGCTGTTCGCCCTCGTCGCCGGCGCCGTGAAGTTCGGCACCAAGCGCGGCCGCAAGACCGTCAACATCGAGCAGCCGGAGACCGCTGCCGCTGAGTGATCGCCTCGATCACCACTGATGTACCGGAAGGGCGGGCCCGCGCGGCCCGTCCTTCCGCCTTTCCCGGGCCACCCCGGCACCCCGATCGTGAGGTCGCCGCCGGCCCACCCTGAACTGGAAGAGTGACCTCCCATGGCAGTGACCTTCGTCGACCGTGTCGTGCTGCACCTGGCCGCCGGCAACGGCGGGCACGGCGTCGCGTCGGTCCACCGCGAGAAGTTCAAGCCGCTCGGCGGCCCTGACGGCGGCAACGGCGGTCACGGGGGCTCGGTCGTGCTGCGTGTCGACCCGCAGTCCACGACGCTGCTCGACTACCACCGTCACCCGCACCGCAAGGCCGGCAACGGCGCCCCGGGCGCCGGCGACGAGAAGAACGGCGCCGACGGCGACGACCTCGTCCTGCCGGTGCCGGAGGGCACGGTCGTCAAGGACGCGTCGGGCTCGATCGTCGCCGACCTCGTCGGCATGGGCACCGAGCACGTCATCGCGCGAGGCGGTCGTGGCGGTCTCGGCAACAAGGCCCTCGCGTCGACGCGACGCAAGGCGCCGGGCTTCGCGCTGTTGGGCGAGCCGGGGGAGGAGATCGACGTCGTCCTCGAGTTGAAGACGCTCGCCGATGTCGCCCTGATCGGCTTCCCGAGCGCGGGCAAGTCCTCGCTCGTGTCGGTGCTGTCGGCCGCGCGGCCGAAGATCGCCGACTACCCGTTCACGACGCTCGTGCCCAACCTCGGCGTCGTGACGGCGGGGTCGAGCCGGTTCACCGTCGCCGACGTGCCGGGTCTCATCCCCGGCGCCCACGAGGGCAAGGGCCTGGGGCTGGAGTTCCTCCGGCACGTCGAGCGCTGCTCCGTGCTCGTGCACGTCATCGACTGCGCCACGCTCGAGCCCGGCCGCGACCCGATGACCGACCTCGACGTCATCGAGAACGAGCTGTCCCTCTACGTGCCCGACGCCGACCTCGGCGGCCGCCCCATCGCCGAGCGCACCCGCATCGTCGTGCTCAACAAGGCCGACGTGCCCGAGGCCCGCGAGCTCGCCGAGATGGTCAAGCCCGACCTCGAGGCCCGCGGCCTCGAGGTGTTCATCGTCTCGGCGGTGGCCCACCAGGGCCTGGCCGAGCTGAGCTACGCCATGGCGCGCCACGTCGAGGAGGCCCGCAAGCAGGTCGAGGCCGAGGCGGCGATGCCCAAGCGCGTCGTGCTGCGCCCGCGCTCGCTCGACGACCGGGGCTTCACGGTGACGAAGGAGAACGGTCCCGACGGCCCGTTCTACCGCGTCACGGGCGAGCGCCCGATCCGGTGGGTGCGCCAGACCGACTTCAGCAACGACGAGGCGGTCGGCTACCTCGCCGACCGGCTCGCGCGCCTCGGCGTCGAGGACCAGCTCTACAAGGTCGGGGCCGTCGCGGGCGACACCGTCGTCATCGGCGCCACCGACGACGCCGTCGTCTTCGACTGGGAGCCGACGCTGCAGCCCGGCGCCGAGCTGCTCGGCGTCCGCGGCACCGACCTGCGCCTGCAGGACGACGCGCGACCGACCCGCGACGAGAAGCGCGAGGCGATGCGCGACCGCTATGCCGCGCGCGCCGCGACCCAGGAGGAGCTCGACGCCGAGCGTCGCTCGGGGCTGTGGCACCTGCGCGACGAGGACACCGACGACGCCTGAGCCACGCTCACGGGGGCCGTCCGGCCTCTAGGGTGTGCGCATGAGCACGTGGGGCGCGCTGCTGCGTCGCGGTCACCTCGGCACGCAGGCCGACCGCGCCGCGTACCGGACGCTGCACACCGCGCTGCTCGCGTCGCCGCCCCTGCGGGCGGGGCTGACGCCGCAGGCGGCGGAGCGCTCGCTCAAGCACCTGCGGTCGCTGCTCGGTGCGCCGGCGGTCGCGATGACCGACACGACCCGGCTGCTGGCGTGGGAGGGCGGCCGGGCCCACCACGCCCCGCAGCCCGTCGTCATCGCGGCCGGCACGCTGCAGCACGGGCGGGCCACCGTCGTCGGCGGCGCCGACGTCGCATGCGGCGAGCCGTCGTGCATCGTGCGCCAGGCCGTCGTCGCGCCGCTCGACGTCGAGGAGAAGGTCGTCGGCACGCTGCAGGTCTTCACCGACGAGGCGTCGGCGGGCCTGGTCCGCGCGACGAACGAGGTGGCCCGGTGGGTGTCGGGACAGCTCGAGCTCGCCGAGCTCGACGCGTCGCGGACCCGCCTCATGGAGGCCGAGGTGCGGGCGCTGCGGGCCCAGATCAGCCCGCACTTCGTGTACAACTCGCTGACGGCCATCGCCTCGTTCACCCGCACCGACCCGGAGCGGGCCCGCGAGCTGCTCCTCGACCTCGCCGAGTTCACCCGGTACTCCTTCCGGCGGCACGGGGAGTTCACGACGCTCGCCGAGGAGCTGCGCTCGATCGAGGCCTACCTCGTGATCGAGAAGGCGCGGTTCGGTGACCGGCTCACGGTGACGGTGCGCGTCGCGCCCGAGGTGCTGCCGGTCGTCGTGCCGTTCCTGTGCCTGCAGCCGCTCGTCGAGAACGCCGTGCGGCACGGCATCGAGGGCCGCGCCGGGCCGGGTGAGATCAGCATCCTGGCCCAGGACGTCGACCAGGAGTGCGTCGTGACGATCGAGGACAACGGCGTCGGGGAGGACCCCGAGCGGGTGGCCCGCGTGCTCGCCGGCGACCCGGCGAGCGACTCGGTGGGGCTGGCCAACGTCGACGAGCGCCTGCGCGCCGCCTACGGCGACGAGTACGGTCTCGTCGTCGAGACCGCCCAGGGAGCCGGCACCAAGGTCGTCGTCCGGCTGCCGAAGTTCCGCCCCGGAGTGCACGTATGAGGTACGCATGAGCACCCCTGCGCTGCGGGTCCTGGCCGTCGACGACGAGGCGCCGGCCCTCGACGAGCTCGTCTGGATGCTCGGCCGGCACGAGTGCGTCGGGGAGGTGCTGCCGGCGCAGTCGGGGGAGGCCGCGCTTCGCGTGCTGCACGAGCAGCCCGTCGACGCGATCTTCATGGACGTGCAGATGCCGGGGCTGAGCGGCCTCGACCTCGCCCGCGTGCTGTCGCGGTTCACGGCCCAGCCGCCCGTCGTCTTCGTCACGGCCCACGAGCAGCACGCCGTCGACGCCTTCGAGCTCAACGTCGTCGACTACGTGCTCAAGCCGGTGCGCGACGACCGGCTCGACCAGGCCGTGCGCAAGGTGGTGCGACGCGTCGAGGGCGAGGCTGCCACCCCGCCGCCCGCCGACGAGAGCATCGTCGTCGAGCTGGCCGGGGTGAGCCGGCTCGTCCCGCGCTCGGAGGTGCTCTACGTCGAGGCGCAGGGCGACTACGCACGGCTGCACACGGCGTCCGGCAGCCACCTGGTGCGGGTGCCGCTCACGACCCTCGCCGACCAGTGGCGCGAGGCCGGGTTCGTGCGGATCCACCGCTCCTCGCTCGTGTCCGTAGTGCACATCAGCGAGTGGCGTACCGAGGGCGGGCGCACGACCGTCGTCGTCGGCGGGCACGAGCTCGTCGTCAGCCGGCGCCACACCCGGGCGCTGCGCGACCTGCTCGCCGGCCGGGCCCAGCCGCGGGGGCGGCCATGACCCCGGACGCACCGCCGGACGCCCCTCAGGACGGGCCCGGCGCACCCGCTGCGCCCGCCGCTTCGGCGGCGTCGGCAGCCCCGGCACGGGTGCGGGTCACGAGCCCGCGCACCGCGGCCGCCCGGACCCGCGCCACCTCCATCGCCTCGGAGATCGACGCGCAGACCCCGCTCGGCGAAGTCTACATCACCTCGCTCATGCGCAGCCAGCTGCGGCTCGCCCTCGGCGTGGCCGCGGTCGTCGCCGCGACGCTCGGCGCGCTGCCGCTCGTGCTGCACGCGTGGCCGGGGATCGGCCGCGTCGACGTGCTCGGGGTGCCGCTGCCGTGGGTGCTGCTCACGGTCGTCGCCTTCGCCGAGATCATCGGGCTGGGGCGGGTCTACGTGCACCTCGCCGAGCGCAACGAGGAGAGCTTCAGCGACCTGCTCGACGGGCGCTGAGGAGAGAGCCGTGAACAGCGTCGTCAGCGTCGTGGCCGTGGTCGTGGTGTCGATCGCGTCGCTGGCCGTCGGGGCGTTCGGACTGCGCCTGTCGCGCACGATGAGCGACTTCTACGTCGCCTCGCGCGGCGTCAGCCCGATACTCAACGCATCCGCCATCAGCGGCGAGTACCTCTCTGCCGCAAGCTTCCTCGGTGTCGCCGGGCTGATCCTCGCACGTGGCGTCGACATGCTGTGGCTGCCGGTCGGGTGGACCGCGGGCTACCTGCTGCTCCTCGTGTTCGTCGCGGCCCCGCTGCGCCGGTCGGGTGCCTACACGCTGCCCGACTTCGCCCAGCTGCGCCTCGAGTCGCTTCCGGCCCGGCGGCTCTCGAGCCTGCTCGTCGTCGGCATCGGCATGCTGTACCTCATCCCGCAGTTCCAAGGGGCCGGCCTGACGCTGCGCACCCTGACCGGGGCCCCGTCGTGGGTCGGGCAGTTCGCGGTGGCGTTCGTCGTGTGCCTCAGCGTGCTGCCCGGCGGGATGCGCAGCGTGACCCTCGTGCAGGCGTTCCACTACTGGCTCAAGCTCGTCGCGCTGCTGACGCCGCTCTTCTTCCTCGTCGCGGCCTTCGCCGGGCGCGACCCCGCCACCGTCGTCGGCGCGGTCGACGTCGCCGACTGGGCGGAGCCGCTGCGCGGGCCGAACGCCCTCTACCTCACCTACTCGCTCGTCCTCGCGACGTTCCTCGGCACCATGGGCCTGCCGCACGTCGTCGTGCGGTTCTACACCAACCCCGACGGACGCGCCGCGCGCCGCACGACGCTCGTCGTCCTGTCGCTGCTGTCCGCCTTCTACCTGCTGCCGGTGCTCTACGGCGTCATCGGCCGGCAGGTCGCGGGAGACCTCGTCGCGAGCGGCCGCTCCGACTCGGTCGTGCTCGAGCTGCCGAGCCGGCTGCTCGACGGTGCGGCCGCCCAGGGCCTGACCGCCCTGCTCGCCGCCGGGGCCTTCGCCGCCTTCCTGTCGACGTCGACCGGTCTCGTCGTGTCGGTGGCGGGGGTGCTGAGCCAGGACCTCGTCCGGTGGGGCTCCGGGCACCGGCAGGGCATCGCCTCCTTCCGCGTCTCCACCGTCATCGCCGTCGTCGTCGCCGTCCTGCTGACCGTCGCCTCGGCCGGCGTGCCGGTGGCGCACGCGGTCGAGCTGGCGTTCGCCGTCGCGGCGTCGACGTTCTGCCCGATGCTCGTGCTCGGCATCTGGTGGCGCGGGCTCACCGCGGCCGGGGCGATCTGCGGGCTCGTCGTCGGGGGAGGGCTGTCGATGGCGTCGGTCCTCGCGACGACCTTCGGCATCGCGACGCAGGGTTGGCTCGGTGTCGTCATGAGCCAGCCCGCCGCCGTCACGGTGCCGGTGGCGTTCGCGACGATGGTGCTCGCCTCGCTCGCGACGCGCTCGCGGCGCCCCGAGCACGTCGCCCGCACCATGGTCCGGCTGCACGCTCCCGAGCACCTGCACCTCGACCGGGGTCCGTTCCACCCCGTCGGGTCGACCGCTCAGCGCACGAACGCGACCGCTCGTCGCGGCTGAGCCTGCGCACGGCGACGACCTCGGCCGCTGGGCGACGCCCGCCGCGCAGGGGATTCCGGGCGGGTGCCCGTGCTCCTACGTTGGCACTCGCCCGAACACCCACCACAGGAGGTGGCCCGTGAGCAAAGAAGCTCCAGAGCGCGTGGCCGACGACCCGAACGTCGACCCGAACGTCGTCATGCAGGAGTCGGCCGAGTTCGCCGCGCTGCGAACCAAGTTCCGCCGCTTCGTCTTCCCCCTGACCGCGCTGTTCCTCGCGTGGTACTTCCTCTACGTCTTCCTCGCGGTGTGGGCCAAGGGCTTCATGGCCACCCGCGTCTTCGGCAACATCACGTGGGGCCTGATCCTCGGGCTCCTGCAGTTCGTGTCGACCTTCGTCATCACGATGTACTACGCGCGCTGGGCCGACCGGGAGTTCGACCCCGCCGCCGAGGCCCTCGCCCAGAAGATGGGAGGGCACCACCAGTGAGCGCCGTCGCGACCCTCGCCCCCGCCGCCACCACAGTCGGCAACCCGACGATCAACATCAGCATCTTCGCCCTGTTCGTCGTCGTCACGCTCGCCATCGTCATCCGCGCCTCGCGCAACAACCGCAGCGCCGCGGAGTACTACGCCGGCGGCCGCGCCTTCACCGGCCGGCAGAACGGCATCGCCATCGCCGGCGACTACCTGTCGGCGGCCAGCTTCCTCGGCATCGCCGGAGCCATCGCGCTCAACGGCTACGACGGCTTCCTCTACTCGATCGGCTTCCTCGTCGCCTGGCTCGTCGCGCTGCTGCTCGTGGCCGAGCTGCTCCGCAACGTCGGCAAGTACACGATGGCCGACGTGCTCAGCTTCCGGCTGCGCCAGCGCCCGGTCCGCATCGCGGCCGCGATCTCGACCCTCGTCGTGTCGTTCTTCTACCTGCTGGCCCAGATGGCCGGCGCCGGTGGCCTCGTCGCCCTGCTGCTCGGCGTCGAGGGAGCGGTCGGCCAGCGCGTCGTCATCGCCGTCGTCGGGCTCATCATGATCTTCTACGTCATCTACGGCGGCATGAAGGGCACGACGTGGGTGCAGATCATCAAGGCCGTCCTGCTCATCATCGGTGCCGGCATCATGACGCTCTGGGTGCTCGGCCAGTTCGGCTTCAACCTCAGCCAGCTGCTCGGTGACGCCGCCGCCTCGGCCCCCAAGGCCGCCGACGGCGCGACGCGCGACCTGCTCGCACCGGGGCTGCAGTACAAGAACCCGGTCGACTTCATCTCCCTGGCCATGGCCCTCGTGCTCGGCACGGCCGGCCTGCCGCACGTGCTCATGCGGTTCTACACGGTGCCGACCTCCCGCGAGGCCCGCCGTTCGGTGGTCTGGGCGATCTGGCTCATCGGCATCTTCTACCTGTTCACGCTCGTCCTCGGCTTCGGCGCCGCCGAGCTCGTCGGGGCCAAGGAGATCAAGGCGGCACCGGGGGCCGTCAACTCGGCCGCGCCGCTGCTCGCCTTCCACCTCGGCGGCGAGATCCTCCTCGGGATCATCTCGGCCGTGGCCTTCGCGACGATCCTCGCGGTCGTCGCCGGCCTGACGATCACCGCGAGCGCGTCGCTGTCGCACGACATCTACAACACCGTGGTCAAGCACGGGAGGGCGACGCCGGAGGAGGAGGTCAAGGTCGCGCGCCTCTCGGCGCTCGTCCTCGGCGCCATCGCCATCGTCGGCGGCATCTTCGCCCTCGGCCAGAACATCGCCTTCCTCGTCGCCCTCGCCTTCGCCATCGCGGCGAGCGCGAACCTGCCGACGATCCTCTACTCGCTGTTCTGGAAGCGGTTCAACACCCGGGGCGCCCTGTGGTCGATCTACGGCGGCCTCATCAGCGCGATCACGCTCATCGTGTTCTCGCCGGTGGTGTCGGGCAAGCCCATCGACCCCGCGACGGGCAAGAGCCCCTCGATGCTCCAGGGGGTCGACTTCCACTGGTTCCCGCTCGACAACCCGGGGATCATCTCGATCCCGCTCGGCTTCCTGCTCGGCTACATCGGCACGGTGACGAGCCGGGAGTTCAACGCCGCGAAGTACGCGGAGATGGAGGTCCGCTCGCTCACCGGGGTCGGCGCGGAGGCCGCGACGCACCACTGAGCGCCGCGAGAGGCTCGAGCACCCT
The DNA here is from genome assembly GCF_001956915.1 of Intrasporangium flavum. Lineage (GTDB taxonomy): Bacteria > Actinomycetota > Actinomycetes > Actinomycetales > Dermatophilaceae > Monashia > Monashia flava. The sequence goes on along the minus strand of NZ_MLJO01000003.1, from coordinate 213,540 downwards.
TGTGGCAGAGGCGGTCACGCGTTCATCGGACGCGTGACCGCCTCTGTCGTGCGTGCTGGCGGTCGGAGGTGGTGTCCCGGGCTCAGAGCACGACGAGGTCGTCGCGGTGGATGACCTCGCGCTCGTACTCGGGGCCGAGGTCGCGGGCCAGCTCGCGCGTCGACCGCCCGAGCAGTGCGGGGAGCTCGGCGGAGTCGTAGTTGACGAGGCCGCGGGCCACGGCCGTGCCGTCGGGTCCGCACACGTCGACGGGGTCGCCCTCGTGGAAGGTGCCCTCGACGGCGACGATGCCCGCGGGCAGCAGCGACTTCTTGCGGTGCACGAGTGCCGCGACGGCGCCGTCGTCGACGACGAGCCGGCCGCGCGCGGTGGTCGCGTGCTCGAGCCACAGCCGCCGCGAACGGCCACGCACGCCGATCGGCAGGAAAACGGTGCCGACGTCGTCGCCGGAGAGTACCTGCACCACGCGCGCGGCCGCGGTGACGGTCGTGACGACGCCCGCGGCGGTGGCGATGCGTGCCGCCTCGATCTTCGTCGTCATGCCGCCGGTGCCGACCTTCGACCCGCTGCCGCCGATCTCGATGCCGACGAGGTCCTCGGGGCCGCGGACGAGCGGGATGCGGGTCGTGCCGGGCCGGGTGGGCGGGCCGTCGTAGAGCGCGTCGACGTCGGAGAGCAGCACGAGGGCGTCGGCGTCGATGAGGTGGGCGACGAGGGCCGCGAGGCGGTCGTTGTCGCCGAAGCGGATCTCGGAGGTCGCCACGGTGTCGTTCTCGTTGACGATGGGCAGGACGCCGAGGTCGAGGAGGCGCTCGAGGGTGCGGCGGGCGTTGGCGTAGTGGGTCCGCCGGGTCACGTCGTCGGCGGTGAGCAGCACCTGCCCGACGGTGATGTCGTGCCGGGAGAACGCCGCCGTGTAGCCGGCGAGGAGGGCGCCTTGGCCCACCGACGCCGCGGCCTGCTGGGTGGCGAGGTCGCGCGGACGCGTGCCGAGGCGCAGCGGGTGGATACCGGCGGCGATCGCGCCGGAGCTGACGAGGACGACTTGCGTGCCGTCGCCGTGGCGTGCGGCGAGGGCGTCGGACAGGGCGACGAGGCGCTCGTGGTCGATGCCGCCGTCCGGACCCGTCAGCGAGCTCGACCCGACCTTGACGACGAGGCGCCGGGCGGTGGCGATGACGGATCGGGGCGACACAGCACCGACTGTAGTGAGGTGGGCCGGAGCCGTGCCGCCCTGTCCATGCCCGCCGGTCAGGGCGACTCGACGTAGACAGAGGCGCCGAGGTCGAGGAACTCACGGCTCTTCTGCGCCAGGCCCGCCTCGACGACGTCTTCGGTGCCGGAGCCGTCGGAGCCTTCCGAGCCATCGGAGCCGTCGGAGCCGTCGAGCCCGCGCTCGGCCGCGTAACGGCGCACGTCCTGGCTGATCCGCATCGAGCAGAACTTCGGCCCGCACATGGAGCAGAAGTGCGCGGTCTTGGCGGGCTCGGCCGGGAGCGTCTCGTCGTGGAAGGCCCGCGCGGTGTCGGGGTCGAGGGAGAGGTTGAACTGGTCCTCCCACCGGAACTCGAACCGGGCCCGCGACAGCGCGTCGTCCCAGTCGCGGGCGTACGGGTGCCGCTTGGCGACGTCGGCGGCGTGCGCGGCGAGCTTGTAGGTGATGACGCCGGTCTTGACGTCGTCGCGGTTCGGCAGGCCGAGGTGCTCCTTGGGCGTGACGTAGCAGAGCATCGCCGTGCCGTGCCACGCGATGTGGCTCGCGCCGATCGCCGAGGTGATGTGGTCGTAGCCGGGCGCGACGTCGGTCGCGAGCGGGCCGAGCGTGTAGAACGGGGCGCCGTGGCACCAGTCCTGCTGGAGGTCGACGTTCTCCTTGACGAGGTCGAGCGGCACGTGGCCGGGACCCTCGACCATGACCTGCACGTCGTGCTCCCAGGCGCGGGCGGTCAGCTCGGCCAGGGTGCGCAGCTCCGAGAGCTGGGCCTCGTCGTTGGCGTCGGCGGTGCAGCCGGGCCGGAGGCCGTCGCCGAGGCTGAAGGCGACGTCGTAGCGGGCGAGGATCTCGCACAGCTCGTCGAAGTGCGTGTAGAGGAAGTTCTCCTCGTGGTGGGCCAGGCACCAGCCGGCCATGATCGAGCCGCCGCGGCTGACGATCCCGGTGATCCGCTGCGCGGTGAGCGGCACGTAGCGCAGCAGGACGCCGGCGTGGACGGTCAGGTAGTCGACGCCCTGCTCGCACTGCTCCACGACCGTGTCGCGAAACACCTCCCACGACAGGCGCGCGGCGTCGCCGTCGACCTTCTCGAGCGCCTGGTAGATCGGCACGGTGCCGATCGGGACGGGGGAGTTGCGCACGATCCACTCCCTCGTCGTGTGGATGTCCTCACCGGTGGAGAGATCCATGACCGTGTCGGCGCCCCAGCGGGTGGCCCACGTCAGCTTCTCGACCTCCTCGGCGATCGAGCTCGTCACGGCCGAGTTGCCGATGTTGGCGTTGACCTTGACGAGGAAGGCGCGCCCGATGACCATCGGCTCGCTCTCGGGGTGGTTGACGTTGGCCGGGATGACGGCCCGGCCCGCCGCCACCTCCGAACGGACGAGCTCGACGTCGCACCGCTCACGAGTCGCGACGAACTCCATCTCCTTGGTCACGACGCCGGCGCGGGCGTAGGCCAGCTGCGTGACGCGTAGGGCGTCCTTGGCCCGCAAGGGAGCCCGACGCTCGCCACGCCACTCGAGCGACGCCGCCCCGCGGCGCACGGCCGACCGGCCGTCGTCGGCGAGGACCCGCTCGCGCCCCCGGTACTCCTCGGTGTCGCCGCGCTCGCCGATCCACGCCGCACGCAGCGGGGGCAGGCCCTGCTCGGGCACGCTGCCGGGACCGGAGGTGTCGTAGAGGCGGAACGGCGCGTGGCCGCCGGACTGCGTCACCTCGGTGAAGGGCACGGCCAGGCCGTGCGGCTCGCTCGGCACGTGGACCTTGGCGCGGGCGGGGTGGGTCGTCATGACGGGACTCCTCGATGGCTGTGGGACGGGTCGGTGTGGGTGTGGGCGACGGGGCCGCGGCCGGCGCCGAGGCGCCACGACGCGGAGGTGAGCAGGGCCCGCCGCACCACGGCGCGGGCGCGGCGGACGGCGTCGGGCGGGTCGGCCCCCTGGGCCAGGAACGCCGCCGCGGCCGAGGCGAAGGTGCACCCGGTGCCGTGGTCGTTGCGCGTGGCCACCTCGCGCGAGCGCAGGACGTGGGTGCCGCCGGCGTCGACGAGCACGTCGACGCGGTCGGTGCCCCGGGGTGTGGCCACGGCGCCGCCGGTGACGACGACGGCACCGCACCCGAGCGCCCCGCGCAGGTCGCGAGCGTGCTCGGCCTGCGCGTCGACGCCCTCGGCCGGCGGGCGACCGAGCAGCACGGCCGCCTCGTCGACGTTGGGGGTGACGAGCGCCGCGTGCGGTAGCAGCCGGTCGGCGAGCGCCGCGGGAACGCCGGGCCCGGCGAGCGGGTCGCCGCTCGTCGCCACGAGCACGGGGTCGACGACGAGGGGGGCGAGCCGGCCGCCGGCGGCGAGGGCGGCCACGGCCTCGACCACCTCGGCCGAGCCGAGCATCCCGACCTTGACGGCCGCCGGGGCGAGGTCGCGCAGGACCGCCTCGACCTGCGCGACGACGAGGTCGGCCGGCAGCTGGTGCACGGCGTGCACGCCCGTCGTGTCCTGCACGGTGACAGCGGTGACGGCGCTCGTCCCGTGGACGCCGAGGGCGGCGAACGTCGCCAGGTCGGCCTGGACGCCGGCCCCGCCACCGGAGTCCGAGCCTGCGATGGTGAGCGCGACGGGAGGGGTGCCCACCCTGACGGCCCGTGCGGTTCGAGTGGTCATCGGACGAGGGGCCTTGCAGCGCAGACGGACTCGACCACGGCGCGGGTGACCGATGCCGGGTCGGCGGCCCGCATGACGGTGCCCATGACGGCGACGCCGTCGGCTCCCGCCTCGAGGCATCCCCGGGCGTTGGACGCGTCGACCCCGCCGAGCGCGAGCACGGCCGGCAGCGTGCGCCGCACGCGTCGGGCGGTGGTGAGGGTCGCGCGCAGGCCGGTGAGACCGAGGGCGGGCCCGTGGCCCGGCTTCGACGGGGTGGGCGCCACGGGTGAGATCGTCGCGAGGTCGAGGCCGTCGTCGGCGGCGCGGACGAGGTCGGCCACGCCGTGGCACGAGCGGCCGACGAGCCGGGCCGCGACGAGGTCGGGGTCGAGCTCGCGGACGCGGTCGACGTCGCGGCTGCGCAGGTGCACGCCGAACGTGCCGGGCGGCGTCCTGAGCCCCGGCGGCGAGGGAGCGGCCACGAGGAGGACGGCACCGGCGTCCGCGCAGAGGGCGCCCACCGCGTCGACGAGCCGTGCCCGCTCGCCGTGCGGCAGATCGCGCTCGCGGACGAGCACGCCGTCGGCGCCGGCTGCCAGCGCGTCGGCCACGACGTCGAGGACGGTGCGCCGCTGCGGCACCTGCGCCCGGTCGGTGACGACGAGGACCCGTGGCGCGCTCACGCCTCCACCCGCCCCTGCGTCGGCGAGGACGCGAACGCGAGGTGCCGGCGCGGGACGCGACCGGCGAGCCGTGCCAGCCTCCCGCCCTGCACGGCGTGCCGCATCGCGGTGGCCATCGCCACGGGGTCCTCGGCCCGGGTCACCGCGGTGGCGAGCAGGACGGCGTCGCACCCCAGCTCCATCGCGAGGGCGGCGTCGGAGGCCGTGCCGATGCCGGCGTCGAGGACGACGGGCACGTCGACGGCCTCGCGCACCAGCTCGATCGCGTGCGGGTTGCGGATGCCGAGCCCGCTGCCGATCGGGGAGCCCAGCGGCATGACGGCGGCGCACCCGACGTCGGCGAGGCGGCCGGCCACGACGGGGTCGTCGCTCGTGTACGGCAGGACGGTGAAGCCGTCGCGGACGAGCTGCTCTGCGGCGTCGACGAGCTCGACGACGTCGGGCAGCAGCGTCCGGTCGTCGGCGACGACCTCGAGCTTGACCCAGTCGGTGCCGAGCGCCTCGCGGGCGAGGCGCGCGGTCAGGAGCGCCTCACGGGCCGTGCGGCAGCCTGCCGTGTTGGGCAGGAGCCGGACGCCGCTCGCGTCGAGGACGTCGAGCAGGCCCCCCGTGCCCTCCCGCGGCACCCGGCGCATCGCGACGGTGACGAGGGCCGTGCCCGAGGCCCGGACCGCGGCACCGAGCACGTCGTGGCCCGTGGCGCCCCCGGTGCCGAGGACGAGCCGTGAGCCGAGCGTCGTGCCGGCGACGACGAAGGGGTCGTCCACGTCAGCCGCCCTGCAGAGCCGTGACGACCTCGACCCGGGCGCCGACCTGCACGACGGTCCGGGCCCACGCCGAGCGGGGGACGATGACCTGGTCGAGGGCGACGGCGACGCCGCGGGCCGGGACGCCGAGGTCCTCGACGAGGTCGCTCACGGTGACTCCGGGGCGCACGAGGCGCTCCTCGCCGTTGACGTGGACGGTCATGCGTTCTCCTCGGGTTCGTGGCCGCGGTCCGGGGAGGGACCCAGCCGGGCGGGGTGGAAGGATTCGGCCGGCCGCGGCGGCGGGCGGCCCTCGACGTGGGCGGTCACCGCGTCGGCCGTCAGGGGTGCGAGGAGCACGCCGTCGCGCCCGTGCCCGGTGGCGACGACGAGTCCCTCGACGCCGGTGGGGCCGACGAACGGGAGGTTGTCGGGCGTCGCGGGGCGCAGCCGTGCGCAGGCCTCCCGGAACCCGGCCTCTGCGAGCTCGGGGACGATCTCGACGGCGTCGTGGAGCAGGTCGTGCACGGCCCCGGCGCTCACCGACGTGTCCTCGCCGACGTCCTCGCTCGTCGCCCCGACGACGACCTCGCCGCACGGGCGGGGCACGACGTACACCTCCCGGCCGTGCACGGTGGCGCGGACCGTGTGGGTCAGTACGCCGGGGGTCGCGCGCAGGCGCAGCACCTGGCCCTTGAGCGGGCGCACCGGCACGGGCCGGCCGACGCCGGCGAGGGCCCGCGGCGACGACCAGCCGGCTGCGACCACGACGACGTCGGCGGCGAGGTCGGTCTCCCGTTCGCCCTCCACGTCGGTGCCGAAGCCCTCGCCGACCGGACGCGCCGCTACCGCCCGCCCGAGGCGCACCACCGGCTCCGCGGCGACCGGCAGCACCGTGCCGCCCTGCGCCGCGAAGGCCTCGGCGAGCGCGGCGAGGACCGCGCGCGGGTCGACCGCGGTCTCCTCGAGCCGCACCGCTCCGGTGACCCGCGGGGTCAGCGACGGCTCGAGGCGCCGCGCCGCCCGGGACGTCAGGCGCTCGACGCGGCAGCCGCGCCGCTCGAGGTGCCGGGCGTGCCGTGCCAGGTGCGCCTCGTCGTCGGCGTCGAGGGCCACGAGGAGGGTCGCGCGCGGGGCGAGCTCGACGCGTCGGCCGGAGTCGCGCGCGAGCTCGGCGGCGAAGCCGGGCCAGGCCCGCGCGGAGGCGAGGCCGGCACCGAGGAGGGCGCCCTGGCCGAAGACGGCCTCGCTCGCCGGCGCGATCATGCCGGCGGCGGCGTGGCTCGCGCCCCGGCCCGGCGTGGGGTCGAGCACGGTGACCACGTGTCCGCGGCGGGCCAGCCGCCACGCGCAGGACAGGCCGATGACGCCGCCGCCGAGGACGACGACGCTCGCGGCGCTCACGACGCTGCGCCGGTCGGTCCGTTCCCGACCACCGACGCCGCGGGCGTCGGTGGGTCGTTCGGTGGCCTGGTGGGTGGGGACAGGGCGGCGAGCAGGCCGGCGACCGCGGCCGCGGGGTCGGGCGCCGTGCTCACGGCGGCGACGACGGCCACTCCGTGCGCCCCGGCTGCGAGCAGCGCAGGCACGCGGGCCGCGTCGATGCCACCGATGGCGACGACGGGCAGGGTCGTCGCCGCGACGACCGCTGCGATGCCGGCCGGGCCGAGCGGCGTCGGCAGCCCGGGCTTGGTGGTCGTGGCGTGGGCCGGTCCCACCCCGAGGTAGTCGGCACCGGCGGACGCGGCAGCCAGGGTGGAGACTGCGTCGCGGGCCGTGGCCCCGATGACGAATCTGGCTGGTACGACGGCTCGCACGCGCTCGACCGGGAGGTCCGTGGCTCCGAGGTGGACGCCGTCGGCCCCGGCGGCGAGGGCGACGTCGACGCGGTCGTCGACGAGCACCGGCACCCCGAACGGGCGCGCCACCTCGAGGACGCGCACCGTGAGTGCGAACGCCTCGCGGTCGGTCGCCTCCTTGGCGCGCACCTGGACGGCGCAGCCTCCGGGACCGGCGACGCGCACGGCGGCGAGCACGTCCGGCAGCGGGTCCCGTCCGTCGCGGGTGTCGGTGAGGACGTGGAGCCGGGGGAGGGGGCGGCCCGGATCGAGGGGGTCGTGCAGGTGGTGCAGGTCGTGCTGCGGCATCGCGGCTCCTTGCGTCCCTGCGCCGGCATGATCCGGATCAGGTGTGGACGGTCGGGGCCGCGTCAGCCCCCTCTCAGCCCGGTGCGCCGGACTCCCGTGAAGGACGTCGCCACAGTAGCCACGTCCTGGCGGAGGCGCACGCCGAGGTCTCGCCACCCGGACGCGCGACTCGGACGTTGACAGGTCCGGGCGTGCGATGTGCAATATATTGCATGCCGATCCCGATGGAATCCCTCGCGCCGCGACCGCTCCTGCGCGACGACGTGCACCAGCGGCTGCGTGACGCCATCGTCGACGGCACGCTCACCCCGGGGGAGCGCCTGCGCGACCAGGACCTCGCCGCGTGGCTCGGGGTGAGCCGCACCCCCGTGCGCGAGGCGCTGCTGCGCCTCGGGCAGGCGGGACTCGTGCACGCGGCGCCGGGCCGGTCCACGACGGTCGCCACCCTGGATGCGCGCGCCATCCGCGACGCGCAGGCCGTGGTCGCGGCCATGCACCGCCTCGCCGTCGAGCAGGCGGTGCCACAGCTCGGACCGGCCGACCTCGAGGCGATGCGGGAGGCCAACGAGCGGTTCGCCGACGCGCTGCGCCGGGGTGACGCCGAGGCCGCCGTGACCGCCGACGACGCCTTCCACGCCGTCGCGGTGCGGGCGGCGGCCAACACCGCCGTCGAGACCGTCCTCGACCAGTACACGCCGGTCCTGCGCCGCCTCGAGCGGCTCCGCTTCGGCTCGCTCTCGGGCCGCGCGTCGGTGGCCCTGCACGAGCGGATCATCGAGCGCTGTGCGGCCGGGGACGCCGGGGCCGCCGGCGACGTGGCCCACGAGACGTGGGAGACGCTCCGTCCCCTCATCGAGACCCTCGAGTCCGAGAACGCCTGACCTGCAAGGAGATCCACTGTGTCGATCCATGACTTCGAGCGCTACCCGCTCACCTTCGGCCCGAGTCCGGTGCACCGGCTCGGCCGCCTCACGGCTCACCTCGGCGGCGCCGACGTCTGGGCCAAGCGGGAGGACGTCAACAGCGGCCTGGCCTTCGGGGGCAACAAGACGCGCAAGCTCGAGTACATCGTCCCCGACGTGCTCGCGAGCGGCGCCGACACCCTGGTCTCGATCGGCGGCTACCAGAGCAACCACACCCGGCAGGTCGCCGCCGTCGCCGCGAAGCTCGGGCTCGGCTGCCGGCTCGTGCAGGAGAGGTGGGTCGACTGGGACGACCCGGTCAACGACCGCGTCGGCAACATCCTGCTCTCGCGGATCATGGGCGCCGACGTGCGCCTCGACCCGCACGGCTTCGACATCGGCATCCGGCCGTCGTGGGAGGAGGCGATCGCCGAGGTCGAGGCTGCGGGCGGTCGCCCGTACGCGATCCCGGCCGGCGCGTCGGAGCACCGGCTCGGTGGTCTCGGCTTCGCCGCGTGGGCCCACGAGGTGGCCGAGCAGGAGCAGGCCCTCGGCGTCTTCTTCGACACCGTCGTCGTGTGCACCGTCACCGGCTCGACCCACGCCGGGATGGTCGCCGGTTTCGCCGCCCTCGAGGACGCCGGCGGCCGCCCACGCCGGGTCATCGGCATCGACGCGTCGGCGACCCTCGAGAAGACGCGTGACCAGGTGGGCCGCATCGCCCGCCACACCGCCGCGCTCATCGGCCTGGAGCGAGACCTGCGCGACGACGAGGTGACGGTCCTGCCCGGCTGGGCGGGGGACCTCTACGGCGTGCCCGTCGAGTCGACCGTCGAGGCGATCCGCCTGTCCGGCCGGCTCGAGGGGATGATCATCGACCCCGTCTACGAGGGGAAGTCGATGGCCGGCCTCGTCGACCTCGTCTCCTCGGGGGAGATCCCGAAGGACTCCACCGTGCTCTACGCCCACCTCGGCGGCCAGCCCGCCATCAACGCCTACAGCGGCATCTTCGACTGAGTCGGTGCTCCGTGATCCAGTGCGTCCAGCCCGCGGAAACGCGGCGGGGCGCGGCGCGCGGCCGACCTACCCTTGGACCATGGAACGCACGATCGACCCCGCCGTCGTCGAGCACGTGGCGCAGGTCGCCGACGGCGCACGCGTCGCCTCCCGCCGGCTCGCCCTGATGTCGCGGGCCGAGAAGGACGCCGCCCTCCTCGCCCTCGCCGACGCCGTCGACGCCGCCACCACGGCGATCGTCGCGGCCAACGCCGAGGACCTCGAGCGGGGTCGGGCCGGTGGGATGTCCGAGAGCCTGCAGGACCGGCTGCGCCTCGACGGGCCGCGCGTCGCCGCGGTGGCCCAGGCCCTGCGCGACGTCGCCGCCCTGCCCGACCCGGTCGGCGAGGTCGTCCGCGGCTCCACGCTCGCCAACGGCCTGCAGATCCGCCAGGTACGGGTGCCGATGGGCGTCATCGGGATGATCTACGAGGCCCGCCCCAACGTCACCGTCGACGCCGCCGGGCTCGCCCTCAAGTCCGGCAACGCCGTCATCCTCCGGGGCGGGTCGGCCGCCGCGAGCACCAACCACGCCCTCGTCGAGGCGCTGCGCGACTCCCTGTCCGCCCAGGGCCTGCCGGCCGAGGCCGTCAACCTCCTCGAGGAGGGCGGCCGCGACGCCGCCCGGGCGCTCATGACCGCCCGCGGACGCGTCGACCTCGTCATCCCGCGCGGCGGCGCCGACCTCATCCGCACCGTCGTCATGGAGTCGACGGTGCCGGTCATCGAGACCGGCGTCGGGGTCTGCCACGTCTACGTCGACCGCGCGGCCGACCTCGACAAGGCGCGCGCCATCACGCTCAACGCCAAGACGCACCGGCCCAGCGTCTGCAACGCCGCCGAGTCGCTGCTCGTGCACCGCGCCGTCGCCGCCGACTTCCTGCCCAAGACGCTGACCGACCTAGCCGGCGCCGGCGTGCGCCTGCACGTCGGGCCCGAGGTGACCGAGTACGCCGAGGCCGCGGGGGCGGCGTACGAGCTCGCCTCCGAGACCGACTTCGGCACCGAGTGGCACGGCCTGGAGATGAGCGTCGCCGTCGTCGAGGACCTCGACGAGGCCATGGACCGGATCCGCCGCTACGGCACCGGGCACACCGAGGCCATCGTCACCGAGGACCGTGGCGCCGCACGGCGGTTCACGGCCGAGGTCGACGCCGCCGCGGTCATGGTCAACGCCAGCACCCGGTTCACCGACGGCGGCGAGTTCGGCTTCGGCGCCGAGATCGGGATCTCGACGCAGAAGCTGCACGCCCGGGGCCCGATGGCCCTGCCCGAGCTGACGACGACCAAGTGGGTCGTGGAAGGCGACGGGCACGTTCGTTGAGCGGTCACGCGCGGGTGGCATGATGTGCCGTCATGGAAGGCACCGAGGTCCGCAAGCTCGCCCAGCTCGAGGACGAGCACTGGTGGTACCGCGAGCGGCGTCACCTGCTCGCTCGGGCCATCACCGGGCTCGCCCCGGGACGGGCCATCGACATCGGCGCCGCAGGGGGTGGCAACACCCGCGTCCTGCGTGAGCACGGTTGGGACGCAGTGGCGCTCGAGTACGGAGCCGACGGCGCGGCGGTCGCGCACGAGCGTGGTCTCGCGACCCTGCGCGGCGACGCGACGAACCTGCCCCTGGCCGACGCCTCGCTCGACCTCGTCGTGGCCTTCGACGTCCTCGAGCACCTCCAGGACGACGACGCCGCCGTCGCGGAGGTGCGCCGCATCCTGCGACCGGGCGGCACCTACCTCGTGGCCGTGCCGGCCGACCCGCGCCTGTGGTCGAGCCACGACGTCGCGGTCGACCACGTGCGCCGCTACACCCGCGAGGGCCTGCTCGAGCTGCTCGACCGCGGCGGTTTCGAGGTCGCCGACGTCAGGTCCTGGAACGTGCTGCTGCGACCCGTGGTCGCGATGCGGCGCAGGACGAGCTCCGGGTCGGACCTCGAGGACCTCAACCCGGTGGTCAACCTCGGGCTGCGCGCCGTCATCGCCGCCGAGCGGTACCTGCCGGTCGGGGGCCTGCCGGGCGTCAGCCTCCTCGTGCGGGCTCAGCCGCGCAGCTGACCGGCCCCGGCCGAGCTGTGCCCGTCGTCGACGGGCGCGGCCTGCGCCGGCGCGTCGGCCGGCTGCGCCACGAGGTGGACGTCCGCCGGCTGCGCCGGCAGGGGGGTGTCGGTGGGGCCGTGCCCGGACGCGGCCGCCGTCATCGAGTCGTAGGCGATGAAGTAGGTCGGTCGGCCCTGCATGTGCGCGTACATCCGCCCGATGTACTCGCCGAGGATGCCGACGCAGACCAGCTGCACCGCGCCGACGCCCGAGACGATGGCGACCGTCGAGGTCCAGCCCGCGACCGTGTGGCCCTGCGCCCGGGCGACGAGCGTGTAGAGGAAGAGCAGCACCGCGAGGAGGGCGCCGGCGAACCCCGCGAAGGTCGCCACCCGCAGCGGCGCCGTCGAGAAGCCGGTGAGCGAGTCGAGCGAGAGCTTGATCATCTTGATGAGCGGGTACTTCGAGTCGCCCGCCGCGCGCTCCTCGCGCTTGTACTCGACGGTGTCGGACGGGAAGTTCAGCGCCGGCACGATGAAGCGCAGGACGCGATTGTGCTCGGGCAGGCTGTTGATCGCATCGACGGTGGCCCGCGACATGAGGCGGTAGTCGCCGGCGTCGGCGTGCGCGCTCGTCGGGGACATCAGCTGGATGAGCCGGTAGAACGACTGGGCGGACACCCGCTTGAACCACGTGTCGGTGGAGCGGTCGTTGCGCACGCCGTAGACGACGTCGACGCCGTCGTCCTTCGCCGCGGCGAGCATCTGGGGGATGATCTCGGGCGGGTCCTGCAGGTCGGCGTCGATGGTCACGACGTAGTCGCCGAGGGCGCAGACGAGCCCGGCCGAGATCGCGGCCTGGTGCCCGGCGTTCGCGCGCAGGCGGATGACGCGCAGCTGCGGCCACTCGCGGTGGTAGCGCTGCAGGAGCGCGGCGGTGAGGTCCTTGCTGCCGTCGTCGACCGCCACGACCTCGTACGGCGAGCCGAGGCCGTCGAGGATCGGGCGTAGCCGCTGCACGAGGAGGGGGAGCACCTCCTCCTCGTTGTACATCGGGATGACGACGGACAGCTCGGGAACCATGCGAACAAGGGTACGGCCGCGGATGGGTGCTCCCTGTCAGCCCGCTGTGCCCGCGCTGTCGCGGCGGGGAGCGGGCGGCGCTAGCGTGCCCGGGTGAGACCTCCCACCCACGAGATGCCGCCCGGCGGGCTGGTCCCCGGCACCCCGGTCGCCGGCCGGTTCACCAAGTGGGGGCAGCGACCCCACTGGCAGTGGACCGGCGTCTACGCCGGGGCCGACGAGCACGGGCACTGGTGGTACGCGCCGCCGGGCACGCGCTGCGTCCGCCCGGGCGTCGACTTCGTCGACGAGCACGACTGGGTCTCGCTCGCCCCGCACGACGGCGGCTGGGCAGCCGGGTTCTACCCGGAGGAGAAGGAGGTCTCGGTCTACGTCGACATGGCCACGGTGCCGCGCTGGCAGCGTCGCGACCCGGCCCTCGACCACTGGGGTGCCGACGGACCCGAGTGGGAGGTGACGATGGTCGACCTCGACCTCGACGTCGTCCTCACCCGGGACGGGCACCTCTTCGTCGACGACGAGGACGAGTTCGACGAGCACCGGATCAGCCTCGGCTACCCGCCGGAGGTCGTGGCGCTCGCCGAGGCGAGCCGCGACGCCGTCCTGCTGGCGGTCGCCCGCGGGGACGAGCCGTTCGGCACGGTCGGGCACGCGTGGCTGCGCCGGGCGCGGACGATAGGCTGACCCCATGTCTGATCGTGTCCTCGCCCTGGCAGCCGAGTCGCAGGAGGCCGTTCGCGAGCTTCCCATGCCGGTGATCGCCTACTTCATCATCGCGTTCTCGGTGTTCCTGCTCCTGCTGGGGATCACGTGGAGCTTCCGCAACACGGCGTACAAGGTGGCCCAGAACCGTCGCCGCCAGCACGGCGCCCCGGGCGCCGGCGTCGACCCGAACGGACCGCACCACTGAGCATGCGCCTCGGCGTCATGGGTGGGACGTTCGACCCGATCCACCACGGCCACCTCGTCGCCGCGAGCGAGGTCCAGTCGCTCTTCGGTCTCGACGAGGTCGTCTTCGTCCCCACCGGCAAGCCCTGGCAGAAGGCCGCCCAGGACGTCTCACCCGCCGAGGACCGCTACCTCATGACCGTCATCGCGACGGCCAGCAACCCCCGCTTCACCGTGAGCCGGGTCGACATCGACCGGCCCGGGCCGACGTACACGATCGACACCCTGCGTGACATCCGGGCCGAGCGCCCGGACGCCGAGCTGTTCTTCATCACCGGTGCCGACGCGCTCGCCGAGATCCTGTCGTGGAAGGACTCCGAGCTCCTCTTCGACCTCGCCCACTTCGTGGGTGTCACGCGCCCCGGGCACGAGCTGTCCGACAAGGGTCTGCCCGAGGACCGGGTGACCCTCCAGGAGGTGCCGGCCATGGCCATCAGCTCCACCGACTGCCGCGCGCGCGTCGCGGCGGGCGAGCCGGTCTGGTACCTCGTGCCGGACGGCGTCGTGCAGTACATCAACAAGTACCGGCTCTACTCGGGACTGCCCGCGCAGCCCGAGCTCGCCGGTGCGCCACAAGGAGACCAGTGACCGCAGCAGACCGTTCGCTCCAGCTCGCCAAGGCGGCAGCCGCCGCGGCGGAGGAGAAGATCGCCGAGAAGGTCGTCGCGATCGACGTCAGCGAGCAGATGCCGCTCACCGACGTCTTCGTCATCGCCTCGGCCGCGTCCGAGCGCCAGGTGGGCGCCATCGTCGACGAGGTGGAGGACCGCCTCCGCGAGCTCGGCAGCAAGCCGATCCGCCGCGAGGGCGAGCGTGAGGGCCGCTGGGTCCTCATCGACTTCGGCGACATCATCGTGCACGTCCAGCACGAGGAGGAGCGCGAGTACTACGCGCTCGAGCGTCTCTGGAAGGACTGCCCCGAGATCGACCTCACGCACGTCGACGCGCCCTCCCGGCCCGCGTCGGACGAGGCGTGAGCGCCGAGCGCCCCGCGCCCCGGCGCATCGTCCTGGTCCGGCACGCCGAGACCGTCGACAACGCGGCCCGCGTCTGGCAGGGCCACAAGGACACGCCGCTGTCCGAGCGCGGACGCGCGCAGGTGCAGGCCGCCGCGCCGCACCTGGCCGCGTACGAGCCCGCCGTCGTCGTCTCGAGCGACCTCCAGCGGGCCGCCTCGACCGCCGAGGCCATCGCCGGCCTCACCGGTCTCCCGGTGCGCCTCGACGCCCGGCTGCGCGAGGTGCACGTCGGGCAGTGGCAGGGCATGCACGCCGACGACGTCCGCGAGCGCTACCCCGAGGTCGTCGCGGCCCTCGACCGCGGCGAGGACGCCCCGCGCGGCGTCACGGGGGAGACCCGCGCCGACGTCGCGGTGCGCGCCGGTGCCGCCCTGCGCGAGGTGGCTGACGCCCTCGAGCCCGGCCGGACGGCCGTCGTCGTCGCGCACGGGGTGTCGGCCCGCGTCGCGGCCAGCGACCTCGTGGGCCTCGACCAGGACGTCTCCGACGCCGTGTTCCGGGGCCTGGACAACTGCCACTGGATCGAGCTGGTGGAGGTCGCCAAGAGCTTCTCGGCGGTGACCCGGTGGCGCATCAGCGGCTGGAACCTCGGTCCCTGGACCGTCTGAGGACCGCTCCGCGTGGTGTCCTCCGTGACCCGGTACGCCCGGATCGGTCGCTCCACCACCGGATTTGGGATCGGGGCGCGGAACCCGCTATGGTTACGCAGTCGCCTCACGGAGACGACACCCGAAAGGGGCTGTGGCGCAGCTGGTAGCGCACCTCCATGGCATGGAGGGGGTCAGGGGTTCGAGTCCCCTCAGCTCCACAAATGAGAGAAGACCGGACACGCTTTTCGTCCGGTCTTCTCTCATTTCCGGATGTGTATGGGGGACTCGGGAGGAGGCGGAGCGCAGCGGAGCCGACGGCTCCCCTCAGCGCCGGGTCGAGCCGCGCCGCTGGTTCGCAGAACCGGTAACCCACTGGTCGGGTTCGTTCACGAACTGGTAGACATCCGCCCGTGCACCCCACCCTCGAGCTGCCCGACCTGCTGCGTCTCATCGACGAGCGGGTGACCGCCTTCCGCGCCGTCATCGCGTCCGCCCCCGACCTCGACGCCCCGGTGCCCTCCTGCCCGGGGTGGACGCTGGCCGACCTCGCCCAGCACATCGGCGCGGGGCGCCGTTCCTGGGCCGCCACGGTCGCCCTCGGTGCCGCCGCGACCGGACGCGTCCTGCCCGGTCCCGAGGAGGCCAACGCCCCGCGCGACCGCGCGGCCCTGGACGCCTGGCTCGCGGCCTCGACGCAGCAGCTGCTCGACGCGCTCCGCGAGGCGGGACCGGACCGGCCGTGCTGGACGTGGTGGGCCAGGTCGCAGTCGCCGCAGACGAGCGGGGCGGTCGCCCGGCACCAGCTGCAGGAGGTCGCGGTGCACACGTGGGACGCGCAGGCCGCGGTCGGCGAGCCCGTGCCGCTGCCGCGCGAGGTGGCGCTGGACGGCGTCGAGGAGTTCCTGTCGACGTGCGTCGCGACGACGAGCCGGTGGCCCTACGAGCCGGCGACGGTTGTCTACCGGGCCACCGAGGGCCCGGCCTGGCGCCTGGGCCTCTCGGCCGAGGGAGCGCGGGCCGAGCCCCTCGCCGGGGCCGCCGGGGCCGACGGAGCCGGCGTGCCGACCGTCACGGGCTCGGCCACGGCGAGCGACCTCGTCCTGCTCATGTACGGGCGCCTGCCCGTCGACGTGCTCGACCTCGACGGCGACCGCCAGCCCCTCGACGGGCTGGTCGAGTGGGACCCCGAGGACTGAGGCGCCTGTTACGGGCTGCGTCGCTCAGGTGCGCGGGCGGGTCGTGACCACTCGGACGGTGTCGGTGCGCCAGTCGGCCACCGACCCGGCCCGCGCGACCGGGGTGGCCCGGCGCGTGCGGACGCTGCGCAGCACCCCGTCGAGCGAGGTGGCCGGGTCGCTCGTGCCGAGGGCCGCCGACGCGTCGACGCCGCGCACGGGTCCCGCTGGGGCGGGCGGCGCGGTGACGTCGAGCTCGTCCTGCTCGAGGGTGCGGGGGTCGAACTCCAGCGTGCTCGTGACGAGCATGAGCACGTCGGTGACCGACACGGTCCCGGCCGCCCACAGGGCGTCGGACACCTGGCCCGCGAGGTCGACCGCCGTCGACTCGCCCGGCCCGAGCGCGACCGACCCCGCCGGGAAGGCGTCGGTGAAGATGCCGTAGGTCTCGGTGAGGTCGAGCAGCGCCGCCCAGAGCGGCCCGCCGGACGTGTTCGTCAGCGTCACGGTGAACCGGGGCGGGCCCTGGTCGGTGTACGCGACGCCGAGGATGCCGCCGGCGCCCGTCGGCGCCGCCGCGGCGTCGGGCGTGCCGACCTCGAAGCGCACGGCATCGGCCGGGAGGTGGGTGGCGGGGTTCGTCAGGGTGGACAGGCGCAGCCAGCGGGCGACGTGCTCGAGCGCCGCGACGGTGCGCTCCTCGCGGCCCGCGCCGGCGACGACGGGCACGAGCGGGCGCGGCACCCCGGGCCGGGTGATGACGAACCCGCCGGGCGTCGACTCGACGACGAGGCCGGGGGAGTCGGCGCCGGGCTCGCCGGGGTCGACCAGGTCGACGAGCGTGTGGTCGGCCTCCTCGGCGGCGCGCCGGAGGGCGGCCGTGCCGGCGTCGTCGCCCGTGACGCGAACGGTCAACGGACGCAACGGGATCGAGGTGACCACGGCACGGTAGACGAACGCCGGGTCGAGGTCGGGGTCGAGCCTGACGAGGCTGCGGTCGGGGAGCACGCGCGTCACCGTCGCGACCGCGAGGGGCGCCCCGGACGTCTCTCCGGTGAGCGGGTACACCGCGAGCTCTGTCGTGTCGTCGCCGATCGGCTCGGGCACGCCGTGGACGGCACCGGAGTCGATCGACCACCCGTCCGGCAGGCGGCTCAGCGTCAGCGGCCGTGGCGTCGCGGGGAGGGCGCCGCCGAGGAAGGGCCGGTCGAGATCGGCGGCGTCGGTGCTCTCCAGCTGTGGGTGCTGCTCCTCGACGCGTCCGAGCACCTCGGCCGTGACGGCGCGCAGCACGTCGCGGTAGGAGGGCCGCCCGTCGGAGGCGAGCAGGGTCGCCTCGAGCGCCGCCGACATGACACCGCGCTGGCGCCCGAGCACCGTCACCTCGCGGGCCTTCTCCGAGGACCGGCACGCGGCGAGGAGCACGTGCCGCGCGGCCGGGGTCGCCCACCGCGGGACGCCGCGCGTCGTCGAGGGGGCGGCGGAGGTGGCGACGACGCCGGGCAGGAACGAGCTCGCCGGGCGGACCCGGCGGTCCTCGGGGGCCAGGCGCACCACCTCGTCGACGTCGCGCGTCCCGCCGCCGGAGTGGCAGCAGTCGAGGACGACGAGAAGGTGGCAGCCGCTCTCGGCCACGCCGGCGGCGAGGGTGGCCACCTCCTTGTCGGCGAGGTCCCAGCCTCCGTCGGAGCGGCTGTCGACGCAGACGATCGTCTCGTTGCGGTGGTCGGGCTCGAGCGACCACAGCTCCGGGGGCGTGTCCTGCTGCGACCCGTGGCCGCTGAAGTAGAACAGCGCCGTGTCGTCGGGGCCGGCCTGCCCCAGGTGCTCGGCGAAGGCGGTCGCGACGCGCTCGCGGGTGGCCGCGGCGTCGGTGACGACGAGCAGGTCGAGGGCGTCGTCGCCGACCCGGCGTCGCAGGACCTCGGCGAAGACCGTGACGTCGTTGACGCAGCCCTGCAGCGCCGGGACCGGCGGCGGGTAGGCGTCGACCCCGACGAGCAGGGCGTGCAGGCGGCCGGACACGCTCACCCCGAGTCGCCGAGGGCGAGGGTCTGCCACGTGCCGGGGTGGTTCTGGTTGGCGCCGGACCGGCTCGGGTTGCTGCTCAGCATGGTGCGCAGCGCCCAGTCGGTCCCCGAGCCGCGCGCGTCGCTGAGGTTGACGTTGAACCCGAGGACCTCGCCGCGCGCCGGGGGCACCGACCGGCCGATCTCCGACCACGGCACCCGCGCCTCGAGCTCGTAGCCGGTGTCGGTCGGGCGCGCCACGACGGCGATCCCCGGACGCCGCGACCCGGTGGCGAACACCACCTGGCCCTTGGGGCTCGTCCCGACGACGTTGACCGCGGCAGCGGCCCCGCGGTCGCCGTCGTCGAGGAGGGCGAGGATGACGTGGAAGTCCTTGCCCTTGCGCAGGGGAGCCGCTGCGGACAGCTTCCGCGGGTCGGGCCCCACCTCGAAGGACACGGCGTCGCCGCGCCACCACTGGCTCGGCTGCCCGGCCGCCACGCCGGTGTGCGTGGGATCGGTGACGACGGCGTGCAGGAAGAGGGCGTCCTTGTCCCACAGGGCCTGCCACGTCGCCGACAGCCCGTTGACGGGGACCCGCGCGAAGTCCGGGACCGGGGCGTCGACGACGTGGGTCGTGACCGAGCGCCAGTCGTCGAACGAACCGTCGACGACCGGCGCCACGGGAGCGCAGCCGATCGTGACGTCGCTGGCGCCGGGGTCGACCGAGCTGGAGCCGCACGCCGCCGCGACGAGCGGGTCGGCCTTCTGGAGCAGCGAGGGCAGGGTGCGCCACGCGACGAGCCCGAGGACGACCACGACGCCGAGGACGGCGAGCCGCACCCAGCGGCCGATGCCGCGGCCCCGGTCCCGTTGTCGCCGTTCGGGGTCCGGCCGTGGCTGCTCCGGCTCCGGATGCGGCTCGGGCTGCGGAGGCTCCGGTCGGTCCGGCTGCCTCGGCTGCGGCGGCTGCGCGTCGTGCTGCTGCGGGAAGGTCTGCGGCCGTGGGTTGACCACGCCGGCCCGCTGCGACCGGTCCGCGGGGGCCGCGGCGTCCGGGCCCGGGGGGCCGGCGTCGGGCCGCACGCGCGCGATGAGCTCGGTGACGTCGGCGTAGTCGGGCCGCTCGGCGGCGATCTGCTCGAGCATCGGCAGCGCGGTCGTCGTGTCCGCGGCCGCGATGGCGCCCTGGGCCGCCGTGTAGAGCGAGGCGAGTCGTGCGTCGCTGGCCCGCGGGTCGTCACGCAAGGCGGTCGCCGCACCGGGCTGCCCTGTCGCAGTGGAGGGCCCGACGAAGGCGAAAGGCTGCTCCGAGCCCGACCGGAGCAGCACCGCGGTGCCCCACTCGGCCGCCTCGTCCGACACCGCCATCGCCTTGCGCACCTCGCACATCGCGGCGTCGATGCCGAGCCCACGGGTGAGGAACCAGTAGAACTCGTGGCTGAAGACGAGCGCGGCCCGGTCGGAGATCTCGGTCTGCATCGCGACGACCGCGGGCAGCCCCTGGCGCACGAGCGCCTGCCCGACCCCGGAGAACGCGTCGCGCCCCGACGTGCGGGCCCCCTCGCACGCGTTGAGGACGGCGAGCTGGAGCGTCCGAGCGTCGTGCAGCAGGGTGCCGAGCCGTGCGCCGCTGACGAGGTGCGCCGTGCCGTCGGGGTGCTCGAGGGCGAGCACCCCCTCCTGGGCCTGGTCGTCGAAGCCGCCGTGGCCGATGAAGTGGAAGACGTGGTAGTCGTCGAGCAGCGCCCGCTGCAGCGAGATGAGCGTCGCGTCCTCGACGACGACGACCTCGAGCAGGCCTGCCGCGACGAGGTCGCCGGTCGTCGCCCGCAGCAGCTGCTTCTCGCGGTCGACGGCCAGCGGCTCGAGGTCCGAGGGGCTGCTCACCATGACGAGCACCCGCAGCGGCGGCTCCACCGTGACGACGGGCGGACGGTCGAGCGCGTCGAGGAGGCGCACCACCGGCGTCTCCTGCGAGAGCGCGACGAACCGCTCGAGTCCCTTGTCGTACAGGTACTCCCACGGGACGGGGTCGAGGTCGGGCACCGCGTCGAGCCGCAGCCGCAGCCGCAGGTCGCGGCCCTGCGCGGTGGCCGTGGCGAGGCTGTCGCGGAAGGCGCGCCCGACGTCACCGGCGAGCAGCGCGTCGGCGAGGCGGCGCCCGTACTCGCGCACGTCGACGACCCGCGACTCCGCCGGCACGAGCCGCCGCGACGTGACCCGCGGCGGGCCCACGGCCACCATGAAACGAGCCAGGTCGGCGGCGCCGAACGGCAGCGTGAAGGGTGTGGACGCCTGCCCCGCAGGGGAGTCGAGCACGTGCGCTGCATACCCCTGGCCCTCGCGGGTCAGGGCGATGTCGAAGTCGAGGTAGTCACCGCTCATGGCTGGTCCCGGGTGGTCGAACCGAACCGACATCTCACGGTAGTGCGGCGGCACCCTCCTGATACACGGTTCGCGAGGTGGGAGCGCCCGACTTGGGCCGGGTGCACCGGTCACCTACCATGGGTGCGAGCGCGCCACGCCGCGCTGCGGACGAGGGAGCCGTACCCGCACAGCGACAAGACGGCCGGATCGGAACTGCCATGTACTGGCTCGTCCTCGTCGTCTCCGGGGCCCTCGAGGCCGTCTGGGCCACCGCGCTCGCCGCGTCCGACGGCTTCCGGCGCCCCCGCGCCACAACGCTGTTCGCCGTCTCGCTCGTGCTGAGCATGGTCGGTCTCGCGTGGGCCATGACCGGCCTGCCCGCGGGCACCGCGTATGCCGTGTGGGTCGGCATCGGCGCCGTCGGCACGATCGCGCTCGCGGTCGCCCGTGGCACCGAGCGGCTCGGCGCTGCGCGGGGGGTGCTGCTCGTCGTGCTCGTCGGCTGCATCGCCGGGCTCAAGGCGGTGGCGTGATGCCGTGGGTCGTGCTCCTGCTCAGCGCCGTCCTCGAGGCCGTCTGGGCCTCGGCGCTCGCCGCGTCCGAGGGCCTCTCGCGCCCGCTGCCGGCCGTCGTCTTCCTCGTCGCCGGCGCCCTGAGCATGGTGGGACTGGCGCGCGCGGCCCGCTCGATCCCCATCGGCACGGCGTACGCCGTGTGGACCGGCGTCGGCGCCGCCCTCACCGTCACGTGGGCGATGCTCTTCGGCGGGGAGGCCTTCTCCGTGGCCAAGGTGCTGCTGCTGGCCGGCGTCGTCGCGGCCGTCATCGGTCTCAAGGTCGTCGGCACTCCGGCGCGTCCGGCAGGGGAGCGACGCGTCGGGACCTGATGATGAGGGCGACGTCCCCGGCAGCGGGCCGCGGACGCTGACCAAGGAGCCCTCACGTGCCCAAGCCCTCACCCTGGTCGGTCGCGCTCGTCGCGTCGCTCTCGCTGTCGCTCGCCGGCGCCGGTCTCGCGGCCGGTGCCGGTGCCGCGTCGGCCGAGCCGGCGTCGGCGACGTCGACCACGTCCGCAGCGGTCTCGCCGACCGCGTTCGTCGCTCCGAACGGCCACACCTACGACCTCGCCACCGGCGCCACCGACGACCCGCAGGCGGCCGCGCTCGTCGCCCGCGCCCGGACGTTCCTGCCGGCCGACTGGCAGGCCCGCCGCCAGGCGTCGGTCGCCCGCCTCGGCGTCGAGGCGTCGGCGCCGCGCGAGGCGCTCGAGCGCGCCATCGACCCGACGCAGTACCAGTGCTCCCCGACGCGTCTGGACGCCTACGTCGACGGCCTCCTCGCGAACATCGACTACTCCAACCTCTTTTTCCTCGCCACGACCGGCGCCCTCGACCTGCCGACCTACGACGCGATCCTCTTCGGGTCCTCGGGCGACACGCGGTACGCCCTGCAGCGTGACTACCGCAACGAGCTGACCCGGTCCTTCCGCGCGGCCCAGACCTTCTGGGACACCGACGGGTCCGGCATCCAGCTCATGGCCATGCACGGTGACGTCATGCGCGACGAGGCCCGGATGACCCGTACGCTCGCCTTCCTCTACGGCGCGCCGGAGTCCGCGGTCGCGGGGCTCGCCTCGATGATCCGCCAGGTCGTCGCGAGCGACCCGGGGCTGCAGGACGGCGACAACCCGCTGTTCACCCTCAACGCGTTCGCCTTCAGCGCCGAGGGCGAGACCGACCCCGTCGTCGCGGCGATCCCCGACAAGCTCGTCTTCGGCGACGGCATCCTCTCGGCCCTCGAGGCCATCGGCGTCGGCGACGTCGGCCCGCGGGCCGTCCTCGGCCACGAGTACGCGCACCACGTGCAGTACGACAAGGGCCTGTTCGACTCGCCGCTCACCGGCCCCGAGGCCACCCGCCGCACCGAGCTCATGGCCGACGCGTTCGGCACGTACTTCGTGACGCACAAGCGCGGACTGGCCCTCAACACGGCCCGGGTGCTGCAGGCCGAGCAGTCCTTCTACCAGGTCGGCGACTGCAGCTTCACCAGCGCCGGCCACCACGGCACGCCGAACCAGCGGCTGCGCGCCTCCACGTGGGGCTCCGCGGTCGCCGCCGACGCGCAGAAGCAGGGGCAGGTGCTGCCCTCGCTGACGCTCGATGCCCGCTTCGAGGCCACGCTGCCCGAGTTCGTGGCGCCCGACGCCTGACGCGTCCGCTGCCGGCACCCGGTGCCCCCGTCGATTCCGGTCGGCGGGGGCACCGGCGGCTCCGGACGGCACTAGGGTCGGCCCATGGGTTCCTGGTGGCTGGAGGCGATCGGCTGGATCGGCTCGGCCGTGCTCGTCTGGTCGCTGCTGCAGACCCAGCTGCGACGGCTGCGGATCATCAACCTCGTCGGCTGCGTCATCCTCATCGGCTACAACACCGCCAACCACGTGTGGCCGATGGTGGGGCTCAACGTCGTGCTGGCCGCGATCAACGTCTGGCAGCTGGCACGGATGGCGCGCGAGAAGCACGACGCCGCCGCGTACGAGGTGCTCGAGGTCGCCGGCGACGACACGTACCTGCGCCACGTGCTGCGCGTCTACGAGGCCGACATCCGCCGGTTCAACCCCGACTTCGTCTACGACCCCTTCTCCGGCGACGCGTGCTACCTCGTGCTCAAGGGCGACGAGACCGTCGGCGTCGTCATCGGCCGCGACGCCGGCGACGGCACGGCTCAGCTGCTGCTCGACTGGGTGACGCCGCGGCACCGCGACCTCTCCCCGGGGGAGTTCATCCTCGGCACCGACGGACCGCTCCGCAGGCGCGGGTACCGCCGGTTCCTGCCGCCCCCCGACATGGTCGAGCCGTACTACGCCGCCCTGGGCTTCCGTCGCGACGGCGACGCCTACGTGCTGTGACGCGTCAGACCGGGTGAGTCCCACCACGGACGCCCGTCGCCGCGGCGGTGCAGACCTACGGTGGGAGTGTGGGAGCCGGTGCGAGGTCCGCCCGGCGGCCCGCGGAGGAAACGGTGAGAACGATGACCGTGTACGGCACCCCGATCGAACCGCGACCCGACGTCGACCCCACCCGGGACCGCGTCGGCGAGCCCGTTCTCGAGCCGGCCGACGAGCAGGAGCGGCAGGAGGCGGACCTGCGCGTCAGAGCGCTCCAGCGGCTCCGCAAGAAGGCGGACTTCCGCGTCCACCTGCTCATCTACTGCCTCGTCAACGGCATGATCGTCATCGTCTGGGCGATGACGACGAGCGGCTTCTTCTGGCCGATCTTCCCGATCGCCGGCTGGGGCATCGGGCTGGTTGCCAACGCCTACGAGGCCTACGTCAAGGAAGAGCCGACGGAGGCCCAGGTGGCCGCCGAGGTGGAGCGGCTGCGTCGCCGCTGATGACGAGACCGTCCTCGCCGGCGGCTGCGGCGGCCTCGCCCCCGTCGGAGTCCTCCTGGCGGGTGCCGGTGGGCTCGGAGGACTCGGCGGGCTCGGCGGGTTCCGCCCGGCCGGCGAGGGCGATGCACCCGGCGAGCGTCGCGACGAAGGAGGCGAGGGCGATCGGGCCACGCCCGGGCAGCACCGCGTCACCGAGGGCGAGCAGTCCGACGAGGGCCGGCACGACCGTCTCGGTCGCGAACGTCAGGGCCGCCACCGTGGTGACCCGCCCGCGGGCCAGGGCCAGCGCGTAGGCCACGGTGGCCAGGCCGGCGTGCGCCGCGAGCGACCACGCCAGGCCGTCGGTGAGCACTCCCCAGACCGGGTCGGGGACCTCGAGCAGCCGCGCCGCCACGCCGACCCCGCCGAAGCCGAGGCCCGCGGCGACGCTGAGCAGCACCGCGCCGCGTCGGCGGTCGTGGTCGACGGCACCGACCACGACGAGACCGGCCACGAGCGCGGCCGCAGCGAGCAGCCACCACGTCGCGCCGGGTCCGGGGTGCACGGCCGGACCGTCGGCGGCCGAGAGGGCCAGACCGGTCAGGCCGGTGCACACGGCGACGAGCGCGACGACCTCGCCCGCGCCGATCCGCAGGCCCAGCACGGCCACGGACAGCACCGCGGTCACCGCGACCGACGACGCCACCGCCGACTCGACGAGGAAGAGCGGCAGCGTCCGCAGGGCGGCCACGGAGGCGAGGAAGCCGAGCCCGTCGAGCGCGAGCCCGACGCCGTAGGGCCAGGCCACCCGGGCGCGTCGGAGCAGCGAGGTGCCGGCGGGCGTCGCCGCCAGGGCGCGCACGCCGAGGGCCTGGAGCACCGAGGCGGTGCCGTAGGCGAGCGCGGCGAGGAGCGCGCCGAGGAGGCCGGGCGTCACGCGTCGATCGTGTCGGCCGTGGCTGGGAGGCGCCTGCGGGTCAGAGGATGCGCTGGCACTTGGCCATGAAGCGGTCCGGGTCGACGACCGCCCGGTGCACCTCGCCGAAGGCGATCTCCTCGCCGTCGGCGTCCTTGGCGCTGACGTGGCACACGAGCCGGCGGCCGTCGTTGATCGGCTCGGCGCACAGGATCGTGATGTCGGTGCCGACGGCGCTGCCCTTGACGTGCTCGATGACGATCTTCGTGCCCACGGTGGTGTGGTCGGAGTCGATGCTCTGCCGGCAGACCTGGAAGGCGGCGTTCTCGCACCACGTGGCGAGACGCGGGGTCGCGAGGACCTCGAGGTCACCGCTGCCGACCGTGGCGGCCGTGTCGTCAGGGGTGACCGTGTGCTTGAACTTGCGCATGGGCATTGGCCGAGTCTGACAGAGAACCGTGGGGCTGCCGACACGTGCCCGCTGGGCGGGCGTCCGGGGCGATCCTGCGTGTCGGAGCCCGGCCGCGCGGCCCGGCTGGGAGTCTTGGCATCGTGACCACCCACCTCTGGGTCCTCTCGGTGGCCCTCGGCGTCACGGCGCTCATCAACTGGGGTGCCGTGCTTCGGGGTGAGTACGCGCTCGAGCGGCTGACCAAGCCGCTCGTCGTGCTGCTGCTCGGCGGTCTCGCGTGGTCGCTGAGCTGGGAGGGGGCGGCGCCCGGCTCTCCGCCGCTGCTGCCGGTGCTCCTCGCGCTCGGGTTCAGCCTCGTCGGCGACGTCGCCCTGCTCACGGCGACCGAGACCCGCTTCCTCGTCGGGGTCGGTGCGTTCTTCGTCGCGCACGTCGCCTACATCTGGGCCGTCCTCGAGACGCCGACGCAGCCGGGCTTCCCGTGGTGGCTGCTCGGCGCGGTGCCGGTGGCGGTGCTGCTCTTCGTCCTCTTCGGCCGCGCCATCGTGCGGGGCGCGGGGGAGCAGCGCGGCCCGGTCTTCATCTACCAGCTCGCCCTGCTGACCCTGCTGCTCGTCGCCGCGTGGAAGGGCGACTGGCTCGTCATCCTCGGCTGCTTCACGTTCGTCGTCAGCGACACGGTGCTCGGCCACGACCGGTTCGTCCACGAGCGCCGCTGGGCCCCGATCGTCGTCATCGTCACCTACCACGTGGCCCAGACCCTCATCGTCGTCGGCCTCTTCCGCTGACACCTGCCCTCGGCAGGGGATGGGCGTGCTGCGCTAACCTTGGCCCCATGGCTGGTCTGCTCCTCCTTCCGCAGCCGCGTTGAGCAACGTCGGGGTCACCCGACATCAGCGCGGCTCCCCCTCCTGTGCGAGGGGTTTTCTTTTGCCCCGGCGACCAGTGACGAGAGAGAAGACATGAGCCAGGCCAGCGAGAACCAGACGTCCGAGCGCCCGCAGACCGACGACACGCCGCACCGCTACACCGCGGCCATGGCCCGCGACATCGAGGTCGCGTGGCAGGACCGCTGGGAGGAGGAGGGCACCTTCGCGGCCCCGAACCCGGCCGGCCCGTGGGCCGAGCCCGACAAGGTCGCGGCGCTCGGGCGCAAGCTGATCGTCCTCGACATGTTCCCCTACCCGAGCGGCGTCGGCCTGCACGTCGGCCACCCCCTCGGCTACATCGCCACCGACGTCTACAGCCGCTACCACCGCATGCAGGGCCGCAACGTCCTGCACGCCCTCGGCTACGACGCGTTCGGCCTGCCCGCGGAGCAGTACGCGGTCCAGACCGGCCAGCACCCTCGGAAGACCACCGAGGAGAACATGACGAACATGAAGCGCCAGCTGCGACGCCTCGGGCTGGGCTTCGACAACCGGCGCACGTTCGCGACGATCGACGAGGACTACTACAAGTGGACCCAGTGGATCTTCCTGCAGATCTGGGACGCCTGGTACGACGCCGACGCGGTGCGCGAGGACGGTGGCCTGGGGCGGGCGCGCCCGATCAGCGAGCTCGTCGAGCTGCTCGACTCCGGTGAGCGCACCGCCACCTCCGACGACGGCCGTCCCTGGGCCGAGCTGGACGCCACCGACCGGGCCAAGGTCCTGGAGGGCTACCGCCTCGCCTACCAGTCCGAGGCGCCGGTCAACTGGTGCCCCGGCCTGGGCACCGTCCTGTCCAACGAGGAGGTCACGAACGAGGGCCGGTCCGAGCGTGGCAACTTCCCGGTCTTCAAGCGCAACCTCTCGCAGTGGATGATGCGCATCACCTCCTACGCCGACCGCCTGGCCGACGACCTCGACGGCGTCGACTGGCCCGAGAACGTCAAGCGCCTGCAGCGCAACTGGATCGGCCGCTCGCAGGGCGCCCGCGTCACCTTCCCGGTCGTCACGACCGCGGGTGAGCAGGCCGGCATCGAGGTCTTCACGACGCGTCCCGACACGATCTTCGGCGCGACCTTCATGGTCGTCGCGCCCGAGCACCCGCTCGTGGACTCGCTGGTGCCGCAGGGCGACTGGCCGGAGGGCACCGAGGCCGGCTGGCGCGGCGACGATGCCGACACGTCCGGCACGCCGGCCGCCGCGGTGGCCGCCTACCGGCTCGCCGCCTCGCGCAAGGGTGACGTCGAGCGGCAGACCGAGGGCCGGGACAAGACCGGTGTGTTCACCGGCTCGTGGGCCACGAACCCGCTGACGGGACAGTCGATCCCGGTCTTCGTCGCCGACTACGTGCTGATGGGCTACGGCACCGGCGCGATCATGGCCGTGCCCGGGCAGGACACCCGCGACTGGGAGTTCGCCGAGAAGTTCGACATCCCGATCGTGCGCACCGTGCAGCCGACCGAGGGCCACCCCGACGACCAGCCGTTCCTCGGTGACGGCGTCGCGATCAACTCGAGCAACGAGCGCATCTCCCTCGACGGCCTGCACGTCGGCGAGGCCAAGGAGCGCATCATCGCGTTCCTCGAGCAGGAGGGCACCGGCCACGGCACCGTCAACTACCGCCTGCGCGACTGGCTCTTCAGCCGCCAGCGCTACTGGGGTGAGCCGTTCCCGATCATGTACGACGCCGACGGCGTCGCCCACCCGGTGCCGGACGCCGAGCTGCCGCTGACGCTGCCGGACGTGCCCGACTACTCGCCGAAGACGTTCGACCCCGACGACGCGTCGAGCAGCCCCGAGCCGCCGCTGTCGCGCGTGCCCGAGTGGGTCAACGTCGAGGTCGACCTCGGCGACGGTCGCGGCACCCGGTCCTTCCGGCGCGAGACGAACACCATGCCGAACTGGGCCGGCTCGTGCT
Organism: Intrasporangium flavum; assembly: GCF_001956915.1. Lineage (GTDB taxonomy): Bacteria > Actinomycetota > Actinomycetes > Actinomycetales > Dermatophilaceae > Monashia > Monashia flava. The sequence continues at coordinate 185,379 of NZ_MLJO01000003.1, read as the reverse complement.
GGTACTACCTGCGCTACCTCGACCCGGCCAACCACGAGGCCTTCGTCGACCCCGAGAACGAGGCGTACTGGCTGGCCCGCCACGACGAGACCGTCGAGGGCGCGCCGGCCGGCACCCGCGACCCCGGCGGCGTCGACCTCTACGTCGGCGGCGTCGAGCACGCGGTGCTCCACCTGCTCTACGCGCGGTTCTGGCACAAGGTGCTGTTCGACCTCGGCCACGTGCGCAGCGAGGAGCCGTTCCGCAAGTACTTCTCGCAGGGCTACATCCAGGCCTACGCCTACACCGACGCCCGCGGGCAGTACGTGCCGGCGGCCGAGGTGGAGGAGCATGCCGGCGGGCACGGCGCGGAGCCGACGTTCACGTGGGAGGGCCAGCCGGTCAACCGCGAGTACGGCAAGATCGGCAAGTCGCTGAAGAACTCGGTGAGCCCCGACGAGATGTATGACGCCTACGGTGCCGACACCTTCCGCGTCTACGAGATGTCGATGGGCCCGCTCGAGCTGTCCAAGCCGTGGGAGATCCGCGCCGTCGTCGGCAGCCAGCGCTTCCTGCAGCGGCTGTGGCGCAACGTCGTCGACGAGGCCACCGGCGAGGCGCGGGTCGGCGACGTCGAGCCCGACCAGGCGCTGACGACCCAGCTGCACCAGACCATCGCCGGCGTCCGCGAGGACTTCGAGGGCCTGCGCTTCAACACCGCGATCGCCAAGCTCATCGAGCTCAACAACGCCGTGACCAAGCTCGACGTGCCGCCGCGCGAGGTCGTCGAGGCGCTCGTGCTCATGGTGTCGCCGATCGCCCCGCACATCGCCGAGGAGATGTGGGCCCGCCTGGGGCACGCCGGCGGCGTCGCCTTCGCGGCGTTCCCCGAGAGCGACGCGAGCAAGATCGTGCAGGAGCAGGTCACCTGCGTCGTGCAGATCAAGGGCAAGGTGCGCGACCGCGTCGAGGTGAGGCCCGACATCACCGAGGACGCGCTGCGCGAGCTCGTCCTCGCCCGGCCCAAGGTGCAGGCGGCCACCGAGAACGGCGTGCGGACCGTCATCGTGCGCGCACCGAAGCTCGTCAACGTCGTCCCGGCCTGACGCCTCCGGGCCGACCCGCCCGGGCGCCCGACCCACGGCACCGGACGCGTCCCCGACGGACGCGTCCGGTGCCGGTACGTTGGGACCACCTGGAGGCCGCACGACCCGGCGGAAGGAGCGAGCCGTGACCACCCGCATCGTCACCGACTCGACGGCCTACCTGCCGGCCGCCGACGTCGAGCGGCACGGCATCGAGGTCGTGCCGCTGCACGTCGTCGTCGGCGGTCGCGACCACGTCGAGGGCCACGACATCACCTCGCAGGAGGTCGCGGCCGCGCTGCGCGAGTACACGATCGTCACGACCTCGCGCCCGACGCCGCAGGTCTTCGCCGACACCTACGAGCGGCTCGCCGCCGACGGCGCCGACGCGATCGTCTCGGTCCACCTGTCCTCGCAGATGTCCGGCACCCTCGAGGCCGCCCGGATCGCCGCGGCCGAGGCGCCCGTGCCGGTCGAGGTCGTCGACAGCGAGACCATCGGGATGGCCATGGGCTTCGCCGTCGTCGCCGGCGCCGAGGCCGCTCGCGGCGGCGCCGACGCGACCGCGGTGGCGGCCGCCGTGCGCGAGCGGCTCGAGCCCTCCGGGGTGCTCTTCTACGTCGACACGCTCGAGCACCTGCGCCGGGGCGGACGCATCGGCGCCGCGTCGGCCCTGCTCGGCTCGGCGCTCGCGATCAAGCCGATCCTCGCGGTGCGCGGCGGTCGCATCGTGCCCGTCGAGAAGGTGCGCACCTCGGCGCGCGCCGTCGCGCGGATCGAGGCGATGGTGCTCGAGCACGTCCGGGCCGGCGGCCTCGCCGTCGACCTCGCCGTGCACCACCTCGACGCCGCCGAGCGCGCCGACCAGATCGCGGCCCACCTGCGTACCCAGGTGCCGGGGTCCCCGCAGGTGCTCGTCGTCGAGCTCGGGGCGGTGGTGGGGGCGCACGTCGGGCCCGGGACCGTCGCCATCGCCGTGTCACCGCGACCGGGCGAGCCGCTCCCCGAGGCCGAGGAGGGCGCCCGGCCGTGACCGCCGGTTCCGTGCTCGCCTGGGCCGGCCTGGTCCTCGCGGCCTTCCTCGTCGGCTCGCTCAACCCTGCGACCGGCGTCGCCCGACTGCTCGGCAAGGACCTCTCGACGTCGGGCTCGGGCAACCCGGGCGCCACCAACGCCGGACGCGTGCTCGGGCGCAAGTGGGGCGTGCTCGTCGGCGTCCTCGACGTGCTCAAGGGCCTGGTTCCGACGCTCGTCGCGGGTCACGTCTTCGGCGCCCACGCCGCGTACGCCGTCGGCATCGCCGCGGTGCTCGGGCACATCTGGTCGCCGTTCCTGCGCGGACGCGGTGGCAAGGGTGTCGCCACGACGCTCGGGGCCGTGCTCGGCGTGCACCCCTGGGTCGCGCTCGTCGTCGTGGTCGTCTTCGTCGTCGCCGTGGCCGTGACCCGCTGGGTGGCGGCGGGGTCGATCTTCGGGGCCCTGTCGATGCTCGTCGTCGCGGTGCTCGTGTGGACCGGGCACGCGCCGGGTGACGTGTGGACCGGCTGGTGGCTCACGGCGATCGGGCTGCTCGTGCTGTGGCGCCACCAGAACAACGTCATCGGCTGGTGGCGCCAGCGCCGGATCGAGCACCTCGAGGACTCCGACGAGGATGCGGACGAGGAGCCGGACGAGGAGCCGGACCGGGAGCGGGAGCAGGGCTGACCGGTCCGGCTCGACGCCGGCTCAGCCGGTCCGGCCCGCGGTGCCTCCGGTTCCCCCGGCTCCGCCGGCTCCCCGGCCGGCGCCCGCGCCGCCGAACCCGCCCCCGCCGAAGCCACCACCCCCGAGGCCACGCAGCCCGGTCGTCGCGGTGGGCAGGGCCGCGGACAGGTCGGCGACGACGACCTGCTCGCCGCCCGTGAGGCCGGTCAGCACCTGCGCCCACCCGCCGCCGACCGCCCCCAGCACGACGCGTCGGGTGGTCGGGGTGCCGGCCGCGAGCACCTGCACCGTGGCGCTGCCGCCGTCCCTGCCGGCGAGGGCCGACACGGGCAGGCGCACGGCGTCGGGCGTGCTCGCCACGACGAGCGAGACGGTGGCGGTGGAGCCGGCGGCGAGGGCCGCGGGCGGGCGGGCCACCAGCACCTGGGCGGGGTAGCTCGGGGTCGCGGTGCCGGCGGACCCGGTGGCCGTCGAGCCGCTGCCCGAGGTGGACCCGCTGGTGGCGGTCGGCAGGAGCCCCACCGACGTGACGCTGCCGGCGACGCCCGTGGTCGCGCCCGCCGGGGTGACCGTGGACGGCAGGCCGGCCGCGACGAGGTGGACGTTGGCGAGAGGGACGGCCACCGACACCTGGGCGGCGCCGTCGCCGACGACGACGATGCCGCTCGATGTCGACGCCGGGGACCCCGCGGTCAGGTCGACCTGCGCCACGACGCCGGCGACGGGAGCCCTCAGCGTCGCTCCGGCGAGGTCGACCTGCGCCTGCTCGACCGAGGCCTGGGCCTGGAGCGCCGCGACCCGGTCCGACGCGACGCGGCTCGCGGTGCTCTGCGTGCCCGTGGCGCCCGCGTTCGGGGTCGCTCCGGCGCGTGAGGCCGATCCCGACGCGCCGCCGGTGTTCGAGGAGCCGGTCGTCCCGGTCGAGCCGGTCGTCCCGGGGGAGTGCGAGGCACCGGTCGAGCCGGACGACCCGGCCGCGGCAGCTGCCGCCCGGGCCACCTGCGTGGCGACCCGGGACACCTGCGCCGCAAGGCTGGTCAGCCGCGCGGACGCGGCCTGCTGGGCTCCGGCGGTCGTGCGCAGGGCCAGCGCGCAGGCAGCGAGCTGCATCGCGGTGGGGCCTGACGGTGACGTGGTCGGGGTGCCCGTGGGCACTCCGGTCGCAGTGGGCGTAGTGGTGGGTGACGCAGTGGGCTCAGTGGGCGCAGTGGTGGGCGAGGTGGTCGGCGTCGTGGGTGGCGTCGTCGTCGCGGGCACGGTCGGCGTGCCGGTGGTCGTGGCGTCCGGCGTGGTGGGGTCCGGCGTCGGCGTGCCGGTGGCGCCCGCACCGGTCGACGCGGGCGATGCGGTCCGGGTCTGCGACCGGCTGGCGCGGCCCCCGGGCGGTGGCGTTCCGAGCACGGGCGCGCACGCGGTCTGCTGGGCCGCCAGCGCTGCCTGCGCGCGGTCCACGGCGCTGACGAGCGAACGGGTGTCGATGGAACCGGTCGGAGCGCCCCCGCCAGCCCGGCTGCCGGATCCACCCGTCGACCGGCTCGACCCGCTCGACCCGCTCGACCCGCTCGACCCGGTCGATGCGCCGGTCGGGGCGCCGGTGGAGCCTCCGGTCGCGGTCTTCGTCGCGGACGACGTCCGGGACCCTGCCGACCCGGTCGAGCCCGTCGAGCCGCCCGTCGAGGTGGTCGAGGTCGTCGGGGTCGAGGTGGCGCTCTCGTCGGCGTCGAGCGAGGCCTGCGCGTGGGCGAGCTGGGCGTCGGCCGCGAGCAGGGCGGCGCGCAGGTCGGTCGGGTCCATCGTCGCGAGCAGCTGGCCCTGCGCGACGCGCTGCCCGACGTGCACCGCGACCCTGCGCACGGTGCCCGATGTCGGGAACGTCGCGGTGACCTCGTCGAGGCGGCTCACGGTGCCGGTCAGCGTCAGGACCTGCTGCACGGGCCCGCGCCCGACCGTCGCGGTGCGGTAGCTGCCGGTCGGGTCGGTGCTCCGTGTCAGCCCCACCGCGTAGCCGCCGGCGAGCACGAGGACGACGGCGGCCGCGACGACGACGACCGTCCAACGTCGGGTGGTGCCTCGTTCAGCCACCGTTCCCCACCCCCGCCGCAGGGGCGCCTGCCCCGGGGCCGCCGCCGAAGCCGCCGCGGCCGCCGAAGCCACGCCCGGTCGTGCAGGACCCACCGACCGGCCGGCTGACCTGCATCGAGGCCGCCGTCACCGCGCCCGTGGAGTCGGCCCTGCCGATCGCCGTGACGCAGGCGCCCACCCGGACCGCGCTCGCGGTGGCTGCCTGGAGCGTCGTGAACGTCGTCGACGCGCCCCAGGTGACCGTGACCGGGGCGAGCGACGTGCCGCCCGGACCGTTGGGGCCGCGCAGGACCACGGGCCGCACCGTGAACGCCCCGGACTCGACCGCGGTCACGGTCCCCACCGTGCCGCGACCACCGCCGCGGAGCCCGTTCTGGCCGGCGGGGGCGCCGGTCGCCGTGGGTGAACCCGTCGGTGCCACCCGGTTGCCGCCGCCGAAGCCTGCCGGCACGCACTGCCCGGAGGTGGCCGGGAACAGCTCGATCGTGGCGGCGGCGACGGTCGGTGCCACGCCTGTGGCCGTGGGGGTGGGCGTCGGCGTCCCGGTCCCGGTCGCCGAGGGCCGGCCTGCGAAGGCGGGTCGGGCGGTGATGCAGACGCCCACGCGCACCGCGGCCGCTGTCGTGGGGGCAAGGCTGGTGAACCGCGTCGTCCGCGTCCAGGTGACCGCGGTCTGAGCGGTGGTGCTCTGCACCTGGGCCGTGCTGCCGGTGACGTCGGCGACGAGGCCGGCGGCGCCGGGGAACCCACGGCCCGAGCCGAACCCGCCGGCGGAGCCGGTGCCGGAGCCGCTGTCCCCGCCGCGTCCGGTCGACACGGCCGTGCCCCCGGACTGCGAGGCGGCGGTCGCCCCCGGACCGCAGGCGCCCAGGCCGAGTGCCGCGACGAGCGTGAGGACCGGCACGGCGACGCGTCGACGGGGGAGAGGCTGGGTGTCGGTCACGGGATCACTCGATTCGGACGGGACGTCACTCGCTGCGGAGCGCGTCGATGGGGGCGAGGCGGGCCGCGCGGTTGGCCGGGTAGACCCCGGCGGCGACGCCGATGACGAGGGAGACGAGCAGGGCGGCGGCTGCCGCCGCGACGGACACGGCGACCGGTTGGCCGATCGCATGGGGGAGGACCGCCGCGCCGACGAGCCCGAGCCCGAGCCCGAGGACGCCGCCGACGAGACCGAGCAGGCTGGCCTCGACGAGGAACTGGCGCAGGATGACGCGCGGGGTCGCGCCGAGGGCCTTGCGCAGGCCGATCTCGCGGATCCGCTCGGTGACCGAGACGAGCATGATGTTCATGACGCCGATGCCGCCGACGAGCAGTGAGATCGCTGCGATGCCGCCGAGCAGGACGGTCAGCACGTGGGCCGTCGTCGTCGCGGTCTGCACGAGCGAGGCCTGGCTGCTGACGGTGACGTCGGCCGTGTCGGCCGTGACGCCGTGCGAGGTGAACAGGGCGTTCTGCGTCTCCTGGTAGGCCGCCGAGAGCGAGTCCTGACCGGTGGCCTCGACGTAGATCGTCGACACGGCAGGGCTGCCACCGCCGAACGCCTGGGCGTACGTCGTGGAGGGCAGCACCACCTGGTCGTCCTGGTCGCCCCCGACGGTGGATCCTGCCGTGTTGAGCACGCCGATGACGGTGAGCTGCAGACCACCGACGCTCATGGTCTGTCCGACGGGCGACCTTGCACCCCAGAGCTGCCCGGCGGTCGTCGCCCCGACGACGGCCACCCGTCCGGCGGCGTCGAGCTCGGGCTGGGTGAAGAACCGGCCCAGCTGCACCGTCCGGGCCCGGACGCCCAGCCACGAGGGCGTGGTCCCGACGATGCTCGTCGTCCAGTTCGTGCCGTCGGCGAGGACGCTCTGGGTCGAGGTCGACACCGGCGCGACCGCGGCGACGTCGGGGGCCACCGCGCGGTCGGCGAGCACCGCGGCGTCCGCGGCGGTCAGCGTCGTGGCCGTGCCGCGGCCGCCGCGCAGCCCGCTCGTCTGCGTGGCGCTGCCGGGGGTGACGATGAGCAGGTTCGAGCCGAGCGCGTCGATCTGGCTGGCCACCTGCGCCTGCGCGCCCTGGCCGAGGCCGACGGTGAGGATCACGGCGGCGATGCCGATAAGCATCCCGAGGACGGTGAGCGCCGAGCGCATCCGGCGGGTCCGGATCGCGTCGATGGCGGTGCGGGCGGTCTCGACCCACGTCATCGCGCGCCCCCCACCGGCACGGCGCCGTCGGCCACGAGGCGGCCGTCGAGGACGTGCACGATGCGAGCGGCCCGCGCCGCGACGTCCGACTCGTGCGTGATGAGCACGATGGTGCGGCCCTGGGCGTGCAGCTCGTCGAAGAGGGCCAGGACCTCGTTGGTCGACGTCGAGTCGAGGTTGCCCGTGGGCTCGTCGGCCAGGACGAGGTCGGGGTCGGTCACGAGGGCGCGCGCCACCGAGACCCGTTGCTGCTGACCGCCGCTCAGCTCTCCGGGTCGGTGCTCGACGCGGTCGCCGAGCCCGACGCGTCCGAGGGCCTCGACCGCGCGACGGCGTCGTTCCTCGCGCCCCACCCCCGCGTAGGTGAGGGGCAGCTCGACGTTGCGCCAGGCGCTCAGCGTCGGCAGGAGGTTGAACTGCTGGAACACGAAGCCGATCCGGCGGTTGCGCACGTCGGCGAGCTGGCGCTCGCCCATCCCGCTGACGTCCTCGCCGGCCAGGTGGTACGTGCCGGAGGTCGGCACGTCGAGGCAGCCGAGGATGTGCATGAGCGTCGACTTGCCCGAGCCCGAGGGGCCCATGACGGCGACGTACTCGCCGGCGTCGACGGACAGCGTCACCCCGCGCAGGGCGTCGACGGCGATGCTGCCTGTGGCGTAGGTCTTGCGGACGTCGGCGAGGTCGAGGATGGGGGAGCCCATGACCTCACCCACCCTGCCCGCTCGTGCGACCCTGGCCGCCGAATCCGCCTCCGCCACCGCCGAACCCGCCGCCACCGCCGCCGAAGCCCCCACCCCCGAAGCCGCCGAGGCCCCGGCCGCCGAGGCCGCCCGTCCCGGTCCCGTTCGGTGGTGTCCCGCCGGTCGTGCCGCGCTGGAGGGTGCCGAGGTCGATGACGACCTGGTCGCCCTCCGAGAGGCCCTTGGTCACCTGGGTCTGGGCGCCGAACACCTGCCCGACCGTCACCGGCGTCGTCACGGTGGAGCCGCCTCGGACGAGGGACACGACGGTGGCCCCGTTCTCGGTGCGCACGGCCAGCGTCGGGACCACGAGGACGTCGGGCAGCTGCCGCACGATGATCGACACCGACGCCGTGGTGCCCGCGTAGACGCCGGTGGGGTGCCCGGTCAGGGCGATCGTCACCGGGAACTCGGCCGCGCCGCTCGAGCCGGACGAGGCGATGATGCCCACCGACTTCACCGTGCCGAACAGGGGCTGGGTGGCACCGGTCGGCGTCACCTGGGCCTGCAGGCCGGCCTTGACGTTCGGCAGGTCGGCGTTGGTCACGGAGGTCGTCACCAGCCACGACGACGTCGAGATGACGGTGAGGACCGTCGTGCCCGAGCCGCCGGTCGAGGTGGAGGCTCCCGACGCACCCGCCGCTCCGGTGCCACCCGACCCGCCGGAACCGGAACCGCCGCTGCCGGAACCGGATCCGCCGACGCGCGCCCCGACCTGCACGTCGACCGCGGCGACGACGCCGTCGAACGGTGCGGTGAGCGTCGCGGCGGACAGCGCGTCCTGCGCCTGGGTCAGGCGGGCCTGCGCCGACGCAAGCTGGGCGCGCGCCGAGGCCAGCTGCGCGGCCGTTCCCGTGGAGCTGGCATCGACCTGGGTCTGGGCCTGGGTCACCTGCGCCGACGCGAGGTCGACCTGGCTGCGCAGCGTCGTGTCGTCGATCGTCGCGAGCCGCTCACCGGTCGTCACCTTCTGCCCGACCGTCGCCGACAGCCTCGTGACGGTGCCGGCGCTGCCGAACGCCAGGTCGGCCTGCTGCGCCGGCTCGATGGTGCCGGAGGCCGTGACCGTCTGCTGGAGCGTCGTCAGGGACGCCGTCACGGTGCGGGTCCGGGTCGCCGTCGGGTCGCTCGCCCGGTGCGTCAGGGCCCACGCCCCGCCGCCACCGGCGAGGAGGAGCACGGCCGCGAGCAGCACGACGGCCCTGCTCCGGTACCACGATCGAGGACTGCCGTCATGGCGAGACCTGGCCACCGCACACCGTCCGATCCATCCGTCTGAGAGGTGTTTCGGCGTGACGGTAGGAGCGCCGACTCAAAGGTCGGCATGGACCGGCTGTCAGGACGCTGTGGGTGGACGCGGACGCGCCCTGCGGCGCGTCAGAAGACGATCGTGCGGCGCCCCGAGAGGAAGACGCGCGACTCCGCGTGGTCGCGCACGGCCCGCGACAGGACGCGTCGCTCGACGTCGCGACCGATCGCGACGAGCCGCTGCGGCGACTCCGCGTGGGTCACGCGCACGACGTCCTGCTCGATGATCGGGCCCTCGTCGAGGTCGGCCGTGACGTAGTGCGCCGAGGCGCCGATGAGCTTGACGCCCCGGTCGTGGGCCTGGTGGTAGGGCTTGGCGCCCTTGAAGCCGGGCAGGAACGAGTGGTGGATGTTGATGGCGCGACCCTCGAGAGCCCGGCACAGGCCGTCGCTGAGGATCTGCATGTAGCGGGCCAGGACGACGAGGCCGACGTCGCCCGTGTCGACGATGCGCAGCAGCTCGGCCTCGGCGTCGGCCTTGGTGTCCGGGGTGACCGGGATGACGGTGAACGGCAGCCCGTAGTACTCGACGAGGCCACGGCAGTCCTCGTGGTTGGACACGACGCCGACGATGTCGATGGGCAGGTCGCCGGACTTCCAGCGGTGCAGCAGGTCGAGGAGGCAGTGGTCGAACTTGCTCACGAGGATGACGGTGCGGCAGTGCTCGTCCTCGGGGCGGACCGCGAGGTGCTGCGACACGACGGCCGGGCTCTCGCGGATGGCGTCGAGCACGCGCTCGACCTCGGAGGCGTCGGCGTCGAAGACGGTGCGCATGAAGAAGAGGTTGGTGTCCTCGTCGGAGAACTGTTGGTTCTCGACGATGTTCGCGTCGACGGCGAGCAGCGCCGCGGAGACGGCCGCGACGATGCCGGGACGGTCCTCACAGGTCAGGGTCATGATGTGCCGGGCCATTGGAGCAGTCTGGCCCACGGCACTGCCGCCGCGGGAATCGGCACGCCCGGTGTCTCGTCACGTGGCCTGCCGCCCCGCTCGCGCGTCGTCCACACCCCCTCGCCGGGCGTCGGCGTCGTCCCCAGCCCCCGGGGCGGGGCAGGACGCGGGTCGCTCGGTCTCCCTAGCGTGCCGGCATGCCTCGACGACCGCGCCGTCCCGCCGACCTGCGCCGCGTGGCCGCGATCCTCGCCGACGGACGCGACACGGCCGGGTGGGTTCCCGAGCCACCCACCAGGGCGGAGGCCGTGCTCGAGACCGCCGACGACCGCGAGGACGAGGGAGTCGGCGGCAGCCTCCGCGACGGGCTCGAGAGGGTGGGGCTCGGCGGCGTCGGTGACCTGCTCGGTGGTTTGAACGGGTCGGAGGGGTCGGAGGCCGACGAGCAGACCCGTCGTCTCGACGCCGACCTGCGCCGGGCGCGTCGGCCCGGTCTGCTCACGGTCCCCGACGAGGTGCGGTCGGGCCGGCGGAGCGTGTCGACGACCGCCGTCGTGTCGCTGCTGGCGCTGGTCGTCGCCGTCGGGTCGGCCTTCGTCGTGCGGGTGCTGTGGGCGGAGCGCTCGGCTGCGGGCCCGGTCGAGGGCCCCGGACGTGCGGTGTCGGTCATGGCGTCGACCGGCACCTCGACCCCCGACGCGGGAGGGGTCTCCACCGCTCCAGGTGCCTCGGGTCCCTCGGGTGCCTCGGCATCGTCGGCGGGTGCGCCGGCCGCCACGGCCGCCGCCACTCTCGTCGTGCACGTCGTCGGGCAGGTCAACCGCCCGGGACTCGTGCGGCTGGCGCCGGGGAGCCGCGTGGCCGACGCCATCACGGCGGCTGGAGGCGCCCGCCGGGGCGCCGACCTCTCGGCGCTCAACCTCGCGCGGCTCGTCGTCGACGGCGAGCAGGTGCACGTGCCGCGGCCGGGCGAGGCGGTCACCGCGGGCGCCGGCCGGGCCGCAGCGTCCGGAGGCACGGGTGACGCCGGAGGCGGTTCCGGGGGAGCGCTCGTCAGCCTCAACACGGCCGACCTCGCCGCGCTCGACACGCTTCCCGGCGTGGGACCGGTCCTCGCGCAGCGCATCCTCGACTGGCGCACCGAGCACGGCCGGTTCACCTCCGTCGACGAGCTCGGCGAGGTGAGCGGGATCGGCGACAAGCTCATGGAGCGGCTGCGCCCCAAGGTCACCCTGTGACCGACAGCGGCTCACGGGGGACGGCGGCTCGACACCGGGCGGCGCGCACGGCCGGGCTGCTCGACGTGCGGCTGCTCGTCCCGGTCGTCGTCGCGTGGCCGGTCGTCGCGTTCTGGGGGCTGACCGCCCCCGGGGCCGGCGTCGTCCTGGCAGCCGCGACGTGCCTCGTCCTCGGCGTCGCACTCGTCGTCTTGGCGGTCCTGGCGGTCCGGGCGCCGGGACGAGGGCGCGTGCCCGCGTGGGCCCGGCTCGCCGCCGCGACGCTCGCCGTCGTCGCGCTCCTGCTGGGCGCGGCCGCCGGTCACCGCGCGATCCGGTCGGCAGGGCCGGTGGCGCAGCTCGCCGACGAGCAGGCCGTCGTGACCCTCGTCGGACGGGTGGCGGCCGACCCCCGGCCGACCGGGACCGACCTGTCGGCTCCGGAGCGCGCCGGCCCGCCCCTCTGGGTCGTGCGCCTCGACGCCGAGCAGGTCACCGGGCGCGGACGCAGCAGCGCCGTGTCGACCCCGGTCCTCCTCATCGGCTGGGGTCCCGGGTGGTCCGACGTGGGCTGGCGTGACGAGATCGTCGTCGTCGGCCGCCTCTCACCGTCGCAACCGGGCGACGACGTCGTGGCAGTCGTGTCGGCCACCGGCGCACCACGGCTCCGGGACGGTCCGGGCGCCCTCGTCGAGGCCGCCGACCACGTCCGCGAACGCTTCCGGGACGCGACGGCGGGCGTGTGGCCCGATGCTCGTGGCCTCGTGCCGGCGCTCGTCGTCGGCGACACGTCGGGAACGCCGAGCGACCTCACCGAGGCGATGCGGGCCACCGGGCTGAGCCACCTCTCCGCGGTGTCCGGCACCAACGTCACGCTCGTGCTCGGGGCCGGCCTGGGCCTGTGCGGCGTGCTGCGCGTGCCGCGGCGCTGGCGTCCGGCCGTCGCCCTCGTGCTGCTCGTCGGCTTCGTGGCCCTGGCGCGACCGGAGCCGAGCGTCGTGCGCGCGGCCGTCATGGGGTGTGTCGGCCTCCTCGCACTGTCCACGTCGCGGCGCCGTGCCGGGGTACCGGCGCTCGCCGGCGCCGTGGCCGTCCTGCTCGTGTGGGACCCGTGGCTCTCGCGGTCGTTCGGCTTCGCGCTGTCCGCCGTCGCCACCCTCGGGCTGCTCGTCCTCGCCCGCCCGTGGGGCGAGCGCATCGCCGCGGTGCTGCCGCGGCGGCTGGCGCCGCTCGGTCCCGTCGTCGCGGTACCGGTGGCCGCCCAGGTCGTGTGTGCGCCGCTCGTGGCGCCGCTGCAGGGCAGCGTCTCCGTCGTCGGGGTGCTCGCCAACCTGCTGGCGGCGCCGCTCGTCGCCCCGACCACGATCGTCGGTGTCGTCGTCGCCGTCGTCGCGACCGTGGGCGTGCCCGTCGCGGCCGTGCTCGCCTGGGCGGCGGCGGTGCCGGCCCAGGGGATCGCCGCCGTCGCGCGGTGGTGCGCCGGCCTCCCGGCAGGCTCGGTGCCGTGGGGCGACTCCGCACCCGCTGCGGTGCTGCTGGCGGTGGTGTCGCTCGCGGCGCTGCTCGTCGGGCCCTGGGCCTGGCACCGCGGGCGGCACCGGCCGCTCGCGGCGGTGGCTGCCGTCGTCCTCGTGGCCGGCGGCGCCACCCCGACGAGCGTGCTGTCGTGGCCGCCGCCGGGCTGGGTCGTCGTGGCGTGCGACGTCGGCCAGGGCGACGGCCTCGTCGTCGACGCCGGGGACGGTCACGCCGTCGTCGTCGACACCGGGCCCGAGCCCGACCTGATGCGTGGCTGCCTCGACCGGCTCGGGGTGCGCGTCGTCGACCTCGTCGTGCTGACCCACTTCCACGCCGACCACGTCGACGGCCTTGCCGGCGTGCTCGACCGGCCGGTCGCCGAGGTGCGCACCTCCTGGGTCGCCGACCCGGCCGACGAGGCCGATCGGGTCGGCCGGCTCGCCCGGTCCGCGGGGGCGCGGCTCGGCACGCTCCGCGCGGGCGACCGGCTCGCCGTCGGGCCGGTCACGGCCGAGGTGTGGTGGCCGGGTCGCCGCATCGACGCCGGGTCGGTGCCGAACAACGCGTCAGTCGTGCTGACGCTGCACGTGCGCGGCGTCACCGTCCTGCTCGCGGGCGACGTCGAGCGCGAGGCGGCGGCCGCGGTCGTCCGCGAGGCCGCCCTCGACCCGGCCCGGTGGGGTCGCGTCGACGTGCTCAAGGTGGCCCACCACGGGTCCTCCAACCGCGACGACCGGCTCCTCGACGCCGTGGCCGGGCGCCTCGCCCTGATCAGCGTCGGCGCCGGCAACGACTACGGCCACCCGGCGCCGGCGACGCTCCGGGCCCTCGACGCGCGCGGTTTCGAGGTCCACCGCACCGACCTCGAGGGCGACGTCGCCATCGTCACCGACGGCGCCGGCGACGTCCGGGCCGTGCACCGCTGACCGGGTCAGTCGGTGGGCGCCCGGTCCGCGAGCTCGAAGTCGGCGAAGTCGAAGCCGGGGGAGACGAGACAACTGACGAGGGCGTCCTGCGAGCCGGGACGTGTCCGCTGCCAGACGCCCGCCGGCACGACCGCCTGCGCCACCTGCCCGGTGTCGACGTCGGTGCCCACGACGACGGATCCCGTCGCGGCCGGCTCCGCGCCGGTCCCGCCGAGCTCGAGGACGACGGCGCCGGTGTGCGCGAGCCAGACCTCGTCCGAGGCCACCCGGTGCCACGCCGAGGACTCGCCCGTAGGCAGGAGGAAGTGGATGAGCGTCGCCGTCGGGCGCACCCGGCCGTCGGCGAGCGTCACCACCTCGGGCGAGGCCCAGGTCTGCCGGTACCACCCGCCCTCGGGGTGGGGGCTGAGGTCGAGGGCGGCGGCGAGGTCGGGGCGCACGGCTCAGCCCACCGCCCTCTTCTTCGGCGGCCACGGGAAGAAGCCGCTCGTGCGTCGGACGTAGTCGGCGTACTGCGGGCGGCGCTCGCCGATGTCCTTCTCCAGCAGCTTCTTTCCCGTCCCCGCGTAGAGGTTCCAGACCATGACGGCGGGCGAGAGCACGGTGAGCACGCCGGGCCAGGCGCTCGCGGCGACGAGGAACAGCCCCGTCCACACGCACGCGTCGCCGAAGTAGTTGGGGTGGCGGGTGTAGTGCCACAGCCCGGTGTCGAGCACCTTGCCCTTGTTGGACGGCTCGTCGCGGAAGCGGGTGAGCTGCAGGTCTCCCACGGTCTCGAAGAAGAGGCCGACCGCCCACACCGCGACGCCGAGCCAAAGCACCCAGCCGATGCCGCCCTCGACGAACATGGCGACCTGCACGGGCAGCGAGACGAACCACATGATGATGCCCTGCGGCAGGTAGATCCGCTGGAGCGCATAGGTGTTCGGGTTGCCGGGTGCGCGGGCGAGGAGCGCCTCGTACCGGGGGTCCTCGCCCTTGCCGCGCGACCGGGCGAAGATGTGCCCGGCCAGCCGCAGGCCCCACGCGGCGGTGAGGAGGAGCGCCAGCCAGCGTCGCACCGGGTCACCGTGACCGAGGGTCGACACGAATGCCGTGATCGCGATCGCGACGAAGCCCAGCCCCCAGGTCACGTCGATGACGGCCTGCTTGCCGGCGCGCAGCGCCACCGCGAAGGTGACGCCGAGGACGACGGCGACGGTCAGGGCGGTGAGCAGGAGGGTGCGCACGACCACCGAGGTCACCAGGCCCGGACCGGCGGCATGCCGCTGCGGCCGTCGCGGGCCGGCTTCACCGCGAGGATCTGGTCGACGCCCATCCGACCCTCCTCGAAGGCGAGGGCGCCGCCGACGAGGTAGAGCCGCCACACGCGTCCGACCTCCTCGCCGACCATCTCGACGACGCGGTCCCAGTTGGCCTCGAACGTGTCGTACCAGGCGTTGACGGTCCACACGTAGTGCTCGCGCAGGGCATGGACGTCGCGCACCTCGAGGCCCGCCCGCTCGAAGAGGTCGACGGTCTCGCCGACGGGACGCATGTGCATGTCGGGCGCGATGAAGGCCTCGATGAAGGGGCCGCCGCCGGGCCGGGTGGTGCGCGACATCTGCTGGATGAGCGCGCGCCCGCCGGGCCGCAGCAACCGGTGGATCTGCGCCGTGAACGTCGGGTAGTTCTCCTTGCCGACGTGCTCGCCCATCTCGATGGAGGACACCGTGTCGAACGGCCCGTCGGGCACCTCGCGGTAGTCCTGCAGCCGGATCTCGACGCGGTCGGCGAGGCCGCGCTCCCGGATCCGGGCGTCGATGAACGCCTTCTGCTCGCTGGAGATCGTCACGCCGACGACCCGAGCGCCGTAGTGCTCGGCAGCGTGCAGCGACAGCGAGCCCCAGCCGCAGCCGATGTCGAGGTGCCGGCCGCCGGGCTCGATGCCGAGCTTGCGGCACACGAGGTCGAGCTTGTCGCGCTGGGCGTCCTCGACGGTGTAGCCCGGGTCGGTGCTCGTCCAGTAGCCGCACGAGTAGGCCATGTGCGGGTCGAGGATGAGGGAGTAGAACTCGTTGCTCAGGTTGTAGTGGTGCTCGATGGCGCTGCGGTCGCGGGCCTTGGTGTGCAGGCGTCCGCGGAGGCGGGCCTGCGACACCGGAGGCTCCGGGGGCAGCCCGACGACGCCGAGCTCGAGCGCCGTGCGGACGGCACGCGGCGCCACGGCGGCGAGCGTCGCGGGGCTCAGGGCGCCGGCGCCGCGCTCGCGGGCCAGGGCCCAGACGCGCCGGAAGCCGTCGAGCAGGTCGCCCTCGACGTCGAGCTCGCCGGTGACGTACGCCTGTGCGAGTCCGAGCTCGCCGGGGTGGCGCACGAGGCGGCGCAGGGCCGCGGGGTCGCGCAGGACGACGGTCGGTGCGTCGGCGGGGCCGGCGAGGCTGCCGTCCCAGGCGCGCAGCCGCACCGGCAGCGTGCCGCCGAAGAGCGGGGCGACGACCTCGGCGAGGCGGGACGCCACCCCCGACGGCACGGGCGCCGACGCGGGGGCCGACGCGGGGGCCGTTGGGGTCGCGGTGGGGCGGTCGTCGGTCGTCGTCATCGGGTCGGCCTCTCGTCGGGGGCGGTCCGGTGGGCCGCCGTCGGCGGTCGTCCGGTCACGGTTCACGGGTGTCGGGTGCGGTTCGGCGCCGGTGTCCGTCCGGATGGGAGCCGCCTCAAGGGGATACCCCCACGGCGGCCTCCCGTCGCGCGTCACCCGCCGCGACGAGCCCGTCCGGACCGAGCAGGGCGGCGCCGACTCCGCCGAAGTACATGTGCACCCCCGGGTAGACGTGCGACGGCAGCCCGGACTCCCGCACCGCGGCGGCGATGGCCGCGGAGGGCTCGTGCTCGACGCGCGGGCTGCCGTCGTCGGTGAAGCGGACGTGCAGGCGCGGGTCGTCGATGGCCGACTGGAGGGGCTCGTGGTGCAGCAGTGCCTGTCCGAGCACCTGCATCAGGGCCGTGGTGATGCGGTCAGCTCCGGGGGAGCCGACGGCGAGAGCGCCACCGGTCGCCCCCCGCGCCGTCGTCGGCGCCATGTTCGAGGCCAGCCTCGTGCCCGGTGCGACGGCGTGCAGGCCCAGCCGGTTGAGCTCGGGCTCGCCGAGGGCGTTGTTGAGCAGGATGCCGGTGCCGGGCACGACCATCCCGGCGCCGTAACCGGCGGACATCGTGACGGCACAGGCGTTTCCGTACTCGTCGACGGCCGAGACGTGCGCCGTGGAGGCGGACGTCGGCAGGCCCGCCAGCCCGTACCGCTCGACGGCCGCGAGGAGCGCGTGCCCGTCGCCCTCGAGGTCCTGCGAGTGGTCGTGGACGCCGACACGGTAGGCGAGCACCCGACGCTGGATCTCGATGACCTCGGTCCAGGTCCACGCCTCGTGGTGGGCGAGCTCGCCGAGCATGACGGCGAGCATCGGGCCGCCGACCGACGGCGGCGGGTTGAGCGCGACGCTCCAGTCGCCGACGCGTCGCAGCGTCGGCCGGCGGGGGACGGCCCGGTAGGCGACGAGGTCGGCCTCGGTGACGAGCCCGCCGTGGGCGGCCATCTCCTCGACGAGCACGCGTCCGACCGCACCGGTGGAGAAGAGCGGGGCGCCTTGCGCCGCAAGCAGCTCGAGGATCTCGGCGAGGTCGGGGTTGGTGGAGGTCTCCCCGGGCTGGAGCGCCCCGCCGTCGGCGCCGGTGACGAGGGCGTGGGCCTCGGCGTCCTGCCCGAAGAGGGCGTCGCGGACGAGGCCGAGGTAGAGCGCGGCGGACGCCCCGATGCGGTAGCCCTCACGGCACGCGCGGACCGACGGCTCGACGAGGCGACGCCACGGCAGGGCCCCCCAGCGCTCGCTGGCGAGCGCGAGGGCCGGCACGGCACCGGAGTTGGCGACCGAGCCGTGGCCGGCGCCCATCGACACGCCGCCGCCGTAGTCGGTGTGGACGGTGCGGATGCCCCGGCCGAAGGCGGACGCGTCGAGCCCTCGACCGGGCATCTCGACGTTGCCGTCGACGACGACCGGGTCCTCGCCGACGGGCCACACGTTGACGAACGCGCCGCCCATGAGGCTGACGATGCCGGGCTCGGTGCTCATCGCCGACAGCGCGGCGGCGAGGGCGGCGTCGACCGCGGTGCCACCGTCGGCGGCCACCTCGAGGCCGGCACGGAGCGCGGCGGGACCGGTGGCGGCGAGCGCGACCCGGGTCATGACGCCATTGTGCCGACGATCGGCCCTCGACGCGGGGCGACGACGCCGGTGGGGAGGGGCGTCAGCCGCGCGAGGCGCCCACGAGCTCGGCGGTGGAGAGGCTGGGGTCGGCGCCGGCGGCCTCGCACAGGGCGTCGAGGGCGGCCGCGACGGCGGGCACCCGCTGCAGGTCCGGCGTCGTGACGGCGAGGATCTGCCGTCGCGAGGCGGGGGAGAGGGGCAGCGTCGCGACCTCGTCGTGCTTGGCCGCGTTGAGGATGAGGTCGGGCACCAGGGCGACGCCGAGGCCCGCGGTGACGAGGCCGAGCTGGGCGACGTAGTCCTCGGTCTCGAAGGCGACGTTCGGGCGGAAGCCGGCGTGGTCGGCGAGGGAGAGCAGGTGTCCGCGGCAGCGCGGGCACCCGGCGATCCAGTCGTCGCCGGAGAAGTCGACGAGGGAGGCCGACGCGTCGCCCGCGTGGGCGTGGCCGCCGGGGACGACGAGACGGACCTCGTCGTCCATGAGGCGGCGGGTCACGAGCAGCGAGAGGTCCTCCTCGAGCTCGCCGAGGTCGGCGCCCTCGTAGGCGAAGGCCACGGCGACGTCGCAGTCGCCGTTGCGCAGCGCGGCGAGCGACTCGGGCGGCTCGGCCTCGCTGAAGGTGACGGTGATGTCGGGGTGCTTGGCCTTGAGGATGGCGAGCGTCTTGGGCACGAGCGTGGCCGACGAGCTGGGGAAGGCCTGGAGGCGGACGCGTCCGGCACGCAGGCCGGCGATGGCGGTGATCTCCTCCTCGGCGGCGTCGAGGGCGGCGAGAACGCCGACGGCGTGCCGGGCCAGCACCTGCCCGGCCTCGGTGAGGCGGACCTGGCGGCCGTAGCGCTCGACGAGGACGGTGCCGGTGCGCTGCTCGAGGCGGCGCACCATCTGGGAGATGGCCGGCTGGGTGAAGCCGAGCGCGTTGGCGGCGCTGGTGAAGCTCCCCTCGTCGGCGATGGCCTTCATGACCCGAAGTCCCGCAGCATCGATCATGCGCGTATCATAACCGACGATTATGGAAAACAGCGATCCACGGCACGATGGGCATGGGACGGCGGGGCGCCCCGCGTACGCTGTCCCGGTGCACGTGCCCCAGGAGTCCGAGCCCGCTCGCGACGGCGGGGTGCTGACGCGTCTGGCCACCTCGCGGCGACTGCCGCTCGAGGTGAGCGACCTCGGCACGTTCGACGACCTCGTCGACCTCGTCAGCGCCGGCGACGTCGTCGTGCTCAGCGGGGCGGGGCTGTCGACCGACAGCGGCATCCCCGACTACCGCGGACCCGACGGCACGCGGCGGGTCGAGCCGATGACGTACGGGGAGTTCGCCGGCTCGAGCGAGGCGCGGCGTCGGTACTGGGCGCGCAGCTACATCGGCTGGCTGCGGTTCAACGCGGCGTCGCCGAACGAGGGCCACCGGGTCGTCGCCGAGCTGCAGCACGCCGGTTACGTCGGCCCCGTCATCACGCAGAACGTCGACGGCCTGCACCAGGCGGCGGGGGCGCGCGACGTCGTCGAGCTGCACGGCTCCCTTGACCGCGCCGTGTGCCTGACGTGCGGCGAGTTCACCTCCCGCGTCGGTCTGCACGAGCGGATGACCGAGGCCAACCCCGGCTTCATGGACCGCTTCTCGGAGGCGGCGGCCGCCGTGGGGTCGCAGTGGGGCGAGCAGGTGCGGCCCGACGGCGACATCGTCCTCGCCGACGAGCTCGTGGCCTCCTTCCACGCCCCTCGGTGCCTGGTCTGCGACCACGACACGGTGAAGCCGGACGTCGTTTTCTTCGGTGAGTCCGTGCCGAAACCGTTGGTGGAGAGGTGCTTCGGGCTCGTCGAGTCGGCGGGTGCGGTGCTCGTGCTGGGGTCGTCACTCGCCGTCATGAGCGGCTACCGGTTCGTCCGACGGGCCCACCAGCGCGGCGTCCCCGTCGCGATCGTCACCCGGTCGGCGACTCGCGGCGACGCCGAGGCCACGATCCGCCTGCACGCCCCGCTCGGCGAGATGCTGCCGCGGCTGCGTGCGGCCCTGGGCCACTGAGGTGGTATCGACCGACGGCGCGGCCGACGCGTCGGGCGAGCGTTGGTGGACGGCGCTCCCGCCCGCTGGTGAGGGACCGTCGACGCGGTGGACCTCGGACGCGTTCGCTGCCGAGCTGCGCGGGTGGGTCGCCGACGCCGTGGCGGGTCTCGGTGCCGGTGCGCTCGCCGGGCTCGAGCCGGTGCACCAGCGGCCGTGGTCGACGGTGTGGCGGGCCAGCACGACCGGGGGAGACGTCTTCTGGGCGAAGCAGAACTGCCCGCACCAGGCCTTCGAGGCGGCGCTCCTCGAAGTGCTCGCTCGCTGTGCCCCGGACCGGGTCGTGCCCCTCGCGGCGGTCGACCCGGCGCGTGGCCTGCACCTCGTGCCCGACCAGGGTGAGGTGCTCGGTGCGTCCGTCGACCCCCACGACACCGACACGTGGTGTCGGGTGGTCGCCGAGGCCATGCACCTGCAGCGCGAGCTCGCCGGGTGCACCTTGGAGCTGGTCGGGGCCGGTCTGGCGCCGCTGCACCCGCTCGACGCCGCGGACTACGTGGTGGCACGGGCCTCGCAGCTGTCCGCGCTGCCCGACGCCGACCCGCGACGCCTCGACGCCGAGGCCTCGCTGCGCGTCCTGTCGCGGGCACCGCGCGTGGCCGAGTGGGGAGAGGGCCTCGACGCGCTCGGGCTGCCGCTCGCGCTCGTGCACAACGACCTGCACGCGAACAACGTCTTCGCGACGGCGTCGGGGATGCGCTTCTTCGACTTCGGCGACGCCGTCCTCGCCCACCCGCTCACGGCGATGTTCGTGCCGCTCAACGTGCTCGCGCACCGGCTGGAAGCCTTGCCCGACGACCCGCGGCTGCGTCGGGTCGCCGACGCGGGGCTCGAGGTGTGGAGCGACGTGGCGCCGGCCGCGGTGATGCGGGCTGCGCTGCCGGCGGCGCTGCGGCTCGGGCGGCTGGGGCGCGTGGAGTCGTGGCTGCGCGTGACGGCGACGATGACGCCGTCCGAGCTGGCCGAGCACGGTGACGCAGCGGCCTGGTGGCTGGCGGCGGTGGGGGACGAGCCGCCGGTGTCCTGACGTCGGTTGTGGACGGGCGCAGAGGCCCGAGGTGCGCTTGGGGCAGGATCTGTGGGAGCGTTCGATGACGTTTTCGCCCGTTTGCGCCCGGTGGGCAGGGCACAGATTCGCCGAACAGGGGACCGACAGTCGTGCTGAGACACCAGAGGATGACGTACGCCGCCGCGGGGCTGGCGCTGGCCGTGGCTTCGCTCGCCGCCTGCACCGGGAGCGACCCGGCGCCCGCGCAGACGAGCGCTCAAGTGCCGTCCACGACGACGAGCACGACGACGTCGACGCCGCCTGCTACCGCCACGACGAACGCCGGCCCGGCCTTCCCGGCCGGCCTGCCCGATGCCGCCAAGACCAAGGACAAAGCCGGCGCCGAAGCCTTCGCCAAGTACTTCGTCGCGCAAGTGAATAGGTCCTGGCGTATTCCCGACCCATCACCGATCGAAGCGTTGTGTGTGCCCAGCGTGCCTTCCTGCGACAACTTGGCGCAAACGGCTCGGGATCTGAAGAAGGCGAGTGCGCGATGGCGAGAAGATGCAATCGAAGTTCAGCGCGCTACCACTCTCAGTGCCTCCTCTGTCGAAGCGCGCGTTGACGCGACGATCCATCAACGACCTGGCGTCATCGTTGGTACGGATGGGAAAGTCAGGGGCCAAAAGACCGAGAAGGTGTTCCGCAATATCTTCCAACTCGCGTGGACTGATCGGGGCTGGATGGTCAGCGACATCGGCGGAGTGCAGACAAAGTGAGCGGTCCACTGGCGGCTCTCATGGCAGTCGTAGTCTCGCTCGCCCCGACAACGGGGGGCGAAGGCGATCCGAACTGCTGCGGAGGTGACTGGGGCGGTTCGACCGATTCAAACAGCGCCCAAGTAAAACTTCTTCTTCGTCGGGACATGGATCGCCTCAAAGCTGAATATGAAGCGGCCTTCGTCCAGCGAAAGCCGCACTGGAAATATCGGTCGTCAATTGCTGGATGCGACGTAGGTGGGAGGGACTCGGGCGCAACTTGCTATGCGGCCGCAGTCGCTTCGTGCGCAACGAATACGCCTGCAGAGGGTCGAGGGCCGCTCGTCGACATTTGGCGCTTCTGGGTGGACGCGGATGGGAAGCCTGCGCCCAAGAAGGACTGGCCAAATCCTGAGGTGAAGGTAGACGCTAACGGCTGGGTGTTTGTCGGGTCTTCCTGCTTGCCCAACCTCGTCCCCGGAGCCAAGCCGGTTCCTACCCTCGAGATGATTGCGGCCGCCTTCCACAGAACCGACTGGGCGAAGGGTGCGATCTCGACGCAGCCGAAGGGGAACACGACGCTCGTCAACCTCAAGACGTTCTACAAGGTGGACTGGGCCAGTGCGGGTTTCGAGCCGGGCGAGATCGACCTGGTCGACCCGGCCACGATGTTCGGCTACCGCGTCGAGATCCGGCCCAAGCTCGTCAGCTACGTCTACCGCTTCGGCGACGGCACGAGCGAGGGCCCGACGACCTCACCGGGCGGGGTCTACCCGGACGGCGACATCGTGCACACCTACCGCAAGCCGGGCACGTACACCTCGCGGGTCGACGTCACCTTCGGTGCCGACTTCCGGATCAACGGTGGTGCCTGGATCGCGATCCCGGACACGGTGACCGTGCCGCAGCCGGGCACGCCGATCACGGTCAAGGAGGCCCGCGGCGTCCTCGTCCGCAATCGCTGATCATCCCGCGACGGCGCCGACCTTCCGGGCCTCCACCTCGGCCGTTCCACGCACGTCCCACAGCTCCTTGGTCTGCACGACCCAGTAGGTGCAGAAGAGCACGATGATGATGACCTCGCCGATGAGGATCACGTGGTCGAACCCGTGCACCGTCAGGTGCGCCACGACCGTGACGGTGAGCAGCACCGCGAGCGTCGCGGCGATGGCGAGGTACCAGCGCTTGTACGTGCGGGCCTCCTCGGTCGAGGTGTGCCGGTCCTGCACCCGGAAGGCGCTGAGCACCATAACGGCGATGACACCAGCCACCATCGTCGCGGCCGCGAGGCCGTGGCTCAGTGCGACGAACCGGTCGGGCAGCACGAGGAAGAGCACGAGCTCGAAGAGGATGACGCCGCTGCACGCCACGGTCACGAGCATCGTGCGCAGCGGAGGCCGTCGCGCCGGGTCGAGCAGCTCGTCGCGCCGCAGCCACACGGTCACGACGAGCGCGAGGAAACCGACGACGATCAGCGACCACACGTTGTTGTCGACGGCGTCCGAGATCGCCGACGTCGAGAGGGCGAACGGGTTGGTCGTCCCGCTCACGCTGCACCGCTCGTCCGGGACGGTCGGCACCATCGCCACGACGAACGCCATGAAGCCCGAGAAGTTGAGCAGGACGTCCTCGGCGGGCGAGTGCCCCTTGTACGCGACGAGCGCGGCTCCGAGCGCGCACAGGCTGCCGACGAAGACCGTCCGTGCCGGCGTGAAGTAGTAGGCGCTGATCGAGCCGAGCCAGCACGTCCCGTTCGTGCCCCACCACCACTGGAGCACGACCGAGAGCAGCAGCATGAGCAGCATCGCCACCATCCCGCCGCGGAGGTAGCGGTAGGTGAAGACGACGTCGCGGTCCGGACGGTCGGTCATGGCGTCCTCCTGGAGCGAGTGTGTCTCTCAGAGTGGCGAACCCGGCCCCCGAATACGCCGCGACGCGCCGCGGATGGTCCGCGGCGCGTCGCCAGGCAAGGCGTGGGTGGCGAGCTTCAGACGCGGCGCAGGACCGCCGTGACCTTGCCGAGGATGGTCGCGTCGTCGCCGTCGATCGGGTCGTAGGCGGCGTTGTGCGGCAGCAGCCACACGTGGCCGTCCTTGCGCTTGAAGGTCTTGACCGTGGCCTCGTTGTCGAGCATCGCGGCCACGATGTCGCCGTTCTCGGCGTTCGGCTGCTGGCGCACGACGACCCAGTCGCCGTCGCAGATCGCGGCGTCGACCATCGAGTCGCCCTGGACCTTGAGCAGGAACAGCTGGCCCTCGCCGACGATCTGACGGGGGAGGGGGAAGACGTCCTCGACGACCTCCTCGGCGGTGATCGGGACACCGGCGGCGATCTTGCCCAGGACGGGGACGTACGAGGCCTCCGGACGCGTGTCGCCGGCGTCGGTCTCGGCGTCGTGGCGCTCGGCGCCACCGGCGTCGGGGGAGACGACCTCGAGGGCGCGCGGACGGTTGGGGTCGCGGCGCAGGAAGCCCTTGCGCTCGAGCGCGGCGAGCTGGTGGCTGACGCTGGACGGGCTGGCGAGCCCCACCGCCTCGCCGATCTCGCGCATGCTCGGCGGGTAGCCACGCCGGTCGACGGAGTTGCGGATCACCTCGAGCACGCGTCGCTGCCGCAGCGTCAGGCCGTCGCCCTTGTCGCGGTCGGGAAGCTCGGTCACGCCCATGGTGTCCCCTTCGTCGCCGGCCCAGAGCCCGTGATCCGGGCCGCTGCGGACCCAGTGTCAGTGGTGACTGGTGTGGTTGGTGGTGTGAGGAAAGAGTACGGGGTTCGAACACAGTTGCCAAACAGGTGTTCGATGCGTGTCTCGACTTCCTCGAACATACGTGCTACAACTCGTACAGACGTTCGATAGAACACATGTTCGCAAGCCAGCAGTAAGGGGAGGTCAGCATGAGCGTCGTCGCACTCGAGGCCGTTCGTCAGCAGCGTGAGCTGGAGTCGGGGGACTCCGTCCCGCGCCCTCGGCCGCAGCTCGTTCTCGTTCCCACCGGTCGCGACGCCGTCCGCGCGGCCCGTGCCGCTCAGCCGCCGCTGCGCCTGACCCGGTTCGGACGCCTCGTCGTGACCCTCTTCGTCACGGCGGTGCTGGTCGCGCTCGGCCTCGGCCTCGCCGGACAGCTCGCCTCGGCGGCCGACGCGCCGCGCTCCATCACCGTCGAGTCGGGCCAGACCCTGTCGGGCATCGCCGCCCGTGAGCTGCCCGACCTGCCCGTGTCGGAGGGGGTCGTCGAGCTGCAGCTGGCCAACTCCCTCTCCACCTCGATGATCCACGCGGGCCAGCGCCTCGTCATCCCGGCTCCCTGACCTGACCCGACCTCCGCGCGCGTTCGTGTCGTGCGGATCCCGACAGCCGCGTTGGCTCCACCTCCAGCGGCTGGCGTGCCCGGCGCTTCGACCCCGCCGGTCCGCCCGGACGCCGCACCCTCCCGAGGGTGCGGCGTCCTGCTGTCTCCGGGGCTGCGAAAGCGCGTCCTTGTGGACGAGTGTGTCGGCCCCGCCGGGGAGTCGCGTCGCCTGTGGATGAGACATCCCGACACCCGAATGTCTTTCCTACGGTGGGGTTCTCGGGAAGGAGAGGCGATGCGCTACGAGGTGGACCCCGTGGAGCTCGGCGACGCCGCAGCCGACCTGGAGGCGGCGCTGGCGCGGCTCGCGTCGGTGCGTGCCGACCTGGCGGTGGCGGAGCTGCCCGCCGGGCTCTCAGGAGGGGCGGTCGCTGGGGCGACGGCCCGTCTCGTCGGGGCCTGGCGCGACCGGTTCCGCGACGCTCGGCTCGAGCTGCTCGGTCTCGGTTCGGCGCTGGAGGCCGCGTCAGGGCTGTACGCGGAGGTCGAGCGCAGGGCCGCGACGTCGCTGTCCATGTCGGCGGGCGGCGGTACCCCGTGACGGCGCTCGGCGTCGGTCAGGTCCGGTCGAGCCGGCCGGAGGTCCTCGTCGGCGCTGCACGACGGCTCGACGCCTGCCGGCTCGACGTCGAGGCGGTCATCACCCGGTTGCTGCGGCACCGGGCTCGCAGCTGGTCGGGCCCGGCGTCGGTGGCGGCCGCGGTCCGGGCGGCAGCGCTCGTGGCGGGTCTGGGCCGGCTGGCGGCGTGCCTCGCGGCATCGTCGACCTCTGTGATGCAGGCTGCCGTCCGGCTGCGCGCCGCGCAGGACCTGCTGGCGCGGGCCGATGCGCGTGCCGCGGCCGACGGGGCGTTCGTCGACCACGAAGGCACGCTCTTCCTCCCCGTCCGCGCCGCCGGGCTCGACTCGGTGCTCGAGGCGCACGGGGCCCGTCGTGACGAGCTCTTGCGCGACGAGGTGCACACCTACCTGCGCCAGGCGGTCCGTCTCGCGACCGACGTCGACACCGGCCTGGCTCGCGACCTGCTCGTCCTGGCCCGCGGCGGCCCGTCGGCCGGGCCGGTCCTGGCCGCCCGGGGAGCGGCTGCCGTGCCCGCACCGCCCGTCGTGCTGAACGACGCCAGCGGCGCCTACGCGTCCGCGGCGTGGTGGCGCTGCCTCACCGACGCTGAGCGTCGGTCCGTGATCCGCGACCACCCCCAGTGGGTCGGTCCGCGCGACGGCGTCCCGGCCGCAGCGCGCCACGAGGCCAACCTCGTCCTTCTCGCCGAGGCAGCGCGGGCGGCTGCGTCCGCCCTGGCCGCCGAGCAGGAGCACCCCGCGATCCCGTTCGGGGTGGATCCGGTCGCGCGAGCACGCGCCCGGGTCGACGACCTGCGCGCCGTCCGTGCGCTCCTCGGACGTCAGGACGGTGTGCAGCGTCGGCTCCTCTTCCTCGACGCCACCGGTCGCGAGGTCAAGGTCGTCGTCGCCCAGGGCGACGTCGAGACCGCAGATCACGTGGTGACGTACGTCGGTGGCCTCTCGACGACGCCCCGAGATGACCTCGGACGCTACGACAACCTGTTCAGTCCACTGCGCCAGCAGGCGATTCGGGAGGGAGGGGGAGCCGACACCGCCATCGTGACGTGGATGGGGTACGAGGCCCCCCAGCCGGACGAGATCGTGACGAGCATCGACCGCAGCGTGCTCAACCCGAAGATCGCCCGCGACAACGCCGACGAGCTCGCCGCCTTCCTCACGGGTCTGGGAGCGGCGCGCGACCGACCCGTCCACCAGACCCTCTGGGCGCACTCCTACGGATCCGTCCTGGCGGGCAACGCTCTGCTGCAGGACAGCCCGGTCGATGACGTCGCCGTGTTCGGGTCTCCCGGCGTGCCCTTCGACCGCATCGAACGGATCGGTCTCAAGGCGGGGTCGTTCAACGTGCTCGCGGCCGGGCACGACCTCGTCGCCCATCCCGGGTGGCGGCCGCTCGGCGCGAACCCCGACACGGTCGCCGGCGGGACGTCGCTGTCGACGACCGCTCTCAAGGACCCCGCTGCCGGCTGCAACCTCTGGCACGGCATCGGATCCGGTGCCGAGGACCCTGCTCGGACCTCGACGGGCCACTCCGACTACCTGCGCGCCGGGACCGTCAGCGCCGACAACCTCGTGGCGGTCGCGGTCGGTCGGCGGGACCTCGTCGTCCAGCAGGCGCCGGTCGAGCGCTCGTGCATCACGGTGCCCACGCTGCCGCCTCCGCCGGCCGCGACGGCGGCCCGGCTCGCTGCGTCGGTCGCGGCTTCGGTCGCCTCGAGGTGAGCGCACCCCGCTCCGTCGGATCAGGAGCCCTCGTCCGGCGCGGCGGACGGCAGCTCGAACCAGAAGCGTGACCCGCCGTCAGGGGCCGGGTCGACACCGATGGCGCCCCCGTGCACCTCGACGATCCGCTTGCACGTGGCCAGCCCGATCCCGCTGCCGTCGACGTCGGTGGCCACCCGCTTGAAGAGCTGGAAGATGCTCTCGCGGTCGGCCTCCTCGATGCCGGACCCGTTGTCCTGCACGGTGATCCGCCACACGTCGTCGTGCTGGCGGGCGGCGACGGTGACGACGGGATCGCTGTCCGGTCGGGTGTACTTGAGCGCGTTCGACACGAGGTTGAGCAGCACCGAGTACAGCTGGGCCCCGTCGGCCCACAGGGTCGGCAGCTGCTCGGCCGTGACGGTCGCGCGCGTGTGCTCGATGCTCGGTCCGAGGTCGGTGAGGACGTCGGCCAGCACGTCGTCGAGCTCGGTCTCGGTGCGCTCGAGCCGAGCCCCGACCCGCGCGTGCGTGAGGATCTCCTCGATGAGTCCCGCCATCCGCGTCGAGGCCCGGAAGGTCGTGCCGACCAGCCGGGTGGCCAAGGGGTCCTCGACGACGGACTCGCGCTGCCCGAGCATCTCGGCGCTGGCCATGATGGCCGAGAGAGGACTGCGCAGGTCGTGGCTCACCTGGCCGGCGAAGTCCGACAGCAGCTCGTTCGAGCGTCGCAGCTCGTCCCGTGCCGCGGTGAGCTCGGAGAGCGACTCCTCGAGCTCGCGACTGCGCAGCCGCAGCTCGAGAACGTCGACGATCCGGTCGGCGAGCACCGTGAGCGCGTGCTCCTGCTCGGGGGTGAGGGTCCGCGGCTGGGTGTCGAAGACGCAGAGCCGGCCGATGATGACGCCCTCGGGCGTCGTCAGCGGAGCGGATGCGTAGAACCGGACGTGGCCGAGGGTTCCCGTGACGAACGGGTTGTCGCGGAAGCGGGCGTCCATCGCCGCGTTGGGCACGACGACCGGCTCGGGCCGTTCGAGCACGACGGCGCACATCGAGTCCTCGCGCAGGCAGATCGACGGCTCGAACCCGGCCGTGGCCACCTGCCGCTGCTGCGTCGAGGTGATGAGGTTGATCGCGGCGTTCGGCACGACGCAGATCTGTGCCGCCATGCCCACGAGAGCCTGGAGGTCACGGTTGGCCACCGTGCCGTCGAGCACGCCGTAGCGGCTCAGGAGGGCGTCGCGCCGCTGTCCGGGCGCCTCCTCCGTCCGCGCTGTCGTCATCGGCTCGTCAAGTGTCCGCTTTGTCACGAGTTGATCTTGCGACATGGCACGGCCGTGGCGCACGTCGAGGGTGGGCGTGTCGCCGCGGCCGGCGTCGCCCGTGACGATCGGGCGAGTTATACAAGAGCCCTTGTATGTCTGCGCCACGCACGCGATCGTGGGCGGCATGCCCCGACGCACCGCGGCCGAGCGCCACGAGACCACGACCCCGACCGATGCCGACGCTGTCGGCGCCGAGTCCGGCGACGCCCTCCTCGAGGTGCTCTCTGCCTTCCACCACCCGACGCGTCGGTGGATCTGCGAGCTGCTCTCCGTCGAGGGCCCCGCGACCGTCGGGCAGCTCGCCCGCCGCACCGGTCTCGCCGTCGGCTCCGTCAGCCACCACGTCGGGGTGCTGCACCGGCACGGCTTCGTCGAGCCGGCCCCCGAGCTGGCCCGCGACACGCGGGAGAGCTGGTGGCGCAGCCGTCCCCGCCGGCTGTCGTGGGACGCGTCCGACTTCGTCCCGGGCACCGTGGCGCGTCGCATCGCCGCCACGGCGGAGGCCGAGAACTTCCGCCACCACGTGCGTGCCGTCCAGCAGTGGCTCGCCACGTCCCAGGACGCGCCGGAGGAGCTCCGCCGGGCCGCCACCGCGACCGACACGCTGGAGCGGGCGACCCTCGAGCAGATGCACGACCTCGGTGCGCGACTCACCGAGGTCGTGCTGGCCTGGAGCGAGGACTGCCGCGCGGACGCGCGAGCCCACCCGGACGCCGAGCGCTACCCCGTCCGCGTCGGCACGCGCGTCTTCCCGAGCGCCCCGGTGAAGCCGTGAGCGCCGTCGCGACCGCGCCGGCTCTCGTCGGCGCCCCGCCCCCGCCGCTGCGTCGCGACGGGATGGTGCGCGCCTGGGTCGCCGCGATGTTCCTGTCGTGGTTCGGCGATGCTCTCTGGACGGTCGCGCTCGCGTGGACCGCCGCCCACACGCTCTCGCCCGCCATGGCCGGCGTCGTCCTCGGCGCGGAGATGATCCCGCAGGCCGCGCTCGTCGTCGCGGGCGGCGTGCTCGCCGACCGGTACGACACGCGTCGGGTCCTCGTCGTCGGGCGACTGGCCCAGGGCGTGGTGCTCCTCGCCGGGGCCGCGGCCTGGGCCTCGGGCGTCCGCGGGGCCGGCCTGCTCATCGCCCTCGGCGTCACGCTCGGGGCCGTCGCCGGCCTGACGATGCCGTCGGGTGCGACGATGGCCCGCCAGCTCGTGGCGAGCGAGGACCTCGCCACCGTCAGCGGCTGGAACCAGATCGGCAACCGCACGGCGCGGCTGCTGGGTGCTCCTGCCGGCGGCGCGGTCGTCGCCTGGACCGGGCCGGCCGGCGCCATGGTGCTCGACGCGGTGACCTTCGTCGCGATCGCGCTCACCCTCGGCCTCGTCGTCCGCCCGAGGTTCGCCCTGCCGCGGTCGGTGGGGGTGCCGTGGCTGGCCAGCGTCCGCGACGGCGTCGCCTACCTGCGTCGGGACGACCGCGCCCGGCTGCTCGTGCTCGGTCTCGCCGCCCTCAACGTCTTCGTCTCCCCGGTCATCGCCCTCGGCGTCGCCCTGCGGGTGACCGGGTCCGGCTGGGGGGCCTCGTGGCTCGGTTATGCCGAGGCCGCCTTCGCCGCGGGCGCCATCCTCGGCAGCCTCGCCGGCATCCGGGTCCGGCCGCAGCGCCCGGCCCGGGCCGGGTTCCGCATCCTCGTCGCGCAGGGTGTGCTCATCGCGGGCGCGGGGGTCGACGCCCGACCGGTCCTGCTCGGGGCGATGCTCGGCATCGGCCTGTGCGCCGGCGCCGCGTCGGTCTGGCTGTCGGGCGCCTACCAGCGGACAGTCGCCACGAGCCACCTCGGACGCGTGTCGTCGCTCTCCGGGCTCGGTGACCTCGCCCTGGTGCCCGTCGCGATCCCCGCCTTCGGCGCGCTGGCCGCCGCGACGTCGGTGCTGACCGCCGCCACGGCCTGCGGCGTCGGCATGGCGGTGCTCTGCGTGTGGTTCGCGACGCGTCCCGGGATCGCCGAGGTGCGCTGAGGTTGGCTGAGGTGAGCTGACGCGCCACCCCCTCCGCATCCGCCACATGGGGGAGTCGGTACGTTGGTCGACCCCTAGATGTTGGGGTCGACCGTCTCGCGACACGCCGTGACGGATGGGACGCGTGGGGCGTTTGTGCAGGTCAGGGACACGCCGCGCCCGGTTTTTCCGAAGTGCTTGCGACGCGGGTCACGACCTGCCTACAGTTACCCCTACATCTAGTAGTTACACGGATGTAAGACGTCCACATGTAGTCCCCAACCAAACGGGGGTTATGGACAGGTCGTCCCCAGTCCGTCCACAGATCCATCCCCAGCCCGGCCGGTCCCACGAACACCGACCCGGGCCTCGGAGAGGCTCGTGGACGGCATAGGGAGACGACCGAGAGCGTTCCTACGACTGGGCTTACGGAGAAGGAGGTGACCCGTCGTGCACTGTCCGTTCTGTCGGCACACCGACTCGCGGGTCATCGACTCGCGCACCACCGACGACGGCGCGGCCATCCGCCGCCGCCGCCAGTGCCCCGAGTGCAACCGCCGCTTCACGACGCTCGAGACCTCGAGCCTCAACGTGATCAAGCGGTCCGGCGTCACCGAGCCGTTCAGCAGGGTCAAGGTCCTCTCCGGCGTCCGCAAGGCCTGCCAGGGCCGACCGGTCACCGAGGACGACCTCGCGCTGCTCGCCCAGAAGGTCGAGGAAGCCATCCGTTCGCAGGGAAACGCCGAGATCGAGGCGCACGAGGTCGGCATGGCCGTCCTCGAGCCGCTCCGAGAGCTCGACGAGGTCGCCTTCCTCAGGTTCGCCAGCGTCTACCAGGCCTGGGAGAGCCTCGAGGACTTCGAAGGGGCCATCGCGCTCCTCCGAGCCGAACGTGACGCGCTCGGGACGGGCCCAGACGCCCACCCCGAGATCGGCGCGCAGCGGTAACCACCCTCCACACGAATCGCCCATCACGACAAGGGGACTGTCAGACCCCGGCGAGACACTGGCATCGAACGACACGACGAGCACTCGGGCCCGGGGCGGGCCCGCACACGGTCAGGGAGGCCGCAGGAAATGACGGAGATCGGTAACCGCACATCTCGCTCGAAGGCCGGCGCCAAGGGCGTCAAGATCGAGCGCATCTACACCACGCCCGGCGTCCACCCGTACGACGAGGTGACGTGGGAGAAGCGCGACGTCGTCCAGCAGAACTGGAAGACGGGCGAGACGATCTTCGAGCAGCGCGGGGTCGAGTTCCCCGACTTCTGGTCGATCAACGCGAGCACCATCGTCACGACCAAGTACTTCCGCGGCGCGGTCGGCACGCCGGCCCGCGAGGTCTCGCTCAAGCAGCTCATCGACCGCGTCGTGCTCACCTACGTCGCCGCCGGCAAGAGCAACGGCTACTTCGCCTCGCCCGACGACGCCGAGGTCTTCGAGCACGAGCTGACGTGGGCGCTGCTGCACCAGGTCTTCTCGTTCAACTCGCCGGTGTGGTTCAACGTCGGCACCAAGTCGCCGCAGCAGGTCTCGGCCTGCTTCATCCTCGCCGTCGACGACTCGATGGACTCCATCCTCAACTGGTACAAGGAGGAGGGGAAGATCTTCCAGGGCGGCTCCGGCGCCGGCCTCAACCTCTCCCGCCTCCGCTCCTCCAAGGAACTGCTCTCCTCCGGCGGCACGGCCTCCGGCCCGGTCTCCTTCATGCGCGGCGCCGACGCGTCCGCGGGCACCATCAAGTCGGGCGGCGCCACGCGTCGTGCCGCCAAGATGGTCGTCCTCGACGTCGACCACCCCGACATCGAGGAGTTCGTCGAGACGAAGGCGCGCGAGGAGGACAAGATCCGCGCCCTGCGCGACGCCGGCTTCGACATGGACCTCGGCGGCAAGGACATCGTCTCCGTCCAGTACCAGAACGCGAACAACTCGGTCCGCGTCAACGACGAGTTCATGAAGGCCGTCGAGAACGGCACCGACTTCGGCCTGCGCTCGCGCTCCGACGGCTCGGTCATCGACACCGTCGACGCCCGTGACCTCTTCGCCAAGATCGCCAAGGCCGCGTGGGAGTGCGCCGACCCGGGCATCCAGTACGACGACACGATCAACGCCTGGCACACCAACCCCGAGACCGGCCGCATCACCGCGTCCAACCCGTGCTCGGAGTACATGTCGCTCGACAACAGCTCGTGCAACCTCGCCTCGCTCAACCTGCTGAAGTTCCTCAAGGACGACGACACCTTCGACGCCGTCACCTTCCAGAAGGTCGTCGAGCTCGTCATCACGGCGATGGACATCTCGATCTGCTTCGCGGACTTCCCGACCGACCCGATCGGCGAGACGACGCGCAACTACCGCCAGCTCGGCATCGGCTACGCCAACCTCGGTGCACTGCTCATGGCCACCGGCCACGGCTACGACTCCGAGGGTGGGCGCGCACTCGCCGCCTCGATCACCTCGCTGCTCACCGGTGCCGCCTACAAGCGCTCCGCCGAGATGGCCTCGGTCGTCGGCGCCTACGCCGGCTACGCCCGCAACGCCGACGCCCACAAGCGCGTCATGCGCAAGCACCAGGCCGCCAACGACGACATCAAGACGCTCGACGCCATGGACTCGGGCATCCACAAGGTCGCCACGAAGGCCTGGGACGACGTCATCAAGCTCGGTGAGAAGCACGGCTACCGCAACGCCCAGGCGTCGGTGCTCGCCCCCACCGGCACCATCGGCTTCATGATGGACTGCGACACCACCGGCATCGAGCCGGACTTCTCGCTCGTCAAGTTCAAGAAGCTCGTCGGTGGCGGCTCGATGCAGATCGTCAACCTGACGATCCCGCGGGCCCTGAAGAAGCTCGGCTACCAGCAGGAGTCGATCGAGGCCATCGTCGAGTACATCGCCGACAAGGGCCACGTCGTCGACGCTCCCGGCCTCAAGCCGGAGCACTACGAGGTCTTCGACACCGCGATGGGCCAGCGCGCCATCTCCCCGATGGGCCACGTGCGGATGATGGCGGCGGCGCAGCCGTTCCTGTCCGGCGCCATCTCCAAGACGGTCAACCTGCCCGAGACGGCCACGGTCGAGGAGATCGAGGACGTCTACATGCAGGGCTGGAAGCTCGGCATCAAGGCGCTCGCGGTCTACCGCGACAACTGCAAGGTCGGCCAGCCGCTGTCCGACGGTGGCTCGACCGCCAAGGACAAGGCCAAGGACGAGCCGGCCGCGGCCGCCGAGCCCAAGGTCGAGAAGATCATCGAGTACCGCCCGGTCCGTCGTCGTCTGCCCAAGCGCCGCACGTCGCAGACCACGTCGTTCGCGGTCGGTGGCGCCGAGGGCTACCTCACCGCCGGCACGTACGAGAACGGTGAGCTCGGCGAGATCTTCCTCAAGTTCGGCAAGCAGGGCTCGACCCTGGCCGGCGTCATGGATGCCTTCTCGATCGCCGTCTCGGTCGGCCTGCAGTACGGCGTGCCGCTCGAGACGTACGTGGAGAAGTTCACGAACCTCCGGTTCGAGCCGGCCGGCATGACCGACGACCCCGACGTGCGCATGGCCCAGTCGCTCATGGACTACGTCTTCCGTCGGCTCGCGCTCGACTACCTCGACTTCGACACCCGCTCGTTCATGGGCATCCACACCGCCGAGGAGCGCGCGCGCCAGGTCGAGACCGGCTCGTACGAGGCGATCGAGGCCAGCGACGACGAGGACGAGGACGAGCTGGCCGAGGAGCTCGAGACGCTCCAGCAGACGACGCCCGTCGCCAAGAAGGAGCCGAAGTCCGAGCCCAAGGCGGAGAAGGCCGGTGAGGTCGAGGTCAAGTTCGGCGCCGGTGCCGCGTCGGCCCGCGAGGCCTCCGGCGACGTGCACAGCTCGGCCGAGCTGCTCGAGAAGTTCGGTGGCATCACCGCCGACGCCCCGATCTGCATGACCTGCGGCACGAAGATGCGTCCCGCCGGCTCCTGCTACGTCTGCGAGGGGTGCGGCAGCACCAGCGGCTGCAGCTGACCAGCACCAGCGTGAGGGCCCGGACGGCAACCGCCGTCCGGGCCCTCCGCACGTGCTCAGCCGGCAGGCTCGAGCCTCGGCAGGGTCCACGAGCCGTCGATGACCTCGGCCCGAGGTCGGTACAGGCGGACGAGGTAGTTCCAGCCCTCGCCGGGGATCGGCAGGGTGTTCGGTCCGGTCACCGAGTCGTCGGGCACGAAGCGGACCGTGACGCCGTCCGCAGCAGCTCCTGCGTCCTCGTGGGCTGCGGTGACGCTGTTGAGCGAGTAGCGGCCGGAGACGTTCGGCTCGAAGTAGCCGGCCGCGTTGTAGACGCTGACCGACCAGAAGGCGTCGGCGGGCACGTCGCGCATCGTCAGGGTGTAGCTGCCGGGTGGGACGCGCGGGTCCACCCCGAGGTAGACGGCCTCGCGGGTGGGCAGGCCGCCCCAGCCGGCCGCGGTGCCGATGAGGTGGCGCACCGGGTCGACCTCGTCTGGGGAGCCGAACATCCGCTCGGAGCCCCGCAGGTTGCGCGCGAGCGCGAGCAGCGCCTGACGCGTCTCGTCGAGGGAGGGCTGGTCGTGGTCGGGCATGACGTAGGGCTCGG
Organism: Intrasporangium flavum; assembly: GCF_001956915.1. Lineage (GTDB taxonomy): Bacteria > Actinomycetota > Actinomycetes > Actinomycetales > Dermatophilaceae > Monashia > Monashia flava. The sequence goes on along the minus strand of NZ_MLJO01000003.1, from coordinate 150,152 downwards.
CCGAGTCGGCGACGACGGTGATGGCGTCCTGGATCGAGGCGACCGCAGCCAGGTCGTCGGGGTCGTCGGGGTCGACGAGGGTGCGCACGGCCAACAGGGCGTGGCCCGAGCCGGGGTCCTCGACGGTGAGCCGGTGCTGCCCGGGCTCGTGCAGCACCTGCACGACGTAGTGGTCCTCGTCGACCACCATGGCCGAGAGGTAGCGGCCGCCCACGTCGGGGAGCGACAGCGTCGCGCCACGGGTCAGGTCGACGACGGCGAAGCTGTAGAGGGTGTCGCGGTTGAGCCGGATGACGGTCTGCTCGTCGATCGGCGCCGGCAGCCGGTTGTGGCGGAAGACGTTGACGCCTCCGGCGCTCTGCTGCAGGTCGTGCAGCATCCGCGCCGTCTCGGCGCGGACGAAGTTGTCGGTGCTGACCACGGCGCCCATGTTCGGCCTTCCCGCTACGACTCCTGAGGCACTTACGCGGCCGAACCTACGTGCGAGAGCCGCCCACGCGCCTCGCCCACCCGGAGTGACCTTCGGTCCCCGACGCGGGACGTGCACGGGTGGAGGATGGGCTCGTCGCCACTGTCGCCACCGTCGCCCTGCGAGAGGACTGTCATGGCCATCCCGAGCCCTGGGTACTCGATCACCGTCCGGGTCGAGGTCCCCGCCTCGGCGAACGCGACCGCGGCCCTCACCACAGCTGTCTCCTCGACGGGCGGCGCTCTCACGGCGCTCGACGTCGCCGAGAGCCGGACCGACCGTCTCGTCGTCGACGTCACCTGCGACACGAGGGACGAGGCCCACGGCCACCTCATCACCGACGCCATCGCGGCCATCCCCGGCGCGGTCGTCCACAAGGTCAGCGACCAGACGTTCCTGCTCCACCTCGGCGGCAAGATCGAGGTCAACCCCAAGGTGCCGCTCAAGCACCGCGACGACCTGTCCCGGGCCTACACCCCGGGCGTGGCCCGCATCTGCCGCGCCATCGTCGAGCACCCGGAGGACGCCCGCCGCCTGACGATCAAGCGCAACACCGTCGCCGTCGTCACCGACGGGTCGGCGGTCCTCGGCCTCGGCAACATCGGCCCGCTCGCGGCGCTGCCGGTCATGGAGGGCAAGGCGGCGCTCTTCAAGCAGTTCGGCGGCGTCGACGCGTGGCCCGTGTGCCTCGACACCCAGGACTCCGACGCCATCGTCGAGATCGTCCGCGCCATCGCCCCGGTGTACGGGGGCATCAACCTCGAGGACATCTCTGCCCCGCGGTGCTTCGAGATCGAGGCCCGCCTGCGCGACCTGCTCGACGTCCCGGTCTTCCACGACGACCAGCACGGCACCGCCATCGTCGTGCTCGCCGCCCTGACGAACGCGCTCCGCGTCGTCGGCAAACCGATCGAGGACGTCCGCATCGTCGTGTCGGGCGTGGGGGCTGCCGGGCACGCGATCATCCGGCTGCTGCTCACCCAGGGCGCACGCGACATCGTCGCGTGCGGCCGGACCGGTGCGGTGCACAACGGTGGCGAGGGCATGGAGCCGTTCCGCCAGTGGATCGCCGACCACACCAACCCGCGTCGGGTCAGCGGCAGCCTCACGGAGGTCCTCGTCGGGGCGGACGTCTTCATCGGGGTCTCGGCGCCCGACCTGCTGACCGGGGAGGACGTCGCGACGATGGCCGGCGACGCGATCGTCTTCGCCCTGGCCAACCCGGTGCCGGAGGTCGACCCCATCGCCGCGAGCGAGCACGCCGCCGTCGTCGCGACCGGCCGGTCCGACCACCCCAACCAGATCAACAACGTCCTCGTCTTCCCCGGGTTCTTCCGGGGACTCCTCGACGCCGGGGTGTCCGACATCAGCGACGCCATGATGGTGGCCGCGGCCCGCGCGATCGCGGACACGGTCGAGCCGGGCGAGCTCAACGCCAGCTTCATCATCCCGAGCGTCTTCGACGCCACGGTCGCCCCGGCGGTCGCCGCAGCCGTCAGACGCGTGGCGGAGTCCGCCTAGGGCGCCCGACGCGTCGTTTCAGGCTGCGTGGCGTCAGGCTGCGTGGCGTCCGGTGCTCGAGCGGCGCACGACAGCGCCCGCGGGGATGGTCTCGTCCACGTCGACGCGGACGCCGTCCCAGACGTGCGCGCTCGCACCGACCTTCGACCGGGCACCGATGCGGGCGCCGCGGCCGATGACCGCGCCACGACCGACGTGGACGCCCGAGCCGATGACGGCGTCGGCGTGCACGGTCGCGCCGGCGTCGATCCAGGCGCCGCTGTGGATGTGGGCGCCGGGGCCGATCGTCGCGCCACGGTCGACGTACGTGGTGTCGCCGACGTAGGCCGCGGGGTCGACGCTCGCGTGGCGCTCCACGTAGCCGCCACCGTTCTCGTGGCGCGCGTAGTGCAGCATCGTGCCGTTGTCGGCCTCGAACTCCTCGTACTTCCTGCGCCTCACGTTCCACCTCTCCTCGGGACTGGGTCCGGTTCCTGCACTGTCATGCCCGGAATCGTCACCTGAGCAACGTTCGAGCCAACATGAAGATTCCGGATCGTCCGGGGCGAAAGGTCAGTGCCGCGCCGCCAGGCCGCGTACGTCGTGGGTGGCGGTCTCGAGCATCTCGGCGAACGAGCCGGTCCGGCGTGCCGACGCGCTCGCCTGCTCGTGCAGGGCATGCAGCACGAGCGCGGCCCTCGCGGAGTCGATGTCCTCGAGCAGGAGGGGGAGCTCGCGTTCCTCCTCGGCCTTGGCGTGCTGGGAGATGGCCTCCTCCATGAGGCCGAACTGGGTCAGGAACACCGGGGAGTCGATGCCGGCGTCCTCGAGTCGCTGGACCTGCTGGCCGATGCCCTCCTCCTCCGCGACGCGTTCGGCGCCGACCTCCGGTTCCGCCGTGCTCTGTGCCGAGGGGTGGAGCAGGACCTCTTCGACGGCCTCGTGCCCAGCCAGGTAGGCGAGCAGCTGGTGGAGCGCGTCCGGCCGGCCGGCCCCGTCGGCGGCGTGCACCGACGCGACGAGGCGCGTGATCTCGGCGTGCTGGGCCGTGATGGCCGCGAGCACGTCGCGGCCCGTCGTGGCTCCGTTCCGGGCGATGCTGCGGGTGCGGTCATGGGCTCGTTCCTCTCGGTCAGGGCGGGATGGCGGGTGGCGACGCCGCGCGCGGTCGCGAGGTGACCACCGAGGTAGGCGGCCGCGCCGGCGAGGCCGGCCCCGACGACGCCGAGCGTGACGCCCGGGAGGTGCTGACCGCGTCGACGCGTGAGCCACGAGCCCGCGTAGGCCGCCAGCGAGGCCGCGTTGAGCGCGGCGTGCACGACGCCGACGCGTCGGTCGCGCTGGCCGGCGGCATGCCACTCGGTCCAGCCGGAGGCGGCCGTGGGAGCGGCCGCGACCAGGCCCAGGCCGACGAGCCGCCGGGCGGCGGGTCGGGACTCGACGCCGCCGAGCGCGTCGAGCACGCCGGCAGCGGTGAAGAGCCCGATCGGGACGTCGGTGAGCACGGGGTGGAGCGCGTGCCCGAGCCAGCGACCACTCAGGACGGACGCCGCTGCGCCGCGCCCCAGTGGTGCCGTCAGTTGAGCGGCGGCCGTGGTGGCGCGGTCAAGCCGCTCGTCGTCCTCGAGGGCGACGGCCACACGGGCCGGCAGGGGGAGCCGCGTCTTGGAGTGTCGTGCCATGGAGGGCCCCTACCCACCGTGGACGCGTCGACGCGCGGGCATACGGTGGGCAGCATGAACTTCCGTTACCTCGGCAACAGCGGACTCAAGATCTCCGAGATCACCTACGGCAACTGGCTGACGCACGGCTCACAGGTCGAGAACGACGTCGCGACGCAGTGCGTCCGGGCCGCGCTCGATGCCGGCATCAGCACCTTCGACACGGCGGACGTCTACGCGAACACCAAGGCCGAGAGCGTGCTCGGCGAGGCCCTCAAGGGCGAGCGGCGCGAGAGCCTCGAGATCTTCACGAAGGTCTACTGGCCCACCGGTCCGGGCGGCAAGAACGACACGGGACTGTCGCGCAAGCACATCATGGAGTCGATCAACGGCTCGCTGCAGCGCCTGCAGACCGACTACGTCGACCTCTACCAGGCCCACCGCTACGACACCGAGACGCCGCTCGAGGAGACGATGCAGGCGTTCGCCGACGTCGTCCGCCAGGGCAAGGCGCTCTACATCGGCGTCAGCGAGTGGACCGCCGACCAGATCCGCGCCGGCCACGCCCTGGCGAAAGACCTTGGCGTGCAGCTGATCTCGAGCCAGCCGCAGTACTCGATGCTGTGGCGCGTCATCGAGGGCGAGGTCGTGCCGACGTGCGAGGAGCTCGGCGTCAGCCAGATCGTGTGGAGCCCCATCGCGCAGGGCGTGCTCACCGGCAAGTACCAGCCGGGCCAGCAGCCTCCGGCCGGCTCGCGCGCGGCCGACGAGAAGGGCGGCGCCGACATGATCAAGCGGTTCATGAACGACGACGTCCTGACGCGCGTGCAGAAGCTGCAGCCGGTCGCCGACGAGGCGGGGCTGACGATGGCCCAGCTGGCCGTCGCGTGGGTGCTGCAGAACCAGAACGTCGCGGCCGCCCTCGTCGGTGCCTCGCGCCCCGAGCAGGTGGCCGAGAACGTCAAGGCCGCCGGCGTGACCCTCGAGCCCGAGCTCATGGCGCGCATCGACGACGCCCTCGGGGACATCGTCGAGCGCGACCCGGCCCGCACGGCCGAGAACGCGCCGAAGACCCGCGTCGCCTGACGCGTCCGCCGACAACACGCCCACCCTGCCGGGGTGGGCGTGTTCGTCGGTGCCCGCCGCTACCTTCTGCTCATGGTCACGGGGGTGGGGGAGACGCCGCGGTTCGCGCACGAGTCCGAGCGGCTGGTGTGGGACCTGCTGCAGCGGCAGAAGCGGCCCGACTGGGTCGTGCTGGCCAACCAGCGACTGACGACGGAGGAGAAGGACCACGAGCTCGACCTCGTGGTCCTCATGCCCGGCGAGGGTGTCGTCGTCGTGGAGGTCAAGGGCGGCTCGGTGTGGGTCGACGAGGACGGCCGCTGGCGGCAGGGCCGCCGCCCCGACAACGTCATCCACCCGGTCCGCCAGGCCCGCGAGGGCAAGTACGCCCTGCGGGAGTACGTCGAGCGGGACGCCCGCTGGCGCGACTCGTCCCGCCGGCGCATCCGCTGGGGACACGCGGTCGTCCTGCCGTTCACCGAGGTCGCCCCCGACTTCTCGACTCCCGACTGCCCGCGCTGGACCATCTGCGGCAAGGCGGACCTCGACGACCTCGCCGACCGCCTGCTCGACGTCATCGAGCGCCAGGAGACGACCTGCCGGCGCCCCGCCGACGACGACATCGAGCTCATCGTCGACATCGTGTCCGGCCGCGACTTCCCCACCCACGCGGTCACGGCCGAGGCCGACGACCGCGAGGCTGTCGCGGACCGGCTCACGCAGGAGCAGGCCACGCTGCTGAAGGCCACCCGCCTCATCAACCGCCTGGAGATCCGCGGGGGCGCCGGCAGCGGCAAGACCATCCTCGCGCTGACCCAGGCCAAGGACCTGACTCGTGGCCAGGGCGACCGGCGTCCGCAACGCGTGGCCCTCGTCTGCTACTCCATCGGCCTGTCCCAGTACTTCCGTCGGCAGCTCGAGGGCGTTCCGCGGCGGCACCGGCCGGCCTTCGTCGGCTCCTTCGAGGACCTCGCCAACGAGTGGGGGATCGACACCGCAGCCCACGACCGCAACGACGCCGAGTTCTGGGAGCGTGACCTCGCGAGCCGGATGACGCAGATCGCGGCCTCGTTGCCGGAGGGGAAGAAGTTCGACGCCGTCATCGTCGACGAGGCGCAGGACTTCGCCGACCACTGGTGGTTCCCGCTCATGAAGGCGCTGCGCGACGAGGACGAGGGCGGCCTCTACGTCTACTCCGACGAGAACCAGCGCATCTTCGCGCGCTTCGGGCAGCCGCCGGTGCCGCTCGTGCCTCTCGTCCTCGACCACAACCTGCGCAACACCCAGCAGATCGCCCGCGCCTTCGGCCCGCTCGCGCCGATGCGGATGCAGCTGCGTGGTGGGGAGGGCGCGGACGTGGCGTTCGTGCCCTGCCCCCGCGAGGAGGCCCTGGGGACCGCGGACGACCAGGTCGACGTCCTCCTCGAGACGGGCTGGGAGCCGCAGCACGTTGCCCTGCTGACGATGGGGTCGCGCCACCCCGCCCAGGTGGAGCGCCAGGAGGCGCGGGGTCACGTCGGGTACTGGAAGTCCTTCTGGGACAACGACGACGTCTTCTACGGGCACGTGCTCGGGTGCAAGGGGCTGGAGCGCCGCGCGGTCGTGCTGTGCGTCAACGCCAAGAACACCGAGCGTGCCCGGGAGATGCTCTACGTCGGGATGTCGCGGGCCACCGACCAGCTCGTCGTGGTGGGGGACCCGGAGTTCATTCGCGAGATCGGAGGCGACCAGGTGGCCGCCCGCCTCGGCATCTGACGCCTCCGCTGAGCCTTCCCCTGACGCGGCCGAGGTGAGGAGCCCCTGCCTGGGGACAACTCGGGCGGAGGGGGCGCGCATCAGCCGACGATGGCGGGCATGACCTTCGAAGACCTTCCTGAGCGGGCCAACGAGATCCCGCTCACCGACCCCGTCGTCGCCGGTGACGTCATCGACCTCATCATCGGCGAGGCCGACCGCGCCGGCGGCTGCCTGGCCCTCATGGTCTGCGACAGCGAGCACCGCGGCGTCCAGCCCGTCCTCGTCGGAGAGGTGCCCGAGGATGCGGACCCCGGCGGGCTGGTGAACCTCCTGCACGCCGTGGCCCCGCTGCTGCACGAGTCCGGCGGCTCGGTGCTCATCGGGCGCGGTCGCGCCCACGGGACTCGGGCCACCGACGCCGACCGTGCGTGGCACGAGGCGGCGATCCGGACGTGCCGGTCGGCCGGCCTGACGCTGCTCGGTTTCCACGTCGCGACCGCGGAGGGCGTGCTGAGGATGCCTGACCCGCTGCGTGACGCCTCCTGAGCAGCCCAACGCTCAGAACGGGGGAGGTGCGTCGAGCTCCGGCCGCCGTTGCGGTGGTCTCGCCTGCGTGGGTCGGAGGTCCTCGAGCCAGTCCTTGGGTCCGGTCACGTAGCGCCGACCGGCAGCCGTGCGCCAGTGCACCCGAGCGTCCTCGTCGCGCCGTGCGTCCCAGTGGCCGTGGGTGCGGGCGTTGTGGTGCTCCCGGTGCTTGCTCGTGAGGTTCGTCCTGTCGGTGGGTCCGTGCGGCCACGGGATGTCGTGGTCGAGGTCGCAGCGTGCGGCGGGGACGGTGCAGCCGGGTCCGCGGCAGGTGCCGTCGACGGCCTCGACGACGGCGCGGATCGCGGCCGTGGGCCGATAGGCGTTGGTGCTGACTCCGGTGGCGATGCCGGTGGCTGCGTCCACGGCGATGATCCGCCACCGGGAGTCTGGGCCGACCAGGAGGCGTCGGGCCTGCTCGGCGTCGACCCAGCCGTAACCGGGGACCTCGCACGGCACATCGGCTGTGCCGAGCGCCACCGGGAGCGGGACGACAACGCTGACGGACGCGGCTGGGCGCCGGCCGAGGAGGGCGGTCCACGCGTCCCCGTCGGACGCAGGACGGGTGCCGGCGCCAGCGGCGGAGGGAGCGGATGTCGTTCGGGCAGAAGGGACGGTTCCGAAGACCAGCAGGTCGGTGACGGCGTCCGCGCGCAGGACGTCGAGCGCGCGAGTGTCACCCGCCAGCCGCGCCGCGCGCGCCAGGGCGTCGGCCCGCTCCATGGCGGCGACGATCTTGTCGGCGTCGTTCGTGACGGTCAGGACGCCGAGCCCGTCGGCGTCGATCCTGGCGAACGCTCCACGGCGTCGCCGCGACCGTCGACGCCTCAGCGCGGCCTCATGGTCGGCGGCCAGGCAGGCGCGGGTGAGGCGCTGCCGGAAGAGCGTCGGTGAGGGTGGGGCGCCGTCCTTGTGGCGGAGCACCGACTCGATGACCTCGACGGCCGTGAGACCGTCGAGGTGCCGGACGTCGTCGTGCAGGACGCGCGCCCGGTGCAGGCTGACCGTGCCCGAGCGCAGCCGCCGGCGCAGCTCGGCCGAACCCTCGGCGCGGTCGGTGGCCAGGGCGAGCCGGTCGTGCACCTCCTGCGGTCCGAGCCCGGTGGCGGTGGTCACCTCGAGCACCGTCAACCGGTCGGCGTCGAGCCACCCGGCGGGCGGCTTGGCGCCGAGGTCGTCGACGCGGGCGAGCTCGCCCGATTCGATCGAGGACCGGAGCCTGGCCAGTGCCTCGAGGCCGACGGCGTCGAGTACCGCCTTGCCGTACTCGACCGCTTCGACGACGCGCAGCTCGGCGTCGGCCTGCGCCTCGATGTCTGTGGGGGACCACGAGGTCAGGTCGTCGCTCGCGGCCTCGACGAGCTCCGCGACGAGGTCGGGGAGGCCCCCAGCCAGCACGTGCCTGGCGATGTCGCGCCGGATCGACCGCTCGAGCACGGACAGGGAGCGCTGGCGCGAGGGGGCGGGGGAGCGGTTGGCCGACAGGTGTTGCACGCTCACAGACGCCAGATCGGCGACCGCGTCGCGTACATCTCCCGCCCCTGCCTCCATCTCCCAATCGAACACCAGTTCGAACATGATGTCAAGGGCTGGTTCGCCGTACGGCCCTGTCCCACAAGCGTTCTCGTTGACACGAGACAGGCAGCGTCCGACTCAGAGGCCGGGTGCGCACTCGCCCTGACCCAGGCGCGCCAGGGCGTACCTGTCGCCGGCCCCCAGCCGGGTCTGGCCCAGGTTCTCCGGGTACATCAGCTGGTGGCGGTCGGTCACATGGGCAGCGCCGAGCACGTGGGCCAGCTCGTGCGCGATGATCGCCCGGACCTGTTCCGAGGCGCCCGGATCCTGCAGGTGCTCCTGGAGCGAGGGGGTGTCCAGGCGGACCATGCCGGTCACGTAGGTCGCCCTTCCGTGACTGTCCGGCCAAGCGACGGACCCACCGACGCCCGCCGTCCTCCCCGCGAGATGGGCCGTCTCGACCGGGTCGCTCCACGCGATGAGGACCGGCGCCCAGCGGTCACCGTAGAGCTCAGGCTGGAACGCGGCCCGGTCGTCCCTCGGCGCCTCGCCGGACGTGCCGTCGTACACGAGCCGGAGGCCGGACGCCTGCGACACCTCTGCGGCGGCGTCGTGGACGAGCTGGTCCGCCAAGGGACTCTCACCGTGCGACCGGATGACGTAGTGGATCGGCCGACACGGATCGTAGGTGACCGGCTCCTCGGAACCCGGGCTCGTGCTCAGGAACGCATAGGACCCCGCGCCGGGGTCTTTGCCCTGGGCGACCGCCGGAAGGATGCGCGAGTCCTCCTCCTCGACGCCGGCCTGTGGGACGCCCGTTCCCAAGGGGTGCTCGGCCCGGGCAGGGAAGAGCATGGTGAAACCCTGCGGCCCGGCCAGTGCCGCCGCGATGATGACGACCACGACCACCGCGCCGAGCGTCGGGTGGCGCTCCCACCACGGTCCGATGCGAGTGCTGCGGCGGCGAGGGCCTCGACCCGGAGGCGTCGACGTCGGGCCACGCCACACCCCGGGCTGCGGCGGGGCAGAGGCCGCGAGATGGCCCGGCCACGAGACCGAGTCACTGCCTGATCGGGCATCGAGCCGGTCGAGCGCTCGCAGGCGGCGCTCCATCCGTCGCCGTCGCCGACGTGGTCCGCCCAAGGCGCGGTCCATCACCGCGCGCCATCCCCCTGTGTGCACGAGGAGCACAGTACGGACCGGCACCGACGCAGGGGAGCGAACGGCGGATCTCGGGGGCACGACGACGCCGGGTGACGTCGACCTGCTGTCGACGGCACCCGGCGTGCGATCCATGACCCGACCCGCGTCAGGCGCCTTCCTGCACCTGGTAGATCGAGTCGGCGACGAGACCGTGTGCCTCGCGGTGCACGGTGTTCGCCGACTCGGCGTCCGGTGCCTCGACGAGGCAGAAGATCTGCCCGCGGTCCTCGTCGACCCAGTAGCGCAGGTAGCTGACGCCGTGCGGGCCCTGCGTGGCCAGGTCGGCCTCGTGAGCCTTCGCGACGTCCGACATCGTGACGCCGTCGCCGAGGGTGTGGATGTCCATGAAGAGCGGCATCGCTCGTCCTTTCGTGGAGTGGCCGCCGTGGGTGGCTGCCGTGGAGTTCCTGATGACTCCAGCGTCGCCGGGCCGCACCCGCCGGTCATGGGTGACGGCTACCCATTCGCGGTGACGGCACCACCCACGTTGGCGAGCTCGCGCCGGCTGCCGACGCCGAGCTTGGCCAGGATCGAGGCCACGTGGTGCTCCGCGGTGCGCCGCGAGATGACGAGCCGTTCGGCGATCGCGGCGTCGGTGAGGCCCTCGTGGAGCAGGACCAGCACCTCGCTCTCGCGGGCGGTGAGGCCGGCCGGGTGACGACGCGTGCTCTCGCGGGCCGCGCGCGGGGCGGGCCAGCCCCTGGCCCGCAGGTCCGTACGGACGCGCGACGCCGCGGCATCGGCGCCGATCGCCTCGAAGACGCCGACCGCCGCCGTCATGAGGTCGAGGTCGCCGCTCCGAGCCAGCGCCAGGCCCTGGTCGAAGGGGGAGTGCAGCGCCTCCCAGAGCTCAGCAGCCTCGCGCCAGCGCCCCTCGTGCTCGGCCGCGTAGGGCGGTGCGGCAACGGGTTCCGGGCCGGCGCCGTCGGGGCCGCCGCCGAGCCCGGCGCCGCCGAGACCGGCGACGTCGTCCGGGGTGAGCCAGCGGGCGACCGCGCCGCGGTGCCACGCGCAGTCGGCCTCGCTCGCCAGCGGCCAGGCAGCCAGCGCCACCTGACGCGCTCGCTCGGGTTCGCCTGCCAGCCAAGCGAACTCGGTCTGCGCCGCAACGACCGGCGCGACGCGCTGGATCTCGCGCATCCCCTCGGCGAGACCAGCCGCACGTTCGAGCAGGGGCTCCCACCCGGCCTCGCCGCGCCGGGCCCGCAGCTGCGCCAGCGTCAGTAGCGGCTCGATCGCGCCGACCGCTGCCACGTCGCCGCGGCCGACGGCGTCGGCGTCGCGACGGGCCGCCACGTGCTCGCCGCGGTCGAGCCCGAACCGCGCCCGCCACCCGAGCAGGTAGAGGGTCCACGAGTCGAGGTCGCGGTCGGCGCAGTAGTCGATGCCCTCCTCGAGCCACCGTCGTGCTTCGTCGTGGCGGCGTTGCACGACCGCCCCGGAGGCCAGGTTGCAGTAGGCCCGCGCGGCGTGCTCGTGCAGGTCGGCGGCCCGGGCGCCGTCGAGGCTCGCGGTGAGCAGCTGGGTGCCGGCCTCGACCGCGCCGACCGTGATCTCGATCGTCCCGAGGTTGTTCAGCGCGTGCACCCGCACCTCGGTGCGCTTCGGGCCCTCGGGCAGCCGTTCGACGAGCTCGAGGGTCCGCGCCCCCCACTCGCGCGTGCCGGCGACGTCGCTCGAGAGCATCCGCAGCTGCGTCGTGTTGCTGTAGGCGAGGGCCAGCTCGACGCCGGGGTGCCCGGCCAGCACGTCGACCGCGGTGCGGGCCTGCGACTCGGCGTCGTCGTTGCGGCCGGCGAACCACGACAGCCGCGACAGGCAGCGCCACGCGTCACCGACGCGCACGTCGTCGCCGTCGGTGTCCCAGATGGCCCGTGCCGCGTCGACGGCCGCGATCGCCGCCTCGATGCGGTCGGTGAGGTAGAGCTCGTACCCGAGCGCCCACAGCAGGTCCGCGCGCGTGGCGTCGGTGACGCGTCCGGCCGGCAGGGCGTCGGCGTGGGCGAGCGTGCGGCGGTACTGCTCGACGGCCTCGCGGTGGGCGCCGAGCGCGCCGGCGCGCTGCGCCGCGACCGGCGCGAACTCGAGGACGCGCTCGCTGTCGCCGCACGCGTCGGCATGGTGGGCGAGCACCTCGGGCTCCGCGCCCCGGCGCAGGAACGCCTCGAGCAGCCGCCGGTGCACGTGGATCCGCCGGCCCGCAGGGACGCTGCCGGCGACGGCGAGGCGCCCGAGCTCGTGCCGGAAGGTCAGCTCGGTGCCCGACAGGACGAGCAGGCCGCGCGACAACGGCTCGTCGAGGGCCGTCAGCCCGTCGTGGACCAGCTCCTCGACGAGGTCGGTGCCGACCCGCGCGCCGGCCAGGGCGACGACCTCCAGGGCGCGCTGGGCGCCCTCGTCGAGGCGCGCCACACGCGCGAGCACCGCGTCACGGACCGTCGGCGGCAGCGACGCCGCGCTCCCGGACAGCACCTCGGTGACGAAGAAAGCGTTGCCGCCCGTCACGTCGTGCAGCCGACGCGCGTCGAGCTGGGTCCCGCTCGGGCGCTCGCGCGCGTACGCGTCGGCGAGCGCGGCGACGCCCTCGACGGTGAGGGGCGGCAGGTCGACCCGACGCGTGCCGTCGGCCGACGCGGTGTCGCCGAGGACGACCCGCAGCCCCGACGCCGTCCCGACGTCCTCGGGACGGTACGTCACGAGCACGAGCGCGCGGCAGGAGTGCACGCGGCGTGCCAGGTGGCGCACGAGGTCGAGCGTCGCCTCGTCGGCCCAGTGGGCGTCCTCGACGACGAGCAGGTACGGCTCGGCGTGCGGGGGAGCGCGGAGCACGTCGACGAGGCGGGTGAAGACCTCGTGGCGCGACGCGTCCGCCGGCCACGTGCCCGGCGGCAGCCCCGGGAGCATCTCGGCGAGCGGGCCGAGGGGCGCGGGCGTCGCGGCGCCGTCGCACTGCCCGACGAGCGCGCGGGCCCGGTCGGCCGACTCGGCCACGGCGTGACCCACGAAGGTCGACTTGCCGATGCCCGCCTCGCCGGCCACGTAGACGAGCCGGCCGTGCCCGGCGGCCGCGTCGTCGAGCCAGCCCGCGACCGCGCGCAGCTGCTCGTCACGCTCGAGGAGCGTCATGCCCCCGATGCTACGAGCCGGGTGACCGACGCCGCACTGTTCCGGGGCTCACAGCCGCCCGCCGCCGCCCGTCGGGCGCAGGACGATGGAGGTGGCCGGGAGCGCACGGCCCCCGGCCGCGTCCGTGGGAGGGCCGGCCATGAGCAGCACCAACCGCAGTGAACGGGACCTGTCCGCGACGACCGGCGTGGTCATCGGCTACGACGGGTCGCCCGGCGCCCGCCTCGCCCTGGAGTGGGCCGTCGAGACGGCCCGCCGCGACGACCGCGACCTGACGATCGTCGACGCGATCGGGCTCAGCGCCGCGGCGACCGCCGGCGCGTACGAGCTCGGGCCCTCGGCGCAGCTCTACGAGGAGATGACCGCGGGCCTCGTCGGCGAGGCGGTCGAGCGCGCCGCCAAGGAGCTCGACCGCTCCCGCGTGCACGCCGTCTCGGTCGTCGGCAGCCCGTCCGCCGAGCTCGTCGAGGCCTCGCGGCACGCCGACCTCGTCGTCACCGGCTCCCGTGGCCGCGGCGACGCCCGCGCCGGGCTGCTCGGCTCGACGGCCTACGCGGTCACGGCGCACGCGCACTGCCCGGTCGTCGTGGTGCGTGGTGACGAGGCGGTCCACGCCGGACCGGCGCACCCCGTCGTCGTCGGCGTCGACGCGTCCGACGCCGCGGCGCGGGCGCTCGAGGCGGCCGCGACCCTCGCGGCCGCCGCCGAGGCCGACCTGCACGTCGTCGCCGTCCACGACCTGCCGTCCGCCGCGATCTGGGCGGCCGACCCGGCGCCCGGGTTCGGCCTCGTCGTGCCCGGGTCCTGGGTGCAGGACGCCTCCGAGGAGACGCGCGCCGCGACGGCCGAGGTCGCCCGGGCGCTCGCGGACCGGGTCCGCTCGGCCCATCCCGGCCTGACCGTCGTCGAGACCGTCCCCGACGGGCCTCCCGGGTCGACGCTCGCCGAGCACGCCCGACGCGTCGGCGCCGGCCTGGTCGTCGTCGGGTCGCGCGGGCACGGCGGCTTCGCCGGCATGCTCCTCGGCTCGGTCAGCCACCGTGTCGTGCACGACGCGCCCTGCCCGGTGATGGTCATCCGGTAGGGCGCGTCGCGCAGCGTCGGTGGTCAGTCGCCGTCGCGCCCGCCCGGGGGACGTTGGAAGCCAGGGCGACCGGCCGTGGCGGCCGCACGCTCGACCGATCGGGCGAACGACCCCGCTGCCGTGCCGAAGGCGCTCGGCCCCCGTCCGCTGAGGGACGGCGGCACGACGACGACCGGGCACAGCGCCGAGCGCACGAGCCGGCTGCCGAGCCAGCGCGCCCCGACCTCGGCGGAGGTGCCGGCGTCGATGACGACGAGGTCGGCCTCGCGGCTCTCCTCGACGAGCACCGACCGCCGCTTGCCGGCGACGACGCGCGTCTCGACGACGTGGTCGCGCCCGAGCACCGACGACACGTCGTTCGCGAGCCGGGCGGCCTCGTCGTCGCGGGCGCTGTCGTCGGCGATGACCGACGGCAGCCGCCCACCCGTCGCGGTCTCGGGGGCGTGCGGGCGCCAGGCCCGCACGGCGACGACGCGGCCGCGCCGGGCGGCGGCCTCCTCGACGGCCCACCGGAGCGCGCCCGGCGACCCGCTCGTCGGGCTCACCCCGACGACGATCGTGAACGGACGCCCCAGGCGGGCGAGGTCCGAGACGTTCACGCCGCGGCCTCGGACTCGTCGACCTTGCTCAGCGGGTCGGCGACGTCCTCGAGCGACTTGCGCTCCGCGTCGATGCCGATGAGCTTGGCGACGATGCCACCGATGATCATGATGACGGCGCCCGCGACGTAGCCCCACGTGAGCGGGCCACGGTCCTTGCCCTCACCGATGAGGGCGCCGTAGAGCACCGGCGCGACGGCGCCCGCGCACTGGGCGACGACGAAGAAGTACGAGATCGCCTGGCCGCGCACCTCGAGCGGGAAGATCTCGCTCACCGTGAGGTAGGCGGCGGACGCGCCCGCCGAGGCGAAGAAGAACGACACGCACCAGAAGATCGTGTGCGTCGTGGCCGTCAGCGCGTTGGCGTGGAAGAGCCACGCGGACACGAGCAGCACGACGCCGGCGATCGAGTACGTCGTGAAGATCATCGTGCGGCGCCCGATCGTGTCGAACAGGTGCCCGAGCAGCAGCGGCCCGAGCAGGTTGCCGAGCGCGAACGGCA
Source organism: Intrasporangium flavum (assembly GCF_001956915.1). Taxonomy (GTDB): domain Bacteria; phylum Actinomycetota; class Actinomycetes; order Actinomycetales; family Dermatophilaceae; genus Monashia; species Monashia flava. Next base: position 135,106 of record NZ_MLJO01000003.1, on the reverse strand, counting down.
GGAAGTAGATCGACGTGCCGGCCTTGTCGATGCCGTAGAAGTTCGTCAGGACCAGCGCGTAGGTGAAGAAGATCGCGTTGTAGAGGAAGCTCTGCGTCACCATCATCGTCAGGCCCAGAACGGTGCGGCGTCCGTAGCGGTGGACGAAGACGTCCCACAGCACCTTCGGGCCCATCCGGTCCTCGGCCTTGACGACGATCGCCTTGCTCTCGTCGACCTCGGAGATCTGGCCGCCCTCGCGGCGCACCCGCTCCTCGATGTCGTCGACGGTCTTCTCGGCCTGCTCGGCGTAGCCGTGGGTGAGCAGCCAGCGTGGGCTCTCCGGGATGTGGCGGCGCAGGTAGATGATCGACAGGCCGAGGATCGGGCCGATGAAGAACGCGAGGCGCCAGCCGATGTTCTCGGCGACGTTGTCGGGGTTGAGCAGGTAGAGGTTGGCGAGGGCGCCGAAGAAGGCGCCGAACCAGTAGGTGCCGTTGATGGCGATGTCGACGCGGCCGCGGTAGTGCGACGGGATGAGCTCGTCGATGGCCGAGTTGATCGCGGTGTACTCGCCGCCGATGCCCATGCCGGCGATGAACCGGCAGACCCAGAGGAACCACATGTCCGGCGACAGGCCCGCCAAGCCCGAGCCGACGAGGTAGATGACGAGGGTCAGGATGAACAGCTTGCGCCGCCCGAGCCGGTCGGTCAGGCGTCCGAACGTCAGCGCCCCGACGACCTGCCCGACGAGGTAGACGGTGCCGGTGAGCCCCACCTGGGCCGACGTCATGCCGAGGGTCTTCTGGAAGCCCGACTCGGAGACGATCTGGATCTCCAGGCCGTCGAGGATCCAGGAGACCCCGAGGCCGATGACCACCGACCAGTGGAACTTCGTCCATGGCAACCGGTCCATCCGGGCCGGGACCAGGCTGCGCACCGCCTCCGTGCTGCGTGCCGCTACGGCCTCACTCATCACGTCTCCTTTGCTCGTGGCTGAACCCGTGAGTGCTGGCGTGCGGCGCCACGTCTGCACCGCTCCCCGACGTACCCACGCCGTCGGGACGAGGAACGGGCACGGGCAAATGGGGACGTTGGCCGCGAGCCGACCCCGGTTGCACCGAACCCTGGGACGGCCCGGAGCGGGCGGGTCTAGCGTCGGCAGCGGGCCGCCGACGGGGACGGCCCGGCGACGGAGCGCGCCGCGCGTGACCGTCGTGGAAGTGAGGACCCATGTCCGCCACCACTTCTCGGGGACGTTCTCGACTGCTCACCGCCGCCGTCGCGGCCGGAGCCCTCGCCCTCACGGGCCTCTCCTCGGTCGTCGCCTCCGGCGCGTCCGCCGCCGGCACGTCGGCGACCGGGGCCAGCACCTACCTCGTCGTCCTGTCGCCGGGCTCGTCGGTGTCCGGCGCCGCCGGTGCCATCGGCGCTGCGGGCGGTCGGGTCGTGTCGTCGTGGTCGGCGATCTCGGTCGTCGTCGCCTCGTCGACGTCGTCGTCGTTCGCGCAGACCATGCGCGCGGCCCCAGGAGTCGAGGGAGTCTCCGCCACAGCGAAGTTCGCGACGCGCATCGACGACGCGTCCGGCGCCGACACCGCGGGGACGACCGCCGACGCCGCCCCGGCCGCGCCCACCGGCGACACCCTGTCGGGCCTCCAGTGGGACATGGACCAGATCAACGCACCGGCCGCGCACGCCGTGACGACCGGTGACCGCTCCGTCCTCGTCGGCGACATCGACACCGGGCTGGACTACACCCACCCCGACCTCGCGCCGAACGTCGACGACAGCGCCAGCGCCAACTGCGTCAGCGGGGCCCCGGTCCCGGGCAAGGTGGCCGCGATGGACGACAACGGCCACGGCACGCACACCGCCGGCACCATCGCCGCCGCGGCCAACGGCATCGGCATCGTCGGTGTCGCACCGGGCGTCCGGATCGCCGGCATCAAGGCGGGCGACGCCAACGGGTTCTTCTTCCCGGAGGCCGTCGTCTGCGCGTTCATGTGGGCCGGTGACCACGGCGTCGCCGTGACGAACAACAGCTACTTCGCCGACCCGTGGCTCTTCAACTGCCGCAACGACGTCGAGCAGCGGGCCATCTGGACCGCCGAGCGCCGAGCCCTGGCCTACGCGCAGGGCAGGGGCGTGCTCGTCGTGGCCGCTGAGGGCAACCAGGCCGACGACCTGTCGCACCCCACCCTCGACCAGACCAGCCCGGACGACACCACCCCGGTGACCCGGACCGTGACCAACGCCTGCGCGGTCTTCCCGACCGAGGCGCCCGGCGTCATCGGCGTGAGCGCGACGGGCAACCTGCGCCAGAAGTCGTTCTACTCCTCGTTCGGCATCTCGACCGTCGATGTCGCGGCGCCCGGTGGCGACTCCGTCCTGCAGCGGACGGCGGCGTCTCCCAACGGGCGAGTCCTGTCGACGTGGCCCGCATCGCTGCTCGCGAGCACGTGCCTCCCGGCCCGACGCCTCGTCGACCCGAGCGGCGCGACCTACTGCTACCAGCAGGGCACCTCGATGGCGTCCCCGCACGTCGCCGGCGTCGCCGCGCTCGTCGCCAGCGTGACGGGCAAGCGCACCGGCGCGCTCTCGGCCGCCGTGCAGAACGCCGTCAACCCGATCGCGTGCCCGGCCGACACGTCGGCCTACGACTTCTTCCCGGGCCTGGACTCCGGGGCGCTGCAGACGTGCCAGGGCGGCGTGGGCCACAACAGCTGGTACGGCGCGGGGGAGGTGGACGCCGTCAAGGCCGTCGGCTGACCGACGGCCCCGGCGGCGGAGGCCGGTGGGGTGGGAGTCGGGTCCGGCGTCAGGCGCGGTCCTCCTCGGCGGTGTCCGGGGTGTCGTCCTCGCCGAACCCGACCTCCTGCTCCTGCTCGAGCAGGTCGGCCTCGGCGGCGCGCGCCGTGGCGTCGTCGCCGTGGCTTCGCGCGGGGGCGTAGTCCTCCTCGGGCTCGGGGTCCTGCGGCTCGAACTCCTCGGGCTCGAGCTCGTCCGGTCGCGGCTCCGGTTGGCTGCTCATCCCTCCGTGATACCCGATGCCGGCGCCGTTGTGCAGGCCCCTGGGCGGGTACGTCATGACTGTGGCCACCGACGACGACCTTCCCTCGACGCTGCAGCGCTCACCGAAGAAGGCCCGCGACACGTGGCGGGCGACCCACGAGTCCGCCGTCGAGCAGTACGGCGAGGGCGAGCGCGCCCACCGCACCGCGTTCGCGGCCCTCAAGCACACCTTCGAGAAGGTCGGGGACCACTGGGAGGAGAAGCCCGAGAAGGGCCCGTCCGACCCCCAGGCCGCCCGACGCGGCGCCGACGCCCGCGCCCACCGCGACGACGGCGACAGTGCCGGCGGCGTCGACCTCAACGCGACCAAGGCCCACCTCTACGCGCTGGCCCGACGCCTCGGCGTCGAGGGTCGCTCGACGATGACCAAGGCACAGCTGGCCGAGGCCCTCCAGCGGGCCAACGACCGCGCGACCGCGGCCGCCCGCGACGACGCGTCCTGACGCGCGGCGACGCCCCGTCGCTGTTCCGCACCTCACACTGTCCGCCCTGCCACAACCGGCCGCCGCGGACCCCTGCGCCGAGAGACGATGAAGGTGGCCGGAGCGGCCCGCCCGGCCAAGGCCCAGGGAGGGGTGCTCTCATGAACGACCAGGTCAACGAGGTCCAGGGCGTCGTCGTCGGCTACGACGGCTCGCCCAGCGCGCGGCTCGCCCTGGAGTGGGCCGCTGAGACGGCCCGCCAGCTCGGCACGCGGCTGACGATCGTGCACAGCGTCAACCTGTCGATGGTGCCGGCGTTCCCGGCCGTCGACCTGTCGCACGTCGAGCCGATGCTCGAGCAGGCCGCGAAGTCGCTCGTCGACGAGGGTGCCGAGCACGCGTCGAGGAGCCTCGAGGCGTCCCTCATCAGCACCCAGTACTGGCTCGGCAGCCCCGCCGGCCAGCTCGTCGACGCCTCGCACGACGCCGACCTGCTCGTCGTCGGAAGCCGGGGGCGCGGACGCCTGCGCTCGGGCATCCTCGGCTCGACGTCGTACGCGGCGACGGCCCACGCGCACTGCCCGGTCGTCGTGGTCCGCGGGCACGGCGAGGCCGACGAGCACACCGACGAGCTGCACGTGGCGCGCCCGGGCCCGGGCCGACCCGTCGTCGTCGGGATCGACGACTCCGAGGCCGCCCAGCGCGCCCTCGACGCCGCGGCCGCGTGGGCCGAGCGCGAGCACGCCATGCTGCACGTCGTGCGCGTGGCCCACTCCGCCGCGATGGAGGCGTGGACCTACGCCGAGACGTCACGCGCCAGCACCGAGGACACCCACGCGCTGCGCGAGCACGCCGAGCAGAGCGTGGCGCGCGCGGCCGAACGGGCCCGCGCCGACCACCCGGGTCTCGAGGTGACGACCGCGGTGCTCTACGGCGACCCCGGCCGGACGCTCGCCGAGCTGGCCCGCACCGCAGGGCTCGTCGTCGTCGGCTCGCGCGGGCACGGCGGCTTCACCGGCATGCTCCTGGGCTCGGTGAGCCACCGGCTCCTGCACGACGCCGAGTGTCCCGTGCTCGTCGTGCGCTGAGGGCGCTCAGCCCTGCAGCGTGGAGCCGAACCGGCCGAGCGCGTCGTCCCAGCGCTGCTTGTCGCCGGCGCCGTCCTCGGCGATGCCCTCGCCCTCGTGAAAGAGGTCGAGGCGGGTGCCCGAGCCCTCGGGGCGCAGCTGGAGGTCGACGATGCTGAGGGGGCCGTCGGCGTGCGGGTGCCACGACACGCGGATCTGCTCCATCGGGTGCCAGCTGCGGACGACGCCGTGCGGGCCGTCCTCGCTGTGCCACGACTCGCCCTTGCTGCCGAGAGTCACGCCGGGTCCGAGGAGCGCCTCGGTGCCGCGGCCGCTGACGAGGTGGAGCCACACCTGGTCGACCGGGCGGTCGAACGTCGCGCTCGTGTGGACCCCGGCGAGGGACTGGTCGGGCTCTGCGTCCTCGGCGGGCGCGGGGACGGACTGGGCTGCACTGCTCATGGGCACCTCCGTTGTGCCGCTGCAGCCGGCGACGGCTCGCGGCGCTCCAAGACCCGGCCCCTGATGGGCCGGACCCATCGTTGGTCCAGTCGACCAGAGGTCGGCGCCCACGACAAGGGCTGTCGGCGCGTCGGGTGCTGCCCGACGCGCTGACAGCCCGGTGCGTTCGGTGCGTCCTAGCCGTTCCAGCCGGCTCGCCGCAGCGCGTCGGCCATGGAGCCGCCGGCGGGAGCCTCACGCTGCCCGCCCGGCCGCTGGCCACCCTGACGCTGACCGTCGCGCTGGCCGCCACCCTGACGGGGCCCGCCACCCTGACGGGGCCCGCCGCCCTGGCGCTGACCTCCGCCCTGGCGCTGACCACCTGACGGCTTCTCGCCCGGGCGGGGGAGCTCGTCGTCGAGGCGCAGCGTCAGCGAGATCCGCTTGCGGGGCACGTCGACGTCGAGCACCTTGACCATGACGACGTCGCCCGGCTTGACCACCTCGCGCGGGTCGCGGACGAACTGCTTCGACAGCGCCGACACGTGGGCCAGGCCGTCCTGGTGCACGCCGACGTCGATGAAGGCACCGAAGGCGGCGACGTTAGTGACGACGCCCTCGAGGGTCATGCCGGGCCGCAGGTCCTTGACCTCCTCGACGCCCTCCTTGAACGTGGCCGTCTTGAACGAGGGACGCGGGTCGCGGCCGGGCTTGTCGAGCTCGCCGATGATGTCGGTGACGGTCGGCAGGCCGAAGGTGTCGTCGACGAAGTCCTGCGGGCGGATCGCCTTGAGGGCGGCCGAGTTGCCGATGAGCGCGGTCAGCTCGGTGCCCGCCGCCTCGAGCATCCGGCGCACGACCGGGTAGGCCTCGGGGTGCACGGCCGAGGCGTCGAGCGGGTCCTCGCCGCCGGGGATCCGGAGGAACCCGGCCGCCTGCTCGAAGGCCTTGGGGCCGAGCCGTGCGACGTCCTTGAGCGCGCGGCGCGTGCGGAACGGGCCGTTGGCGTCGCGGTGGGCAACGATGCCCTCGGCGAGCGTGCCGGTGATGCCGGACACGCGCGTCAGCAGGGGAGCCGACGCCGTGTTGACGTCGACGCCGACGGCGTTGACGCAGTCCTCGACGACGGCGTCGAGCGAGCGAGACAGCGCCACCTGCGAGACGTCGTGCTGGTACTGGCCGACGCCGATCGACTTCGGGTCGATCTTGACGAGCTCGGCGAGCGGGTCCTGCAGGCGGCGGGCGATCGACACGGCGCCGCGCAGCGAGACGTCCATGCCGGGCAGCTCGGCCGAGGCGAACGCCGACGCCGAGTACACCGACGCGCCGGCCTCGGACACCACGGCGGTCGTGAGGCGCAGGTCGGGGTGGCGCTTGACGAGGTCGGCCGCGAGGCGGTCGGTCTCGCGGGAGGCCGTGCCGTTGCCGATGGCGACGAGCTCGACGCCGTGCGCCTTGGCGAGCCGGGCGAGGGTCTCGACCGACTGGTCCCAGCGGTTCTGCGGCACGTGCGGGTGGATGACCTCGGTGGCCACGACGCGCCCCGTGGCGGCGACGACGGCGACCTTGACGCCGGTGCGGAAGCCCGGGTCGAGGCCCATCGTCGCGCGGGCGCCGGCAGGGGCGGCGAGCAGCAGGTCGCGCAGGTTGGCGGCGAAGACGCGGACGGCCTCCTCCTCCGCGGCCCGGCGCAGCTGCATCCGGGCGTCGACCCCGAGGTGGACGACGATCTTGGTGCGCCAGGCCCAGCGCACCGTGTCGGCGAGCCACCGGTCGGCGGGGCGCCCGCGGTCGGCGATGTCGAAGCGGTGGGCGATGGCGCGCTCGAACTCCGTCGGGCCGGGCTCGGCCTCGACGGCGGGGTCGGTCGGGCTGACCTCGATCGAGAGCACGTCCTCCTTCTCGCCGCGGAACATCGCGAGGATGCGGTGCGAGGGGAGCTTGTGCAGGGGCTCGTCGAACTCGAAGTAGTCGGCGAACTTCGAGCCGTCCTCCTCCTTGCCCGTGCGCACGCGAGCGACGAGGTGGCCCTTGGCCCACACCCGCTGGCGCAGGTCGCCGATGAGGTCGGCGTCCTCGGCGAAGCGCTCGACGAGGATGGCGCGGGCACCGTCGAGGGCCGCTGCGGCGTCGGCGACCTCCTTGTCGCTGTCGACGAAACCCGTTGCCGCGGAGGCGGGGTCGGTGTCGGGGGAGCCGAGCAGCAGGTCGGCGAGCGGCTCGAGGCCCGCCTCGCGGGCGATCTGCGCCTTGGTGCGCCGCTTCGGCTTGAAGGGCAGGTAGATGTCCTCCAGGCGGGCCTTGGTCTCGGCCGCGAGGATGCGTGCCTTCAGCCCGTCGTCGAGCCTGCCCTGCTCCTCGATGGAGGCGAGCACGGCGGCGCGCCGGTCCTCGAGGTCGCGCAGGTAGGCCAAGCGCTCCTCGAGCGAGCGCAGCTGCGCGTCGTCGAGGCCGTCGGTGGCCTCCTTGCGGTAGCGGGCCACGAACGGCACGGTCGACCCGCCGTCGAGCAGCCCCACCGCCGCGGCCACCTGTCCCTCACGGACCCCGAGCTCCTCGGCGATCCGCTGCTCGATCGAGGCCACCTTCACCTGCACACTCACCGGTCACACACTCCTGGTCGACGACGCGTGGAGCCACGCATTCTGCCGGGTCCGGTGACGCGCCCCGACGCCGCCCCGCCGGGCGGTCGCGCCCGAACCGTCAGTCGTCGAGCAGGGCCCGCAGCGTCGCGCGCTCGGGCGCGGGCACGTAGCCGGCGTAGTACTCGTAGAGGCTGTGCATCGACGCGTGGGCCGCGCCCGCGCCGTCGCCGGAGCGGATGGCGTCGAGCACCTGCTCGTGGTGGCCGAGGGAGCGGCGCATGAGGGCCTTGCTGTTGCGGGCGTGGGCGATCTTGTCGGAGATGAGCGACAGGACGGTGTCGCGCACGACGGCGTTGCAGACCTGGATCAAGGTGTTGCCGCTGGCCCGGGCGATGGCCTCGTGGAAGGCGAAGTCGGCCTCGCTGAACGAGGCATAGCCGCCCTCGACGGCCTCGCGCATCTGGGCGATCGCCGTCTCCATCTCGGCGAGCTGGGCCTCGGTGCGCAGCGTCGCGGCGAGGCGGTTGGCCGTCGAGTCGAGCATCATCCGCGACACGAGCAGCTGCGACAGCGTCAGGCCGTCGGCCCGGGCCAGGCGGCGCATCTGCTTGGTCAGCTGGCCGGAGGTGACGGGCAGGATCTCCGGGCCGTTGGGGTCGCCGGGCCGCGACCGCACGACGCCGTTGCTCTCGAGGACCCGCAGCGCCTCGCGCACCGTGGCCCGGCTCGTGCCGAACTGGAGGACGAGCTCGCGCTCGCTCGGCAGCCGCTGGCCGGGGCGCAGCTCGCCGCGGCCGACGGCCTCCTCGACCTGCTCGACGATGCGCTCGTAGAGGCGCACGGGCCGGACCTGCTCGAAGGCGCGGGTCGACGCGCCGGGCTCAGGCACCGGGGCGCTCCGTGCCGGAGGAGGCCTGCACGGCCTCGGGGATCGGCCAGCACGGCGTGGCGTCGGGGCCGCGGTGCCGTTCGTACCAGGCGGCCGCGCGGAGCACGCCGACGTCGTCCCACCGGCGCCCACCGAGGTGCAGGCCGACGGTGCGCCCGTCGGCGGTGAACCCGCAGTTGACGGTCGCGGCCGGCTGGCCGGACAGGTTGTACGGGGCGGTGAACCCGATGTGGGCCATGCCCTCGTCGCCCTCGCCCCACGGCATCGGCCACTCGGCCGGGAAGGCGGCCATCGGGGCCACCGGCGAGAGCACGAGGTCGAAGCGCTCGGTGGCGGCGACGGTGGCCTGCTGGATCGCCATGATGCTCGAGTAGTCGCGCAGCACGGCCTTCCCGTCGACGTCGGCGACGGCGCCGACCCAGCGCCGGATGAACGGCAGGACGCGCTCGCGGGCCTCGGGGGCCAGGGACTCGTGGTCGACGAGGGAGCGCACCCGCCAGAACTGGTCGAGGTCGGCGAGCAGCCGCGGCGCCATGAACGGCTCGAGCGGCTCGACGCGGGCGCCGGCGTCGGCGAAGAGCCTCGCCGCCCGCTCCACGCAGGCGCGCACCTCGGGGTCGAGCGGTAGCCCGCAGCCCGCGTCGAGGTGCAGCCCGACGCGCAGGCCTGCGACGTCGAGCGGCGTCGCCGAGATGTCGAGGTCGAGGTCGGCGGGCGGCAGGGCGGTCCAGTCGCGGGGGTCGTGGCGGCCGATGACCGACAGGAGCAGGGCGACGTCCTCGACCGAGCGCGCCATCGGGCCGGCCACGCGTCCGAGGTAGGGGTTGTCGAGGGGGACCCGACCGGCGCTCGGCTTGAGCGTGGCGAGCCCGAGCCACGTTCCGGGCAGGCGGATCGAGCCGCCGATGTCGGTGCCGACGTGGAGCGGCCCGTAGCCGCCGGCGGCGGCGGCCCCGGCTCCCGAGCTCGAGCCGCCCGTGGTCAGCGACGGGTCCCAGGGGGAGCGGGTGATCCCGTGCAGGCTGGAGACGCCCGAGCTGAGCATGCCCCAGTCGGGCATGACGGTGGAGCCGAGGACGACCCCGCCGGCCTCCTCGACGCGGTCGACGACCGGGCAGCTGCGCTCCGGGACCACCGGCGTGACGCCGGCGTTGCCCACCTGCATCGGCACGCCGGCGCGAGCGAGGTTCTCCTTGATCGTCACCGGGACGCCGTCGAGCGGGCCCGCCGGGGTACCCGCACGCCAGCGGGCCGCGCTCGCGGACGCGGCCAGCTCGGCGGCGTCGAGGTCGTGCACCGCGAAGGCGTTGAGCTCGGCCTCGCGAGCCTCGACGACCTGCCGGACGTCGCGCAGCACGTCGACGGGGGAGAGGTCGCCCGACCGGTAGGACGCGATGAGCTCGGTGGCCGTCATTGCTGCCGGGCGGGATTGGGCGGCAAGCGGATTCGTCATCGAGGTCCTCCCGTGCGGACAGCTGGCCGAGGGGCGCGCGAACGCGTCGGCCGGACGGACGAACCCTTGACATCGGGCTCGATGAGGGCAACGGTACCTCTCAGCGCGGAAAAGTCCACTGGTCAGACCAGTGAACGGAATGAGACCCTCGCCCGACCCACCACGCCCCCGACCTCGGCGGCACGGCGAGCACCACCACGCTCGGCGCCGCGGTCCTGCACGAGATGGAGACACGATGAAGGACTCCCGCATCGGCACGGCTGCGGCCGGCGTCCTGCTCCTCACGCTCACCGCCGCCTGCTCGGCCGGCTCCGGGGCCTCCGGCGGGTCCAGCGGCGGTGCGGGCGGCTCCGGGGGTGCGGGCGGCACGAAGCTCACCGTCGGCCTCGTCGCCGAGCCGGCGAGCCTCGACCTCACGACCAAGGACGGGGCCGCCATCTCGCAGGCCCTGCTCGACAACGTCTACGAGACCCTCGTCAAGGTCGACCAGAACGGTGACCTCAAGCCCGAGCTCGCCAGCTCGTGGAAGGTGTCGGCCGACCGGAAGACCTACACCTTCGACCTCGTGCCCAACGCGACCTTCTCCGACGGGGAGAAGTTCACCGCCAAGGACGCCGTCTTCTCGATCAACCGCGTCAAGACCGACTGGACCATCTCGCTCAAGTCGGCCATGGACGTCGTCGCCGACGCCAAGGCCCTCAGCGACACCCAGCTGCAGGTGACGCTGAGCAAGCCGAGCAACAACTGGCTCTACCGGATGTCGACGCGGGTCGGCGCGATGATGACCGAGAAGGGCGTCGGCGACCTCGCCAACAAGCCCGTCGGCACCGGTCCCTACACGTTCGGCACGTGGAAGCGCGGCGACTCCATCACGCTCAAGGCCAACCCGGCGTACTGGGGCACCAAGCCGTACTTCCAGGACGTCACGCTCAAGTACTTCAAGGACCCGACGGCCCTCAACAACGCCCTGCTCACCGGCACGATCGACGTCGTCGGCACGGTCCAGGCACCCGAGTCGCTGGCCCAGTTCGAGAACAACCCGAAGTACGAGATCGTCGAGGGCACGACGAACGGCGAGGTCGTCCTGTCGTTCAACAACGGCAAGGCACCCTTCGACGACCTCAAGGTGCGCCAGGCGGCCCGCTACGCCATCGACCACCAGGCCCTGATGGACACCTGCTGGGCCGGGCGCGGCACCCTCATCGGCAGCATGGTGCCCCCGACCGACCCCTGGTACGAGGACCTCACCGGCCTCTACCCGCACGACCTGGCCAAGGCCAAGGCGCTCGTCGCCGAGACCGGCGTGGGAAAGACGCCGATCCGGCTGCGCATCCCGACGCTGCCCTACGCGGTGTCGTGCGGCCAGGTCGTCAAGAGCCAGCTCGAGCAGGCCGGCTTCCAGGTGACCCTCGACCAGCTCGAGTTCCCGGCCGTCTGGCTCGGCACCGTGTTCAGCGACGCCGACTACGACATGTCGATCGTCGCGCACGTCGAGCCGCGCGACCTGCCCGCCGTCTTCGGTGACCCGAAGTACTACACGCGCTACGACAACAAGCAGCTGCAGTCCGACCTCGCGGCCGCCGACTCCGGCACGCCCGAGGAGCAGGTGACGCTCATGAAGAAGGCGGCCCGCGAGCTGTCGCAGGACGCCGCCGCCGACTTCCTCTTCCTGCTGCCCAACCTCATGGTCGCGGAGAAGGGCATCACGGGGCTGCCGAAGAACGCCATCACCGAGGCGTTCGTGCTGCGCGACCTCGCCCGCTCCTGACGGACCCGACGGAGGACCCTTCCCGATGCTGCTCCAGGTCGTCCGGCGCACCGCGATCCTCCTCGCGAGCCTCGTGGTCAGCTCCGTGGTCGTCTTCGTCTTCATGGTGCTGCTGCCGGGCGACCCGGCGCGCGTCGCCCTCGGCGTCAACGCCTCGGAGCAGGCCGTGGCCCAGCTGCGCGAGCAGTTCGGCCTCGACCGGCCCCTCGTGACGCAGTACCTGTCGTGGGTCGGTGGGCTCGTGCGGTTCGACCTCGGCACGAGCTACGTGTCCCGGGCCGAGATCGCGCCGCAGATAATCGACCGGCTCCAGGTGACGCTGTGGCTCGTCGTCTGCGCGATGGTCGTCGCCCTCGTCGTCGCGCTGCCGCTCGGCACGCTCATGGCGGTGCGGCACCGACGCCCCAGCGGCGTCGTGCTGTCGGCGCTCTCGCAGGTCGGGGTCGCCGTGCCGGCGTTCCTCATGGGCATCGTGCTCATCACCGTCTTCGCCGTGAAGCTGCAGTGGCTGCCGGCCAACGGGTGGACGCCGCCGAACGAGGACCCGTCGATGTTCCTGCGCCAGCTCGTGCTGCCGGTGCTCTCGCTGGGGCTCGTGCAGGGCGCGGTGCTCACGCGGTACGTGCGCAGCGCCGTGCTCGACGTGCGGCGCGAGGACTACATCCGCACGGCCCGCGCCAAGGGCCTGGGCCCGACGCGGGCGCTGTGGCGGCACGGGTCGCGCAACGCGGCGATCCCGGTCGTCACGGTCCTCGCCCTCCAGCTGGCCACGCTGCTCATCGGCGCCGTCGTCGTCGAGCGCGTCTTCGTCATCCCGGGGCTCGGCAGCCTCCTGCTCGACCAGGTGGCCAACCGCGACCTCGTCTTCGTGCAGGACATCGTCATGCTGCTCGTCGTCGCGGTCCTGCTCGTCAACTTCGTCGTCGACCTGCTCTACCTCGTCATCGACCCGAGACTCAAGGTGGCTGCCCGATGAGCGCCGACACCGTCCGACCGGACGCCGCCGCCCCCGACACCGTCACGCCCGACCCCGGCATCGTCGCGGCCGGCCCGCGCCGACGCCGACCGGGGGCCACCCTCGTCGTGGGCGCCGTCCTCGTCGGGACCGTCGTGCTCATGGCGCTCGTCTCGTTCGTGTGGACGCCGTACGACCCGACGTTCGTCGACGCGTCGGCCCGGCTGCGTCCCATCGGTGATCCCGCGCACCTGCTCGGCACCGACAAGCTCGGCCGCGACGTCCTGAGCCAGTTGCTCGTCGGGGCGCGCACGACGCTCTTCGTCGGCGTCGTCGCCGTCGGCGTCGCCGGCCTCGTCGGGGTGCCCCTCGGCCTCGTCGCCGCGATGGCCACCCGCTGGCTCGGCGAGACGCTGATGCGGGGGATGGACCTGCTCCTCGCCTTCCCGGCGCTGCTGCTCGCCATCATGTTCGGCGCCGTCTACGGCGGCAGCACCCTCGTGGCGATGGTCGCCATCGGCATCGCGTCGGTGCCGAGCTTCGTGCGGCTCGTGCGCGGCGGCTCGCTGCAGGTGCTCGGCACCGAGTACGTGCTCGCCGCGCGAGCGGCCGGCCGCCGGCCGTGGTCGATCGGGCTGCGCCACGTGCTCCCGAACGTCAGCGGGCTCGTCATCGTGCAGGCGTCGGTGTCCTTCGCCATCGCCGTGCTCGCCGAGGCCGCCCTGTCGTTCCTCGGCTACGGCACGCCACCGCCGACGCCGTCGTGGGGCCGGATGCTCCAGGAGAGCCAGGAGCTGCTCTACGCCGCCCCGCGCCTCGCGTTCGTGCCCGGCATCGCCATCGCCGTGGCGGTGCTTGGCTTCAACCTGCTCGGCGACGGCCTGCGCGACCACTTCGACCCCCGGCTGGAGGACCGCCGATGAGCCAGACCCGCGTGCTCGACGTGGAGGGCCTCGACGTGCGGATCGGGCGCCACCACCTGCTCCACGACCTCACCTTCACCATCGACCGGGGCGAGCGCGTCGGGCTCATCGGCGAGTCCGGCTCGGGCAAGTCCCTGACGAGCCTCACCCTGCTCGGCCTGCTTCCGGAGGACGCGCGCGTCGACGGCTCGGTGCGCCTCGCCGGCGTCGGCGCCGACCTCGCGTCGGCGTCGGAGCGGCAGTGGTCACGCGTGCGCGGCGGCGAGGTGGCGATGGTCTTCCAGGAGCCGATGACCGCGCTCAACCCCACGATGCGCGTCGGGGACCAGCTGGCCGAGGCGATCACGCTGCACCGCGACCGCAGCGGTGCCGGTACCGACCGGCGTGCCGTGCGCGCGCGCGTGGTCGAGCTGCTCGACCAGGTCGGGCTGCCCGACCCCGCCGACGCCGCACGCGCCTACCCGCACCAGCTCTCCGGCGGCCAGCGCCAGCGCGTCGTCGTGGCCATCGCCCTGGCCAACGACCCCGCCCTGCTCGTCTGCGACGAGCCGACGACGGCGCTCGACGTCACGGTCCAGGCGCGCGTGCTCGACCTCATCGTCCGCGGGGTGGCGGCCCGCGACGCCGCGATGCTCTTCATCACCCACGACCTCGCGGTCGTCGCGACGGTGTGCGAGCGCGTCCTCGTCATGTACGGCGGGCGCGTCGTCGAGGCCGGTCCGGTGCAGGAGGTGTTCCGCCGGCCGCGGCACCGCTACACCGAGGGCCTGCTCGCCGCGTCCGACCTCGACGCCGTCGACGCCGAGGGCCGGCTGCCGACGATCCGCGGCTCGGTGCCGGCCGCCGGCGCCTTCCCCGACGGCTGCGTCTTTCGCAACCGGTGCGCGCACGCGACCGCGGAGTGCGCCACGGCGCCGCCGTGGACCGGGCCCGACCCGGGCGACGGCTACGCCTGCCACCACCCTGCCGGGGCGGGGGAGGAGCAGCGATGACCGCCGCCATCAGCGTCACCGACCTGCGCCGGGAGTACCGCCGCCCGCGCACCTCACTGCGGCGGCCCGGCCCGGTCGTCGAGGCCCTCAAGGGCGTCTCCTTCGAGGTCGAGCGTGGCGAGCGCTTCGGGATCGTCGGCGAGTCCGGGTGCGGCAAGTCGACGCTCCTGCGCCTCCTCGCCGCCCTCGACCGGCCGACGAGCGGGGAGATCCGCGTGGAGGGCCTCGAGGTCACCGGCCGGCGCGAGCGCGACCTCGCCTTCCTCCGCTCGGCGCTCCAGCTCGTCTTCCAGGACCCGATGGGCTCGCTCGACCCACGCATGCGGGTGCGCGACATCGTCGCCGAACCGCTCGACGCGCAGGGGCTCCCGGGCCGCGACGGGCGGGTCGCCGAGCTGCTCGACGCGGTGGGCCTCCCCGCCGAGGCGGCCGAGCGCTACCCCCACCAGTTCTCCGGCGGCCAGCGCCAGCGCATCTCGATCGCCCGGGCGCTCGCGCCGAAGCCCTCGATCCTGCTCGCCGACGAGCCGGTCAGCGCCCTCGACGTGTCGGTGCGGGCCCAGGTGCTCAACCTCATCGGCGACCTCGTGTCCGAGCTGGGTCTCACCCTCGTCTTCGTCTCGCACGACCTGTCCGTCGTGCGGCACCTCTGCGACCGCGTCGCCGTCATGAGCGCCGGCGAGATCGTCGAGACCGGGCCGACCGCGCAGGTCTTCGAGGACCCGCAGCACCCCTACACCCAGCGCCTCCTGCGGGCGGCGCCCAGCATGCGCCGCGCCCTCGAGGGCGCCGGCGCGTCCGACCTCCTGGGAGACCCTCGGTGACGAGCACGACGACCCACTCGACGACGTACACGCCCGACCACCCCGCCGGGCTCCCCGTCGGCGAGGACTGGGTCGACCCGGGGGCTACCGCACCGGTCCACTTCCCCTACACCGGCGAGCTCGTCGCGCACGCGCCGGTCGGCACGAGCGCGCTTGCCCAGCAGGCGATCTCGGTGGCGCACGAGCTGCGCGGCACCGTCGCCGACCTCCCGTCGCACGTCCGCCGCTCGGCCCTGACCGCGGCCCACCGTCGGCTCACCGAGCGGCGCGACGACCTCGAGCGGCTCCTCGTCCTCGAGACCGGCAAGCCGCTCGTCGACTGCCGGGTCGAGGTCGACCGCACCCTGCTGACGCTCCTGACCGCGGCCGAGGAGGTCGCGCGGCTGCACGGTGAGACGGTGCCCCTCGACCTGCTGCCGAGCGGCGAGGGCCTCGTCGGGTTCTGGGTGCGCAAGCCCGTCGGCGTCGTCGTCGGCATCGCCGGCTACAACTACCCGCTGCTGCTCGCCGCCCACAAGCTCGCCCCGGCCCTCGCCGCCGGGTGCCCGGTCGTCGTCAAGCCGGCCCCGCAGACGCCCTTCGCGACGCTCTGGCTCGTCCACGTCGTCCGCGAGGCGCTCGCCGAGGCCGGGGCGCCGCGCGGGGCGGTCCAGCTCGTCACCGGCGGCGTCGAGGTCGGTGTCGCCCTGACGACCGACCCGCGCGTGGCCGCCGTGTCGTTCACCGGCTCGGCCGCCGTCGGGCACCGCATCGCCAGGGACGCCGCGCCCGCCAAGGTGCTCCTCGAGCTCGGCTCCAACGCCGCCCTCGTCGTCGCGGCCGACGCCGACGTCGAGGCGGCCGCCGACGCCGTCGTCCGCGGCGGGTACTACGCCTCGGGGCAGGCCTGCATCAGCGTCCAGCGCGTCGTCGTCGTCGAGCCCGCCCGCGAGGCCTTCCTCGACGCGCTCGCCCGGCGCGTCGGCGACGTCGCCGTCGGCGACCCGCGGGAGGCGTCGACGCGCGTCTCGGCGCTCATCGACGCGGCGTCCACCGAGCGCGTCCGGTCGTGGGTCGTCGCGGCGGTCGAGGCCGGCGGCACCCTCGTGCACGGCGGTGACGTCGTCGACGGGGTGCTCCAGCCGACCGTGCTCGCCGACGTGCCCGACGGCGAGAACGCCTGGGACGAGGAGGTCTTCGGCCCGGTCGTCGTCGTGCGCACCGTGCCCGACCTCGACGCGGCCCTCGAGGCCGTCAACCGCTCGCGGTACGGCCTGCACGCCAGCGTCTTCACCGAGTCGCTCGGCACGGCGTTCGCCGCGATCGACCGCATCGAGGCCGGCGGCGTCGTCGTCAACGAGGTGCCGGGATTCCGCTCCGACGTCATGCCCTACGGCGGCGTCAAGGACAGCGGCGTCGGCCGCGAGGGGCCGCGCTTCGCCATCGAGGAGCTGACCGTGACGCGGATGGCGATCATCCGCCCGTCGGCGGCCCGCACCACCGGAGGAGCGCGATGAGCACACAGAGCCGGCGACCCGACTACGCCCGCCTCTTCCGCCTCGACGGCCGCCGCGCCGTCGTCGTCGGGGCCGGCAGCGGCATCGGCCGCGAGAGCGCCCTCGCGCTCGCCGCCCACGGTGCCGAGGTCGTCTGCGCCGACCGCGACCTCGACGCGGCGCGCGAGACCGCCCGCCTCGGCGCCGTTGCCGGTGGCCGGTTCGAGGCGTACGCCCTCGACGTCACCGACGCCGACGCCGTGGCCCGCGCCGCCGACGAGCTCGGCGCGGTCGACGTGCTGGTCTTCACCGCGGCCACGAACGTGCGCAAGCGCGTGCTCGACTACTCGCCCGAGGAGTTCGACCGCGTCGTCGGGCTCAACCTCCGGGCCTCCTTCGACCTCGTCCGCGCCTTCGGCCGGGGGATGGCCGAGCGGGGCCGCGGCAGCATCGTCGGGTTCAGCTCGATCCGCGCCGTCACCGTCGAGCCGGGGCAGGGGGTCTACGCCGCGACGAAGGCGGGCCTCGTCCAGCTGCTGCGGGCCGCCGCCGTCGAGCTGGGCCTGCAGGGCGTGCGCGTCAACGCCATCGCACCGGGCATCGTCGACACGCCCCTGACGGCGCAGATCCGCGCCGTGCCGGAGTGGTCCGAGGCGTACGCGGGCAAGAGCGCCCTCGGCCGCTGGTCGCGCCCGGACGAGCTCGTCGGGGCCGTCGTCTACCTCGCCTCCGACGCGTCCTCGTTCGTCACCGGCAGCCAGCTGTTCGTCGACGGCGGGTGGACCGTCATCGACGGCCGGTACACACCGCCGACCTGAGCCGCCGACCTGAGCCTGTGGACGACGCGGGACGACTGTCACCGGTCGCGGGGATGCTCGTCGTCATGCACTTCGAGGACCTGCCCAGGGACTGGGCGCAGCGACCGGTCACCCACCCCGACGTCTTCGAGGGCGTCGCCGACCTCATCGCCACCGACCGCTCGAGGTCCGACGGCGCCACGTACGTCCTGCTCTGCCACCCCAACGGCCGACTCCTCCAGCCGGTGCGCCTGCCCGAGGGCACCGAGACCCCCGACGTGCTGCGGCGCTTCCTCGCCGAGCTCACCCGCCACGAGGTGCACGACGTCGCCGTCGTCCTCGCCCGCCCCGGCGCGCCCGAGCCGACGCCGCGCGACCTCGAGCGTCGCGACGTCTTCGAGGCGGCCTGCCGCGACACCGGCGTCCGGCTGCACGCCGTCGCCGTCGCCGGCCACGACGACGTGCGCACGCTGGTGCCCGAGAGCGGGTGCGCGGCCGCCTGACGCGTCGCCGTGTCGCCGTGTCGCCGTGTCGCCGCGTCGCCGTGTCCCCGCAGCCGGCAGCGGGTACGGGACGGGTGTGAGCGGAGGACGGACGGCCCAGCAGGTGACCCGGCGCTACCGCACGGAGGTCGGCGCCTCGTGGTGGGCGGCGCTCGCCGTCGTCACCGTCGCGCTCGGCCTCCTCGGGCGCTCGGCCGGCGGGTTCTGGAGCCCGTTCCTGTGGAGCGTCGTCACCTTCGTGCTCGGCTCCCTCGTGGCGCTCGCCGTGTCAGCGGCCCGCGTGCCCGCACGCTCGGCCGACGAGGCGTTCGCCGACCACGGGCCCGCGGGCGGGCAGGTGCGGTCGTGAAGGCGGCCCTGCTCCTCGTCGCGTTCGTCGCGGGCGGAGGCCTCACCTGGCTGCTCACCGTGCACCGGGTGACGCGTGAGATCGCTCCTGATGCCACTGACGCGACCGAGCCGTCCGACTTCGCCGGCGCGAGGTCGGGGGAGAGCTCGGGCTCGGCCGGCTCGCGCTGGATGAGCGACGCCGAGGACGAGGACGCCCTCCTGCCGCACGCCGCCACGCCCGCCGGCGGCCCCGGGACGGCGCCGCCCGCCTGAGACCGACCGGTTCCGTGGGATCCGGGGTGGCAGGGCACCGGATCCGAAGGTCTCCCGTTCGGGGAGGCCGCCAGTTCGGAGCAGCGACGACCGACAGGTAACCTTTCGTGCGGTCCTGTGCGCACCTCCACACGCGCAGTCACTACGACGCCCGAGAAGTGGGCGTGCAAGGGAGCCCGATGACACGCACCGACACCGTCGACGTCAAGCGATGGCGCGCCAAGTACACGCTCATCGAGCGTGCCGCAGAGGCCGACAAGGACGCCCAGGCCCTCTTCACCGAGCTCGACTCCGAGCGCGCGGCCCGCAACGGCGAGCTCCGCGAGATCCTCGCCGACCTCGTCGCGAGCAGCGACCTCGTCGCCTTCAAGGAGGCGATGAACCAGTGGGCCCGCAAGGACGGCCCGTACGTCGGCTTCGGCCCGGTTGGCGGCCCCTGGCTCGCCACCCTCGCGCGGCGCGCCGACGAGGAGTACGCCGAGGTCGTCGGGCTGCTCAAGCTGACCCTGCAGACCCCCGCCTCGCCGCAGGACGCCGCCGACAAGCTCCAGGCGATCGAGGCGTTCCTGGCCCGCGGCGGATCCCGCGGGCACCGCGCCCCGAGCCCGGCCCAGACCGCCTACGTCCTGTCGCTGTTCTGGTCCACCGACGACGGCGGTGCCTGGCCGCTCATGTGGGAGAACGCCCCCCACATGCTGCAGCGCCTCGGCTGGCTCGAGCGCGGCCTGAGCCACGCAGAGCGGTACGTCGCCTACGCCGACCTCTGCGCCGCCCTGCGGCCGGAGGACCCCCGCTACGCGGCCCGCATCCTCTGGTACTTCAAGGAGACCGAGGCCTTCGTCGGCATCGCCCCGAAGATCCTCGACGTCTGCGTCGAGGCGGCCGAGCTCGCCGCCGAGTTCCGCCCCGCCACGGGCTACGCGAGCGGCCGGCACGAGGAGCGTGCCGCCGACCTCGCCCGCCAGCTGCGCGGCGAGGCCGACCACGTGTCCGACAGCCTCATCGAGCGCCTCTCCACCGAGACCGGCCTCTACCTCGAGGCGCCGACCCTCGCGCTGCAGCAGCACGCGGGCGAGGACTCCGCCTACCGCTCCGACCTCTATGCGTCGTGGATCCTCGTCGGTGGCGCCGGCGCGCCCGGGTTCCGGCTCTGGGTCACCCCCTCCGGCGTCGCCTTCGGCCTTCACGGCGGCTGGGAGGGCGAGGGCGACGAGCAGCTGCGCGAGGTCGCGACGCTCGTGCAGGAGCACCTGCCGCGCGGCCTGGCGTTCGTCCGCGTCCACGAGGACGGCCGGCCCGACCGGCTCGAGCCACTCGGGCGCGAGTACGCGTCCGGCGAGGTGTTCGCGGGTCGCTGGTGGAAGGGCGAGGAGGCCCTCGGCCGGGCCGACTTCGCCGACGACATCGTCACGACCGCCCGCGCCCTGACGCCGCTGCTGCGCTTCCTCAACTCGAGCCAGCGCGGCACCGTCGACGACCCCGAGCTCGAGCTGGCCGCCATGGTCGACCTCGAGAGCGAGGTCGAGATCTTCCGCGCCGAGCGGCCCTACCCGAACGAGCGCGACGCCTGGCACCAGGAGCAGCGCCGCGTCTTCGCCGCGTGCCTGTCCAAGGAGGGGCTCGAGGACTTCGACCTGCCGACCTTCAAGCGCATCGTGTCGACGCGCGGCTACGGCGACATCGGCGCGCAGTCGGTGCTCATCAGCTCGATCAACGCCCTCGACGCCGCCGGCATCGACCAGCTGCGCCTCATGGTCCGCGAGCTGCTCTGGGGCGAGGGCCGCGACGAGGAGCGGATCAACCGCGTCCTCGGCTCGGAGGACCTCCCCGTCCAGGGCTTCGGCGAGAGCGTCGTGCTCAAGCTGTTCGCCATCGCCCACCCCGAGCACTGGCTGCCGCTCTTCGCCCTCGGCGGCGACTCCGGCAAGGTCGCGATGCTCAAGCGGCTCGGCGGTCCGGCCCGCTGGACCGAGGGCAAGTCGCGCGGGCGCACCCACGTCGAGACCAACGCCCTGCTCAAGCAGACCCTCGACCCGCTGCTGCCCGACGACCCGTGGGGCCAGGCCCAGCTCGCGCACTGGCTGATGCGCCGCTCCGACAAGGCGCTCGTGCCCGACCACGACGCCATCGGCGAGGCGGCCCAGGAGCTGCTCATCGAGGAGTCGTTCCTCCGCGAGATCCGGGCGCTGCTCGAGGAGAAGAAGCAGGTCATCTTCTACGGGCCTCCCGGCACCGGCAAGACCTACCTGGCGCAGCGGTTCGCCCAGGCCCTGCAGCCCGACCCGGCCAAGCGCGACATCGTGCAGTTCCACCCGAGCAGCAGCTACGAGGACTTCTTCGAGGGCTTCCGCCCGCAGATCGACCACCAGGGCCAGATGGTCTACGAGCTGCGCAAGGGTCCGCTCGCGCTCCTCGCCGAGGCGGCCGAGGCCGACCCTCTGACGCCGCACATCATGATCATCGACGAGATCAACCGCGCGAACCTGCCGCGGGTGTTCGGCGAGCTGCTCTTCCTGCTCGAGTACCGCTCGCACTCGGTCAAGACGAGCTACCGGCCCGACGAGGGTTTCGAGCTGCCGCCGAACCTCTACTTCATCGGCACCATGAACACCGCCGATCGCTCCATCGCGCTCGTCGACGCCGCCCTGCGCCGACGCTTCGACTTCGTGCCGTTCATGCCCCACGACGGACCCATGGAGGGTCTGCTCCGTCGGTGGCTCGAGGCCAACGACGGTCCCGTGTGGGTGGCCGACCTCGTCGACCGCGTCAACGAGGACCTGCGCCGTGCCCTCCGGGGTCCGCACCTGCAGATCGGGCACAGCTACTTCATGCGCCCGGGCCTCGACGACGCGTCGGCGCTGCGCCGCATCTGGGACTACAACGTCTACCCGTTCATCGAGGACCAGCTGTACGGTCGCGAGCACGAGCTCGCGCAGTTCCGCTGGGAGAACGTCCTCGCCCGCTACGGCCAGCTCGACCTCAGCAGGCCGTGACCATCGAGCTGCCCCCGATCCCCGAGCACGGACGCTCGGGGCCGGTCCGGCTCGACCGCGAGACCCGCGCCGCGCTCGTCAACGCGGCGGGGGAGCGGCTCGTCATCCACGCGACCGCCGACCCCGACGTCGTGACGATCGGGGCCACGAGCTGGGTCGGGGCGCTCGCGGTGCCCGGGCTCGTCGTCCGCGTCACGCCGCGGGTGTCGGTGACGAACTTCTTCGCGATGCTCGGCGCCGGCGTCTCGCCCGACGCCTTCGACCACGAGCACGTGACGTGGAGCGACACCGACGAGCTCATCGACGGCGTCGCCTTCTTCGCGATCCGCCTCATCGACAGCTCGACGATGCGTGGTCTCGTGCACGGCTACGTCGGCCGCGAGGAGCGGATGCGCACCATCCGGGGGCGCCTGCTCGTCGAGGAGTTCGCGCGCCGACCGTGGAACGCCGCCGAGCCGCAGTGCCGCTACGACGACTTCACCAACGACATCCGCGAGAACCAGCTCTTCCGCTGCACCCTGCAGGCGATGCTCAGCTGGCCGCAGCTGGCGCCGCAGGTGCGTCGCGAGGCCCTGCGGGTGCTCGGCCGCTTCGAGGGCGTCAGCGACACCCCGGCCACCCTTCACGCCGTGCCCGTGCCGGTCACGCGCCTCAACGAGCACTACGACGACGCGATGCGCCTCTCGCGCCTCGTGCTGCAGGCCATGTCGCTGTCGCACCAGAGCGGCGACCAGCAGGCCAACAGCCTCATGGTCGACATGGACGACCTCTTCAAGCGGTGGATGGTCCAGGAGCTCGACCAGCGCCTGGCGCCGGACCTGCGCATCGAGACCGAGTCGGACGTCTGGCTCGACGAGGGCCGGGCCGTGACGATGGTGCCCGACCTCGTCGTGCGCCGCGGGAGCGAGGTCGTGCTCGTCGGCGACGCGAAGTACTCGATGGGCGCCGACGGCTACCTCGCCTCGCGCGACTACGTCGACCTCGTGGCGTACACGACGGCGATGGGCCTGCCCACCGGCCTGCTCGTGCACTGCAACGCGGCCCGCTCGCCCGACTCCGAGATGGTGATCCGCAACGCCGGCACGCGCATCCTGTGCCGGCCGATCCGCCTCGACGGCTCCTACGCCGGGGTGAGCGCCTCGCTCGACGCCGTGGCCGACCTCGTCCGCGAGCTGGCCGAGGCCCCGGGCGAGCTCGAGGTGCCGACGCTGATCCGCGCCCGACGCTGATCTGCGCCCGACGCTGATCCGCGCCCGACGCCGACCCACAGCCTCCGCACGGCTGTTCCACGGATCACACACCGTTTCCCTGTCGCCGGTCGTGGCCTACTACTACCGTTTGTAGTACCGACAGAGTAGCTGCCGGAACACCTCGAAGTTCTGGAGTTGAGCACCATGGCCACCATCCACCGTGACACCCCAGTCAGCGGCGACTCGGGCACCGCTGGCACCCCGACGCACGACCCGACCAAGGGCGTCGTCACGTTCCAGGAGGAGGTCGTCCGTTCGGACATCGCTCGCAAGCTGCTCGCCGGCCTGCGTCTCGTCCTCGGGTTCACCTTCCTCTGGCCCTTCCTCGACAAGCTCTTCGGCCTCGGCTACGCCACCCCCTCTGCGAAGGCATGGATCCACGGCGGCACCCCGGCCCAGGGCTTCATGACGCACGCCGAGGGCCCGTTCGCGACCTTCTTCAAGAACATCTCCGGCCCGTGGGCCGACTGGGTGTTCATGACCGGCCTCCTCGGGATCGGCATCGCCCTCATCGCCGGCGCAGGCCTGAAGATCGCGGCCTGGACCGGTGCACTCCTCCTCGCCCTCATGTACCTGGCCGAGTTCCCGCTCGGGCAGTCGGGCATGACCAACCCGCTCGTCGACAGCCACTGGATCGAGGCACTGGGCATCGCGGTTCTCGCGGCGACCTACGCCGGGGACACGTGGGGCCTGGGCAAGTGGTGGGGCCGTAAGGTCGGTAACGGCTTCCTGCGGTGAGCGAGGCGGTGGGCGGGCCACTCGCCCCCCACCACGCGGGACCGGTCCAGCCAGCATCAGGGCCGAGAACCCCGCCAGCGAGGCGGTCCTCCCCGTAGGGAGGGCCGCCTCCCGCGCGTGCCGGGGGCCTCAGCCGACGGTGAACGCGCAGAACTCGTTGCCGTGGGGGTCTGCGAGCACCGTCCAGCCCAGGCCGTCCTCGCCACGCGGACGCAGCACCACGGCACCGGCAGCCACCACGGCCCCGACGTCGCGGGTCGTGACGTCGACGTGGACGCGGTTCTTGGCCGTCTTGGCCTCGGGCACCGGCTGGAACACGAGGCTCTCGCACGGCAGACCGGCGACGTGCTCGAGGTGGCTGAAGCCGTCGTCGCGCACCGCCGTGGCACCGAGCAGGTCGCCCCACCACACGGCCAACCCGTGTGCGTCGTCGGCATCGCCCGTGACGTCCTGCACCAGCTCGTAGAGGGGAGTGCGGAGCCGCTCGTCGCCGGCCTGCCGGACGAAGACGCAGAACTCCTGCCCGTCGGGGTCGGCGAGCACGGTCCAGCGCGGCTGCTCGTCGACGACGCGCGCCCCGGCGGCGAGGACACGGTCGAGCGAGGCCGCGTGGACGTCGAGGTGCAGCCGGTTCTTGACCGTCTTGGGCTCGGGCACCGTGTTGACCCAGACGAGCACCTCACCGGCACGCCGCAGGTCGGCGTCGCCGTCGTCGTGGAGGTTGACGTCGAGGTCGAGCACGGGGCCCCAGAAGCGCGCCAGCGCGTGGGCGTCGCTGGCGTCGATGCAGAGGTCCTTGTACGTCGCGGTCGCCATGGAGCGACGGTACCGGCGGGCGCCCACGGCGTCCGGGGGTCGGGGCGAAGCGGCCCGCACGCACGAGCGCCGCCCGGTGGACCCGGGCGGCACTCGCGTCGCGTCAGCGGACCTTTCGCGTCAGCGGACCGTGAGCGTCACCGCTCCCGACGTCGAGGGGTTGTAGGCCTTCGACCCGGAGTAGGTGGCGGTGACGCGGTGGGTGCCCCTGGACAGCACCGGCGCCCAGAGCGTCGCCCGGCCCGAGCGCACGGTGCTCGTGCCGAGGACCCGCGAGCCGTCGCGGAAGGTCACCGTGCCCGTGGCGCTCGAGGGCGACAGGCTCGCGGTGAGCACCGGACGACCGCCGTAGCGGTAGCTCGTGACGTTGGCCGACAGGGCCGTGCGGCTCGCCAGCCCCTTGACGGCGACCGTGACGGTGCCCGAACGGCTCGCGACCGTCGAGGCGTCGCCGGAGTAGGCCGCCGTGAACGACGCGGTGCCGCGCGGCAGCCCGGTGACGGGCAGGACCGCCTTGCCGCCGGACACCTTCACCGTGCGCAGCGCCCTGCCGTTGTAGCCGAACGTCACCGTGCCGGTGGCGTCCGACGGCGTCACCGTCGCCGTCAGCGTCGTGCGACCGCCGTAGGTGATCGACGTCGGGCTGGCCGCGAGCTTCGTGCCCGAGGCCCGCTTGACGGTGACGACCTGCGCACGCGAGCCGTCGGTGTTGAGGTGGTGCAGCAGGAGCAGGCCCTGCGGCTTGTCGACCGCGGCGTTCGACGCGTCGCGGTAGACGTCGAGCGTCGCCCCCGGCAGGTCGGTGTTGAGCAGCGTCGTGTAGTCGCCGAAGGCGGACAGGCCGGGCGAGGCCAGGCTCACCGTCAGCGGGGCGGCCGGGCTGCCGACGGTGTCGACCTGCCCGCTCTGGCTGTACGTCGTGACCCAGTACCGCACCCGCGGCGAGGCGCCGGACACGAGACCGGCGTCCATGAGCGCGCCGACCGACACCGGCATCGCCAGCGAGTCGCTGTTGAACAGGTCGGTGTCGAACGAGCCGTCGACGCCGTTGGTCAACTGGTCGTCGAGGACGTCGCCGACATGCCCGGGACGCAGGTCGAGCAGCTCGGTGAGGAAGTAGTCGTAGTCGTCGGTCGAGGTCGCGATGCGGGTCGTGTACGCGACGGCGTCGGCGGTGCCGTCGCCGTTCGTGTCGAGGTTGACGTCGAACTCCACCTCGCTGGCGGGGGTGCGCCACTGGCCGTGCGTGCTGATCCCGAAGGTCAGCAGGGCGTCCGAGGGGTTGTCCCAGGCGGCCCAGTCGGAGGCCGACCCGACGTAGCGCAGGTCGGCCCCGCGGTCGTCGGCGGTGCCGAGGCAGTCGAGCACCCGGGACGGCGAGCAGTCCGGGATGCGCGGGCTCGTGGCCTGCAGCTGGAAGGTGGAGACCGTGGACTCGTAGTCCTCCGGACCCGGGTTCTGCGGGTCGTCGGCGTTGTCCACCCCGGAACCGGTGAGCGGCAGCGACGCGTACTGGACCCGACCGGAGCCGGTGACCGTCGTGCTCGCGGCCGCCCTCATGCTCGAGGCGGGACGCGGAGCCGACCACACCGGCACGCGGAGGTCGCCGCCGGACGTGCCGCCGACCGGCGACAGGACGATCCGCCCGCTGGCGTCGGTGCGATGGTTGCGCGTGATGCCGGCCTCCGCGGGGTCCGAGGAGGTCGTCGGGTCGGTGACCGCACGCAGCGCCGAGCGGGTGAAGGTCGCGGTGACCAGGACGTCGACCGATCCGCGGGCGGGGACGCTGACCTGGCTCGGCGTCAGGGTGTAGGTGACCCCCGGCGTCTCGTGCGCCGCCGCGTACGACAGCGTGTAGCGCGCGTCCTGGGTCGGTCGCTTGTTGACGATGCGGACCGTCTTCGTCAGCGTCCGCGTCGCCGTGCTGACCGCCACCGGCCCGAAGGACACGCTGACGGCGCCGGGGTCGTCGGTGACGTAGGCGAGCGTCGCGGTGTCGACCGCGGCGTCGGCGACGACGCGTCCGGACCCGACGCGCTCGGGCCCGTAGACCTCGCCGGTGTGGTCCGGGCCGACGAAGACGTCCT
The DNA here is from genome assembly GCF_001956915.1 of Intrasporangium flavum. Lineage (GTDB taxonomy): Bacteria > Actinomycetota > Actinomycetes > Actinomycetales > Dermatophilaceae > Monashia > Monashia flava. The sequence continues at coordinate 108,471 of NZ_MLJO01000003.1, read as the reverse complement.
GGGTGGCCGTGTTCATGATGGCCGCCTTGACCTCCTCGACGGTCCACGACGGGTGGGCGGCGCGCACGAGGGCGGCCTCGCCGGCCACGTGCGGGGAGGCCATCGAGGTGCCGGACTCGGCGATGCCCTCGTCGCCGGTGCCGACCGCGACCGAGAACGTCGTGACGCCCGGCGCCGCGACGTCGGGCTTGACGCCGCCGGCCACGCCGACGCCGCGCGAGGAGAAGCCGGCGAGCTGGTCGACCGCGCCGGGGTTGCGGACCGTGACGGCGTTGCGGAGGGCGTTCGTCATGGTGACGCGGACCTCGGTGGACGCGTCGAGCTGCGCCTTGACCGCGTCGCGCCCCTGCTTGACGAGCAGCATCGCCGGGAGGCCGGCGTTGCCGGCGACGCCGGCCGAGAAGGCGTTGGAGTCGCTGCCGTAGATGACGCCCGCGGCACCCGCGGCGAGGGCCGCGTCGGCCCGCACCTTGGAGCCGCACCGGCGGCCGTTGCCGTCGAGCCACCAGAGCATGACGACCTTGCCGGCCACCGTCGACGCGTCGGCCGTGGAGTACGGGTCGCAGCCGTCGATGTCGTTGGACGCGCCGACGGGCTGGGACCAGTCGCCGATCGTGACGACCGGGGTGTCGGTGACACCCGGCTTGCCGGCCCAGTCGTAGCTGTCCGAGCGCAGGGCGGCGAACACGTCGTCCTGGTCGCCGTCGATGGTGTCGGCGGGCTCGATGCCGGTGGGGGAGTCGACCTTGAGGCCGTCGACGACGTCGTTGCCGTCGTCGGAGGCCGCGACCCCGAGGACCCGGCGGGCGTTGCCCGGCGAGCCGCCGACCTCGTACACGTCGCCGGAGTTGCCGATCGAGGCGACGACGACCGTGCCGAGGGCGGCGAGGTTGTCCGAGGCGACCGAGTCGGGGTCCTGCGGCGAGCCGTAGGAGCTGCCGAGCGACATGTTGACGACGTCGAGGTGGTCGGAGACGTCGCCGTCGCCGTTCGGGTCGGCGGCCCAGTCGAGCGCCTGCCCGACGAGGTTCGTCGACCCGTCGCAGCCGAAGACCTTGAGCGCGTAGAGGCTCGCGCCGGGCGCCACGCCCGGGCCGATGCGGACCTGCGCGGGGTCGATCGGGTCGGCGTACCCGCCGGACCACGGGGAGCCGTCGGCCGCGACGCCGAGACCGGCCGTCGTGCCGGCGACGTGCGAGCCGTGCCCCTCGCAGTCGAGCGGGTTCGTGTCGGGGACCGGCACGGACGCGGGGTCGGCGCCGTCGTAGGCGTCGCCGGCGAAGTCGTAGCCGCCGACGACCTTCGGGGTGCCGAGGAAGGTGGTGGAGGCCTTGGCGGCCTCGAAGGCGGCCGTCGTGCCCTCGCCGCCGAAGTCGGCGTGCGTGTAGTCGATGCCGGTGTCGATGATCCCGACGCGGATGCCCCCGCCGGTGTCGTCCCTGCCGGCCCACACCTCCGGCGCCCCGATGAGGGGGACCGAGGAGCTGTTCGACGTCGACTTCGGGGTCAGCCGGTGGATCGCCTTGACGCCGGGGATCGCCGCGAGCGCGGCGAGGCGGCTCGCGTCGGTCTGGACGGCGATGCCGGCGTACGCGGCGTGGGCGCGGTAGAGCGTGCGGGCGCGCGTCGCGCTCGAGCCGAACCGGCTCTCCACGGCCCGCTGCGCCTGCTTGACCGCGGAGGTCTGGCTCCGGGCGGCGCTCTTGGCGGCGGCGAGGCCCCGACCGCGGGCCAGGCCGAAGGCCCGCACCGCCGGGGCGGCGTCGAGCTCGAGCATGACGTCGACGGGGCCCGTGGCCCGGCGCAGGTCCGGGTCGACCCGGTCGCCGCCGGTGCGCTGCGTGCCGAGGCCGAGGGATCCGGCTCCCTTGACGGTGCTCGGCAGCTGCTTGTCGCTCCGGTGCTTGACCGTCGCGTGAGGGGTGGCGCCGGCCGGCGTCACACCGAGGGTCGCGGCGACGAGGGCCGTTGCGGCTCCTGCGCTCACCGTGCCAACCAGACCGCGACGACGTCGCGGCCCCCGAGAGTTGATCGACACCCATCCTCCTTGCGCGGCTCCGTCCGCACGAAGCCCCGCTCGGGCACCCCGTGCGCAGGGGCGCTCGCCCCCGAACCTTGCCTGCCACGCCGGGGGCAACCTATCCGACGAAGGGGGGTGTGCGCGCGCCAACGGGACAGCTCGTCATCTGCCCGACATGTCGGGCTGTCGGAGGGCGTCGGCATACTCGGGGCATGCAGCGCATCGACGGCCACCTGGTCCTGTCCCCGACGGACCTCACCAAGCACGTCGCCTGCGCGCACATCACGACGCTCGACCTCGAGGCGCTGGGCCCGGCGGGGGCCGCCCGAGGGGCCCGCGCGGCGCGCGTCGCACCGGACGACTCGCTCAACCTCGTCTTCGCCAAGGGCCTCGAGCACGAGCACGCCTACCTCGACCGGCTGCGGGCCGAGGGCCGTGAGGTCCTCGACGTCGCGGCCCTCGGGCTGCACGGAGCTGCGGCCGAGGAGGCCACGGTCGAGGCCATGCGCCGCGGCGTCGACGTCGTCTACCAGGCCACCTTCTACGACGGCCACTGGGTGGGCCTGGCCGACTTCCTCCTGCGGGCCGAGCTGCCCGAGGGCGAGCTGAGCGCCTTCGGCCCGTGGCGCTACGACATCGCCGACACCAAGCTCGCTCGTCGGCTCAAGGTGCCGGCGCTGCTGCAGATGGCCACGTACGCCGCGCGCCTCGAGACCCTCCAGGGGGTCGCGCCGCAGTGGCTCACCGTCGTCACCGGCGACCAGGAGCAGCACCCGTGGCGACTCGTCGACGTCGCACCGTACGCCCGACGCCGCCGGGAGGAGCTGCTCGATGCCATCGAGCGGCCCCGGCCCACCGAGTCGGCCCGCGTGCAGCACTGCGGCCAGTGCCGGTGGAAGGAGCGGTGCGCCCAGGAGTGGCTCGACCGCGACGACCTCGTCCAGGTGGCGGGCATGCGCGCCGACCACCGCGCCACCCTGGTGCAGCTCGGCATCCCGACGCTGCGCGCCCTCGCCGACTCCACCGAGGAGCAGCTGGCCCCGGCCCTGTCGGCCACGACGCGGCGGCGCCTGCTGCAGCAGGCACGGCTCCAGCTCGCCGAGCGCGAGACCGGCCGGGCCCAGTTCGAGCTGCTCGACCCCGAGCCGGGCCGCGGGCTGCAGATGCTCCCCGAGCCCGACGAGGGCGACGTCTACCTCGACTTCGAGGGCGACCCCTGGGCCGAGGGCGGCGCCGGGCGCGAGTACCTCGCCGGCATCTGGACCCGCGAGGGCGAGTTCGTCGACTTCTGGGCCCACGACTTCGCCGAGGAGGGCCGGCTCACCACCGAGCTCGTCGACTGGCTCACCGATCGCTGGCAGCGGCACCCGGGCATGCACGTCTACCACTACGCGCCCTACGAGACCACCGCGCTCAAGCGGCTCGTCGGCCAGCACGCCACCCGTGAGGCACAGCTCGACCAGCTGCTGCGCCACGAGGTCTTCGTCGACCTCTACGCCGTCGTCCGCCAGGGCGTGCGCATCAGCAAGGGCTCCTACTCGATCAAGAAGCTCGAGGAGTTCTACTGGGGCCACACCCGCTCGGCCGAGGGCGACGGCGTCGCCGACGGGCTCTCCTCGGTCGTGGAGTACGAGCGGTGGCTCGCCGGGCGCGGCGACGGCACGGCGGACCCCGCGATCCTCGCCGACATCCGGCGCTACAACGAGGAGGACGTCCGCTCCACCCTCGCCCTGCACGACTGGCTCGAGCAGCGGCGCCACGAGCTCGAGGCCGGCGGCCACGTGCTGGCCCGGCCGCTGCCCGAGGAGCTCAAGGAGGTCTCCGACGAGGAGCGCGCCGAGATCGACCTCACCGAGCGCCTCGTCGAGGCAGGCCACGAGCTGCTCGCCGGCTGCGTCGGCTGGCACCGCCGCGAGAAGCGCCCCGAGTGGTGGGACTTCTTCCGCTACAAGGACCTCGACACCGCCGAGCTCGTCGAGGACGCCACGGCGATCGGCGACCTCGGCGAGCCCGTCGAGGTGGGGCAGGTCAAGCGCTCGCGCGTCTGGCGCTACCCGTTCCCGCCCCAGGACTGCAAGGTCTCGGTCGGCAAGTACGTGCCCGACGTCGACACCCACGCGCCGGTCGGCAAGGTCGTCGCCGTCGACCCCGTCGAGGGCTGGGTCGAGCTGTCGATGAGCCGCACCCTCGAGCCGCCGCGGCCACGTGGCATCGGCGGCCCGGGGCCGATCATGGACGCCGTCCTGCGCCAGTCGATCGCGCGCACCGGCGAGCTCGCCCTCACCGGCGGTGCCAACCTCGCGACGCGCCTGCTCGACCGGGTCGTGCCGGCGGCCGAGGTGCTCGCGGTCCGACCGGGCGAGTCGCCCAAGGACGCCGTCGTCCGCGTCGGCTCCGGCCTGGCGGGCGAGGTGCTGGCCGTCCAGGGGCCGCCGGGCACGGGCAAGACCTTCGCCGGCTCGGCGCTCGTGCGCGAGCTGCTCGACGCGGGCCTCACGGTCGGGGTCACCGCGCAGTCGCACGCCGTCGTGCTCAACCTGCTCCACGAGGTCGACCGGCCGGCGTGGCACAAGGACGGCACCAACGCCGAGGAGGGGGCCGAGCAGGCCGAGCCGCCGTCCCTCGTGCGGCACACCACCGACAACGCCGAGGTCGTCGCCGCGATCCGGTCGGGGGAGGCCCGGCTCGTCGGGGGCACCGCCTGGCTCTGGGCGCGCGAGGACCTCGTCGACGCCGTCGACGTGCTCGTCATCGACGAGGCCGGGCAGTTCTCGCTCGCCAACGCCGTCGCCGTCGCACCGGCCGCCCGCTCGCTCGTGCTGCTCGGCGACCCGCAGCAGCTGACCCAGCCGACCAAGGCCGTGCACCCGTTCGGCTCGGGGGTGTCGGCCCTCGACCACCTGCGCACCGAGGGCGACGGCGAGAGCGGCGGGCACGAGGCCCTCGTCCACGACGTCATCCCCGCCGACCGCGGCATCTTCCTCGACCGCACGCACCGGATGCACCCGAGCCTCACGGCGTTCGTGTCCGAGCTGGCCTACGAGGGCCGCCTCGAGTCCGCGCCCGGGCGTGAGCGTCTCGCCGTCGACGCCCCAGGGGCTCTGTCGGGAGACGGCCTGCGCTGGGTCGCCGTCACGCACACGCAGCCGTCCGAGCAGAGCAGCACGGAGGAGGCCGCGGTCGTTCGCGACCTCGTCGCCGACCTCCTCCGGGGCACGTGGACCTCCGCCGACGGCCACGCCCACCCGGTCGGCCCCGAGGACGTCCTCGTCGTCGCGCCGTACAACGCCCACGTCGCCACGCTCGCGCACGTGCTGCCCGAGGGCGTGCGCGTCGGCACCGTCGACCGCTTCCAGGGCCAGCAGGCGGCCGTCGTCGTGTACTCGATGGCGAGCACCACCGCCGCCCTGGCGCCGCGCGGGGTGCCGTTCCTCTACGACCTGCACCGCCTCAACGTCGCGATCTCGCGGGCCAAGGCCATGGCCGTCGTCGTCGGGTCGCCGCTGCTGCTCGACGCCGAGGTGCACACGCCCGAGGAGCTGCGCGCCGTCAACGCCCTGTGCCGGTTCGTCGACGAGGCCAAGGCCGTTTGAGGCCGCCTCAGGCCCGGCGGGGGAGCGTGCCGAGGTCGGCCTCGACGACCTCCCGGTCCTCGGGGTCGGTCAGCGACGCGAGCACGTCACGGGCCTCGGCCTCGTAGCGCTCCGCGGCGTCGAAGTCGCCGCCGACCGCGGCGGCCCGGGCCGAGGCCTCGAGCGCGGCCGCGAGGTCCCAGCCCTCACCGGCGCCGCCCCGGGCGATCGTCACGTACCGCGACGCGTGGTAGGCCGCCGCGTCGGCCTGACCGAGGACGGCGTGGACGCGGGAGACGAGCCAGTGCCCGCGGCCGACGTTCTCCGGGCGCACGCCCTCGAACCGCAGCCAGTGGTACATCGACGCGTGGGCGCGCGCGAGCATCTCGTCGTCGTCCTCCGGCGCCCGGTCGGTGCGCTCGAGCAGGTCCCACGTCGCGTTGTAGAGGTCGACGCCGAGGCGCCGGTGGTCGAGGTCGGTCATGGACGCAACCTAGGCGCCGTGGGCCGCCACGTGCCAGAGGCGCCCCTCGCCGCGGATGCCCGGCAGGGCGGCCCGGATCGAACGCTCGGCCAGCTCGGGCGCGATCCCGAGGTCGACGGCGTAGCGCAGGGCGACGGCCGGGGCACGGTCACCGCCGTGGTGGCAGTGCACGAGGACGCGCTTGCCCTCGGCGCGGAACTGCCGCAGCGCCGACGAGGCGTCGTCGAGGACGAAGTCGAGGTGCGGGTTGAGCTCCTGGTCGTCGTGCTCGTTGATCCAGAACTCGATGTGGTCGCGGGCCGACATGCCCTCCGCGGGGATGTCGCGCAGCCCGAGCGGGCACAGCGACACGACTGCCTGCACGCCGAGCTCGCGGACCCGGCCGAGGTCGGTGATGCTGCCGAGCAGGATGTCCGGGTCGATGGGGTGCGGCTGGGCCAGCGGGGGCACGGCGGGGTCGGCCACCGTCTCGACGGAGGGCCACTCGCCGTGGCGCCGCCCGCCGATCGAGGTCGACACCGCGAGCTCGACGAGGTCGTGGGCGCGCAGGCCCGGCCAGCCGTGCACCATCCGGCGCCACTGCGTCGGCACGGCGGAGGCGCCGTAGCGGGCACCGAGCAGCGACCCGGCGATGGCGGCGACGGTGTCGGTGTCGTGCCCGGCCCGGACGGCGGCCTGCAGCCCGCGCTGCAGGTGCATCGCCGATCCGTCGCCACGGTCGGTCGAGGTGATGGCGGCCCACGCGTCCTGCAGGGCGGTCACGGTGAAGCCGTTGTCGCCGAAGGCTCCCGGGTCGGCGCCGGTGGCCGCCTCGATCCAGTCGCCCCAGTGGCCGGCGTGCGCGGCGCTGACGAGGTCGAGCCCGGCGGTGAGGTCGAGGCGGCCCTCGGTGACGGCGACGCGGATCGCCTCGGACCACAGCACCGCCGAGTCGCCGGCGAGCTGGTCGGCGTGGGTCAGCTCGGCGACGGCGCGCGCGGCCCGGGCCGTCGCGTGCCGGTCGGTCAGGGCCGAGAGCCCGACGACGGAGGTGCGCATCAGGGCGCCGTTGCCGGCGGTCAGCCCGGTCCGGGCGTGGAGGTTCTCGCTGGCGCGCGCCAGGCGCTCGTGCGGGCGGCCCTCGAGGGCGCGGGCCTCGGTGAGCACGGCCCGGGTCTGGGTGCCGACGTCGGTGGCGCCGCCGTCCAGCCAGGCGGTGAACGCGTCGGCGACCTCGTCGAGACCGCGGGGCGAGGTGAGGTCGAGCCCGAGCGCGGACACCCGTGCGACGCAGAGCGTCATCTGGGTGTCGTCGCTCCACTCGCCGGGCCCGTACGGGCCGAGGCCGCCGCCCTTCATGACGGCCTCGCCGACCGGCGGGGCCGCCATCTCGTACGGCACCCCGAGGGCGTCGCCGCACGCCTGCCCGAGCAGGACGCCGGCGGCACGGTCGACCGCGATGGGGCGGATCGGCACGGGGACTCCTCGGTGTTCACGGCAGGTCAGGTGGACGCCCGCGCGCCACCTCAGGGGAAACCTACCGGTCGGGGACCGGGCCCCACCCACGCAGTAGGCTCGCCGCGTGCTCCAACCGCTCACCGTCGTGCTGCTCGTCGGCAGCGGCGTGCTCGCCCTGCTCGCGGCCCACCACCTCCTGCGCCGCCGGCTCGTCGATGACCCCGTCGTCATCACAGCCCTCGTCCTCGAGGTCGCGCTGCTCGTGCAGCTCGTCGTCGGCCTGACGAAGGCCTCGGCGATCGGCGACGGCGCCGAGCGCGCCACGTTCATCGCCTACCTCTTCACCGTCCTGCTCGTGCCGCCGGCCACCGTCGTCATCGCCATCAAGGAGAAGACGCAGTGGGCCATGGGCGTCGTGCTCGGCGGGGCCTTCGTCGTGGCGATCCTCGTCGCCCGCCTCCAACAGGTCTGGAGCCTCCATGCCGCCTGAGCCGCACGACACCTCGCCCGAGCAGCCACAGCAGCACGAGACCCCGCACACCGGGCACGGCTTCGGCCGCGTGCTCGTCGCCGTGTACGGGCTGCTCGCCCTCGCCGCGACGGGCCGCTCGATCCTGCAGATCAGCGAGTACTTCGACCGGGCACCGGTGTCCTACGTCCTGTCGGCGCTCGCGGCCGTCATCTACCTCGTCGCCACGATCGGCCTGGCCCGCGGCGACCGCACGTCGGTGCGTCTCGCCACCGTGGCGCTGAGCGTCGAGCTGCTCGGCGTGCTCGTCGTCGGCACGCTGTCCTACGTCGTGCCCTCGGCCTTCCCCGACAAGACCGTGTGGTCGCACTTCGGAGCCGGCTACGGCTACGTGCCGCTGGTGCTCCCGATCGTCGGCCTGTGGTGGATCCACCACACCGCGCGGGCCGGTGACGGCGAGGACGGAGCGTCGGCCGCTCGCCGCTAGGGTTGCGGCCATGACTTCGCAGCCCGCTGCCGCCGCCGCGACCGGGACCGGACCGTTCACCGGCCCCTTCACCGTCCGTGAGATCAGCCCCGACGAGGAGCTCGACACGCTCCACGCCGTCGGCGGCAGCTTCCTGCAGACGCCCGCGTGGGGGCGGGCCAAGGCCGGCTGGCGCCGGACGCCGCTCGGCTGGTTCGACGCCGACGGCACCCGTGTCGGGGCCGGGATGGTCCTGTCGCGCAGCATCCCGCGGCTGCGGCGCACCTACGCCTACCTGCCCGAGGGGCCAGGGCTGCCGTGGGAGGCCGTGGCCGCCGACCCGGCTGCGTGGATGGACCCGCTCGTCGCGTGGGCGAAGGGCACCGGCGCGTTCGCCCTGCGGCTCGGCTTCCCCGTCGTGTCGCGGGTGTGGGACCGCGAGCCGGTCAAGAAGCAGGTGGCCGAGGGCGGCCTGCTCAGCTTCACGACGCTCGAGCCGGCCGTCGACAACCCGGTGGCCCGTTCGCTCGAGGCCTGGCTCGGCCGCAACAAATGGCTGCCCATCGGTGGTGACGGCGTCGCCGTCGGCCAGCCGCGGCTGCTCTGCGTCGTCGACCTGCGGGGCCGCACCGTCGACGAGCTGAACAAGGGCATGAACCAGCAGTGGCGGCGCAACGTCAAGAAGGCCGCGAAGTCGGGGGTGCAGGTGCGGGCCGTCGGGCTCGAGGGCCTCGACACCTTCCACGACCTCTACGTCGAGTCGGCCGAGCGCGACAACTTCCTGCCGCGCCCCAAGCCCTACTTCGAGACGATGGCCCGTTCGTTCATGCAGGAGGGCGCCGACGCCGAGTCGCGACCGCACGCCTGGTTCTACGAGGCGCACGTCGACGGCGACGTGCTCGCCTCGGCCCTGATGATCCGTTTCGGCCCGACCTTCTCCTACCTCTACGGCGGGTCCACCGAGCGCAACCGCGACGCGCGTGCGTCCAACGCCCTGCAGTGGCAGGCCATGCAGGACGCCCTCGAGCAGGGCTGTGAGGCCTACGACTTCCGCGGCTTCAACACCTCGCTGGGAGCGACGAGCCCGCTGACCGGCCTGCTGCTCTTCAAGCTCGGCGCGGGCGCCGACGTGCGCGAGATGGTGGGCGAGCGCGAGCTCGTCATCAGCCGGTTCTGGCACACCGCCTTCCAGCGCGCGATGGCTCTGCGGATCGCGATCAACAAGCGCCGCAAGGCGGCCCGGGCCTCGGCCGACGACGCCGACATCTGAGCCGGCCGCAGCCCGGTCTCAGCGGGACCGGGCCGGCAGGGTCGCCGTGCAGGTGACGGGCCCGTCCTGGGTCTCGACCGACACCAGGGTGCCCGCGGCGTAGATGCGGCACTCCAGCGTGCCCGTCCCGGAGGTCTGGTCGACCGTGACCTCGACCGTGGTGGAGTGGTCGGGACCGGAGCCTGCGTCGACGGGGGCCTCGGCCACCCAGGGCAGCGCGGCGACCGGCGTCCCGAGGACGTCCGCCCCACCGACGGTCACGACCACGGACGCCACGACGGGCCCCGCTCCGACGACCTCGACCCGCAGCTGCTGCGCACCGGCCGGGACCGATCGGACGGTCCGCCGCCCCGCCGGCAGGGGATCGACACCCCCGAGCGGTGCGGGGTCACCGAGCTCGGTCCACGAGCTGAAGGGTGCCGGGTCGCCCCCGGAGTCAGAGCCGTCCCCGAGTCCGGAGTCGTATCCGGGGTCGTAGCCGTACTCCGGCTCGGCGCCGACCGACACCGAGGTCGACCCGCCGCCGACGCCCACGTGCACCCCGCCGCCGACCCCGAGCATCAGCGCGAGTGCGGCGGCACCGGCCACCCACAGGCCCCATCGGCGTCCGGCGCCCGGAGGGCGGACCGGGGTGGCGGGCCGGCGGACGGGTCGCCCGCCCGGGAAGGCGGTGGTGTGCGACAGCTGGGGTCGACTCCGGATCGTCGGCGGGCCGGCGGTCGCCCGACGCGTCGGGATGTCGTCGAGGTCGGGGAAGGCGACGTGGCGGTCATGGTCGGGGTTCGGCTGCATCGTCCGGTCGGCGTCGTTCACGGTCGGCTGTTCCGCCACGAGCCGTCCGAGACCTTGCAGTCGACGGACTGCATGCCCACCGACCGGGACAGCTCGACGCCGCTGATGGTCACGCTGCAGCTCATCGCCTGGGTGCCGCGGTAGCCGTAGTCGTCGGCGCTGAAGGAGAAGTACGCGTCGTCCGGGTCGACCGAGAGCTCGGCGGCGTACGGCAGCGTCACACCGGTCAGCTGCGTGGTGCGGCCGCCGCTGCTGTAGAGACGCAGGTCGACGACGCGTCCGGTGCCATGGAACTCGACACGCACCTGCGTCGGGTGCTGGGGCACCGACGGCACCTCCGAGGGTGCGACCGACACCGGCGTCACCGGCAGTGCCGTGTCGTCGTCCTGTCGGCCGGCCGAGGTGCTCGAGCTGCCGGAGTCCGACGAGCGCGGGGCGGCCACGACGACCAGGACGACCAGCAGCACGATGACGATGCCGGCGAAGACGCTGAGGCGGAGGATGACGCGTCGGGCACGCGCGGCCCGCGCCTCGGCCGACGACGAGACCGACGACGAGACCGACGACGAGGCTTGCGGTGAGGCCTGGCCGGGTGGGGCCGGAGCGGCGTGCGCGACCGGGGGAGGCGACGGTGGCCTGGCGGCCGGTTCGTCGAACGCCGAGAACCGGTCCGACGACGGGTCCGGCGTCGCCTGCGGCTCGGGAGCCGGCAGGACGGGCGCCGTCGGGTCGAGCGGCGGCCCGCCGGGCTCGTACTGCGGCGAGAGCGCGTCCGGGCGCTGTGGCGTGTCGGTCACGACGTTCGTTCCCCCTGAATCGGTGACGGCTCATCCAAGCAGAGGTGGGCGCGCCGCGGTGGTCGCCGGTGAGAGGCCGCGTGTCCGCCCGCGGTTCCCGCCGCCGCGGCCGCTGGCGGAAACCCGTGCGACCGGCACCCCGTGGCCCGCCTAGGCTGTCGGTCATGTCCGACCAGCCCGCGAACGCTCCTGCGCGCTCGCGGCCACCGCGGCGCCGAGGACGCGGCGGCGGCCAGGGCCGGACGGCCGGGCGCGGACCGACGCCGGAGCAGCGCGAGGCGCGTCGGGCAGCGCGCGCGGCCACGGTGCCGCCGATCACCTATCCCGAGCACCTGCCGGTCGTCGACCGACGCGACGACATCGCCGCCGCGATCCGCGACCACCAGGTCGTCGTCATCGCCGGCGAGACCGGCTCGGGCAAGACGACCCAGATCCCGAAGATCTGCCTCGAGCTCGGGCGCGGGCTCGACGGGCAGATCGGCCACACGCAGCCACGTCGCATCGCCGCCCGCGCCGTGGCCGAGCGGCTCGCCGAGGAGCTCGACGTCGAGCTGGGGCAGGCGGTCGGCTACCAGGTCCGGTTCACCGACCACGCCACCCGCGACACGCTCGTCAAGGTCATGACCGACGGCATCCTGCTCGCCGAGATGCAGCGCGACCGCGAGCTGCGCCGCTACGACACGATCATCATCGACGAGGCCCACGAGCGCAGCCTCAACATCGACTTCATCCTCGGCTACCTCAAGCAGCTGCTGCCGCGCCGGCCCGACCTCAAGGTCGTCATCACGTCGGCGACGATCGACCCCGAGAAGTTCGCCCGGCACTTCGCCGACCCGACGTCGGGGGAGCCCGCCCCGATCATCGAGGTGTCCGGCCGCACCTACCCGGTCGAGATCCGCTACCGCCCGCTCGTCGACCCTGACCGTCCCGACGCCGAGGAGCGGGACATGGTCACCGGCGTCTGCGAGGCCGTCGAGGAGCTGTGGACCGAACGGCACTCGGGCACGAGCAGCGACATCCTCGTGTTCTTCTCCGGCGAGCGCGAGATCCGCGACGCTGCCGACGCGCTCAACGGCATGAAGCTGCCCGTCACCGAGGTCGTCCCCCTCTACGGCAGGCTGTCGGCGGCCGAGCAGCACCGCGTCTTCTCCTCGCACACCGGCCGGCGGATCGTGCTGGCCACCAACGTCGCCGAGACCTCCCTCACCGTCCCGGGGATCCGGTACGTCATCGACACCGGCACGGCGCGCATCAGCCGCTACAGCCAGCGGACCAAGGTGCAGCGCCTGCCCATCGAGCCGGTGAGCCAGGCGAGCGCGAACCAGCGCAGCGGCCGGTGCGGGCGCGTCGCCGAGGGCATCGCGATCCGCCTCTACTCCGAGGACGACTTCGACAGCCGTCCCGAGTTCACCGACCCCGAGATCCTGCGCACCAACCTCGCCTCGGTGATCCTGCAGATGACGAGCCTCGGCCTCGGCGACATCGCGAGGTTCCCCTTCGTCGACCCGCCCGACTCGCGCCAGGTCACCGACGGCGTCCGGCTCCTCGAGGAGCTGCAGGCGTTCGCGCCCGACGACGACGCAGCAACCGGAGGGCGTCGTCGACCCGGGCGGCGCCTGACCTCCATGGGACGCACCATCGCAACCCTGCCCATCGACCCCCGGCACGCGCGGATGGTGCTCGAGGCGGACAAGCGGGGGGTGCTGCGCGAGGTGCTCGTCGTCGTCGCGGCGCTGTCGATCCAGGACCCGCGGGAGCGTCCGCAGGACAAGCAGGAGCTCGCGAACGCGTCGCACAAGCGGTTCGCCGACGACACGAGCGACTTCGTCTCGTGGCTCAACCTCTGGTCCTACCTCAAGGAGCAGCAGAAGGAGCTGAGCAGCAGCGCCTTCCGCCGGATGTGCAAGGCCGAGTACCTCCACTACCTCCGGGTGCGCGAGTGGCAGGACTTGCACAGCCAGGTGCGCCAGGCCGCCAAGCAGGCCGGCCTCGACGTCACCCGCGGCAGCGTCCACGGCGAGTACGACACCGACGCCATCCACCAGTCGCTGCTCGCGGGCCTGCTCTCGCACGTCGGCGTCCGCGACGAGCAGCGCCGCGAGTACGCCGGGGCGCGCGGCACCCGGTTCGCGATCAGCCCCGGTTCGGCGCTGTTCCGCAAACAGCCGCAGTTCGTCATGGCCGAGGAGCTCGTCGAGACCACCCGCCTCTGGGCGCGCACCACGGCCCGCATCGACCCGCAGTGGGCCGAGGACCTCGGCGCCCACCTCGTCAAGCGCCAGTACTCCGAGCCGCGCTGGTCGGGTCGGCGCGGCTCGGCGATCGCCACGGAGCGGGTGACGCTCTACGGCGTGCCGATCGTCGTCGGGCGCACCGTCGGCCTGGGACGGGTCGACCCCGAGCTGGCCCGTGACCTGTTCATCCGGCACGCCCTCGTCGAGGGTGACTGGAGCACCGAGCACGCGTTCCTGCGCGAGAACGCCGCCCTCGTCGAGCGGCTCGGCGAGCTCGAGGCGCGCACTCGACGCCGCGACATCGTCGTCGACGACAGCACTCTGATCGCCTTCTACGACAAGCGGGTCCCGGCCGAGGTGGTCTCGGGCCGGCACTTCGACTCGTGGTGGAAGAAGGCGCGGCGCACCGAGCAGGACCTGCTGACGTTCACCGAGGAGCTCCTGCTGCGCGAGAGCGCCGGCAGCATCGCCGACGCCGACCACCCGACCACGTGGACCCAGGGCGAGAACGTCCTGCCCGTCACGTACCGGTTCGAGCCGGGCGCGCCCGACGACGGCGTCACGGTGCACGTCCCCGTCGACCGCCTCAACCAAGTGAGTGCCGACGGGTTCGACTGGCAGGTTCCGGGCTTCCGCGAGGAGCTCGTGACCGCCCTGATCCGCTCGCTGCCCAAGCAGGTCCGCCGCCTCATCGTGCCGGCGCCCGACCACGCCCGGGCCGTGCTGCCCGAGCTCGACCCGACCTCGGGCCCGCTGCTGCCGGCACTCGCGACGGTGCTGCGCCGGCGCGCCGGGGCCGCCGTCTCGCCCGCCGACTTCGACTGGGCGCGGGTGCCGGACCACCTGCGGGTCACCTTCTCGGTCGACGGCCCCGACGGGCGGCCCGTGGCCACCGGCAAGGACCTCGAGGCCGTGCGGGAGGCGGCCACGCCACAGCTGCGTCGACAGGTCCGGCGCGCCGGCTCGAGCCTCGAGCGCACCGGGCTGACCGCCTTCCCCGACGAGGGCGTTCCCGAGACCTTCGAGAGCGCCGACGGCGTGCAGGGCTTCCCGGCCCTCGTCGACACCGGGTCCGCCGTCGACCTGCGCGTCCTGCCGACGCGCGGCGAGGCCGAGGCCGAGCACCGCCTCGGCGTGCGCCGGCTGCTCCTGCTCGGCATCACCCCACCGTGGAAGCAGGTCCTGGCCCGCCTCACCAACACCCAGAAGCTCGCGCTCGGGCACAACCCGCACGGCAGCGTGCCGGCCCTGCTCGAGGACTGCCTCGCCTGCGCGGTCGACGCCATCAGCGCCGACACGGCAGGGGGGCAGGGGCCGGGCGCCGGACGCGTCGACCACACGGTGCGTACCCGCGAGGACTTCGAGTGGGCCCTGTCGGCGGTGCGCACCCACACGACGGCCCGCGTCGTGCAGGTCGTGGGGCTCGTCGAGCCGGTCCTGGCCCGCCACCTGGCCCTGACCAACCGCCTGGCCGAGCTCGACCGCTCCGCGAGCCCCGCGCTGCGCCCGGTGCTCGCCGACGTCCGCGCCCAGCTGCGCGAGCTCGTGCGGCCGGGGTTCGTCGCCGACACCGGCCTGGCCCGGCTGCCCGACCTCGAGCGCTACCTGCGCGCCGCCGAGCACCGCCTCGAGAAGGCACCGGCCAACCTCGCGCGCGACGCGCAGTCCCTCGACCAGGTCGACCTCGTCGAGGGTCGCTACGCCGACCTGCTCGAGACGCTGCGCCCGGCCCAGCGCGGGGCCCGCGAGGTCGTCGACATCGGCTGGATGATCGAGGAGCTGCGGGTCTCGCTCTTCGCCCAGACCCTCGGCACGGCCTACTCCGTGTCGCCGCAGCGTGTCCTCAAGGCGATCGCCAAGGTCTCCACCTGAGGAGCCGTTCGGCCCGCCACGGCCACCGCGTCCACCGGCCGTAATAGCGTGGGACGCATGAGCGCAGGCTCCGCCATAGACGGCGTCCGGAGGGTGCAGGTCCCCGGGGGCACCCTCGCGTACGAGGTCCTCGACGCGTCCGGTCCGGCCTCCGCGGACGCGCCGACGGTGCTCGCGGTCCACGGCGTCTCGAGCCAGCGCCGGCTGTGGCTGTGGCTCGCCGACGCCCTCGCCGGGACGGCCCCGGGCGTGAGCCTGCTGGCGCCCGACCTGCGGGGCCGCGGCGACAGCGTCGCCGTGCCCGGCCCGTTCTCGATGGACGTCCACGCCGACGACCTCGTGCGGGTGCTCGACGACGCCGGCCTCGACCGGGTGCACGTCGTCGGCATGTCGATGGGCGGCTTCGTCGCAGTGCACCTCGCCGCCCGGTACCCGGAGCGTGTCGAGAGCCTCGTCCTCGTCGACGGCGGCATCCCGATGGACCCGCCGCCGGGACTGACGCGCGCGAACGTCGCCACCGCCTTCGCCGACCGCGTCGGACGTCTCGAGCGCCGTTTCTCCGGCGTCGAGGAGTACGCCGCGTACTTCTGCTCGAGCACGGCGCCTCTCCTGCGTCCCGACGACCCGGTGCTGCTCCGGTACCTGGCCCACGACCTCACCCCGGAGGGGACGGTGCGGCTCAGCGGGCAGGCGCTCGTCGAGGACGCCGCCGACGTCTTCTTCGCCGACCACCCCTGGGACGCCGTGCGCGCGCCGGTACGCTTCCTGCACGCCGAGTGGAGCGTCGGCGCCGGCAGCCCGCCGGCCTACCCGCTCCCGGTCGTCGAGCAACGGGCGGCCCGCTGCGTCCGCGTCGTCGCGGCGCGGCAGACCGACCATGCCGGCACGATCATGGGCCCCGAGGGCGCCCGGCTCGTCGCCGACCTCGTGAGAGAGGCTGTGGCGTGACGAGCCACTCCACCGACGACACCCCGCAGGCCGGGTCGCACGGCCCCGCCGGAGCCCACGCCGCCCCGGACGCGCACGCCATGGCCTCGCGCCGGCTCGTCACGGCCCTGGGGCGGGTGCTGCCCGTCGAGCGCGTCGTCTCCGACCGCGACGTCGTCGCGAGCCTGTCGTCCGACGACGCCGAGTGGGCTCCGGTCGGGCGCGCCCTCGCCGCGCTGCGACCCCGGTCCGAGGCCGAGGTGGCCGAGGCCGTGCGCGTCTGCGCCGACCTGCGCGTGCCGGTCGTCCCGCGCGGCGCGGGCACGGGGCTGTCCGGCGGCGCCAACGCCGTCGACGGGTGCCTCGTGCTGGACCTGTCGCGGATGAACCGCGTCGTCGAGATCGACCCCGACGACCTCACCTGCCGCGTCGAGCCCGGCGTCGTCAACGACGACCTCAAGGCGGCCGTCGCCGAGCACGGGCTCTGGTACCCGCCCGACCCGGCCAGCGCGCCGTGGTCGACGATCGGCGGCAACGTCGCCACGAACGCCGGCGGGCTGTGCTGCCTCAAGTACGGCGTCACCCGCGACTACGTGCTCGGGATGCGGGCCGTCGTCGGCGGGCCGGCCGGCTACGGCAGCGTCGTGCGCCTCGGCCGGCACACGGCCAAGGGCGTGGCCGGCTACGACCTCACCGGCCTCATGGTCGGCTCGGAGGGGACCCTCGGCGTCGTCACGGAGGTGACGCTCCGGCTGCGGCCGGCCCTGCGCGGCACGCCCCGCACCGTCGTCGGCGCCTTCCCCGACCTCGTCAGCGCCGGCCGCGCCGTCGCGTCGGTCACCCGCAGCGGCCTGACCCCGGCCGCGCTCGAGCTGCTCGACCGGGCGTGCCTGACGGCCGTCGAGGAGTGGAAGCACCTCGGCATCGAGGCCGACGCCGAGGCGCTGCTGCTGGCACGCGTCGACACGCCGGGGGAGGGCGGCGCCGCCGAGGCGCAGGCCGTCGTCGAGGCGTTCGGCGACGGCGACCCGCTCTGGGCGGTCGTGTCGAGCGACGACGACGAGGCCGAGGCGCTCTTCGCCGCCCGACGCATCGCCTACCCGGCGCTCGAGCGGCTCGGCCCGGTGCTGACCGAGGACGTCTGCGTGCCGCGCTCGCAGGTGCCGGCGATGCTGGCCTCGCTCGTCGACATCGCCGGACGCCACGGCGTCCGGATGGCCACGATCGCCCACGCCGGCGACGGCAACCTGCACCCCCTCCTGCTGACGCCCCCGGGCGACGACGCCGCCCGCGAGGCGGCCCAGCACGCCTTCGAGGAGATGCTCGACGCGGCGATCGCGCTCGGCGGCACCGTCACCGGGGAGCACGGCGTCGGGCTGCTCAAGCGTGACGGCCTGCTCCGCGAGCTCGACCCGCTCGCCGTCGCGATGCAGCGTGCCGTCAAGGACGCCCTGGACCCGCTCTACCTCTTCAACCCGGGGAAGGTGCTCGCGTGAGCCTGCGCGACCTGCCGCCGGTGACGCTGCCCGGCGGGCGCAGCCTCGCGCTCTGCGAGGTCGGCGACCCGACCGGCCGGTCCGTCGTCTACCTGCACGGCACGGGCAGCTCGCGCCTCGAGGTCGAGCTCTACGACGAGGCCGCGCGCGCCCGGGGTGTGCGGATGGTCTGCTGGGACCGCCCGGGCTCGGGGCGCTCGCCGGCGCAGCAGGGGCGCACGATGCGCGACGTCGTCGACGACGCCCGCGCGGTCCTCGACGTGCTCGACACCGGGCGCGTCGGCGTCGTCGGCCTGTCCGGGGGCGGCAGCCACGCCCTCGTCCTCGCCGCGGCAGCTCCCGACCTCGTGCGGCACGCGGTGGTCGTCAACGCCGGCCCGCCGGCCGAGCCCGACGTGCTCGCCCTGCTCCCGGCGTCGGTGTCGGGGCCGATGCGCCTGGCGCGCAGCAGGCCGTGGCTGTTCCGCCGCCTCGGCGGCCTCACCCAGCGCCGTGGCACCGACCTGCTCGGCCGGGTGGCCGAGGCCGTCCGCCGGCGCGGCCTCGACCCCACCGACGCCGCCGTCCTCGAGCGGCCCGAGGTGCGACGCGTCCTCGAGGCGGCCGCGGAGGAGGGGTCGCTCCAGCCCGACGCGTGGACCGCGGAGGCGCTCGTCATCTGGGGCGAACCGTGGGGCGTGCGCCTCGAGGACCTCGCCGTGCCGCTCGACGTCTTCGTCGGGTCCGAGGACCCCTTCCGCCCGTTCGGCGAGTCGTTGACGCGGGTGGGGGCGCGGCTGCACGTGTTCCCCGGTGGGCACGTCTCCGGGTGCGTCCCCGCGGTCCTCGACCACGTCGTGTCGGTGGCCGCCCGGGACTGACGGTCCGCCCTGCGGGCGCACGGGAATCCGTGACGCCGGTGGGGCGTTGGACCCATCGACCGCCACACGAAAGGCCAGACCCGTGCAGGACCCGACCGAGCTCTTCCAGTTCGAGAGCGACACCTCGCCGAGCATGCTCGAGGAGCTGCAGGCCTCGGTTCTCGTCGTCGCCCTCGACGGGTTCATCGACGCCGGCAGCACGCAGAAGCTGCTCGCCGACCACCTCCTCGCCGCGCACGAGTCGCGCGTCGTCGCCTCCTTCGACGTCGACCAGCTGCTCGACTACCGCGGTCGCCGCCCGGTCATGGTCTTCGACCGCGACCACTGGAGCAGCTACGACGACCCGAGCCTGCTGCTGCACCGTGTCGTCGACAAGGAGGGAGTGCCCTTCCTCCTGCTCGTCGGGCCCGAGCCCGACTACCAGTGGGCCCGCATGGTCGAGGCCACGACGACGCTCATGGACGCGTTCGGCGTCGACCTCGCCGTCAGCGTCCACGGCATCCCCATGGCCGTCCCGCACACCCGCCCGCTCGGCGTCACGGCGCACGGCACCAACCCGAGCCTCGTGCCCGCCAACGAGCAGGCCTTCGGCACCGTGCAGGTGCCCGCCAGCTTCTCCTCGCTGCTCGAGCTGCGTCTCGGCGAGCAGGGCCGCGACGCCATCGGCTTCGCCGTCCACGTGCCGCACTACCTCGGCCAGTCCGAGTACGCCGACGCCGCGCTCCTCGGCCTCGACCGCGTGCGCAACGCCACCGGACTCGACCTCGACACCCGCGAGCTCGCCGCCACCGCCGGCCTCAACCGGGCCGAGATCGCCCGGCAGATGGAGGAGTCCGACGAGATCACGGCGGTCGTCAAGGCGCTCGAGCAGCAGTACGACACCTTCCTGGAGGGGCGTCGCCAGCGCAGCCTGCTCGCCACCGACCTGTCCGACCTGCCGACGGCCGACGAGATCGGCGCCGAGTTCGAGGCGTTCCTCAAGGACGTGGCCGAGGACGACCCCGACAGCTGAGGGCCTCAGCCCTTCGCCTCGCTCCAGCGCCGCACCACGGAGGTGTCGGACACGAACCGCACGGCGTCGGTCCCGGCCCACGTGCGGGCGGCGCTCGTCAGCGCGGTGCCGACCGCGGCGGCGGCGGCGTCGGCGTGCTGCTCGGGCACGTGCACGAGCAGCTCGTCGTGCAGGCACAGCACGATCTGGCCACCGAGCGGGGCCACCGCGTGGCGCACCGTGGCGGCCCAGGCCTTGAACAGCTCGGCGGCCGAGCCCTGGATGATGGCGTTGCGGGCGTAGCGACCCCGCCCGGCGTCGGCGGCAGCCGTCGACGCGCCACGGGCCAGCTCGTCCTCGCCCGGCTCGAGCCCCTGCGGCGCCACCCCGGGGGCCCCGAAGCGGATGAGCCGGCCGCCGTACGTGCGCACCGGCCGCCGGGCCACGCCGTCGGCGTAGGCCCGGTCGAGCAGTCCCATGGCCACGGGGTAGGCCCGCTCGAGGTCCTTGAGCGCCTCCCCGGCCGGCCCGGAGCGCTGGCCGTACATGGCGGCCAGCACCGCGATCTTGGCCGTGGGCCGGTCGGCGCCGAGCTTGGCGGCCACGGGGGCGTAGAGGTCGTCGTCGCGGGTGGCCTCGGCGAAGACGCGGTCCGCGCTGACGACGGCGAGGACCCGTGGCTCGACCTGGCCGAGGTCGGCCCGCACGAAGACGTGGCCGGGTGCGGCGGCGACCGCCGGGCGCAGGGGAGCGGGGAGGTTGTGCAGGCCGTTCTGGGCGGTCATCCGCCCCGCCGCGCCGTCGCAGGCGGTCCAGCCGCCGCGCAGCCGGTCGTCGGCCCCGACGTGGTCGTCGAGCCACCGGTACCCGTAGGTCGTCGCGATGCGCTCGTCCTTGCGCCACCGCAGCAGCGCGTCGACGAAGGGGTGCGTCAGCCGGTACGGCTCGAGGACGAACGCCCGGGTGTTCGGCACGTCGACCCCGACCGAGAGCAGCAGCTCACGCACCTGCCCCGGGTTGCGCAGGTCGGCGCCCGGCCGGCCCGGCGCGTGCCGCAGCACGTCACGGTCACGGTGCGCCCGGATCCGCGCGGCGTCGGCGTCGTCGGCCGGGCGGGGACCGGCGGCCGCCGCGATGAGGTCCTCGGCGGCGGGCCGGTCGACGGGCAGGCCGTCGCGCTCCAGCTCGAGGCACAGCACGGCCGCGGCCGACTCGGACCAGACCGTTCGCTCGAGCCGGGCGACGTCGGGCCCGCCGATCGGTCCGAGCGAGTCCCGTTGCGCCGCCTGGCATTCCAGCGCGAGCTCGGCCAGCTCGCGCAGGCGTGCGGGAGTACTCGCCCAGGCGAGGGCGTCCGCGCGCAGGTGACCGTCGGGGGTCCACAGCGACGGGTCGTCCCCGGCGACGACGTCGAACAGGTCGCCGTCGAACCCGCTGAGGCGGGGCGCGCGCGCCCGTGGCACGTCGGCCTCGGGCAGCCCGCGGCAGGCGGCGACGACGTGCCCCGGCGTGGCCCACCAGCCGCCGTTGACGAGGCGGTGCGCCTCGGCGAGGTCCCACGTGCGCGGCACGTCGACGCCGGCGGCCACGACCGGACGCAGCGTCGAGGCGGCCGACCACACGACCCACCGCGGGCGCGTCGTGGCCGTGACGGCGGCGACCCTCTCCACGAGGTCGTCGAGTGGTACGTGCTCGTCGACGCCTGCGCCCAGCAGGAGACCTGAGGTGGGTCCGACGACGAGCGCGACGAGCTGGACCGGACTGTCAGGCAAGGGATCCCGCGATCCGGTCGATCGCCTCGGTGAGGATCTCGGGGGAGGTGGCGAAGTTGAGCCGGGCGTGGCCGGCCCCGACGGAGCCGAAGGCCGGGCCGTCCGAGAGAGCGACCCGGGCGATGTCGACCAGGCGGGTGGCCGGCCGGTCGCCGAGGCCGAGCCCGCGCAGGTCGAGCCACGCGAGGTAGGTGGCCTCGGGCACGACGAGCCGTGCCTCGGGCAGGCGGTCGGCGACGAGCCGCGCGAGGAGCGCGCGGTTGGCGTCGAGCTCGCTGACGAGCCGCGCGAGCCACTCGCGTCCGTCGCGCCACGCGGCCACGTGGGCGACGACGCCGAGGTGGCTCGCGCCGAAGGTCACGAAGGGGTGCAGGCGGCGCACGTCGGACGCGGCGTCGGGGCCGGGGGCGATGATGGCGGCCTTGAGCCCCGCGAGGTTCCACGCCTTGGAGGCCGACGACACGACGATGCCGCGTCCGGTGCCCGGAACCGCCAGGTACGGGGTGAACGTGCTGGAGCCGTACACGAGGGCGCCGTGGATCTCGTCGGACACGACGCGCACGCCGTGCTCGTCGGCGAGGCGCGCCAGGGCCTGCAGCTCCTCGGCGGTGTGCACCGTGCCCGTGGGGTTGTGCGGGTTGGACAGGAGCAGCACCGCGCGGGAGCCACCGGCCGTGGCCGTGCCGAAAGCCTTTGCCAGAGAGTCGAGGTCGAGCCGGTGGTCGGCACCGAGCGGCGCCTCGACGACGCGTCGCCCCGCCGCCTCGACGACCTCGAAGAACGCGTTGTAGACCGGTGTCGTGAGCACGACGGGGCCGCCCGGGTCGGTGAGCAGGCCGAGCAGGTGCGTGATGCCGGTGAGCACGTCCGTGACCCGCACCGTCGCGGCCGGGTCGGGCCGCCAGCCCCACGTCGCCTCCGCGTGCTCGGCGAAGGCCTCGGCGTACACGCCGGTCCAGGCGTAGCCGGTGTCGCCGCGGCGGACAGCCGCGCCGACGGCCTCGACGACGGCCGGGCAGGGTCGCGCGTCCATCTCGGCGATCCACAGCGGCAGGACGTCGGGGTCGTAGCGCCGCCACTTGACGCTCGTGCGGTCGCGGCGCAGCTCGTCGAGCGACGCGCCGAGGATCGGTCCGGGCATGGCACGACCCTACGAGACGCCGCCGACCGTGCGTGGACCGCAGATCGGAGACACCTTGGAGCGCACCCGCGACCCGTCTCGTCATACGGTGACGGGGGAGGCCGCGGGGCGCGGCGGAAGACACGACTCGTTCAAGGGGTGAGAGCCGGTGGGCTTCTTCGGTTGGGACAGGGCCGAGGCCGTCAAGGCGTCGGACAGCGCGGCGCAGCAGGCCCGGGCGGTGGCGCACGGCGCTGCACCGGCGTCGGTCGACCTCGTCGCCGAGGGCGGCCTCACGGGGGCCGCCACACGCCTCGTCGAGCGCCTCCTCGACATCGGCATCGACGGCAAGGGCCCCTTCGACGCCGCCCACGTGGTGGCAGCCAAGGCCCTGCGCGACGCGCACGGCGACGCCGACCAGGCCCTGCGCATCATCGCGCGCGACCACCGGCAGCTCGGCGCGGCAGGCGGATTCATCACCGGGCTCGGTGGCTTCTTCACGATGCCCGTGTCCCTGCCGGCCAACGTCCTCGAGTTCTACCTGCTCGCCACGCGCCTGACCGCCGCCACCGCGAAGGTCCGCGGGTACGACATCGACCAGCCCGAGATCCGCTCGGCGATCCTGCTGACCCTCGTCGGCGCCGACAGCGACGACATGCTGCGGAAGGCCGGCCTGCACGCGGCCGGCGGCAAGCTGTCCGCGCTCGCCCTCGACCGGCTGCCGGCGCCCGCCGTCATGGTCCTCAACAAGGCCGTCGGCTTCCGCCTCCTCGCCCGGATCGGCCAGGGCACCTTCGCGCGCCTCGGCCGGGCCGTGCCGGTCGTCGGCGGCGCCCTCGGGGCCCTCGTCGACGTCTACATGCTCGGGCGCATCGGCAAGCAGGCGGCCAAGGAGTTCCCGCCCGTGGCGACGTTCGGACGCTGAGCCGGCCCGGACACCATGGCCATGGGAATCCCGGCCCCCGGCCGATCGTTGGGCCGGGCATGAAGACCGCCTCACGGATCAAGCTCGCCGCGACCGTCGCGACCCTCGTGCGCGCCTCGACCCGACCCGGCGCCCCCGGGGTGGGCGAGCGCGTCCAGGCCGTGCCGCGCCTCGTGCGGGCGACCCTCGACCACACCTACGCCGGGACGTCCCTGCGCCGCCTCGGGCTCGTCGCGGCCGCGGTCGCCTACGTCGCCTCGCCGATCGACCTCGTGCCCGAGGCCATCCTGCCCGTGGTCGGGGCGCTCGACGACGCCGTCGTGCTGACGTGGGTGGTCCGGGCGTTCTTCGAGGAGACCGACCGGTTCATCGCCTGGGAGATCGGCCGGGGCGTGCGCCAGGCGTCCGCTGTGTCGACCGGTCCTCACGTGCCGGCGGCCCCGCCCGCCCCTCGACCGTCCTCCCCGTCCTCCCCGCCCGCCGCGTCCGACGCCGGAGCCGCCGGACGCGTCGGGCTGCCCGAGGGCGCGCGCCAGGCCGCCACCGACTACGTGCTCGAGTCGGTCCGCAAGCGTCTCGAGCGCTGAGGCCCGGCCCCTTCGTCCACATCCCCTCGGGCGGACCGGGCCGCGTCCACAGCCACGGCCGGTGGGGCTGCCGCCGCCGGCCGCGGGCAGGCAGCCTGCCGGCATGCCGAAGATCTCCCTGTCCGGGCCGGCCGAGCTGCTGACGGTCCTGCCCTTCCACCTCGGGTTCCGGCCCGAGCGCAGCGTCGTCGTCGCCTGCTTTCACGGCGTGCGCCTCGGGCTCGTCGCACGACTCGACGTCGTCGGGCCCGACGACGCGCCGCGCGCGGCCGAGCTGACCGTACCGGCGCTCGTCCGGCAGCGCCCGGGTCGCGTCGTCCTCGTCGGCTTCGCCGGAGCGGGCGACGAGACGAACGAGGCGGGCGGGACGGATGACCCGATGCCGCTGCTCGACGCGCTCCGGCGGGGTCTGCGCGCCGAGGGCGTGCCCGTCGCCGAGCGCCTCGTGGTCCGCGACGGACGCTGGTTCGGGCTCGACTGCGACTGCTGCCCGCCCCCGGGACGGCTGCTGCTCGAGGCCGCCGACGTGCCCGGGGTCGCCGAGTACGTCGCGATGGGCGCCGCCGTCCTCGGCAGCCGCGACGAGCTGGCGCGCCTGGTCGAGCCGCTCCCGCGCGAGCACCCCCGGCACGATCCGCACGCCGCCGCGGTCGAGGACTGGGTGCGCCGGCACGCCGCGGCCCGCGCGGGGCGGTCGGTCGCCGACCGCCGGGCTCGCGGTGAGCTCCTCGACGAGGCCCTCGGAGCGTGGGTGCGGCTCGCGCGCCACGGGCTCGACCCCGACCCGCACCCCCGCGACCTCGCGCCCCTCGTGGGGTCGCTCGTCGACCTGCACGTGCGCGACCTCGTCGTCTCGTGGCTGTCCCGGGGCGACTTCCCGGGCGACCACGTGCCCGCCCAGCTCGCCACCCGACTGCGTCGGGTCCTCGACGCCGAGGCCGTCGCCGAGGTCGACAGCGACGCCGACGCCCGGGCGGGACGCCTCCTGCTGGCACGCCTCGAGCAGCTGTGCCGCTCCACGCCCGAGACGTGCGCCGCCCCCGTCCTCGCCGTCGTCGCCGCGTACGCGTGGTGGCTGGGCGACGGCGCGCACGCCTCGTTCGCCGCCGACCGCGCCCTGCTCGCCGACCCGGGTCACCGTCTGGCGACGCTCGTGCGGGCCGCCCTCGAGAGCGGCATCCACCCGCCCCGGTGCGCCTGACGGAGGCGGTACGCCACGGTCGGTGGGCCGGTCCACGGGCTGGACCGGCCCACGGTGCGCCGGCACCCGTTCGCGTATGGTTGGGGCAGGTCATGAGTGCCAGCGCCAAGCCCCGGCTCGCTGGCCGGCAACCCTCCGTCGCGGTGGGGTGCCCCGGGTGAGGACCAGGCCGCACCGGTACCGGATGCGGCAAGCGCGAACACCCGAGGAGCTTTCCGCATGACTGTGACGCACCGTCCGGGCCAGGTCACGCGCCGCCCGGTCCGTCGACCGCAGGGGCCCGACGGCGCTGACGACCGGACGCCCGACCCGCACGGTGACGGCGTGTGGCGCGACGGCGACCCCGTCGGCCGCCGCCAGTTCGTCGACCTCGGCGAGCTCGAGCTCGAGCGTGGGGGAGTGCTGCCCGACGTCCGCGTCGCCTACGAGACGTGGGGTCGGCTCAACGAGGCCCGCGACAACGTCGTCCTCGTCGAGCACGCCCTGACCGGCGACAGCCACGTCGTCGGCGAGGCCGGGGAGGGCCACCCCTCACCGGGTTGGTGGAACAGCCTCATCGGGCCCGGGCAGGCGGTCGACCCCGACGGCTGGTTCGTCGTGGCCGCCAACGTCCTCGGCGGCTGCCAGGGCACCACCGGTCCCGCGAGCCCGGCCCCCGACGGCCGGGCGTGGGGCAGCCGCTTCCCGTACGTCACCGTCCGCGACCAGGTCGCCGCCGAGCGTGCCCTGCTGGAGCGGCTCGGCATCACCCGTGTCGCCGCCGTCATCGGCGGGTCGATGGGTGGCATGCGCGCCCTCGAGTGGGCGGTCAGCCACCCCGACGCCGTCGAGCGCTGCGTCGTGCTCGCCTCGACGCCTTACGCCACCGCCGACCAGATCGCCTGGTGCCAGCCGCAGCTGCTCGCGATCCGCACCGACCCGCACTTCGCCGGTGGCGACTACTACGAGTCCGCGCACCGGCCCGACACCGGGCTCGGGCTCGCGCGGCGCATCGCGCACGTCACCTACCGCACCGAGGCCGAGCTCGGCGACCGCTTCGGTCGCGAGGCACAGCTGGGCGAGGACCCGTTCAGCGTCGGTGAGCGCGCCGCCGGCAGAGGGCGATTCGCCGTCGAGTCCTACCTCGACCACCACGCCGGCAAGCTGGCCCGGCGCTTCGACGCCAACTCCTACGTCGTGCTCACCGAGGCGATGAACTCCCACGACGTCGGTCGCGACCGCGGCGGCCTCGAGGCGGCCCTGGCGCGCGTCACCGCCGACTGCACCGTCGTGTCCGTCGACACCGACCGCCTCTACCCGCCGCGGCTGTCCGACGAGCTCCACGCCGCGCTGCCCGGGGCCACCCGCGTCTCGATCACCTCCGCCTACGGCCACGACGGCTTCCTCATCGAGGAGGCGCAGGTCGGGTCGGTCGTCCGCGACGCGCTCGCCCGGCGCCGGCCCCGCTGACCCGATCCGTCACACGCGCTCGGACAGTCTGTCGGTGCCGGTGCCCCGCTGACCCATTTCGGGTACGGTGCGACCACCGGTTTGTTGCCGTACCAAGGAGGTCCGGGAAGTGGCCATCGTCGTCGGATACGTCGCCACCAAGGAGGGACGCGCGGCGCTCAAGCGAGCCGCCGAGGAGTGCGTCCTCCGTGGCACCAAGCTGGTCGTCATCAGCTCCCACCGTGGTGGGAAGGACTTCGACGCCGACGAGGCCGCCGCGTTCGAGGCCGAGCTCACGCGCGTCAAGAGCCTGCTGGCCGACAAGGGCCTCGAGCACGAGGTGCGCCAGCTCGTCCGTGGCAACGACCCGGCCGAGGACCTCATCAGCGTCGCCGAGGAGGAGAACGCCGACTTCATCGTCATCGGCCTGCGTCGCCGCAGCCCGGTCGGCAAGCTGATCCTCGGCTCGAACGCGCAGCGGATCCTGCTCGACGCCTCCTGTCCGGTGCTGGCGGTCAAGGCCGGCTGAGCCGGTCGACCCGACCTCTCACCGGCGGCGCTCCGCCGCCGTGACGGGCCTGCTCGGAGCCTCGCCGGGACGCGGATCACACCGATGACGCGGCCGTCCGGGCCGATGCGTTCGCTCGTACGCCATCGGGCGTTTTATAATGTCCGAGTACCGGATCGCATGAGGCACACCGCGAGATCGTCCGAGGGACCCGACTCCGACAGGCCACGCTCTTCCGGCACGAACCCCCATTCTCGTTCGTTGTGATGTGGCATGCCCGCGTGCCCTGCGTCGGCCCGCGTCACACGAGACCCGCGATGAAAGGCGACTGCATCCGTGCCGAAGGCAACACCCGCTGGAACCCCTAAGACCCTGCCCAAGGTTTTCCAGCACGAGGCGATCATGCAGCTCCTGGTCAGAGGCAGCACCAACGGAAGCATCACCGGCACCGAGATCGCACGAGCGCAGGCCGAGGCAGCCCTCGACCTGAAGCAGATGAAGCCGGTCCTCGTCACGCTCGAGGCCCACGACATCGAGATCGTCGTCGACGCGCCGCACATTGACACGAAGAAGCGAACCCGCTCCGGGACCAAGGGAGGCACTGTGGCCACCGCACGTTCCACCACCGCTGCTGCGACGACGACTGCCAAGAGGACCACGACGGCCAAGACGACGGCCAAGAAGGCCGCCGTCACGACGACGAAGACCGACGCCGCCGACGAGGCCGAGCAGACCCCGGCCAAGAAGGCGGCGGCCAAGAAGGCCGCCACCAACGCCGGCGTCGCCAAGGCTGCCGCCAAGCCGGCCGCCAAGAAGGCGGCGACGAAGAAGACCGCGGCCAAGAAGACCGCGGCGAAGAAGACCGCGGCCGGCGCGACCGACGCCGACGAGGTCGACGACGACAGCGAACCCGAGGACGCCGACGAGAGCGAGCTCGAGGACGTCGAGGTCACCGACGAGGACACCGCCGACGAGGCCGACGAGGCCGCCGAGGGCGAGGAGTCCGAGGACGGCGACGAGGCGGCCCCGGCCGCCCAGGGCGCCGCCAAGCCGGAGGAGGCCGAGGAGTCCGGCTTCGTCATCCGCGACGACGACGAGGACGACGCCCCGGCCCAGCAGGTCGTCACGGCCGGTGCCACGGCCGACCCGGTCAAGGACTACCTCAAGCAGATCGGCAAGGTCGCCCTCCTCAACGCCGAGCAGGAGGTCGAGCTCGCCAAGCGCATCGAGGCCGGCCTGTTCGCCGAGGAGAAGCTCAACTCCGGCGACAAGATCGACATGAAGCTCAAGCGCGAGCTGTGGTGGATCGCCCAGGACGGCAAGAAGGCCAAGAACCACCTGCTCGAGGCCAACCTGCGTCTCGTCGTCTCGCTGGCCAAGCGCTACACCGGCCGAGGCATGCTCTTCCTCGACCTCATCCAGGAGGGCAACCTCGGCCTCATCCGTGCGGTCGAGAAGTTCGACTACACCAAGGGCTACAAGTTCTCCACGTACGCCACCTGGTGGATCCGCCAGGCGATCACCCGCGCCATGGCCGACCAGGCCCGCACCATCCGCATCCCGGTGCACATGGTCGAGGTCATCAACAAGCTGGCCCGTGTCCAGCGCCAGATGCTCCAGGACCTCGGGCGCGAGCCCACCCCGGAGGAGCTGGCCAAGGAGCTGGACATGACGCCCGAGAAGGTCGTCGAGGTCCAGAAGTACGGTCGCGAGCCCATCTCGCTGCACACCCCGCTCGGCGAGGACGGCGACAGCGAGTTCGGCGACCTCATCGAGGACTCCGAGGCCATCGTCCCGGCCGACGCCGTCAGCTTCACGCTCCTGCAGGAGCAGCTGCACTCCGTCCTCGACACGCTCTCCGAGCGCGAGGCCGGCGTCGTGTCGATGCGTTTCGGCCTGACCGACGGCCAGCCGAAGACGCTCGACGAGATCGGCAAGGTCTACGGCGTGACGCGTGAGCGGATCCGCCAGATCGAGTCCAAGACGATGAGCAAGCTGCGTCACCCGAGCCGCTCGCAGGTCCTGCGCGACTACCTCGACTGACGCGACACCGTCACGCGAAGAGCAGCTCGTCCCAGAGGGGCGAGCTGCTCTTCGCGTGTCAGGGACCTCGACCGCGACTCGAGCGCGACTCGACCGCGCCTCGGCGGCTCAGCGGCGGCGGGGGCCGAACCGGTCGGGCAGCCCCCGCCACCAGTCGACCCCGGCTGTCGGCCAGATGAACGAGCGCAGCCGCGTCTGCCACGCGCGCGTGCGCCCGATGGTCCGGCGGATCTCCCGGATGTCGCTGTGCAGGCGGATCGCCTCCTGCGGCGTCGTTCGCTCGGGCCGGTCGTAGCGCGCCTTCTCGAGCGTCGCGGTGACGCGTCCCATCGCGGAGGCCTCGTCGGGGTCGAGGTGACCCTCGGTGACGTACCGCTGGCGCAGCTGGCGCAGCGTCACCCCCGCCGGGGCGTCGAGCCCGAGGTCGCCGAGGTGGGAGGTGAGCGCGTCCCACTCCGCCTCGATGAGGTCCTGTCGGGTGACCGCGGCCCGGCGCCGGCGTACCCGGAGCAGCCACGCGGTCAGCGGCATGACGAACGCCGCGAGCAGGCCGACGATGACGGCGAGGACGACGACGACGTTGCGCAGGCTGAACACCGAGGCGAGCGTGTCGGTGAACGAGGGCTGCACCGGCACCGGGGCCACGGTGGCCGTCGTCGTGGGCGTCGCCTTCGGTGTTGCCGCGCTGCCGGACGCGGTGTCGTCGACGGAGCGGCCGCCGCCGGTGCCGCCGGAGTCGGCGCCGAGGACGGCATAGGGGGGCGGGGTGCCGGAACGGGCACCGGGCGTCGGCTCGAAACGCAGCCAGCCGAACCCCTGGAAGTACAGCTCGGGCCACGCGTGGGCGTCGGAGGCCCTGACGACGTACTCGTCGCCGGAGCGGTTGCCCGGCAGGAACCCGATGGCCATCCGCGCCGGGATCCCCTGCGCCCGAGCCATCATGATCATCGCCGTGGCGAACTGCACGCAGTACCCGCGCCTGGTCTTGTAGAAGTTCTCGATCGGCTCGAGGAGCCGGCCCGCCTCGTCGCGCAGCGGCTCGCCGAGGTCGAGGGTGTAGGTGTAGCGCGAGGTGTCGCGCAGGTGGTTCTGGATGGCGATGGCCTTGTCGAGCGGGTTGTCGGCACCCGCCGTGACCTCGCTCGACCAGCGCTCGATGAGGGCGCGCGAGCGGTCCGGGATCGTCAGGTCGTCGTCGGTGATGTCGGGGGAGTCGGGGGTGCCGGAGTCGCGCAGCTGGGCCGCGTTGGGGGCGACGTCGGCGTAGGTGACCCGGTAGTCGGACACGGCGGTGTCGACGCGGACGTCGCGGGTGATCGGGTCGATCCGCCAGCGCGTGCCCGGCATCGAGACGGCCACGACGGGGAACGGCGCGGCGACGCGGGGCGCCGACAGCGTGTTGCCGGTGACCGTGATGACGTAGTCGCGCCGCTGCGAGGGCGGCGGCAGGGGCATCGGCTCGGAGGGGCCCTGGTTCGAGCCGGCTTCCTGCCACTGGCCCCGCGAGTAGTACGAGGTCGCGAGGACCCGCAGCGGCGGCCGCGTGAACCCCGTCGTCGTGTACCGCAGCACCGGCGTCTGGTCGGTGTCGTTGAGGCTGCGGCTGAGGTCGAGGGTGTTGTTGAAGCCGACCGAGCCCTCGCCGCCCCCGCCGGAACGCCCGAGCCCGTCGGTGAGGTAGCGCGGCGGGAAGTGGGGCACGACGGCCGGCACGAGCAGGGCCAGCACGACGCCGACGGCACCGACGCGGACCGCCGCGCCCGAGAACGAGCGGAGCGCGGCGCGGTCGTGCGCCGCCTCGTCGATCTCGCTGTGCTCGGCCGGCCGCGCCGTTCCCCAGCGCCCGAACTGGGCGCGGGCGGTCGTGTGCACCATGAGCAGCCACACGATGACGGGCAGCACGAAGTAGCGCAGCTCGAGGGCGGAGTCGCCGTTGGCGGCGGTGACGAGGTAGGCGGCGAGCAACGGCAGCCCCGACGCCGCGGGGCTGCGCCACGTGGCGGCCGCAGCGTCCACGCTGATCGCGACGATCGCGACGATGACGAGCAGGCAGAAGGTGACGCCGTCGTTGAGCGGCGCGGGCGCGCTGTAGCGCTGGACCGTCTCGAGGGCCTGCAGGCCGAGGCCGTTGAGCAGCTCGAGCGTGTCGAGCGTCGGCAGCACGAGGTAGGCGAAGGTGCCACCGGCGAACCGCACGACGAGGAAGGCCGCGAGCACGAGCACCTGCACCGCGACGACGAGCGGGCGCGATCGGGTCAGGCCCCGCATGACGAGCCCGACCGCCGCGGTGAGCGCGACGACGAGGACCGCCTGGCCGAACCACGACGTCTCGAGGAAGAGGCTGGTCACCGGGAAGCACGCCGTGAGCACCGCGAGGGCGCCGAGCAGCGTGATGCGCCAGCGTCGACGGGTCATCGGCTGCCTCCCACGGTCGCGGCGGTGAGCACGGCCCATGCGTGGGCGACGTCGTCCTCGCGGGAGGCCGTCACGGCGCGCCAGCCGGCCATCCGCAGGGCGTCGACGTGGCCCAGGGCGTCGTCGGCGTCGGTGGTGCCGAACGAGCGGGCGTCGACGACGAGCGCCAGGCCCGTCGTGCCCGGCTGGCGCAGGCTGGCCACGCGCGAGGTGACGTCGGGGTCGAAGGGGCCGACGATGGCCACGACGAGACCGCCCGCGGCGGCGAGGGCCTGGGCGGCGCGGAGGATCTCGTCCTCGCCGCTGTCGTCGCGCAGCTGGGTGACGGCGAGGGCGTCGAGGATCTCGTCGACGGGCATCGGCTCGGCCGCACGCCCGCTGTCGACGGTCTCGGCGCACACGAGGTGCACGGCGTAGCCGGACTCGGCCAGGTGCACGGCGACCGAGGCCGCCGCGGTGACGCACCACTCGAAGGACCCGGTGGCCCCCGAACCGCCGTGGGCCGACGGGCGCGGGTCGAGCAGCACGAGCGCACGCCGCTGGGCCGGACGGTCCTCCTGGCGCACCATGAGGTCGCCGGTGCGGGCCGTGGCCGGCCAGTGGATGCGGCGGAGGTCGTCGCCGTCGCGGTACTCGCGGATCGTCAC
The DNA here is from genome assembly GCF_001956915.1 of Intrasporangium flavum. GTDB lineage: Bacteria > Actinomycetota > Actinomycetes > Actinomycetales > Dermatophilaceae > Monashia > Monashia flava. Next base: position 76,138 of record NZ_MLJO01000003.1, on the reverse strand, counting down.
GTCGTCCTCGCCGTGCAGCGCGATGAGGTGGGCCTGCTCGCCCTCGGAGCCGACGCCGGCGCTCGGGTGCCGGCTCGAGCCGAGCGGGTGCACCTGCGGCAGGATGACGAGGTCGCTCGTGCCCTCGAGCACCGCGTGGCGGTTGGCCAGCCCGAACGGGTCCTGCACCTGCACGCCGAGCGGGCCGAGGTGATGGCGGCCACGCAGGTGCGAGCGCACCCCGTAGTCGATGGCGCGGACGCGTCCGGGCGGGATGCGCCCGACGACGAAGCGCGGCCGGTCACCGAGCACGTAGTCGAGGCGCTCCTCGGCCAGGAAGATCGGCGTCGTCGAGCCGGACACGTTCTCGAAGGAGAGCGTCACGTGGGCGTCCTGCCCGACGCTGATCCGCTCGGGGTGCGCGTGCCGCTCGATGCGCATCCGGGTGCGGCGGGTGCGCACGAGTGCGGAGGAGATGACCGGCAGGGCGACGAGCAGCACGCCGAACCGCGTGATGTCGCGGAAGCCGAAGACGATCCCGGCCAGCACGAGGACGATGCCGGAGCCGAAGAAGGCCCTGCCCCGGGTCGTGAGGACGCTGCGCAGGGCGCGCACGGGTGGCCTCCCGCCTCAGCGTGCGGCCGGCGGGACCGGCACCTGGCGCAGGAGGTCGACGACGACGTCGGCGGTGGTGCGGCGGGCCAGCTGGGTCTCGCTCGAGGGCATGAGCCGGTGGGCGAGCACCGGGGAGGCGAGCAGCTGCACGTCGTCGGGGATGACGTGGTCGCGGCCCTCGAGGGCGGCGTGCGCGCGGGCGGCGCGGAGCAGCTGGAGCGCGGCCCGGGGGGACGCGCCGAGGCGCAGCGCCGTCGTGGCGCGGGTGCGCGCGACGAGGTCGACGATGTACTGGCGCACCGCCGGGCTGGCGTGGACGCGGGTCACCGCCTCGACGACGCGGTTGATGGTGTCGGCGTCGGTGACGGGGGCCAGCCCCTCGAGCGGCGAGCTGGCGCCGTGGGTCTCGAGCAGCTCGAGCTCGGCCTGGGCCGACGGGTAGCCCATCGAGATCCGGGCCATGAAGCGGTCGCGCTGGGCCTCGGGGAGGGGGTAGGTGCCCTCCATCTCGATGGGGTTCTGGGTGGCCATGACGATGAACGGCGCCTGCAGCGTGTACGTCGTGCCGTCGACGGTGACCTGGCGCTCCTCCATCGACTCGAGCAGCGCCGACTGGGTCTTGGGCGAGGCCCGGTTGATCTCGTCGCCGACGACGACGTTGGCGAAGATGGCGCCGGGACGGAACTCGAAGCGTCGGGCGTCCTGGTTGAAGACGCTGACGCCGGTGACGTCGCTCGGCAGCAGGTCCGGCGTGAACTGGATGCGCCGCACCGTCGCGTCGATCGAGCGGGCGAGGGCCTTGGCCAGCATCGTCTTGCCGACACCGGGCACGTCCTCGATGAGCAGGTGGCCGCCGGCGAACAGCACCGTGACGGTCGTGCGCACGACCTCGGGCTTGCCCTCGATGACGCTCGTCATGGCCGTGACGAGCCGGTCGGCCACGTCGTGGACGAGCTCGAGGTCGGTCCCCCCGGCACCGGCCGTGGTGTCGAGTCCGGTCTGCGTCGTCGTCACTGTTCCCCGCTTTCTTCCCCATGTCGATGCGCCGGTCCGCTCGTGGCGGCCGACGCACTCCGTCAGGTGATCTTCTCCCATGGACGGTGCAGACGGTAGTGCCGGTGGTGACCGACGCGCCCGTGACCGGAAGGAGACGCGCGTCCGGTGTCCTCCACTCTCCTCCACGGGGACGACGAACGGGCCTCGTTGGTTCGTTCCACGGGCCTGCCCGAGCCCCTCCTGAGCACGACCGAGGCCGGACCGCGCCAGGTGTCAGGCACGTGTCGGGCCGGTGCCGGGCCGGGGACAGGCGGTCGATGCCGGAGGGGGAGTGCTCCCCTCCACTTCGCACCACCCCTGCTGACCTGCGCAAACGCGACGCGCCGGGGGTGAGTTTCGCCCAAACGTCGTTGACGGTGGAGTGAAGTGGAGTACTGTGGAGCAACAAGGTAGGGAATGGGGTCGCCCGCGGGTCGAAAAGGGGAGGTGGCGGACCGTGTTTCTCGGAACGCACACGCCTCGTCTCGACGACAAGGGCCGCATCTTCCTGCCGGCCAAGTACCGCGACCGGATGGCCGGGGGGCTCGTCGTCACCCGGGGCCAGGAGCGGTGCCTGTTCATCTACCCCATGGACGAGTTCGTCACGGTCGCCGAGCAGATGCGCCAGGCGCCGACGACGAGCCGGGCCGCCCGCGACTACATGCGCGTCTTCCTGTCCGGCGCCTCCGACGAGATCCCGGACAAGCAGGGCCGCTTCACCATCCCGGCCAACCTGCGCCAGTACGCGGGCCTCGACCGCGACGTCACCGTCATCGGTGCCGGCTCGCGCCTCGAGGTCTGGGACAGCACGGTCTGGAACGACTACCTCGAGCGGACCGAGCAGGCGTTCGCCGACACGGCCGAGGAGGTGATCCCCGGCCTCTTCTAGGCCCACCGCTTCTAGGCCCACCGCTTCTAGGCCCACCGCACGAGCACACCTGAGAACCGGCCTCCAGCCGCTCCGATCCCGGGACGACTTCCCCCGTCCCGGGCGAGGCAGCGGATGGGGACCAGTCCCCAGGTGTCCACCACGGCGACGACAACCGACGGCGACGGTCACGACCAGTTCCCTCCACCTGGTCGACCCGACACCGACAGGCACCACCCACCACTGCCCACCACCTCCGACCGACCGACTCGGCAGACGTTTGACCTTCTCCGCGTCACACCAGCACCACCAGCACCACAGGCCACACCAAGCACATCCGCACCACGCGTGAGAGGGACGCACATGACCGACCGAGGACCGGCGCAGGCACGACACGTGCCCGTGATGCGCGACCGGATCCTCGACCTGCTCGCCCCGGCCCTCGAGCGGCCCGGTGCGGTGCACGTCGACGGGACCCTGGGCATGGGCGGGCACGCGGAGGGCGTCCTCGAGCGCTTCCCCGAATGCACGGTCGTCGGCATCGACCGCGACCACGAGGCCCTGGCGCTGGCGGGGGAGCGGCTCTCGCGCTTCGGCGACCGGTTCCGCCCCGTCCACGCCGTGTACGACGAGATCCGCGACGTCGTCGCCGGCCTCGGGCTGACGGCCGTCGAGGGCATCCTCTTCGACCTCGGCGTCAGCTCGCTGCAGCTCGACGAGACCGACCGCGGGTTCGCCTACCGCGTCGACGCGCCCCTCGACATGCGCATGGACCAGTCGACCGGCCTCACCGCCGCCGACGTCCTCAACACATACACCGAGCAGGACCTCACGCGGATCCTGCGCGAGTACGGCGAGGAGCGCTTCGCCCGCAAGATCGCCCGGGCCGTCGTCCAGGACCGCGCCATCGAGCCGTACACGACCTCCGGCCGCCTCGTCGAGATGCTCCGGCGCGTCATCCCCGCGGCGTCGCAGCGCCAGAGCGGTCACCCGGCCAAGCGCACCTTCCAGGCCCTGCGCATCGAGGTCAACGACGAGCTGGCCGTGTGGCGCCGGGCCATCGAGGAGGCCGTCGAGGTGCTCGCCGTCGGCGGCCGCATCGCGGTGCTGTCCTACCACTCGCTGGAGGACCGCACGACGAAGCGGGCCTTCGCTGCCGGTGCCACCTCGAGCGCCCCGCCGGACCTGCCCGTCGAGCTGCCCGAGCACGCCCCCTACCTGTCCCTCGTGACCCGGGGCGCCGAGGAGCCCTCGGCCGACGAGGTCGCCACGAACCCGCGGGCCGCCTCGGCCCGTCTCCGCGTCGCCGAGCGCGTGCGCGACACCTCCACGCACTCCGCCCGCAGCACCACCAGGAAGGGACCCACCCGATGAGCCAGATGACCGCGACGGCCCGGCCGCTCCGCGCCCCCCGACGCGCACCGGCGCCCGCCCCGCTCCGCGTCATCCCGTCCTCGATCGCCCGCACCGGCAACGGCGCGTTCGCGGCGCTGTGCATCGCGCTCCTCGTCGGTGGCCTCATCGCCCTGCTCCTGCTCAACACGGCGCTGGCGCAGGGGTCCCTCGCCCTCGGTGACCTCCAGCGGGAGTCGGCCCGCCTCGACGACTCGGCGAGCAACCTGCACGAGCAGATCGACGCCGCCTCGGCCACCGGCGCCCTCGCGCGCAGCGCGTCCGAGCTCGGCATGGTCCGGATGAACACCCGCGGCTACATCGACCTGCGCACGGGCACGGTCACCGGCCAGCCCGAGGCGGCGACGAAGCAGAACGCGTTCCCCATCGTCACGAGCCCGACGCCCCCGACGGTGACCAAGAAGGTCAGCAGCGTCCTCGCCAAGGCGACGAAGGTCGCGACGGCCGAGGAGAAGGCAGCGGCCGCGGCCAAGGCCACCGGTGCCGGCGCCACGCCGACGACGCAGGGTGCGACGGACTCGGCCACCTCTGGCTCCACACTGGGCACGACGCAGCAGCCGAGCCAGCAGCCGAGCCAGGGCGCGGCCCCGACGACCACGAGGTGACACGAGGTGACTCGGTGACGCAGACCCGAGGCGGCGACCCTCGGCGCACCGGCCGCGGGGCCGCACCGTCGAGGACCGCGACCCGGACGCCGGGGCGCGAGGCACCGCCGGCCGGCAGCGCCCGCACGCGAGCACCGCGTGCGGGCTCCTCGGCGTCGCCCAAGGCGCCGGGACGGGCAGCGTCCACGGGGTCGGCGGCGTCGACCTCGTCGACCTCGCGCGCCGCGGGGGCTGGTGGCCGAACGGCGCCGCGCCAGGGTCAGCGTCAGGGGCAGCGCCAGGGTCAGCGCCAGGGCGCCGCGCCGGGCAGCGGTCGGGGCCCGGCCCCGCGTCGCGCCGCCGCGGCCGCCGCACCGCGGCGCCCGGCGCGTCGACCCCTGCGCCTGTCGAAGGTCAACCCGCGCCGCAGGGCGCGGGTCATGTTCGTCGCCACGCTCTTCGTCTTCACGATCTTCGCCGGGCAGCTGCTCCGGATCCAGGCCTTCGACGCCTCGGCCACCCAGACCGCCGCGCTCAACAAGCGGCTCGTCAGCCAGACCACGCCCGCCATGCGCGGCGAGATCCTCGACACCAAGGGCCAGGTGCTGGCCCAGTCCGTCGACCGCTACACGGTCGCGGCCGACCCGACGATCATCGGCTGCTTCGTCAAGGTCGCGGGGGAGTGCACGTCCGACGGCGTCGCCAAGGCGGCCGCCGCGCTCTCGCCGCTGCTGCAGCGCAGCGTCGCTGACCTGACGCCCCTGCTGAACCGCCAGAAGACGCGGTACGTCGTGCTCGCCCGCAACATCGACCCCGCCGTCTACCGCGAGATCCGCGCGCTCGGCGTGCCCGGCATCACCGGCGAGCGCACCGCCCAGCGCGTGTACCCGACCTCGATGGCCCTGGGCCAGCTCGTCGGCTACGTGCTCCCGTCGGACCAGACCGGCGCCGGCGGCGTCGAGCAGATGCTCGACAAGACGCTCGCCGGCACACCCGGCAGGTCGGTGGCCGAGCGCGCCCGCGACGGCTACCTCATCCCCGGCTCGACACGCGTCGACACCCCCGTCGTCAACGGGCGCAACGTCCGCCTGACCATCGACGCCGACCTGCAGTGGTACGCCCAGAACGCCCTGGCCAAGCAGGTCACGGCGGTCGGCGCCGAGTCGGGCACCGCCGTCGTCATGGAGGTCGCCACCGGCAAGGTCCGGGCCGCCGCCAGCTACCCGACCTTCGACCCCAACGACCTCGCCGACGCCAAGTCCTCCAACCTCGAGAACCAGGCCTTCAACGTCGCGTTCGAGCCCGGCTCGACCGGCAAGCTCATGACGATGGCTGCCGCGCTCGAGGAGGGCGTCATCACGCCCGACACCGGCGTCATCGTCCCGGAGCGCCTGCCCCGCGCCGGCGTCCGGTTCAAGGACAACGAGCCGCACGGCGTCGAGAACATGACGGCCACCGGGGTGCTCGCCAAGTCCTCGAACATGGGCACGATGCTCATCGGCGAGCGGGTGTCCCCGACCGTCATGGAGTCCTACTACCGCAAGTTCGGCGTCGGCCAGAAGACGCCGGTCGCGTTCCCCGGCGAGTCGGCCGGCCTCCTCGCGGGGGCCAAGGACTGGGTGTCGAGCCGCCGCTACACGATCCTCTTCGGCCAGGGCTACGCCGTCACGGCGATCCAGCAGGCCGGCGTCTTCCAGACGATCGCGAACAAGGGCGTGCGCGTGCCGCCCTCGCTCGTCGAGGGCGTCTACAACGACAGCGGCACCTTCATCCCGTCGGCGCCGACGACCCCGTCGCGCGTCGTCACCCAGGACACTGCGGTCAAGCTCTCGCGGATGATGGAGGAGGTCACCGGCCAGAACGGCACGGCCAGCGCCGCCCGCATCAAGGGCTACCGCGTCGCCGGCAAGACCGGCACGGCCGACCGCTACGACGAGAAGCTCGGCCGCTACAACGGCTTCACGGCCTCGTTCATCGGCTACGCGCCGGCCGAGGCGCCGAAGTACGTCGTCGCGGTCTTCATCCAGAAGCCGTCGGCGGGCATGTTCGGCGGCATGCTGGCCGGACCGGTCTTCAACCAGATCATGACCTACATCCTCGAGCGCACCGGTGCCCCGCCGAGCCCGAAGTCGACCCTCGACTACCACGTCTGGGCCGACAAGCCGCTGTCCGCGAACGACCCCACGGTCATCAGCAACGCGCGGGCCCAGCGGGATGGCCTGTAAGTTGGGATGACGTGTCACCTTCCACCGTTCGACCCGCCACGTCGGGCGTGCCCCTCGCTGTGCTGGGCGCCCTCGGCGACCTGACGAGCCGGACGGGAGGCACGTCGCAGCCGGCATCCCGGCCCGACGACGAGGCCCTCGTCACCGGCGTCACCCTCGACAGCCGCAGCGTCCTGCCCGGCGACCTCTACGCCGCCCTGCCCGGCTTCAACGTGCACGGGGCGCGCTTCGCCGCCGACGCCGTCCGCTCCGGAGCCGTCGCCGTCCTCACCGACGCCGAGGGGCTCGCCCTCGTCGAGGACGCCGTCGCGCGCGAGGGCCTGGGCGCCGTGCCGGTGCTCGTCGCCGCCGACCCGCGGGCCGTGCTCGGCGAGGCCGCCGCCACCGTCTACGGCCGGCCCTCGGAGGGGCTGACGATGATCGGCGTCACCGGCACCAACGGCAAGACGACCACCGCCTACCTCGTCGAGTCGGCGCTGCGGGCGCACGGCTCGCGCACCGGGCTCATCGGCACCGTCGAGACCCGCATCGGCGAGGACCGCGTCGAGTCGGTGCGCACGACCCCCGAGGCCACCGACCTGCACGCCCTGCTCGGCGTCATGCGCGAGCGCGGCACCGACGCGTGCGTCATGGAGGTCTCCAGCCACGCCCTCGAGCTGCACCGGGTCGACGGCGTCGTCTACGACGTCGCGCTCTTCACCAACCTCTCCCAGGACCACCTCGACTTCCACCCGTCGATGGAGGCCTACTTCGCGGCCAAGGCCTCGCTCTTCACGCCCGAGCGCTCCCGCGCCGGCGTCGTCTGCGTCGACGACGCGTGGGGCGCGCGCCTGGCGCGCGAGGCAGGGGTGCCGGTGACGACGCTCTCGACGACCGCGATCTCCGACGGCACCGACGCCACCGACGGCACCGACTGGACCGTCGAGGAGGGCGACGCCGGCGCGTTCACGCTGCGCGAGCGCGCCACGGGTCGCGGCCTGGCGCTCGTCTCGCACCTGCCCGGCCACTTCAACGTCGCCAACACCGCCCTCGCCGCGCTGGCGCTGCTCGCCACCGGCCTGACCGACGCCGAGGTCGAGGCCGCGATGGCCGCCGCGCCCGACGTGCCGGGCCGGATGGAGGTCGTCGCGCCGGGAGGAGACGGCACCCCGCGGTGCGTCGTCGACTTCGCGCACACGCCCGACGCCGTCGACGCCGCCCTCGCAGCGCTGCGTCCGAGCACGCAGGGTCGCCTCATCGCCGTCCTCGGTGCCGGTGGCGACCGCGACAGCGGGAAGCGTCCGGCCATGGGGGCCGCCGCGGCCCGTCGCGCCGACGTCGTCGTCGTCACCGACGACAACCCGCGCAGCGAGGACCCCGCGACGATCCGCGCCGCGGTCGCCGAGGGCGCCCGCAGCGAGGTCGCCGGCGGTGCCGCCACCGCCGTCCAGGTCATCGACGGGGGCGCGCGTTCGAGCGCCATCGCCGAGGCCATCGCGCTCGCGGTGGTCGGTTCGGGGGAGCCGGGGGACCAGGGGGAGCAGGAAGGGCGCGTCGACACCGTCGTCGTGCTCGGCAAGGGACACGAGAAGGGCCAGGAGATCCTCGGAGTGAAGCACCCGTTCGACGACCGCGACGCCGTCCGCGCCGCCCTCGCCGCCGTCACCTCGACGCGCCGCGCGACGGCGCGCCCGGAGGTGACCGCGTGATCCCCCTGACCCTCGCCGAGGTCCGTGACCTCACCGGCGGGACCGTCCACGGCACCGACGCGCCCGACGCCGTCGTCGTCGACGGCCCCGTCAGCACCGACTCGCGCGAGTGCGGTGCCGGCAGCCTCTACGTCGCCCGCGTCGGCGAGCACGCCGACGGGCACGCCTACGTCGACGCGGCCGTCGCGGCCGGCGCCGTCGCGGCGCTCACCTCGCGCGTCGTCGACGGCGTGCCGTGCGTCGTCGTCGACGACGTCCAGACCGCCTTCGGGCAGGTCGCCCGCGGCGTCGTCGACCGGGCGCCCGAGCTGCGCGTCGTCGGCATCACCGGCTCCTCCGGCAAGACGAGCGCCAAGGACCTCCTCGCCTCGGTCCTGTCGACCGTCGCCGAGACGGTCGCGCCGGTCAACTCGCTCAACGGCGAGATCGGCGTGCCGCTCACGGTCTGCCGGGTCGCGCCGACCACCCGCTTCCTCGTCGCCGAGATGGGCGCCCGGGGCGTCGGGCACATCGAGTACCTGACCCGCATCGCGCCGCCCCAGGTGGCGATCGTGCTCAACGTCGGCTCGGCCCACGTCGGCGAGTTCGGCTCCAAGGAGAACATCGCTTTGGCCAAGTCCGAGCTGCCGCAGGCGGTCCCGGCCGAGGGCGTCAGCGTCCTCAACGCCGACGACCCGCTCGTGCGCGCCATGTCCGAGGGTCTCGCCTCTCGCGTCGTGCTGGTCGGGCTCGCGCCCGACGCCGACGTCCGGGCCGAGGACGTCGAGCTCGACGACCGCGGACGCCCCACGTACACGCTCGTCACGCCGAAGGGTTCCGCACGGGTCTCCCTGCGGCAGAGCGGTGCCCACCACGTCGGCAACTCCCTCTCCGTCGCCGCCGCCGCGCTCGAGCTGGGCCTGACGCTCGACCAGGTCGTCGCCGGGCTGCGGGCAGCCGAGGCCGTGAGCCGCTGGCGGATGGAGATCACCGAGCGGCCCGACGGCGTCGTCGTCGTCAACGACGCGTACAACGCCAACCCCGACTCGATGCGCGCCGCGCTCGACGCCCTGGCGGCGATGGCCACCACCGGCCGTCGCTGGGCCGTCCTCGGCGGGATGCTCGAGCTCGGTGCCGACAGCGACGCCGAGCACACCGCCGTCGGTGGGTACGCCGCCGACCGCGGCGTCGACCGTGTCGTCGCGGTGGGGGAGGGCGCCCGGCCGATCGCCGCGGCGTTCCCCGCCGCGACGTGGGTGCCCGACACCGACGCCGCGTACGCGCTGCTCGACGAGCAGCTCGCGTCCGGCGACGTCGTCCTGCTCAAGTCGAGCCGCGACAGCGGGCTGCGGTGGCTCGGCGACCGGCTCGCCGGCGTGCCGGTGCCCGAGACCCCTGCCGCGTCGGCGGCGCAGGGGGTGGCGCGGTGAAGGGCGTCCTCCTCGCGGCGTCGTTCTCGCTGCTCATCTCGCTGTTCGGCACCCCGCTGTTCATCAAGTTCCTCGTCAAGCGCGGCTACGGCCAGTTCATCCGCGACGACGGACCCACCTCGCACCACACCAAGCGCGGCACCCCGACCATGGGCGGCGCCGTCATCATCGCCGCGACCTTCGGGGCCTACCTCGTCGCGCACCTGCTGACGCTCAACCCGCCCACGGCCTCGGGTCTGCTCGTCCTGTTCCTCATGGGCGGGCTCGGCTTCGTCGGCTTCCTCGACGACTTCATCAAGATCAGCAAGCAGCGCAGCCTCGGGCTGCGTTCCAAGGAGAAGCTGATCGGGCAGACCCTCGTCGGCGTCATCTTCGCGGTGCTCGCGGTGCAGTTCCCGAACGAGCAGTACCGCACCCCGGCCTCGCTGCTCGTCTCGTTCGTCCGCGAGACGAACATCAGCCTGGCCCTCGGGGGCAGCTCGGTCGTCGGCGTCGTCCTCTTCGTCATCTTCGCCAACGTCATGATCGCCGGCGCCTCCAACGGCGTGAACCTCACCGACGGCCTCGACGGCCTCGCCACGGGCGTCTCGACGATGGTCTTCGGCGCCTACGTCCTCATCAGCATCTGGACCTTCAACCAGAACTGCCAGACCAACCCGGGCATCAAGTGCTACGAGGTGCGCGACTCCCACGACCTCGCCCTCGTCGCGGCCGCGGGCATGGGCGCCTGCTTCGGGTTCCTCTGGTGGAACGCGACGCCGGCGAAGATCTTCATGGGCGACACCGGCTCGCTCGCCCTCGGTGGCGCGCTCGCCGGCCTCGCGATCACGACGCGCACCGAGCTGCTCCTCATCATCCTCGGCGGCATGTTCGTCCTCGAGACCCTCTCGGTCGTCGCGCAGGTGGCCTCGTTCAAGCTGACCGGCAAACGGGTGCTGCGGATGGCGCCGCTGCACCACCACTTCGAGATGGTCGGCTGGAACGAGGTGACCGTCGTCGTCCGCTTCTGGATCATCGCCGGGCTCTTCGTCGCCTTCGGTCTCGGCCTCTTCTACGCCGAGTGGGTGGTGGGGTCCCAGTGACGTTCGACCCGACCTACGAGCCGCGCCCCGGCCTGACCCACCGCGACGCCGACTGGAGCGGCATCGCCGTGCTCGTCGTCGGCCTCGGGGTGTCCGGCTTCGCCGCCGCCGACGCCCTCGCCGAGCGGGGCGCGCGCGTCACCGCCGTCTCGCGCGACGCCACCGACGTCATCCGCGAGCGGGCCACGATCCTGGAGATCCTCGGCGTCGACGTGCGCCTCGGGCCCGAGCACGTCGTGGCGCCCCCGGAGGGCACCGAGCTCGTCGTCACCTCACCGGGCGTCCCACCGCACGACCCGCTGATGCTCGCCGCGGCCACGGCCGGCATCCCGGTGTGGGGCGAGGTCGAGCTCGCGTGGCGGATGCGCGCCGAGGAGGGCGCCGCGCCGTGGCTCACCGTCACCGGCACGAACGGCAAGACGACGACCGTCCAGATGCTCGCCTCGATCCTGCAGCACGCGGGCCTGCGGGCCACGGCGGCCGGCAACATCGGAACGCCACTGCTCGAGGCCGTCCTGCACCCCGAGCCCTACGACGTCCTCGCCGTCGAGCTGAGCAGCTTCCAGCTCCACTGGCAGCGCTCGGTGTCGGCGGTCGCCTCGGCCGTCCTCAACGTCGCGCCCGACCACATCGACTGGCACGGCGGCTACGCCGAGTACCTGCGCGCCAAGGGCCGGATCTACCAGAACACCCACCTGGCCTGCATCTACAACGTCGCCGACATCCAGACCGAGCAGCTCGTCATGGAGGCCGACGTCGTCGAGGGGTGCCGCGCCGTCGGCTTCACGCTCGGCATCCCGGCGCCCTCGATGGTCGGCATCGTCGAGGACGTCCTCGCCGACCGCGCCTTCGTCGAGCAGCGCCAGCGCTCGGCCGCCGAGCTGTGCACGCTGGCCGACCTCCAGGGCGACGGCCCGCCCCCGCCACCGCACTACGTCGCCAACGCGCTCGCGGCGGCGGCCCTGGCCCGCGCGTACGGCGTCGGGCCCATCGCCGTGCGCGACGGCCTGCGGGCCTTCCGGCCCGACCGGCACCGCATCGCCGAGGTGGCCACGGTCCGCGGCGTCCGGTTCGTCAACGACTCCAAGGCGACCAACCCGCACGCGGCGGCCGCGGCCCTGCGCTCCTTCGACTCCGTCGTCTGGGTGGCCGGTGGCCTGCTCAAGGGCGCCGACGTCGACGCGCTCGTCGAGGACGTCGCCTCGCGCCTGCGCGGCGTCGTGCTCATCGGCGCCGACCGCGACCAGATCGCCCAGGCCCTTTCCCGACACGCGCCGGATGTCCCCGTCGTCGACGTGCCCGAGACCGACACTGATGTCATGGACCGCGTCGTGAAGCAGGCCGCGCGCCTCGCCCAGCCGGGCGACGTCGTGCTGCTCGCGCCGGCCGCGGCGTCCATGGACATGTTCACCAACTACGGTGCGCGCGGCGACGCCTTCGAGGAGGCGGTCCGCCGGCACGCCAGGGCGAGCGGGGGCGAAGGGTGAGCACGGGGGTGAGCACGGGGTGAGCACGACGACCTCGACCCGCTCGGGCCGTTCGGGGGGCTCGGGGGGCTCGGCGTCCAAGGGGACGCCGGCACGCGGGTCGGCAGCCCAGCGCGCCCGGGCGGCGCAGGCGGCCAAGGAGCGGGCCCGCGCCCGCGCGGAGGCGCACGCCGACGAGGCGAGCCGGCCCGGCCGGGCCCGGTCGCTGCCGATCATCGCCAAGCTCGAGTCGCCGCTGACGACCTACTACCTCATCCTCGGGGCCACGACGACCCTCGTCGTCATCGGCCTCATCATGGTGTTCAGCGCCTCGAGCGTCGAGCAGCTGCTGCAGGACAAGGCCTCCTACACCGTCTTCGCGCGCCAGCTGATGTTCGCCGTGCTCGGCGGGGTCGCGGCCGCCGTCGCGAGCCGTCTCGACGTGCGACGGTGGAAGCGCCTGGCGATGCCGGGCCTCGTCGCGTCGGTCGTGCTGCTCGCCGCGGTCATCCCGCTCGGCGTCGACGTCAACGGCAACCGCAACTGGCTCGCGCTCGGGCCCGTGCAGTTCCAGCCCTCCGAGCTGGCCAAGATCGGCATCGTGCTGGCCGGGGCGGCGATCTACGCGAACAAGGCCTCGCGCATGTCGAGCGTCCTGCACGTCCTGCTGCCGTTCCTCGTGCCGATCAGCGCCGTCGTGCTCGCCCTGATCCTCGCCGGCCACGACCTCGGCACCGCCCTCGTCTTCCTCGTCATCATCGCCGCGGTCCTCGCGGTCGCCGGCGCCCCGCTGCGGGTCTTCGTCGTCGGCGGCCTGCTCGGGGCGGTCGGCGTCGCGGCCCTCGTCGCCACGAGTGGCAACCGCGTCAAGCGCATCACCGACTTCCTCGACCCGGCCTGCAACACCAACCCCGACGGCTGGTGCGGCCAGGCGGTGCACGGCATGTACGCCCTCGCCGACGGCGGCTGGTGGGGCGTCGGGCTCGGGGCCTCCAAGGAGAAGTGGGCCTGGCTGTCGGAGGCCCACAACGACTTCATCTTCGCCATCATCGGCGAGGAGCTCGGCCTGCCCGGCACGCTCATGATCCTGCTCCTGTTCGGCATCCTCGCCTGGGCCTGCTTCCGCCTCGTGAGCCGCACCCAGGACCGCTTCGTGCGCATCGCCGGCTCGGGGATCATGGCCTGGCTCATCGGCCAGGCGATCATCAACATCGGCGCCGTCATCGGCCTGTTCCCCGTCATCGGCGTGCCCCTGCCGCTCGTGTCCGCCGGTGGCTCCTCGCTCGTCACCACCCTGCTGGCCCTGGGCGTCCTGCTGTCCTTCGCCCGCAACGAGCCGGGGTGCCGTGCACTGCTCGAGTCCCGACGCGGGATGATCAGACGGTCGCTCGCGGTGCTGCCCTCGCGCACCCGCGCGCTGTCCTCCCGCTCATCTCGCAGAAGTCGGTGATCCACCTGTCCTCGCCCACCTCCGTCCTGCTCGCCGGTGGGGGGTCGGCCGGCCACGTGTCGCCGCTGCTCTCCCTCGCCGACGCGCTCCGCCGCCGGCACCCCGACGTACGCGTCACCGCCCTCGGCACCTCCGAGGGCCTCGAGGCGCGGCTCGTGCCGGCGCACGGCCTCGACCTGCGCGTCGTGCCGAAGGTGCCGCTGCCGCGCCGCCCGAGCGGCGACCTGCTGCGGCTGCCCGGCCGGCTCAAGGCCGCCGTCGACGCCGCGGGCGCGGCGATCGACGACACCGGTGCCCAGGTGGTCGTCGGGTTCGGCGGCTACGTCAGCACGCCCGCCTACCTCGCGGCCCGCCGCCGCGGCGTCCCGGTGGTCATCCACGAGCAGAACGCCCGGGCGGGCCTGGCCAACCGGCTGGGGGCGCGCTTCGCCGCCCACGTCGCCACGACCTTCGCGGTCACCTCGCTGCCGAACGCGACGCGCATCGGCATGCCCCTGCGCCGGGAGGTATCGACGCTCGACCGCCCGGGCCGCCGTGCCGAGGCCCTGGCCCTCTTCGGCCTCGACGCGTCGTACCCGACCGTGCTCGTCACCGGCGGCTCGCTCGGTGCCCAGCGCCTCAACGACGCCTTCCGCGCCAACGTCGAGCGGCTCAGCGCGGCCGGCGTCCAGGTGCTGCACGTCACCGGGCTCGGCAAGGAGTTCGACGCCACGGTGCCCGAGGGCGGTGCGCCCTACGTCGTCGTGCCGTACGCCGACCGCATGGAGCTCGCCTACGCCGCCGCCGACCTCGTCGTCGCGCGCGCCGGGGCCAACACCGTGTGCGAGCTGACCGCCGTCGGCCTGCCCGCCGTGTACGTGCCGCTGCCCGTCGGCAACGGCGAGCAGCGGCTCAACGCCGCCGACGTCGTCGCCACCGGTGGTGGCCTGCTCGTCGACGACGCCGACCTGACGCCGGAGTACGTCGGCTCGCAGGTCCTCGCCCTCGCCACCGACCGACCGCGCCTCGAGCGGATGGCCGCGGCCGCCGCTGCGCTGGGCGAGCGCGCCGCCGACGAGCGCCTCGCCGACATGGTCGACGACGCCGCGGCGGCCTCGACCCGGGCGGGGGTGCGCCGATGACCCCCTCGGTCACCGACCCCTTCGCCGCCGCGCGCTTCGACTTCACCGCGCCGGTGCCCGACGCCGCCGACCTCGGACGCGTCCACTTCCTCGCCATCGGCGGGGCCGGGATGTCCGGCGTCGCCCGGATCATGCTCGCCCGCGGCGTCGCCGTCACCGGCAGCGACGCCAAGGACGTCCCGGTCCTCAAGGCGCTCGAGAGCGAGGGCGCGCACGTGTGGGTCGGGTTCCACCCCGCCCACCAGGAGCGCGCCGACGCCGTCGTCATGAGCAGCTCGATCCGCGAGGACAACGTCGAGCTCGTCGCCGCGCGCGAGCGCGGGGTCCCGGTCCTGCACCGGGCCCAGGGGCTCGCCTCCCTCATGCACGGGCGTCGCGCGGTGGCCGTGGCCGGCGCCAACGGCAAGACGACGACCACCTCGATGCTCACCGTCGCCCTGCAGGGCTGCGGCCTCGACCCGTCCTTCGCCGTCGGGGGAGAGCTGGCCAAGCACGGCACGAACGCCCACGACGGCGCCGACGACGTCTTCGTCGTCGAGGCCGACGAGAGCGACGGCTCGTTCGTCGTCTACCACCCCGAGGTTGCGGTCGTCACGAACGTGCAGCCCGACCACCTCGACTTCTACGAGAGCTTCGAGGTGGTCCAGGCCGCCTACGACGCCTTCGTCGCGACGATCCGCCCCGGGGGCCTGCTCGTCACCTGCCTCGACGACGCCGGCTCCGCCGCGCTCGCCGACCGGGCCCGGGCCGCCGGCACCCGCGTCGTCACCTACGGCTTCTCCGCCGGTGCCGACGTCGTCCTGGCCGAGCACGAGCAGGACGGCCTCACGGCCTCGGTCCGGCTCACCGACGCGGGCGCCGAGCACGCCATGACGCTCGCGGTCCCCGGCCGGCACAACGCCCTCAACGCCGCCGCGGCCTACGCGGCCGCGGTCCACGGGCTGGGCCAGGACCCCGAGCGGGTCCTCGCCGGCCTCGCCTCCTTCACCGGCACGCGTCGCCGGTTCGAGCCCAAGGGTGAGGCCGCCGGGGTCGTCGTCGTCGACGACTACGCCCACAACGCCGGCAAGGTGGCGGCCGTCGTCGAGACCGCGGCCCGGCTCGTGGCCGGCACCGGGCGGCTCGTCGTCGTCTTCCAGCCGCACCTCTACAGCCGCACCCGCGACTTCGCCACCGAGCTCGGCGCCGGTCTCGCCCCGGCCGACGTCGTCGTCGTCATGGACGTCTACGCCGCGCGCGAGGACCCCGTGCCCGGGGTCACCGGCCGTCTCGTCGTCGACGCCGTCCTCGAGGCCCGCCCCGGGGCCGAGGTGCACTACGTGCCCTCGTGGGCGGAGGTGGCCGGACGCGTCGCCGAGCTCGCGCGTCCCGGCGACCTCGTCCTCACGGTCGGGGCCGGCGACGTCACGATGATCGGCCCGGAGGTCCTGCTCGCCCTGGGTGACGAGGAGGCGTGATGCACGACGGGTCGCACGGACGCCAGGTCGCCGGACGCGGTCTGTCGTCCTCGCGCGCCCGCTTCGAGCGCCGGGCCGCGGTCGCGCGCCGGCGCCCGCGGGTCGTGGCCGCCGTCGGCGTCGTCCTGCTGCTCGTCCTCGGTCTCGTCGCCTGGCTCGGCTGGTTCAGCGGGGTGCTCACGGCCACCGAGGTCCAGGTGCACGGGGTCACCGGCACGGCCGCGGCGGAGGTGCGCCGGGTGGCCGCGGTGCCGCTGGGCGGCCCGCTCATGCGGGTCGACACCGGGGCCGCCGAGCAGCGCCTCGTCGCGGGCAAGGCGTGGGACGACGTCACCGTCTCGCGGAGCCTGCCGCACACCGTGGTCATCGAGGTGTCGCCGCGTCGGGCCGTCCTCGCGGTGCGCACCCCGGAGGGGAGCGTCGACCTCGTCGACGCCGAGGGCTTCGCGTTCCGCACCCTGTCCGCGGCGCCGGACGGCGTACCCCTCGTACGGTCGAGCACCGACACGGTGACGAAGTCCGGTGTCGCCGCCGCGCTCCAGGCGCTCACCTCGCTGCCCGCGTCGGTGCGTGGCGACGTCTCGGGAGTCAGCGTGTCGGCGGCCGACCAGGTCAGCTTCACCGTCTCCTCGACGTCCAAGCGCAAGACCGTCGTGTGGGGCGGCGCCGGCGACGGCGCCCGCAAGGCCAGGCTCGTCACGGTCCTGCTCGGCGAGCCGGGCGACACCATCGACGTCAGCGTCCCCGACTCGCCGGTGACCCGCTGAGGCCGCCGCGGGCCGGGGCCGCCGACCCCGGCGCGCGCCCGCCTGCCCGGCATGGGACAGTGTGCGCGACACCTGGGGCCCGCGTGACCCATGGTGCGGCTGTGGCCGGTGTGCAGTTCCCTTGGGAAATGGGGGAACCGGCGCCACGACACGCCGCGAGTTGGGTTGATCGACCAAGGGTCACGGCATACCGTCGGGGCACTGGTTCCGTGACCAAACCGTAACCTTCAGGTCGACCTTTAAGGTTGGGCCACAGCACCACCCGAAGCCACCTCCCAGCCGCACCCACCGGACGACCCGCGAACTCCGCAGTACCGGCACCACCACTCAGGAAGGCCCACTCCCGTGGCAGCAGCACCGCAGAACTACCTGGCCGTCATCAAGGTCGTCGGCATCGGCGGCGGCGGCGTCAATGCCATCAACCGGATGATCGAGGTGGGCCTCAAGGGCGTCGAGTTCATCGCCATCAACACCGACGCCCAGGCGCTGCTCATGAGCGATGCCGACGTCAAGCTCGACGTCGGCCGCGAGCTCACGCGCGGCCTCGGCGCCGGCGCCGACCCCGAGGTCGGCAAGAAGGCCGCCGAGGACCATGCCGAGGAGATCGAGGAGGTCCTCAAGGGGGCCGACATGGTCTTCGTCACCGCCGGCGAGGGCGGCGGCACCGGCACCGGCGGCGCGCCCGTCGTGGCCCGCATCGCACGCGGGCTCGGCGCCCTGACGATCGGCGTCGTCACGCGCCCGTTCACCTTCGAGGGCCGGCGCCGCGCCAACCAGGCCGAGTCCGGCATCGGCAGCCTCCGCGAGGAGGTCGACACCCTGATCGTCATCCCCAACGACCGACTGCTGTCGATCAGCGACCGCAACGTCTCGATGATGGACGCCTTCCGGTCCGCCGACCAGGTCCTCCTCTCCGGTGTCCAGGGCATCACCGACCTCATCACGACGCCCGGCCTCATCAACCTCGACTTCGCCGACGTCAAGTCGGTCATGCAGGGCGCCGGCTCGGCCCTCATGGGCATCGGGTCGGCCCGCGGCGAGGACCGCGCCGTCCAGGCCGCCGAGCTGGCCATCAGCAGCCCGCTGCTCGAGGCCTCCATCGACGGCGCGCACGGCGTCCTGCTCTCGATCCAGGGCGGCAGCGACCTCGGCCTCTTCGAGATCAACGAGGCCGCGCGCCTCGTCCAGGAGGCCGCGCACCCCGAGGCCAACATCATCTTCGGTGCGGTCATCGACGACGCCCTCGGCGACGAGGTCCGCGTCACGGTCATCGCGGCCGGCTTCGACGGCGGCGGCCCGACGCGTCGCGACGACGACCGCGCCCTCGGCCAGGTCATGGGGCGGTCCACCTCCGCGGCCGCGCCCGCGCCGTCCCACCAGGCCAACCACCAGGCGCAGCAGCGTCCGGCCCAGCACAGCAACGGCGTGCCGGCGGCCCAGCCCGCCGCGCAGCCGGTCCAGCAGCAGCCGGTCCACCAGCAGCCCGTCCAGCAGCCGGTGCACCAGCAGCAGCCGGCGGCCCCCCAGCAGCTGCCCACGCAGCAGCCGGCGCCGCAGCACCAGGCCCCGCCGGCCCAGCAGTCGCCGGTGGCCCCGCGTCCCGCGCAGCAGCCGCCGCGACAGGTGACGTTCGAGGACAGCGACGAGCTCGACGTGCCCGACTTCCTCAAGTAAGCACGCGACGACCCGACGGGAGGTGCCCACGCGGCGCCTCCCGTCGGCGTTCCCGGACCTGACGGATAGGTTGGGCCCGTGTTCTTCTGGCGATCCGGACCCCCTGCCAACGAGCCGACCGACGAGCCGACCGACGATCCGGCCGCCACCATCGACCTCGCCTTCACCGGCCGGTCGGCCGGGGCCGGCCGTGAGCCGTACCGCGGCCTCAACCTCGGCGGCCACGTCGGCGACGAGCCCGCCCTCGTCGAGGCCAACCGGGTGGCCCTGGCCCTGGAGGTCGGCGTGCCCCGGGAGCGGCTCCTGTTCATGAACCAGGTGCACGGCACCGAGATCGTCGAGGTCAGCAGTCCGTGGTCCGGCGAGCCCCCCGAGGCCGACGGGATCGTCACGCGGGCAACGGGGCTCGCGCTCGCGGTCCTCGTGGCCGACTGCGTCCCGGTGCTGCTGCACGACGCCGACGCCGGTGTCGTCGGGGCGGTCCACGCGGGTCGCCCGGGGATGGTCGCCGGGATCGTGCCGAGGGCCGTCGACGCGATGCGCGACCTCGGCGCCCGCCGGGTCCGCGCCACCGTCGGGCCCTCGGTCTGCGGCCGCTGCTACGAGGTGCCCGCCGACATGGCCCGCGACGCAGCCGGCATCACCCCCGCCGCCGCCGCTCGCTCGTGGCAGGGCACTCCCGCCGTCGACGTCGCCGCCGGGGTCGTCGAGCAGCTGGCCGGGGCCGGCGTCGGGGTCGACTGGGTCGCCGGCTGCACCCGCGAGCACGCCGACCTCTACTCCTACCGCCGTGACGGCACGACGGGCCGGTTCGCCGGTGTCGTCGTGCGCCGGGAGGTGCGCGCGTGAGTGCCACGGGACCGGCCGGCGTCCACCCCGACGCGCGCCGCGAGCAGCTGCGCGCCTCGCTCGCCGCCGTGCACGGACGCATCGAGCGGGCCTGCGCCGACGCCGGACGCGATCCGGCCGAGGTGACGCTCGTCGTCGTGACGAAGTTCTTCCCGGCCTCGGACGTGCTGCTCCTGCACCAGCTCGGGGTCCGCAGCTTCGGGGAGAACCGCGACCAGGAGGCGGCCGAGAAGTTCGCGCTGGTGCGGCAGTCGGTCGACGCCGCGGGACCGGCCGCCGAGCCGCCCGTCCTGCACTTCATCGGGCGGCTGCAGGGCAACAAGGCCGCCCACGTGGCGCACTACGCCGACGTCGTCGAGAGCCTCGACCGCGCCAAGCTCGTCGACGGCCTGGCCAAGGGGGCCCGCCGGGCCGGGCGCCCCGAGGGCGACCTCGAGGTGCTCCTGCAGGTCAGCCTCGACGGCGACACCTCCCGCGGGGGAGCGCTGCCCGAGGACCTGGCCGCCCTCGCCGCGGCCGTGGAGGCGCAGCCGGCGCTCCGGCTCCGCGGCCTCATGGCCGTCGCGCCGCTCGGGGCCGACCCCGACGACGCGTTCGCGAGCTTGCACCACCTCGCCCGTGACCTGCGCGAGCGCCATCCCGGGGCGAGCTGGCTCTCGGCCGGGATGAGCGGCGACCTCGAGGCGGCGCTGCGCCACGGCGCGACACACCTGCGTGTCGGAACGGCAATCCTCGGTTCACGCCCGTCACTTCTGTAACGTCGGCAGCGATTCAGCACGATCCGAACGTTGGGAGCCGGCCATGGCAGGGGCACTGCGCAAGACGATGGTGTACCTCGGACTGAGCGAGGAGGACCAGCGTCACGAGCGGTACGACGACTACGAGGCGTACGACGAGTCCGACCGCTACGACGACGAGCCGGAGCACACCGCGGCCGTCACGCAGCTGCCGACGCGCCGCCCCGTGGCCGCCGTCGTCCGCGAGCCCGAGGTCGGGGGCCTCAACCGCATCACGACGATCCACCCGCGCACGTACAACGAGGCCAAGAACATCGGCGAGTGGTTCCGTGACCAGGTGCCGGTCATCATGAACCTGTCCGACATGGACGACGCCGACGCCAAGCGCCTCGTCGACTTCGCGGCGGGCCTCGTCTTCGGCCTGCACGGCACGATCGAGCGGGTCACCTCCAAGGTCTTCCTCCTCTCGCCGGCCCACGTCGAGATCGCGGCCGACGAGCCCGAGGCGCCGTCGCCGTCCACCCGCGGCTTCTTCAACCAGAGCTGACCCGGCCCGGACCCCCACGGACGCGGCTGCACAGCGACCCCACAGCACCCCGATTGCCCGGGACGCGGCCGCATCGGCGACACTGACCTCATGGACGCGTTCTGGACGATCTACGGAGTGGTCGTCTTCACCTTCTTCATCGCCCTCATCGGACGCTTCGTCCTCGACTGGGTGCAGATGCTCGCGCGGTCCTGGCACCCCACGGGCATCGTGCTCGTCCTCGCCGAGGCCGTGTACACGGTGACCGACCCTCCGCTCAAGGCGCTGCGCAAGGTGATCCCGTCGCCGAACCTCGGCGGGGTCCGGCTGGACCTCAGCTTCCTCGTCCTCATGCTGCTCACGTCGCTGGCGCTCAACGTCCCCAGCTTCTTCTAGCAGCGCCGGCCTCCCGACCCCCGCACGGGGACGAGGGGGGACCCGGGGTCGCCGCCGGGTGGCACGTGGGGTACGACACGCACCGCGCCGGGCACGGCTTTGGTTCGTGACCGGAACGTTAGATACCTTGGACCCGAACCACTACGTCTGCATCGAGGTGAGACATGGCGCTTACGCCGGAACAGGTGCTCAACAAGCACTTCCAAACCACGCAGTTCCGCCGGGGCTACGAGGAGCGGGACGTCGACGACTTCCTCGACGAGATCGTCGCGGAGATGCGATCGCTCATCGAGCAGCGCGACGACTACCTGAAGCAGCTCAACGACTGCCGCGCGTCCAAGAACCAGTCGGCGGTGCGCGCCGACGGTGCCACGGCCGCGATGCCGGCGGTGGGCCGTCCCGGTGACGACGCGAAGCTCGGCGGGCTGACGGCCAAGATCCAGGACGCCGAGCGCGCGTTCAAGGCCGCCCAGGACCGCGCCGCCAAGGCCAAGGCCGAGGCGGACAACGCCGAGCGCACCGCCAAGGAGCGCATCGAGCGGGCCCGGGCCGAGGCCGAGCGGGCCGAGACCGCCGCGAAGTCCGCGGTCGACTCCAAGGCCCTGAACGACGCCCAGGCCAAGCTCAACGACCTCAACACCAAGGTCGCCGACGCCGAGTCGCGCCTGGCCAAGTCCCAGGAGAGCGCCCGCGACATCGAGGCCCGCCTCGCCAAGTCGCAGGAGAACGCCCGGGCCGCCGAGGAGCGCGCCGCCCGTGCCAACGCCGACGCCGAGGCCGCCGCCCGCATCCAGCCCGCCGCGGCTGCTGCCGCTGCGGCTCCGGCGGGCAGCGCCGACGCCGCCGGGGTCATCGCGCTGGCCCAGCGCCTGCACGACGAGCACGTCGCCGCCGGCGAGACGCGTCGCAACGAGCTCATCTCCGAGGCCGAGAACCGCCACCGCGACCTCGTCAGCACCGGTCAGACCAAGCACGACGAGCTCATCAACGCCGGTCAGGCCCGCCACGAGGAGGCGACCCGCCAGGCCGAGCAGATCTCGGCCGCCGCGACCGCCCAGCGCGACCAGATGCTCGCCGAGGCCACCTCGCAGCGCGACCGGATGCTCGCCGACGCCGCGACCAAGCGCGACGAGATGCTGACCGAGGCGCGCGAGCGCTCGACCGGCATGGTCGCCGAGGCGCAGCAGCGCAAGGCCCAGCTGCTCGAGGAGCTCGACAAGCAGAAGTCGCTGCTCGACCGCAAGATCAGCGAGCTGCGCGGCTTCGAGAAGAACTACCGCAGCAACCTCAAGTCCTACATCGAGGGCGCGCTGCAGGACCTCGACACCAACGTCCAGGAGCCGGCGCACGCCGGCGCCGGTGACAACCAGGGCTGAGAGCGCACCCTCCGCCCTACCTCGCGAGACACGCAGACAGACGCACGCGGGCCGCCCGGGAACCATCCCGGGCGGCCCGCGTTGTATGTGCTGGGTGACTCTTTGCGCCCGTGCGCGTTTCGTGTTTGTGCGGGACCCGTGCGGGGCCTATTGTCAGCCGCACTTGCAGCGTCGACGGCACGAGCGACGGAGGTGACGCCATGGCGGCGAAGAGGACGGCGGCGGTGACGACCGCAGCGAAGCGGGCGGTGACGGCAGTGGGTCGCACGGCCAGGGCCGCCGCGACGAAGGCGACCCCCACCAAGACCGCGAGGACCGCGACGAAGCCTGCGCCGTCGAAGAGTGCGACCAAGGCCGCGCCCTCGAAGACCTCGAAGACCTCGAAGACCTCGACCGCAAAGGCGGCCAAGAGCGCTCCGGTCAAGAGCGTGCCACGGTCGACGGCGACCAAGACGGCCGCGAAGTCGACTGCGAAGTCGACTGCAAAGACGACTGCGAAGAAGACCGCGCCGGCGAAGAAGGCAGCACCGACGCCGGCGAAGAAGGCCGCGACGAAGAGCCCGACGAAGAGCCCGACGAAGAGCCCGACGAAGGCCGCGAAGGCCACGACGAAGACGGCCGCATCCGCGAAAACCGCGGTGAAGAAGTCCGCGGTGAAGAAGACTGCGGTCAGGCCTTCGGCGACGAAGGCCGGCCCGAAGGCCGCCACGGCTCCGAAGACCCGGAAGACCACGACGACGGCGACGAAGGCGTCTGCGACCACCACGGCGCCCCCGCGCACGAGGACCACCAGGCCGACCACCGCGAAGGCGGCGGCCGCACGACCCGAGAAGGCAGCAGTGACGACGACCAGCCCCACCACCGGCACCACCGGTACCCGGAGCGCGACGAGCGCCAGCAGCCGGGCTCGGACCGGTACCTCGCGCACGAGCGCGAAGAAGATCGCCGAGACCCTGCGCGTCAAGGACGACGAGAGCCCTTGGAGCGAGGAGGAGATCGCGGAGGTCCGCGGCGTCCTGCTCGAGGAGATCGACCAGCACCGCGCCGAGCTGAAGATCGCCGAGGACGAGCTCGACAGCTTCCTGCGCTCCTCGGGCGACGGCGCAGGCGACGACCAGGCCGACGCCGGCGCCAAGACGGCCGAGCGCGAGCACGAGATGTCGGTGGCGGCGAACGCCCGCGCCGGCCTCCTGCAGGCCGAGCACGCCCTCGAGCAGCTCGAGGCCGGCACGTACGGGGTGTGCGAGAACTGCGGCAACCCGATCGGCAAGCTTCGACTCCAGGCCCGTCCGCGTGCGACCCTGTGCATGTCATGCCAGGAGAAGCAGGACCGCCACTGAACGACGCCGCCGGCGCGCCCAGACGCGCCGACGCACCAACCCGGGACGCGGCGCCGACTCCCACCCCGTTCGGGGGGAGCGGCGCCGCGTCCGACCGAGAGACCGTGAGTACCGAGAACAGCGCACCGCCCACCGCGAGGACTACGTCCGAGCGTCCGTCCCCGACCCGGCGCAGGCGGCTGTTCGCGTTGCTCGCCGTCGTCGCCGTCCTCGCCTACGCCAGTGACCAGGTCACCAAGGCCGTCGCGCTCGCGACGCTGTCCGACGGCAGCCCGCGCCCGTTCATCGGCGACCTCATCCGCTTCAAGCTCATCGGCAACCCCGGCGCCGCGCTGTCCCTCGGGGCGAGCAACACGTGGGTCATGACCGGCATCGCGCTCGCGGTGCTCGTCGCGATCGTCGTCGTGGCCCGCAACCTCGGTTCGCGCGCCTGGGCCCTGGCCCTGGGCCTGCTCCTCGGCGCCGCCCTCGGCAACCTCACCGACCGGTTCGTGCGACCCCCGGGCGGCGGCCAGGGGCACGTCGTCGACTTCATCGACTACCGGTGGTTCATCGGCAACGTCGCCGACATCTGGATCGTCGGGGCGGCCTGCCTCGTCGTCGTCCTCGCGATGGTCGGCATCGGTGTCGACGGCCTGCGCGACCGCGACAAGCGCGCCGCCGAGGCGTCGGCCACCGACGGTGGGGAGCGCAGCGATGACTGAGCCGGTCCACGCGGGCGAGGCCCGTACCGTCCTGGTCCCCGACGGCCTCGAGGGCGAGCGCGTCGACTCCGGCGTCTCACGCCTCTTCGGGGTCTCGCGCACCAAGGCCGCCGAGCTCGCCGCGGCCGGTCACGTGGCGCAGGGCGGCCGGCCCGTCGGCAAGTCCGAGCGGCTCGTCGCCGGTGCGATGCTCGAGGTGTCGCTGCCGCGCGCCGAGGCCAGCCCGAGCCTGCAGGTCGTGGCCGAGCCGGTGCCGGGCATGCGGATCATCCACGACGACGACGACCTCGTCGTGGTCGACAAGCCCGTCGGCGTCGCCGCGCACCCGAGCCTCAACTGGACCGGGCCCGACGTCGTCGGCGGCCTCGCCGCGGCCGGTTACCGCATCTCCACCTCCGGGGCCCCCGAGCGACAGGGCATCGTCAGCCGGCTCGACGTGGGCACCTCCGGCCTCATGGTCGTGGCCAAGAGCGAGTACGCCTACAGCCGGCTCAAGCACCTGTTCCGCAGCCGCCAGGTCGACAAGACCTACCACGCGCTCGTCCAGGGCCTGCCCGACCCGCTCGTCGGCACCGTCGACGCGCCCATCGGTCGGCGCCCGGGCGCCGAGTTCAAGTTCGCCGTCATGAGCACCGGCAAGCCGTCGGTGACCCACTACGAGGTGCTCGAGGCGTTCCGGTACGCGAGCCTGCTCGAGATCCACCTCGAGACCGGCCGCACCCACCAGATCCGCGTGCACATGGCGGCGCTGCACCACCCGTGCTGCGGCGACCCGCTCTACGGCGCCGACCCGACGCTCGCGGCGCGGCTCGGCCTGGACCGCCAGTGGCTGCACGCCGTCGGGCTCGGGTTCGAGCACCCGGGCACGGGGGAGTACGTCCACTTCGAGAGCCAGTACCCGGACGACCTGCAGCACGCCCTCGACGTCGCCGGGACGTTCTGAGGCCCTCAGGTTCGACCTGAGGGTGAAGGTCTGCGCACGCGCGGTCCCGCCACGAGTCCGGTGACGACGCCGACGACGAGTGCCAGCCCCGCGACGCCGGCCGTCACCGGCCAGGGCGGTCCCGAGGCCGCGGTCGCGACGGGGCCGCGGGCGGAGGGGGCCGCCGAGGCGGCTGCCGCTGACCGTGCCGCCGGCGCGGCCACGGAGCCGGGCACGACCGGTCGGGCCCCGTCGAGGACGCCGAGCGAGCGCAGCGTGCGCAGCAGCAGGGCGGCGTCGGTGGCGCGGTGCCGCACCGAGGGGGCCGAGAAGAGGTCGGTGCTGCCGTCGACGCTCATCGTCGTCTCGACCCACACGTCGGTCCGGTCGACCGTGACCGCGTCGATGCGCCACGGCGTCACGTCGTGGATCATCCACGTCAGGCGCAGGTTCGTCCCCATGAAGGACGCGGGAGCCGTGCGGTCGCCGCTCGGCGGGTCGTAGGGCGAGAGCGCCTTCTCGAGGTCGGCGTAGGCCGCGCTGCCGGTGAGGGCTGCGCCGGCCCGGGAGCCGTCGTAGTCGACGACGAGCACCGACGTCGGACCACCGGCCGACGCCGGGGGCGCGGCCCCGACGAGCAGCGCCAGGCCGGCGGCGACGGCGGCGGACAGCAGGGCCAGGGAGCGGGATCTGCGCACGGCGACCTCCTCGGGGACGGGCCCGGCGGCGTCCGGGCGTCGGTGCGTCAACACCGCCGGGCCCGGGTCGGTTCGGCGGGCCCGGTACGCACGTCGCGGTCAGCGGGCAGAGCCGGCGACGCGCAACGCGGCGTCGAGGTCGGCCGGGCCCTCGAGCCGGTAGGTCACCTCGCCGGCGGCCGAGGGCAGCACCCACACGAGGGTCGGGCCGGCGAGGCGCGGCTCCTCGGCGTGGGTGGCGCCCGAGCGGTCGACCCACTCGATGCGGTGCGGCGCCCCGAACCACAGCGCGTCGTGACCTGACACCCGCGTCGGGGTCACGGCGTCCCACACGGTCTTGACGTAGCCCCACGACAGCGACCCGACGAAGACGTCCAGACGCGTCGGTGACCCGTTCGTCGCCGCCCGCGGGCCCCACGACAGCTCGACGACGCGTCCGCCGTGGGCGAGCACGACGGCGTCGGGCGGCCCGAGGGTCGACGGCACCGCGACCGACGCGCCGATCCGTCGCTCGGCCTCCGCGAGCGTCATCGGCGTGGCCGACGCGGAGGGTGCGGACGGCGCGGACGGTGCGGTGCGCGGGAGCGTGGGGGACAGGGCCGGCGAGGACGTCCCGGGTCGGGGTTCTTCGCGCACGACGACGCCGCCGAGGTGGAGCAGCTCGAGGACGGCGGCGCGCACCGGCGGCACGAGGGCGAGGGCCAGTGCGACGGCGGCGGCCACGGCCCACCCGACGCGTCGTGCCGACCGCGGCGCCCGGGCCGGCCGGGCCGGGGTCGTGGCCGCCGTGATCCGGGCCAGGACCGACACGGCGACGTCGTCGCGGGGCGGCTCGGTCACGAGCAGCCGGCCGAGCGCGACGAGCTCGCGCTCGAGGTCGGAGCCGGCGTCGGGCCCGGGACGGGGGACGAGGTCAGCCATCGGTGAGCACCTCCCGGAGGGTGACGAGGGCGCGGTGCAGCCGCGACTTGACGGTGCCCGCGGGCAGGTCGAGGACGGTGGCGGTCTCGGCCTCGGACAGCTCGAGCAGGTAGCGGCACGTGACGACCTCGCGCAGGTCGGTGGGCAGGTCGTCCAGCGCCCGGAGCAGTCCCGCTCGGCGGTCGGCGACGACGGCGGCGTCGGCGGGGTCGGCGCGCTCGCCCCGATCGCCGCGGCCTCCCTCGGCGACCTCGCGGGCGGCCACGCGCAGCTCGCGCAGCGTGCGCCGCGACCGGCCCCGCAGGGCGTTGCGGGTCTCGTTGACGACGATGCGCAGCAGCCACGGCCGGAACCCGGACCCAGCCCGGAAGCGGGGCAGCGCGGCGTAGGCCTTGACGAACGCCTCCTGGACGACGTCGTCGGCCTCGTGGCCCGCCCCCGACAGCACCGCGAGCCGCTTGGCGATCGGGGCGTGCCGCGCGACGAGCACGGCGTACGCGGTCGGGTCGCCGGCGCGCACGCGGGCCAGGGCCACGGCGTCGTCGACGAGCGCCCCGCCGGGCTCGCCGGGCTCACCGGGCTGGCCGGGCTGGCTGGGCTCGCCGGGCTCGCCGGAGCGGTCGGTCGTGCGGTCGATCGCGCTGATCCCTGCCTCCCTCCGCCGCGCGTCGCTGACGCGTCGGGTGCCGTCGACACCATCGTCGCGCCCCGACGCGTCCACTACACCGCAGCGCCCCGACCGGTTCCCGGCACCGGCCGCGACACCGGCCGCGACACCCGCCGCGACACCACCCGCGACACCCGCCGCGACACCCGCGACGACACGCCGTGGGGCGTCGGTGGCCGGGCTTAGACTCGTCCACGATGTCGAGCCAGCCCGCCCCGCGTAACGACCAGAACTTCGTGCACCTCCACGTGCACACGGAGTACTCGATGCTCGACGGGGCCGCCCGCATCGGCGACCTGTTCAGCGAGGCGGCGCGCATGGGCATGCCGGCCCTCGCCACCACCGACCACGGCTACACCTTCGGGGCCTACGAGTTCTGGAAGAAGGCACAGGGCACCGGCGTCAAGCCGATCATCGGCGTCGAGGCCTACATCACGCCGGGCACGCACCGCACCGACCGCACCAAGGTCAGCTGGGGCGACGGTGGGCGCGACGACATCTCCGGCAGCGGTGCGTACACGCACATGACGATGCTCGCCGAGAACAACGAGGGCATGCACAACCTCTTCCGCATGACCTCGATCGCGAGCCTCGACCAGGTGTACACGAAGTGGCCGCGTATCGACCGCGAGCTGCTGTCGACCTACGGCAAGGGCCTCATCGTCACCACCGGCTGCCCCTCGAGCGAGATCCAGACCAAGCTGCGGTTCGGGATGTACGACGAGGCCCGCGAGGTCGCCGGCGAGCTGCGCGACATCTTCGGCAACGACAACGTCTACGTCGAGCTCATGGACCACGGCCTCGACATCGAGCGGCGCACCCAGAAGGACCTCATCCGCCTGGCCCGCGACCTCAAGCTGCCGCTCGTGGCCACCAACGACCTGCATTACACCCGTGCCGAGGACGCCAAGGCGCACGCGGCCCTGCTCTGCGTGCAGTCCGGCTCGACCCTCATGGACCCCAACCGGTTCAAGTTCGACGCCGACGACTTCTACCTCAAGTCCGCCCAGGAGATGCGCCACCTGTGGCGCGAGCTGCCCGAGGCCTGCGACAACACGCTGCTCATCGCCGAGCGCTGCGAGGTCTCCTTCACCGAGGGGGAGGGCCGCTACATGCCGCGCTTCCCGGTGCCCGAGGGCGAGGACGAGACCTCCTGGTTCATCAAGGAGGTCGAGACCGGCCTGCAGCGGCGGTTCCCCGAGGGGGTGCCCGACTACGCCCGCAAGCAGGCGGCCTTCGAGGAGGACGTCATCGTCTCCAAGGGCTACCCGGGCTACTTCCTCGTCGTCGCCGACTTCATCAACTGGGCCAAGCGCAACGGCATCCGCGTCGGTCCGGGCCGTGGCTCCGGTGCCGGCTCGATGTGCGCCTACGCCATGGGCATCACCGACCTCGACCCGGTGCCGCACGGCCTCATCTTCGAGCGGTTCCTCAACCCCGAGCGCATGTCGATGCCCGACTTCGACGTCGACTTCGACGAGCGCCGGCGCGGTGAGGTCATCAAGTACGTCACCGAGAAGTACGGCTCCGAGCGCGTCGCGCAGATCGTCACCTACGGCACCATCAAGGCCAAGCAGGCCGTCAAGGACGCCGCCCGCGTCATGGGCCACCCGTTCAGCGTCGGCGAGCAGCTGACCAAGGCGATGCCGCCGGACGTCATGGGCAAGGGCGTGCCGCTCTCGGAGATCTACAACCCGGAGCACAAGCGGTACAACGAGGGCGTCGACTTCCGGGCCCTCGTGCAGACCGAGTCGCACTTCCAGGAGGTCGTCGACACCGCCAAGGGCCTCGAGGGCCTGAAGCGCCAGTGGGGCGTGCACGCCGCCGGCGTCATCATGAGCAGCGAGCCGCTCATCGACGTCATCCCGATCATGAAGCGGTTGCAGGACGGCCAGGTCATCACCCAGTTCGACTACCCGAGCTGCGAGTCGCTCGGCCTGGTCAAGATGGACTTCCTCGGCCTGCGCAACCTCACGATCCTCGACGACGCCATCGAGAACATCAAGGCCAACCGCGACGAGGACATCGACCTCGACGCCCTGTCCAAGGACATGACCGACAAGGCCACCTACGAGCTGCTCGGTCGCGGTGACACCCTCGGCGTCTTCCAGCTCGACGGCGGCGGCATGCGGGCGCTGCTGCGCCTCATGCAGCCGGACAACTTCGAGGACATCTCGGCCGCCCTCGCGCTCTACCGGCCCGGTCCGATGGGCGTCAACGCTCACACCAACTTCGCGCTGCGCAAGAACGGCAAGCAGGAGCTCATCCCGCTCGACCCGCAGCTGAAGGGCAAGCTCCAGCAGGAGATGATCGAGGCCCTCGACCCGATCCTCGGGATGACCTACGGCCTGGTCATCTACCAGGAGCAGGTCATGGAGATCGCCCAGAAGCTCGCCGGCTACACGCTCGGCAACGCCGACCTGCTCCGTCGTGCCATGGGCAAGAAGAAGAAGGAGGTGCTCGACGCCGAGTACGTCCCCTTCTCCGAGGGCATGAAGGCCAAGGGGTTCAACGAGGCCTCGATCGCCGCGCTGTGGGGCGTGCTCGTCCCGTTCTCCGACTACGCGTTCAACAAGGCCCACACCGCCGCGTACGGCCTCGTCTCGTACTGGACCGGCTACCTCAAGGCCAACTACCCGGCCGAGTACATGGCCGCGCTGCTCACGAGCGTGCGCGACGACAAGGACAAGTCGGCGCTCTACCTCAACGAGTGCCGGCACATGGGCATCAAGGTGCTGCCGCCCGACGTCAACGAGTCGGTGGCCAACTTCGCCGCCGTCGGCACCGACATCCGCTTCGGCCTGGCCGCCATCCGCAACGTCGGGGCCAACGTCGTCGACAAGATCGTCGAGGCCCGCGAGAAGAAGGGCGCCTTCGCCTCGTTCAAGGACTTCCTCGACAAGGTCGACGCCGTCGTGTGCAACAAGCGCACCATCGAGTCGCTCATCAAGGGCGGCGCGTTCGACTCGCTCGGCGAGAGCCGCCGCGGCCTCGTCGAGGTGCACGAGCGGTACGTCGACGCGCTCGTCGACGTCAAGAAGCAGCAGGCCATCGGCCAGGACAGCCTGTTCGCCTCCTTCGGTTTCGGCGACGGCGACGGCGACGCCTCCGGCGTCGACCCGTTCGCGGGGCTGCCGCCGGTGCCGCCGAGCGAGTGGGACAAGTCGGTGCTGCTGTCCTACGAGCGCGAGATGCTCGGCCTCTACGTGTCCGACCACCCGCTCTTCGGCATCGAGCACATCCTCTCGGCGCACGCCGACACCCCGATCGCCTCGCTCCTCGGCGAGGACGCCAAGCCCGACGGCACCCCGGTGACCGTCGCCGGGCTCATCACGAGCCTGCAGCTCAAGCGCACGAAGAAGGGCGACCTCTGGGCCATCGCCACCGTCGAGGACCTCGACGGCGCCATCGAGTGCCTCTTCTTCCCGTCGTCGTACATGACCTACTCGACGATGCTGGCCCAGGACACCGTGTGCGCCGTCAAGGGCCGGGTCAGCGCGCGCGACGACTCGATCTCGATCTTCGCCCAGGAGCTGACGATCCCCGACATCAAGGAGGGCCCGCGCGGCCCCGTCGTCGTCACCCTCCCGCTCGGGCGGGCCACCCCGGCCGTGGCCGAGAGCCTCAAGCGCGTCCTCGGCGAGCACCCGGGCGCCACCGAGGTCCAGGTCAAGCTGACCCAGCCCGGGCGCTCGGTGCTCATGTCGCTCGACGACTCGCTGCGCGTCACCGCGACCTCCGCGCTCTTCGGCGACCTCAAGGCGCTCCTCGGCCCGGCGTGCCTGGGCTGAGGCACCGGACGGGCGACGGGGGGACCAGGGGGTGAAGGTCACGGACCGGCGCCGCATGCGGCGCACCCGGCTCGTCGCGCTCGGCCTGGCACCGGCGCTGGGCGACGCGTCGACGCCGGTGAGCGCGCTCGAGGTGACCCGTCACCTCGGCGCGCTGCAGGCCCAGGACTACGCCAGCGGGGCGTGGTCGCTCGGGGTGCGGTCGGGGCTGACCCTCGAGCAGGTCGAGCAGGCGGTCCGCGACCGCGAGGTCGTGCGCACGTGGCCGATGCGCGGCACCATCCACTGGGTGCCGGCCGAAGACGCCCGCTGGATGTGCGAGCTGCTCGGCGCCCCACGGGGCGCCCTCGCCACGCGATATGCCCAGCTCGGCATCACCGACGCCCACATCGAGCAGGCCGGGCGGCTCTTCGCCGAGCACCTGACCGAGCCGATGAGCCGGCCCGATGTCATCGCGTTGCTCGTCGAGCACGGCATCGACCCCACCGACCAGCGCGCCTACCACCTCGTCGGCCACCACTGCATGACCGGTCTGCTGTGCCAGGGCCCGCTCATCGGGAAGCAGCCCAGCTTCGTCCTCATCGACAGTTGGGTCCCGCACTCGCGCAGGCCCTCCCGCGAGGAGGCGTTGTGCACGATGGCCGAGCGCTACGTGCGCGGTCACGGACCCGTCACCGAGAAGGACCTCGCCGGCTGGCTGCTCAAGCCGCTCGGCCTGACGCGCGAGGCGCTGGCGCTCGTCGAGGACCGGCTCGTGCGCGAGGAGGTCGACGGGCAGGTGTGGATCAGCCACGTCGACGCGCCGCAGCCCGACGGGCACGCCGGCGTGCACCTGCTGCCCCAGTGGGACGAGTTCCTCCTGGGCTACAAGTCGCGCGACGTCACGCTGCCGCCGGAGCACTTCCACCGTGTCGTGCCCGGTCGCAACATGGTCTTCAAGCCGACGCTCGTCGTCGACGGCGAGGTCGCCGGCACGTGGCGGCGGGCCGGCTCCGGCCGGCGCACGGTGCTCGAGGTGAGCCCGTTCGGGCCCCTGTCGGCCACCACCCGACGCGGGCTCGACCGTGCGGCAGGGGAGTACGGGCGATTCGCCGGCACCGACGTCGAGGTCAGGATCCTCGACGGCCCCGGGCAGGGCTGAGTGGCGCGCGGAGGCGTGCCGCCCTCGCCGCTGCCCCCGCGCCACGGCGTCGACGCCCAGCGCATCCGGATGCCGCAGTCGGGCTCGTGGCCGACCGTGCGCGAGCACCTCGTCGAGCGGCTGGCCCCGGGCCTGTCCGAGCAGGAGGTCGACCGCAAGCTCGCGGAGGGGGAGGTCGTCGACGCGTCGGGTGCCCCGGTGGCGCCGGACGCCCCCTTCGTGCCGCGCTCGGTGGTCTGGACCCACCGCGACCTGCCCGACGAGGTCCCGGTGCCCTTCGACATCGGGGTGCTGCACCGCGACGAGCGCGTCGTCGTCGTCGACAAGCCGCACTTCGTCTCGACGATGCCGCGTGGCCGACACGTCGTGCAGAGCGCCCTGGCCCGCACCCGCGTGCTCACCGGCCTGCCGCGGCTCACGCCGGCACACCGGCTCGACCGGCCGACCGCCGGCGTCCTGCTCCTCACCACCGAGCAGCGCTGGCGCGGCGCCTACCAGCAGGTCTTCGCCGCGGGCCTCGCGCACAAGGAGTACCTCGCCGTGGCCCCGGTGCGGCCCGACCTGCCCACGTCGTTCGTCCGGCGCACGCACCTGGTCAAGGAGCACGGCACCCACCAGGCGCGCGAAGTGGCCGACGGCGCCCCGAACGCCGAGACCCTCGTCGAGCTGCTCGACTCCGTCGACGGGCTCGGCCTCTACCGACTCGTGCCCCGCACCGGCCGCACCCACCAGCTGCGCTGCCAGCTGTCCGGGCTCGGCATCCCGATCCAGCACGACCCGCTCTACCCGGTCGAGGTCGACGTCGCCGCCGACGACTTCGGCTCGCCGCTGCAGCTGCTCGCCGCGGTGCTGGAGTTCGCCGACCCGGTCGACGGCACGCCCCGCCGCTTCGTCACGCGACGCCGGCTCGAGGCGTGGCCGGGGGCCTGGCCGGACCTCCCGGCAGGCCCGCCGACGGCCCCCTGAACGGCCCCCTCAACGGGCCCCCGAACGGCCACCCTCGAACGGACTCCCGACGTTCACGAATCGGACGCCTCGCTCGACGCGCCGAAGGGCCCCGGCCGGTCTAGGGTGACCCCGGACCGTGCGGAGGAGCCGGTCCCCAGGGAGGAATCACATGCTGTCATCACGACCGACCGTGCGTCGGGTCGCTGGGGCCACCGCCACCGCGCTCGCCGTCGGTGTCGTCCCGTTCGTCGTCGCGCCGAGCGCGTCGGCGGCCCCGACCGAGCTGTTCATCAGCGAGTACGTCGAGGGCACGAGCAACAACAAGGCCCTCGAGATCTTCAACGGCACCGGGGCGCCCGTCGACCTCGCCGCCGGGGGCTACAACGTCCAGGTCTTCGCCAACGGCGGGACCACCGGCTCGCAGATCCTGCTGTCCGGCACCGTCGCGAACGGCGACGTCTTCGTGCTGGGCAACAGCTCGGCCAACGCTGCCATCAAGGCCGCGGCCGACCAGCTGTCCGGTTCGGCGAACTGGAACGGCAACGACGCGGTCGTGCTGCGCAAGGGCAGCACGGTGCTCGACGTGCTCGGCCAGGTCGGGTTCGACCCCGGCACCGAGTGGGGCACCGGCCTCACCTCCACCATGGACAACACGCTGCGCCGCAAGGCCTCGGTCCAGGTGGGCGACGGCAACGGGTCCGACGCGTTCGACCCCTCGGTCGAGTGGGACGGCTACGCCGTCGACACCGTCGACGGGCTCGGCGCGCACTCGGTCGACAGCGGCCCGGCCCCCGACGCCGCCCCGACGGTCACGGCCACGACGCCGGCCGACGCCGCGTCGGGCATCGCCCCCACCGCGCCCCTGTCGGTGACGTTCTCGGAGCCGGTCACCGCCGGCGCCGGCGCCTTCTCCCTGGTCTGCACGACCGGCGGCACCCGCGCACTGACCGTCACCGGTGGCCCGACCGCCTGGACGCTCACGCCCACCGCGCCGCTCGCGGCCGGTGACGCCTGCACGCTGACGGTCAGCGCCGCCGCGGTCTCGGACGTCGACGCCGTCGACCCGCCCGACACGATGGCCGCCGACAAGGTCGTCCGCTTCTCCACCGCCGCGGCCAACCCGTGCGAGGCCCCGATCACGCCGATCCCGGCGATCCAGGGCAGTGGCGCGACCGTCGCGCGCACCGGCACCGTCACGACCCGCGGCGTCGTCGTGGGCGACTACGAGGGCGCCTCGCCGAACCTGCGCGGCTTCTTCCTGCAGGACCCCGTCGGCGACGGCGACCCCGCCACCTCCGACGGCATCTTCGTCTTCGAGGGCAGCAACGCCAACGCCGTCAAGCTCGGTGACCTCGTCACCGTCACCGGCACGGCCGCCGAGAACCAGGGCCAGTCGCAGATCAGCGTCGGCACCGTCACCGTGTGTGCGAGCGACCAGACGGTCACCCCGACCGACGTCGCCTTCCCCGTCGCCGACGACACGACGCTCGAGCGCTACGAGGGCATGCTCGTCCGCGTCCCCCAGCCGATGAGCGTCACCGAGCACTTCCAGCTCGGCCGCTTCGGCCAGGTCACCCTCTCGGCGAACGGGCGCCTCGCCCAGCCGACCAACGTCGTCGCCCCGGGCGCCGACGCGGCGGCGCTGCAGGCGCAGAACAACCTGCGCAAGATCGTCCTCGACGACGCCACCCAGGCCCAGAACCCCGACCCGATCGTCTTCGCCCGTGGGGAGCAGCCGCTGACGGCCGCCAACACGCTGCGCGGCGGTGACACGGTGACGAACCTGACCGGCGTGCTCAACTACACGTGGGGCGGCAACGCCGCGAGCCCGAACGCCTACCGGATCCGGCCCGTGGGCGCCCTCGGCGGGCAGGCCCGCTTCGAGGCGGTCAACGCCCGTCCGGCCACGGCGCCCGCCGTCGGCGGCCACGTCCGCGTCGTCGGCATGAACCTGCTCAACTTCTTCAACACCCTCGACACGACGGGCAACAACTGCCGCGGTGGCACGGCCGGGGCGGTCATGGACTGCCGCGGCGCCAACACGGCCACCGAGTTCGACCGCCAGTGGCACAAGACGGTCGCAGCGGTGAGCGGCACCGGCGCCGACGTCGTCGCGTTCATGGAGATGGAGAACGACGGCTACGGCACGGACAGCGCCGAGC
This sequence comes from Intrasporangium flavum, assembly GCF_001956915.1. Classification (GTDB taxonomy): domain Bacteria; phylum Actinomycetota; class Actinomycetes; order Actinomycetales; family Dermatophilaceae; genus Monashia; species Monashia flava. The sequence goes on along the minus strand of NZ_MLJO01000003.1, from coordinate 40,127 downwards.
GCTTCCTCGTCGACCGGCTCAACGAGAAGGACGGCGCGGGCACGTGGGCGTTCATCGACGCCGACGCCCGCACCGGTCAGGTCGACGCCATGGGCACCGACGCCATCAAGGTCGGCATGCTCTACAAGCCGGCGGCGGTGACGCCGGTCGGCACGACGGCGGCGCTCAACACCGACGCGTTCGTGACGGGTGGCGACAGCGCTCCGCGCAACCGTCCCTCGCTCGCGCAGGCGTTCCGTGACAACGGCACCGGTGGCGTCTTCGTCGCCGTCGCGAACCACCTGAAGTCGAAGGGCTCCGCGTGCGACAGCCCCGACACGGGCGACGGCCAGGGCAACTGCGCCGCCGTGCGCACCAAGGCGGCGCAGCTGCTGTCCGACTGGCTCGCGACCGACCCGACCCGCACCGGTGACGACGACGTGCTGCTCCTCGGCGACATGAACTCCTACGCCAAGGAGGACCCGATCGCGATGTTCGAGAGCAAGGGGTTCACCAACCTCATCGCGGCCCGCAACGGCGCCGAGGCCTACTCCTACGTCTTCGACGGCCAGTGGGGCTACCTCGACCACGCGCTCGGCTCGGCCTCGCTCGGCCGCCAGGTCACCGGCGTCGGCGACTGGCACGTCAACGCCGACGAGCCGTCGGTGCTCGACTACAACACCGAGTTCAAGTCGGCGAACCAGGTCACGAGCCTCTACAGCCCGGACCAGTTCCGCATCTCCGACCACGACCCGGTCGTCGTCGGCCTCGACCTGACCAACGCGGCCCCCGTCGTGACGTCGGTGACCGGCCCGTCCGAGGCCACCTCGGTCGGTGCCATGGCGGCTGTCTCGGCCTCGTTCACCGACGCCGACGCCCTCGACACCCACACGGCCACCATCGCGTGGGGCGACGGCTCGACGACGGCCGGCACGGTCAGCGGCGGCAGCGTCTCCGGCGACCACGTGTACACGGCGGCCGGCGTCTACACCGTCACGGTCACGGTCCGAGACGAGTGGGGCCACAGCGCCACCGGCACGACGACCGTCGTCGTGTACGACCGTGCGGCCGGGTTCCTCACGGGCAGCGGCTGGTTCACCTCGCCCAAGGGGGCCGTGGCCGGCGACCCGTCGGCCACCGGCAAGGCGCAGTTCGCCGTCTCGGCGAAGTACGCCACGGGCGCGAGCCGTCCCGACGGCTCGTTCACCCTGGCGACGCCCGGGCTGGCGCTCGCCTCGACGCGCCTCGACTGGCTCGTCGTCACCGGTGACACCGCCCGCCTCGCGGGTCCGGCCACCGTCGGCGGCGCGTCCGGCTACCGCTTCGAGGTGACGGCCACCGACGCCGCGACCGACACGCTGCGCGTCGTCGTGCGTGACGCGTCCGGCGCGGTCGTCTACGACAGCGGCACCCAGCGGGTCCAGGGCCAGGTCAAGGTCCACTGACCAGCGCCGGATCACCGGCACCCGACACGAGCGCCCCGGAGCATACGGCTCCGGGGCGCTCGCGCGTGCGCCCGTAGACTGCGCGGAATGCAGCACCCTCCGACCGCCCGGCGCGACCCGGTGGCCCGCGTCCACCACGGTGACACCTTCGAGGACCCCTACGCCTGGATGGCCGACCGCGACGGCGACGAGCTGCGCGAGCTGCTCGTCGCCGAGAACGCCTGGGCCACCGCGCGCACCGAGCACCTGCGGCCGCTCGCCGACCAGGTGTTCGAGGAGTTCCGCTCGCGCATCGAGGAGACCGACCTGTCGGTGCCGGTGAGGCACGACCGCTGGTGGTACTACTCGCGCACCATCGAGGGCGAGCAGTACGCCGTCGACGCCCGGGTCGCGGTGGCCGACCACCCGCAGCGACCCGCCCTCGACCACGGCGCGCCGCCGGCGGGGGAGCAGGTGCTGCTCGACGGCAACGCGGAGGCGCGGGGTCACGAGTTCTACGGCGTCGGCGCCAGCGAGGTGTCACCCGCGGGCGACCTGCTCGCGTGGGCCGTCGACCTCGCCGGTGACGAGCGCTACGACGTGCGGGTGCGGCGCATCGAGGACGGCACGCTGCTCGACGAGGCCGTCCGGCAGACGGGTGGCTCGCTCGCGTGGTCGCTCGACGGCCGCTACCTGTTCTACACGCGGGTCGACGACGCGTGGCGCCCCCACCAGGTGTGGCGCCACGAGGTCGGCACCGACGCCGCCGGTGACGTGCTCGTGCACGAGGAGACCGACGAGCACTTCTACATCGGCGTCGGCGCCTCGCGTGACGACCGGTGGGTCATCATCGCCATCGGCTCCAAGACGACGAGCGAGTTCCGTCTGCTCGACGCCGCGAGCCCCCTCGACGAACCGCGGGTCGTCGCCGAGCGGCGCCACGGCGTCGAGTACGACGTCGAGCCGTGGGGCGAGCAGCTGCTCGTCGTGCACAACGCCCGACGCGTCAACTTCGAGCTGGCGGTCGCGCCGGTCACGTGTGCGTCAGCCGACGAGTGGGTGCCGCTAGACCTCACGACGGAGGACGAGTACGTCACGGGCGCGGAGGGATTCGACGACTTCATCGCCGTGTCGCTGCGCCGCGAGGGCGGCACCGGCGTGCGCGTCGTGCTGCGCGACCCCGACGCCCCCAACGGCCTCGGCGAGGCGCACGACATCGCGGTCGGGGAGCCGATCGGCACGCTCGTCGTCGGGGCCAACCCCGAGTCGGCCACGCCGACCCTGCAGGTCGTGCACGAGTCGCTCGTCACGCCGCGCACGGTCGAGGACTACGACGTGCGCACCCGACGCTTCACCCTGCTCAAGCAGCAGCACGTGCGCGGCGACGTCGACCTGACGCGGTACCGGCAGCGTCGGGAGTGGGCCACGGCCCCCGACGGCACGCGCGTGCCGATCTCGGTCGTGCACCGCCACGACGTCGCGGCCGACGGCACGGCGCCCGGCCTGCTCCACGCCTACGGCGCCTACGGCATCCCGAGCGACCCGTGGTTCTCGGTGCTGCGCCTGTCGCTGCTCGACCGCGGCTGGGTCTTCGCCGTCGCGCACGTGCGGGGCGGCTCGGAGATGGGGCGGTCCTGGTACGACGACGGCAAGCTCGAGGCCAAGCCGAACACGTTCACCGACTTCGTCGCGTGCGCCGACCACCTCGTCGAGTCCGGGATCGTGGCGCCCGACCGGCTTGCGGCAGAGGGTGGTTCGGCCGGAGGGCTGCTGATCGGCGCCGTCGTGAACCAGGCGCCGGAGCGCTTCCGGTTCGTCCACGCGCAGGTGCCGTTCGTCGACGCGCTGACCACGGTCCTCGACCCGAGCCTGCCGCTGACCGTCGTCGAGTGGGAGGAGTGGGGCAACCCGCTCGAGGACCCTGCCGCGTACGCCCTCATGAAGGGCTACACGCCGTACGAGAACGTCCGGCCCGGTGCACACCCGAGCCTGCTCGTCACCACAAGCCTCAACGACACCCGCGTCTACGTCACCGAGCCGGCCAAGTGGGTCGCCGCCATCCGGCACGCCGACGCCCGGCTGCCCTCCGGCACCGCGGCCCCGCAGGTCCTCTTCCGCACCGAGATGGTCGCCGGCCACGGGGGCCGCTCCGGCCGCTACGACACGTGGCGCCAGTGGGCCTGGGAGACGGCCGTGCTCATCGACCAGACGTCGTGAGCACGGCCGCGCCCTCGAGGCTCAGGAGCCCCAGATCGCGGTGACCCACTCCGGGTGGTCGATGAAGGGGTTCCGGTTGTGCTGCCAGGTGTCGTAGATGACCTGGTTGCGGCGCTTCTCGAAGGCGTCGGGCGGGTCCTGCAGGTTCCACTGCTTGAGCACCGACAGGCGTCCGATGGCCGGGGCTGTGCCGTTGCCCACGAGGTCGTTGGGCTCGAGGTCGGCGAAGCCGTCGCCGCCGTCCCAGCGGACCGCCATGTAGAGGATCATCCGGGCCACGTCGCCCTTGACCGCGTCGCGCGGCTGGAACGAGTCGCCGTCGCTGAGGCAGCCGGTGCACTGGGCCACCGGTGAGCCGCCGTTGTCGAAGTCGAGGTTGCCGCGGGTGCTGTTGACCGTGACGTCCTCCGGGCGCAGGTGGTGCACGTCGGTGCCGGGGCCGTTGACCGTGCCGAAGTCGCCGTGGCTCTTGGCCCAGACGTGCTCACGGTTCCACTGGTCGACGCCGCCGCCGTTGTCGGTCTTGGCGATCGAGCGTCCCGAGTAGACCTCGACGACGTTGTTGGCGTTGTTCGGGTCCTGGTCGGTGTCCTTGAGCGCCGTCCACACCTGGTCGTAGGTCAGGGTCGTCACGCCGCTGGAGATGATCCGGTGCAGCTCGGTGTGCAGTGCCGAGCCGGTCTTGCCGATCGCCGACGCGTAGTACGTCGAGTCGTACGGGCCCGTCGTGCCGGTGGGGCTGGGGGAGGTCGTGGTCGTCGTCGGCGGGGGCGTCGTCGTCGAGCTGCCGCTGAAGGCGAATGCCGTCGTGCCGGTCATCCCGGGGTGCGAGAAGTAGGCCGCGAGCGCGCCGGTGACGTCGATCTGCTTCCCCATGAGCGATGGGTTGGTCTGCAGGCCCCACTGGGACCGGAACGACGAGGGGATCTGCACGTAGAGCATCCGGCTCGTGCCGGTCTCCGAGGCGCTGTCGGCGATCGCCAGCGCGTAGTCGTTGGGGAAGCCGGAGCGCACGACGGTGCTCGTCGCGGTCGGCTGGCCCACGACGAAGCCGCGGACGGTCGCCGAGCGTCCGTCCTGCGTCGAGACGGCCTGCGAGACGGTGAGCGGTGCGGCCGCGGCGAGGCCGGCCGAGGCGGGCGCGGCGACGACGCGCGGCGTCCCCGACGCGGGGGCCCCGGACGCGCTCGAGGCGGCCGTGAGTGCGAGGGAGGGCGGGACGACGCCGACGGACAGGCCGAGCAGGACGGCGCCGATCCGGCGCCTGCTGAGAACGACGGGCACGGGTACTCCTCTGGGGGTGGGAGGGCGTGGGACAGCGGTGGAGGGTGCGAACGGGGTGGGTCGCGGCCCGGCCGGATGCTCGCGTGGACGACTCGGAGGAAGAGCTGACCAGGAGGTCGTGGGCACCCGGCCGGGACCGCTCCGAGCGTGGCGGAGCCCCGGTGGGCCGCGGGTCTGGCGGCGGTCTGGCCTTGGTCAGCGGCGGTTCAGGATTGGACAGCCGCGCCGGACGCCGGCGCGGCCTGCCACCCGCACGCTGAGACGCTGCAGGGGCACGTGAACGCGCCTCCTAGACTGGTGACCCATGATGTCCACCCTCGACCTGCGCGGACGCACCCTCGACGTGCGCTTCCTGCGCGGCGCCCTTCCCCGAGCCGAGTTCGACGTCTCGGCCGCCCTCGAGCAGGTGCGGCCGATCTGCGAGGACGTCGAGCATCGGGGCGCCGCGGCCCTGCGCGACCTGGGTGAGCGGTTCGACGGCGTCCGCCCGACGCACCTGCGGGTGCCGACCGCCGTGCTCCGGGCCGCCCTCGACGGCCTCGAGCCCGACCTGCGCGCGGCGCTCGAGGAGTCGATCCGGCGCGCCCGCGTCGTCCACGCCGACCAGCGCCGCACCGACACGACGACGCGCGTCGTGCCCGGCGGCACCGTCACCGAGCGCTGGGTGCCGGTCGACCGCGTCGGTCTCTACGTGCCCGGTGGCCTCGCGGTCTACCCGAGCAGCGTCGTCATGAACGTCGTGCCCGCGCAGCTGGCCGGCGTCGGCTCGCTCGCCGTCGCGTCCCCGCCGCAGCGCGAGAACACCGGCGAGTTCGCCGGCTACCCGAACCCCACGATCCTCGCGACGTGCGCCCTGCTCGGCGTCGAGGAGGTCTACGCCGTCGGCGGCGCCCAGGCCGTCGCGATGTTCGCCTACGGCTTCGTCGAGGAGACGCCCGAGGGTGGCACCGTCACGTGCGACCCGGTGTCGATGGTCACCGGCCCCGGCAACATCTGGGTCGTCGCGGCCAAGCGCCTCCTCAAGGGGCTCATCGGCATCGACGCCGAGGCCGGACCCACCGAGATCGCCGTGCTCGCCGACGACTCCGCCGACCCCGAGCACGTCGCCGCCGACCTCGTCAGCCAGGCCGAGCACGACCCGCTCGCCGCGTCGGTGCTCGTCACCGACAGCGAGCAACTCGCCGAGGCCACCCGTGCCGCGCTCACGCGCCGCGTGCCCGCCACGAAGCACGCCGAGCGCGTCACCGAGGCGCTCGAGGGCACCCAGTCGCGGATCGTCCTCGTCGACGACGTCGACGCCGGTCTCGACGTCGTCAACGCCTACGCCGCCGAGCACCTCGAGATCCAGACGCGCGACGCGTCGGCGGTCGCCGCGCGGGTGCGCAACGCCGGTGCGGTGTTCGTCGGTCCGTGGGCGCCGGTCAGCCTCGGCGACTACGCCGCCGGGTCCAACCACGTGCTGCCCACGGCGGGCTGCGCCACGCACTCGAGCGGCCTGTCCGTGCAGTCGTTCCTGCGTGGCATCCACGTCGTCGACTACGACGAGGCAGCCCTGCGCGGCATCGCGGCCCACGTCGTGACGCTCGCCCAGGCCGAGGACCTGCCGGCGCACGGAGAGGCCGTCACCGCCCGGTTCGGCGACGAGGTTCCCCGGTGACCGACGACGCCCAGGCCGCCGCCGACGCGTCAGCAGCGGGTGAGGAGGTCGCCCGGCTGCTGCGTCCCGACCTGCGCGGGCGCACGGCCTACGGCGCGCCGCAGCTCGACGTGCCGGTGCGGCTCAACACGAACGAGAACTCCTACCCGGTCCCCGAGGCCGTCGTCGAGGCGATCGTCGCGGCGCTCGCGGCCGACGTCCGCGACCTCAACCGCTACCCCGACCGCGACTTCACCGACCTGCGCAAGGCGCTGACCGCCTACCTGCAGAAGCAGTCCGGGGTCACGGTCACGCCCGAGCAGGTCTGGGCGGGCAACGGGTCCAACGAGGTGCTCTCGCACGTCGTGCAGGCCTTCGGAGGGCCCGGCCGCGTGGCGCTCGGGTTCACGCCGAGCTACTCGATGCACCCGATCATCAGCGAGACCCTCGGCTCCACGTGGGTCGACGGCCTGCGCGGCACCGGCACCTTCGACCTCACCCCCGAGTCGGCCGCCGAGCAGGCCCGGCGGCATCACCCGTCGGTGGTCTTCCTCTGCTCGCCGAACAACCCGACCGGCACGGCGCTGCCCTTCGAGGTCATCGGTGCCGTGCTCGACGCCGCTCCCGACGCGATCGTCGTCGTCGACGAGGCCTACGCCGAGTTCGCCCGTCCCGGAACGCGATCCGCGCTGACGCTCTTGGCCGACCACCCGCGTCTGGTCGTCACGCGCACCATGAGCAAGGCCTTCGCGTTCGCCGGCGGCCGCCTCGGCTACCTCGTCGCGGCCCCCGAGGTCGTCGACGCGCTGCGGCTGGTGCGGCTGCCCTACCACCTGTCCACGCCGACCCAGACGATCGCGCGCGTCGCCCTCGAGCACGCCGACGTCATGCTCGGAACCGTCGAGGTCATCAAGCACCAGCGCGACCGCATCGTCGACCGGCTCACCGAGCTCGGCGCGACGCCGGTGGCCAGCGACAGCAACTTCGTCCTCTTCGGGGGCCTGGCCGACGAGAGGGCCACGTGGCAGGCGCTGCTCGAGGCCGGCGTCCTCGTCCGCGACGTCGGCATCCCCCACCACCTGCGCGTCACGGCCGGCGACCCCGACGAGACCACCGCGTTCCTCGACGCCTTCGCCCGCCTCGCCCCGACCCACCTGACCACCACGAGCACCGCCCCGAACCAGGAGCAGCCCGCATGAACCGCACCGCGACGATCAGCCGCTCGACGTCCGAGTCCTCCGTCGAGCTCACCCTCGACCTCGACGGCACCGGTGTCGCCGACGTCTCGACCGGCGTCCCGTTCTACGACCACATGCTCGCCTCGCTCGCCAAGCACTCGCTCATCGACCTCACCGTCAAGGCCACGGGTGACGTCGACGTCGACGTGCACCACACCGTCGAGGACACCGCGATCGTCCTGGGCCAGGCCCTGCGCGAGGCGCTCGGCGACAAGGCCGGCATCTCCCGCTTCGGCGACGCCACCGTGCCCCTCGACGAGGCGCTCGCGCACGCCGTCGTCGACGTCGCCGGCCGGCCGTACGTCGTCCACGAGGGCGAGCCCGAGGGGCAGCAGTACGCGCTCATCGGCGGCCACTTCACCGGGTCGATGACGCGACACGTCCTCGAGTCGTTCGCCTTCAACGCCGGCCTGTGCCTGCACGTGCGCGTCCTCGCCGGTCGCGACCCGCACCACATCGTCGAGGCGCAGTTCAAGGCCGTGGCCCGCGCCCTGCGCGCCGCGGTGGCCCGCGACCCGCGCGTCGTCGGCATCCCGAGCGCCAAGGGAGCCCTGTGACCGCTGGCGGCCGCGGCGTCGTCGTCCTCGACTACGGCAGCGGCAACGTCCGCTCGGCCGTGCGCGCCCTCGAGCGCGTCGGCGCCACGGTCACCCTGACCGCCGACCCCGTCGCCGCGCTCGAGGCCGACGGCCTCTTCGTGCCCGGCGTCGGCAACTTCCACGCGTGCATGAAGGGCCTCGCCGCCGCGCACGGCCCGCGGGTCATCGGCCGACGCATCAGCGGCGGGCGTCCCGTCCTCGGCGTCTGCGTCGGGATGCAGGTGCTCTTCGACGGCTCGGTCGAGCCGTCCGAGGCGCCCGTCGAGGGACTGGGGGAGTGGCCGGGCACCGTCGAGCGTCTCCCGGCCGACGTCGTGCCCCACATGGGCTGGTCCACGGTCGAGGCCGCCGAGGGCACCCGGCTCTTCGCGGGCGTCGAGCACGAGCGCTTCTACTTCGTGCACTCCTACGCCGTGCAACGCTGGACGCTCGAGGCCACCGGTGCCTTCGAGCGGGTCGCGCCGCACGTCACGTGGGCCGAGCACGGCGCCCGGTTCGTCGCGGCCGTCGAGAACGGTCCGCTCTGCGCCACCCAGTTCCACCCCGAGAAGTCCGGCGACGCCGGAGCCCACCTGCTGGAGAACTGGGTCAGGAGCCTGTGACCCGAACCGGGCGGACGAGGAGGTCCACCGTGGCGACGAGGAAGACGCCGAAGCGAACGACGAGCAGCAGGACCCGCAGGCGGACGACCCGCACGACGCGCCGGCGCGCCCGCCCGGGACTGCCGACGACGGTCGGCGCCGCCCTCGGCACGCTCGCCGTGACCACCCTGCTCGACCTGTCGTGGCCGGCCCGCATCGGCCTGCTCGTCGTCGTGGTCGTCCTCGGGCTCGGTTACGTGCTGTGGCGCCACCGGGCCGAGCTCACCGCCGCGGCGCAGGCCCCGGGCGGCTCCCCAGGCACCGAGGGTGCCGAGCCGACGCCGCCGACCCCGCCGAACCCGCCGACGACACCACCGACGGCCTAGGCTGCGGGCTCGCCTTTGCCCCACGCGTCCGCGGACTCCGGACGATACTGGTGCGAGCGCTCCCGCCGAGGAGCCGCCGTCGGAGAGGCGGGCGCATGTCCTCGATCATCATCGCCACCGTTCCCATCCACGGGCACGTCACCCCGCTGCTCGCCGTCGCCCGCCACCTCGTGGCCCGCGGCGACCGCGTCCGGTTCGTCACCGGGGCGCGCTTCGCCGGGGCCGTCGAGGACACCGGCGCCCGGCACGTGCGGCTGCCGGCCGACGCCGACTTCGACGACACGGCCGACCTCGGCGATTCCTTCCCGGAGCGGGCGGCGCTCAAGGGGTCCAAGGCGATCGCCTTCGACATCGTCAACGTCTTCGTGCAGCCCGGGCGCGGGCAGCACGACACGATCATGGCCGAGCACGCGGAGGAGCCCGCCGACGTCGTCCTGACCGACCCGGCGCTCACCGGAGGCGCGCTCGTGCTCGGGCACGACCGGGCCGCCCGACCGCCGGTCGTCGTGTGCGGCGTCATCCCGCTCATGATCGCCAGCCGCGACACCGCTCCGTACGGGATGGGGCTGCGACCCCTGCCGGGGCCCGTCGGTCGGCTGCGCAACGCCGCCCTCCGCGCGGTGGCCGAGCGCACCGTGTTCGCCGAGGCCGCCCGGCTGGCCGACGAGGTGCACCACGAGCTGCACGGCCGCCCGGTGGGGTACCCGGTGCTGGACTGGCCACGCCACGCGGAGCGCATCGTCCAGTTCACCGTGCCCGAGTTCGAGTACCCGCGCTCCGACGCGCCGGCCACCCTCTCCTTCGCCGGGCCGATCTCCGCGACCGGCTCGCAGGCCCCGCTCCCGCCGTGGTGGGACGAGCTCGACGGGTCGCGCCCGGTCGTGCACGTCACGCAGGGCACGATCGCCAACCGCGACTACGGCCAGGTCATCGCGCCGGCTCTCGAGGGCCTGGCCGGCGACGACGTCCTCGTCGTCGTCTCCACCGGCGGCCGCCCCCTGGACACGCTGCCGCCCCTGCCGGCCAACGCGCGCGCGGCCCGGTACCTGCCCTACGACGAGCTGCTGCCCCGAACGGCCGTGTACGTCACCAACGGTGGCTACGGCGGGGTCCAGTACGCCCTGCGCTACGGGGTGCCGATCGTCACGACGAGCGGCCACGAGGACAAGCCCGAGGTCGCCGCACGCGTCGCCTGGTCCGGGGTCGGGCGCCGGCTCGCCACCGAGGCGCCGACGCCGGAGGCCGTCGGCAAGGCGGTGCGCGAGGTGCTGCGCGACCCCCGCTACCGGCAGGCCGCGGGACGCGTCGCGACCAGCATGAGTCGGGCGGCCGGCATGCAGGCGCTCGCCGACGTCGTCGACGACCTCGCGACGCGCCGGGCCTGAGCCGGCGCCTCGGTCTCCGGCCCGCGGACCGCCCGCCGGGGCGGCCGGCCCCCACGGCATACTCGAGGGGCCCGTGACGACACCCGAGGAGCCCGTGACCCGATGACCGCACCGAACGCCGAGCCGCGCCTCGAGCTGCTCCCCGCCGTCGACATAGCGGGCGGCCGGGCCGTCCAGCTCGTCCAGGGCGTCGCCGGCAGCGGTGGCGAGTTCGGCGACCCGTGGGAGGCCGCGAGGGCCTGGCAGGACCAGGGCGCCGAGTGGATCCACCTCGTCGACCTCGACGCCGCCTTCGGCCGGGGCAGCAACCGCGACCTCATCGCCTCGATCGTGGGGCGCCTCGACCTGCGCGTCGAGCTGTCCGGCGGCATCCGCGACACGGCCACCCTCGAGGCCGCCCTCGCCACCGGCTGCCGGCGCGTCAACATCGGCACGGCGGCGCTGGAGGACCCGGAGTGGACGGCCTCGGTCATCGCCGAGCACGGCGACCGCGTCGCCATCGGGCTCGACGTGCGCGGCACGACGCTCGCCGCCCGGGGCTGGACCCGCGACGGCGGCGACCTCTGGGACGTCCTCGACCGGCTCGACCGCGAGGGCTGCGCCCGGTACGTCGTCACCGACGTCCAGAAGGACGGCATGCTCCAGGGCCCCAACACCGACCTGCTCCAGGAGGTCTGCGCCCGCACCGAGCGCCCGGTCGTCGCGAGCGGTGGCGTGTCGACGCTCGAGGACATCGCCGCGATCCGCGGCCTCGTCGGTCTCGGGGTCGAGGGCGCCATCGTCGGCTCGGCCCTCTACCGGGGTGCGTTCACGCTCCCGGAGGCGCTCGAGGTCGCGGGTCGCCCGGAGCCCCGCTCGTGAGCGAGGTTCCCGGCGCCTTCCACGACGCCGAGGGCCGCCCGGCCGACTCGGCCGGTCAGGCCTGGGAGGGCAAGTCGATCCCGAGCCACGGCTTCTCCGGCGACACGGGGGAGGCCGACGCCACGGTGCTCGCCGCGGTCGAGGCCCTGCACTCCGACCCGACGCCCGAGGCCGAGGAGGCGCTCGTGGCCGCGGTCGCGGCGGCGCGCTGGCTCGTGCCCGTCGTCGCCGTCGCCACGGAGGTCGACGAGTCGGGCGTGCACGCGGCCGACACCCGCAGCGACATGGCCGCGGTGACCCTGACGGCCCCGGACGGCTCGCGGGCCCTGCCGATGTTCTCCTCGCTCGCCAGCCTCGCGGAGTGGGATCCCACGGCGCGCCCGGTGCCGGTACCGGCGTCCTCGGCCGCGCGGGCGGCGATCACCGAGGAGTGCCAGGTGCTCGTCGTCGACGTGGCCTCGCCGCGCGCCACGGTGCTGCGCCCGAGCATGCTCTGGGCGCTGGCCCAGCAGCGTCCGTGGGTGCCGAGCCACGCCGACGCGCACGTGGCCGCCGCCGTGGCGGCCGCCGTCGCGGCGGAGGACGACGTCGCGGGCCACCGACTCGAGGCGGGGGAGCCCGCCGGGGCCGGCGTCCTGCGGGTCGTCCTCGCGCTGCGCCCGGGCCTCGGCGCCGACGAGGTCGGGGCCGTCGCGACGCGCATCGGCGAGCGCATCGCCACCGACGGCGAGACGCGTGCGAGGATCGATGCGCTGACGTTCTCGCTGGAGCCCGCCGGCTGAGCGAGGCGTCGCAGGCAGAAGGCCCGACCACGACGAAGGGAGCGCCGGTGCCCGGACGCGTGAAGAGCCCGAGCGGACCCCTGGGTTTCATCGTCGACCCCGCCCTCGACGCCCAGCGCCGCCGCGACCTGCGGCAGATGCGGCTGGTCGCCACCGGCCTGCTCGTGCTCGCCGCGATCGTCTACCTGCTGACGCGCGGCCACGACGACGGCCTGCTCGGCTTCGTCAACGCCGGAGCCGAGGCCTCGATGGTCGGTGCGTGCGCCGACTGGTTCGCCGTCACGGCGCTCTTCCGCCATCCCCTCGGCCTGCCGATCCCGCACACGGCCCTCATCCCGCGCAAGAAGGAGATGATCGGCAGGAGCCTCGAGGAGTTCGTCAGCGAGAACTTCATGCGCGAGGACATCATCCGCGAGCGCGTGCTCGACGCCGAGCCGACGCGTCGGGCCGCCGAGTGGGTCCTCGGCCCGGGCCACGCCAAGCGCCTCGTCGACGAGGTCGCGACGGTCACGGTGCACGCCCTGCACCGGATCCCCGACGCCGACGTGCGCGCCGTCATCGAGCAGGCCGTCCTGCCCCGGCTCAAGCAGGAGCCGATCAGCTCGCTCGCCGGGGGCCTGCTCGACCAGGTCGTGCGCGACGAGGCCCACGTGGCCCTCGTCGACCTCGCCCTCGACGAGCTGCGGGTCTGGCTCGTCGACAACGAGGACCTCTTCGAGTCGCTCATCACGCAGCGGGCCCCCGCCTGGGTGCCCGACGCGATCAACGACCTCGTGGCCCGCAAGGTCCACACCGAGGCGCTCAAGTGGCTCGCGGACGTCCGCAACGACCCCCGCCACGACGTCCGCCAGGCCCTCGACAAGCTGCTCGTCGACCTCGCCGACGACCTCCAGCACGACCCCGTCACGCAGGCCAAGGCCGAGCGGCTCAAGGAGCGGCTCCTGTCGCACCCGCAGGTGCCCGACACCGCGATGGCGCTGTGGTCCTCGCTGCGCTCGGTCGTCGTCGCGGCGCTCGAGGACGAGGACGGGCCGGTGCGCACCCGTGCCGTCAAGGAGGTCACGGGGCTCGCCGAGCGTCTGCTCGCCGACAAGGACGTCCGCGACCGCGTCGACGCCCGGATCTGCGACGCGACGGTCTACGCCGTCGAGCGCTATGGCACCGAGGTCACGCAGGTGATCAGCGCCACCATCGACCGTTGGGACGGCAAGGAGACCGCCGAGCGCGTCGAGCTCCAGGTGGGGCGCGACCTCCAGTTCATCCGGATCAACGGCACCCTCGTGGGCGGCCTCATCGGCATGCTCATCCACGCCGTGTCGGTGCTCATCCCCTGACGGAAGCGGCCGCCGACGCCTCGGCCGCGACGGCGTCGAGGCGCTCGGAGACGGTGCGCAGCACCCGGTGCAGCTCGAGCATCTCGGCGTGGCTCAGGCCGCTGCGCTCGGCGATCGTCGTCGGCAGCCCGGTCAGGGCGTCGAGGCGCTCGCGGCCGGTGGCGGTGAGGCCGACGACGACGCGTCGCTCGTCCTCCGGGTCGCGCTCGCGCACGACGAGGCCCGCGGCCTGCATCCGCTTGAGCAGGGGGGAGAGGGTGCCGGAGTCGAGGCGCATGAGCCGGCCGAGGTCGCCGACCGTCACCGGGCCGTGCTCGCCGAGGGCCATCAGGGCGATGTACTGCGGGTAGGACAGGCCGTGCTCGGCGAGGAGGGCGCGGTAGACGGCGTCGAAGGCGCGCACCGTCGTGTGCATGGCGTAGCAGATCTGCTGCTCGAGACGGAGGTCGTCGACGGGGGCCGGAGTGGTGCGTGCCATGGATCCAGTCTACTATTCAATTGCGCACAATAGAATTGCTGACAATCTGAAGCCGACCGAAGGACTCCCATGAGCACCACCGCCCAGCAGGCCCGCTACCTCGCCTCCGCCACCGCGTCCGGCCGCGAGGGCCGCGCCGTCACCTCCGACGGACGCCTCGACGTCACCCTCGCGGCGCCGCGCGAGCTCGGCGGCAGCGGCGAGGGCACCAACCCCGAGCAGCTGTTCGCCGCCGGCTACGCCGCGTGCTTCGCGAGCGCGCTCGGCCTCGTGGCCCGCCAGCGTCGGGTCGAGGGCTTCGACGCCGCGGTCACCGCCGACGTCAGCCTCTCCGGCACGCCCGGCCAGGGGTTCTCGCTCGGCGTCGTCCTCGACGTCGAGCTGCCCGACGGCCTCGACGCCGACCTCGGCCGTGAGCTCGTCGAGCGCGCCCACGAGGTGTGCCCCTACAGCAACGCGACCCGCGGCAACATCCCGGTCGAGCTGCGCGTCAGCTGACCCGAACCGCCCCTCCACCAGTTCCACTGCACGACAAGGAGATCCGATGACCGACAGCACCACCACACCCGCCACGCCCTCCACCGGCACCACCGACGCGCCCCGCGAGGTGCGCCTCGTGTCCCGACCCGTCGGCTGGCCGACGCCCGAGAACTTCGAGGTCGTCGCGAGCGACCTGCCAGAGGTCGGCGAGGGCCAGGTCCGCGTGCGCAACGTCGTCATGTCGGTCGACCCGTACATGCGCGGCCGGATGAGCGATGCCAAGTCCTACGCCGAGCCGTACGCGCTCGGCGAGGCCATGCACGGGGGAGCGGTCGGCGTCGTCGAGCAGTCGCGGGCCGAGGGCGTCGCCGTCGGCGACCACGTGCTCCACGGGCTGGGCTGGCGCGAGGCCGCCGTGCTCGACGCCTCGGCCTGCCGCGTCGTCGACACGGCCATCGCCCCGGCATCCGCCTACCTCGGCGTCCTCGGCATGACCGGCCTCACCGCGTACGCGGGACTGACGCGCGTGGCGGGCCTCAAGGAGGGTGACGTCGTCTTCGTCTCGGGCGCGGCCGGTGCCGTCGGCAGCGTCGTCGGCCAGGTCGCCAAGGCGCTCGGCGCGAGCCGCGTCATCGGCAGCGCCGGCTCCGAGGAGAAGGTGCGCCACCTCATCGACGACCTCGGCTTCGACGCCGCGTTCAACTACAAGGACGGACGCGTCTCGGACCTGCTGCGCGAGGCCGCCCCCGAGGGCATCGACGTCTACTTCGACAACGTGGGCGGTGACCACCTCGAGGCCGCGATCGGATCGCTCCGACTCGGCGGGCGCATCGCGGTCTGCGGCGCGATCTCGGTCTACAACAACACCGAGCCGGCCCCCGGGCCGCGCAACCTCGCCCGCCTCATCCAGACCCGCGGCACCCTCACCGGCTTCCTCGTCGGCGACCACTGGGACCTCGCGGGCGAGTACGCCCAGAAGGCCGCGGGCTGGCTCGCCGACGGCACGCTGACGACCCGCGAGACCTTCGTCGACGGCATCGACCACGCCGTCGACGCCTTCCTCGGCGTCCTCCGGGGCGAGAACACCGGCAAGATGCTCGTCCGCCTCTGACGGGCCGAGCAGCAGGCGAGGGCCCGGCGCGTCGCACCGACGCGTCGGGCCCTCGCGCGTCCCGTCAGCCGATGAGCTCCTGGAGCAGCTCGACCGCACGACCCGCGGCCGCGTTGCCGGCGGGGTCGCGCACGACGGCGGCGATGCGTCGGACCGGTCGGGGAGCGGCCACCGGCAGCACGGCGACCTCGGTCGGGACGACGTGTGCGGCCAGCTGCGGCACGACGGTGATGCCGACGCCCGCCTTGACGAACGCGATGGCCGTGTAGTGGTCCTGGGCCTGCACCGCGAAGCGCGGCCGGAAGCCCGCGGCCTCGCACGCGCTGGACAGGATCCGCGAGCAGGCCGTGTTGGGCAGGTCGTTGCGGATCCACGTGTCGCTCGCGAGCTGCGCGAGGCCGACCTCCTCCTCGCCGGCGAGCGGGTGGTCGGCGGGCAGCACGGCGACGTACGGGTCGACGGCGAGCTGCACGCGTCGCGAGCCCTGCGGGTCGGAGGCGCCGGCGACGTCGACGACGATGTCGAGGTCGGGCGTCGGGCCGCGGTGGTCGGGCGCCTCGGTGAGGACGAGCTCGAGGGTGAGGTCGGGCAGCTCGGTGGTGAGGCGACGCGCGAGGGTCGGCATCCACTCGGCGCCGGCCGAGGCGAAGTAGCCGATCGTCAGGCGGTCCGAGCGCCCCTCGCGCAGGTCGGCCATGACGCCGTCGAGGCGGGTCAGCTGCCCCATCAGCTCGTTCGTGTTCGCGACGAGCGCCTGCGCTGCGGCGGTGGGCGTCAGGCCCCGTCCCTCGCGGGCGAAGAGGGTCAGGCCGGTCTCCTTCTGCAGCGCCGAGATCTGCTGGCTGATGGCCGAGGGCGTGAAGCCGAGATTGTCGGCGGCGGCCTGGATCGAGCCGCTGGCCATGACCGACCGGAAGACGCGGATGCGGTGGGTGTCGAGCATGTCTTCACAATACAGTCATACTTAAGGGTCGTGAAGGAAACATCGCTTGTGCTGAATAGTCAAGAGTTGGATCATGGAGGCATGACGACACGCCTGCACTCCTCGATCTCCTCGCTCCGCGCGCTGGCCGCCACCCGCCGCCGCGGCCACCTCGCCGGGCTGCTGCGGCCCGCGGCCGACCGCGACCTCGACCGCATCTCCTCCGACCTGCTCTACCTCAGCCAGGCCGACCCCGCCGCGGACCGCTCGACGGCGCCCGCCCGCCACACCGAGCCCACCGGCCCGGTCGACCTCGACGCGCGTCGGGCCCGCGCCGCCGGTCGCAACGTCGTCCTCGGGCACGACGAGCACGCCGGGCACGCGCAGGCCAGCTGACGACGCGCGCGCGTCGTCACGCTGCAGCACGAACGGTCGACCGGGGCTTCCCGGCCGGCCGTTCGTGCGTCCGGAGCCTGGCGCCGACGCGTCGGCGAGGGGGCGCCTCAGGCGCCGACGTAGTCGGCCAGGTGCTGCCCGGTGAGCGTCGAGCGGGAGGCCACGAGGTCGGCGGGAGTCCCCTCGAAGACGACCGTGCCACCGTCGTGCCCCGCGCCGGGACCGAGGTCGATGATCCAGTCGGCGTGCGCCATGACCGCCTGGTGGTGCTCGATGACCACGACCGACTTGCCGGCGTCGACGAGGCGGTCGAGCAGCCGGAGCAGGTTCTCGACGTCGGCGAGGTGCAGGCCGGTCGTCGGCTCGTCGAGGACGTACACGCCGCCCTTCTCGCCCATCCGCATCGCGAGCTTGAGGCGCTGGCGCTCGCCGCCGGAGAGGGTGTTGAGCGGCTGGCCCAGCTTGAGGTAGCCCAGGCCGACGTCCTCCATCCGCTGCAGGATCGAGGCGGCCGCCGGGGTCTTCGCCTCTCCCTCGGCGAAGAACGCGTGCGCCTCCGCGACCGGCAGGTCGAGCACCTGCGCGATGTCGAGGCCGCCGAAGGTCAGCTCGAGCACCGACGCCTGGAACCGCTTGCCGCCGCACTCCTCGCACAGCGTCGCGACGGTCTCCATGAAGCCGAGCTCGGTGTAGATCATCCCGTTGCCGTTGCAGCTCTCGCAGGCACCCTCGGAGTTCGCGCTGAAGAGCGCCGGCTTGACGCCGTTGGCCTTGGCGAACGCCTTGCGGATCGGCTCGAGCAGCCCGGTGTAGGTGGCCGGGTTGCTGCGCCGCGAGCCCTTGATCGCGCCCTGGTCGATGACGACGACCTCCTCGCGGCCGGCCATCGACCCGTGGATCAGCGAGCTCTTGCCCGACCCGGCGACGCCGGTGACGACGCAGAGCACCCCGAGTGGCACGTCGACGTCGACGTCCTTGAGGTTGTGGGTGGACGCCCCGCGGATCTCGATGGCGCCCTTGGCCTCTCGCACGTCGCCCTTGAGCTGCGCCCGGTAGTGCAGGTGCCGCCCGGTGAGGGTGTCGGACGCCTCCAGCCCGGCGACGTCGCCCTCGAAGCAGATGGTGCCGCCGCCGGTGCCGGCGCCCGGGCCGAGGTCGACGACGTGGTCGCCGATGACGATCGTCTCGGGCTTGTGCTCGACGACGAGCACGGTGTTGCCCTTGTCGCGCAGCTCGAGCAGGAGGTTGTTCATCCGCTGGATGTCGTGCGGGTGCAGGCCGATCGTCGGCTCGTCGAAGACGTACGTGACGTCGGTCAGCGCCGAGCCGAGGTGGCGGATCATCTTGGTGCGCTGGGCCTCTCCGCCCGAGAGCGTCCCCGCGGGCCGGTCGAGCGAGAGGTAGCCGAGCCCGATCTCGACGAACGAGTCGAACAGGTGCAGCAGGTTGCCGATGAGCGGCCCGACGGAGGTGTCCTTGACCCCGCGCACCCACTCGGCGGCGTCGGTGATCTGCATCGCGCAGACCTCGGCGATGCCCTTGCCGTTGATCTTCGACGAGCGCGCGGCCTCGTTGAGGCGGGTGCCCTCGCACGCCGAGCACGGCGCGAAGACGGCGGCGCGCTCGACGAAGGCCTTGATGTGCGGCTGGAGCGAGTCGACGTCCTTGCTGAACATCGACTTGCGGATCTTGGGGATGAGCCCCTCGTAGGTGATGTTGATCTTCTCGACCTTGACCTTGCGCGGCTCGGCGTAGAGGAAGTCCTCGCGCTGCTCCGGCGTGAAGTCCTTGATCGGCACGTCCGGCGGCACCGCCACCTTGTACGCCGCGACCATCCACCCGTCGGCGGTGTAGCCCGGCACGAGGATGGCGCCCTCGACGAGCGACTTGCTCTCGTCGACGATCGCCGTGAGGTCGAGGTCGGAGACGCTGCCCCGGCCCTCGCACTGCGGGCACATGCCACCGAGGTACACGACGTTGCGCGCGATGCGCTTCTCGCCGGTGTCCGAGGTCATGATGCCGCTCGCCTTGCGCGTCGGGACGTTGAAGGCGAACGCGGTGGGCGGGCCGACGAACGGCTCGCCGATGCGGCTGAAGAGGACCCGGAGCATCGCGTTCGCGTCGGTGGCGGTGCCGACCGTCGAGCGGACGTTGGCGCCCATCCGCTCCTGGTCCACGAGGATCGCCGTCGTGATGCCCTCGATGACGTCGACCTCGGGGCGGGCCAGCGTGGGCATGAAGCCCTGCACGAAGGTGCTGTAGGTCTCGTTGATCATCCGCTGCGACTCGGCGGCGATGGTGCTGAACACGAGCGAGCTCTTGCCCGAGCCCGACACGCCCGTGAACACCGTCAGGCGTCGCTTCGGGATCTCGACGCTGACGTCCTTGAGGTTGTTCTCGCGGGCGCCCTGGACGCGGATGAGGTCGTGGCTGTCGGCGGCGTGCCCGCCCGCGGCCGCGGCTCCCGTCATGCGTTCGTCGGTCGTCGTGCCCTTGGCCATCGTGTCTCCCCGTCGTCGTCCGTGCTCGTCGGTGCTCATCGGTGCCCGCCGCTGCGGCCCGCCCCGAGCGTAGGCGGCCCGGGGCGATCCCACGGTAGACACGAGCAGGACTGGGGCGCTTCTCGATTCCTGACCCGGTGCCCGTTCGCGAGGCAGGCCCGGAGGGCGTTCGTGGCTCAGCCCCGGAGCAGGTCCTTGGCCTTGTCCGCCGGCAGGAGGTCGTGGCGCGCCGGCTCGCGCGTGAACGAGCCGGTGCCGTGCGACACCGACCTCAGGTCGATGGGGTAGCGCGACAGCTCGGCCGCCGGCACCTCCGCGTGCACGACGGTCCACCCGCCGTCGTCGCCGACGGCGTCGGCGGGCTCGGTGCCGAGCACCTGGCCGCGTCGACCCCGCAGGTCGGACATGACGGCGCCGAGGTACTCGTCGGCGATGGTGATGTCGACGCGGTCGATCGGCTCGAGCAGCGCCATCGTCGACTCGTTGGCCGCCTCCTTCAGCGCGAGGGCGGCCGCGGTCTGGAACGCGACGTCGGAGGAGTCGACCGAGTGCGCCTTGCCGTCGACGAGCGTCACCCGCACGTCGACGACCGGGTGCCCGGTGAGCAGCCCCTTCTCCAGCTGGTGCCGGGCCCCCTTCTCGACCGACGGGATGAACTGCCGCGGCACCGACCCGCCGACGACCTTGTCGACGAACTCGAAGCCGGAGCCGCGGGGGAGCGGCTCGATCCTGATCGAGCACACGGCGTACTGCCCGTGGCCGCCGGACTGCTTGACGTGGCGTCCCTGCACCGAGCAGGTGCGCACGAACGTCTCGCGCAGCGCGGTGCGGTACGGCTCGGCCTCGACGGTGACGCCGTAGCGGTCGGCCAGTCGGCCGATGAGGTCGTCGACGTGGGCCTGGCCCATCGTCCAGAGGACGACCTGGTCGGTCTCGGCGGAGTGGTCGAGGCGCACCGTGACGTCCTCGGCGACGATCCGCTGCAGCGCACCGGCGAGCTTGTCCTCGTCGGACTTCGTGGCGGCGCGGATCGCGACGGGCAGCTGCGGCTCGGGCAGCAGCCACGGGGCGACGACCGCGGGGCGGTCGGGGGAGGAGAGGGTGTCGGAGGTCTCGGCCCGGGTCAGCTTGGAGACGAGCACGAGCTCGCCGGCGATGGCGTTGCCGCGCGGGCGGTGGGCGTCGCCGAACGGCGAGGCGAGGGGCCCGACGCGCTCGTCGTCGTCGTGCGCCGGGTGGCCGGCCACGTCGTGACCGACGAAGTCGCCCAGGTGGCCCGAGACGTGCACGGTGTCGTCGACGCGGAGCGTCCCGGAGAAGATGCGCACGAGGGAGAGGCGCCCGACGTACGGGTCGGTCGTCGTGCGGACGACCTCGGCCACGAGGGGCGCGTCGGGGTCGCAGGTGACGCCGGAGACCTGGCCGCCCGCCGGCGAGGTCACCATCGGCAGGGGGTGCACGGTGGGGTCGGGGAAGGCGCGCTCGATGATCCCGAGCAGCTCCTCGACGCCGGCGCCGGTGAGGGGCGAGACCGGCAGGATCGGGAAGAACGAGCCGAGCTCGACCGCGGTGCGCAGGTCGGCGAGCAGCGACGCGGTGTCGAGCGTCTCGCCCTCGAGGTAGCGGTCGAGCAGCGTCGCGTCCTCGGACTCCTCGATGACCGACTCGATGAGGGCGCTGCGGGCCTCCTCGTGCTCGTCCGACGTCTCGCCGGTGAGCAGGCCGACGACGCCGGTCACCACGCCGCCCTCGAGGACCGGCCAGTGCGTGGCGCGGGCGTCGCCGAAGGTGCGGCGGCACGTCTCGACGGTCGTGGCGAAGTCGGCCCGCGGCTGGTCGAGGTGCGTGACGACGACGGCCCGTGGCATGCCGACCGCCGCGCACTCGCGCCAGAGCAGCGAGACCGGCCGGTCGATGTCGTCGGCGCCGGACACGACGAACACCGCCGCGTCGGCCGCTCGCAGGCCGGCCCGGAGCTCGCCGACGAAGTCGGGGTAGCCGGGGGTGTCGAGCAGGTTGAGGGCGACGCCCCCGCTGTCGAAGGAGGCCGTGGTGAGGGTCGTCGTGCGCACGTGGTCCGTGGTCCCCGGTCCGCCGGTGCGCTGGCCCGGCACGCGCGCCGCGAGCAGGGCCTCGAAGAGGGCCGTCTTGCCGGCGCCGCCGGGGCCGACGAGGACGACGTTGCGGATGTCCTGCGGCGAGGCGGGGCTGGGGGCCGCAGGAAGGTCTGATCTGCCGGGCGTCTTTGCCATGACCCCACCTTTCTCCTCCAGCCCGGCGCCCACAAGGGAATGCCCCACGAGCCTGCCGAGCGCCGCGGGACGCGGGAGCGAAACACGGGTGCGACGTGTCGGCGGCGGGTGGTTGGCTTGGTCCATGGACCTCCGGAAGTACGGGCCGGTGCTCGCGAACCGCGACACCCGACGCGCGCTGCTGCTCGGCTTCTTCATCCGCGTGCCGATGTGGGCCGGTGGGGTCATCCTGACGCTGCACGTCGTCACCAGCCTCGGGCGCAGCTACGGCGCGGCCGGCCTCGTCTCGGCCGCCTCCACGGTCGCCGTCGCGATCTCCGGCCCGTGGCGCGGCCGGCTCCTCGACCGGATCGGCCTGCGCCGCACCGTCGGTCCCTCGCTCGTCGTCCAGGTCGTCTGCTGGTCGATCGCGCCCTGGGTCGGCTACGCGCCGCTCATCGGGCTGGCGGCGCTCGCCGGCCTCTTCGTCGTGCCGACGTTCTCGATCCTGCGCCAGGTCATCATCCGGTCGGTGCCGAGCGAGCAGCGGCGCACCGCCCTGTCGCTCGACTCCTCGGCCACCGAGCTGTCGTTCATGGCCGGGCCGGCGATCGGCGTCTGGCTCGCGACGTCCTGGCAGACCGGGTGGGCGCTGTTCGTCTGCGAGATGGCCGCCGTCGCCGCCGGGCTCGTCCTGTGGCTCGTCAACCCGCCACTGACGACGGCCCCCGCCGGGGGAGCCGACGCCGAGGCCGCCGAGGCCGCCGAGGCCGCCGAGGCCGCCGACGCCACCGCTGCGCCCGACGCCGAGGACCTCGACACCGCTGCGCCGGCGCCGCGCCGGGCGATCCACGGGCTCGTCACCCTGCCGGTCGCGGCCGTGCTGCTCGCGGCGGCGTGCTCGACGCTCGTGCTGTCCGGCACCGACGTGTCGGTCGTCGCCGCGCTGCGCAGCTTCGGCGCCACCGGCTCGATCGGTTGGGTGCTCGCCCTCTGGGGCCTGGGCTCCCTCGTCGGCGGCCTCGTCTACGGCGCCTGGCACCGCTCCATCTCCGTCTTCTGGCTCCTCACCGGGCTCGCGGCCACCACCGCACCGGTCGCCCTCGCCGCCGGCGTGCCGAGCTTCGCCGTGCTCGTCACCGTGTGCGGCCTGCTCTGCGCCCCCACCGTCACGGCCACCGTCGAGCAGCTGAGCCGGCTCGTTCCCGAGAGGCACCGTGGCGAGATGATGGGCTGGCACGGGTCGGCGATGACGGCCGGGTCCGCCCTGGGCGCCCCGATCGCCGGGTTCGCCATCGACCGCGGCGGCTGGCAGTGGGGCTTCCTCGTCGTCTCGGCCATCGGGGTCGTCGTCGCGCTCGCCGGGGCCCTCGCGCCCCGCGGACGCCGGCGCGGCCGCCCCGGTGGCGGCGCCCGGCTCGAGCCCGCAGCCCTCGCTCCCGGCCTCGATTCGGTCCCCGGGGCTCCGGCTGCTACCCTTGAGCACTGACCAGTCGTCCACGCCTCAGCCCCCGGGCCGGAGCGCGGGCGACGTGCAAGAGAAGCTCGCTTCCACCCGCGTCGACCAGCAGGTCGCCGGGTCCCCGGTCTGCTCGACGGAACATCACCGCACGTGAGTGCGGTGGGCGCCGACGAGCCGTGTTCGGTGTCGGTGACGTCCCCGAACGCGTCAACCCAGGGCTCCTCGTGCACTCACGAGGAGCCTTTTTCTCGTTCCGGGTCGCCCGCCGGCAGAGCAGTTCCTGCAGGTCACACCAGTCATCGAACTTAGGAGCACCACATCAGCGAGCCTCGCATCAACGAGCGCATCCGGGTCCCGGAAGTGCGTTTGGTTGGCCCCAACGGTGAGCAGGTCGGCATCGTGCGCGTCGAGGACGCGCTGCGTCTGGCCGAGGAGGCGAACCTCGACCTCGTCGAGGTGGCCCCCATGGCCAAGCCGCCGGTCGCCAAGCTCATGGACTTCGGCAAGTTCAAGTACGAAGCCGCCATGAAGGCACGGGAAGCCCGCAAGAACCAGGTCAACACGGTCATCAAGGAGATCAAGCTCCGTCCGAAGATCGACCCGCACGACTACGGCACCAAGAAGGGGCACGTCGAGCGGTTCCTCAAGGCCGGTGACAAGGTCAAGGTGACGATCATGTTCCGCGGTCGCGAGCAGAGCCGTCCCGAGCTCGGCCGCCGACTGCTCGAGCGTCTCGCCGACGACATCGCCGAGCTCGGCTACGTCGAGTCGGCGCCGAAGCAGGACGGCCGCAACATGATCATGGTGATCGGCCCGACCAAGAAGAAGGCCGAGGCCCGCGCCGAGCAGCGCCGCGCCCGTGCCACCACCCCGGGGGCCCCCGAGGGTGAGGTCGCCCCGCAGGCCGAGCAGGCCGGCGAGCAGGCGACCGAGCAGACCCCCGCACAGACCACCGAGACCGCCGCCGCCGAGTGACCGGCGGTCCGGACTCCCGGCGGGCTCCCCGAGCCCGTCGGACCACGGACGACGTACGCCACACGTACGCACGCAACACGAAGGAGATCGGCCACCATGCCGAAGATGAAGACGCACAGCGGTGCGAAGAAGCGCTTCCGCCTGACCGGCAAGGGCAAGGTCATGCGCGAGCAGGCCGGCGGCCGCCACCTGCTCGAGCACAAGTCGAGCAAGAAGATGCGTTCCATCGCGAACGACGTCCAGGTCTCCGCCCCGGACGCCAAGAAGGTCAAGAAGCTCCTCGGCAAGTGAGCCGAGACCCCCACAGCATCCGCTGAGCAGCCGGGACGTCTCGGTCAGGCCAGCAACACCTCAGTGTGTTTCAGTAAAGAAGGAGTGTTCACGTGGCACGCGTGAAGCGGGCGGTCAACGCCCAGAAGAAGCGTCGCGTCGTTCTCGAGCGCGCGAGCGGTTACCGCGGTCAGCGGTCGCGTCTCTACCGCAAGGCCAAGGAGCAGGTCACCCACTCGCTGGGCTACGCCTACCGTGACCGTCGCGCCAAGAAGGGTGACTTCCGTCGCCTCTGGATCCAGCGCATCAACGCCGCGGCCCGCGCCAACGGCATGACCTACAACCGGTTCATGCAGGGCCTCAAGGCCGCCGGTGTCGAGGTCGACCGCAAGATCCTCGCCGACCTCGCCGTCAACGACGCGCCGGCCTTCGCCACCCTCGTCGAGCTCTCGCGGGCCAACGTCCCCGCCGCGGCCGACAAGGCCGGCGACGCCGCCTGAGCGTCCCCCGCAGCGCACCCGAGCGCCGGGACACCCCGTGCTGACCAACCCCCGATCCGATCGGGTCAAGGTGGTACGGGCGCTGTCCCGGCGCTCCGTGCGTGAACGCACCGGCCAGTTCCTGGCCGAAGGGCCCCAGGCGGTCCGCGAGGCGGTGGCCCACCGGCCCGACGCCGTCCGCGACGTCTACGTGACCCCCGAGGCGGCGCAGCGGCACGCGGCCATCCTCGACGCGGCCCGCGCGGCCGACCTGTGGGTGCACGCGGTGAGCCCCGAGGTGCTCGCCGCGATGTGCGACACCGAGTCCCCGCAGGGCCTGGCCGCCGTCTGCCGGACCGTCGACGTCCCGCTCGACGACGCGCTCGACCGCGTCCCCGAGGGCGGGTTCGTCTGCGTCCTGACCAACGTGCGCGACCCCGGCAACGCCGGCACCGTCATCCGGGGTGCCGACGCCGCCGGGGCCGACGCCGTCGTCGTCAGCGACGCCAGCGTCGACGTCTACAACGCCAAGGTGGTCCGCTCGACCGTCGGTTCGCTCTGGCACCTGCCGGTCGTCGTCGGCGTGCCCGTGCCGGAGATCCTCGCCGCCCTGCGCGCCCGCGGCGTCGCGCTGCTCGCCGCCGACGGCGCGGGCACGACGCTGCTGCACGACGCCGACCTGCACCGCACGCACGCCTGGGTGATGGGCAACGAGGCGTGGGGTCTGCCGGCGGAGATCCGCGAGGCCTGCGACGACGTCGTGCGGGTCCCGATCTACGGCGCCGCCGAGTCGCTCAACCTCGCCATGGCCGCGACCGTGTGCCTCTACGCCTCGGCCGAGGCACGCCGGACGGGGCGCTGACCCACCTGCTCGCCCCGCCCTGCCGAGGCGCGGCGCCCCGGGGCGTGGCTATCCTCGCTCCATGACCCGCGTCGACGGTTCCGGCGACCACCTGCCCCGGTCCGCGGACGCCGTGGCTCCCGTGGCGATGATGGGCGAGCTGCTGCCCGACGGTCTCGTCGTCGTCGGCCCCGACCGTCGCATCCGCTTCGTCAACGGCGAGGCGGCGCGCATCCTCACCTGCACGGCCGAGGAGCTCGTCGGCCGCCCCCTCGACGAGGGCCTGCCCTTCACCGACAAGTACGGCCGGGCGTGGTGGGAGCACACCGACCCGTGGGGCGGCCTCCCCTCGAGCCGTGGTCACCGCGAGAAGCTGCTCGTGGCGCCGGCGGGGCAGGACGTCCTCGTCACGGCCCGGTACGTCCGCGGCGACGACGGCGGCGTCGAACGGATCATGCTCGGCCTGCGCGACGCCGAGGCCCGCCAGCGCGCCGAGCGCGAGCAGGCGACGGTGCTCTCGACCGTCGCCCACGAGCTGCGGGCGCCCCTGACGTCGGTCACCGGCTTCACGAGCAGCCTGCTGCGGCGGTGGGACCGATTCACCGACGACCAGAAGCGCCTCATGATCGAGACCATCGAGTCCGACGCGACGCGCCTGACGCGGCTCATCACCGAGCTGCTCGACATCTCGCGCCTCGACTCCGACAGCCTCAACCTGCGCCTCGGCCCCGTCGACCTGCACGCGATGCTCGCCGGTCACGTCGCCCGGTACGAGGTGGGTCGGGCGCCGGGCGCGGTCGCCCTGCGGCTCGGGCCCGTGGCCGGCGCCCGCGGGCTGCCGGAGATGTGGGCCGACACCGACCGTCTCGAGCAGATCTTCTTCAACCTCATCGAGAACGCCCTCCAGCACGGCGATGGCCCGGTCACCGTGACCCTCGAGCGCGACGGCGCCCGCCAGGGGTCGCGCGAGGCGTCCGGCGTCGAGTCGGTCGTCGTCCACGTCGACGACGAGGGTGACGGCATCGCGCCCGCGGACCGCGACAAGGTGTTCGGCCGGTTCTGGCACGGACCGTCGAACGCGAGCACCGGCCTGGGGCTCTACGTCGTGCGCGGGCTCGTCGAGGCGCACGGCGGCACGGTCCACGTCTCCGACAACGAGGCCGGGGGCGCCCGCTTCGTCGTGCGCCTGCCCGCGGGCCTGCCGGCGGTCGTCGACCCCTGACGCCGCGAGCAGGCGGGTCGGCGGGACGCCGCGGAAACCGGTTCGACGCCGCCCCTAGACTGGCTGCCCAGAACCGACCCGCACCCGAGCGAGAGCAGCCACGCACGCCGATGTCCGGACCCAACACGAACTACGACCCGGTCGAGGTCTCCGCCCTCGACCCGGCACAGATCGACGCCGCCGTCGAGGAGGCCCTCGCCGCGATCGCGGCCGCCACCTCCCTCGACGACCTCAAGGCCGTGCGCACCGCCCACCAGGGCGAGAAAAGCGCCCTGGCCCTCGCCAACCGCGAGATCGGCGCCCTGCCCCCGAGCGCCAAGGCCGAGGCCGGCAAGCGGGTCGGCCAGGCGCGCGGACGCGTCGGCCAGGCCGTCGCCGCGCGACAGGTGCAGCTCGAGGCCGAGCGCGACGAGCGCATCCTCGTCGAGGAGCGCGTCGACGTCACGGTCCCGGTCGACCGCCGGCCCCTCGGGTCGCGCCACCCCATCGAGCTGACGGCCCAGCGCCTCGTCGACGCCTTCGTCGGGATGGGCTGGGAGGTCGCCGAGGGCCCCGAGCTCGAGAGCGAGTGGCTCAACTTCGACGCCCTCAACCTCGGCCCGGACCACCCTGCCCGGCAGATGCAGGACACCTTCTTCCTCGACCCGGTCGACTCCGGCCTCGTGCTGCGCACCCAGACCTCCCCGGTGCAGATCCGCACGATGCTCGAGAAGGAGCCGCCGATCTACATCGTCGCGCCGGGCAAGGTGTTCCGCACCGACGACCTCGACGCCACGCACACCCCGGTCTTCCACCAGATCGAGTGCCTCGCCATCGACAAGGGCCTGACGATGGCCCACCTGCGCGGCGCGCTCGACGCGTTCGTGCGCATCATGTTCGGCGAGGACACCCGCACCCGGGTGCGCGCCAACTACTTCCCGTTCACCGAGCCGAGCATGGAGACCGACTTCCTCTGCTTCGCCTGCCACGGCGCCGAGACGTGGGGCACGCCGGAGCAGTGCCGCACGTGCGGCGGCTCGGGGTGGATCGAGCTCGGTGGCTCGGGCATGGTCAACCGCAAGGTGCTGCGCACGTGCGGGATCGACCCCGACGTCTACTCCGGCTTCGCGTTCGGCCTCGGCATCGAGCGCGCGCTCATGCTGCGCCACGGGGTGCAGGGGATGCACGAGATGGTCGAGGGCGACGTCCGCTTCTCGCAGCAGTTCGGAATGGGGGCCTGACCCGATGCGCATGCCACTGACCTGGCTCGCCGAGTACACCGACCTGCCCGCGGGCGCCACCGGCGCCGACGTCGCGGCCGGTCTCGTGAGCGTCGGCCTCGAGGAGGAGGACCTCCACGGCGGCGACATCACCGGCCCGCTCGTCGTCGGCCGCGTCCTCGAGTTCGTCGAGGAGCCGCAGAAGAACGGCAAGACGATCCGCTGGTGCACCGTCGACGTCGGCGAGAACGGCCAGATGGTCTCCGAGGGCAAGCCCCAGGAGATCGTCTGCGGTGCCGACAACTTCGCGGTCGGCGACCTCGTCGTCGTCGTGCTGCCCGGGGCGACGCTGCCCGGCGGCTTCCACATCGCCGCCCGCAAGACCTACGGCCATGTGTCCAACGGCATGATCTGCGCCGAGGACGAGCTCGGCATCGGCCACGACCACAGCGGCATCATCGTGCTCGAGCGCCTGCTCGGCGCCGAGAAGGCCGCCGAGGTGCGCCCCGGCGACGACGCCATCGCCCTGCTCGGCCTCGCCGAGGAGACCGTCGAGACGAACGTGACGCCCGACCGCGGCTACTGCTTCTCGGTCCGCGGCCTGGCCCGCGAGTACTGGCACAGCCAGGGCAGCCCGGCCGGCGGCTTCCGCGACCCCGCCGCCGTCGACGTGCCGGCGGCCAACGAGGCCGGCCACCCGGTCCGCGTCGAGGACGACGAGCCGCTCGAGGGCGTCATCGGCTGCGACCGGTTCGTGGCGCGCGTCGTGCGCGGCATCGACCCGACGCGTCCGTCCCCGTCGTGGATGCAGAAGCGCCTGACCCAGATGGGCATGCGCCCGATCTCCCTCGCCGTCGACGTGACGAACTACGTCATGCTCGCCGTCGGGCAGCCCCTGCACGCCTACGACCTGGCCAAGCTCGACGGCCCGATCGTCGTGCGCCGGGCGCGGGCGGGGGAGTCGCTGACCACCCTCGACGACGTCGAGCGCACCCTGTCCACCGAGGACCTCCTCATCACCGACTCCGGTGAGCGACCCCTCGCCATCGCCGGTGTCATGGGCGGCGCGTCCTCCGAGGTCGACGACGCCACCACCGACGTCCTCGTCGAGGCGGCGCACTTCGACCCGACGACGGTGGC
Organism: Intrasporangium flavum; assembly: GCF_001956915.1. Classification (GTDB taxonomy): domain Bacteria; phylum Actinomycetota; class Actinomycetes; order Actinomycetales; family Dermatophilaceae; genus Monashia; species Monashia flava. The sequence goes on along the minus strand of NZ_MLJO01000003.1, from coordinate 10,714 downwards.
GCGCTCCTCGCGCCGGCACCGCCTCGTCACCGAGGCGTCCAAGCGCTTCGAGCGCGGTGTCGACCCCGAGGTCACCCCGGCGGCCGCCCAGCTCGCCGTCGACCTGCTCGTCGAGTTCGGCGGCGGCACCGTCGACCCCGGCGTCACCGACCTCGACGCCACCACCGACCGCCAGGCCTACCTGCTCGACGTCACCGAGCCGGGCCGCATCATCGGCATCGACTACCCGCGTGAGCGCGTCCTGCAGATCCTGCGCGACCTCGGCTGCACCGTCGACGAACAGGGCACCGGCACCGACGCCGGGCACGTCCTCGTCACGCCGCCGTCGTGGCGCCCCGACCTCGTCGACGCGCCTGACTACGCCGAGGAGGTCGCGCGGATCGACGGGTACAACAACATCCCGTCGGTCATCCCGACCCCCTCCCAGGGCCGCGGCCTGACGCACGCCCAGCGCACCCGGCGGCTCGTGGCCGACGCCCTCGCCGGCGCGGGCTACACCGAGGTGCTCAGCTACCCGTTCGTCGCCGAGGAGCTCTCCGACCAGCTCGGGCTGCCCGCCGACGACGACCGCCGCCAGGCGGTCCGGGTCGCCAACCCGCTGTCGGAGGAGCGTCCGCTGCTGCGCACCACGGTGCTGGCCAGCCTCGTCGACGTCCTGCGGCGCAACGTCGCCCGCGGCCACAAGGACGTCGCGCTCTACGAGGTCGGTCTCGTGTTCCGCCCAGGCGGTCCGCTGGCCAAGGCCCCGGTCCCCGGCGTCGGTCAGCGCCCCGACGACGCGACGCTCGAGGACCTCTACGCCGCCGTCCCGCCGCAGCCGCGCCGGGCGGCCCTCGTGGCCACCGGCCAAGCCGAGCCCGCCGGCTGGTGGGGCCCCGGGCGCGCCGCCGACTGGAGCGACATGGTCGCGGCGGTCCAGGGCGTCGCGGCGGCGCTCGCGGTGCCGGTCGTCGTCACGGCCGACGCCGACCACGCCCCGTGGCACCCGGGCCGGTGCGCGCGCATCAGCCTGCCCGACGGCACCCTCGTCGGCCACGCGGGAGAGCTGCACCCGAAGGCCCTCGCGGCCCTCGAGCTGCCGGCGCGCACCGTCGCGGCCGAGTTCGACGTCGACGTGCTCATCGCCGCGAGCGAGGAGCCGGTCCAGGCCACCGCGTTCTCGACGTTCCCGCCGGCCCTGACCGACGTCGCGCTCCTCGTCGCGAGCGACGTGGCCGCCGCCGACGTCGAGCGGGCCCTGCGGGCCGGGGCGGGCGAGGCGCTCGAGTCGATCACGCTCTTCGACGTCTACGAGGGGGAGCGCGTCGAGGCCGGGCACCGGTCCCTCGCCTACCGGCTCACCTTCCGGGCCGCCGACCGGACGCTGACCACCGACGAGGTCAACGCCTTCCGCGACGCCGCGGTGGCCTCGGCCGCCGAAGCCACGGGGGCCGTCCAGCGCTGAGACGCGACCCGGTCGCCCCATGCAGAAGTATGCATAGGCGTGTATAGTCATGCATCGTGACCAGGGCAGCAGTGGCGGGAGCGAGCGGCTACGCCGGAGGAGAGATCCTCCGGCTGCTGCTCGCCCACCCGCAGATCGAGGTCGGGGCCGTCACGGCGGCCAGCAGTGCGGGTGGACGGCTCGGGGGCGTTCACCCGCACCTGACCCCGCTCGCGGACCGGGTCCTCGAGCCGACCACCGCCGAGACCCTCGCGGGCCACGACGTCGTCTTCCTCGCCCTGCCGCACGGCCACTCGGCCGCCATCGCGGCGGCCCTCGGTGACGACGTCGTCGTCATCGACTGCGGCGCCGACTTCCGGCTCGAGTCCGCCGAGGCGTGGACCACCTTCTACGACACGCCGCACGCCGGGTCCTGGCCCTACGGCCTGCCCGAGCTCCCGCTCGCCACCGGCACGCAGCGCGAGGCGCTCGCCGGTGCGACGCGCATCGCGGTGCCCGGGTGCTACCCGACCGGCGTCTCGCTCGCGCTCGCGCCCGGCTTCGCGGCCGGCATCCTCGAGCCCGACGACGTCGTCGTCGTCGCGGCGTCCGGCACCTCGGGCGCCGGCAAGTCGCTCAAGCCCCACCTGCTCGGCGCCGAGGTCATGGGCGCGATGTCGCCCTACGGCGTCGGCGGCGGGCACCGGCACACCCCGGAGATCGAGCAGAACCTGGGCCGCGCGGGCGGTGCCCCGGTGACCGTCTCGTTCACCCCGACGCTCGCCCCGATGCCGCGCGGCATCCTCGCGACGTGCACGGCCCGGCTCGTGCCCGGCACCGACCCGGCCGCGGTCCGCGAGGCGTGGGAGAAGGCCTACGCGTCCGAGCCCTTCGTCCACGTCCTGCCCGAGGGCAGCTGGCCCTCGACCGGCAGCGTCGTCGGCAGCAACAACGTCCTGGTCCAGGTCGCCATCGACGAGCGGCTCGGCCGCGTCGTCGTCGTCTCGGCCGTCGACAACCTCACCAAGGGCACGGCCGGGGCCGCCGTCCAGTGCGCCAACCTCGCCCTCGGTCTCGACGAGACCCTCGGCCTGCCGGTCGCGGGGGTGGCCCCGTGAGCCCCGTGAGCCCTGTGAGCACCGAGTCCACCCGGCCCGCCGTCCGCCTGCCGAAGGGGTTCCGCGCCGCCGGCGTCACCGCCGGTCTCAAGGCCAGCGGCCGGCCCGACGTGGCGCTCGTCGTCAACGACGGGCCCGACCACCACGCTGCCGCCGTCTTCACGAGCAACCGGGTCGAGGCGGCGCCGGTCACGTGGTCACGCCAGGTCGTCGCCGACCGGCGCGTCGACGCGGTCGTCCTCAACTCCGGTGGCGCCAACGCCTGCACCGGCGCGCAGGGCTTCCTCGACACGCACCGCACCGCCGAGCACGTCGCCGAGGTCGTCGGCACGTCGGCCGGCGACGTCGTCGTCTGCTCCACCGGGCTCATCGGCGAGCTGCTCCCGATGGACCGGCTGCTCGCCGGCGTCGACGCCGCGGCGACCGCGCTGAGCCCCGACGGCCACGAGGACGCTGCCGTCGCGATCATGACCACCGACACCGTCCGCAAGGTCGCCACGTACCCGGGGGAGGGCTGGAGCGTCTCGGGGATGGCCAAGGGCGCCGGCATGCTCGCCCCCGCGCTCGCGACGATGCTCGTCGTGCTCACGACCGACGCCGTGGTCGACCCCGCCGAGCTCGACGCCGCCCTGCGCGCCGCGACGAGCGTCTCGTTCGACCGCATCGACTCCGACGCGTGCATGTCGACGAACGACACCGTCGTCGTGCTCGCCTCGGGGGCCTCGGGCGTCCGCGTCGGGGCCGCCGAGCTGACCGACGTGCTCACCGCCGTCAGCGCCGACCTGGCCCGGCAGCTCATCGGCGACGCCGAGGGCGCGAGCCACGACATTGCCATCGAGGTGCGCGGCGCGGCGTCGGTCGACGACGCGCTCGAGGTGGCCCGGGCCGTGGCCCGCAACAACCTCTTCAAGTGCGCCGTCTTCGGCAACGACCCCAACTGGGGCCGGGTGCTCGCCGCCGTCGGCACCACTCGCGCCGCCTTCGACCCCGCCGTCCTCGACGTCGCCATGAACGGCGTCCAGGTGTGCCGGGCGGGCGGTGTCGGCCAGGACCGCTCGCTCGTCGACCTCACCGCCCGCGAGGTCCACGTGCTCGTCGACCTCCACGCCGGCGCAGAGACCGCGACGGTCTGGACCAACGACCTGACCCACGACTACGTCCACGAGAACTCGGCCTACAGCACATGACCCGCACCAGCCCCGTCAACCCGACCCAGCGCAACCTGCGCGGGCTCATCGACGCCGCCTCGATCCGCGTCGCCGCCAGCAAGGCCGCGACGCTCGTCGAGGCGCTGCCGTGGCTCGAGCGCTTCCGCGGCGCGCTCGTCGTCGTCAAGTACGGCGGCAACGCGATGGTCGACGAGGGGCTGAAGAAGGCCTTCGCCGAGGACGTCGCCTTCCTGCGGTACGCCGGCCTGCGCCCCGTCGTCGTCCACGGCGGCGGGCCGCAGATCAAGGCGATGCTCGACCGCGTCGGCCTCGAGAGCGAGTTCCGGGGCGGGCTGCGGGTCACGACGCCCGAGGTCATGGACGTCGTCCGGATGGTCCTCACCGGCCAGGTCGGCCGCGAGCTCGTCGGGCTGCTCAACCAGCACGGCCCGATCGCCGTGGGGCTCTCGGGTGAGGACGCGTCGCTGCTCGGCGCCCGACGCCGCAGCACGCTCGTCGACGGCGAGGAGGTCGACCTCGGCCTCGTCGGCGACGTCGAGAGCGTCAACCCGTCGGCGATCCTCGACATCCTCGACGCCGGCCGCGTCCCCGTCGTCTCGACGGTGGCCCCCGACCTCGACGTCGACGGCCAGGTGCTCAACGTCAACGCCGACTCGGCCGCCGCCGCGATCGCCGTGGCGCTGCAGGCCGAGAAGCTCGTCGTGCTCACCGACGTCGAGGGCATCTACGCCTCCTGGCCCGACCGCAGCTCGCTGCTGTCGACGATCGACCTCACCGCCGCGCGCGAGCTGCTGACCCGCGTCGACGCGGGGATGGTCCCCAAGCTCGAGGCGTGCATCCGCGCCGTCGAGGGCGGCGTCCCGCAGACGCACGTCGTCGACGGGCGCGCACCGCACTCGATCCTGCTCGAGATCTTCACCGACGAGGGGATCGGCACCATGGTCCTGCCCGACATCCGCCCGACCTTCGACGCCGACGGGAGCCCCGCATGACGACCGGCACCTCCGCCCCGCACGCGACAGGGCAGCAGCTGCTCGACCGGTACGCCGGCTCGCTCGTGCAGGTCTTCGGCACGCCGCAGCTCGTCCTCGCCTCGGGCCACGGCTGCTGGGTCACCGACGTCGACGGCAACCGCTACCTCGACCTGCTCTCGGGCATCGCCGTCAACGCCCTGGGGCACGGCCACCCTGCCCTCGTGCAGGCCGTGGCCAAGCAGGCCGAGCAGGCGATCCACGTGTCCAACTTCTTCACCTCCGAGCCGGCGATCCTGCTCGCCGAGCGGCTCCTGTCGCTCGCGAAGGCCCCCGCGGGCTCGGGCGTCTTCTTCGCCAACTCCGGCACCGAGGCCACCGAGGCGGCGATCAAGCTGTCGCGCCGCACCGGTCGCACCCGCATCGTCGCCCTCGAGGGCGCCTTCCACGGCCGGTCCACGGGCGCCCTCGCGCTGACGCACAAGGAGGCCTACCGGGCACCCTTCGAGCCGCTCATCCCCGAGGTCGTGTTCGTGCCCGCGGGCGACGCCGACGCCCTGCGCGCGGTCGTCGACGAGCAGACGGCCGCGGTGGTCCTCGAGCCCGTCCAGGGCGAGGCGGGCGTCCGCGAGCTGCCGGACGACTACCTGCGCCTGGCCCGGGAGCTGACGTCCGCGCACGGCGCGCTGCTCGTGCTCGACGAGATCCAGAGCGGCATCGGGCGCACCGGCGACTGGTTCGCCCACCAGCGCTCGGGCATCGTCCCCGACGCCATGACGCTCGCCAAGGGCCTCGGCGGCGGCGTGCCGATCGGGGCCCTCGTGACGTTCGGCCCCGACGTCACGACGATGCTCTCGGCCGGCCAGCACGGCACGACCTTCGGCGGCAACCCGCTCGCGTGCGCGGCCGGGCTCGCGGTGCTCGACACCATCGAGCGCGACGACCTGCTCGGCAACGTCCGACGCGTCGGCGCCCTGCTCGACACCCTCGACGTGCCGGGGGTCAGCGGCACCCGCGGTCGTGGGCTGCTGCGCGCGATCGAGCTCGACGGCGTCCCGTCGGCCGCCGCGATGGCGGCAGCGCGGGAGGCGGGCTACATCGTCAACGCCGTCACGCCGACGGCGCTGCGCCTCGCACCGCCCCTCGTCATCACCGAAGCCGAGCTGCAGGGCTTCCTCGGCGACCTGCCGGCGATCCTGTCGGCCGCCCGCGACCTCGGGGCGGGCACGCCGTGAGCCGCACCCAGCGCCAGCGCCGCATCGTCGAGCTGCTCGGCCAGCACCCGGTGCACAGCCAGGGCGAGCTGGCCGACCTCCTCGTCGCCGACGGCATCGAGGTCACCCAGGCGACGCTCTCGCGCGACCTCGTCGAGGTCGGTGCCGTCAAGGTGCGCCGCGACCGCGCGCTCGTCTACGCCGTGCCGGGCGAGGGCGGGGAGGTCGCCGCCGTCGGCTCGCTCGGCGACTCCGCGTCGGCCCGCCTGCGCCGCACGTGCGAGGAGCTGCTCGTGTCGGCCACGGCCGCCGGGCAGCTCGTCGTCCTGCGCACGCCGCCCGGCGCGGCCAACTACCTCGCGTCCGCCATCGACCAGACGCGCGACCCCGACGTCGTGGGCACCATCGCCGGCGACGACACGATCATGATCGTCACCGACGGGCCCGAGCGCGCCGTCGCGGTCGCCGACCGCCTCCTCGCGCTCGCCGGCACCCGCGAGTGACGCCCCCGCACGTCCCCACAGCACGTCCCCACCGCACCCCCGCCACCTCCAGGAGGACCCGATGCCGACCGACGCCACCCCCACCACGCCGGAGCCCGGCGTCGAGCAGGGCGAGGCCGGCGAGGGCCGCGTCAGCCTCTGGGGCGGACGGTTCAGCGGCGGGCCCGACCAGGCCCTCGCCGCCCTGAGCAAGAGCACCCACTTCGACTGGCGGCTCGCGCCGCACGACATCGCCGGCTCCCGGGCCCACGCCCGCGTCCTCGCCACGGCGGGGCTGCTGTCCGACGAGCACCTCTCCGGGATGCTCGATGGCCTGGACCGGCTCGAGGCCGACGTGCTGAGCGGGGCGTTCGTGCCGGCGGAGGACGACGAGGACGTCCACACGGCCCTCGAGCGCGGCCTCATCGACCGCGTCGGCCCCGACCTCGGTGGCCGCCTGCGAGCCGGCCGCTCCCGCAACGACCAGGTCGCGACGCTGTTCCGGATGTACCTGCGCAAGCACGCCCGCGTCGTCGGCGGCCTCGTCCTCGACGTCGTCGACGCGCTCGTGACCCAGGCCGAGCGCCACCACGGGGTGCCGATGCCGGGGCGCACCCACCTGCAGCACGCCCAGCCTGTGCTCCTCGGCCACCACCTGCTCGCCCACGCGTGGGCGCTGCTGCGCGACGTCGACCGGCTCCGCGACTGGGACGCCCGCACGGACGCCTCGCCGTACGGGTCCGGCGCGCTCGCCGGCTCCTCGCTCGGGCTCGACCCCGAGGCCGTCGCCCGCGACCTCGGCTTCAGCCGCGCCGTCGAGAACTCCATCGACGGCACGGCCTCGCGCGACTTCGTCGCCGAGTTCGCCTTCGTCGCCGCCATGACGGCCGTCGACGTCTCCCGGATCGCCGAGGAAGTCGTCATCTGGGCGACGAAGGAGTTCTCCTTCGTCACGCTGCACGACTCGTACTCGACCGGGTCGAGCATCATGCCGCAGAAGAAGAACCCCGACGTCGCCGAGCTGGCCCGCGGCAAGGCCGGCCGTCTCGTCGGCGACCTCGCCGGGCTGCTGACGACGCTCAAGGCGCTGCCGCTCGCGTACAACCGCGACCTGCAGGAGGACAAGGAACCGGTCTTCGACGCGGTCGACACCCTCGAGGTGCTGCTGCCGGCGTTCTCCGGGATGGTCGCCACCCTGACCTTCCACACCGAGCGCCTGGCCTCGCTCGCGCCGCAGGGCTTCGCCCTCGCCACCGACGTCGCCGAGTGGCTCGTCCGCGAGGGCGTGCCGTTCCGCGTCGCCCACGAGGTGGCCGGGGAGTGCGTGCGGGTCTGCGAGTCGCGCGACATCGAGCTGTGGGACCTCACCGACGACGACTTCGCGGCGATCAGCGAGCACCTGACGCCCGGCGTCCGGTCGGTCCTCTCGGTCGAGGGCTCGCTCGCCTCGCGCGACGCCGCCGGCGGGACCGCGCCGGTCCGGGTCGCCGAGCAGCTCGAGGCGGCACGCGGGCGCCTCGCCGCCGCGCGCGAGTGGACGGCCGCTAGCGTCTGACGGGTGACCGACGCCGTCGCCCCGATGCCCGCCGACGGGCCCGACCCGTCGGCGGGGGAGCGGCTGCCCCGCGCGTTCTTCGCCCGTCCCGTCCTCGAGGTCGCCCCCGACCTGCTCGGCTGCACCGTCACGCACGGGGGCGTGACGCTGCGCCTCACCGAGGTCGAGGCCTACGCCGGTGAGGTCGACCCGGGCTCGCACGCCTTCCGGGGCCCGACGCCGCGCACCCGGGTCATGTTCGGCCCCGCCGGGTTCCTCTACGTGTACTTCACCTACGGCCACCACTGGTGCGCCAACCTCGTCGCGGGCGAGGAGGGCAGCGCGTCTGCCGTGCTGCTGCGTGGCGGGGAGGTCGTCGACGGCCACGACGTCGCCGCGGCGCGACGCGTCGGGCAGCGGGAGCGCGACTGGGCCCGGGGCCCGGGTCGGCTGGGGCAGGTGCTGGCGCTCGGGGCGTCCGAGACTGGTCGCGACTTCTGCCGGCCCCCGGTCGGTGACCCCGTCGACCTCGTCGTCCGCGCTCCCGACGGTCCCCCCGACGTCGCCCGCGTGCGCACGGGCCCGCGCGTCGGCGTCAGCGGACCGGGTGGTGACGGGGCCGTGTTCCCGTGGCGCTTCTGGCTGGAGGGGGAGCCGACGGTGTCGGCGTACCGACCCGGCGTGGTGCGGCGGCGTCGGCCGTGATGTGGGACGACCGGCAACCCGTTGGCCGAGGCCGGTCGGCGTAGGGCAGGCTGTGCGCGTGGGCACCCGGCCCGCACCGACTCAGGCGACCGAGAGGAACCGATACCCGTGACCGACATCTTCGACGAGCTGCAGTGGCGCGGCCTGGTGGCGCAGACCACCGACGAGGCGGCGCTGCGCGAGGCACTCGCCGACGGGCCGATCACGCTGTATTGCGGCTTCGACCCGAGCGCGCCCTCGCTGCACTTCGGCAACTTCGTCCAGCTGTCGGTCATGCGGCGGATGCAGGCGGCGGGACACCGCGTCATCTGCCTCGTCGGCGGGTCCACCGGCCTCATCGGAGACCCCAAGCCCGACTCCGAGCGCGTCCTGCAGGACAAGGACACGATCGCGGCGTCGGTGGCGCGCATCCAGCAGCTCGTGGGGCCGCTGCTCGACTTCGAGGGCGACAACCCGGCCGTGCTCGTCAACAACCTCGACTGGACGGCGCCGATGAGCGCCATCGACTTCCTGCGCGACGTCGGCCGGCACTTCCGGGTCAACCAGATGATCCGCAAGGAGGCCGTGGCGCGGCGCCTCGAGAGCGACCAGGGCATCTCGTACACCGAGTTCAGCTACCAGATGCTCCAGGCGCTCGACTACCTCGAGCTGTTCCGCAACCGGGGGTGCGTGCTCCAGATCGGTGGCAGCGACCAGTGGGGCAACATCACGGCCGGCGTCGACCTCGTGCACCGGGCCGAGGGACGGTCGGTGCACGCCCTGGCGACGCCGCTGCTCGTCGACTCGACCGGGCGCAAGTTCGGCAAGTCGGAGGGCAACGCGGTGTGGCTCAGCGCCGACATGACGAGCCCGTACGCCTTCTACCAGTACTTCCTCAACGTCGAGGACGCCTCGGTCGTCGGGATGCTCAAGGCGTTGTCCGACCGTTCCCGCGAGGAGATCGGCGAGCTCGAGCGGCAGGTGGCCGAGCAGCCGTTCCGGCGGGCGGCCCAGCGTGCCCTGGCCGCCGACGTCACGACGCTCGTCCACGGTCCGGCTGCCACCGAGTCGGTGCAGGCGGCCTCGGAGGCGCTCTTCGGCAAGGGCGACCTCGGCGTCCTCGACGCCTCGACGCTCAAGGACGCCACCTCCGAGCTGCCGGGCGCCGACGTCGCGGTCGGCGGGTCGTTCGTCGACGCGCTCGTGGCGGTCGGCCTGGTCGAGTCGCGCAATGCAGCCCGTCGGGCGATCGCCGACGGGGGAGCCTCGCTCAACAACGCCAAGGTCAGCGACCCCGAGCTCGTGCTCACCGAGGGGGACTTCCTCCACGGCGAGGTGGCCGTCCTCAAGCGGGGCCGGCGCAACCTGGCGGCGGCGCGACGCTCGGGCTGACGCCCCTCCGTGCGTGCCCGAGCGCCCCTTTGGGGCTCTCAAGGCAGATGAACGGCCGGATTCCGTTGTGGTGCAACGGGATCCGGCCGTTTCTGCGTCTGCGGGGGCCGGGATTTGTGTTTCTCGCGGGGCCCGGGCTACTGTTCTCTTCGTCAGCCCGACAGGGAGGAACGGACGCCACGGCGGTCGAGTGAATCGATCGCGAAGTTGGCCGGTCCCGAGGTTGACGTCAGGCGGGTCCACGGCCACTCGATGGTCGTTCGTCCGCCTCGCCCCAGCCCGGTTCGGTGGGGCTCGAGCAGCCGCTCCACGGAGCGCCGCCCGAGTTGACCGAGACCGAGCGAGCGGGTAAGTTTGAAGGGTTGCCCCGGAGGCCGGGCCCGCGTTGGTGGGTGTGGTTGATGGTGTGTGTCTGATGCTTGAGAACTCAACAGCGTGTCAAAAATCGATGCCAATACCTCGTCTCGAGGGGCCGGCGTTGCTCGTGCTCATCATGGGTGCGGGTGGCTGGTTTCTTGGATGATTATATTTCTTTGGTTGACAACGACGATCAGTATTTTTGCTGGTTGTTCGGCTCAGCCTGGATCATTTTTACCCTTCGTGGGTTGAACAAACATCAACGGAGAGTTTGATCCTGGCTCAGGACGAACGCTGGCGGCGTGCTTAACACATGCAAGTCGAACGGTGACGATCAAGCTTGCTTGGTCTGATCAGTGGCGAACGGGTG
>NZ_MLJO01000029.1 GCF_001956915.1 Intrasporangium flavum | reverse complement strand
GCGGCTACTTGTTCCATTGACGGCAGGACCGGTGCCTGCGCAGGCTCGGTTCAGGTGCCCGGGTTGGTCGCTCGCATCAGCGGCTGTCCTTCCTTCGGGTCGTGACTCTCATTTGGCATGCGCCGGCTCGGGCACCGCAGGGCCGGAGAGGCTGAAGAAGGGAATGCGCTGCCGGAAGTAGCGGTGCCCTCCGCGCTCGAGCAACAGCTGGTCCGAGGTGAAGGGAGCGCGTCATGAACGTCGAGGAAGGTCCGGTCGTGATCGGCATGGACCCGCACAAGCGCAGCGTCACGATCGAGGTGATGACCGGCGACGAGAGCGTGCTCGGCGGTGGCCGGTTCGCCACCGATATCGCGGGGTTCGACGCGATGCTCGCCGACGCCCGGCAGTGGCAGGAGCGGACGTGGGCCGTGGAGGGCTGCAACGGGATCGGCCGGCATGTGGCGAACCGGCTCATCGCCGCCGGCGAGCACGTCGTCGACGTCCCGCCGAAGCTGTCGGCGCGGGCCCGCGTGTTCGCGACGGGTCAGGGCCGCAAGACCGACGCCACCGACGCGCACTCGGTCGCGCTCGTCGGGACCCGGATGACCGGGCTGCGGCCCGTGGTCCGGGACGCCCAGCGCGAGGTGCTGCGGATCCTGGTTGACCGGCGTCGCGCCATCGGCGAGGAACACACGTACAAGGTCAACCAGCTGCATGCCCTTGTCCTGGAACTGATTCCGGGCGGCGCGAAGCGTGACCTGTCCGCAGCCCAGGCACGCCGGTTGCTCGCGTCTGTGCGTCCGCGGGACGTCGTCGGCAAGACCCGCAAGCGCGTCGCGATGGAGCTCGTTGTCGACCTCGAGCGGATCTATGCCCGCAAGAAGGCCGCGAACAAGGAGCTGCTGTCGCTGCTGACCGAGGTCGACACCACACTCCTGACCCTGCACGGCATCGGCCCGTCCGGCGCGGCCCGGTTGTTGGCCGAGGTCGGCGACATCACCCGCTTCCCGGACCGGGCGCACTTCGCGTCCTGGACCGGCACCGCCCCGATCGACGCCTCCTCCGGCGATAACGTGCGCCACCGCCTGTCACGCGGCGGGAACCGCAAGATCAACCGGGTGCTGCACATCATGGCCACGGTCCAACTGCGCACCAGGACCACCGAGGGCCGGGCCTACTACGACCGGAAGGTCGCGACCGGAAAGACACCGAACGAAGCGATGCGCTGCCTCAAACGACGCCTGTCCGACACCGTCTATCGCGCCCTGCTCAATGACCTGACGCGGCACGCCGTGACGGGCCCGGGAGGACACTCGGGCAACGACTCTGACTCCAGCGCGACCGGCTCACAGCCCGCGACCGGCTCTTCGGACAAGTCACTTCCCGGACCCGCCAACATCAAGCCTACGACCTCCCTGCACCAGGCCTCTTGACACAGAAGGGAGCC
>NZ_MLJO01000028.1 GCF_001956915.1 Intrasporangium flavum | reverse complement strand
CAATGGAACAAGTAGCCGCGTTAGGCTCGCCCCGCGCGCACAGGGTCGCGTCCGAGAGGGGAGTCGCGATGGGCGTCTACTTCGACTACTTCCGTGCCGCTGACGACGAGACTGCCCGCGCCACCCACGGACGCGTCGGCGGGCCGCTGCACGCCGCGGACGGCGGCAACCCGCCCTTCGACGGGGTGGCCACCAAGGGGATCTTCCACTCTCCCCACCTCGAGCAGCTCGTGACGCTGGCACAGGGCGCGCCCTTCAGCAGTCGACCGAAAAGCACTCTGCTGTGGCCGCCCCCGGACACCCCGCCACCGGTCGACGAGACCTCCCTGTGGCTCACGGACCCGAGCGTGGATCGGCTGGACACCCGGATCCGAGACGGGTTGGCCGACATCGACGCCGCCCGAGCGCCCGCGCTCGCAGACGGCTGGGTTCCCGAGCTCGGCGCCGGCTTCACCGTCCCCGATGTCACCCAGGTGGTCATCGACCTCGGCGCCCTGGCCCGTCGCGCCCGGGAGGCCGGCCAGGCGCTCTACTGCTGGGCAACCCTCTGACTCCGTCGAGCGCTCCGGTCAGGGAGCGGACGACGAGCACGTCATCGGGGGTGCAGTGCGACGTCGGCCAGCAGCCCGGGGTGGTCAGTGGTGCCCTGCATGTCGATGACCGTGTGCGAGGTGATCGCGAGGCCCGGGCTGACGACCACGTCCTGGCGACCGCCGTCGTCGGTGCGCCGGTAGCCGCCGGGCAGGCACGCGTCCGGGCCGGGTGAGCCTCCCGCCGCGAGGTTGAGGTCGGCGCCGAGGACGACCGGTTGGACGCCGTCGGTCGTGGCGGCCTGCGGCGTCGCAAGAACCGAGCTCAGCAGGTACCGGCACTGGGCCAGGGCGACGGCCGCGTCGGTGCTGCTGGTGTGCGTCGTGCAGGCCGAGAACCGCTCAGGGAGGTCTAGACACACCCAGACGCGCTTCTCCGTGTCGCCGGGGTCCTGCACCGGGTAGTCGCCGCTGGTGCTGCGGGCGGCGACGCCCGGGGCCGCGAGACCGACGAGGACGGCGTCGCCGAACTCCTGGCCGTTCAGGCAGCGCACCGGTGCTCCTGACCCGCGGTCCCTGGCGGGAGCGAAGGCCGAGGCGACCGTCGCGGCGGGCGAGGCGGCCGTCATCGCCTGCTCGAGGACACGCACGTCGTCGCGGCACACCTCGTTGAGGCTGACCATGCCCGGGCGGTGCTCGCGGACCACCTCGACCGCCCGTGTGACGGCCCGTCCGCCGGTGTAGCAGTCGGCGATCCCGCTGTTGCACAGGTTCAGCTGCAGGACGCGCACGGTGTCGCCGCGCCCGGACGCCGACGGGCTGGCGTCGGTCGGGTCGCTCGCCGCGCGACCGCTGCACCCGGCGAGCCAGCCGGCGGCCAACGCCACCAGGCACGTTGCCGTGGCAACCCCCGGCGGGCCGCGGCGGAGCCGGACGCGCATACGCCCATCGAACCCCGGGCGTCCTGCGGTGCGCAATCGACAGCCGGCCTTCAGGGCTGCGAGGTACGGTCGGCCGGCAGACCGCTTCAGACCGGGGGGACGCGTGACGAACAAGGTGCTCGGACTGGTGATGGCCACCGCGCTGGCGGTGCTCGGCGGCTGCGCGGCGGGCGAGTCCCCGGCGCCGCCCGCCCCCGCCGGCTCCGCCACCCGTACCCCCACTTCCACCACCTCCGCGACCTCCACCTCGCCCACCGCCTCCGCCACCGCGACCTCCGCCTCCGCCGCCACCTCGGCGTCGGTGCCGCCGGGCACGGTGACCAAGCTGCTCGTGTTCGTCGTCGAGAACCACTCGCTGGACCAGATGCGGGCCGACATGCCGTACACCGCGTCCCTGGGCAAGCGGTTCGGTCTCGCGACGAGCTACCGGGCGGTGACGCATCCCTCGCTGCCCAACTACCTGGCGATGACGGGCGGCAGCACCTTCGGCGTCACCGACGACGACCCGCCCTCCAGCCACCCGATCGACCAGCCGTCGGTCTTCGGACAGGCCCTCTCGCTGGGCAGGACGGCGAGGCTCTACGCCGAGGGCATGCCCACCAACTGCGCCACGGAGGACTCCGGGCGGTACGCCGTGCGGCACAACCCGTGGACCTACCACGTGGCCGAGCGGTCCTCGTGCGCCCGCTTCGACGTGCCGCTGGGCCGGCTGGGCACCGACGCGTCCGACGGCTCGCTCCCCGACGCCGGGATGGTGATCCCCGACGTGTGCAACGACGCCCACGACTGCGACCTCTCGACGGCGGACAGCTGGCTGCGGACCCAGACCCAGGCCGTGATGGCCGGGCCGGACTGGCGCAGTGGGCATCTCGCGATCGTGGTGACCGCCGACGAGGACGACCACGGGCAGGGCAACCTCGTGCTGACCACCGTGGCCCACCCGTCACTGCACGGCGCCGTCGTCACGACACCGCTGACGCACTACTCGCTGGCGCGCCTCTACAGCGAGGTCCTCGGTGCGCAGCCCCTCGGCGAGGCGGCCTCCGCTCCGTCGATGGCCACCGCGTTCGGCCTGCACCTCGCAGCCGGTTGAGGGTCGCTCGGCTCGCCGGACGCGTCCGCACCCTCACGCGTCGAGGCGACGCCTCAGCATCAGTGGTGCGCAGAACCGGTAGCTCTCGGTGACCAGCTCGGCGACCTCGTCCCAGTCGGTGTCGTCGTCGAGCACCATGCCGATGACCGTCGGCGACCACGGCGGCCGGTAGAACGGCCGGCCCGCGTTGACGAGGGCGAGCAGCTCGTCGCCGGCCGAGCGGAAGGTCAGCACCGTCGTCGGTTCGGTCGCGCCGGTGACGTCGCGGGAGGCGGACGTGTACCCCTCCTGGGCGACGAGCACGTGGGCGAACGTCTTGGCCCGCACCCGCCACCGGACGCCGGTCCAGGCGTCCTCCTCGTAGGCGTCGGGCAGTTCCAGCGCCGTGGACGCGATCCGCTCGACGACGTCGCCGGAGGGCTCGATGCGCGGCGGCCGGGACACGGCCCGAGTCTGCCAGCGGCCCCCGACAGGGGGTCGCGCGTCCGGTGTGCGTTCGCCGACGTCGCCGGTCACGGCTGGGCGAACTCCATGACGACCTTGATGTCGTCGGGCCGGCCGGCGAGGGCCTGCTCGACATCGGCGGGTCGCACCCGGCGGGTCACGAGCTGCTCGAGCCAGGCCCGGTCTGCTCGAGCCAGCACCCGGGCGGCTCGGAAGTAGTGCCGACGGTTGGCGTTGACCGAGCCGAAGATCACCAGGTTCTTGAGCACCGCGTCCTTGGCGAGCAGCGCGGCGGTGGCGGCCGTCGTCGTGTCGGGCGACCCGATGCCGGTGAGGCACACGATGCCGCCCGCTGCCACGGCGTCGGCCGCCTCGACGATGAGCGGCACGACGCCGGTGCACTCGATGACGATGTCGGGCTGCAGCCCCAGCTCGGCCACCGTGCCCACGTGGTAGCTCGCGCCCAGCTGCTCGACGAGTCCGGGTTTCGGGCCCGTCGTGACCCGGTCGAGCACGTGCACCTCCCGGCCCAGCTGCACGCCGATCAGGGCGGCCAGCAGCCCGATGGGGCCGGCCCCGACGATGAGCACGACCTGGGGGTCCCAGAAGGTGCGCTGGCCGATCGAGAGGATGTGCTGCCACGCCTTGGTGACCACGGTCGCCGGTTCGAGGAGCACCCCGAGCGTGCCGAGCCGCTCGTCGACCCGGACCAGGTACTCCGGCTCGACCCTCCAGCGCTCGGCCATGAAGCCGTGGGCCTGCTTGATGCCGCGTTCGGTGTAGAGGCCGTTGGAGCACATGTCCCACTCGCCGACCGCGCAGCTGGGACAGGGCATCGGGTCGGGGTGCCGGACGATGCCGACGACGTGCTCCCCGATCGCCAGCCCGGTCGGGCCCGGGTCGAGCACCCGGCCCAGGGACTCGTGCCCGAGGATGAGGCGCTCCTGCCCCGGTGGTGCCCACCCGTAGCCGCCGTTCGCGATCTCCGCGTCGGTGCCGCACACCCCGACCGCGAGGGCCTCGACGAGCACCGGCCCGGCGTCAGCGGCCGGCTCCGGCACGTCGTCGAGCACGGCTGAGCCGGCCATGCCGGGGACCACCGTCACCGCCTGCATGTCTCCCCTTCACGTCTCGCGGGGTCGGCGCGACACCGGCTGCCGCGTCCGGGCTGACTGGGCTCAGACCACGTCGGCGCGTCTGGCCACCCGCCTCAGGGCGAACCCGACGAGGATGAACCCGACGCCCAGCGCGGCGGCCATGAGGGCCACCCCGAAGGCGACGACCGACGTGAAGAGCGAGGCCCGCAGGAACGAGGCGGTCATCACCGTCGTGCGTTTCGGGTCCGTCTGGTCGAGCTCGGCGTAGGTCTTCCCGCCGGACGCCTCCAGGGCGTGCTTCTGGATCACCTCGGCCTGGGCGTAGGCCTCCCAGGGGGTGTCCACCGTCGCGCCCGCGAACTGCGCGGCGTCCTTGGAGACCGTGATGTTCTCGGCGGAGAGCTGGTTGGCGACCGTCACCCACGTGACCACGCCGGCCACGGCGAGGATCGCGCCGAAGACGATGAGGAGGAGGCCGATGACGGCCACGCCGCGCAGGCCGCGCCCCTCGGTCGTGCCCCCTGTTGTTCGCACAGTGCTTGTCATCTCACAGCCTCCTGAACTGGTGAACTGCACAGACCTCGCTCGCTGCCGCCGGGGCGGCGGCGTTTTTCACGGTAGGGCTGACCTCGCCCTCGGCACATGACACTTTTCGGATGATCCGAGCGCGCGGTCGAGGGTGATGGCGGCGTCGATGAGGGCCAGGTGGGTGAACGCCTGCGGGAAGTTGCCGATCTGCTCACCGGTCAGGGCGATCTCCTCGGAGTAGAGGCCGAGGTGGTTGGCGTAGGTGAGCATCTTCTCGAAGGTCACCAGCGCCTTGTCGAGCTGCCCCGCCCGGGCGAGGGCGTCGACGTAGGCGAAGGTGCACAGCGAGAACGTGCCTTCCGAGCCGCGCAGCCCGTCCGGGGAGGCGGCCGGGTCGTAGCGGTAGACGAGGCTGTCGGTGACGAGCTCGTCGTCCATCGCCGCGAGGGTGGAGGTCCACCGCGGGTCGGTGGGGGCGATGATGCCGGCCGACGACATGCGCAGCAGGGAGGAGTCGAGGACGTCGGTGTCGTAGTGCTGCACGAAGGCCTGCCGACCTTCGTGCCAGCCCCGCTCCATGACCTGCTCGTAGATGGCGTCCCGCTCGGCGCGCCACCGGTCCAGCGGCGCCGGCCGCCCGTTGTCGGCGGCCAGGCGGATGCCGCGGTCGAGGGCGACCCAGCACATGACGCGTCCGTACGTGAAGTCCTGACGCCCCCCGCGCGTCTCCCAGATCCCCTCCTCCGGCTGGTCCCAGTGCTCGGCCAGCCAGTCGAGCAGGTCGCGGATGTGCTGCCAGCCCTCGTGGCTCGCCTCGAGGCCACGCCGGTCGCCGACCCAAATGCTGTCCATCGCCTCGCCGTAGATGTCGAGCTGGAGCTGGTCGGCGGCGCCGTTGCCGATGCGCACCGGGGCGCTGCCGCGATAGCCCTCCCAGTGCTCGAGCACCTCCTCGACGAGGTCGCTGGACCCGTCGACCCGGTACATGATGTTCAGCGGCCCGGCCGCTCCACTGCGCTGCTCGCGGACCCGGGCACCCAGCCACCGCCCCAGCGCGGCGGCCTCCTCGGTGAAGCCGAGCCCCAGCAGCGAGTAGACCGAGAACGACGCGTCGCGCACCCACGTGTAGCGGTAGTCCCAGTTGCGCTCCCCGCCGATCTGCTCGGGCAGGGCCGCGGTCGGGGCGGCGACGAGGCCCCCGCTGGGCGCGTACGTCATGAGCTTGAGCGTGATGGCCGAGCGGTGCACGATCTCGCGCCAGCGCCCGAAGTAGCTGCACTGCGACAGCCACGAGCGCCAGAACCGGACGGTGTCGTCGAAGAGCGTCCACGCCTCCGCCACCCGCAGCGCCCGGGGCGGCCCGGCGCCGCCGGACCGCAGGACGAACCCGCGCATCTGGCCTGCGGTCAGTGGCAGCTCGGCCCGCACGTCGCCCTGCTCGTCCACGGTCCCGATGGCCAGGCGCTCGTCATCCGGTTCCCGCACGAGGTCGACGCACATCGAGGTGCGCGCGCCCCGGAACGCCACGCCGTCCTCGCTCAGGTCGGCCTCGTGCGGCTCTCGCCCGTAGTCGAAGCGCGGCGAGATCTCGACGGTGAAGGTCATCGCCCCGCGGACGCACCGCACCATCCGCACGATCCGGTGCTCGGCGGCCTCGGTCTCCCCCGCGACAGGCATGAAGTCGACGACCTCGCCGACCCCGTCCTCGGTGAGGAAACGGGTCACGAGGACCGCGGTGCCGGGGAAGTAGAGCTGCTTGCGGGTGAAGACGTCTGCCTTGGCGGTGACGCTGCACCGGCCACCGCGCTTGTGGTCGAGCAGCGCGCCGAAGGTGCTCGGTGAGTCGAACCTGGGGGCGCAGAACCAGTCGATGGTGCCGTCGGTGGACACGAGGGCCGAGGTCTGCAGGTCACCGATGAGGCCGTGGTCGGCGATGAGCGGGTAACCGGACACGGCGGGCTCCTTCGACGACGGCGGGACAGCCTCCACGCTCGCCGGAGGGGTCCGGGCGGGCATCACACCGTCGGGGTGATCTCCTCCCGGCGCTGGACCGCCGGTGCGAACCTCGCGCGCAGCGGCCGCTCCACGAACCGGAAGCTCACCTCGGCCAGGACGACGAACATCGCGACCCAGACGCCGTCCCCGACCACCGAGTGTCCGAACCAGCTGAGGACCGCGATCCGCGCGAGGACGCTCCAGAGGTAGATCGAGTAGGACCGCTCGCCGAGCCACCGCAGCGGTGCGCTCGCCAGCAGCCGTCCGACCGCCGAGCCCGGACGCGTCACGACGCCGGTCAGCACGACCAGCGTCAGCGCCGTACCGGCGACGACCACCAGCGAGGTGTGGTCGGTGTCGTCGCGGTAGGCCAGCGCGGGCAGGAGGGCGACCGCCGGCAGCGCGAAGAACGCGAGGCGCCCCACGGCGTCGGGCAGCCAGCCGTGGTGCAGGACGACGGCGAGCAGTGCGCCGACCAGGATCGGCAGCGCATTGGTGTCGGTCCCGAAGTACTCGTGCGGGTCGAAGTGGACCTGCCGGCTCAGGCCGAGGAACAGGTTCAGCACCAGCGTGACCCCGATGAGCGAGACGGTGACCGCGGCGAACAGCCGTGGGCTGCGTCGATAGGCCCAGAGCAGCGCGAAGGGCCACACGAGGTAGAACTGCTCCTCGACGGAGAGCGTCCACGTGTAGTTGAGGTAGTCCTGGGTGGCGAACGGGTGGCCGGCCCAGTCGAAGAGGCTCGTCGTGTAGGTGGCGGCCGCGCCGGCCGGGGCGAGAACCTGCCCGACGCCCAGGTCGGGTCGAGCCACCAGGACCACCACGACGGTCACCGCTGCCACGGTCAGCAGTGCCGGGTAGAGCCGCGCCGCGCGGCGGCGGTAGAACGCCCGGACGTCGATGCGGCCGGTCCGGAGCTCGCGGACCAGCAGGGTGGTGATGAGGTAGCCCGAGATGCCGAAGAACACCGTCACACCGAGGAAGCCGTCGACCAGCGGTCTGGTGGGGGCGTGCTGGCCGAGGACCAGCAGGATCGCGACGCCACGGACCCCGTCCAGTGCAGGCTGGTGGGACCCGCCGTGCCGAGCGGCGCGGGTCGCGGTCACGACTCTCGGGGCAGAGGCCACCGGGTGCTTCCGATGCGTGCTCGTGCGCAACCGCGTCTCCTCCCTTCGGAGATCGCTGACGCCGTCGACGCGGCGCGGCGTGATCCACGTCGACGGAACGAGTACGACGTGGTCGAGCCGTCGGTTCAGACGAGCCGGCGGCAATGCAGTCATCGCTTCCGTCGGTCCCTCGGTCGCCGGACAATGGCGCTCGTGGAGCAGCAGCTCGGCACGGCGAACCTCGAGGACGGCACGGCGATCCGGTTCGCCGTCGCCGGCAGGGGCCCGGTCGCGATCTACGTGCCGGGGTGGGTGTCCCACCTCGAGCTGGGGTGGGCGGTGCCGGCGGAGCGCCAGTTCTACGAGGGCCTGGCCGATGGTCGGACGCTGGTGCGCTACGACCGCCCGGGGTGCGGCCTGTCGGGACCCACCGCCCGCACGGACGTCGTCGACCTCGAGCTGGAGGTGCTGCACGCGGTCGCGACCGCCGTCGATGCCACGCGCTTCGACCTGGTCGGCGCCTCCTTCGGTGCACCACTGGCCGTGCGGTGGGCGGCGCGCCACCCGGAGTCGGTGACGAGGCTGGTCCTCTACGGAGGGTGGGTCGACGGCGACGGGGTGGCGGATCCGGCCGTGCGCGAGCACGTGCTCGGGCTCGTCGACCAGCACTGGGGCTTCGCCTCGGACGTGCTGACCGAGATCTTCGCCCCCGACGCGGACGCCGGGTTCCGCGCCATGTTCGCGCGGTACCAGCGGGATTCGACGTCCGCGGCGTGGGCGCACCGGCTGCTGGCGGCCTGCTACGACATCGACGTCGCCGGCGACCTCGGCCGGATCACCGCGCCCACCAGCGTCATCCACCGCCGGGATGATCGCGCGGTGCCGCTCGCCGAGGGCGAGCGGTTGGCCGGCGGCATCGAGGGTGCGACGCTGACCGTGCTGGACGGCCGGACGCACATCCCCTTCGCCGGCGACACCCACGCCGTGCTCGACGCGATGCGTGTCGGCCTCGGGCTGGCCCCGCTCGGCCCGGTGGCCCCTCCGACGCTGACGCCCCGGCTGAGGGAGGTGGCAGCGCTCGTGGCGCTGGGGTGGTCGAACCGGCGAATCGCCCAGGAGCTGATGATCAGCGAGCGCACGGCCGAGTCGCACGTCGAACGGATCCGCGAGCGGCTCGGCTTCGGGTCCCGGGCCCAGATCGCGGCCTGGTACGTCGCGTCGAGCGGGGTCGGCTGACCGCCGAAGTGCGGTATTTCCACTGCTGACGACGGGGTGACGCGTCCCGCAGGCTCGTCACATGACCACTCCCGCAAGCGAATCCACCACGTCGACCACCACGCGCACCCGCACCTGCGAGGAGGTGCAGGAGGTCGCGGAGTTCGTCGACCATCCGGGCCGCGGACGCTTCAACGCGGCGTTCTTCTCGGTCATGGGCGGTTACATCGACCGGCTCATGCACGAGCGCAAGTCCGTCGCCTTCGCCGACCTGCCGCCCACGGTGGTCGAGCTGGGCGCGGGAGTCGGCGCCAACCTGCGCTACCTGCCCGACGGTGCGCGCCTGGTGGCCATCGAGCCCAACCGCCACATGCACCCCCGGCTCCAGCGCGCGGCACGCGCCCACGGCGTCGACCTCGAGATCCGCAGCGTCGTCGGCGAGCGGATCGACCTTCCCGACGCCGGCGCCGACGCCGTCATCTCCAGCCTGGTGCTGTGCAGCGTCCGGGACCCGGAGGCCGTCCTCGCCGAGGTCCGCCGGGTGCTGAGGCCCGGGGGCCGGTTCAGCTTCGCCGAGCACGTCGCCGCTCAGCCGGGCACCCCGACGCGCTGGGCCCAGCGGGTGCTGCGTCGGCCGTGGGCATGGGTCTTCGAGGGCTGTTCCTGCGAACGCGACCTCGCCGGCGTCATCCGGTCTGCCGGCTTCACCAGGGTCGACGTCGGCGACTACCGGATCCGCTCGCCGTTCCTGCCGTTCAACACGCACATCGCCGGTACGGCCATCGCCTAGGCCCGCCCGTGCAACATCCGCGCAGCTCACAGAAAGGCAGCTCGATGCGCATCCCCCTCCTGGCCGGGCTCGCGACGGCCGGATCTCGTCAACGCAACGCGAGGACAGGGCTCGCGACCATCGCCCCGCCCTCGGTGGCGCGGCCGGCACACGCTGGCCGCGAGGGGACCTCGTGTGCGATCCGGCTGCGCCGCCTCACGCCCACGGATGCGCCCCACATGACCGACCTGCTCCGACGGATGTCCCCGGACTCGCGGTACCTGCGCTACTTCCGGCCGGTGCGCTCCTTCACCCCGGCAGACGCCGCGCGCTTCGTCGCGGTCAGCCACCACCGCCGCGGGGTGGGCGGCCAGCTGGTCCACGAGCTGGCCCGCCGTGCCGCCGACGCGGGCATCACCCATCTCACCGCGACCGTCCTGGCCGAGAACTGGGCGGTGCTCGGGCTGATCCGGCGCTCGGGGTGGGAGGTCACGACCACCCCGGACGGTCCCTACGCCGACATCGTCGTCCACCTGCCGCCGGAGCTCGTGGGCGCCACCGACCCCGGCGCCGCGCCGTGCCTCACGTCGCCGGCGTCGGACCTGCCGGGTCGGCCCAGATGTCCAGCGGCACGGCGCGGACGCTTCGGCCGTCGGCTCCCAGCTCCCGCCCCATACGCTTGATCGACCGCAGCACCATCGACCGGTCGAGGATCGACATGCGGGGCACCTCCGCGGCCAGGCTGGCCTCGACGGCGGACAGCTCGTGCAGGGAGTGCGTCGTGAGGGCCAGCATGAGGTTGGGCTGGCCGCCGGAGATCCGCCAGCACACCCGGATGCCGGGCAGCCGGCGCAGCGCCATTGCGACGCTGTCGACGTCGCCGGCGTCGGCGTAGGCCCACAGCCAGCTGATCACCGGCCAGCCGGAGTCGGGCAGGGCCATGTCGCAGCGCAGGACCACCCGCCCGTTGGTGATGAGGCCGGCGAGGCGCCGGCGAACGGTGCTCTCGCTCAAGCCGGTTCGCGCCGCGATGGTCGCCACCGGCATCCGCCCGTCCTCACCGAGCAGCAGCGTGACCTGCCGGTCGACGGCGTCGAACGGGCGCGCGAGGTCGGCCTGCTCGGAGGTGAGCCCGTCGACGCGCGGGTGCGGCGCTCGCATCATGACCGCGCGCTGGCGGGCGTCGAGCACGTGCAGCTGCCAGTGGTCGCCCATCGAGTACACCTTCGTCACGGCGTGGCTGCTCGTGGCGACGACGCCGGGGATCGAGCCGAGCGACTCGAGCAGGAACCGCGACAGGAACGCGAGGTCGCGCACCTCGACGAGCACCGTCAGCGACCGGGGGCCGCTCGTGTGCTCGACGCTGAGCACGTGCGGCAGCTCGGTGACGCGGGCGGCGATGGACAGCGTCTCGGAGGCGGCGCAGCTGAGCTCCACCACGGCCAGGCACGACTCGGGCTGCCCCTGCCCCGCCGCCCGGCCCGACACCCAGGCGATGCCCGCCGAGCTGAGCCGCTGCCACCGCCGGGCCACCGTGACCGGGTCGAGGTCGAGCGCCTCCCCGACCAGCGTCCACGAGGCGCGCGGGCTCAGCTGGAGGCAGTTGACGATGGCAAGGTCCACCTCGTCGACGCGTATGGCGGAATCCTGCGTGATCTCAGCACGCGTCGCGCGATCCTGCGTCACTGCGCCTCTCCTCGGCATGGCTGCCATTCTCGGCCCACCGCAGCGAAACCACCAAGACGCCGCTGACCCCGACCGACGGAGCCGACCCTTGACGCCTCACACCGCCGACGCGCTCGCCGCGTCCCCGACGGACGCGTCCACGGACGCTGCCCTCACCCGCACCCCCACCCTGGAGTGGGTCGACCGGCTGCTGCGCCTCGACACGACGAGCCGCGACAGCAACCTCGAGCTCATCGGGCTGATCGCCGACGAGGTGCGGGCGCACGGCGTCGAGCCGGTGCTCATCCCGAACGCGGAGGGCACCAAGGCCAACCTGCTCGCCACGTTCCCGGCGGCGGACGGGTCGACGACCGGCGGGATCGTGCTGTCGGGTCACACCGACGTCGTGCCGGTCGACGGGCAGGACTGGGCCAGCGACCCGTTCGTGCCCGTGGTGCGCGACGGCCGCCTCTACGGGCGTGGCACGTGCGACATGAAGGGCTTCGTCGGCGCGGTCGTCGCGCAGGTGCCGCAGCTGGCCGCGACGCCGCTGAGCGAGCCCGTGCACCTGGCCTTCTCCTACGACGAGGAGGTCGGCTGCGTCGGCGCCGTCTCCCTCGTCGACGAGATGGTCCGCCGAGGGCTGGCGCCGAGGGCGTGCATCGTCGGCGAGCCGACGAGCATGCGCGTGATCCGCGGGCACAAGGCGCTGACGATGCTGCAGGTCACCTTCCACGGCGTCGCCGCCCATTCGTCACGAACTCCTTTCGGCGTCAACGCGATCGAGTACGCGGCGCACCTGATCCGCTTCGTCCGCGAGGTCGCCGACGAGTTCCGCGTCGACGGGCCGTTCGACGAGCACTACGACGTCCCCTTCACCACCGCCACCGTCAACCAGGTCGAGGGCGGCATCGCCGTCAACACCGTGCCGGCCGAGTGCACCCTGACGTTCGAGTTCCGCGCGGTCGCCGCCGTCGACGTCGACGCCACGGTCGCGAGGTTCCGCGCCGAGGCCGCCCGCATCGAGGGGCTGATGCGGCAGGAGAACCCGGACGCCCGCGTCGAGGTGTCCATCGGCGCGCAGGCCCCGGGCCTGGAGACCGACGCCGACGCCGAGGTCATCGAGCTCGTCGGCCGGCTCGGCGGCCTGCCCTCGCAGGAGAAGGTGGCCTACGGCACCGAGGCGGGCCTCTTCCACCGCGCCGGCATACCGACCGTCGTCTGCGGGCCCGGCGACATCGCCCAGGCCCACGCCTCCGACGAGTACGTCGAGCTCGAGCAGATCGAGCGCTGCGACGCCTTCCTCGACACCCTGCTGACCCACCTCCGCGCGGACCAGCGCGCCTGACCGCTCGTCCTCACCCAAGGAGCACCATGACCGTCCTCACCGACATCCCAGCGGACGTGACGCCCGAGCGTCTCGCCCAAGCGCGCAAGGCCGTGATCAGCAGCTCCATCGGCGCTGCCCTCGAGTGGTTCGACATCATCGTCTACGCCTCGTTCGCCGTCGTCATCGCCGAGAACTTCTTCCCCGAGGGCGACGCGACGCTCGGCCTCATCCTCACCTTCGCGACCTTCGCCATCTCCTACCTGGTCCGACCCCTGGGCGGCATGCTCATCGGCGGGTACGGCGACCGGCACGGGCGCAAGAAGGCGCTGACCCTGACGCTGCTGCTCATGATGGTCGGCACGCTGCTCATGGCGGCCGCCCCGACGCACGCCATGGTCGGCGCCTGGGCGGGCGTCATCATCCTCGTGTCGCGGCTCGTGCAGGGCTTCTCCGCCGGCGGCGAGTTCGGCTCTGCCACCACGTTCCTCGTCGAGACCGCGCCGCACCGCAAGGCGTACTACGCCTCGTGGCAGGTGGCGGCCCAGGGCATCTCGATGTTCCTCGCCTCGGCGTTCGGCTACGTCCTGTTCAACCAGCTGTCCAAGGCCGACCTCTACGGCTGGGGCTGGCGCATCCCGTTCGTCCTCGGCTGCCTCATCGGCCCGGTCGGTCTCTACATCCGCGCTCGCCTGTCCGAGACGCAGGAGTTCACCGAGGGCACCGCCCACGAGACCCCGATCCGGGCCACCCTGACCGAGCACCTCGGACGCGTCCTGACCGGCTCGGCGTGCGTCGGCGTCGCGACGATCTCGGTCTACCTCATCCTCTTCATGCCGACCTACGCGGTGAAGAACCTCGGCGTCCCGGCGAGCGCGGCCTACCTCGGTGGTGTCGTGGCCGGCATCGTCACGATGGTCGGCGTCCCGCTCGTGGGTCACCTCGCCGACCGCGTCGGCCCGGCGAAGGTGATGGTCTGGGCGGCCGTGGGCGCGCTCGTGCTCGCGTGGCCGCTGTTCGCGGTGGTCATCGCCTCGCCCAGCGTGCCGGTGCTCGTGGTCGCCATCGGCGTGCTCGGCGTCATCATGGCCTTCTACTTCGGGCCGCTGCCGGCGCTGCTCACCGTCCTGTTCCCGCGGAACGTGCGCGCCACCGGCGTCTCGGTCGCCTACAACGTCGGCGTCACCGTGATGGGCGGCATCGCCCCGCTCGTGCTGACGTGGCTCATCAGCCTGACCGGCTCCCTGAGCGCGCCGAGCTTCTACTACATGGCGGTCGCCGTCGTGTCCCTCGTCGGCCTCGGCATCGCCCGACGCCGCTACCAGGTCGGCTGAGGCGGGGCCGCCACGTCACCGACTGCGACGGCGGGCGCGTTCCGGGACAAACCGGACTGGGTAAAGGGTCGGCAGCGTCACGCCAGTGACGGCCTGCCGAGAACGGAGACCCGGGATGAGTGACAACAAGCCTGTCGGCCTGTCGGCCGAGGAGCTCGCTGCCGAGAGCACCACCGCGCTTCCCGACAAGGAGGTCGTCTCGATCCTCGACCTCAACGCCGACATCGACCTGGCCATCGACGCGGCGGCCCCGATCGACCTGGCCGTCGCCGCGAACGCGAACGTGGCGGCGCCGATCGACGCGGCGGTCGGCGCCAACGTCCTCTCGGTCGACTCGAGCGCCCAGGCGCTCAGCGACCAGGGCGTGCTCATCGACCAGGGACTCGACACCGACGCCACCGCGCACGCCACGCAGGACAGCGGGATCGACCAGGGGAACGACGTGGTCGACTCCGGTGCCCCGGCGCCGGCCGACGCGTCGACGGGCACCGCCACCGACGCGCCGTCCACGGCCCCGGCGGACGGTGTCGGCGATGCGGTGGGAGGCGCGACCGGGTCCACTGACGCCGGTGGCGCTGCTGGCGCCGTGGGCGACACCGCAGGCGGCGTCACCAGTGGCGACATGCTCGACGGCAACCTGCTCAACGTCGACGTCAACGTCGACGCCGACGCCGACGTCGCGGCGCCCATCAACGGCGCCGTGGCCGCGAACGCCAACGTGGCCGCCCCCATCGACGCCGCGGTGGCCGCCAACGTCGGCTCCGTGGGCAGCGACGCGGTCGCGGTCTCGCAGCAGGACGCGATCATCAACCAGGACATCACCGGTTCTGCTGAGGCCACCTCGGACCAGTCCTCCGACATCAAGCAGTAGCCGGCCCGTGACGGTCCTCTCCGGCCGGACAGGACGCGACGACGACATGGAGTCGCCGTCGCGTCCTGTGCTGCCCGCGCCCGGTGCGCCCACGGCTGAGGCGCCGGAGGGTGAGGCGTCTGAGGGTGCAGCGCGGGGCGCGCGTGCACCCGTGCGGGCGGAGGGCGTCGAGCTGATCGGCGAGATGGCCGGCTCCGGCTACCGCGTGCCACCGGCACTCGCCCGTCGGGCTGACGGGCAGACGTTCCAGCTCACGCCGCTGCTCTACCTGGTCCTGACGACGGTCGACGGCCGCCGGTCCTTCGACGAGGTGGCCGAGCACGTCAGTGCGGTGCAGGGCCGCACGGTCACCGGCGACAACGTGCGCACCCTCGTGGACGAACAGCTGCGCCCGCTCGGGCTGCTCGCCCGGGAGGACGGCTCGCAGCCCGAGCTGAAGAAGTCGAACCCGCTGCTCGCGCTCCGGTTCAAGTACGCCGTGACCGACCCCGAGCGAACCCGACGCTGGACCGCACCGTTCGCACGGCTCTTCCACCCGGTTCTCGTGGCCCTCGTGGTGGCCGTGTTCTTGGCGGTCAGCTGGTGGGTGCTGTTCCACGAGGGCCTTGCGTCCGCGACCTACCAGGCGTTCGACCAGCCGGGCCTCCTGCTGGTCGTCGTGCTGGTCACCGTGCTCTCGGCCGGCTTCCACGAGTTCGGGCACGCCGCGGCCGCCCGACGCGGCGGGGCCACGCCGGGCGTGATGGGCGCGGGCATCTACCTGGTCTGGCCGGCCTTCTACACCGACGTCACCGACTCCTACCGGCTCGGCCGAGGCGGGAGGGTCCGCACCGATCTCGGTGGCCTCTACTTCAACGCGATGGTTGCCGTGGCCACGGCCGGCGTCTGGTGGCTGACGCGGTGGGACGCGCTGCTGCTCGTGGTGGCGACGCAGATCCTGCAGATGGTGCGCCAGCTGACGCCGCTCGTCCGGTTCGACGGCTACCACGTGCTCGCCGACGTCACCGGCGTGCCCGACCTCTTCCACCGGATCAGGCCGACCCTGCTCGGCGTCCTTCCCTGGCGGTGGAAGGATCCCGAGTCGCGGGTGCTCAAGCCCTGGGCGCGGGTGGTCGTGACGCTGTGGGTGCTCGTCGTGGTGCCGGTCCTGATGTTCTCGATCTTCACCATGGTCATCGCCCTGCCGCGCGTTCTGGGCACGGCGTGGCGCAGCCTTGGCGCACAGTCCCACGCGCTGACCGACGCGTGGGCCCACACCGACGTCCTCGCGATCGGCGCGCGATGCGTCGCGATCCTCGCGGTCGTCTTCCCGATCCTGGCGACGGCCGTGCTGCTCGTCCGCCTCGTGCGCGGGCTCGTGACCGCGGCCCTGCGCCGCACCCGGGGCGCCCCGGTGAAGCGCGGGGCCACCGGCGTCGTGGCCCTGGCCCTCGTGGCCGGCCTCGTGCTCGCCTGGTGGCCGCGAGAGGGGAGCTACCGCCCGGTGCAGCCCTATGAGGGCGGCACCCTGGTGCAGGCCGCCGGGGCGATCCCGGCGCCCGCCGCCCTGCGGCGGTCCCCGGCAGGCCTGACGCAGGGTGCCAGCGGGACGGTGCTCGCAGGCTGGGGCAAGAGCGACCCGCGTCCGACGCGTGAGAAGCCGCAGCTGGCCGTCGTGCTGGTGCCCCGAGGCGTCGACTCCGGTTCGGCGGCGAACCCCGAGCCGACGCCGTCGGCCGCGGGCTGGGTCTTCCCCTTCGACAAGCCGCTCGCTCCCGGCCCCGGGGACAACCAGGCGCTGGCCGTCAACACCACCGACGGCACGATCCAGTACGACGTCGCGTTCGCGCTGGTGTGGATCGACGACGATTCGCCGGCGCTCAACACCAACGAGGCCTACGCCTTCTCCAGCTGCGACAACTGCGCCGCGGTCGCGATCGGGTTCCAGATCGTCCTCGTCACCGGTGACAACCACGTGGCCGTCCCGCAGAACCTCTCCGGCGCGGTCAACGTCGACTGCGTCAACTGCCTGTCCTACGCGCTCGCCTCGCAGCTCTTCCTCACGCTCGACGGTCCCCTCAGCGACGAGGGCAAGCAGCAGATCGCCGCCGTCTGGAAGGAGATCGCCGCGTTCGGGGCGCACATCACCGAGGTGCCGCTGTCCGAGATCAGCGACCGGCTCGAGGTCTACAAGCAGCAGATCGTGCAGATCATCGAGAAGGAGCAGGGGCCGCTCGTGCCCGGCGAGTCGACGTCCGTCGACGGTGGGACGTCGTCGACGCCGAGCACGTCGCCGACGCCGGTGGCCACCGACCCGAGCAGCGTCTCCCCGGCCCCGGCCCCGGACCCGACGGGCGCCGGGACCGGTGACGAGCCGACGCCGTCCACGCCGGCACCCACGACGAGCGAGGGCACGGACGGCACCGGTTCCGACGAGCCGGCGTCCACGCCGAGCGCCGACGGCGCCGTCGCGACTCCCGAAAATGGTGCCACGACGACCAGCCCGTGACGGCTCAGCGCGTGCGGGCGGGGGGCGACGTCGTCGACTCCAGCACCACCGGGGTCGGCGACGTCGGCGCAGGCCGGCCCGGATCGGTGATGTAGGCGTCGACCCTTCCGGGTGACGGAGTCAGCACCCGCGTGCGGGCGAACTCCAGGACCGTGGCGGCATCGGGCCCACGCACGTACAACGTCAGGTCGTCGCCCTCGAGGAACGGGCCGTGCACGCTGACACCCGCCGCACTGCCCGTTGCTGCAGCTTGCTGCAGGGCCTGCGGCAGAGCCCGCCACCACACCACCACCGGTCCGCTCGAGTCGGACGTGACGAGGACGAGGCGCGCCTCCACGAGGTCGGTGCCTGCCGGCCCGGGTCGGTAGCGGGGTGCTGCCGACATGCCCTCCGACGTGATGGTCCACGTGTCGCCCTGGCAGACGCCGGTTCTCCGCGCGACCACGGATCCCTGCACGTCGCGGGCCACCAGCTGGCTCTGGTCGCACTCGTAGCTGCCCGCCGGCCATCCCGACATGGCGTGCCACGCGAGCACGCTCAGGTCCGCCCCGCCGGGTGAGGGCGCGAAGTCGGCCCGCTCGATGAGCAGCGGGCGCCCGCTCTCGTTCTGCACGTCCAGGTACGGATACGGCTCCTGCAGCGCGTGGAAGAGCAGGACGTGCAACGCGATGTAGCCGGCGAAGGCCACGCCGATCACGATGACGGCAACGCGCAGCGCCTTGTCGACGGCGGCCTGGCTCCGGACCATCGCACCCCCTGTTCCTGACGGTCAGGCTAGGAGCGGCGCGCCTGCAGGTCTTCGGACTCTCCACACCGTTCAGCAATCGTGACCCGGCGGCCGAGCGTGAAACGGCGCCGGGCCCGCGGCTGGGCCCACCGCGCAGGCGCCTGCCCGGGCGTCGATCCGGAGCGGTCCGGTCGCTGGACGCACCGCGAAGCCATGCCTGAGCGCGACGAGCAGTTCGCGCGGCACGCCCAACGGCGACGGTGCAGCGGTACTGGAACGCGGTGCCGACCGGGATGTCGATGGACGCACCCGCGGTGTGCGCTCAGGCTCGGTCGCGTAGTGCGAGCCGGCGTCGCCGCAGCTCGTCCCTGATCGCGCGCTCGCGAGCAGATGCTCCGTCCGCGGGTGTGTCGGCCGCGCGGCTGTGCCGCTCGTCAGGCCCGTGGGCCGGTTCGGTCAGGTCGTCTTCGAGCGCGGCGAGCGCGAGGACAAGCTCTCGGATGCTCATCGATCCAAGCGCCCCCTGATCGGCCGGGGGCTTCTGGACGGTGACGGTCATCGTCGACGTCTCCTTCAGGGAGTGGGGCGGTCGGTGAAGTGGGGTGAAGTGGGTGCGGGCAGGAGCTCGGCTACCGGGAGCCGCCCAGGTCGGGTGCGTAGTCCTCGTCGTCAGGTGCGGTGGCCGAGACCGGGAACTGCTGTTCCAGCCAGTCCGCCTCGTCGACGAGTCCGGCCGGCCCGGACGCCTCGGGATCCCAGACCAAGGTGGAGGCGCCCGGAGCCGGTGGAGGGCCGTCCGAGGGGTCGGCTGTCGGATCGGCAAGGGTCAGCTGCTCGAGCCGGTCGGACTCGGGGACCGGCTCGATGGCATCGACGAGGTGGGGGTCCATGACGTGCTCGATGTGGTTGGTACGTCGGATCCGGTTGTCAGTCATGGCTTTTCCTCCTTCTCCGTCAGCGTCTCGTGCTCCGAGCGGAGCTGGCTGTTCTCGTCCTGCAGGGGGATCACCATGGCGATCCCGGCGAGGTTGAGCCCGGCGTCGAGCAGGACGCCGATGCGCCGGAGCCGGGCGATGTCGTCGGCGCTGTACCGGCGGGTGCCTCCGGCCGTGCGTTCCGGCGTCAACAGCCCGCGTGCCTCGTAGGCGCGCAGGTTCTGGACCCCGGTACCCGCGAGCTCCGCCGCGACGGAGATCCCGTACACACCGCGGGCCGGGTCCGGTGCTGCAGCACCCACGACATCCACGCCCTGACGTCCTTTCGCCGACTCATCTGAATGACCCCTTGCATCAGCATCCCACGGGTGCTATATCAAATCTATAGCGCACACCACAGGTCCTTTTCGGATCTGTGGCCCACACGGAGCATCCGAGAGAACAGGAGTGATGGAGGTGGACACGATGCTGATGCGCACCGACCCGTTCCGTGACCTGGACCGGCTCACCCAGCAGGTCTTCGGCAGCAACGGCACCCTCGCCCGACCGTCGGTGATGCCGATGGACGCCTGGCGCGACGGGGACACCTTCCACGTCGAGTTCGACCTGCCCGGGGTCGACCCGGGCTCGATCGACCTCGATGTCGAACGCAACGTCGTCACCGTCAAGGCCGAGCGACCGGCCCGAGCCAGCGATGCCGAGCTGATCGCAGCCGAGCGACCGCGCGGGATCTTCAGCCGCCAGCTGATCCTCGGCGACAACCTGGACACCGAGAAGATCAGCGCCAGCTACGACGCCGGTGTGCTCACACTGCAGATCCCGGTCGCCGAACAGGCCAAGCCGCGCAAGATCGCCGTCGCGACCAAGGGCGAGGACCGGCGGGCCATCAACGCCTGACCCGGTGAGCGAGAGGACCGGTCATGCCCACCGCACCCCTCACCGGTGACCGCGACGCGCAGACGGTCGACGAGCAGTTCTACGACCTCATCTGCGCCGACGCGGACCTGGTCGCGGCCGAGTTCGAGGCGATCATCGCCGCGGAATGGCCTGAGCCGCCGGCCCGACGGCCCCGACGTCGCGACGCCGGCGGGCGTCGGGGCAGCGACCGAGCCCGCCGACCAGCCAGCGGTTCGCCCCGCCCCGGTCCAGCACGGGACGGCGGGGTCGACCGCTCGGCGCGGGAGCGCGGCCCCCCGCCCGGCAGCCGCAGACCCACCGAGAACCACTGAGAACTATTGAGAACCAACGGGACCCAACCAAGACGGACGATGACAGGGGAGGCAGGTGATCGGCACACGTGAACCAATCCGCACGAGGTGATCGCTCGCCCCGCCGGCACATCCGAACCGAGAGCGTCTGACGCACGGAGCGCGGCGCGCGCCTGAACGGCACCCTTTCGGCGGGCCGGTCGAACTCATCTCGCACCGTGGCCCCGGCCGTGCACTTGGCCGGGGCCACGACATCGCCGCCACCCTGATCCCGCCCACGATCGAACGGACCATGCCCGCACCGGAGCCCGAGCTCTACGCCACCCTGGGGCTGTCACCGACCGCCACCCAGGCCCAGATCAGCCGTGCCTACCGTGTCCTGCTCCGGCGGCACCACCCGGACACCCGAGACCCGGGTGACGAGCACGGACGCGTGGCGTCCGACACGGCCCTGCAACAGGTGCTCGCCGCCTATGCGGTGCTGCACGACCCCGTCCGCCGAGCTGCATACGACCAGCAGTCCCGTGCGTCACGCCCGGTGCCACGGCAACGACGGGGCAACGACCGCGTGGTCGGGCGGCCACCGATCATCGCCGGCCCGGTCCGCTGGCATGCCGCTCCCTGACGCGCCTCTGCACATCGTTTCAGTCCTGGTTCTGGGAGGACGCTCGCGTGTTCGCGACCGAGCGGAAGACCGCCGTCGCCTCGCGCGCAGCAGCGCTGAGCCTCCGACCGGCCAGGTGTGCCAGCAGGATTCGGCGGTTCGGTGCCTTCTCCAGCGGCACGGCGACGACGTCCGGGCGTAGCGCGCTGAGCGCGAGGTGAGGCGCCAGGGCGATCCCGATGCCGGCCGCGACCATCCCCTGGGTCTCCTGGTAGTCGTTCGCCGCGAAGGCCACCTCGGGCTCGAATCCTGCACTGCGGCAGACGCGTCGCAGGACGTCGGCCACGGGGTGCTCGTCACGCACGATCCACATCTGGTCCTCGAGCGCTGCCACCGGGACGGCATCCGCGCCGGCGAAGGGATGGTCGCGCGGCAGCAACAGCAGCGTCGGGTCGCTCATGAGGGTGGCTGTCGCGAGCTCCGGGTCCCTGATCGGCTGCCACGGGTAGTCCCAGAGCATGGTCAGCTCGCGGCGGCGGTCCCCATGCACGGACGCCGTAGCGGCGCACGAGCGATCGCTGGTGTCCTGCCCGTGGCGTCGGGCAGGCCGAAGGGCCGGACCAGGAGTCCGGCCCGTTGGG
The DNA here is from genome assembly GCF_001956915.1 of Intrasporangium flavum. Lineage (GTDB taxonomy): Bacteria > Actinomycetota > Actinomycetes > Actinomycetales > Dermatophilaceae > Monashia > Monashia flava. The sequence continues at coordinate 66,616 of NZ_MLJO01000028.1, read as the reverse complement.
CGACGTCCCGTCGCGTGGGCCTCAGAGCCGGCGGCTCAGGGCCTGTGCGGCGTTGCGCACGGTGGCGGAGAAGGCGGCCAGGCGCTCGGGCGGGAAGCCGATCTCGTTACCCGCCACCTGGATCGCTGCCACGGTCCGGCCCTCCGAGTCGGTGATGGGGGCGGCGACGGAGCGGGTCCCCAGGACCCGCTCGCTGTCGGATGCCGCGTACCCCTTCGCCATGACGGAGTCGAGCTCCTCGCGGAGCTGTTCGGCGGTGACTTCCTGCCCTGCGGCCGTCTGGAAGGGTGTCACGACGTCGATGAGGTGCTCTCGTTCCTGCGGGTCGAGGGCGGCCGCGAGCACCTTGCCCGCGCCGAGGTGGAGGGGCAGGCGCTCACCGACGGGCAGCTCGTACCGCAGCGGGTTGGACCCTTCGACGCGGGCGATGATCGCGCGATGCAGTCCGGTGCGGACGAAGACGGAGGAGGCGAGGCCGGTCTCGCTCGCGAGGTCCTGCAGCACCGGCCTCGCGGCGGCGACCAGCGGGCTGGTGGTGAGGTAGGCGTGGGCGCCGAACAGGAGGGCGACGCCGGCCCGGTAGTGGGTGCCGTCGTGCTCGACCCGGCCGCGCGCCTGGAGCGCGTTGAGGATGCGCAAGGCGGTCGCGACGTGCAACCCGGACTCCCGCGCGATCTCGGTGAGGCGCATGCCCCGGGGAGCGGCCTCGAGGACCTCGAGGACGTCGATGGCCCGGTCGAGGGAGCGCATCGGGTTGGGCGGCGAGGTCGGCATCGTCCACGGCTCCGTTCGGTGAGGGGGTCCAGAGTGTCACACAGTGAGACTCTTTCGCGAATTCGGCTCAGCCCCTTGACCCTGAGCCAGCATGCGGACACTCTTGCGTGCAGCAAGTGAGACACAGTTTCACACAATGAAAGTTGAGATTCAATGGAGACTCTCGCGACAGCCGACCCGGCCGCGGAGCAGGCCTCGCCGCCGATGCAGCGCCCCGCGGGGACGTGGGCCGTCCAAGCGGTCCTGACCGCGGTCGGCCTCTACGTGGCCGCCAGCTCGACCGCCTTGGGGATCTGGTCGCCCGAGGGCCCCGGCCCCGGCTTCTTCCCCCTCGTCCTCGCCTGCGGGCTGGTGCTCCTGAGCATCGCGTGGTTCTTCCAGACGCCCCGCCTCGAGGAGGCCCCGGGCCGGGAGCAGCGCCGGGTGTGGCGTTCCGCGGGCATCACCGTGGCCAGCCTGATCGTCCTCGGCCTCGTGCTGGACCTCATCGGGTTCCAGCTGGCGATGCTCCTGTTCCTGCTCTTCCACCTGCGGTGGATCGGCAAGGTCGGCTGGCTCACCTCGGTGCTCGTCGCCGTGGCCGGCAGCGTCGGAGCCTTCCACCTCTTCAGCGACTTCCTGCTCGTGCCGCTCCCTCTGGCGTCGGTCCCGCCGCTGAGCCTCTGGGGGATCTGAGCCGTGGACGTCCTCAACCAGCTGCTCGGCGGGTTCGCCGCAGCCCTCTCGCCCCAGAACCTGCTCTTCGCGTTCATCGGCTGTCTCGTGGGCACGCTCATCGGCGTGCTGCCCGGCATCGGCCCGGTGGCCGGCGTCGCGCTGCTGATTCCGCTGACCTTCAACCTCGAGCCGGCCAGCGCCATCATCATGCTCGCGGCCATCTTCTACGGCACCGCCTACGGCGGCACCATCACGAGCGTCCTGCTCAACACCCCGGGTGAGGCCGCCTCGGCGATCACGACGATCGACGGCTACGAGATGACCAAGCAGGGCCGGGCCGGCGTCGCCCTGACCATCGCCGCCATCGGCTCCTTCGTCGGGGGCGTCATCGCGACGGTCGGGCTCGTCATCGCGGCCAAGCCACTCGGCTCGCTCGGGCTCAAGGTCGGGCCACCGGAGTTCTTCGCGCTCATGGTCGTGGGCATCTCGCTCCTGGCGGCGCTGGCCGGCAAGAGCATGGTCCGGGCCCTCATCTCCGGGATCATCGGCCTGCTCATCGCCATGATCGGCATCGACCCCGTCGCCGGGGCGCCGCGCTTCACCTTCGGCAGCGACCGGCTCCTGGACGGCGTCAGCTTCGTGGCCGTCATCGTCGGCCTCTTCGGGCTCTCCGAGATCCTCCTGTCGACCGCCGGCAACCGTCCCAACCACCCACAGACACCGGGCATGCGCGGTCTGCTGCCGACCCGGACCGACTTCCGACGCAGCACCCCGTCCATCGTCCGCGGCACCGGCATCGGGTTCGTCCTCGGGCTGATCCCCGGGATGACCGGCTCGGTGTCCTCGCTGCTGTCCTACGGCGCCGAACGCAAGTTCTCCCGCTTCCGGCAGGAGCTCGGACGCGGCGCCATCGAAGGGGTGGCCGGCCCCGAGACCGCGAACAACGCGCACGCCAACGGCGCCCTCATCCCGCTGTTCACCCTCGGCATCCCGGCCTCCCCCACCATCGCCGTGCTCATGGGCGCCTTCCTCCAGCAGGGCCTGACGCCAGGACCGACGCTGTTCACCGAGCACGCCGACATCGCCTGGGCCATCATCGCCAGCCTCTTCGTCGGCAACGTCATCCTGCTCATCCTCAACGTGCCGCTGGTTCGGGTCTGGACCGCGATCCTGCGGATCCCCCAGAAGATCCTGACCGCGCTGATCCTGCTCTTCCTCGTCATCGGGTCCTACACGATCAACTACAGCGTCTTCGACGTCTTCGTCATGGTCGGCTTCGGCGTCCTCGGTGTGGTGATGCGCCGGTTCGACATCCCGCTCGCCCCGCTCGTGCTGACGCTCGTGCTCGGGCCGCTGATGGAGCGTTCGCTGCGCGAGTCGCTCGACATCTCCCAGGGCGACTTCTCGATCTTCGTGACCCGCCCGATCACGGTCGTGCTGCTCGTCATCGGGCTCGTCATCGCCGCGAGCCCGCTGCTGCGCCTGCGCAAGCCGGCGGGCCTCGACGAGGACCCCGAGACCTGATGGCCGGCCGCTCTGGTCCGTCCAACGGCACACCCATCACCTCCGCATCACGCAACCACCGCACCACCTCACCTCACGCTGTCAAAGGAGACACCATGCGTCGCCGTACCGTGCTGACCACGACCCTCGCCGTGGCCCTGGCCACCTCGCTGGCTGCCTGCAGCCAAACCGCCCAGGGCGGCACGAACAGTGCCGACAGCTGGCCCCGCAAGGGCAAGCCCATCGACCTCGTCGTCTCGTTCGCGCCCGGTGGGGCGGTCGACACCGCAGCGCGTCTGGTGGCGCCCATCCTCGAGAAGGAGCTCGGCACCAACGTCGAGGTCGTCAACAAGCCCGGGGCCGGCGGCCAGATCGGCTACACCGCCCTGACCAGCTCCAAGCCCGACGGCTACACCATCGGCGCCACCGGCTCCCCGTCCGTCGTCGTCTCCCCCCTCGACCCGGCTCGCGGCGCCAAGTACACCCGCGCCAGCTTCCAGCCCCTCGGCATGCAGGTCATCGACCCCGCCGTCATCGGCGTCGCACCCGACAGCCCGTTCAACAGCGTCAAGGACCTCGTCGAGGCCGCCAAGGCCCAGCCCGGCACGATCACGGTCAGCACCACCGGCCTGCAGACCGGTGAGCACTTCGCCGCCGCCGACCTCGAGGCCAAGAGCGGCGCGAAGTTCGCCCTGGTCCACTTCTCCGACGGCTCCTCCCAGGCTGTCGCCGCCTTCCTCGGTGGCCACGTCCAGGTCTACGTCGGCAGCGCCAGCGACGTGACCGACCTCGTCAAGCAGAAGAAGATCAAGATGCTCGGGGTCATGGCCGACCAGCGCAGCCAGTTCCTCCCTGACGTGCCGACCTTCAAGGAGCAGGGCTACGACGTCCTGTCCGCCACCGCACGGGGCTACTCGGCCCCCGCCGGCCTCCCGGCCGGGGTCAAGGCCAAGCTCGAGGCCGCCCTGAAGAAGGCCATCGAAGACCCGGGCGTCAAGCAGCGCATGACCAATCTGGGCCTGCAGACGAACTACCTCGACGCCGCTGCCTACCAGCAGTTCTGGGCCGACCAGGAGACGACCATCAAGGCCGTCCTGCCGCAGGTCATGAAGAAGTAAGGCCAGACACCATGCACGAGAACGTCACGATCCACACCCCCGACGCCGACTTCCCCCGCCCACCGCGTGAGGTCGTCCAGGCGCTCGCCGACCTTCCCGTCGCCAACATCGGCGACGCGATGGACCGTCTTGGGCTGCTCGACTCCCGCATCCAGAGCATCTGGCCGGGGGGGAGGCTCGCCGGACCCGCCCTGACCGTCTGGACCCGCGCCGGCGACAACGCCGCCATCCACGAGGCCATTCGGATCGCCCGGCCCGGCGACGTCATCGTCGTCAACGGGCAGGGCGACGAGACCCGGGCCCTGCTCGGCGACCTCATCGGGGCCCGGGCCCTGGCAGCCGGCATCGCCGGCTTCGTCCTGGACGGCGCCGCCCGCGACGCCGACACCCTCGGCGAGATCCGCATGCCGGTCTTCGCGCGGGCGTGCACCCCCGCCGGCCCGTACAAGTACGGCCCGGGCCGCGTCGGCGTCACCATCGCCGTGGGCGGCGTCGCGGTCAACCCGGGCGACGTCATCGTCGGCGACGGGGACGGGCTCGCCGTCATCGCCCGCGAGGAGGCGGCCCGGATCGCCCGGGCTGCGCAGGAGGTCTTCGACGAGGAGGCCCGGCGCCGAACGGCCATCACGGCCCCGGTTGCCGGCTGAACCACGACACGGCAAGGACTCTTGATGAAATGCACTGTGATCGGTCTCGGTGAGGCCGGAATCCGTTACGCCACAGCCTTGGTCGAGCTGGGCCACGACGTCATCGGCACCGACCCCGCAGCCACGGAACCACCGCACGGAGTGGCGCTGGTGGCGACGATCGAGGAAGCCGTCTCGAACGCCGACGTCGTGCTGGTCATGACCAGCGCCAGCGTCGCGCCGACGATCTGCGACACCGCCGTGCCGCACCTCAAGGCCGGCAGCTGCTACGCCGACTTCACGTCGTCCGCGCCGACTGTCATGGCGCAGCTCGGGGATCGAGTGGCCGCGGCCGGGTCGCTGTTCGCGGACGTCGCCATCCTCGGGCCCGTCGCGTGGCACGGCGCCCGGACGCCACTCATGGTCAGCGGCGTCGGTGGGCCCGGCGTGGCCGAGCTGCTGCGGCCGGCCGGCGCCCCGATCGACGTCCTCGACGAGCCGCCGGGGTCGGCCATGGCGCACAAGCTGCTCCGCAGCGTCTTCATGAAGGGACTCGCCTCTCTCATCGTCGAGGCCGTCGATGCAGGCCGCGCCGCCGGCTACGAGAGCTGGGTCCGCGAGCAGATCAGCGCCCAGCTCGCCGGCGACGGACAGGCCGTCATCGACCGGCTCTTGAACGGCACTCGGACGCACGCCGAACGACGTGCCCACGAGATGCGCGACGCCACCGGCTACCTCATCGACCTCGGCGTCGAGCCGACGATGACGGCGGCCGCGCAGGCCACCCACGAACGGATCAGCACGGCGAACCGGCGAGCGGCCGTCGACGCGTCAGAGGAGGTGCCGGCGCGGTGACGGCGACGGATCCGAGGTTGGGATCTCCGCTCGTTCTCGAGTCAGTCGGACTTCTCCTGGGCCTCCTCGGCTTCCTTCGCCGCGGCCTTGACGTCCTTGGCGACGACATCGTCGATGGCGGTCATGACGATCGAGTCGGCCGTCTCGAGAGCTCGTCGGAGCTCGACGGCGGCAGGGTCGGAGACCAGGGCGACGATGCCGGAGTGCCCGGGCTCGATGGCGGACTCGAGCTCGTCCGCCAGCTCGCGCCGGTGGTGCAGCTGACCCACCTTGCCCGCTGCGGCACCGGCCGCGCCCAGCACGGCCGCGCTCCCGAGGATCGACGGCGGGAAGATGAGCCCCAGGGCCGCGCCACCGACGACGCCCCAGGTGAGGCCGCGACGGGTGGTGTGGTCGGTCGCCCGTTGGACCTCGAGCTTGCCGTCCGTCTCGCGCTTCACCACGATGACGCCCTCGATCTCGACGTGTCGGCCGTCCTCCACCTCCTTGAGGGCGGCGTAGGCCTCCTGCGCGCTGGTCGTGTCCGCGAAGTCTGCGACCAGCAGGGTGTAGGCGCCGTCGGAGACGGCACCGACGACCGTGACCGTGGGCTCTGTGGCCTTGCCCGCATCTTCTGACATGGAGCCTCCTCATCCGGATCGGAAGCGACTGTTGCGATGGCAGTCGCACGGCGTGGCGGTTCGCACGCTCATCCGTGCTTCCGCGCCCGAGGCGTCCTTCGGGCTCTCGCCCTGGTCGACCCGCCGCTGCCTGCATCCTGACTCGCCGGCGGTGGCGCGGAATCGCCCTCCGGGAATGAAGCGACGCCTGCGACGCCTCCGCTGCGTGGGCGCATCGGCCGGCCGGACACAGGCCGGACCCGCCGGTCTCAGGGTTCTTTCAGGGTCGGCCTTCATAGTCGCTGGCGTGAGTTGCTCCCTGTGACTCGGTGACCGGTTATCCCTGCGGTCATCGCGTCGCGGACACCGCCCCCGTTGGTCTAGTTCGGCGACGTGACCAGCGGGGGCGTCTGTCTGCCCGGGTCGGCGCATCGAAGCCCCCGCCGTTTCACGCTGGGCGGCGTCACTGGCGACGCGTGATGATCGACGCGTCCGCGTGCGCTCCGGCGTATGCGCACCGTCGCGTCGCCGCGGTGGACGCGGCACGACGCCGGGACCGTGATACCAGGCTCGGGTGAGCCGCACAGGGCGGTGGTGGGTACGGCCAAATCAGACTGTCGGTACCGGACCCAGGCCGGCCGACCCGATGCACGGAGGCCCTCATGAAGAGACTGCTCATCGTCACCGCCGGCGCGGTTGGATTCCTCCTCGGCTCGCGAGCCGGGCGGGGGCCCTACGAGCAGTTCATGCGCGCGATCGGCCAGCTCAAGGACGACCCCCGCGTGCAGGCCAAGGCACACGAGGGGGCCCAGTTCGTGCGCGAGCAGGCGCCGGTCGTGGCGGACAAGGTGGCCGACGCCGCACGAACCGCGACCGACAAGGTCACCTCGGCCGTCTCGGGGTCCGCCGACGGGGGCGCCGGGGACACCGGGCAGGCGCGCGAGGACCGTGTCGAGGAGGCCGTTCAGTTCCAGAGGGACCACGGACCCAAGGGTCCGCTGCCCTGAGAGCGGGCAACGCGCAAACCGGCTGACGACGCTTGCTCGGCACAGGTGGTGAGCTGTCGCCCGCTGTCCGGCGGGCGACATGCCGGCAGCCGCGTAACCTGACCGGTCGAGCGCGCGTTTGTCGTGCATGGACGATGAGCCGGCGCCTGACGAGGAGAGCGAGCTGCTCGACGCCTGGATAGCGGCGCGCGTGGCCTACGACGAGGTGCTCGAACGGCTCTTCCACCCGACGGCTCGCATGTTGCGACAGCGCCCGGACAAAGAACTGATCGAAGAGGCGTCTCGTGCGCGGGCGCTCGAAGAGGCGGCCAGGCGCAGGTACTACGCGAGCCGTGGGATGAGAGACGACCCCGGCTCCTGGTGAGCCTCTCTTGCACGCCTGGGGCGGTCAGGCCGGCCGCTCAGGGCGGGAGGGAATGACGGCCTGACGTCAGCCGGTAACCAGCGCGACTGGCGGCGGTAGGACGCACCCTCTGAGAGCGCTGCGCGAGCGTCACGGCCCAGCCGATCGCGACCCGAATGACAGCGGTAGTGTCAATTACAGAGCGACCTCAATCGCCGAGCGCGACCAGGCGACGGCGAGGGATCAGGATCTCTTACGCAGGCGGTGGCACCGAGATGGACGGGCTCTTGAACGGGCTTTTCTGGCTGTTGTGGTTCGCTCCGTTCATTCTGTCCACGGCCTTGACGACAGCCGCGGTCCTTCAATGGCGGCACGAGGCGCTTCGCTTGTATGTGCCAGTGCTCGTGTTCGTGGTCGCGCTGACGCTGTGGCCCGCCCTCATCCACGACGTGCTGTTGCCACCCGTGACCGCCAGTGTCGCGGCACTCACGGTCCAAGCTGCGCGTCGAGCGCGATGTGCCCTGCTTACGGCACCCGCCAACGTGGAATGAGTCGACGGCGGCGCGGTGGGCCCGCAGTCTGAGAGCTGTCGGGTCGGGACTGCGTTCTGACACCTGACACGCGGCGAAGTGGGACACCTCCTGCCGAGACCATGTGATGGCCTAGAGGGGACGCACGGGCGGCCATGGTTTCAGGAGATCAAGTCGATCTCGGTCTCCGCGGCAGATCGCAGTAGGCCAGTGATCTCGATGGTTGACGGGTCGGTCATCGCCTGCTGCGTCATCCAGAGCCGCAGCACATCGTCGCGGCGCGCAGTTGCAGTTCTTGCGTACAAATGAACGGCACTCACTGGCATCAGCACCGCCTGCTCCACATGAAAGTCGAAGGCTCGATGCAGGACCAATGCCAGGTAGTCGAACCCACCGGCGTGAAATGGAGAGGTCTGGAGTTGGTCCCGCTTCGGTTGCGCCGATATGGCCCGTGCCTTGACCTGGATCTGGGCACCCTGATGGGCCCCGTCGTGTGGGCCTCGCCCGTCCAGCAAGGTGGCCCCCAGGTCTGCGACTACGTCGAATGCCTTCTCCGACTTGTTGTCGGCGAGAAGTCCCCTCAACGCGCGACAGACCAGCCACTCGGAGTAGTCGCCCAGCGGCTGATTGCGAGAACGGATTACTTCTCGGCTCGAGAGCTCGTCCAAGATGCGCCCATAGAGGGTGAACAGGTCGGCCAGGCTGGCGCCAGTCAAGACAGGCTGCGCCCACGGGTCGCCTCCGCGAACACCCAGCCCTGGTGAACTTGATGCGTCAGCCATCTCTGTAGCCTCCCACGGTCACCAAATTGCCCGCCCAACTCGCGGCGGAGTGACGCAACAGCCAGTTGTGCGACTACCGTATGAGTACTCCAACGAGTCGGCTAAGCCGGTACACGTCCGCGACCAATCCAATTACGGCGAGGGACGCTCCAACCAGCGCCACTCGGGGTCCCGTCCCGCCTCGGCGTCCAGCCGTCGTCGTTCCAGGACCGTCAGGCACTCGCGGGCGAGCCTCAACTCTTCTAGCCCCGATTGACCTGAGCCTCGAAGGTCGCGAACCGCGATTACCGTGTGATTCAAGGACTCCGTGGCGATGCTCAATGAGTACGCAATGCGATGAAAGGTCGACCGCCGACTGAGAATCTCGTTCTTCCCATACCTCGTGGCACGGCGGCCGCGAAGGCCGTCGGCATGGCCCCATGTCGCGTCCGGATACCACTCATCGTGCACGATCCTGTTCCGAAAACGGACAGGCGCCGGAGCGGCACTAGACACTGAAGGGCTACCTGTTCGCTCTCGCGGTGGAGCGGCGACGCCCTGGCGCTCCACGACCAGCGCTTTGGACCCTTGATGAGGGTCTCGGCCTGATTGATCTGCCCGCCCATCGTCGAGTCCTCCATCAAGAAGTACACGAACTCAGAGTCGGCGAGGGCGACGGCAAGTTCCTGCAGTGCGATTGTGGCCCAAGCTGAGGCGGCCACGACCCGTCCAATGGCGGATGTCATTTCTGGCCAGCCTGCTTGCCCGTCCTGGGCTGTCAGCTCATAACCCTCATCCATCTGGACAGCGTTACGCCTGAGCTAGGGCATCCGGCGATTCGACACGCTTCAGCGTTCGCCACATGCAATCGGACGACGCTCCGGAGCCAGACGGCGCCGACGCAGTCGCTGAGGGGGTCTCTGCCGACCGGTCCTAAACCGGGGCGTTGGGGTCGACTACTCGTCGTCCACACCATGCGTACCTTGCGCTGCTCCCGTGCGGGGCGGGCGACCTGTAACGGAAGACGGCAATCTAAGGACTAGCCGAGCAGGCTAACGGTTTGCTCTTGGTAGTAATCTTCGGCATCCTCCTCTCTCCATGACATGCGGACCCGAACAGCATTTGGCGTTCCAGAATGAGTCAGCAAGGGGTAAGGGTAATCCGAGTTTGGAATCAAGTCCGGCTTCGTTTCATCCCACATGTTGGGCACCACGCCGTCACCGATCGGTTCAAGTTTGAATGAAACCCCCATCGCAGTTGCATTCCCGTGATTGGCGATCCTCAAATAGCTGGTTGTGCTTGACGGCTCGAAGTGCGCGCGGAGTACAGCGTGCGGCGATCCTTGGCTGGGCGCTATGGCGACCCCAAGGCTGAGTGACGTTAGATCGTGCTCTATTGCGGCCTGCACCTGACTCTGCAAATCCTCATCAGTCGCAAATGAACCCGTTAAGCCATCCTTCTCCATTTCGGCCAAGAATGTGCGCAATTCCTCGACTTTTTTCGTGTCCACATCGACGGGCAGGGGGGCGGTCGACCGATACACGTGCACTGGCTTCCCAGCAGCATGTGTTCGCTCAATCTCTTCGGCCGTTCCCGACTTGGATCGGGGCGTCGGCTGACCTAAACGCGTGTGAAATATACCGATGACGATGTCCGCCTTGTCGACGAGCTGTGTGTTGAGTTGGCTTTGTCCGTCGCCACCCATAAGTGGAACGCCGTCAACCTCCCATCGACGCGGCAGCAGAACGACCCCCGCGCGCTCCGAGCGGACACCGTTCCACCGGTGCAGCGCGCGCTCCACGGCATCGCGATATGCACTCGTGTCGCCCGGTGACGCGATGAAGACGTTTAGAACGTGGGCGGGGAAGGACATGAAGCGAGGCTACTTTACGACGTAGATCAGCGGTGTCCTGACGATGGGGAGGCGCCGCTGGGCATGGGCGTGACCGTCACGCAACTAGGGGTCCAACCGCGCTGACGCCGCGACGTCGGGCGGTCGTGATGCGGTCGATCCGGGCTCCAGGGGCAACAAGTACATGAGTTTGGGACCTCATCGGGCCGCAACTGGGCCGAGTCGTCCGCTGGCGCTGCTGAAAGGGGCGAGGCCTCAACCGCTTAAGATGGCGCCATGCTCGAATGGGGGGACATCCCAACGTGGGTGGCAAGTATCGGAACAGTCGTAGCTGTCTCGCTTGCTCTCTACCAAGCCAGGGGCGCGCGCCGAGAAGCTGCAGAAGCACACAGGTTGGGGCTTGCGGCGTGGGAGCTATCTCGAGAAGAAAGCCATCGCCGCCGTCAGGAGCGCGCCGACTACGCGGCCCGTCAAGCGCGACAGATCGTCTCCTATGTAACCAACGGAAGCCCGACGGGCGTCGTGCACGTCACGAATACAAGTGACGAGCCAGTCGGCGCCCTAGTTGTGGAGGCCGCGTATCTCGATAATGTCTTCGCCCCGGCAAACTGGACATATGCACTGGGTCCGGGCGCCAGCGTTAACATTTTGAACGCGCGGCAGGCATTCCGGGTGCCGGTCGAGTTTCGGGATGGTCAGGGCGAGTTGCTACCACTGGAACAGACCCGCGGAGCAACAGTGGACATCTCCTTCGTGGACTCTAGAGGGATACGCTGGCGTCGCTGGGCGCTCGTGCAACCGCGCCATGCCTCCAATGCGGCCGTTCATCGCGAGCCAGCCTTCGAACCGCGTCGGCACAATTTTGGCTCTGCCAAGGATGACTGACGCGGTGCAGCTTCTCGCTCTCAACCCGTTTGCGGCGATGTGACACACACTCGACCGTTTCTGCGATCCAGCTGATGGGGCTTTCCTCAGCTCGCAGTGCTTGCATCGGGACCCAGGGGGCAGGATCAGTTAGACATGCAGATAATCGTGCAGCAAACAAGGGTCATGTCTTCAGGATCGCGCGCAGACGCTCGCCTCCACCCTCGAGCCTCCGATCGCTGAGGATCTTGCGGCTAGGTGCCTTGGTACGGGCTGAGCGGTCAAGCAGCGCGCCAAGCAGCAGGACCTGACCCGACCAAGAGAGCAGCTGTAACACTTCTGGGTCGCGCTGGAAGGCCGGGTCGTGTTTAACGCCGTTGTACGTCGTGAGAAACGTCTTGGCCCAGACTGAATGATCGCCCACGAGCGACTCGAATGGCTTGCCGACGTGTCGCGCAAGGGCTTCTGCGTGCGACGGGGCGCTAACCTTCTTCGCCCAAGTCGCTCCCGCCTTACGGTTAGCGTTGACGTAGTACTCGATGGCTGCGGCGACCTCCAAGAGGCGGGACGGCTGTCGGCCTCCGCCAACGCGGTAACCCGACGCAACAACGACCGTGACATCCGGGAATCGGTCGCGAAGCGACAACCACCTCCGAAACCCTTCGGGTCCACCGAGGTCCGCAAGCGTAAACAGGGGTACAGACTCCTTGGCTGTACTTGCCCTCGCGATGTGAGGCGGCTGAACCATCACCTCCTCCATCCACAAGTAGGAGTGCCCATGGTCCTGACAGCCATGGACGACAGCCCGTCCACCATCCGCGGGGACGAAGCGGTCGTAGGCAAGGTTTAGAAGATCCTGTAGGCCCAATAACAATGGTCGAAAGTCGCTGAAGGGACGGGGACGAGCGACAGACAGCCCGATCGTCAATCCAGAACTCAGCGTCCGCTTCGTAGACGTTCCAGAGGTAGCCCAGTCAGGGGCTAGGTTCACATTGAATGACCCGTGTGTCCCGCCGTTGAGAGGCGAGGAATTGGCACGCAGCGTGAACGTCGCCTCGGTCACCAAGTTAGACTCGGGATCCACCTTGTGACTCTCGTGAATGGCCGTAAGCTCTGCGAAACTGAGGCCCTCCTGAAACGTGAGAGAGGCCGACTGGACTCGGCTGCTCTTCGCTGCCCGGACCTCTACTCCCGTAATGAGCGCCCTAGCTCGGTAGCGCAAGATCGAAGCCTTCGAACCCCCGAATTGCGCATTGACTCCCGTACCCAGCACTTCTGGAACAAGCAGGCCCGTCTCCTCAGCCGCACCGAAGAGGGCCACCGCACGGGCTCTCGCGCCCATGCCAAACATTCCGCGCACGGAACGGTGCTCATCCAATGCCCGGACTTCGACGAGCGAATCCGCCGTCTGATGGATATACCCACGGATGAGTAGTGCGTCGCTAAGGTCCGCGGTGCCTTGGGCCTCTTGAGGCCAAAAGAATCCGATGTTACCGTCCAGCACTTTCGAACTCGGATCTGGCACTTGGCTCTCCATGTTTGGACGGTGTGTGCCGGATCGGATGAACCCGGGCTGGACCAAAATATCCACCACCCTGCTCCGGTTCCACCACTGGACGCCAGGTTTCTGCCGACATTCGCGAGTTCAGTTGCCGGAGACCACCGAGTCGGGCGAGTCGAGGGGTGTGCGCGGGTGACTCTCCCTGGCTAGGGCGTCGCGCCATACCATCGGTAAGCCGAAAAGGAGTGAGACTGCCACGAGGCGCCAGGGGCGCAAGTCCCATACATCGGCAAGGCGAGTGCCGACGCATCGGGCCGGCGTGGTTTGGCGAAGCGCCTCTACGAGTACCGCGGGTTCGATGCCATGGAACCCAGTTGGCCACTGGGATGGCACTTACCTCCGGCAGTTGAGCGACACCGCGGGACCTTGCTCGTTGCGCGACGCTCGACGCTCGACGGTAAGGACGTCAAATCCGAACTAATCTCGCAGTTCGTCTCGGGCCGGGCTCATCGCCCATTTGTTGACTGAAAAGAAGTGCGTGTCAGCAAGGCGGCCTACCTCGCGACGGTAAGACGTACTCGTCCACACCCGAAGCCGATGGTGCATGGATGAAGTCGATCTGGGTCCATGCGGAGGGGCTTAGAGGAACGTCGCACGGGGTATAGCATCCTGCATCGCCAGGCTGAAAGGACACTCCCATCGTTGGCGATTTGAGGCGCCGCGGCTACGGGCGCCGCGGTCCAGCCGATTCTTCCGCCGGTACCAACCGTTGAGGCGATCGCGTTCTACGCCATTAGGTCCATGGGGTAGCCGCTTCCCTCACCTAGAGGAGACCTAGCTTACGGGCGCGGTTCTCGACCGTTTTCAACACGTAAGCATCCCAATCAACGTGCGAACGAATCTCACGCTCTACGCCTGTCTTGAGGCGGTGTCTCGCTTGACGCAACAACGCATCTGGGGTGTCGAAGACGCCTTGGCTGAGCGCCGCGCCGAGCATACCCTGAGTACTGTAGAAGATGCCGTCTCGCTCTTCGGTGGTCTTGGCTGGATAGACGTCAAATAGTATCGATTTAATAATCTCACTCGGTTTACGAGGATCCTGGGATGGGGCAAACACCTCGGCATCGGTCAACTGGAACCACTGGACGTCGCGCCCTCCAACCGTGAATGTCCCCTCATCGACAGCGCTACGTTGCGCCTCCCCTAAAGAAACGCTGCGAGTGCCAGGGGTGCGCAAGACATCCAACTGGCTCGAATCCGTGAAGTTTCCGCCGAAAATGAAGCCTGAGCGCAGGATCTGGGTGAGACGGAGAGTCGTTGCCCATGCAGAAGCTTCAAATCTGTCCAGGTTATCCAAAAATGCCTGGAGACTCACACCGCTCGCTGCGCGCGCCAACTCAGAGTATGGGAGGAGTAGCCGTCCCGCGAAATTCCTTGCCTCGTTTTCCTGCGTGCGCACATAGTTATCTTCGAGGCTGTCGGAGACATCCGAAGTGCATGACTCAGGGCCGTAGCCGACATGCCACGGAATGACGATATGGGCAAGCTCGTGGGCGAACGTCATGCGGACACGGCGCGCATAATTCACGGGGCGATTGCGAATTAGGACTCGCGAGGGTACTCCATTATGCCAAATCAGTAGCGCGTCCACGCCGAAGGGCCAGTCAACCACATCGACGTCTATCCGATCGCGCACCAGTCGTTCGACGTCGACGGGGATACTTCCGCCCTCAAACAAGCGGTCTGCGATCCTATCAATTGGTTCGTCCGGTGGCGGAGCGAGCCACTCAGCGGCCTCAGGCGGACTACTCAAGGACACCTTGATCCACTAAGTAGGCGACCAATTCGCTGAGTTCTCGAGAATCACCGGCCCTGGCAGCAAGGGCGAGCTGCCCGGCTGACTGCTCGAAGGCGTCCAGAGGTTGGTTGTGTCGACGGGCGGCCGCCACATATCGGAGTCGCGTCTCATCCAGCGCGACGAAGCGGTACTCGTCCCACGTCAAGCCGAGAAACTCGTACACCTCCGGGACGGCTTGCCCTTCGGGAAAGTCTGCCCTGTGCCATGCCTCAACGTAGGCGCGGAAGTCATCCATCGTGGCACTCCCGGCGAGGAGCGCGTCTATGTACGTCTCAGACATCGATCGTCCTTCCTCGCTCCGGTGCCTTGATCATGACACCAGTGTAGATGTCGAGTACGCCAATATGGACGCCCGTCCTAGCGTCGTAGGCCTCAATTTCGCCGCCGTGCTTTGGGTCGTACTCGTAGAGGGTCTTGCCGCGGACATCGGTCCAGCGCGCCGAGCCGTTGCGCTTGAGTCTGACCAAGGTGTCCAAGAAGGAAGGGCGTGGGCGCGGCGTGTAGTCAGGCGGTCCCCCTGGCAAAGCGCGCACTCCTACTCCTCGACGAACGTCTGGTTGAGATGTTAGTCGGCGCCGTGTCGCTCAGGCCTACCAGGGGCACTGACCCAGGCACCCTGGGCGTAGTGGGCTACGACGTCGAGGCATAGGTTCGGAGACGGAGAACGGCCGGGATGCGACTGCACGTCGCATCCCGGCCGTCCTTCGAACCGTCGCCGAGGCGTCAGGCGAGCACGTGCTCCCCCGGCGCGAGCCGGACGTGCTCACCGTCGACGACGACGGTCGTTCCCGCGTCGGGGTCGACGCCGGGACGGAAGGTGATCGCGCCGTCGGAGCCGACGCCGGCGACCTCGGCCGAGGCCCAGTCGAGGCGACGTCCGCCGACCGAGAGCCCGAGCGGCAGGATGTGGCCGCTGCGCGCCGGCAGCACCAGCTCCACCCCCGAGGCGATGGCCGTGCCGTCGAGCCCGACCGTCACGCGCGCCGGCGAGCCCGACGTGTTGATGAGGTGCAGCGTCCGCTCGCCGTCAGAAGAGCTCATCGTCGTGGCGAAAACGCCGGGCCACTCGGTCTCCAGCCGCAGCCCCGGCCGAACCCCGAGAGCAGCCAGCGCCCGCCCGAAGAACGCCGGGTCCGACGGCAGCTGCGCCGCCAGGAGGATGCACCGCCCGTCACCCACCGGCACGTCCACACCACAGACGTCACCGTCGACGTCGGTCAGTACGACGTCCCCGCGCGAGTGCGAGAGCGGCTGCACCCACCCGGCCCGCATCTCCGGCCACGGCGCCGCCCACCCGTGCGCGACGAGCGACGGGTAGTAGTGCTCGAAGTCGCGCCGCACCACGGCGCCCGTCACGCCGAGCGCGTCGGCCAGCACCGTGCACGGGGTGCCGTCGAGGTCACGCTCCGGCACGCGTCCGAGCAGCACGACGTTCCCGCCGGCGGACAGGTGCGCCACGAGCCGCGACTGCACCCGCTCCGACAGGTACCGCCCGGAACCGACGACGACCGTCGACCCCGCGGCCGGCTCCGACGCCTCCAGCCAGGTCGCGCCGAACCGGAAGCCGGCCAGCAGCAGTGACCGCGCCAACGCCTTGCGCTCGCCCGCCCCGCGGAACGACGTGAGGTCGTTGACGACATCGGTCATGAGCGCGGAGCCGGGGTGGTGGTACTCGGTCATGTACGCGTCGAGCACCAGCCCGAGCGACACGTCGTCGTGGTCCTCGGTCATCCGCGCCAGCCACGGCTCGTTCGCCTTCACGGCGTGGATGCCCGCCGCGGTCGCCGAGTAGGCGTATCCCTTCTGCCCTTCAGGGCCGACCGGCGCCGCCGTGCCGTGCCGCTCGCCGGTGAAGGAGACGCGCTCGTTGCCGTCACCGAGCTTCTCGTCCATGGGCGGGTTGATGCCGCCGGCGAAGAGGTAGTAGTTGATGAGCTTGTTGCCCTGGGCGAGGCACAGGCGCGTCTTGAGGTCGGCCGTCGACGGGTCGTACTGCATCTCCGCGCCTGCGCCGTAGTCGCCCGACCCGGCCTCGAACTCCAGCGACGTCAGCGGCTGGTCCTCGTCGTGCACCGCGGCCATGTAGGCGTTGATGACGTAGAGGTCGGTCATCGTGTTGAGCGTCGCCTCGCCGAGGTAGTGGTCCGAGCCCGAGACCATCCCCGGGATGCCCGAGTAGGTGTCGACGAGCTGGCTGATGCCGATGGGGAACGGCGCGCCGTTGCCGCCCTCCGTGCCGTGGATGTTGACGAGGAACGGCACGTCGCGCACGGCCCGCTCCTCGCACATCGCGCGCAGCGTCGCGACGTACTCGCCGAACCGACGCCGCATGAACAGCCCCAGGTCGAGGCGCAAAGCCCCCGCGTCGGCCTCCGAGGGTGAGCGCACGAGCGAGGCCCAGTCGTCCGACCCCGGCGCGGCCGAGTACGGCGACGCGTCGCCGTGACGGTCGCGCACGAACGCGCCGAACGCGTCGACGAGCCCGTCGGTGAGGTCGGGCGTGTTCGTCACCCACGCAAGCATCCCGACCTCGTTGTCGAGCTGCACGCCGACGACGTTGCCGCCGACCGGCTCGAGCCGCGGCGCGAGCACCGGCATGATCGCGTCGTACCAGCGGCCGGTCTCCTTGAGGAACGCCGGCGCGAGGTAGTCGACCGTGCGCGACGTCGTCGGCACGCCGTCCCAGCCCGATGGCACGACCTCCGGGTGGTCGCGGTAGACGCTGTAGGGCAGGCCCTCGTTCTTCAGCTCGGCCATGATGAACGGCCCCGGCCGGGCGAGGAACCGCAGCCCCTTCTCGGCCGCGAGGTCGATGAACGCGGCGACGTCACGCTCCGGACGCGTCCGGCCCTCGACGTCGATCGACCCGTCGGGCAGCTCGTGGACGATCCACGGGATGTACGAGGCGACGGTGTCGCAGCCGGCCTCGACGAGCAGGTCGAGCCGCTGACCCCACTCCCCGCGGGCCACCCGGAAGTAGTGCACCTCCCCCGCCATGACGATGCGGGGCTGCCCACCGATGAGCAGCTGTCGGTCCTTCGTCTGGATCATGGTCCTTCTCAGGTGGTCTGGGTGGGGGAGAGGGCTAGGCGGTCTGGATCGTCAGGGTCACCGACTGCAGTGACGCGGCGTCGGGCCCGGTGAGCAGCTCGATGGCGCCGTCGTCGACGCGCGCGGCGAGGTCGCGCCCGTAGTAGGCGAACTGCTCGGCGCGCACGTCGAAGAGCACGTCGCGGGCCGCGCCCGGCTCGAGCTCGACGACGGCCCAGTCGCTCAGCTCGACGAGCGGACGCGTCACCTGGGCGACCGGGTCGCGGAAGTACAGCTGGACGACCTCGCGGCACGGCCGGTCACCGGTGTTGGTCACCGTCACCGACAGGGCCACCGAGTCATCGCCCACGAGCGTCGCGTCGGACAGCTTCGGCTCGCCGTACTCGACTGTCGTGTAGGAGAGTCCGCGCCCGAACGGCAGACGCGGGTAGGTGAGCGCGTCGATGTAGCGGCCCTCCTTGCGGTCGACGTCGGCGCGGATGAGCCGGCCGGTCGGGCGCTGGTGGGTGCTCGTCGGGATGTGCCCGGTCGAGAGCGGGAACGTCATGGGCAGCCGGCCGTACGGCTCGACGTCACCGAGGAGCACGTCGGCCAGGGCCGGCCCGGCCTCGATGCCCGGGTGCCACACGACGACGACGGCGTCGGCGAGGTCGAGCACCTCCGACAGGTCGAGCGGACGGCCCGTGTAGACGACGGCCACGAGCGGCTTGCCGTACGCGGCCACCGCCCGCACCAGCTCCAGCTGCCCCGGCGGCAGGCCGATGTCGACGACCGACTGCGCCTCGCCCGAACGGGACCGGTGCTCACCGAGCAGCAGCACCGACGTGTCGGCAGCCCGCGCCTGCATGAGCGTGACGTCGGGGAAGCGTCCGTCGGCGACGGTGACCCGGTGCCCGAGCCGCTCGCGCAGCGCGTCGCCCGGGGTGGCGACCTCCTCGCCGCGACCGTCGAGCACCCACGTGCCGAGCAGCGCGTCGCCGTCGTCGACGAACGGCCCCGACAGCAGGACGCGTCCGGCGTCCTCACCGAGCGGCAGCACGCCGTCGTTCTTGACGAGCACGTGCGACGCGTGGGCCGCACGCCGCGCGACCGAACGCGTCTGCGGCGTCGGGGCATTCGAGGCTCCCTCGCGCGTCGCGTACGGGTGCTCGAAGAGGCCGAGGCGGAACTTCAGGCGCAGGACGCGGCGCACCGCATCGTCGACGAGCGCGACGTCCACCTCGCCCGACTCGACGAGCTCCTCGAGGTGGTCGAGGTAGGAGGCGCTGACCATGTCGAGGTCGACGCCCGCGTGGATCGCGAGCTTGGCCGCCTCGCGCCGGTCGGCCGCAACGCCCTGGAAGACGATCTGCCCGATGCCGTTCCAGTCGGCCACGACGACGCCGTCGAAGCCCCACTCGTCCTTGAGCACCTCGCGGATGAGCCGCTCGTGGGCGTGCATCGGGGTGCCGTCGACGTCGTTGAACGACGCCATGACCGTGGTGACACCGGCGTCGACCGCGTCCTTGAACGGGCGCAGGTGCAGGTTGCGCAGGGTGTTCTCCCCGACGCTGACCGTGTCGTAGTCGCGGCCACCAGCGGCGAGGCCGTAGCCGACGAAGTGCTTGGCGCACGAGGCGAGCCGGTCACGGTCGCTCGGGTCGGGCCCCTGGAAGCCGCGCACCAGCGCAGCCGCCAGCCGGCCCGAGAGCACCGGCGTCTCGCCGAGCGACTCGGCCACCCGGCCCCACCGCGGCTCCTCCGAGATGTCGACCATCGGCGTGAACGTCCACGCCACACCGTCGACCGCCGCCTCGCGGGCCGCGATCGCCGCCGCCTCCTCGAGCAGCTCGGGGTCGAAGGAGGCCGCCAGCCCGAGCGGGATCGGGAACACGGTGCGGTGGCCGTGGATGACGTCGCGGCCGAAGAGGATCGGGATGCCGAGGCGGCTGCCCTCGACGGCGTGCCGCTGCGCCGCGTCGATGTTGCCGACGAGGACGCCCTCGTCGCGCTCGTTGCCGGCGGTGGCGCCCGACGCGTAGAGGCTCGAGCTGATGCGGCCCGCGCGGATCTGCTCGGCGTCGTCGTCGGGATGGATGTTGGCGACCTGGTGGGTCTGGGCGACCTTCTCGGCCAGGGTCATCGCGGCCATGAGGTGGTCGACGCGCTGCTCGACGGGCAGGCTCGCGTCGAGCCACGGTCGCGCGTCGGTGTCGGGGCGGCCGGTGTGGCTGGTCATGTCAGTAGGTCTCCACGGAGATCTCGAGGGTGGGGGTCCTGGACGCGTCGGATGCGTCGGATGCCGCAGCCGCGAAGGACGCGTCGAGCGCGTCGAACGCGATGGCGGCCGAAGGGCCGTCGGGCGTCGGGACGAGGTCGGTGAGCGCGACGGCCACGCCGGCGCGTCGGTAGGGGTTGGTGAGGAGTCGGGTGTCGAGCTCGCGACCACCGACGGTGACGCGTCGGACGCCGTGGCCCTCCTCGCCCGCGGTGAGCGTCAGCCGGACGCGGTGCCCGGCGAGCGGGACGGTCGCGACGAGCTCGCCCGAGCCCGGCGGCAGCACCGGGTCGAGCTCGACGTCGGCGCCGCGCCGGCGCACGCCGAGCAGCACCTCGGTGACGAGCCGCAGCACGAGGCCGGGGCCGGAGGAGTAGACGCGCCAGCCGCCCTCGAGGGGAACCTCGCCGGCCATGAGCGCGGCGTAGCGGTCTTGGGCGTCGTAGCGGTCGGTGAAGGCGCCGTCGGACGAGGAGTAGTAGCAGCTACTCTGGCGCGGGCGGGCTTGCGGCACCAGCGAATCCAGGCCGACCGGGCTCGCCTTGGCCAGCGCCTCGAGCAGCGCCGCACCATCGCCGACGCGGGCCAGCGCCTCGGCGTAGCGCAGGTGCGCGTGCATGTACATGAGGCCGATCTCGCGGCCCCAGAACGTGCTCGCCTCGGCCCGCTGGAACACGCTCATCGGGCCGCCGGCGTAGCGCACCGGCCGGTCGAAGAGGCGCGCGCCGTCAGGGCCGAGCAGGTGCTCGCCGATGAGGTCGAGGTGGTGGCGGGCCTGCTCGGGCGTCAGCAGCTCGGCGCTGATGGCGTGGATCCACGGCAGGATGCCGTACCGCAGGCCGGTCATCGTGTCGGCGGGGTGCACGAGCGGCTCGAAGCCGCCGGCGTCCTGCTGGAGCAGGTAGCCGGGCAGCACCGGGTCGGCGTCGAGCTGGTCGGACAGCGCCGCGTGCGTCGCGTCGGCCAAGGCGTCGCACTCCTCGGCCAGGCGCCTCGTCGAGCCGGCCCCACCGGCCGCGCGCAGCCCCTCGGCGAGGGTGCGCAGCGCCTGGGTCTGCAGCACGGCCGTCCACGTCGACACCATCTTCGCGGCGAGGCGCGGGTCGGCCGGCTGGAGCGAGTCGTTCCAGTCGCCGTGGCCGTAGGCCGGCAGCGGGCTGCCCGGCACGGTGGACTCGGCGATCCGGCGCACCGCGGCGGCGAGGTGCTCGGAGACGGGCAGCGGTGCGGCGAGGGCGTCGTCGCCGACGAACGGCACGAGCTCGTCGAGCAGCGACGCGTCGCCGGTGGTGCGCAGGTAGTCGCCGGCCGCGAGCACCGGCCAGAACACGACGTCGCCGTGCGAGTCCTGCTGGCCCGACTCGGGCAGCGGCGGCAGGAACTCGAAGGCCTGCGGCCAGTCGCCCCGCTCGTTCTGCGCGCGGAACACCCTGAGCAGCACGTCGCGCACCGCGTCCTGCCGGTCGAGCGCGGTGAGCAGCCCGACCGGGCCCTGGCACACGTCGCGGGTGCCCCACGCGCCGCCGGAGAACTGCTCGAGCCCGCGCGGGGAGAGGTAGTGGACGAACGCGTCGTGGGTGAACCACGGGAGCGAGGCGGCGAGGTTGCCCACCTGCGTCGCCGTCGTGGCGTCGGGGTCGGTGCCGAGGCTGACGGCGTGGGCCGTCGCGTCCCAGAAGCCGGCGCCGAGCGGCGCGTCGGAGGGGCGCACCTCGTCCACCTCGTCGGGCGCGTCACCGGCGGTGATCGTCACGTCGACGGCGGCCGCCGGCTCGAGCAGCACGGTGAGCCAGCCCTCGCTGCGGGTGCGACCGTCGGACTGCAGGCGGGCGTCGCCGGCCTCGGCGTCGCCGCGCCCGGTCCACGACACGTGCCACGCGCGGGGCGAGCCGGCCGGCGTCAGCTCGGCGCGGCCGTCGTGCAGGGTGATCTCGGGGGCGTCGGTGAGGTCGTCGGCCACCTGGACGGCGAGGAGGAGGCGGCGGGGAGCGCCGCCGGCCGGACCGCCCGACTGCTCGACGGTGAGGCCGAGGCGGTGCTCGTCGGCGGGTGCGGTCGAGGTGACGGCGATGCGCCGGCCCGACGCGTCGGCGTACCACCACGTGGCGTGGTCGAGGCCGACCTTCCACGCGCTCGGCGTCTCGAGCAGCTGCCAGCCGCCGACGCCGTCGTCGGCGAACAGGCGCACGCCGCTGGCGCGGAGCAGGCCGAGGTAGGTGCGCCGGCCGGTGACGGCGGTCTGCCGCCCGGCGTGGCCGCGGGTCAGCTGCGAGTGGAAGGTGCCGGCCATCCACACCGTCGAGGTGAGGGTGCGGGTGTCGGGCGTCAGGGCGTCGCCGGTGCGCAGCAGCTGGCCGTGCGGGCGCAGCACCGCGAGGTCCTTGGCGGCCGTGACGAGCTGGCCGTCGGGCAGCTGCCACGCCACCTCGGTGCCGTCGATCGTCTCGACGTGGCGGCGGCCGGCGGTCAGCCCGAGGGCGTCGAGCTCGTCGGCCGCGAGCGGGCGGGACGGGAAGCCGGGGGCGCTGGTCCACAGCGTCGAGTGGGCGGGCGTCCCGCCGTCGGTGGCGCCGCCCGACGCGTGGGCGTCGGTGCCGGAGGCGGTGGCGTCCGGGCCGTCGGCGAGGGCGACGCGCGCCCACTCGGCGTCGGCGTCGGAGGTGGCCTCGGGGTGGTCCTCGATGGCGATGCCCCAGAAGCCGGTCGTGTGCGAGGCGCCGGGCGCCAGGTGCACGGCCTCGTCCTGGAGGGCGGCGAGGGTGTGCTCGTGCTGGTGGCGCTCGGCCGGCAGCTCGGGTGCGTCGAGGCCCGGCCAGCGGACGCCGTCGGCGCGGCGCTCGACGAGCTGGAGCGCGTCGGTGGCCCAGCCGGTGCCGCGGCCCGTCGTGCCGACGAGCAGCCACGGCACGCGCGGGCCGGGCATGTTCTGCCGCACCGCGAGGGCGGTGCCGTGCCCCTCGACCGACACCGGCGAGACGTCGAGGTACTGCGCGACGTAGTACTCGTTGGTGCGCACGGCGCCGAGCGGGGCCAGGGCGGGGTCGTGGGTCAGCACGGCGTCGACGCGGACCGCGGCGTCGGTCGTGTTGCGGGTCGTCAGGCGCCAGTGCCAGCTCGGGTGCTCGCGGCCCAGCG
Organism: Intrasporangium flavum; assembly: GCF_001956915.1. Lineage (GTDB taxonomy): Bacteria > Actinomycetota > Actinomycetes > Actinomycetales > Dermatophilaceae > Monashia > Monashia flava. Next base: position 43,325 of record NZ_MLJO01000028.1, on the reverse strand, counting down.
TCAGCGTCAGCCGGTAGGCGACGCCCTCGTGAACGCCCTCGACGACCGTGCGGTCGGTGGCGTCCGTGCCGTCGGCGCCGAGCGAGACGGTGCGGGAGCCGGCGTCCGGGCCGGCCGCGTCGGGGCCGAGCAGGGGCAGGCGGCTCACGCCGTCCGGGCGGTGGACCCGGAGGTGGACGTTGGCCAGGCCCGCTTCGGAGACGCTCGCCGGGTGCAGCAGCAGGCTCAGCCCGAAGGCCTCGAGGCGGCGCAACGCACCGTTGTCGAGCACCTCGGCGGTGAGACCGGCGGCACTGGTGAGGGTACGGGCCGGGAGGGCGGAGAGGACGGCGTTGTCGTCGAGCACGGATCTTTCGTACCACCAGCGTCTCTCGGACCTCCACCCCCAATTGCCTTGAAAACAAATGAAAGTCAGCGTGAGCACGCGGAAGTGCATGAAAGTAGTTACATGCGTCCAAAGCGTTGACATCCGTCGCGGGCCGCCTCAATTCTCAGAGGAATTCCCGCCCCCCTGACGGAGGTCCGCAATGACGCGAACTCGAACCAAGACCACGTTCATCCTGGCCGGCCTCACGGCCAGCCTCGCCCTGACCGCCTGCACCGGCAGCAAGAACGCATCGGGCGGAGGTGACAGCGCCGACGGCATGATCGCCCAGCTGACGTTCCCGGCAGACGTCGACGCGTCGGTCGGCGGCCTCGTCAACTACAACCCGTACTCGCCGAAGCCGCTGACGACGACGTGGCTCTACGAGCCGCTCATCGTGCGCAACAACCTCACGTGCGAGGAAACCCCCTGGCTCGCAACGAAGTCCACGTGGGAGGGCGCCAACAAGCTGACGCTCGACATCCGTGACGGCGTCAAGTGGAGCGACGGCCAGGCGTTCTCGGCCAAGGACGTCGCGTTCACCTTCAACCTCATGAAGCAGTACCCGGGCCTCGACACGTCCGGCGTGTGGAACGACACCTTCGGCGCCCCCGCCACCTCCGTCACCGCCGAGGGCAACAAGGTCGTCTTCACCTTCTCCGGCAACGCCGCCGCGAAGTACGACGGCATCATCTCCACGAAGATCCTGCCCGAGCACGTCTACTCCAAGGTCGGCGACCCGACGAAGTACGTCGACAAGGCGCCCGTCTCCACCGGCCCCTACAAGGTCGGCACGTACAACGGCCGCCGCCTGGTGCTCGAGCGCCGCGCCGACTACTGGCAGGCCGACAAGGTCAAGGTCAAGAAGATCGTCCTCGAGGGCACCTACGACGCCGCCCAGGCCGCACTCAAGCTGCGCTCGGGCCAGCTCGACGCCTACTGGGGCGAGGTCCCCAACCCGCAGAAGACGCTCGTCGACGCCGACCCGAAGAACAACCACTTCTACTACGCGCCCAACGGCATGACGGTGCTCACCGGCAACGACCAGAAGCCGCCGTTCAACGACCCGAAGTTCCGCGAGGCGATCAGCTACGCGATGGACAAGCAGTCGATGTCGACCAAGGCGACGTACGGGATCATGAAGCCCGCGAGCCAGTCCGGCCTCAAGCTGCCCTCGATGCAGAACCTGCTGCCGGCCAAGTACGCCGGCGAGGACACGGTGCTGCCCTACGACGTCGCCAAGGCCGGCCAGATGCTCGACGCCGCCGGCTACAAGAAGGGCCCCGACGGCAAACGCACCAACCCCGACGGCACGCCGCTGTCGGTCAACTTCTCGGTGCAGGCCGGGTTCATCGACTACCAGGCCATCGCCGACGTCGTCGTCAAGGGACTCAACGACGCGGGCATCGACGCCAAGGTGACCGCCTCGGCCCCCGACTCGGTCGACGGCCAGAAGAAGTCGGGCGACTTCCAGCTGATGCTCGAGTACCTGCACGGTGGCTGCGAGCTGGCCAAGAACATCGGCGCCAAGCTGTCGAGCAAGCAGTTCCCGACGGCGAAGGACATCTTCCCCAACGTCGGACGCTTCAGCGACCCGTCCATCGACGCGGCGATCTCCAAGCTGGCCGGCTCCACCGACAAGGAGCAGCAGAAGGAGAACCTCGCTCCGCTCGTCGACGCGATGATGACGCAGTACCCGGTGACGCCGCTCATCTACGCCCCGGCGCGCATCCTCTACCGCACCGACCACGCCGTCGGCTGGCCGAGCGAGCAGGACCCGTACGCCAACCCGTCCGACGACAAGCTGCTCGTGCTGACGCACCTCACCGCACCCAAGTGACCGAAGCGACCCTTCGGTGACCCCTGAAGAGGCTCGGCGCCGCGGCCACCGCCGCGGCGCCGGGCCCGACGGAAGGCCATCCCGATGAAGTACTTCCTCCGGAAGCTCGGGTTCTTCCTCGCGACGCTGTGGGCAGTCGTCACGCTGAACTTCCTCATCCCACGGCTCCAGCCGGGAGACCCCGCGGAGATCATGGTCAAGCGCCTGGCCGGCAAGGACACGGCGCTCGACCCCGCCCAGGTCAAGGCCATGCGCGCCATGCTCGGCGCGCCCGACGGCTCGCTGTGGAGCCAGTACACGCAGTACCTCGGCGAGCTCGTCCACGGCAACTTCGGCCTCAGCTACACCTACTACCCGTACAAGGTCACCGAGGTCATCGGCCAGGCCCTGTGGTGGACGGTCATCCTCGTCGTCGTGACGCAGGTGCTGAGCTTCGCGATCGGCGTCGTGCTCGGCGCGTACGCGGCCTGGCGGCGCAACTCGCGCCTCGACAGCGTCGTCACGCTCGGGTCGACGTTCCTCGGCACCCTCCAGCCGTTCTGGATCGCCCTGCTGCTGCTCTACGTCTTCGGCTACAGCCTCGGCTGGTTCCCGACGTCGGGCGGTTACGAGGAGTCGACGCCGGGCTGGAACTTCGCCTTCGTCCAGGAGGCCGTGAGCCACTCGTTCCTGCCGGCCGTCGCGCTGCTCGTCGTGACGCCGATCGGCTGGATCCTCGGCATGCGCAACACGATGATCATGAACCTCGGCGAGGACTACATCCGGCTGGCCAAGGCCAAGGGCCTGCCCGACCGCACCGTCGCCCTCAAGTACGCGGCGCGAAACGCCTTGCTGCCCAGCGTGACCGGCTTCGCCCTCGCGCTCGGCGGTGTGCTCGGCGGCGCCATCCTCGTCGAGCAGGCCTTCGACTACCCCGGCCTCGGCCGGCTCATGGGTGAGGCCGTCGAGATGAAGGACTACCCGTTGCTCCAGACGCTGATGCTGCTCACGACGGTCGGGGTGCTCCTCGCGAACCTCGTCGCGGACCTGCTCTACGGCGTCCTCGACCCGCGAGCCAGGAGGGCCCAGTCATGAGCACCTCGAACCCCACGCCCGGCCTGCCGTCGTCCGGCGGCTCGGCCCCCGGCGGCGTCATCGAGGCCGGCGACCCGACGCAGGAGCTCGCCGTCCACGAGGTCGAGCAGGTCTCCGACGCGGCGCGTCCCGACCGCTGGTGGGAGGTCGTCTGGGCGAGCAAGAAGGCGCGCGTCGGCGTCGTCATCGTCGCGGTCTACATCATCGTCGGGGTCTTCGCCCCGCTCATCGCGCCGCACGACCCGCTCGACGGCTCGTTCGAGCCCCTCGCCGGCCCGAGCGGCACCAACTGGCTCGGCACGACGACGAGCGGGCAGGACATCGCGAGCCAGCTCATCTACGGCACGCGGATCTCCCTGCTCGTCGGCCTCTTCGCCGGCCTGCTGTCCACCGCCATCGCCCTCGTCGTCGGCATGATCTCGGGCTACACCGAGGGCACCGTCATCGACGACGTCCTGTCGTTCCTGACGAACGTCGCCCTCGTCATCCCGGCGCTGCCGCTCATCATCACGCTCGTCGCCTACTCGCAGGCGCGCGGCGTCTGGCTCATCGTCGGCGTCATCTCGATCACCTCGTGGGCCGGCGCCGCCCGCGCCAAGCGCGCCCAGATCATCACGCTGCGCAACCGCGACTTCGTCACCGCCGCGAAGTTCTCCGGCGAGAGCACGTGGCGCATCGTGTTCCGGGAGATCATGCCGAACATGACCTCGCTCGTCGCGGCGAGCTTCGTCGGCGCGGCGACCGGCGCGATCGGCGCGGAGGCTGGCCTCGCGGCCCTCGGCCTCGGCGACAGCCGCAGCGTCTCGTGGGGCACGATGCTCTACCAGGCCAACGCCCAGAGCGCCATCGCGCAGGGCCTGTGGCTGTGGGTCTTCGTGCCCGGCCTCGTGCTCGCGGTCCTCATGACCGGCATGGCGTTCATCAACTTCGGTGTCGACCTGCTGTCCAACCCGCACCTGCGAGAGGACTGACCCATGGCCCTGCTCGACGTGTTGGACCTGTCGGTCCGCTACGAACCCAAGGCGCACCGCGCCCTCGACGCTGTCCAGGACGTGTCGTTCAGCATCGAACCGGGCGAGTTCGTCGGCCTCATCGGCGAATCCGGCTCCGGCAAGACGACGCTCGGCACCGCCGTGCTGCGCCTGCTCCAGCGGCCCGGGCGCATCAGCGGCGGCAGCATCACCTTCGACGGCACCGACATCACGAGCCTGCCCGAGGACGAGCTGCGCTCGCTGCGCTGGCGCGACATCTCGACCGTCTTCCAGAGCAGCATGAACTCGCTCAACCCCGTGACCCGCGTCGAGGCGCAGTTCCGCGACGTCATCGAGCAGCACTCGAAGCTGCGCGGCGAGGCCGTGACGCGCCGCATCCGCGAGCTCTTCGACATGGTCATCATCGACCACAAGTTCATCGGCGCCTACCCGCACGAGCTGTCCGGCGGCATGCGCCAGCGCGTCAACCTCGCCCTGGCGCTCGCCCTCGAGCCGAAGTTCATCCTCCTCGACGAGCCGACCACCGGCCTCGACGTCGTCGTGCAGCACTCGATCCTCGAGAACGTGCGGCGGTTGCAGGCCGAGCAGGGCTTCGCGGTGCTCTTCATCAGCCACGACATCGGCACCGTCCTCGACCTGTCCGACCGGATCCTCGTCATGTACGGCGGCCGGATCGTCGAGGAGCAGACCGCGGCCGGGCTGCTGGCCGAGCCGCTGCACCCGTACTCCAAGGGCCTGCTCGGCTCGTACGGCGACCCCCGCGCCGAGGAGGTCCGGATCACCTACGTGCCGGGCCGCCCGCCGGACCTGTCGCTGCCCATCGCCGGCTGCAGCTTCGCGCCCCGCTGCCCCGAGCGCATCGAGCGGTGCACGAGCGTCGAGCCCGAGCTCGCGCCGCTGGCCGGCGGTCGCGCCGCCTGCCACGTGGCCCGGCTGCAGCGCACCGACGACGGGGCGCGCGAGTTCGGCGAGCCCACCCGCCACTTCGAGGGGCCGCAGTTCGTCAAGACGGCCACCGAGTCGGCCGCGGCCACCCGCGGCGAGCCGATCCTCACCGTCGAGAACGTGTCGAAGGTGTTCAGCCGCCGCCGCGGCCTCACCGTCACCAAGGTCGAGGCCGTCACCGACGCGTCGTTCACGCTGCGCAAGGGCGAGGTGACCGCCCTGGTCGGCCAGAGCGGCAGCGGCAAGTCGACGCTGGCCCGGATGATCACCGGCGTCGACAGCCCGACGTCGGGGCGGATCGTCTTCCACGGCCCGCGCGGCGACGAGGAGGTCGCCGGGTTCCGCGGACGCGGCCTGCGCGACTACTGCAGCCACGTGCAGATGGTCTTCCAGGATCCGTACAGCTCGATCAACCCGGCCAAGCGGCTCGGCTACATCCTGTCCCGCCCCCTGGCGAACTACCACGGGCTCAAGGGAACCGAGCTGCGTGGCCGCGTCCACGAGCTGCTCGAGAAGGTCGCGCTCACCCCGGCCGACCGGTTCGTCAACCGCTTCGGCTACGAGCTGTCCGGCGGCCAGCGCCAGCGCGTCGTCATCGCCAAGGCGCTCGCGGTGCAGCCGGAGATCATCGTGGCCGACGAGCCGATCAGCAGCCTCGACGTGTCGATCCGCGCCGAGATCCTCGAGCTGCTCCACGACCTCGTGCAGGACAGCGACGTCGGCATCCTCTACATCACGCACGACCTGCTCAGCGCCCGGATGCTCGCCGACGAGGTCATCGTGCTCAACCAGGGCCGCGTCGTCGAGCAGGGCCAGACCCTCAAGGTGATCCGTGACCCGAGCGACGCCTACACGCGCAAGCTCATCGACGCCATCCCCAACCCCTTCTGAGCCGAGCACCGGCCGGGCCGGGCGCCACCGCGCGCCCGGCTTGTCCGGTCGGCTGACGCCGTGCACAGTTGTCCCGGGACGAAAGGGCCTCGGTGACGACAGACAGCGACGACGCTCGCCCGGTGACGATCTACACCGTGGCCGAGCGTGCCGGCGTGTCCATCGCCACCGTCTCGCGGGTGCTCAGCGGGTCGACGCCGGCCTCGGCCCGCACCCGGCAGCGGGTGCTGCGCGCGGTCGAGGAGCTCGAGTACGTGCCGTTGCGTGCCGGCCGCCCCGTCGACGTGCCCCAGCACGAGACGCACGGCCTGATCCTGCCCGGCCTGCGCGGGCCCTACTACTCCGAGCTGCTCTCCGGCTTCGAGTCGACGGCGGCGGCCGACCACCAGTCCACGGTCGTGCTCGTCTGCGACGCGTCGAAGGACGTCGAGGCGGCGGTGCGCCGGATGCTGGCCCGGGTCGACGGGATCGTCATCGCCAACGACACGATCTCCGACGCGGCGGTCCGCCAGATCGTCCGCTCGACGCCGACGGTGCTCGTCGCGCGCGACGCCATCGAGGGTGCCGACGCCGTGCAGGTGGAGAACTTCATCAGCTCGGCCGAGCTGACGCGTCACGTGCTCGACCACGGACGCCGACGCCTCGTCTTCGTCGGCGACACCGCCACGTCGCACGACGTGTCGGAGCGCTACCGCGGTTTCCAGCACGCGCTCGCCCGCAAGCAGGGCGAGGAGGTGGCCCCGCCGATCGACGTGCCGTACGAGGAGCAGTCGGGACGGGCCGTCATGGAGGGGCTGCGGGCGATCGAGGCGTCGGAGGGCCCGGTCGACGGGCTCGTCTGCGCCAACGACGAGCTCGCGCTCGCGACGATGGTGCTGCTGGCCCGCGAAGGACGCGTCGTCGGCCAGGACCTCGCGGTGGTCGGCTTCGACGACATCATGACCTCGCGCTACCTCGCCCCCGGCCTCACCACGGTGCAGCAGCCCATGCGCGAGCTCGGGCGCTGGGCCGCGATCCGCCTCCACGAGCGCATCGGCGGCCGCACCACCGACGTGCACCCCCAGGTGCTGCCGACCCGCCTCGTCGTGCGCGGCTCGTGCGGCTGCGACTGGGACCAGGCGTCCGTCGCCGGCGCCTGACCCCACCCCCTCCTCGAGGAACTGCCCACTCGACCGAGGGGCTCGCCCCCTCTCCTCAGTCGAGTGGCCACCTTCTCGCGAATCCTCTTCCGTCGAGTGGGCACTTTCTCACGACCTCCTCCTCGTCTCTCCCAAGGACCCCTGCATGCCTGACACCGACCTGCTGACCCGCTGGGCCACCGACACGTGGCGCTCGTTCGAGGCCATGACCGACCCCGACAGCGGCCTGCCCACCGACAGCATCGCCACATCGCTGGACCCCGCCACCCGAAGCGGCTACACCTCGCCGACGAACATCGGCGGCCTGCTGTGGTGCACCGTGGCCGCCCGCGACCTCGGCCTGCTCCCGGCCGCCGACGCCCGCGACCGCCTGCGCCGCCTCCTCGCGACCCTCGCCGGGATGGAGGTGCACGACGAGTCCGGGATGTTCTTCAACTGGTACGACGACCGCACCGGCGCGCTGCTGCACTGGATGCCCGACGGCGGCACCATCCACCCGTTCCTGTCGAGCGTCGACAACGGCTGGCTCGCGGCCGGCCTCATGGTGGCGGCGGCCGCCGAGCCCGACGTGGCCACCGAGGCGCACCGGGTGCTCGACCGGATGCACTTCGGCGCCTTCCACGACGCCGCGGCCGGAGGCTCTGACGGCGGCCCGCGTGGCCGGCTGCGCGGCGGCTTCTGGGTGGCCGACCCCGGCCAGGACACGGTGAGCGAGGCCTACGTCGAGGGCCACGCGCCGGTGCTGCACACCCCGCACCACTACGACCTGCTCGACTCCGAGCCGCGCATCGCCAGCTACGTCGGCATCGCCCACGGCCAGATCCCGCCCGAGCACTACGCCTCCCTCGACACCCCGGTGCGCCACTACCGCGGCCGCGACGTCGTGCCGACCTACGGCGGCTCGATGTTCGAGGCGCTCATGCCGACGATCTTCGTGCCCGAGGCGGCCTGGGCGCCGGCCACCTGGGGCGTCAACGAGGCCCGCACCGTGGCCCTCCAGCGCGAGTACGCCCTCGACGAGAAGGTTTACGGCTACTGGGGATTCAGCCCGTGCGGCAAACCGGGCGAGGGCTACGGCGTCTTCGGCGTGCCGCCCATCGCGTGGGTCGAGGGCGGCTACCCGAGCGAGGAGGACGGCGAGGTCGTCGTCACGCCGCACGCGTCCGCCATGGCGCTCATGGTCGAGCCCGACGCCGCGGCCGACAACCTCGCGCGGCTCGAGCGCGACCTCGGGGCGTACGGCCCGGGCGGGTTCGTCGACGCCGTGGACGTGCGCACGGGCCGCGGCGCCGGCCGGTACCTCTCGCTCGACCAGTCGATGGTGCTCGGCTCGCTCGCCAACGTGCTCGCCGACGACTGCCTGCGCCGCTGGTTCTGCACGCCGGACGTCGAGGCCGTGCTGCGCCCCGTCGTCGAGGCGCGGCAGATGCCGATCGCCTGACGCGTCAGTCGGGCAGCGTCGTGCCGGTGAGCTTCTCGGCCACGGCCCACAGCGACGCGGCCAGCTCGGGCTTGCGGGCCGAGCGCGGCTGGGGCACGAGCGTCGCCGGACCGGCCAGCCCGAAGCGTCCGCCCGGGCCGTAGAACGCGCCCTGGATGGCGGTCGGGTCGGCGATGGCGCGCAGGAGCGGCTCGGTGCCCTGCTCGACCTCCTGGACCGGCAGCACCGACAGGCGGGTGTAGAGCGGCGGCTTGGCACCCTCGCGCCCGAGGCTCGCACCGGCGACCTGCAGGTTGGTCCGCGTGTAGCCGGGGTGGGCGAGGGTGCTGAGCAGGGGCCAGTCGCGCTCGGTGGCGACCCGCGCCAGGTACAGGCCGAGGAGGCTGTCGGCGAGCTTGGACTGGGCGTAGGCGCGCCACGGGCTGAAGCGGCGCGAGGTCCACTGCAGGTCGGCGAAGTCGATGGTGCCGACCGCTGCGACGCCGCTCGTCATCGTCGCCACACGCGGGCGCTCGCCCTTCAGCACGAGCGGCAGCAGCAGGTTGGTCAGCGCGAACGGGCCGAGGAAGTTCGTGCCCATCTGCAGCTCGAAGCCGTCGACGGTCTCGAACCGCTTCGGCGGCGCCATGACCCCGGCGTTGTTGACGAGCACGTCGACCGGCCGGCCCTCCTCGAGCAGGAGGCCCGCGAAGGCCCGCACCGACGCGAGGTCGGCGAGGTCGAGCCGGCGCACCGTCACCGACGCGTCGGGGGTGGCCGCGAGGATCTCCGCGCGCGCCGCGTCGCCCTTGTCGGTGGAGCGCACCGCCATGACCACGTCGGCGCCGGCCGCGGCGAGCCGGCGGGCCGCCTCCTTGCCGGTGCCGCTGTTGCTGCCGGTGACGACGACGTGACGGCCGGTGAGGTCGGGGAGCTGGTCCATGCGCGGTGCCTCTCTGAGGGTTGCTGCCCGGGTGGGGTCGGCGTGGGCGGGCTGGGGCCGATCCTCCCTGACAACGCACGGGCCCGCCGGCGGATGCCCGGGGACGCCCGTGGATACCCCGGGGAGGCCCGCGTCGGTCGTCGCGGGCATCGCCCCCTTGCCGGGCGGTCGTACGCTGGACGGGTCACCGGTCAGGGCTTCGCGCGGGCAGGAGGAGGTGGCGCCGTGGGCCGCTGGCAGGACGAGTGGTCGGCCGCCGAGTGGGTGACGCTGCGCCTCGCGCCGGTCTGGGTGCTCAGCGCACTGGCCGGCCGGGTCCGGTTCGACGAGGACGAGCGCGGCGCGTTCTGGGACGCCGCCACCTCGGCCGCCCTGCGCAGCGAGGGCCCCGGGCGGGAGGTGCTGGCCGGGGCGGCTGCCGAGCGGACGTGGCTCTTCGACGAGTTCGAGCTCGACGGGCGCAGCGTCGTGTCGGGGATGCTCGCCGTGACGCGGCTGCTCGAGCGGATGGACGCCGCCACCCGTGACGACGTGCGCCGCACCGTCCTGCGCATCGGCGAGGGTGTGGCCCTGGCCCGCGGGCCGTTCGGGCGACGCATCCTGCCCGAGGACGAACAGACCCTGATCCTCCTCGGCGAGCTGCTCCGCACCGCCGCCGAGACCGCGGCCGACAACCCGCTCGACTCCCCGGCCGCCATCTGAGGCCGACCGCCGAGGGCCGGAGAGCGCCTACCTCGCGTGGTCGAGGCGGGCCACGTCGAGGTCGACCGGCCCGTGGACCCCGTCGACCGACGCGTCGTTGTGCACCTGCCACCACGCCCACGCCCCCTCAGGGCGCAACCCGAGGCGGCGGACCCAGCGGTCGCGCTCGAGCGAGGCCGGCAGGGGGTAGCGGCTCGCGTAGTCGTCGACGACGTAGAGGAGCACCCGCCGTCCCGTCGCCGCCTCGACCCGTGACACGAAGTCGACGAGCCGCGCGTCGACGACCGCGGCAGCCGGGCGCGCGCTGCAGTTGCCACCGAGCTCGAGGTCGACGACGGGGGGCAGGACGCGTCCGGCGTCGGTGCCGTGCACCTGCCGGAGGCGCGCCAGGAAGTTGGCGGCCTGCTCGTCGCCGCCGCGGCACAGGGTGAAGAAGTGGTACGCGCCCACCCGGAGGCCGGCCGCCGACGCGCCGCGCCAGTTGGCGACGAACGTGCTGTCGACGTACGTGCCACCCTCGCTGGCCTTGACGTAGGCGGCGGCCACGCCGTCGGCCGCGACGGCGCGCCAGTCGATGTCCCCCTGGTGCGAGGACACGTCGACGCCGTAGACCTCGCCGTCCTCCAGGACGGGCCGGTAGTGCGGCCAGGCCGCGTAGGCCAGGGCGCCCCCGCCGACGACGAGCACGACGAGGACCGCGAGCAGCTTGACGCATCGACGGCGCACGGCAGGGATCGTGCCACAGCGAGGCGCGCTCGGCCTGTGAGCCTCGTGCCGGGTTGGGGCGTCGGGGTGCTCATCCGGGGCGGCCGCCCGGGTCGCGAATCGCCCACGCCCACAACGCCGACGGCCCGGGTGGACGCATACGATCGAGCGCGGACGGGTATCTGTTCCGCAGGGCCCGGCCGACACTCGGTGCCCGTGCCACGGGCAGGAAGGACCCAGGGGAATGACGGACCAGCAGACCCAGCTCACCCAGCTCTCCGGCGCGTTCAGCCGCCGGACCCTCCTCGGCCTCGGTGGGGCGGCGGTCCTCACGGGCGCCCTCGCCGCGTGCGGCAGCAACACCGGCCGCGAGCCCGCGGCGTCCGGCGGGGCCACCGGGGGCGGAGGCGGTGGCGCGTCGATCCAGCAGTGGTACCACCAGTACGGCGAGGCCGGCACGCAGCAGGCCGTCGAGAAGTACGCCGCCGCGTACAAGGACGCCACGGTCAAGGTCAGCTGGAAGCCCGGCGACTACGACCAGTCCACCGCCGCGTCGCTGCTGACCGACGCCGGCCCCGACGTGTTCGAGTACGGCAACGGCCCGACGATCGACATGATCAAGGGCAACCAGGTCGTCGACCTCACCGACCTGCTCGGCGATGCCAAGAGCGACTTCAACCCCGGCATCCTCAAGCGGATGACCTACCAGGACAAGGTCTGGGCCATCCCGCAGGTCGTCGACATGCAGCTGCTCGTCTACCGCAAGTCGCTGCTCGACAAGGCCGGCATCCAGCCTCCGCAGACGATCGACGAGCTCATCGCCGCCGCCAAGAAGCTGACCCAGGGCAACGTCAAGGGCCTCTTCCTCGGCAACGACGGCGGCGCCGGCCTCATGGGCGGCCCGATGCTGTGGTCGGCCGGCCTCGACTACCTCACCGAGAACAACGAGTTCGGCTTCGACGACCCCCGGGCCGCCACCGCGCTCGGCAAGCTGCGCGAGATGTGGGACGCCAAGGTGCTGCTGCTCGGCGCCCCGAAGGACTGGTTCGACGCGTCGGCGCTGACCTCCGGCCTCACGGCGATGCAGTTCACCGGCCTCTGGACCTTCCCCGACATCAAGAAGGGCCTCGGCGACGACTTCGGCGTCATGGCCTGGCCGGCCCTCGACGGCAGCGGCAAGGCGTCGGTGCCGGTCGGCGCGTACGGCTCGTGCGTCAGCGCCAAGGCCAAGGACGTCGACGCCGCGAAGAAGTTCGCCAAGTGGCTCTGGGTCGACCAGACCGCCGACCAGCTCGACTTCGCCACCGCGTACGGCTTCCACATCCCCTCGCGCACCAGCCTCATCAGCCAGGCCTCGACCCTCAAGGAGGGGCAGGCCGCCGAGGCCGCCAAGCTCGCCACCGACGTCGGCCACGCGCAGAGCCCGCTGCTGTGGACGCCAAAGTGCGCCACGGCCTTCGGCGACGCGATGAACCGCATCGTCAAGGAGGGCGCGGACCCGGCCGGCGAGATCGCCAAGGTCAAGGCCGTCGCCGACCCCGAGCTCAAGCGGGTGCTCGCCTGAGCGCGCCGGCCACCACCCGGCCGGACGCGTCGGTCTCCGCACCGACGCGTCCGCCCCGGCCTCCGCTCGGTGTGCGGCTGCGGGGCTACCAGAACCGCAACGTGTGGTTCTGGCTCTTCGTCGGGCCGTTTGTCATCGGGCTCGTCGTCTTCGTCTACGTGCCGATCGCCTGGTCGATCTACCTGTCGTTCTTCGACTCGTACAACACCGTGACCCCGACGCAGTTCGTCGGCGTCGGCAACTACCTCGACATGCTGCGCGACCCGGCCTTCCGCAGCAGCCTGGTCACCTTCGTGCTCTTCGCGCTCTTCATCGTGCCGACGACGTTCGCGCTGTCGCTCGGCGCGGCGCTGCTCGTGGCGCGCACGCGCGTCATGCAGGCGTTCTTCCGCTCGGTGTTCTTCCTGCCGACGGCCTGCTCGTACGTCGTCGCGGCCCTCGTGTGGAAGATGTCGATCTTCAGCGGCATCCGCTCCGGCCTGGCCAACGCGGTGCTCGGCTGGTTCGGCGTCGACTCGATCCCGTGGCTCAGCCTCGCCGACCCGCCCTGGTACTGGCTCGTCATCGTCACGGCCCGGCTCTGGCTGCAGATCGGCTTCTACATGATCCTGTTCCTCGCCGGCATCCAGCGGATCAGCCCGACGCTCTACGAGGCGGCCGCCATCGACGGCGCCGAGGGCTGGAAGGTGTTCCGGCACATCACGCTGCCGCAGCTGCGGGCCACGTCGACGGCGGTGCTGATGCTCCTGCTCGTCAACGCGTTCCAGGCCTTCGACGAGTTCTACAACATCCTGTCGACGTTCGGCACCTACCCGCCCTACGCCCGACCGCCGCTCGTCTACCTCTACTACACGGCCCTCGGCTCCGGTCAGGACTTCGGGCACGGCTCGGCCGGCGCCGTCATCCTGACGCTCATCATCGCGATCGTCGCCGTCGTGCAGGGGCGGCTGCTCCGCATCGGGGAGAGGGACGCCTGATGGCCATCGTCCGCAGCAAGCGCCAGTCCCGCACCGCCGGGTGGGCCCGTTACAGCGCGCTCGTCGTGGCGGCGCTGCTGTTCCTCGTGCCGTTCTACCTCATCGTCCGCAGCGCCTTCATGCGCGAGCAGGACCTCTCCTCGCCCGACTTCCACTGGCTGCCGCCGACGTGGAACACCGCGAACCTCACCGACCTGTTCGCCAACCCGGCGATCCCGATGGCCCGCTCGCTGCTCAACTCCGGGCTCATCGCCGTGACCCAGACGATCGGCGTGCTGGTGGTCTCGGGCCTGGCCGGCTACGGCCTGGCCCGCATCCCGTACCGCCGCTCCAACGCGGTGTTCTACGCGATCACCGCGACGCTGCTCATCCCCGCGGCTGTCACCTTCGTGCCGAGCTTCGTGCTCGTGTCGACGCTCGGCTGGATCTCGACGCTGCGCGGCCTCATCATCCCGGGGCTCTTCCAGGCGCTCGCGACGTTCCTGTTCCGGCAGTTCTTCCTCAACTTCCCCAAGGAGATCGAGGAGGCCGCGTTCATCGACGGGCTCTCGTACTGGGGCACCTTCTGGCGCATCGTCGTGCCGAACTCGATGGGCTTCGTCGCCGCGATCGGCACCATCACCTTCATCGGCTCGTGGAACGCGTTCCTGTGGCCGCTCGTCATCGGCCGCGACCAGGAGTCGTGGACGGTGCAGATCGCGCTGTCGACGTTCCTCACGGCGCAGTCGGTGCAGGTGAGCCAGCTGTTCATGGCGGCTCTCGTCGCGATCCTGCCGCTGCTGCTCATGTTCCTGTTCCTGCAGCGCTGGATCGTCGAGGGCGTCGAGCGCACCGGCATCGCCGGCGACTGAGCACCCCGACTGAGCACGGCGACTCACCCGCGCCGCCCCCGACTGCGCGACAGTGACCTCACCCGCGCGAGCGCGCGGACCGACACGCACAGGGGGAATCGATGGGTGAGGCCTGGCTCTACGCCGTCATCACCACCGCGGTCGCCGCGGTCATGGCCGCGGCGACGTGGCGTCCGCGGCCCGGACAGGCCGCAGCGCTGCTCATCGGTCCGGTCCTCTCCGTGGCTGCCGTGGTGGGTGCCGTGTCGGGCGGGCTCGGCCTCCTGGCCCTGCTCGTCGTGCCCTTCGCGTACCTGCTCGTGGCGGCCGCGCTGCCGTGGCAGCGGCTGTGGGCGCAGTGGGCGGTTCCGGCCACCGTCATGGTCGGGTGCCTGGCGCTCGCGGCGTCCGGTGGGCGGGGCCTGACGATGCTGCTCGTGCTGGCCATCCCGTTCACCAGTGCGGCGGTGGGCCTGGCCCGGCTGCGTCATGACCGACGCGCCGAGCCGGCCCCCGGGGACGGTGGGCTCGATGGGGTCGGTGGGGTCGGTGGCGATGGCGTCACCGCGGGGACGGCGCACGTGCAGCCGGCGTACCACGAGCCGTCCGCGTCGGAGCGGCTGCTCGCACCGGTGGTCGTCGCCGCGACCGCTCTGCAGGGAGTCGCCGGCCTCGCGCTGGTCGGGTACGCCGGATGGGGCTACCTCCTCGAGAAGCGGCACCCGTCGACCGGTCCCTGGGCCGGCGCGGCCTACGTCATCCTGGGCGGCTTGGCCGTCCTGGGCCTGGCGCTCGCAGCGGGGTTCTTCGCCCTGGCTGTGGCACTCCGGCGCCGGTACCCGGACTTCCGGCGCATCTTCGTCGTCGTGCAGCTGGTGAGCGTGGCGCTGCTGGTGGGCAACGCGGGGCACCCGTGGACCGTGCCCGGCATCGCGTGGGGCCTCGGCACCGCGGCACTGGCCCTGGTCGGCCGAGACCGGCGGGCGACCGCGCCACCGGGCCTCACCGCCGGCTGACGCGTCGGGTGGCATCCGGTTCGAGGTATCTGCGCGCGCCCTGGCCCGCGCGAATACCTCGAACCGGTGAGGAGGTGCCGCGACGTCGCTTGGGCGTCGGGGCGGCTAGGGCGTCGCGTCGGGCAGGCGCAGCGTGTGGGCCCCGCGGGTGGCCTTCGTCGACAGGTACTGGGCGTTCGCGGGCGACACGTGGACCCCGGTCGGCTCCTGGCGCGTGACCTCGATGCCGAGCCGTTCGAGCTGGGCGGGCTTGTCGGGGTTGTTCGTCAGCACCCGGACCCGCGGCAGGTCGAGGGCCAGGAGCATCTGCGCGGCGACGGTGTAGTCGCGCTCGTCGGCGCCGAATCCGAGCGCGACGTTGGCCTGGTAGGTGTCGAGCCCGGAGTCCTGCAGCACGTACGCGTCGAGCTTCGGGTAGAGGCCGATGCCCCGGCCCTCCTGGCGCAGGTAGAGCAGGTAGCCGCCCTCGGCCGTGAGCCGGCGGACGGCCTCGTGCAGCTGCGGGCCGCAGTCGCAGCGCTGGCTGCCGAAGACGTCGCCGGTCAGGCACTCGCTGTGCAACCGGACCAGCGGCGGGGCCTCGGGGGCGTGCGGGCGGCGGCCGGAGCGCGTCGGGTCGGCGCGGTCGCCGAGGCCGAGGGCGACGTGCTCGAGCCCGTCGACGAGACCGGTGAAGGAGTGCGCCAGCGCGATGGTCTCGAACCCGTCGGCCAGTGCGATCGGCACGCGCACGGCGGCACGGACCGACGCCGGTGGCGGCGAGCCCACGGCGGGACGGATCGGCGTGACCCCGCCGGTGGGCAGGCCCCCGGCGGGGCGGTGCGAGCGGGCCATGGGCTGGGTCATGCGGTCACCGTCGGATCCTCGAAGCGGGGCGAGAGGGCGTAGCGCAGCAGCACGACGTCGCCGATCTGGCGCACCTCGGCCAGGCGGGCGCGTCGCTGCTCGTTGAAGGGGAACGCGGCGTCGCCGACGAACCGGGTGGCGCGAGAGCTGCCGACGAAGAACGGTGCGACGACGAGCTGCAGCTCGTCGGCGAGGTCGGCGGCGAGCACCTGAGTGTGGACGGCGCCGCCGCCCTCGACCATGAGCCGGCCGACGCCACGCGCGGCGAGGTCGGTCCAGACGCCTCGGAGGTCGCAGGGGTGGCCGGCGTCGACGACGGTGGCCCGGTCGCCGACCCGGTGGCGGGCGGCCTCGAGCGCCGGGGACGCGCAGTAGACGAGCTTCTCGGCGTCGTCGGCGGCGAAGAACCGGGCGTCCGGGTCGAGGTCGGCCCGCCGCGTCAGCGTCACCTTCGTGGGCGAGGCCGGCAGACCGCGGGCGACGCGCTCGGCCCGGCGGGCCGCGGACCTGACCAGCAGGCGCGGGTCGTCGTGGCGGATCGTCGCGGCACCGACGAGGATCGCGTCGGACGCGGCCCGCTCCGCGTCGACCCGGTCGAAGTCGTCGTCGTTGGACAGGAGCAGCCGCTGCGGCGTCGGGTTGTCGAGGTAGCCGTCGATCGACATCCCGCAGCTGAGCACGACGTACGGCAGCGCGACGGCGGTGTCGGACAGGTCGGACGCGTCGGGCGCCTCTGGCGTCGGGCGCTCGCGCACGCTCGTCGGGGGCGCCGGGGGCCGGTGGGTCCCGGCGGACGTCCGCGGCCCACGTGTGGTCCGGGGGCTGCGCAGCGCTGGGGTGATGTCACCGACGTCAGGCACGGGCACCACCCACGACCTCGTCGACGCGGGTGGGCGGGTCGACGCGCACCCGCCCCGTCGCGCGGTCCGGGCGACGCGCCGCGTCGCGGAGCAGCACCACGGCGCCGGGCAGCCCGGCCAGGAGCACGAGGCCGCCGTAGACGACGGCGACGACGACGCCCTGCGCGGCGCCGAGGCCGGCCACGCCGAAGGCCCACGCGGCCGCGCCCTCGCGAGGGCCCCACCCCGCGACGTTGAGGGGCAGGGCCGCCGCGAGCAGCACGACGAAGGCGACGGGCACCACCCGCGCCGGGTCGAGGGTCCCGCCGACGGCCCGCGCGGCGAGCAGGAAGGTGGCGACGTGGCCGGCGACGGCGAGGGCCGACGCGGCGAGCACCCCGGGCCAGACGCGTCGGGCGAGCAGTCCGTGGCGGACGTCGTCGACGACCGTGCGGGCCACGCCTGCGGCGCGGGACTTGCTGTCGCGCAACCGGATCCGCAGGACGACCCCGGCGACCAGGGCGAGCACGAGTGCGGCCGCGCCGAGCGTCGGGGCGTGGTCGGCCACCACGGCACGCAGGGGCGACGGCACCGCCACGAGCACGACGAGCGCGAGCACCACCTGGACGACCTGCCCGGCCGTCCGCTCCCACACGACGGCCCGCACCCCACGGCCGAGGTCGCCGGAGGAGCGGCCGTGCGAGACGGCGCGGTGCACGTCTCCGGCCACCCCGACCGGAAGGGTGACGTTGAGGAACTGCGAGCGGTACGACGCGCGGACGGCCTCGGGCAGCGACAGCTCGAGCCCGAGACCTCGGGCCACGAGCACCCAGCGCCAGGCCACGCACACCGTCGAGACCGCGGCCACGGCTTGGGCCGCCACCGCGGCGACCGCGAGGGCACGCGCGTCGACGGCGCGGAGCGCGTCGCCCACGGCCACGGGTCCGACGCGCCAGACGAGCACGGCCACGAGCGCAGCGACGCCGAGCGGGCGCAGCCACCGTCGGGTCCGAGCCATCACTGCCTCCTTCGCGCGCGGGGCCGGCGATCACGACGCTCCGACGCGCCACCACCGAGGACGACACGCGGCGCCGCCCGGTTCAGCGGCGCCGCGTCGTCCGCGCCCCGGTTTCTCCACTACCCCGACCGGACGGTCCCCAAGCGCCCGGAACCCACGATCCGTCACCCGCGCACCCGTCGGAGCACGTCGGCGACCAGTCGGACCGTCTCCGGCCACGGGGCCAGGGTGGGGCGTCGCGCCGCGGCGGCGGCCCGCAGCCGTTCGCGCAGCCCGGCGTCGGAGAGCCACGTGCGCAGCGCCCCCGCCAGCGCGGCCGGGTCGCCGGCCGGCACGAGCAGCCCGGGCAGGGTCTCGCCGGCGCCCCGCAGCGTCCGGGGCAGTCCGCCGACGTCGCTCGCGACCACCGGCAGGCCGCGGGCGAGGGCGTCGGCGGCGGCCATCCCGAACGTCTCGACGCGGGAGGGCACCACGAGCAGGTCGGCCGCGGCGTACGCGTCGCCGAGCGCGTCGGTGGTGAGCGGCCCCGCGAAGGTGGCGCGGTCCGTGACGCCGGCCCGACGCGTCCACTCCACGACCTCCGTCGCGAACGGGGCGTCGACCTCGAGCGACCCGGCCACCAGGCAGTGCCACGGCAGGCCGGTGAGGGTGGCCAGCTCGGCCAGGGCATCGGCGAGCACGTCGAGCCCCTTCACCGGGGTGACCGCACCGACGCAGAGGAACGACCCGCCGCCGGGCGTGCTGGCCGCCAGGGGTGCCGGGTCGGTGCCGGGCTCGGCGACGTGGACACGCGCGGGGTCGAGGCCGTGCACCTCGACGAGCCGGTCACGCGACCACGCGCTCGTCGTGACGACGGCCGCGGCCGCGGCGAGCACGGCGCGTTCGGGCTCGCCGCCGAGGGGGAGGTGGACGAGGACGACGAGCGGGGCGCGGCGCGCGAGCGGGACCAGCACGTCGGGGGAGCGGGAGGCCAGCAGCCCGTCGACGAGCACGGGCCAGCTCCCGTCAGCGACGTGTCCGGCCGCGTCAGCGAGGCTGCGTCGCGCCTCCGCGTCGGGCTCGGGCCACCGCCCGGTCACGAGGTGCTCGTGCACCCTCCAGCCGAACGCGGCGAGCCCGGCCAGCACCCGCCGGTCGTAGGTGTTCCCGCCGCTCGGGCGAGCCGGGTCGCGGACCGCGTCGGGGAGGACGGCGTGGAGGGTGGGCACCCTCAGCCCCTCACACCGTGCGCTCGTACGACGCCCACGCGACGTGCGACTCGTGGAGCGTCACGACGAGCCCGGTGAGCTGCCCCGGCTCGGTGCCGAGGGCGCCGGCCGCGACGCGCTCGGCGAGCCGGTCGGCGACGAGCCGCGCCAGCACCTCGGTGGAGGTGTTGCGCACGAGGTCGGGCTCGTCGTCGAGGTTGCGGTAGCTGAGCGCCCCGACGACCTCGTGGACCTGTTCGGTGGCCAGGCCGATGTCGAGCAGGATGCCGTCGGCGTCGAGCTCGGGCCCGCGGAAGGTCGCGTCGACGACGAACGTCGCGCCGTGCAGCCGCTGCGCCGGGCCGAACCGCTCGCCCTCGAAGCTGTGGGCGACCATCATGTGGTCGCGGACCGTGACCGCGAACATGCTCAGGCCTCTCCGTCGGTGGGCTTGTCGGTGGTCTGGTGGCTGTCGGGGTAGCTGATGGCGTGGCAGATGGCGCCGAGGCTGCCGTCGGCGAGCCGGGCCAGCACGTCGGGCAGCTCCTCGAACGGCGAGCTGCCGGTGACGAGCGCGTCGAAGGCGTCGTCGCGCAGCAGGTCGAGCGCCAGGGCGAGCCGCTGCGAGGTGGTGTACCGCGACCGCCGCGCCGGCGACACGACGCCGACCTGGCTCGCGCGGATGCCCAGCCGCCGCGAGTGGAAGGCCCCGCCCAGGGCCAGCTCGACGGTCTTCTCGCCGTACCAGCTGAGCTCGAGGACGGTGCCCTCCGGGCGGAGCAGGTCGAGCGCGGTCTGCAGCCCGGCCGAGGTGGCGCTCGCGTGGACGACGAGGTCGCAGTCGCCGAGGGGGAGCGCATCCGACGCAGGGTTCGCGAACCCGACACCGAGGCGTGCGGCCGTCCCGGCGCGCGCCGGGTCGACGTCGACGAGCGTGCAGTCGATGCCGGGGAACCGGCCGAGCAGCCGGGCGACGCTGCAGCCGACCATGCCCGCCCCGACGACCGCCACCCGGTCGCCGAGCAGCGGTGTGGCGTCCCACAGCGCGTTGACGGCGGTCTCGACGGTGCCGGCGAGGACGGCCCGCTGCGGCGGCACCCCGTCGGGCACGACGACGACGGCCGACGCCGGGACGACGTACGCAGTCTGGTGCGGGTGCAGGCTGAACACGGTTCGCCCACGCAGCGCGTCCGGCCCCTCCTCGACGACGCCGACCGACAGGTAGCCGTACTTGACCGGCGCCGGGAAGTCACCGTCCTGGAAGGGCGCCCGCATGGCGTCCCACTGGCTGCGAGGCACCTCGCCACGGAAGACGAGCGTCTCCGTGCCGCGGCTGACGCCGGAGTGCAGCGCGCGCACCAGCACCTCGTCGGGGCCGGGCGCACGCAGGGGCTCGGGCCGGATCTCGCCCCTGCCGGGCTCGACCAGCCAGAACGCCCTCGCGTCCGTCGCCACGGCGCCAGAGTAACCACGCCGCGCCCGGCCGGCGCCCGATGCGCGACGCGTGAACCGGGTCGGGGCGGTCGGCGTCCTTGGGTGCGATGTCAGTGCAATGCGGGTGCGATGCGGGCCGAGCGCCCGCCCGACGGGCCGGAGGTAGCGTGGGACGGATGGTTCACCGGGGCCCCGCGGTCGGGTTCGCCACCGCGACGGCACTCGTGCTCGGGCTGACGCTCGTCGCGGGCGTCGGGGCGCAAGGGGCCGCCGTCGGGTTCGCCTGTGCCGCGGTGCTGTTCGTGCTCGTCACCGTCGGCCTCGCTGCTTCCGGGCGCCGGTTGCCCGGGCCCGCCGACCGCGTCACCCTCCTGCGGGCGGTGCTGACGTGCGGCGTCGCCGCGCTGGTGACCGACGCGGCGGTGGGTCCTGCCGGTGCGGACGCGGGGACGCGGACCGCTGCGCTCGTCGTGCTCGCGTCGGTCGGACTCTCCCTCGACGCCGTCGACGGGCGCGTCGCCCGACGCACCGGCACCGTCAGCGCGTTCGGCGCCCGGTTCGACATGGAGTCCGACGCCGTCCTCATCCTCGTGCTCGCGGTCCACGTCGCCGGCGACCTCGGCCAGTGGGTGCTCGCCGTCGGGGCGGCCCGGTACCTGCTCCTCCTCGCCCAGCGGTTCGCGCCGTGGTTGCGCCGCGGGGTGCCCGCGCGGCGGTGGCGCAAGGCCGTCGCCGCCTACCAGGGCGTCGGTCTCACGGCGGCGGCCTCGGGCCTGCTCGCACCGGCGGTCGCCGTCGGCGTCGTCGGGCTGGGGCTCGCGGCGCTCGCCGTGTCGTTCGGCACCGAGGCCGCGACGCTGTGGCGCCTGCGGGGGGCCGACGGCGCGACGGAGCGCGCGCAGGAGGCGGCCGCAGGAGCGCGGGCCACCGCCGTCCCCGCACTCGCACCCGACGGCCGAGCCGTCGTCGTCACGATGTCCGGTGCCCGCGTCGTCGTCGCCCAGCGGCGGTCCGGATGACCGAGCCGGCCCCGTCGGCAGGTCGGGCGCGCCGACGCGTCGGGGTGGGTCTGCGCGTCAGGCGGGCCGGCGGCATCGCGCTCTCGGTGCTCGCCGGAGCCCTCGTGTGGGTGGCGCTCACGGCCCCCGAGGCGGCAGCCCTCACGCGACCCAGCGCGTTCCTCCGCGTGCCGGTCGAGGGGCTCGTGCTCGGGGCGCTCGTCCTGGCCGTGCCGCGCCGGACGGGTCGGTGGGTGCGCCGCTGGGTGCTGCCGCCGGTCGGGGTCCTCCTCGCGGTGCTCCTGCTCGTCCGGGCCCTCGACATCGCCTTCCGCGACGTCTTCTACCGGCCCTTCAACCTGCTCAGCGACTGGCGCTACGCGTCGTCCGGGTTCGAGCTGGCCAGCGACGCCTCGGGCCAGGTCGTGGCCGTGCTGGCGGCGGTGGGCGTCGGGCTGGCGCTCGTCGGGGTCCTCGTCGCGGTACCGCTCGCGCTGCGGCGGCTCGCTGGGGTCGGTGACCGGCACCGGACCGCGGCCCGACGCGTCCTGGTTGCCCTGACCGCCGTGTGGGTCGTCGCCGCCGTGTCCCGGGTGGCGCTCGCGCCGGGGCTGCCCGTCGCGGCGTCGAGCACCGTGGCCCTCGCCGACGCGCAGGCCCGCAAGGCCGTGCACGACGCGCAGGACCATGCGGTCTTCGCCACCGCCATCGCGACCGACCCGCTCGCCGGCGCCGACACGTCGGGGATGCTCGGCGCGCTGCGGGGCAAGGACGTCGTCGTCGTCTTCGTCGAGAGCTACGGCAAGGTCGCCCTCGGCGCTCCCGTCGTCGACCGGTCACTGTCCACCGGCACGAAGGCGCTTGCCGCGCAGGGTTATTCGGTGCGCAGCGCGTGGTTGACGTCACCGACCTTCGGCGGCTTCAGCTGGCTCGCCCACTCGAGCATCCAGTCCGGCCTGTGGGTCGACAGCCAGCAGCGCTACGACCAGCTCGTCACCACGCACCGGCTCACCCTGAGCCACGTCTTCGCCGGGGCCGGCTACCGCACCGTCGACGTCGTGCCCGCCAACCGCCACGACTGGCCCGAGGGCCGCGACTTCTACGGCTACGACAAGGTCTGGGACGCCCGCACGCTCGGCTACCGCGGCCCGGGGTTCGGCTACGCGCCGATGCCCGACCAGTACACGCTGTCGGCGCTCGACCGCCTCGAGCTCGCGCCGTCGCCGCGTCCGCCGGTCTTCGCCGAGGTCGACCTCGTCACGAGCCACATCCCGTGGGCGCCCCTGCCGCGACTCGTCGACTGGCCGAGCCTCGGCGACGGCTCGGTCTTCCGGGCCCAGGTCGGTCGGGCCACCCCGCGCGAGGTCGTGTGGCGCACCGACGCCGGGGTGCGCGACGCCTACGCGCAGACCGTCGCCTACTCCCTCGACAGCGTCGTGTCGTGGCTGTCGCACACCCGCGACCGCAACCTCGTCGTGCTCGTCCTCGGCGACCACCAGCCCGCCAGCGTCGTGTCCGGCGACAACGCGTCGCACGACGTGCCGGTCGCCCTGCTGACCCGCGACGCGACCGTCGGCAGCCGCGTCGACGCGTGGGGCTGGCACGACGGCCTGCGCCCCGACGCCGCCGCTCCCGTGTGGCCGATGAGCGCCGTCCGCGACCGCATCCTCGGCTCCTTCCGCTGAACCGACCCGGCCGATCAGGCGTCGTCACAGGTGTCCACCGAACAGCGGGCCGCGCGCCTCACGACCGGCTGTGACACAGAAGGGAGGGTCTCGATGACCCTGCGACTCGTGGGTGCCGCGGCGCTGCTCGTCTCCGCCGGAGTGCACCTCTACCTGTGGTTCGACGGCGTGCGTAACCAGACCGTCGGGCCGATGTTCCTCGTCAACGTCGTGGCCGGCATCGTCCTCGCCGTGCTCATCGTGCGGTGGCGGCACTGGCTCTCGGCGTTCCTCACGCTCGGCTTCGGGGCCGCGACGCTCGGCGCCTTCACCATCGCCTCGACGGTCGGCCTCATGGGCGTGCACACCGAGTGGCGTGGCGGGTCCGTGTGGCTGGCCGCCATCGCCGAGGTCGTGTGCATCGTCGTCGGGGCCGTGCTGCTCGTGCAGCAGCGCGACGAGGTGCTGCACCCCTCCGCCCACGCGGGTGCCCACACGGGACGCCACGCCTGACGCGTCCGGACGCCTGACGCGTCGGGAGTCGGGCGCGGACGCGTCGACAAAGGCCGCGCGCGGCGTCGTCCGCCGCGCCTAGGGTGACGGCATGGCGACGGTGCGACAGGTCCAGGTCACGTTCGACTGCGCGGAGCCCGAGCGCGTGGCGCGCTTCTGGTGCGAGGTGCTCGGCTACGAGGTGCCCGCACCGCCGCCCGGCTTCGACTCGTGGGCGGCGTTCGAGCAGTCGCTGCCGGCCGAGATGCACGGCTCGGCGTTCGCGATCGTCGACCCGAACGGCGTCGGGCCGCGGATGTTCTTCCAGCGCGTCCCCGAGGGCAAGGTCGTCAAGAACCGCGTGCACCTCGACGTGCGCGTGGGCACCGGCCTCGTCGGGCAGGAACGGCTCGACGCCCTCGAGGCCGAGACGGTCCGGCTCGAGGCGCTCGGGGCCTCTCGCGTGCAGCTGCTCGTCGCGGACGGGTTCAACGAGTCGTGCCAGGTCATGCAGGACGTCGAGGGCAACGAGTTCTGCCTCGACTGACCCGCCTCGCCGGCGGTGCGCGGTGCCCGCAGCGGTGCGCGCTTCCGCGAGGAGTGCGCGCTGCAGCCGGCGCCTCTACCGGAAACGCGCACCTCTGAGGGGAGGGTGCACCGGTTGCACGGGGTGCACCCGCGAGGAGCCGGTGCACCGGCGGGAAACGAGGCGTCAGTCGAGGTCGTGGACGTCGGCGCGGCGGGCGATCGTCGCCGTCGCGCGCCGGCAGGCCATCGTCGGCACGCGCGGCACGATGTCGTCGAGGAAGGCGTACCGACGCCGCAGCGACCGGTGGTACGCG
This sequence comes from Intrasporangium flavum, assembly GCF_001956915.1. GTDB lineage: Bacteria > Actinomycetota > Actinomycetes > Actinomycetales > Dermatophilaceae > Monashia > Monashia flava. The sequence goes on along the minus strand of NZ_MLJO01000028.1, from coordinate 18,603 downwards.
TCGTCGGTCGTGTCGGCGGCCAGGGCGGTCCACCAGTCGGCGAGGTCGCCCCACCCCGGCGCGGCGAGCGACCCGCCGTACTGCTGCAGCGCGAGCCCGGCGCACAGCGTCGAGAAGGTCATCCGCTGCTCGAGCGGCCACTCCGCGAGGGTGCCGACGAGCAGCGCCGCGCCGAAGACGTCGCCGGCCCCGGTCGGGTCGACCTCCTCGACGCGCAGTGACGGCACGCGCGCCTCCTCACCGGTGCGCTGGTCGATGCCGACCGCGCCGTTCGGCCCGTCGGTGACGATCGCGACGGGCACCCGGTCGGCGAGGGCGTAGAGCGCCTCGACCGTCGTGCGGGTGCCGGTGTAGGCCATCGCCTCGACGGCGTTGGGCATGAACACGTCGCAGCGCTCGAGCCGGTCGAGCACCTCGGGCGACCACCGCTCCTTGGGGTCCCAGCCGACGTCGGCGAACACCAGGGCCCCGTCGGCGCGGGCACGGTCGACCCACGTGCTCGTGGCCCCGAACGCCTCGTCCTCGGCGAGGTCGACCATGACGGCCCGGGACCGCGGCGGCGTGCCGATGAGCTCGCTGGCCGGCACCGGCGACGGGTGGCCGTGCGAGACCATGCTGCGGTCGCGGTCGACCGACATCGACACGGTCACGGGGCTGTGCCAGTCGGCGAACCGGCGGCTGCGGGAGAGGTCGATGCCCTCCTGCTCCTCGAGGGTGCGCCAGCAGAAGTCGCCGTAGTCGTCGTCGCTGAAGGCCGCGGCCAGCGACGTGCGCAGGCCGAGCCGACGCGTCGCCACGGCGAGGTTGGCGATCCCGCCCGGGCACGACGCGAGGCCCTCGGCCCACACCTCCGTGCCGGGTGACGGCGACGCGGGCAGCCCGGCGAAGATCATGTCGAGGAAGACCGTCCCCCAGACGAACACGTCGAGGTCGGGCCCGGCGGCGGTACGTCGGGCTGCGAGCGGGTCGAAGGCAGAGCTCGTCGGCATCGCCACCATGCTCCCATCCGCCGCAACCCTGTTAGCGTCGGTTCGGTGACGACGGGGGTGGCGCGGTGAGGACGCGATGAGGCTGGTCGTGCTCGGTGGCGGGGGTTTCCGGGTGCCGCTCGTCCACGGCGCGCTCCTCGGCGACCGGACGCCCGACGCCGCCCGACGCGTCACCGAGGTCGTCCTCCACGACACCGACCCCTCTCGGCTCGACGTCGTGCTCCGGGTCCTCGACGCGCAGGCCGCGTGCGCCGCGGCGCCCGACTCGCCCGCACCGCCCACGGTCCGGGCGACAACCGACCTCGACGACGCGCTCGACGGCGCCGACTTCGTCTTCTCCGCGATCCGCGTCGGGGGACTCGAGGGCCGCACCGCCGACGAGCGCATCGCCCTCGGCCTCGGGCTGCTCGGCCAGGAGACGACCGGCCCGGGCGGCGTCGGCTACGGCCTGCGCACCGTGCCGGTGGCCGTCGACGTCGCCCAGCGCGTCGCGCGCCTGGCCCCCGACGCGTGGGTCATCAACTTCACCAACCCCGCCGGGCTCGTGACCCAGGCGATGCAACAGGTGCTCGGCGACCGCGTCGTCGGCATCTGCGACTCCCCGCTCGGGCTGGCCAAGCGGGCCGCCGGCGCCCTGGGCCACCGCCTCGACGACGTCGAGATCGACTACGCCGGGCTCAACCACCTCGGCTGGCTCTCCGGCCTGCGGGTCGGGGGCCGCGACGTGCTGCCCGACCTCCTCGCCGACCCCGCGCGGCTCGGCGGCACCGAGGAGGGCCACCTCTTCGGCGTCGACTGGCTCCAGACGCTCGGCGCCATCCCCAACGAGTACCTCTGGTACTACTACTTCGCCCGCGACGCTGTCGCCCAGATCACGGCTGCCGCCGAGACCCGTGGCGAGTACCTCGTGAAGCAGCAGGAGCAGTTCTACACGGCGGCAAGGGATTCCGCTGATGCCTTCGCCGTGTGGGACGCGGTGCGGCGCGAACGCAACGCCACGTACATGCAGGAGAGCCGCAACGGCGGCGGCGACGAGCACAACGAGCGCGACGAGTCCGACGTCGAGGGCGGGGGCTACGAGGGCGTCGCGCTGGCGCTCATGGCCGCCATCGCCCGCGACGAGCCGGCGCGGCTCATCCTCAACGTCCGCAACGGCACGACGCTGCCCGGCCTGCCCGAGGACGCCGTCGTCGAAGTCCCTTGTGCCGTCGACGCGTCCGGCCCACGGCCGCTTCCCGTCTCGCCCCTCGCGGGGGCCTCGCTCGGGCTGGCGCAGCAGGTCAAGGCCGTCGACGAGCTCGTCGTCAGGGCCGCTCGCGAGGGCTCGGCCCGGCTCGCCGTCGAGGCGTTCGCGCTGCACCCGCTCGTCGACTCGGTCAGCGTGGCGCGGCAGCTGCTCGACGGCTACCGCCACCGGCTCCCCGCCTTCTACGACGCCCTGCGCTGACGCGAGGCCCCCGGCACCGCCTGTCAGGGGAGCGGGTGGCCGCCCGAGCCCGGCAGGAGGGCACCCGTCCGGTCCGTGAAGCGGGTGACCAGGGTGCCCGGTGCGGCGCCCGACTGCGGCGTCACCTCCACGACGAGCCGGCCGGCCCGCAGCGTGCCCTCGAACGTCTGCGTCGGCGCGCCCACGTGCTCCACCTCCCGGCCGCCGCGCACGTCGCGGACCGAGGTGATGAGCCAGCCGGCGGGCGCGACGATCGAGGCGGTGTACCGCCGGTCGGGGCTCGGGTCGAAGGCGAGGACCGTCGGCACGCCCGGCGTCACGACCGGTCCGGGTGGCGGCGCGGTCGGCGTCGGGCGGGGGGACCGGGTGGGGGTCCGGGTCGGGGTCGGCGTGCGCGACCGTGCGGCCGCGGTGGTCGTGGCGGGACGGGCGACCCGGGCGGCGGCACTCACGGCCTCGATCGTCGACGTGCTGAGGGCGTGGATCGCCGTCGACACGGCGGCCGGGAGCGTCGGGAACGCGACGACGACCCCGGGCCGGGGTCGCGCCTCGGTGCCCGGGCCCGGACGCGTCGCGGAGGTCGTCGGGCGCCCGGCGGCGCCGTAGGGAGCCGGCGAGCTGCCGCCGAGCAACGCGAGCAGGACCGCGATGCCGGCCACGGCCACGACCGCGGCGCCCCCGACGAGCACGAGCGGGAGGTCGAGGCGTCGGGTGTCGTTGCGCCCGGACGCGTCCGCCCGGGTCGCGACGAGCGTCGCCCCTGGGGCGGCGACGCCGGCCAGGAGACCCGCCCCCTCGTCGTCCGCGTCCTCCTCCTCGTCGGCGGCAGGCTCGCCCGGGGTCGCCTCGGCAGCGCTCTCCTCGTCGACGCCGAAGAGGCCGGGCAGCAGGTGCGGTCCGACGCCGGCGCGGATCAGCTCGGTGACGTCGACGAGCCCGGCGACGGCCTCGCGGCACCGGGCACAGGTGTCGAGGTGCGCGTCGACCCGGTCCCGGTCGCCGTCGGCGAGCGCGTCGCGCCCGTACGGGCCGAACTGCCGTCGCGCCGACCGGCAGGCCGCGTCGGGCGTTGCCGTCGCGAGGTCGACGAGGTAGGCGCGGCGCAACCGGTCCCGGGCCCGCTTGGCCTGCGCCGCGACGCCGTCCGGGGTCGTGCCGAGCACCGGCGCCAGCGCGGCAGGGCTCTGCTCGTGCACGACGAGCCGCCACAGCAGGTCGCGCTCGTCGCCCGGCAGCGCCTGCCAGGCCGCCCAGGCGGCGTCGCGGTCGGTGCCGACGAGCGTCAGCTCCCCGCCGGCCGCGCCCTCGCTGCCTCCGGCGTCGTCGTCGGTTCCGTCCGCGGCGCCGTCAGCGGCCTCGGCCGCGAGGCGTCGCACCGTGGCCAGCAGGTAGGGGCGGAAGGCGTTGTCGGGGCCGCCGCCGGCGCGGATCGTGACGAGTGTCCGGGCGAAGGCGTCGCCGACGAGGTCCGGCGCGCGCTCCGGGGTCGCGACGCGCTCGGCGACCTCCCGGGCCGCGTCGACGTGCCGCAGCCACAGCGTCTCGAAGGCGGCGTCGTCGCCGGTGCGGGCGCGGTCGAGGAGCGCCGAGTCGGACTCGCCCGGTCGCCGCTCCTCGTTCGGTCGCGCCACCTGCTCGCTGCTCTCCTGTCGTTGCCGATCGGCCCCCGATGCGCCGTCGCCACGCGGGGAGTCGCCCGAGAAGTCGGATCATGTCGCGCTTCGCGGGCCGTGACCAGATGCAGCGCCCGATTCGGGTCATTCACGGTGGTTCGCGACGCGTCCGCACCCGCCACGGCAGCGGTGTCGGGCAGGATCGAGGACATGCGGATCGACCTCAACGCCGACGTCGGCGAGTCGTTCGGGGCGTGGACGCTCGGTGACGACGCCGGGGTCCTCGACGTCGTGACGAGCGCCAACGTGGCGTGCGGCTTCCACGCCGGCGACCCGCTCACCCTGCGCACGACGTGCCACGACGCCGCCCGACGTGGCGTCGTCGTCGGCGCCCAGGTGGGCTACCGCGACCTCGCCGGGTTCGGCCGCCGCTTCGTCGACGTCGCCCCCGACGACCTCGCCGCCGACGTGCTCTACCAGCTCGGCGCGCTCGAGGCGATGGCCCGCGTCGCCGGCACCCGCGTCGCCTACGTCAAGCCGCACGGCGCGCTCTACAACGCGGTCGTGCACCACGAGGCCCAGGCCGCCGCGGTGGTCGCGGCGGTGGCTGCCTACGACTCGACGCTGCCCGTGCTCGGCCTGCCCGGGAGCGTCCTGCTCGACGCGGCCGCCGACGCCGGGCTGCCCGTCGTGCGAGAGGCGTTCGCCGACCGTGCCTACACCCGCGACGGCCGCCTCGTGCCGCGCAGCGAGCCCGGCTCGGTGCTCCACGACCCCGACGCGGTGGCCGAGCGGGTGCTGCACCTCGTCCGCGACGGCGTGGTCCGGTCGGTCGACGGGAACGACGTCGAGGTCGAGGCGGAGTCGGTGTGCATCCACGGCGACACCCCCGGCGCCGTCGTCATGGCGCGCCGCGTCCGCGGCGCACTCGAGGCGGCCGGCATCGAGATCCACGCCTTCGCGGGCTGAACCATGGTCGGCGGCGAGGCGCGGCTGCTGCCTATGGGCGAGGACGCCCTCCTCGTCGAGGTCGGCGGCACGGCAGAGGCGGTCGCGCTCCGTGACCGGGTGCGTGCCTTGGTCGACGCCGGCACCGCGCCGTGGCGCTCGGTGCGGGAGGTCGTCGCGGCCGCGCGGACGGTGCTCGTGCGGACCGACGCCGAGAGCCTCGACGCCGTGCGACGGGCCTGCCTCGACGCCGCCGCCACGCCGGCCACCGACGCGTCCGACGCGTCCGACGCGTCCGACGCGCACGCGTCCGGCGACGGTGGGGGCCGCGTCGTCGAGGTGCCGGTCGTCTACGACGGGCCCGACCTCGACGAGGTCGCCGCGCTGACCGGGCTGACCCGCGACGAGGTGGTCCGTGCCCACTCCGGCACGCCCTGGCGCGTCGGGTTCGGCGGCTTCGCGCCCGGCTTCGCCTACCTCGTCGGCGGCGACCCGCGGCTGCGCGTGCCGAGGCGATCGGAGCCGCGACCGCGGGTGCCCGCCGGGTCGGTCGGGCTCGCGGGCGAGTTCAGTGGCGTCTACCCGCAGGACTCGCCGGGCGGCTGGCAGCTGCTCGGCACCACCGACGCCGTCCTCTGGGACCCCGACCGCGACCCGCCCGCCCTCCTCGGGCCCGGCACGAGCGTCCGGTTCGTCGACGCCTCGACGCGTGCCGCGCGTCCCACCCCCGACGCCGCCCCCGGCGTCCCCGACCGCATCGCGGCGCCGCCGGACCGGGCGCCGGAGGTCACCCGCGGGCTCGAGGTGCTCGCCACCGGCCCGCTCGTCCTCGTCGAGGACCTCGGCCGGCCCGGGCTCGGTGACGTCGGGGTCGGTCGGTCCGGCGCGGCCGACCGTGCGGCCTACCTGCTCGGCGTCCGGCTCGTCGGCCACCCGGTGGACCCCGACCCAGCCACCACCGACCCAGCCACCACCGACCTCCACGCCCAGGCACCCGCCTCGCTCGAGGTGACGCTCGGCGGCCTCACGGTGCGCGCCCGCGGCGACCTCCTCGTCGCGCTGACCGGCGCCCCCGCACCGGCCACCGTCGACGGGCGTCCGGTCGGCCACGCCGCCCCGCTGCACCTGCGCGACGGCCAGGTGCTCGCGGTCGCGACGCCGGCCGTCGGGCTGCGGTCCTACCTCGCCGTGCGCGGCGGGGTCACCGTGGCGCCCGTCCTCGGGTCACGCTCCACCGACACGCTGTCCGGGCTCGGCCCCGCGCCGGTGGGCGTCGGAGACGTGCTGCCCGTCGGCCCGGCCCCCGACGCGTTCCCCGTCGCCGAGCAGGCGCCGCAGCGCCGCTCGACCGCCGGCGACGACGTCGTCGTCCTCGACGTGACGCCCGGACCACGGGCCGACTGGTGCGACCTCGCCGCCCTCACCGACGAGTCGTTCAGCGTGTCGTCGCGGAGCAACCGCGTCGGCCTCCGGCTCGAGGGCAGCCCGGTCCGACGCGACGACGCGTTCGCCGACGCCGAGCTGCCGAGCGAGCCGATGGTGGCCGGCGCCGTCCAGGTGCCCCCGGGCGGCGAGCCGGTCGTCTTCCTCGCCGACCACCCGGTGACCGGCGGCTACCCCGTCGTGGCGGTCGTGACGCGTCGCGACGTCGACCGCGCGGCCCAGCTGCGCCCCGGCGACCGCGTCCGGCTGCGCTGGGCCTGAGGCCCGACCTGCGCGCGCCGTGGGCGCGTGCGAACCTGTGCGGACGGATGCACCCCGATCGGCCCCGAGCGCCGACCCCCGGAGGTGTACTGGGAGGACGACGCGGCGACGGCCGCGCCCGAGGACGGCTGGAGGTGACCCGGTGGCAGGTCGCGACCCGGCCGGCCGCGCCCGAGCGGCGGGTGCGCTGTCCGCCGCCGTGACCGTGATGCTGGCGGCTGCCGTGCTCGCACCGCCGGCCCTCGCCGCCGACGGGCCCCAGCCCCCGACGCCCTCGCCGTCGGCCCTGCCGAGCATCCCCGACCAGTCCGGTCCCGCCGCCGGCCCGTCCTCCCCGCAGGCCGGTGCGTCGACGCCGCAGACCGGCGCCGACCCGGCCGGGGCCGCCGTCAGCGCGGTCATCGACGGGCTCGTCCTGCCGGCGCTCGCGAGCATCGGCAGCGTGGCCCGGGCCTCGGGCGCGACCGGAGCCGTTGGGTCGGCGCCCGGCGCTGCTGGAGCGGCGGGCCTCGAGCCGGGCGGCGGGTCCGTCGCGACCCCCGAGACGTGGAAGCCGAGCGCGCCAGTGAAGGTGCCGGTGGCGCCCTCGGCCGCGGACGGGCCGGTCCCGGTGACCACCGAGCAGGTCCTCTGGGCCGCCTACGTGTCCGCCGCGCAGGCCCAGGGCTCGTGCAACCTCAAGCCGATGCTGCTCGCCTCGATCGGCGAGGTGGAGTCGTCCTCGTTGCGCGGGCGACGGCTCGACCCGTTCCACGACGTCGTTCCCCCGGTCGTCGGCCCGGCCCTCACCGGCGGCACGTACGCGCGCATCCACGACACCGACGGCGGCGCCCTCGACGGTGACCCGAGCTGGGACCACGCCGTCGGGCCGATGCAGTTCATCCCCGCGACCTGGCGCATCTGGGGCGCCGACGGCAGCGGTGACGGCGTCGCCGACCCGCAGAACGTCGAGGACGCGGCGCTCGCGGCGGCCCGCTACCTCTGCGCCGGCGGCCGCGACCTGTCGCGCGACGCCGACCGCCGGGCCGCGGTCCGGTCGTACAACCACTCGGCCCGGTACGTCGCGACGGTGCTCGGCCTCTACGCGTCGGCGCCGGCGAGCGCCCGCTGAGGTCGCGTCCCACGCGTCCGACCGCATCTCCCAGCCATCTCCCACCGGCTCGAGGGGAATGGGCCGGATCGTGGACCCGTGATGGCGTCGATAATCGGTGGTTATACATTCGATTACATGACCGTCACCGACACCCCCTCCGAGACGCGTCCGGCGACCCGACCCCCTCGCGCCGGCCGTTCCAACGGGCAGTGGAAGGTCGACGGCACCGAACCCCTCAACCCCAACGAGGTGTGGAAGCAGGAGGACGGCGGCCTCAACGTCCGTGAGCGGATCGAGACGATCTACGCCAAGGAGGGCTTCGCGAGCATCCCGCCGCAGGACCTCTCCGGCCGCTTCCGCTGGTGGGGGCTCTACACCCAGCGCAAGCCCGGCATCGACGGCGGCCGCACGGCCCAGCTCGACGACACCGAGCTGTCCGACGAGTACTTCATGCTCCGCGTCCGCCTCGACGGCGGCGCCCTGAACCTGGCCCAGCTGCGCACCCTGGCCGAGATCTCCACGGAGTTCGCGCGCGGCACCGCCGACATCAGCGACCGACAGAACATCCAGTACCACTGGATCCGCGTGGAGGACGTGCCGGAGATCTGGCGCCGCCTCGAGGCCGTCAGCCTGCAGACCACCGAGGCCTGCGGCGACACCCCGCGCGTCGTGCTCGGCAGCCCGGTGGCCGGCATCGCCCAGGACGAGATCCTCGACCCGACGCCGGTCATCGACGAGATCACGAGCCGCTTCATCGGCGACCCCGAGCTGGCCAACCTGCCGCGCAAGTTCAAGTCGGCGGTCACCGGCCACCCGAGCCTCGACGTCGTCCACGAGATCAACGACATCTCGCTCGTCGGCGTCGTGCACCCCGAGCTCGGCGCCGGCTACGACCTCTGGGTCGGCGGCGGCCTGTCGACCGCGCCCCGCCTCGCCGAGCGCGTCGGCGTCTTCGTCCGCCCCGAGGAGGCGGCAGAGGTGTGGCACGGCGTGATCCGGATCTTCCGCGACTACGGCTACCGACGCCTGCGCAACAAGGCGCGCCTGAAGTTCCTCCTCGCGGAGTGGGGTGCCGAGAAGTTCCGCCAGGTGCTCCAGGACGAGTACCTCGGCCGCGCCCTGCCCGACGGCCCGGCGCCCGCGCCCGCCACCGGGCCCGGCGACCACGTCGGCGTGCACCTGCAGAAGGACGGCCTGCGCTACGTCGGGGCCGCCCCGACCGTCGGGCGCATCAGCGGCGACGTGCTCGCCGGCCTTGCCGACATCATGGAGTCGGTCGGCTCGGACCGGCTGCGCCTCACCCCGCACCAGAAGCTCGTGCTCCTCGACGTGCCCGGCCGACGCGTCCGCGGTGTCGTCGGCAAGCTGGAGAAGCTCGGCCTCACCACGACCCCGAGCCCGTTCCGGCGACACACCATGGCCTGCACCGGCATCGAGTTCTGCAAGCTCGCCATCGTCGAGACCAAGGCAACGGCGGCCACCGCGATCGCCGAGCTCGAGCAGCGCCTCGCCGACGTCACCGAGCAGCTCGACACCCCGATCACCCTCAACGTCAACGGCTGCCCCAACTCGTGCGCCCGCATCCAGACGGCCGACATCGGCCTCAAGGGCCAGCTCGTGACGATCGAGGGCGAGCAGGTGCCCGGCTTCCAGGTGCACCTCGGCGGCGGCCTCGCCTCCGTCGACCGCGACGAGGCCGGCCTCGGCCGCACCGTCCGCGGCCTCAAGGTGACCGCCGGCGACCTGCCCGACTACGTCGAGCGCGTCGTGCGCCGCTTCCTCGCCGAGCGCGAGGGCGGCGAGACGTTCTCCTCCTGGACCCGCCGAGCCGACGAAGGAGCCCTCCAGTGACCGCCGTCCCCCTCGCCACCCCGAAGGTGCCGCGAAAGCGCCGCTCCGAGGCCGAGCTCAAGGCGCTCGTCGACGACTTCAACGCGACGCTTGGCGCCGACCCCGAGCACGAGCCGACCGCCGACGAGGTCGCCGCGTGGGCCGCGTTCCACTTCGGCGACTCGCTGGCCGTCGCGTGCTCGATGGCCGATGCCGTTCTGCCACACGTCGTCTCGCGGTTCGCCCCGGGCGTCGACGTGCTCTTCCTCGACACCGGCTACCACTTCTCCGACACCATCGTCACTCGCGACATCGTCGCCGAGGACCTGCCGATCACCCTCGTCAACGTGACGCCCGAGCTGACCGTCGCCGAGCAGGACGAGAAGTACGGCGCCCGCCTCTACGAGCGCGACCCGGCCCTGTGCTGCCAGATGCGCAAGGTCGAGCCCCTCGCCCGCACCCTGCCGACCTACGAGGCGTGGGTCACCGGCGTCCGGCGTGAGGAGGCACCGACGCGGGCCGAGACGCCCCTCGTGACGTGGGACGACAAGAACGGCCTCGTCAAGATCAACCCGCTCGCCGCGTGGACCTTCGACGAGCTGCAGACCTACGCCACCGACAACCAGGTCGAGGTCAACTCCCTTCTCTCCGATGGCTACCCGTCGATCGGCTGCGAGCCGTGCACGCGTCGGGTCGAGCCCGGCGAGGACCCCCGCGCCGGCCGCTGGGCCGGCTTCACCAAGACCGAGTGCGGACTGCACACATGACGACCACCGACACGATCCCCTCCCGGACGGACGCCATCGCCGTGACCGACACGACCCTCACCCCCGACGCCGCGGCGCCCGGCCCGATCGACGCGCCTGAGGCGCCCGACGCGTCGACGCGCCGCCTCGGCCAGCTCGACGCCCTCGAGGCCGAGTCGATCCTCGTCATCCGCGAGATGGCCGCCGAGCTCGAGCGCCCGGCGCTGCTCTTCTCAGGCGGCAAGGACTCCGTCGTCATGCTGCACCTCGCGGCCAAGGCCTTCTGGCCCGCGCCGATCCCGTTCCCGGTGCTGCACGTCGACACCGGCCACAACTTCCCCGAGGTGCTCGACTACCGCGACGAGACGGTCGAGCGGCTCGGGCTGCGCCTCGTCGTCGCGAGCGTCCAGGACTACATCGACGACGGCCGGCTGCGCGAGCGCGCGGACGGCACCCGCAACCCGCTCCAGACGCTCCCGCTGCTCGACGCCATCAACGACAACCGCTTCGACGGGGTCTTCGGCGGCGGCCGGCGCGACGAGGAGAAGGCCCGCGCCAAGGAGCGGATCGTCTCCCTCCGTGACGAGTTCGGCCAGTGGGACCCGAAGAACCAGCGCCCCGAGCTGTGGAACCTCTTCAACCCGCGGCACCGCCCCGGCGAGCACGTGCGGATCTTCCCGATCAGCAACTGGACAGAGGTCGACATCTGGCGCTACATCGAGCGCGAGGACATCCCGCTCGCGCCGCTCTACTACGCCCACGAGCGCGAGGTGTTCCGCCGCGACGGGATGTGGCTCGCGGTCGGCCCGTACAGCGAGCCGCGCGAGGACGAGACCGTCGAGACGCGCCTGGTCCGCTACCGGACGGTCGGCGACATGTCGTGCACCGGCGCCATCGAGTCGCCCGCCCGCACCAACGCCGAGATCGTCGTCGAGGTGGCCGCCTCGACCCTGACCGAGCGCGGTGCCACCCGCGCCGACGACCGGATCTCCGAGGCCGCCATGGAGGACCGCAAGAAGGAGGGCTACTTCTAAATGGCCACCACCACCGCCCCCGCCGCGGCCGCCACCTCGGCGCCCGTCACCGCACCCGCCACCGCCGGCACGCTGCTGCGCCTCGCCACGGCCGGCTCGGTCGACGACGGCAAGTCGACGCTCGTCGGCCGCCTCCTGCACGACACGAAGTCGGTGCTGTCCGACCAGCTCGCCGCCGTCGAGCGCGTGTCCCGCGACCGCGGCCTCACCGCCGCCGACCTCGCCCTCCTCACCGACGGCCTGCGCGCCGAGCGCGAGCAGGGCATCACCATCGACGTCGCCTACCGCTACTTCGCCACCGCGAGCCGCTCGTTCGTGCTCGCCGACTGTCCCGGCCACGTGCAGTACACGCGCAACACGGTCACGGGCAGCTCGACGGCCGACGTCGTCGTCCTGCTCGTCGACGCGCGCAAGGGTGTCCTCGAGCAGACGCGCCGGCACCTGGCGGTCACGGCCCTGCTGCGGGTGCCGCACGTCGTCGTCGCAGTCAACAAGATCGACCTCGTCGACTTCAGCCAGAAGGTCTACGAGCGGGTCGACGCGCAGGTGCGCGCCGTGGCCCGCGAGCTCGGCGTCGAGGAGGTGACGACGGTCCCGGTGAGTGCGCTCGACGGCGACAACGTCGTGGACCGCTCGACCCGCACCGACTGGTACGACGGCCCCAGCCTGCTCGAGCTGCTCGAGGCGCTGCCGCCCTCGGACGACCCGGCGCACGAGTCGTTCCGGCTCCCGGTGCAGCTCGTCATCCGCCCACAGGGCGCGGCCCTGGACGCCGAGCACCGCGACTACCGTGGCTACGCCGGTCAGGTGGCCTCGGGCGTCGTGCGCGTCGGTGACGAGGTCGTGGCACTGCCGTCGGGCCGCCGCACGACGGTCACCGGCATCGACCTCGGCGACCGGTCGCTGCAGGAGGCCTTCGCGCCGCAGTCGGTGACCCTGCGCCTCGCCGACGAGATCGACATCTCGCGCGGCGACGTCATCGCCGCCGCGGCCGACGCCCCCGAGCCCACCCAGGACGTCGAGTCGGTCGTCTGCTGGCTCGGCGACGCGCCGCTGCGCCCCGGCCAGCGCCTGCTGCTCAAGCACGGGTCGCGCACGGTCCAGACCGCCGTCCGCACCATCGACGGCGCCCTCGACCTCGACGACCTGCACGCCGTGCCGGCAGAGTCGTTGTCGCTCAACGACATCGGCCTCGTGACGCTCCGTGTGTCGCAGCCACTGCCGATCGAGCCGTACGCCGTGTCGCGTCGCAGCGGGGCGTTCCTGCTCATCGACGCGCACGACGGCCGTACGCTCGCCGCGGGCATGGTCGGAGCGACGCTGCCCACCGCACCCGAGGCCCCCTCGTCGCCGGAGGGCGACGAGGAGTGGGACATCTGAGGCCCGCGCCGTGGCATCCGTGAAGTCCGCGCTGCCGGTGGTCCTCGACCTCACCGGCCGGCTCGTCGTCGCCGTCGGCGGCGGCCCGGTGTCGGCCCGACGCGTCCGCTCCTTCCTCGAGGAGGGCGCGGTCGTGCGGGTCGTGGCGCCGTGGGCCTGCGAGGACCTGCGCGACCTCGCGGCCACCGGACGCGTCGAGTGGGTCGAGCGCGACTACGCCGGCCCGGCCGACCTCGACGGCGCCTGGTTCGTGCACACCGCCACGGGGGAGCCGTCCGTCGACCGCGAGGTCGCCGCCGACGCCGAGGCCCTGCGCGTGTGGTGCGTCGACGCCACCGACGCCGCGGGCACGACGGCCAGCGTCACGGCCCGGGCCGACGTCACGACGCCCGACGGGCGCGTCACGATCGCGGCCTACGCCGCCGGCGACCCGGGCCTCGCCGTCACGGTCCGCGACGGCGTCGAGCAGGCCCTCGCGACCGGGCGGCTCGACCTGCGCCGCACCCGCACGCACGGACGCCGCGGCTGGGTCGCACTGGTCGGCGGTGGCCCCGGTGCCGACGGCCTGCTCACGGCCCGCGGCCACGAGCTGCTGGCGTCGGCCGACGTCGTCGTGCTCGACCGGCTCGCCCCGCGCGGCGTCGTCGACCGGCTCCCGGCGTCGGTGCGCGTCATCGACGTCGGCAAGACGCCCGGCCACCACCCGGTGCCGCAGGCGCGGATCAACGACGTGCTCGTCGAGGAGGCCCAGCGTGGCCTCGGCGTGGTCCGGCTCAAGGGCGGCGACCCGTACGTCCTCGGCCGCGGCGGCGAGGAGCGCGCCGCGTGCGAGGCCGCCGGCGTGCCCGTCGAGGTGGTGCCCGGCGTCACCTCCGCGGTCTCGGTGCCCGCGGCCGCCGGCATCCCGGTGACCCACCGGGGCGTCGCGCGGGGCTTCACCGTCGTCACCGGCCACGACGACGTGCCCGCCCTGCCGACCGGTGGCGACCACACGCTCGTGCTGCTCATGGGCGTCACCACCCTGCCGCGCACCATGGATCTGCTTGCGACGCATGGCCGTTCGCCGGACTGCCCGGTCGCCGTCGTCGAGCGGGGGTTCGCCCCCGACCAGCGCGTCACCGTCGGGACGGTCGCGACGATCGCCGACCGCGCCGAGGCGGTCGGCATCGAGGCGCCCGCCGTCGTCGTGGTCGGCGACGTCGTGCGCCTCGCGCCCGCCTGGACCGACGAGCCCGCCTGACGCGTCAGGCGGGCCGGACCATCAGGTGAGCCAGGCGCCGTCGCGCATCACGGTACGGCCGGGGATCTCGTTCGCCTCACGCCACGCCTGGATCCGCTCCGGGCGCAGGAAGTACACCGCGTAGTCCGGCCGCTCGGTGCGGGGGTCCCAGTCGCAGCGCTCGATGTAGTGCTGCCACTGCTCCTCGGGCACGTCGTCGGTCGACACCTCGCGGGCCGACGCGTCGACCATGACGACGTCGCGGAACTCGCCGATCCCCAGTCGTGCCCGACCGGTCTCGCGCAGGTTGCGCCCGCACGGTGAGCCCACCGGGGTCACGACCATGACCTCGGTGCCGTCCCAGTCGAAGGACAGCGGCACGAGCCCCGGCACGCCACCACCGGCGTCGGCCGTGGCGACCCACAGGTCGATGTCGTGCTCGAGCCGGTGACGGGTGTCGGCGACGCGCGTGGCCCGGTCGCGGGCGGGCGCGGCCGACTCCGGCGCGCTCAGCGTCGTTCCTGGATGCGCACGAGGTTGCCCGCCGGGTCGCGGAACGCCGAGTCGCGCACGCCGTAGGGCTGGTCGGTCGGCTCCTGCACGACCTCGGCTCCGGTGGCCTCGATCCGCGTGAAGGTCTCGTCGAGGTCGGGCGTCGCGAGCAGCAGCGAGCCGTAGGTGCCCTTGGCCATCATGTCGCCGATGGTGCGGCGCTCGTCGTCGGTGAGCCCGGGCGTCGCCTCCGGCGGGTAGAGCACGACCGACGTGCCCGGCTGGCCGGGCGGGCCGACGGTGATCCACCGCATGCCGGCGTGGCCGACGTCCATGCGCACCTCGAAGCCGAGGGCGTCGCGGTAGAAGGCGATGGCGGCGTCGGGGTCGTCCTGGGGGAGGAAGCTGGAGTGAATGCTGAGGTCCATGCCGCCCACGCTAGGCGCGCGGGGTGCCGGATGCTTCTCGATTCCTGACCGGTCGCGTGACCTGTTTGGCCACGCAGGGCACGAAGCCGTCCGTGGCGCCCGCCTGCTCCTGCCGGTAGACGCTCGGCGGCACCCCGACGAGCTCGGTGAACCGGGTGCTGAACGTACCGAGCGAGGAGCACCCGACCTCGAAACACACGTCGGTCACGCTGAGGTCGCCGCGGCGCAGCAGCGCCATGGCCCGCTCGATCCGACGCGTCATGAGGTACTGGTAGGGCGACTCGCCGTAGGCCGCCTTGAACTGCCGGCTCAGGTGGCCCGCCGACACGTTGACGCCGCGGGCCAGTGCCTCGACGTCGAGCGGCTGGGCGTACTCGCGGTCGATCCGGTCGCGCACCCTGCGCAGCAGCGCGAGGTCGCGCCGCCGCTGTGCCTCGTCCGTCCGTGATCCCGCACTCGTCCCCACGGCCCGATCCTCGCACCCCGCGCTCGAAGAAACCCGGCGGTAGGGGCCCGTTGTCGGCGGTGCGGTCCTAGAGTGCGTGCAGCCGGTGCCGAACCCGGCTCGCCTGACAGGGGAACCACCATGAACGTGTCCGTGCCTCGCCGTGCCCAGAAGCCGCTGCGGAGGGCGCACCGACGCGTCCCGTGGCGCCGCGCCGCAGCACTGGCCGCCGCGTTCGCGCTCGCGGCACCGGCGACCGCTGCGAGGGCCGCAGACGCTGCCGGAACCGCCGACCTGATCTCGAAGGTCATGCTGCACGTGGTGCTCGACGCGGACGCCTTCGGCATCGTCACCGCCGGGCCGGCCGCCCCGTCCGGCACGACCTACACCTACGTGTGGTCGGACGAGACGGGCGAGCTGGGTCGCAAGACGACCACGGACAAGGCAGCCCTGACGCCCATCGGGCGCGCCAAGTTCGGCCGTACGGTCACCTTGCGCGTCACCGCCACCGCGCCGGACGGGGCGACCGAGACCGAGAGCAGCGTGCCCGTCGTGGCCACGCGGTGGCGCGTCGGCGGCCTGACCTACGACGACGCCACCCGCCGGTTCGCCTGGTACTCGCCGCAGCTGCCTGCGACCTTCGACGCCGAGCTCGGCCCGGTCACGGTCTCCTACCAGTGGTCGCGGTCGGGCACGCCGATCCCCGCCGAGCCCGGGGTGGCGCCCTGGGTGCACACCCGGGCCGCGGCCGACGAGGGCCAGACGCTGTCCGTCGCCGTGGTGTCGCACCAGGCCTCCACAGGAGCCGGCAGCACGTGGGCATCCACACCGACGCCCCAGGTGGGCGTCGTGCAGGTGGCCTACGCCATCACCGGCAGCGGCCTCTCCGGCCAGACGCTCGCCGCAGAGGTCCGACCGACGTCGTGGTACCCGGGCGACCCCACCGTCGTCCCCGAGCTGACGTGCGACCACCAGTGGTACCGCGACGGCGCGGCCGTCTACGGCGAGACCGGGCCGCACCACTACGTGCACACGATGGAGCGCGGACGGATGCTCCAGGCTCGGACGCGGTGCACGAGCCCGGGCTACCTTCCCCAGACGTTCTGGTCGGCGAAGCTCGTCGTGCCCGGCGTGCCGGCGCTCGTGTCCCTGCTGGGCAACGACGCGGTCCGGGACCTCGGCGAGTACCAGGGCTGGACGCCCGACCTGTGGCTCAACAAGGGCCGGCCCGGCTCCTTCTACTTCGGTGACCCCCTGAGCACCTCCTACCTGCCGACCCGGTCGATGAGCATGGTCTCCCTGGCCGGTGACCTCGACGACGACGGCCGGGACGACCTCCTGGCTCGTGACTCCGGGGGAGCGCTCTGGCTCTACCCGTTCGTTCGCGACCGCGTCCGGATCGGAGCCAGCGGCTGGGGCTCGATGAACCTGCTCGTGGCCGGCGGCGACTTCACCGGCGACCGCTCGGCCGACCTCTTCGCGCGCCGCTCCACCGGCGAGCTCGTCTTCTACGCCGGACGGGGCCGGCAGGGCCTGGCCGCCGGCAAGGTCGTGGCCACGAGCGCCTTCCGCTCGGCGCGGCACATCGTGACCCTCGGCGACGCGAACGGCGACGGCCTGGCCGACCTGCACGTCGTGCGGCCCGACGGCACGCTGTGGTTCTACCCGGGTCGGGGCAACGGCGGTCTGGCCGCTCCCGTGCGGGTCGGCACCGGCTGGGGGTCGATGACCAGGCTGCTGACCGGGCGCGACCTCGACCGCGACGGCAAGGTCGACCTGCTCGCCCTCGACCCGGCCGGCCGGCTCTGGCTCTACCCGGGCAACGGCCGCGGCGGGTTCACGGCGCGCAGCCTGACGAACGCCGGCCACCCGCTCACCACGGCGATCAGCTGACGGCGGCGAGGACCCGGTCGATCCGCGCGAGGGTGACCGGGTCCTCGGGGATCTCGAGGAACCAGTCGGCGAGCCGGTCGCGTTCGGGCCCCTCGTCGGCCCCGACCCACCGCGAGCACGCGAGCTGGCCGATGTGGGCCTGCTCGGCCACGAGCATCGAGAAGTGGCCGCGACGCGTCACGCGGCCGGGGCCGCCGGCGGCACGGTAGGCCTCGTGCAGGGCGCGGGCGCGCGAGGGGTCGTCGTCGCCGAACTCGAACAGCACCATGGCCAGCTCCTGGCTCGGGTCGGCCGGACCGAGGTTCTCGAAGTCGATGACGCACACCTCGCCGCCGGCCGTCGCGAGGACGTTGTCGGCCCACAGGTCGCGGTGGCACACGATGGGTGCCTCGTGCGGCTCGATGACGGCCTCGACGGCGACGAGGTCGTCGACGAGGGCGCGCAGCTGCCCGGCGAAGGGCGCCTGCTCCTCGGAGACGCGTCGGGCGAGGTCGCGCCAGCTCTGCTCGCCGGCCCCGGTCGCGAACCAGTTGTCGACGGGCTCGTCGGTGCCGCGGGCGGCCCGGTGCAGCAGGGCGACGGTGCGCCCGACCGCCGCCGGGTCGAGCGAGCGGGTGCGAGGGCGCAGGTCGACCCACTCGAAGACGCGCACCACGGTGCCGTCGACCTCGGCGGCGACGCGCCCGTCGGTCGTGCGCAGCACCTCGGGCGTGCGGACGCCGATGGCGCGGGCGGCGTCGACGAAGCCGGCGTCGCGGCCGACGTCCTCGAGACGCGGCCCGGCGTACCACTCCTTGACCGCGAACGACCGCTCGCCGGCCGTGAGTCGCCAGATGCGGCCCAGCTGCCCGCGGGCCACCGGGCCGACGAGCCGCACGGCCTCGCCCGGTCGTGCCAGCCCGTACGCCGCGGCGATCGCCTCGCCCTCATCGCCCCCGATCACCGGATCCCCTTGTGCCCGAATCGCCCTGGCGCCCCGACGCGTCAGGGGACGACGCGCCAGACGGCGACCGCGACCGTGACCACCGCCAGGGCGAGCGAGGCCCACCCGAGCAGGTCGCGACCGCGCCGGCCGCGGCCGAGGAGCAGCAGCAGCGCCGCGAGCACCGACAGGACGGCGGCCACGACGGTCTCCTCGGCGCCACGGTCGATGGTGCGGATGAGGATGGTGTCGGTGAGCCCGTACCGGGTGAACCAGCCGAGCAGCCGGACCAGGACGAAGACCCACCACCCGACGGTCACCCAGAAGAGGGCGACGCCGATCTGCCCGAGGAGCGGGTCGACGGGCCGGTCGGGGACGGAGCCGGTGGGGTACCCCGGGGCGGCCCCGGCCCCGGCCCCG
>NZ_MLJO01000027.1 GCF_001956915.1 Intrasporangium flavum | reverse complement strand
CCCCCGGTCGTCCCCGCCGCCCCGGCCACGCAGGCCGCACCGCCGGCCCAGACGCCGGCCCCGACGCCGGCTGCTGCCGTTCCCCCGACCCCGACCGGCGGCCCCGCTCCGGCGATCCCGCCGACCCAGCCGATCCCCACCGCCGACCCGGGCCACGCCGCGACGCACGACACCCCCAGGCTCGAGCAGCACCACACCCCGCGGCTCGCCGCCGCCACCGAGGACCTCGACGAGGTCGACGAGGCGGAGCAGACCGTCGACCGCAGCGCGCTCCTCGAGGCGCGCCACGCGGCCCAGCTCGCCAACCCGACGGGTCCCAGCGTCCTGGCCGTGCTCTGCGCGTCCGGCCACCCGACCCCGCCGCACGGCGACGCGTGCCGCGTCTGTGGCGCGTCGATCCCGCCGCAGGAGCCGTTCACCATGCCGCGGCCGCCGCTCGGCGTCCTACGCCTGTCCACCGGAGACGTCGTGACCCTCGACCGCAGCGTCCTGCTCGGACGCTCGCCCAAGCTCGGCGACGGCGTCGCCGCCACCGACCGGCCGCACGTCGTCAAGGTGCCGAGCCCCGAGCGCGACGTGTCCCGCAACCACGTGGAGGTCCTCCTCGAGGGCTGGCACGTGCTCGTCCGCGACCTCGGCACGACCAACGGCACGACGATGGCGCTGCCCGGTGAGCCGCCGGTTCGCCTGCGCGCCAACGACCAGCAGGTCCTCGAGCCGGGCTCGGTCGTCTCCATGGCCGACGAGGTCTCCTTCACCTTCGAGGCCGCGCTCTGATGGCACCGCGCAAGGGAGCGCCCCCGAAGATCCCGGGGCTCGTCTTCGTCCAGCCCCTCGGCTCCGGCGGCTACGCCGACGTGTTCCTCTACGAGCAGCAGAGCCCGCGCATGCCGGTCGCGGTCAAGGTGCTCAAGCCCGAGGGCCTGACCGACGCGCTGCGCCGCCAGTTCGTCGAGGAGGCCGACACGATGGCCGCCCTCGGCGACCACCCGTACATCGTGCAGGTCTTCCGGTCCGGCACCTCCGACGACGGTCGCCCCTACCTCGTCATGAAGTACTACCCGCCGCCCAACCTCGCGATGCGGGCCCGGGCCGAGCGCTTCTCCGTCGAGGAGGTGCTGCGCACCGGCATCCAGATCGCCAGCGCCGTCGAGACCGCCCACCGCGCCTCGATCACCCACCGCGACATCAAGCCGGCCAACGTCCTCGTCAGCGCCTACGGGGCCCCGGGCCTCACCGACTTCGGCATCGCCGGTCGCGGTGCTCGCGAGGGCGAGGGGGCCGAGGCCGAGACCACCGACGACGTCGGGGTCTCGGTGCCGTGGGCGCCGCCGGAGGTGCTCTACGGCCAGAGCAACGGCGACGTGCGCTCCGACGTGTACTCGCTGGCCGCGACGCTGTGGCAGCTGCTCGTCGGGCGCTCGCCCTTCGAGGTGCCCGGCGGCGACAACTCGGCCTACGCGCTCATGCCGCGGATCCGCAACACCCCCGTGCCGCCCACCGGCCGGCCCGACGTGCCCGGCGGCCTCGAGCGGCTCCTCGCCCAGGCGATGGCCAAGGACCCGTCGCACCGGCCGTCCTCGGCCCTCGAGCTGGCCCGCGCCCTGCAGGCCGTCGAGCAGCAGCAGCGCCTCGCCCGCACCCCGATCGTCGTGCTCGACGAGCAGGGTCACACGACGCTCGTCAGCCAGACCCACGGATCGCCCACCGGCCGCGGCGGCGAGGACGAGGACGACCGCACCCGCATCAAGGCCCCGCAGACCGTCATCGCGCAGCCGGCGGCTCCGGCCGCTCCCGCGGCGTACGCGGGCCCCACCTCCACCCCGGTCGAGGACGAGACGCGTCGACGCGAGCACGGCCACGGGCGTCCTTCTCCCGCAGCGGTTCCCGGCAGCCAGCCGGGACACTCGACCTACGGCGGGTACGCGCCGGCACGGCCTGCGGCCACCACCGACGTCGTCGCCTCCCCGGCCACCTCGCCGCTCGCCCGCGGTGGCGACGGGTCCGACGAGGCCACGGTCAGGCGGGCCGCCAGCACCGCCGACCCGCAGGCGCCCGCCGCGGCTCCGTCGGGGTCGCCGCTGACGCGTCCGGGCGTCGTGTGGGGCCTGGCCGGCGGGGTCGTCGTCCTCGTGGCCCTCGTCGTCTTCCTCGTCCTGCGCGGCGGGTCGACGCCGCCGGCCGAGGTGGGCCCGACGCCGAAGCAGACGGTGTCGATGCCCGGCGACGACAGCGCGGTCGGCAACCCCGTCTTCGACCGTCCCGTCGTCACTGCCGAGTCGGGCGCCGGCAAGGTCACCTTCCGGTGGACCTACCCCGAGCCCGACAAGAAGGACACCTTCCGCATCCAGTACGCGGCCTCGCGCGACCAGGCCGTGAGCAGCAACCAGTCCAAGGTGGTCACGGCGACGAAGCCCACCTACACGTTCACCGTGCCGAAGGGGACCAAGGTGTGTGCCGGCGTCGTCGTCATCCGTGCCGGCAACGGGTCACCACCCGGTGGGCCGGAGTGCGAGACGGCCCAGTGAGGGCTCGTGAGGGCTCGTGACGGTCGCGTGACGGCTCGACCGGGCGTCGGTCGCGCATCCAACCAGCAGCACTGAGTACGACGGCGGATCGACACACGGCCCGCGAAGGGGAAATCTCGAGCCAGACAGCACCAAACCACCACACACGTCCGTAACGCGGCAGGGTTGGACCTCGTTAGCCGCAAGCGCACGGCTCAGCCGTGTGCCAGTCGACCGGGTTAGGGGACCTGATCGTGATCCACAGCAAGGTGACCGTCGTGTTCTGCGGCGAGGAGTACTCCGTGTCACCGGAGGCCGGGTTGACCATCGGTCGCACCGGCGACGTCGAGGTCGACGACAACCCGTACCTGCACCGCACCTTCCTCGTCGTCTCGCACGAGGCGGGCTTCTGGTGGCTGAGCAACACCGGCTCGACGCTCACCGCGACGGTCGCCGACGAGCAGGGCCTCTTCCAGGCCTTCCTCAACCCGGGCGCCCGCATCCCGCTCGCGATGAAGAAGCTCGTCGTGTGGTTCACGGCCGGCCCGACGACCTACGACTTCGAGATCCACGTCGCGAGCCCGGTCTTCAAGACCGTCACCGCCGAGGCCCCCGCGCCGGAGGACGCCGACGACCTCGGCGCGGCCACGGTCGGACGCGTGTCGTTCACGCCCGACCAGAAACTGCTCGTCGTCGCGCTGTGCGAGCCGTTCCTCCGGCGCCGTGAAGCGGGTACGAGTCAGATACCCTCCTCCGCCGCTGCTGCCGAGCGCCTCGGCTGGACCCTCACCCGTTTCAACCGCAAGCTCGACAACGTCTGCCAGAAGCTCGCCGACGCGGGGACGCGCGGCCTGCACGGCGGCGTCGGCAAGCTCGCGACCAACCGCAAGGCCCGGCTCGTCGAGCACGCGCTCTCGACGAAGATCGTCGTCGAGGAGGACCTCGTCCTGCTCGACGACCTCGGGACGGCCGACGCCGACGCGTCGACGCCGCCCGCAGCGGGCTCCGGCACCGCACCGACCGCACCTACTGCACCACACGCATCGAAGGCCGCCGTGGCGGCCGAACAGGGGAACGCATGAGCACCGCCGCCACCAAGCGACGGATCGGCATCGTCTCGACCGTCGTCGTCGCCCTCGTCGCGAGCCTGCTCGTCTGGCTCGCGACCAAGAGCGACGGCGAGGTCGTGCGCAAGGCCGACCTCAACGACGGCGGCATCTGGGTCACCAACTCCGAGCAGTCCCGCTTCGGGCGCATCAACAAGGCTGCCGGCCAGCTCGACGCCGGCGTCTACGCCGACGTCGGCAGCAGCTCCGGGCTCGACATGTTCCAGGACGGCGCGGCGGTCCTCGGCTACACCAAGGCGAGCAACCAGGTCGTCCCCATCAACCCGTCCGAGGGCACGATGGCCGCCGAGCAGGCCGTCCTGCTCCCCAAGCCGAGCACCGCCACGGGCAACCGGGTCTTCACCGCGCCGCCGCTCGACCTGCGTGGTGGCAGCGTCGCGATGATCGACCCGGCCACCGGCGAGCTGCGCGCCCAGCGCGTCGACGACCGGGCCGGCATCAGCGGCCTCGACGGCCTGCAGACCCAGGCCAAGCCGCTGGCGAAGGTCGGCGGCAACGCGGCCGTGGCCGTCGGCGTCGACGGCACCGTCTACGCCGTCTCGGCCGAGAAGGGGTCGGTGACGGTCCTGCGCCCGAAGGGCGCCGCCTTCGACAAGCCGGTCACGACCGAGCTGAAGTTCTCCTCCAAGTCGGCGCAGGTCACCGCGGTCGGCTCGCACTGGGTCGTGTGGGACTCGGCCACGAACAAGCTCTACTCCGACGCACTGAGCGAGCCCGAGCAGCTCTCGGTCGGCAACGCCGAGCCCGGCAACCCCGCGTACGCCGCGCTCCAGCAGCCGGGCCCCGACGCGTCCACCGTCCTCGTGCAGGACGACTCGGGCCTCACGCAGGTCGACCTCACCGGCGACGGCGGGCAGGCCGCGGGCGTCGCGCTGG
Organism: Intrasporangium flavum; assembly: GCF_001956915.1. GTDB lineage: Bacteria > Actinomycetota > Actinomycetes > Actinomycetales > Dermatophilaceae > Monashia > Monashia flava. Next base: position 68,737 of record NZ_MLJO01000027.1, on the reverse strand, counting down.
CCCAGGGCCAGGCCGGCGCGTCAGGGCAGGACCTGCTGCTGTCCCAGCCGGTGCGCCTCGCCGCGTGCGTCCACGCCGCCTGGGCCGGCCCGTCGAACGTCTACTACGGCCGCAACTGCGGCTCGCCGGCCGACGCCGGCACCGTCGACCTCGGCGCGATGAAGAAGGGCGTGCGCACCGACGGCGTAAAGCTGCGCGTCAACCGCGGCCTCATCGTGCTCAACGACCTCGACTCCGGCGACGTCTGGGACGTCGACCGCAACCGCGTCAAGATCGACAACTGGAACTCGGTCATCCCGCCGCCGCAGACCGACAACAAGAACAAGAAGAAGGACGAGAACCTCATCGACGACCAGCAGACGCGGACGCCGCCCAAGGCGCAGCCCGACGTCATGCAGGTCCGTCCGGGGCGCACCTCGACGCTCCACGTCCTCGACAACGACTCCGACAGCCAGGGCTCGATCCTCGCGATCTCGCCGGGCGACGTCACGCAGCCCGACGCCGCCGGCATCACGGCCACGCCGTCGGCCGACGGCCAGACCGTCCAGGTCACCGTCCCCGACGAGCCGGGCGTCGAGGGTTTCACGTTCTCCTACACCGTCAACAACGGCACGACGGCCAAGAACGGCCGGGCCACCGCGAAGGTCACCGTCAAGATCGTCACCGACGACGTCAACACCGCGCCGAAGCTGCGCGCCGGGCAGGCCCGGCTCGCGCAGTCGTCCTACCCGGTCGTGGCCAACGGCTCGGTCCGTGTCGGCGTCGTCGCCGACTGGCGCGACGCCGAGAACGACCCGATCCAGGTCTCGCCGGTCGACGTCGAGACCACCGGCGTCGACGGCTCGGGCGCGCTGACGGTCAAGGCCCAGGGCGAGAAGGGCGACCAGGTCGTCAAGTACGTCGTCGACGACGGCCGCGGCGGCACCGCCGAGTCCTCGGTCTCGCTCGACGTGCTGAGCGAGGACGACGAGAAGCCGGTCCGGCCGCGCACCCAGCCCGACGTCGTGCGCGCGGTGGTCGGCAAGCCGGTGCAGCTGCAGCCTCTCGGTAACGACATCGCCGGCGCCGACCCGACCGACCCGGAGGCGCGACTGCGCCTGGCCCAGGCGGTGCGTGGCCCCGGCCAGCTCAAGCTCGACAGCAACCTCGACACCGGGGTCGTCACCGTCACCGGCCAGACGCCCGGCACCTCCGTCGTCACCTACACCGCGCAGGTGGGTGCGGGCGTGGCCACCGGCCGCATCCGCGTCGACATCCTGCCCGACAAGGACAACGACGCCCCGCCGGTCGCGACGCCCGACGCGGCGGTCGTGCGCGGCCAGACGCCGGTCATCGCCGACGTGCTGTCCAACGACTACAGCCCGCGCAGCGACGTCCTCGTCGTCCAGCGCGTCGAGTCCTCGCAGGCGTGGCTGCGCGCCTCGATCGTCCAGGGCCGCTGGGTGCGGGTGCAGGCGACCGCGCCGGTCACCGGCAGCGAGACCCGCCAGGGCACGGTCCGGTACACGATCTCCGACGGCACGAAGACCGCGGTGGGCGAGCTGTCGGTCGTCCAGAAACCCGAGCCCAAGGACAAGATCCTGCCGACCGTCGTCGACGACGTCGCCACGGTCCGCGTCGGCGACGCGGTGACGATCCCGGCCCTCGACAACGACTCGATGAGCGAGGGCATCCCGCTCAAGCTCGCCCCCGAGGTGCGGGTGCTCTCCGGCGGCGGCCAGGCGTTCGCGTCGGGCACCGTCGTGCGCTACGTGCCCGAGGTCGCCCCGATGACCGGTCCGAAGACCGCGATCCTCGAGTACACGACCTACCCGGAGGGGCTGCGCTCGCGCGGGCAGACCGGCCGCATCACGGTGACGATCAACCCGCCGCCGGACGCCGTCAAGAACCCGAACCAGCCGCCGCAGGCGCGCAGCTTCAGCACGAGCGTCACGGCCGGCGACACCCTGGCGATCACCGTCCCGACGAGCGGCGTCGACCCCGACGGCGACCTGACGTTCGTCAGCGGGATCGTCGGCGACGACTCCGGCCCGGTCGACCTCAAGTTCGGTCGCGTCGTCGGCTTCGGCGCCGCGACGATCCGCTACGAGGCCTACCCGCGCAGCGCGGGCACCGAGGTCATCCGCTACCAGCTGCGCGACCGGTTCGGCGCCACGAGCGACGGCTTCGTGCGCGTCGGCGTCGTGCAGCCGGGCGACCCGCAGCCGCCTGTCGCCGTCGAGGACGACGTCGTCGCCGCGCCGGGGCGCACGGTGCGCGCCGACGTGCTGTCCAACGACCTCATCGCGGCCGGCGACTCCGTCTCCTTCGTCGACCTCTCGACGCTCAACGACGCCGGGAGCCTCAAGGACTTCCAGCGCCAGAAGGACGACACCTTCAAGGTCGTCGCCCCGGAGGTCGGCCCCGCGAAGGTGCTGACCTACGGCATCACCGACGGCCTCTTCGACCCGTCGAAGTCGACCCTGACGGTGCGCGGCCAGAAGGACTTCAACAACCCGCCGACGGCCGTCGACGACACCGGCTCGGCCAAGCCCGGCGAGACCTCGATCGTCGTCGACGCGCTCGCCAACGACCGCGACCTCGACGGCGAGCAGTCACAGCTGAAGATCGTGAAGTTCTACGGCGACGGCGTGACCCGCGAGGGCCGCAAGCTGCGGATCCAGCTGCGCCAGCAGGCGCGCGTCGTGCCCTACGTCATCGAGGACGCCGACGGCGCCCAGGCGATGGCCCTCATCTACGTCCCGGCCGGCAACAACGGCATGCCCTACGTCGTGTCGGGCAAGACGGTGAAGATGGGCGCCGACTCCACGGTCAAGGTCCCGCTCGACGACTACGTCCTCGACCCGCGCGGCGGCAAGGTCTCGGTCACCTCCCCCGAGACCGTGTCGACCTCGCCGTCGGAGAACCTCCAGTCGGCCGTCACCTCGGCCACCGAGCTGACGCTCACCTCGACGAACGGCTACGTCGGACCGGCCGCCCTCATGCTCGAGGTGACCAACGCGACCGGCCCGAACGACAAGGCCGCCCAGACCACCTACGTCACGATCCCGGTGCAGGTCGGGCCGGACGTGCCGGTGCTGCGCTGCCCCGACCACGAGGTGCTCCTCGCGGCCGACGGCCCGGCACGCTCGTTCGACATCCCGCGCCTGTGCCACGCCTGGGTGCCCGACGGCCTCGACGCCTCCTCGGCCGCCTACGAGGCGACCTGGGACCCGGCCGCCGACCGCGTCGACCTCTCGCAGTCCGGCCAGGGCGGGCGGCAGGTCGTCCTCAAGGCCCAGGCCGCCGCCACGGCCGGCACCACGGGTGCGGTGGCCGTCAAGGCCAAGGGCGGCGCCGAGACCTTCAAGATCCGGGTCCGCGTCACGAGCGCGCCCCCGATCGCGACGATGCGCCCGGTGCTCGTCGAGGGCCTCATCGCCGGCACGAGCCGCACGGTCAACCTCGCCCAGTACCTCGACAGCCCGCTGACGGCGCCGCAGTGCTCGGTGCAGGAGAGCCAGGTCGTGTCGGGCGTCGGCGTCACCGCGTCGGCCAGCGGCTGCCAGCTGACGGTGTCGGCGTCGGACAAGGCCCGCAACGACACGAAGATCTCGGTCCGCGTGCTCGACGCGCCGGGACGCCCGGCCGCCCTCGGCCAGGTCACCGTCACGGTCCGCAGCAAGCCGGACCCGACCGGCGCCCCGGTGGCCGTCGCCGACCGCATCCTCGGCAGCACGGCCCGGGTGGACTGGCTGCCGCCGGCCTACGACGGCGGCCTGCCGATCTCCCAGTACGAGGTCATCGCCAACGGTGGCGAGGTGCGCCAGATCTGCACCAGCTCGCCGTGCACCATCACCGGTCTGACCAACGGCAAGGACTACTCCTTCACCGTCCGCTCGCAGAACCCGGTCGGCTGGTCGGAGGAGAGCCCGAAGAGCAACACGGTGCGCCCCGACACCAAGCCGAAGGCCACGGTCATCAGCAACGTCGTGCCGGGCGACCGGAAGCTCACCGTCAACTGGACGCCGCCGCCCAACGAGGGCAGCGAGGTCACCGACTACCGCGTCCAGTACGTCGACATCGGCACGAACGCCGGGTCGGGCGGCACCGTGCCGGTCAAGGCGCCGGCGCTGACCAAGACCCTGTCGGGCCTCATCAACAACGACGCCTACAACATCCGCGTCCAGGCCCGCAACGGTGCCGGCTGGGGCCCCTTCGGCCCGACGGTCAAGGCGCAGTCGTACGGCAAGCCGGCCAACGTGCCGGCGCCGACGCTGAGCCCGCGCGACCCGGTGCCCGGTGAGCCGAACGCCCAGGTGACGATCTCCTGGCCGGACACCGACCCCAACGGCCCGCCGATCACGCAGTACGACGTGTACCGGCGCACCGAGGGCGGCGCGTGGAACCGCATCGCGACGCGCTCGGCGGGCGAGTCCCACACCGCGACCGACACGATCCCCTACCAGGGCCAGCGCGTCGAGTACACGGTCACGGCCACCAACGGCGGCCCGGCGACCTCCGACAAGGCGAACTTCTCCGGGTACACCGCCGACGGCGTCCCCGAGACGCCGAACCTGCGCTCGGTGGTGACGCCGCGCAAGGACTACTCGGCCGACGCCTCGTTCAGCCTCGGCGACTCGCGCTCGCGCGGCTACGACAAGGTCAACTGGCAGACCTCGTCCGGTCGCAGCGGCTCGTGGGCCTGCTCGGGCGGCTGCTCGGGCGGCAAGGCCGGCAACCTCGGCACGAGCCAGCAGAGCATGCAGGTCCAGGCGTGCAACGTCGCCGGGCTCTGCTCGCCGTGGAGCAACAGCGTCACCTTCCACCCGTACGGCCCGACGAACGGCGTCCCCGGCCTGCGCGAGACCCACGACAACAACAGCATCACCTTCACGTGGGGCACCGCGCCGAGCGAGGGCCGCCCGATCACCGGTTACGAGATCGACGGCGACCGCAACACGACCGTCGGGGCGGGCACGCACTCGACGACGTTCAGCGGGCTCGGCTACTCGACCTCGCGCAAGATCCGCGTCCGGGCCATCGCCCAGGACTCGGGTCCGGGACCGTGGACGGCCTACGTCACCGGCACGACGAATGCCAAGCCGAACCCGAAGGTGCTCAGCGTCTACAAGGGCACGGCGTGCAGCCCGACCAACTGCTACGACCCCTACCAGGGCAAGCAGTGCGGCACGAACTGCAACCACATCGGCTACGAGCTGCAGAACTTCGAGGGGCGCATCAGCTGCTCGATCAGCGGCTGGTCCAACCCGGACGACGGAACCGCGGGCACGCACACGCCGACGAACGGACGCAACAACTCCGGCAAGTTCCTCGGCTACCCGAACCAGTCGGTGACCGTGACCTGCACCGGGTCCAACGGGCGCGACTCGGCGACCAAGAACCCGTGGGGCTGAGCCGCGCAGCGCGCGGCGGCCCCGCACCGAACCGACCACCTCTTCGCACGAGACCACTTTCACGAGAAGGAAACCCATGAGCGTCACGCAGGACCAGGTGACCTGGTTCGCCCACACCTTCGACCAGCTCGTCGGCAACATCGAGAAGGCCGTGCTCGGCAAGCAGCACGTGACGCGCCTCGCGCTGACGTGCCTGCTGTCCGAGGGCCACATGCTCCTCGAGGACTTCCCGGGCACCGGCAAGACCCAGCTGGCGCGGGCCCTGTCGGCCACGGTGCAGGGCACGCACAGCCGCATCCAGTTCACGCCTGACCTGCTGCCGTCCGACGTCACCGGCGTGACGATCTACGAGCCGACGAAGCAGGCCTTCGAGTTCCACCCGGGCCCGATCTTCGCGACCATCGTGCTCGCCGACGAGATCAACCGCGCCTCGCCGAAGACCCAGTCGGCGCTGCTCGAGGTCATGGAGGAGGGCCGCGTCACCATCGACGGCAAGCCGCACTCGGTCGGCGAGCCGTTCATGGTCATCGCGACGCAGAACCCCATCGAGCAGGCCGGTACCTACCGCCTGCCCGAGGCCCAGCTCGACCGCTTCCTCATGAAGGCGAGCGTCGGCTACCCCGACCACGAGGCGACCATCGCGGTGCTCGCCGACGCCAAGACGCGTGACCGCGCCAAGACGCTGCAGCCGCTCATCGCGAGCAACGTCATCGTCGACATGTCGCGCCTGGCCGACGAGATCCACGTCGACCCGGCGATCCTCGGCTACGTCAGCCGCATCGCCGAGGAGTCGCGCCGCCACCCGAGCCTCAAGCTCGGCCTCTCGGTGCGTGGCTGCCTCGCCTACGTGCGGTGCGCCAAGACGTGGGCGGCGAGCCAGGGCCGCACCTACGTCGTGCCGGACGACATCAAGATCCTCGCCGAGCCGGTGCTGAGCCACCGCCTCCTGCTCAACGCCGAGGCCCAGTTCGCCGGCACGACGGTCGAGCAGTGCATCGACCAGATCCTCGGGGACATCGCCCCGCCGGCGGAGCGCGCCTCCGCCTGAGCGGCCCGCGCACCACCGAACACGACGGCACAGGGCTGAACGAAGGCCACGACGAGGGGTAGGGATGGCCGAACAGGTCAAGGAGCGGGACGCGTCGCAGGGCGCCCCTGCGAAGGCAGCACCCGGCGCGCCGGCACCCGCCGGCGGCTCGGCGGGTGCGTCAGGGCGTGGGGCCGCGCGTTCCGCGCGCGGCTCGACGAGCCGCGGCATCCGGCACGTGACGCAGCCGATCACGCAGACGATCGGGCACGCCACCGGACGCGTCGCCCAGCGCACGGAGGGCGTGTGGCGGCCGGTCGCCGGCGTCCTGCACTGGGTCTCGCCGTTGGGGTGGACGATCCTCGCGCTCGGCCTCGTCACGTGGTTCGTCGGCGCCCGCTGGGGCTGGACCGAGCTGCTCATGGTGGCTGCGGCCGCCCTCGTGCTCTTCCTCGTGTGCTTCGTGCTCGCGCTGGGGCGCACCAAGGTGCGCGTCGTCGCCGAGGTCGACCCCCGACGCGTCGTCGTCGGCGAGCCGGCCACCGGCCGCATCGTCGTGACGAACGAGGCGCGGGCGCCGATGCTGCCGATCCTCGTCGAGCTGCCCGTCGGCCTGTCCGCGGCGCGCTTCGTCCTGCCGGCACTGACGCCGGGCCACGCCCACGAGGAGCTCTTCGTCGTGCCCACCTCGCGCCGCGGCGTCATCCAGGTGGGCCCGGCCACGACCGTGCAGGGTGACCCGCTCGGCCTCATGCGCCGCACCCTGACGTGGACCGAGCGCACCGAGCTGTTCGTCCACCCGCGCACCGTCGCGCTCGAGTCGCTCGGCGCCGGCCTGCTGCGCGACCTCGAGGGCAGCACCACCGAGGACGTCTCGATGAGCGACCTCGCCTTCCACGCCCTGCGCGAGTACCAGCCGGGCGACGACCGGCGCTACATCCACTGGCGCAGCTCGGCCAAGGCCGGCCGGCTCCTCGTGCGCCAGTTCCTCGACACCCGGCGCTCGCACGTGACGGTCGTCGTCGACCCCGACCCGGAGCAGTACCGCTCCGGGCACGGCAGGACCGGCCGCACCGAGCGCGACGTCGAGCGCGACGTCATGGCGGCCAACGCCCCCACGGCGATCCAGGCCGACGTCGAGACGGCGATCTCGGTCGGCGCCTCGATCATGGTGCGCGTCATGCTCGACGAGCAGGACTGCACCATGGTGTGCGGCGAGCAGAAGGTGAGCCGGTCGGTGCCGCAGGTCGGCCTCGACGCCATGGCCCGGGTCGAGCCCGGCCCGATCGACCTCTTCTCGGTGAGCCTCGATGCCACCGACCTCGCGCCCGACACCTCGACGGTCTTCATCGTCACCGGGCCGCACCGCCCCTTCATCGAGCTGCAGCGCGCGGCCGGGCAGTTCCCGCCCGAGGTGACCCGGGTCATCGTCGTCGTCGACCCGGCGGCCGAGCACGGCATCCGCCGCGGCGGCGGCCTGACGATCCTGACGCTGAGCGCGCTCGAGGACCTCCGTTCCCTCCTGTTCACCGGAGTCGCCCGATGAGCCAGACCGGTATCTCCGCCCCGCCGCCGAGCGCGCTCGTGCAGCCGCCGAGCGCGCGCGAACGCGTCGGCACGCAGCTGGCGAAGCTGCGCCCGACGGCGCCGCAGCTCGTCGACGCCGGCTTCACCGTCGCGCTCGTCGGCATCGCGCTCGTCGGCTTCCGCACGACGTTCTTCGGCCTCGGCTGGCTGTGGGTCGGTCTCGCGGGCCTGCTCGTCGGGCTGCTCGTGTCCTACGCCGGTGCCGCGTTCCGCGCCCTCGGCGTCGTGACGCTGCTCGCGGCCGCGGCCGCCTACCTCCTCCTCGGCGGCCCGATCGCCGTCCGCGAGGACCTCATCGCCGGGTTCCTTCCGTCGGGGTCGACGTTCGGCACCCTCGTGCACATGGCGGTCCCCGGCTGGAAGGAGCTGCTGACGGCGCTGCCGCCGGTCGACTCCGAGGGCCCGTACATGGCGCTGCCGTTCCTCTTCGGCCTGGCCGGCGCGGCCCTGACCTACGGCGTCGCCCGACGCTGGCCGGGCGCGGTCCTCGCGCTCGTCGCACCGGTGGCGCTCCTCGTGGCCTCGATCGTCCTGGGCACGCAGACCCCGGCCGCCGTGCTCGTCCAGGGCGCCGTGTTCGCGCTCGTGGCCATCGGCTGGACGGCGCTGCGCAGCAACCGCAACCGGCCGGCTCTGCAGAACGGCGCCGGTCGCACGACGCGCGCCGTCACCACGGCCGGCCTGCTCGCCGTCGCCACCGTCGGAGGGTTCTTCGTCGGGCCGATGCTGCCCGGGGCCGACCACAGCCGCACCGTGTTCCGGTCCTCGCTCGTGCCGCCGTTCGACGTCACGCAGTTCGCCTCGCCGCTCGCCGGCTTCCGTCAGTACACCGAGCCGAACGCCGCGCAGCAGTTCGACAAGACGCTCCTGACCGTCAAGGGCCTGCCGGCCGGCGTGCCGCTGCGGTTCGCCGCGCTCGACTCCTACGACGGGTTCGTCTGGGGCGCAGGCAACCTCGCCAACCTCGGCGACGGGCCCGACGCCGACGGCACCAGCTTCCGCAAGGTCGGCACCCACATCGCCGCCGAGGGTCCGGGCCAGGAGGTCACGGCCACGGTCGGCGTGCCGGCCGGCGGGTACAGCGACGTCTGGCTGCCGACGTTCGGCACCGTCACCGGTCTCGACTTCACGGGCGGTCGCGGCGACCGGCTCTCCGACGACCTGCGCTTCAACGTCGACACCAACACCGGCGTCCTGCCCGAGAAGCTCGCCGCGGGCGACCAGTACACGGTGACCGCCTACGTCCAGACGCCGGGCAAGGAGCTGCCGAAGACGGCGGACGTCGCCGACGGCTCGACCGTCGACGTGTCGTCCCTCGGCTTCCTCGACGACAAGGTCACCCCGTGGACCGACCGCGTCGACGGCCAGTGGGAGAAGGTCGCGGCCGTCGCCAAGGCCCTCCAGGACGGCGCGTACACCGATGGCGGCACGCCCGGCGACTACCAGAACGTCTTCCTGCCCGGCCACAGCCTGCTGCGGATGAGCCAGTTCATGAAGTCGACGCAGCTGGCAGGCAACGACGAGCAGTACGCGGCCGCCTACGCCCTCGTCGCCAACCGGCTCGGCGTCCCGGCGCGCGTCGTCATGGGCGCGATCCCCGAGGCGGGCGGTGTCGTCAAGGGCAAGGACGTCCGGGCGTGGGTCGAGGTCAAGCTGGCCGACGACACGTGGCTGCCGATCCTGGCCACGCAGTTCGTGCCGGACCGCAACAAGAAGCCGCAGCAGCTGATCCGCAAGTCCGAGGAGAAGAAGACCGGCGCCCAGGTGCCGCCGCCCGCGGCGAACAACCCGCCGAGCGTCCTGCAGGGCCCGGACCAGGCCCAGAACGCGACCCAGCTGCGCAACCCGCCGAAGGACGACAACCCCCTCAACCCCGACAACTGGCCGGACTGGCTGCGCTGGCTCGTCTTCTACGTGCTGCTGCCGCTCGCCGTCCTGCTCGCGGTCTACGGGGCGATCCGGGGCGCGAAGTGGCTGCGCCGGCGTCGGCGCCGCACCACGGGGCCGACCGCCGCGCGCGTCACCGGCGGGTGGCGCGAGGTCATCGACACCGCGCGCGACCTGCGGATGCCCCTGCCCGCCAAGGGCACCCGCCTCGAGCAGGCGCGTGCGCTGGAACTGCACGTCGATGGCCCGCCGCCGCCGAAGCCGAGCGTCGTCGTCGACGGTGCGCTCATGGGTGCCCCGCTGCCCAGCGTCCCCTCCGGCACCGCGGCGCCCGAGCAGACCGACCCGGGACGCACCGTGCCCGCGCCGCCGCCCGCGCCCCCGGGCAGCCGCGAGCCACTCGCGCTCGTGCCGCTGGCCGCGGCCGCCAACGGGCACGTCTTCGACGTCGACGAGCCGAGCCACGAGGCCGTCGCCGACTTCTGGACCGGGGTGGACCGGGCCCGACGCCGGCTCCGCTCGGGCCAGTCGTTCTGGCAGCGGCTGCGCGCCGACGTCTCGCTGCGCACCTTCCGCGACCACCTGCCCACCGGCTCCGGCCTGGCCCCGGCGGCGCGTCGCACGTCGCGCTCGGGGCCGGCGACGCCGCGACGGGGCCGCTCGTCGGCCTCCAAGGCCGGCATCGGCACGGCGGCCCCGGACACCCGGGCGGGCCGGCGCGGCCCGTCGGGTCGATCAGGACGCGCCGCCGACGCCGACCGCCCGGGGCGCGGCGACCGCGGCTCCCGCAGGGCACCGAAGAACACGAAGAACGAGAGCACGAAGGGTGACGCGTGAAGCTGAAGTTCGTCCTCCGGTCCGGTGACCGGGAGACCGACCTCGTCGCGACGACCGACTCGGCCACGACCGTCGGCGACCTCGCCGGCTACCTCGCGGCCGCCGACCCGAACCGCAGCAGCGTGCTCGGGGTCGACGCCGCGATGACGCTCGCGCTCGTCGACCAGGAGATGCGCGGGCTCGACCCGCGCGCCACGGTCGCCGAGAGCGGTCTGCAGTCGGGCATGCGGGTCACGGTGACGCGCGCCGGCGAGGGGTTCGTCGACCGCGGCCGTCCCGCGGCCGTCGCCGTCATCCGCTCGGGCCCCGACGCCGGCCGCGAGTTCCCGCTCTCGCGCGGCACCGCGTACGTCGGCCGCGGCCGCGGCTGCGAGGTGCAGCTGGCCGACGAGTCGGTGTCGCGACAGCACGCCAAGCTCGTCGTGCAGGAGGTCGTCGAGGTCGTCGACCTCGGCTCGGCCAACGGCATCACGGCGGGTGGCCAGCAGGTGACCCGCGCCCACCTCAAGAGCGGCGACGTCATCCGCCTCGGCGACACCGAGCTCGAGGTGCACCTGACGGGCGACGGCGCCGTGGCGCGTCCGGGCAGTGGCGTGCTGTCCGGCGACGCCGGCACCGTGCAGTTCTCGCGGTCCCCCCGCGTCGCCCCGCTCTTCCCGGGCCAGGAGTTCCAGGTCCCCGACCTGCCCGAGCGCGGCAAGACCAACCCGATGCCGCTGGTGGCCATGGTCGTGCCGCTGCTCATGGGCGTCGTCATGTACCTCATCACCCGCAGCGCCTTCTCGATCATCTTCATGCTGATGATGCCGATGATGATGGCGGGCACGTATTACGAGTCCCGGCGCCAGCAGCGCAAGGACTTCGAGCAGGCGATGAAGGACTTCAAGGAGGACCTCGCCCTGCTCTCCGACCGCATCCGCGCCTCCCTCGATCGCGAGGGCCACGTGCGCCGCGGCGAGCAGCCGAGCGGCACCGAGTGCCTCGTCGCCGTCCGCGACCGCAGCGCGCTGCTCTGGACCCGGCGCCGCGACGGCAACGGGTTCGGCGAGCTGCGGCTCGGCCTCGGCACGCGGCCGTCCCGCTCGCCGATCAAGATGCCCGCGGTCGGCCGGTCCAAGGCCGAGGCGTGGCTCGAGGTCTCCGAGCAGCTCTCGGGCCTCGAGGTCGTCCACGACGTCCCCGTCGTCGCGGCACCGCTCGTCTCGGGTGCCGTCGGAGTCGCCGGCTCGCGGCAGAACGCCCTCGGCGCGGCCCGCTCGCTCGTCGTCCAGGCCGTGGCGCTGCACTCGCCGGCCGAGCTCGCCGTGTGCTCGTTCGCCTCGGGCAGCTCGGCCCGCGACTGGGACTTCCTCAAGTGGCTGCCGCACACGAGCTCGCCGCACAGCCCGATCGAGGTCGGCCACCTGGCCGGCAGCGCCCCCGCGTGCTCGGCCCTCGCCGACGCCCTCGAGGACCTCATCAGTGCCAAGGGGAGTGCCAAGGGCACGCCCTCCGAGCAGGCGGAGGCGGGTGCCGGCCGCCCGTCGGTGCTCGTCCTCGTCGAGAGCGACGCCCCGATCGACCGCAGCCGGCTCGTCGCCATCGCCGAGCGCGGCCACGCCCACGGCATCATCGTCGTCTGGGTCGCCGAGACCCAGCAGCTGCTGCCGGCCGCCTGCCACACCTTCCTCGTCGTCGAGGGCGACGAGCGGTCCCTCGCCGGCTACGTCCACGAGGGCGAGGAGGTGCAGCCCGTCGCCGTCGACCGCATCGGCTACGACGAGGCGATGGCCTGCGCCCGGGCCCTGTCGCCGGTCGTCGACGCCGGTGTCCCGGTCGACGACGCCAGCGACCTGCCCCGCGCGGTGTCGTTGCTGACGCTCGCCGGCACCGAGCTGGCCAGCGCCGAGGAGGCGGTCATCGAGAAGTGGGGCGAGTCGCGCTCGATCCTCACCGGCCCGTACGCCCCGGCCGTGCTGCCCCGCAAGCCCGGCAACCTCCGCGCCGTCGTCGGCCAGTCGAGCCAGGGCACCTTCTCGGTCGACATCCGCTCCGACGGCCCGCACGCCCTCGTCGGCGGCACCACCGGTGCCGGCAAGTCCGAGCTGCTCCAGGCGTGGATCCTCGGCATGGCCGCGGCCCACTCGCCGCAGCGGGTCACCTTCCTGCTCGTCGACTACAAGGGCGGCTCGGCCTTCCGCGACTGCGTCAAGCTGCCGCACACGGTCGGCCTGGTCACCGACCTCTCGCCGCACCTCGTGCGCCGCGCGCTCGCCTCGCTCGCGGCCGAGCTGCACTACCGCGAGCACCTGCTGGCCCGGTTCAAGGCCAAGGACCTCGTCGAGCTCGAGCGCCGCGGCGAGGTCGAGGCACCGCCCTCGCTCATCATCGTCGTCGACGAGTTCGCCGCCCTCGTCCAGGAGGTGCCGGAGTTCGTCGACGGCGTCGTCAACGTCGCCCAGCGCGGTCGCTCCCTCGGCCTGCACCTCATCCTGGCCACCCAGCGTCCGGCCGGCGTCATCAAGGACAACCTGCGCGCCAACACCAACCTGCGCATGGCGTTGCGCATGGCCGACGAGAACGACTCCGACGACGTGCTCGGCAGCAAGGAGGCCGCGTTCTTCGACCCGGCCCTGCCCGGCCGCGCCGTCAGCAAGACCGGCCCGGGGCGCCTCGTGCCCTTCCAGACCGGCTACGCCGGCGGCTGGACCTCCGACGTGCCGCCGCCGCCGGACATGAAGGTCGAGACGCTGACGTTCGGCGCGGGCACCGAGTGGGAGCCGCCGCGCCGCGACGACGGCGACGACAACGCCGACCTCGGCCCCACCGACATCCAGCGCCTCGTCGGCACGCTCGGGCGCGCCGCCCGACGCGCCGAGCTGCCCCGGCCGCGCAAGCCGTGGCTGCCCGACATGCGCGCGGTCTACGACCTCGCGACGCTGCCGACCCAGCGCCGCGACGACGAGCTCGTCTTCGGCATCGCCGACGACCCCGACAACCAGGCCCAGCCGGAGGTCGCGTTCCGGCCCGACCGCGAGGGCAACATCGCCGTCTACGGCACGTCGGGCTCGGGCAAGTCGGTGTTCCTGCGCACCATCGCCATCGCGGCCGGCTACACGGTCCGCGGCGGCCCGTGCCACGTGTACGGGCTCGACTTCGGCAACCGCGGCCTCGCGATGCTCGAGACCCTGCCGCACGTCGGCTCGATCGTCCCGGGCGGCGACCACGAGCGCGTCACGCGCCTCATCCGGATGCTCCGCGCGACGATCGACGAGCGGGCCTCGCGCTACTCGGCCGTGAGCGCCGCGACGATCACCGACTACCGACGCCTCTCGGGCCGCGCCGACGAGCCGCGCATCATCGTGCTCATCGACGGCATGACCGCCTTCCGGCAGGCCTACGAGGTGGGTGGGCGCTTCCAGTGGCTCGACATGCTCGCGGGCCTCGCCGCCGACGGCCGACCGGTCGGCGTCCACTTCATCATCGCCTCCGACCAGCGCACCGGCCTGCCGACGAACCTCGCGGCGGCCGTGCAGGGCCGGATCATCCTGCGCATGAGCAACACCGACGACTACTCGGTGTTCGGCGTGCCCGGCGACGTGCTGACCATGGCGTCGCCGGCGGGCCGCGGCCTCATGAACGGCGCCGAGGTGCAGGTCGGGGTGCTCGGCGGTTCCTCCGACGTCACGGTCCAGGCCGCGGCGGTCGAGGCCTTCGCCGACGCGACGCGCAAGGCCGGGGTCTCGCAGGCCCCACCCATCGAGTCGCTGGCCGAGCTCATCCCGATCGGCGACCTGCCCTCGGAGCACGGCGGCCGCCCCGTCGTCGGGGTCGCGTCGTCCTCGCTCGAGCCGCACGGCTTCGACCCCAAGGGCACCTTCGTCATCACCGGCCCGTCAGGCTCGGGCCGCACCACGGCGGTGGCGGCGACCGCGGCCGGCCTCTACCGGTTCAGCTCGCAGTCGGCCCTCTACCTCATGACGCCGCGGCGCAGCTCCGAGCTGCTCGACCTCGGCATCTGGGCCGAGACGGCCTTCGGCGGCGAGGCCACCTCCAAGCTCGCCACGCGCCTCGCGGCCGACATCGAGGAGGGGCGCATCACGCGTCCGGTGGCGGTGTTCATCGAGCGCGTCGACGACCTCGCGCCCTCGGGCGCCGAGAACGCGCTGACGACGCTCGTCAAGGCGTGCGTCGACAACGACCAGCTCGTCGTCGCCGAGGGTGAGGCCGCGTTCTTCAGCAGCAACTTCGGCCTCCAGGCGCTGCTCAAGACGTCGCGGTCGGGCCTCGCGCTGCACCCCGACGGCAACGAGGGGCTGTCGGTCTTCAAGGCGAACCTGCCCGCCCTCAACCGGGCAGAGCTGCCCGAGGGGCGCGGCTTCATCGTCGAGAAGGGCAAGTTCGAGCTGCTGCAGGTGGCGCTGCCATGATGTCGAGCTGGGTTCGAATCATGCTGTCGGACAAGCGAACTCGCGGGTCCGAGCCGATGGTCGCGCCCGGCGTCGAAGAGCTTCCGCGGTCATGGGGAGTCCTCCCCATCGACGTGGGGGAGGTGCTGCCATAGGTTCATGCATGTCGACGAACGGTGCGACGCGGGTGGAAACCCCCGAAGCACCGCGAACGTCACGAGAGGTACAGGGCCGGCCGACAGGGGTGGCCTGAGAAGCAGAGACTTCCCGACGTACTCGGGGGAACACGGCAAAGGAGAAGGTCATGGCTTGGCTCGGAATGAACGACGATGAGGTCAACGCCCAGGGCAACGTCCTGCAGCAGCAGGCTGAGGCCATCCAGAAGCTCATCACGAAGGTCGACCAGGAGGTCGAGTCCCTCAAGCAGAACTGGCAGGGCGACGACTCCAAGCAGTTCGAGCAGGAGTGGACGGGCACGCACCGTCCCGAGCTCCAGAAGGCTCAGAAGCTGCTCACCGAGATGAAGACGACGATCGACCACGAGGTCCAGCAGCAGCGCCAGACCTCGTCGCAGTACTGATCGCCCACCACTCATCCACGCAACGCAGACTTCTGAAGGGGAACTGACATGGCTGTTTACAAGAAGGGTATGAACGCCGACGCGGTGTCCGCGTCCGGTGACAAGCTCGTCGGCTACAAGGGCGAGCTCGACGGCATCGTCGAGGCCGTCAACAGCGCCGTCTCGCAGATCAAGAGCAACTGGGGCGGCTCGGACGCCGACCGCTTCCAGAGCGACTGGCACGGCCAGCGCCAGGTCGTCTCGGCCGCCGGCGACAAGCTCGACGCGATGGGCAAGAAGTGCAAGACCAACGCCGAGTCGCAGAAGAGCACGTCGGCCAAGTGAGCCGGCACCGGCGGGCGTCCTGACGTCCGTCGGCACCACGATCCACCGAAGGGTGGTCGTCCTTTCAGGGGAGGGACGGCCGCCCTTCGGCGTGTCCGGGGCCCGCCGCCGGTCGCGACCGGGCTGCAGGGATGTGGGCCGTCTCACGTCCGGGCGGCACGAATTGGTGTTCTGGTGGCCCCAGCCCGTAGATTCTTCGTCAAGAAAGCATCAACGCCGAAGTTTCTCCGGACAGGAGGCCCCTCTGTGAGCCTGTTCCCCTCCGTGGCCGTCGTCGCCGACCGGCCCGCCCTCACCGACGCCCTCACGTCGGGCCTGACGCACCGCGGCTGCCCCGTGGCGGCCCCCGAGGCTGCCGACGTCCTCGTCGTCGACGCCGCCCGCGCCGCCGACGCGTCCGTGGCCGACGCGCTCGCCGCCGGCCGCGGTGTCGTCGTCCTCGGAGCCCCCGCTGCCGGCGCCGTGGCCGGCGTCGCGCCCCATGCATCGGCGACCCCCACGGGCCCGGTCGTCTCCGCGATCCGCGTCGAGCGCGACACCGAGGTGGGCGAGGACCTCCTGGCCCGCGTCGACCTCTCGGCCCTGGCCGTCACCGGCGCCCTCGACCTCGAGGCCCCGGCGCGCCCGCTGCTGCTCGCCGGTGGCCTGCCGGTCGCCGCCGTGCGCACCGACGCCGACGCCGGGGGTCGCCTCGTCGTTCTCGCCGTCGACGCGTCCGCCGCCTCCGCCGAGGCGGGGGAGCGGGCGCTGGCCGACCTCGTCCACAACGCCGTGTCGCACGTCGCGCCGCGCCCCGAGCGTCGCGCCGCCGTCGCGAAGCACCCGCTCGTCGAGACCGACGCCTGGGCCGGCCTCAAGGCCGCCGTCACCGACCTGCGCGCGCTGCAGGCCTCCGACGGCTCGGTGCCCGACACCGCCGACCACGCCGCGGCCGCCGCGCACGTCGGCCGCGTCGTCACCGGCATCCAGGGCCTGGCGCCGCACCTGCCGCACGACGCCGACTACCTCGAGGCGCTCGTCAAGGACTTCGGCCGCTGGGCCGACGGTGGCTTCGAGGTGCCCGACTTCTACGACTCGCTCGTCGCGTTCGCCCCGGCGCAGCACCGCCAGGACGGCCTGCCGCACCTCGTCGTCTTCCCGATGTACACCCAGAACGGCAACCCGCACCGCCAGGTCGAGGCCGTCCTGCTCGAGGTGATCTGGCCCGACTTCGTCGCCGACCTCGAGGGCGGCGACTACTCCAACGCGCTCTTCCTGCCGATCCGCTTCCTCGACTTCACCGAGGGCTATGACACGAACTCGGCGGTGCTCTTCCCCGAGACCGTCGCGATGCGCGAGGTGCCGGCCTTCACGTGGGGCGGCATCTTCGCCGACCGCGAGGCGGCCCGCTTCCGCCGCGTCATCTCCGAGGCCGCGTCGGTGACCCGCCTGTCGCTGCCGCCGGACGCCGCGCGCCTGCTCGCCGACCAGCAGCTGGCCGAGCACACCTTCGTCATGTGGGACCTCATCCACGACCGCACCCACATGCACGGCGACCTGCCGTTCGACCCCTTCATGATCAAGCAGCGGATGCCGTACTTCCTCTACTCGCTCGAGGAGCTGCGCTGCGACCTCACCGCGTTCCGCGAGGCCGTCGCGCTCGAGGCCCAGGGCCACCCGTACGCGCGCCTCGTGCAGTACGCGGTGCTCTTCGACCGGATCTTCCGCTTCGCCATCACCGGCGACCGCACCCGCAACTACGACGGCCTCGGCGGCCAGCTGCTCTTCGCGTGGCTGCACCAGAACGGCGTCCTGCACTGGACCGACAACCGCCTCACCGTGGAGTGGGAGAACGTCGCCGAGCCGGTGCTCGAGCTCGGGCGGGCGGTCGAGGAGCTCTACTGGAAGTCGATCGACCGGCCCAAGGTCGCGCACTGGATCGCCGCCTACGACCTCGTCGCGTCGGTGCTGACGCCGCACCCGCTCTCGGCGTGGGCGCGCCACCGCGACGGCGACCTAGCGGCGCTCCCGCTCGACGGGCCGCCGAAGGGCCTCACCGACCAGGTGCTGCCCGACGAGTTCCCGCTGTCGATGTTCTACGAGGCGCTCGCCAAGAAGATGAAGGGCGTCGTCGAGTCGACGTCCGGCATCACCGGGGCGAGCGCGTGACGAGCGACGGGCCCCGCGAGGGGCACCGGGTCGTCGTCGTCACCGGAGCCACCGGGGGGACCGGCCGCGCGACGTGCGTCGCGCTGGCCGAGCGGGGCGAGCGCGTCGTCGCGGTCGGTCGCGACGACGCCTCGCTCGCCTCGCTGGCGGCCGAGGTCGGGTCGGACCTGCTCGCCACGCGCGTCTGCGACCTGCTCGACGGTGACGCCGTGCGGTCGCTCGCTGCCGACCTCGTCGAGACGTACGGCGGCGTCGACGCGCTCTTCCACCTCGTCGGTGGCTGGCGCGGCGGCAAGGCCTTCACCGAGTCCACCGACGACGACTGGGCCTGGCTCTCGGGCAACCTCGTCGACACCCTGCGCCACACGACGCTGGCGCTGCACGACGCGCTGGCCGCCTCCGGCCGCGGACGCGTGGCCATCGTCAGCGCGGCCGCCGCGTCGACGCCGACCGCGGGCAACGCCGCCTACGCGGCGGCGAAGGCGGCAGCCGAGACGTGGATCGCCTCGCTCGCCGACTCGTTCGCGTCGGACGACGTGACCCCCGGTTCGGCGGCGACCGTCGGTGTGGTGAAGTGGATCGGCGACGGCAAGACGGCCACGAGGCCCGCCGAGCTGGCGGACTGGCTCGTGAGCCTGCTCGACCGCGAGGCGACCGCCCTCAACGGGGCGCGCGCCGAGCTGTGGCCGGGCGCCGAGCGGGCCTGAGCCGCCGGGTTCCCCGCCCCGTCCACCCACCTGACCGAGTGACGAAGAGGACCGCGTGACCACCCTGCACGACACTGCGAAGCGCGGCTTCGCCTCGGACAACTACGCCGGCCTGCACCCCGAGGTGCTCGCCGCGCTCGCCGCCGCGAACGGCGGCCACGAGATCGCCTACGGCGAGGACGCGTACACCGCACGCCTCCAGGAGGTCGTCGCCGGGCACGTCGGCACGGCCGCCACGACGTGGCCGGTCTTCAACGGCACCGGCGCCAACGTCGTGGCGCTGCAGGCGCTGCTGCCGCGGTGGGGCGCCGTCGTGTGCGCCGAGACCGCGCACATCAACACCGACGAGAACGGCGCGCCAGAGCGGATGGGCGGCATCAAGCTGCTCACCGTGCCGACGCCGGACGGCAAGCTGACGCCCGAGCTCATCGACCGGCAGGCGTGGGGTTTCGGCGACGAGCACCGCGCCCAGCCGCTCGTCGTCTCGATCACCCAGACCACCGAGCTGGGCACGTGCTACACGCCCGAGGAGGTGCGGGCCATCACCGAGCACGCCCACTCGCTCGGCATGCGCGTCCACCTCGACGGTGCCCGCATCGCCAACGCCGCGGCCACGCTCGGCACCGACCTGTCCGCCTTCACCGGCGACGCCGGCGTCGACGTGCTCAGCCTCGGCGGCACGAAGAACGGCGCGCTCGCGGCCGAGGCCGTCGTCGTCGTGGACCCCGAGCTCGCGGCCGACCCGCGCCTCGGCCTGATCCACGTGCGCAAGCTGTCGATGCAGCTCGCCTCGAAGATGCGCTTCGTATCGGCGCAGCTGCTCGCCCTCTACGACGGCGACCTGTGGCAGCGCTCGGCCTCGCACGCCAACGCCATGGCCACGCGCCTGGCCGCCGGCGTCGAGCCGCTCGGGGGCGTCGCGATCCAGCGGCCGGTGGAGGCCAACGCCGTGTTCGCGGTGCTCGACCGCGACGTCGCGAACGCCCTGCGCGAGCGGTTCCGGTTCTACGACTGGGACCCGGCCACCGGCGAGGTGCGCTGGATGTGCTCGTGGGACACGACCGAGGCCGACGTCGACGAGTTCATCGCCGAGCTGACCCGACTGCTCCGCGGCTGACACGGGCGCCTGACACCGGCGTCTGGGAGGCTGCGCCCATGAACCAGGGGCGCGCGGCAGCGGCGGACCACGACATCCCCGGCGGGTACGCGTCGGTGCGCGACGCCTACGACACCGTCGCCGGCGACTACGCCGCGTACTTCCCGGACACGTGGGCCGAGACCTCCCTCGACCTCGCCATGGTCGACGCCTTCGTCGCGGCGGTGGGCGAGGGCGCCGAGGTGCTCGACGCCGGGTGCGGCGCCGGTCGGATGAGCCGCTACCTCGCCGACCGGGGCCTGCGACCGCGGGGCCTCGACCTGTCGCCCGGCATGGTGGCGATGGCCCGCCGGGACCACCCGGACCTTGCGTTCGGCGTCGCCTCGCTCGACGCGCTCCCGCTGGCCGACGCGTCGGTCGACGGCGTCCTGCTCTGGTACTCGGTCATCCACACGCCGCCCTCGGGCCTGCACCGGTTGCTCGCCGAGGCGGTCCGCGTGTGCCGTCCCGGTGGCCACCTGCTCGTCGCCAGCCAGTCGGGCCTCGGCGTGCGCGACGTCGCTCCCAGCTACCGCCGCTTCGGCCACGACATCGTCCTCGAGCGCCACCTGCACACGGCCGACGACCTCGCCGATGGGCTCGCGGCGGCCGGCGCCGCCGAGGTGGCGCGGCTCGTGCGACGTGCCACGGCCACCGAGCGCGACGACCAGGCCGCGGTGCTCGCCCAACGCGCCTGACTCCGGCGACCGGCAACGCGACAAGGGTGGCCACCCCCAGCGGGGTGGCCACCCTTGTCGTGCAGTCGTTTCGGGCCCTGGTCCGTCGGCGGTCAGGCCGGGGCGGTCGTGTACCGCAGGTAGGGCCGGACCTCCTCGACGGCGTCGGCACCGAAGCGCTCACGGGCGTCGGCGGTCGACAGCGTCGGGGCGACGATGACCCGCTGGCCCTCGCGCCAGTCGGCCGGCGTCGAGAAGGGGCCGCTGTCGGTGAGCTGGAGCGCGTCGACGGCGCGGACGATCTCGTCGAAGTTGCGCCCGACGCTCTTGGGGTAGGTGAGGCTGAGGCGCACCTTGTTCGCCGGGTCGACGACGAAGACCGAGCGGACGCTCGAGGTGTCGCCCTCGCCGGGGTGGATCATGCCGTAGAGCTCGGAGACGGTGCGGTCCTCGTCGCCGATGATCGGGTAGGCCACGGACGCGCCGCCGACCTCCTCGATGTCGCCCTTCCACTCGTCGTGCCTGTCGGTCGGGTCGACCGACACGGCGAGCACCTTGACGTTGCGCCGGGACCACTCCTCCTCGAGCGCGGCGACGCGGCCGAGCT
This sequence comes from Intrasporangium flavum, assembly GCF_001956915.1. Lineage (GTDB taxonomy): Bacteria > Actinomycetota > Actinomycetes > Actinomycetales > Dermatophilaceae > Monashia > Monashia flava. The sequence continues at coordinate 47,437 of NZ_MLJO01000027.1, read as the reverse complement.
CGGTGGTGCACACGGGTGTGAAGTCGGCCGGGTGGCTGAAGAGGACGGCCCAGCTGCCGTCCTTCCAGTCGTGGAAGCTGATCGGGCCCTCGGTCGTGTCGGCGGTGAAGTCGGGGGCGACGTCGCCCAGTCGCGGTGATGCCATGGCTCGTCCTCTCGCGGTCGGGCGCACTCCACGCCCCGGATTGCGAGCCATTGTGTGCACGAAACCATGCGTGACGTTATGGGTGTCCAAATGTTGTGACGCGCAGGGGGGATGGCGGGTCGCGGGTCGCGCGTCAGTGGTGCTCGAGGTCGACGACGACGGGCAGGTGGTCCGAGGGCACCGGCTCGAGCCCGGTCACGTCGACGACCTGGGCGCCGGTCGAGGTGAGGTCGGGCGTCGTCAGCACCCAGTCGATGTGCGGGCCGCCGGGCTGTGCGGGCCCGAGGCCGCTGAACGTGCCGGGCGTCGCGTCGGTGACGTGCGGTGCGACGGCGTCGACGAGCCCGGCCTGGGCCAGGGCGGTGTAGGGCTCCGACGCGCGGGCCGGCGCGTTGAAGTCGCCCAGGACCACGCTCGGGTCGTGGCCGAGGCTGCCGCCGAGCAGGCGCGCCCCCTCGAGGCGGGCCTGCTCGCTGACGTGGTCGAGGTGGGCGTTGACGAACGTGTACGCGGTGCCGTCGCCGGCGTCGCGCAGCCGGACCGTCGTCGCCGTCCGCGGGAACGCCGCGCCCCAGGCCGTCGAGCCCGGCACGTCGGGGCGCTCCGAGAGCCACCACGTGCGCCACGACAGCAGGTCGAACCGCGCCGTGTCGTAGACGACCGCGGTGAACTCGTCGTTGCGCGCCCCGAGCCGGCCCTCGCCGAGCCAGGCGTACCGGCTCGGCAGGTGCGAGGCGAGGTCGTCGAGCATGTGGGCCGAGGCCTCCTGCGTGCCGAGCAGGTGCGGCGCCTGCTCCTCGATGACCGACACGACCCCCGCGAGCCGGTCGGGCCAGTGCGGCGGCTCGAGGGCGTTCTCGGTGCGGAGGTTCCACGTCATGACGCGCATCGTCCGATCCTGCCCCACGGCGCCGCTTCCCGACAGCGCCGCCCGGGGCGAGGGTCACCGGCGGACCCAGCGGTGTGGGATGCTCACGCCCCGTGAGCCCTTCCCCGAACGGCGAGGACACGCCGCCCTCCTCGCCCTCCCAGCCGCCGCACGACGCGAGCGGCCCCCAGGTCCCGCCGGCTCCCGCCGGGTCGCCGTTCACGGCCCCCGGTCCGGGGCCGGACGCGTCGTGGAGCGGCCACTCGCTCCCCGGCACCACGGCCGTCGACGCGTCGGGGTCGCCGGACGCCTACGCGTCCTTCCCCGAGCCGCCCACGGCGTCCTCTCCCGTGACCTACGCGGGGTCGTACGCGGGGTCGTACGCCGGGCCGTACGCAGGGCCGGTTCCGGGCGGCGCGGGCCACGACCAGCGCGAGCACCGCCCCGGTACGAACGGCCTGGCCATCGCCGCGCTCTGCTGCGGCATCGCCGGCTTCGTGCCCTTCGCCTCAATCGTCGCCATCGTGCTCGGCATCGTGGCGCTCAACCAGCTCAAGAAGGTCGTGCAGGACGGCCGGGGCATGGCGGTCGCGGGCATCGTCCTCGGATCCCTGTGGATCGTCGGTTTCGGGGCCCTCATCGCGATCGGCATCGCCACCGACTCTGGCGACTCGACCGCCTCTGGCAGCTCGAAGAGCTCGACCCCGACGGCGCCCGCGGCTCACGTCGCGACGATCGACGAGCTCAGGGCGGGCGACTGCTTCGACGGCGGCGCCATCGTCGACAGCCACGACGTCGGCGACGTCACCGTGGTGCCGTGCACGAGCCCGCACACGAGCCAGGTCATCACCGTCTTCGAGCTGCCCGCGGGCCGCTACCCGGGCGAGGACAAGGTGGTCGCCGCTGCCGAGAAGGGCTGTTCGGAGAAGGCCGACCCCCTCGTGCGCGAGGACCGCATGACGCAGGTCGAGCCGTACTACATCTACCCGTCGGACGCGTGGACCTGGGCGCACAGCCGGGCCATCCAGTGCACGGCCGACGCCACGTCGGGCAAGGTCACCGGCAGCGTCCTGAAGTAGTCGCGGTACAGGGCCCGCGAACCGGCCCGGCGGGGCGCCTCGTGTGCCATGCTCCCGGCTCGTGAGCCCTTCGTCGCCGAACGGGGAGGACTCGAACGCCTCCCGGTCCTTCCAGCTGCCGCCACCACCTGCCTCCGACGGCTTCGGCGTGCCCGCACCCGTGGCACCCCCGTCCTACCCGCCGCCCGCGGCCCCGCCGTACGACGTGGGCTACCCCGCCGCGCCCACCCCGCCGCCCGGCCTCGACGACCGCGAGCACCGGCCCGGGACCAACGGTCTGGCCATCGCGGCACTGTGCTGCGGCATCGCCGGCTTCGTGCCGTTCGCGTCCTTCGTGGCGGTCGCCCTCGGGATCGTGGCGCTCAGCCAGCTGCGACGCGTCGTGCAGGCCGGGCGGGGGATGGCGATCGCCGGCATCGTGCTCGGGTCGCTGTGGATCCTCGGCATCCTCGCCTTCATCGTCTTCGCCGTGGCCAGCACCCCGGACCGCGACGCGTCGACGGGTGCCCTGAACCCCGACCAGCAGGTCGGCCTGTCCGACCTGGTGCCGGGTGACTGCTTCGACGGCCTGCCCACCATCGACGACGCCCAGCTGTCGGAGGTGACCAGCGCCTCCTGCGACCAGCCGCACGAGGCCCAGGTGGTCGCCTCGGTCACGCTGCCCGAGGGACCGTGGCCCGGTCGCGAGGACGCGGCCCTGCGCGCCGAGTCGATGTGCAGCACCTCGATCCGGTCGCGCGTGCAGGTCGCCGACATCGACCGGGTCAGCCTGGTGTACGTCTACCCGAGCACCCCGTCCCAGTGGAGGCAGAGCCGGAGCGCGATGTGCGTGCTCGTCGACCCCGACGGCGGCCACCTGACCCACTCGGTCCTCAACCCGGCCTGACACGGCATGACGGCACGAGGCCCCCTCCCGGTGGGAGGGGGCCTCGTCGTTCACGCGTCGGGCGCGGGGGGCAGAGTCGCTGGGTCAGCGGGGCTCCTCGCCGCGGATGAACGCCTCGAGCTTCTGGCGGCCGATCGTGTCCTCGCGCTGCTCCGGCGGGGACTTCATGAGGTAGGACGACGCCGACAGGAGGGCGCCGCCGATGCCGCGGTCCTTGGCGATCTTCGCCGCGCGGATGGCGTCGATGATGATGCCGGCCGAGTTGGGGGAGTCCCACACCTCGAGCTTGTACTCGAGGTTCAGCGGCACGTCGCCGAAGGCGCGACCCTCGAGGCGGACGTAGGCCCACTTGCGGTCGTCGAGCCACGCGACGTAGTCCGACGGGCCGATGTGGACGTTGCGGTCGTCCTTCTTGCCGGCGAGCGGGCCGGTGAGGTTGCTCGTGACGGCCTGGGTCTTGGAGACCTTCTTGGACTCGAGACGCTCGCGCTCGAGCATGTTCTTGAAGTCCATGTTGCCGCCGACGTTGAGCTGGTACGTGCGGTCGAGCACGACGCCGCGGTCCTCGAAGAGCTTGGCCATGACGCGGTGCGTGATCGTCGCGCCGACCTGGCTCTTGATGTCGTCACCGATGATCGGCACGCCGGCGGCCTCGAACTTCGCGGCCCACTCGGGGTCGGAGGCGATGAAGACCGGCAGGGCGTTGACGAAGGCGACGCCCGCGTCGATGGCGCACTGCGCGTAGAACTTGTCGGCCTGCTCCGAGCCCACCGGGAGGTAGGAGACGAGCACGTCGACCTTCGCGTCCTTGAGGGCCGCGACGACGTCGACCGGCTCGGCGCCCGACTCGTCGATCGTCAGCTTGTAGTACTTGCCGAGACCGTCGAGGGTGTGGCCGCGCTGGACCGTGACGCCCGTGGTGGGCACGTCGGCGATCTTGATGGTGTTGTTCTCGGAGGCGTTGATGGCCTCGGAGAGGTCCTTGCCGACCTTCTTGTCGTCGACGTCGAAGGCAGCGACGAACTCGACGTCCTTGACGTGGTACTCGCCGAACTGCACGTGCATGAGGCCGGGGACGGTGCCGGTGGCGTCAGCGTCCTTGTAGTACTCGACGCCCTGCACGAGCGAGCTCGCGCAGTTGCCGACGCCGACGATGGCGACGCGTACGGATCCCATGGATCACTCCTTGTTGTCGGTGGTGCTCGGGGTTGAGCTCGGGGTGGTGCTCGTGGTGGTGCTGGGGGTGGTGCTGGTGGAGTCGGGGGTGGCCTGCGGGTCGTCGAACGCCGACGGGCCGGGGTCGAGGGCCGCGCGCCGTTCAGCGACGATGAGCTCCTCGAGCCAGCGGACCTCGCGCTCGGCCCGCTCCTCGCCGTGCTGCTGCAGGGCGAGGGTGTAGCTGTCCATCCGCTCGCGGTTGCGGGCGGACGCGTCGCGCACGTTGGCGAGCCGCTCCTCGAGCCGGGAGCGCCGGCCCTCGAGGATGCGCAGGCGCACCTGGGCCTCGGTGCGGGAGAAGAAGGCGAACCGCACGTCGAAGTCGTCGTCGTCCCAGGCGTCGGGGCCGGAGGCGGCGACGAGGTCCTGGAAGTGCTCCTTGCCGTCGGCCGTCAGCTCGTAGGTGATGCGCGGGCGGCGGCCGGAGCCGGACGCGGGCTCCTCGGTCTCGTGGATCCAGCCGGACTCGACGAGGTGGCGCAGGGCCGGGTAGAGCGAGCCGTAGGACAGCGCCCGGAAGATGCCGAGCGCCGTGGTCAGGCGCTTGCGCAGCTCGTAGCCGTGCAACGGGCCGTCGTGCAGGAGCCCGAGCACGGCGAACTCGAGCAGCGCGGCTCGGCGGCTCGTCGGACGCGAGGACTTCGGCACGAGCGCCACTGTACACCGCAGATATATCGGCGCGATACATCTGCGCGACGCATCATCGCGACACCTAACCGTCGACGCCGGGTCAGGGCCGGGTCAGCGCTCCGGGAGGTAGAGGGCGAGCAGGGCCGTGCCGGCCGGGGACCGGCCCTCGATCCGCAGGCCCACGCTGCCTGCGGGCCGTGCTCCCTGCGGGATCGTCTGCAGGCCCCCGGCCGTGGCTCCGGCCTGCTGGTCGAGCCCCGTCACGTAGACGGTTCCCGGGTCGGACGAGGCGTCCCAGCTGGTCGACCCCGCCGTCACGAGGAAGGGCACGCCCGCGGGCGTCGACAGGCGGGGCAGCCGTGCGGCGGCAGCCGGCCCCGATGCCGTGTCGGCGAGGCGGTAGCGGTAACCCTGGTGCTCCAGCACCCCGGGCAGCGAGGCCACGGCGTGACCGGATGCGTCGACGACCGGCACCTGGTCGCCGAGCGAGTACACGGCCCCGGTCAGCTGCGCTCCCTCGACGGTCGCCGGCTTCTTGGTCCGCGCATCGACGAGCTGGACCCGCAGGCTGGCGGCCCGGCCCACGCTCAGGTCGGACCAGCCCTGTCCGGCCTCGCCCGGGATGGCGCCGCCCGCGGGCAGGTCGCGCTCCGACGGCAGCTCACCCTGGCACTGGGTGCCGAAGAAGCCGGGCGTGCCCTCGAGGCCCACGGTGACCATGTAGGCCCCGGCCTGATCGTGGGTCAGGCCCGGCAGGAAGCACTCCGAGCCGATCGCCACGTGGGTGGTCGTGGGGTCCCAGGCGAGCGTGAACTGCCCCTGCCCGACGTCGCCGATGAACCCGGCGCTGAGCGTGTCGTCGCCGACCCGGGCCCGGTAGCGCAGGCCGTTCTTGACGACGTCGCCCGGGCCGTCCGGGACGGTGCGGTAGGGCAGGCCGTCCGAGCCGATCATGGGCGCGGTGCTCGTCGCGCTCGCCGAGGGACCCGCAGGGACGGTCGGGGCCGGGCGTCCGAGGTCGGTCGCGACGCCGACGGCCAGGGCCGCGACGGCGAGGGTGGCCGCGGCGCCGGTGGCCGCGCGGCGGCGCTTCGTGCGGCGGACCCGGGTGGCGACGCCGGCGCGGAAGTCGGGCGCGGGCCCGAGGTCGTCGGCGTGCTGGGCCAGCTCGTCGCGGAGGTCGGTGAGGTTCATCGGGCACTCTCCTCGGCGGAGTCGGTTCGCAGGCTGGGGTCGATGCGCAGCTTGGCGAGCGCTCGGCTCGCCTGGCTCTTCACGGTGCCGACCGAGCACTGCATGATCTCGGCGGTCTCGGCCTCGGAGAGGTCCTCGTAGAAGCGGAGCACGACGACGGCGCGCTGCCGCTTGGGCAGCCGCTCCAGCGCCCGCCACAGGTCGGTCCGGTCATCGACGCGGACGCTCTCGCCGCGTCGGGGGTCCTGGTTTCCGGAGCTCTCGGGCAGGTCGGCCGTCGCCTGCTCGCCGTTCCAGCGGCGCCGCCACCAGCTCGAGTAGGTGTTGACCATGATCCGGCGCACGTACGCCTCGGGTCGGGTCTCGATGCGGGCCCAGGCGAACCACGCCTTGGTGAGGGAGGCCTGCACGAGGTCCTCGGCGAGGCCGCGGTCGTGGGTCAGCAGGTAGGCGGTGCGCAGCAGCGCGCTCGACCGCGCCTCGACGAAGGCGTCGAACTCCTGCCGGTCCACGGCGCCCCCTGCACGGCTCGTGAGTCGCGGCGGGACGGCGTCGGGCCCGCCTGCGAGGTCCAGTGTGGTCGTCACACCTGCCATGACCGGCTGGACCCGCCGGGAGGTTGCACGCGATCTGCGCGTTTCCTCGACGCGCACGCGAGGAGGGCGCGCGCCGCCTGTGCGGTGCTCCCCGGCGCGCGCCCTCCGGTTCGGGTGTCGGGTGGGGCGGTGGGGTCAGGCCAGGGTGGTGCAGAGGTTCTCGGCGCTGCCCGCCGGCCCGAGGGTGAACGAGCGCGTGCCGTCGGCGTGGAACGTGACGCCGGTGCCGTGGCCGGACAGGACGTAGATGCCGGTGCCGGGCGTGCTGCCGGGCGGCATCGTCGCGGCGAACGGGCCGTGCTGGGAGGTGAGCGAGAGCGGTGACCCGTCGGCGGCGAAGACGTAGGTGCCGGTGCCGCCGAGGTCGCGCACGACGGACGCGCCCGAGGTGAGGTTGGTGAAGCGGATCGTCAGGTCGCCGCGCCACACCTGCTCGCGCGGCGATCCGTCGGGCCAGGTTGCCGTGGTGCGGTACTCCTCGGCCTGGCTCACGACGTCCTCGCGGACGTCGAAGCCGCACGTGGAGCGTGCCGCCGGGACGACGAAGCTGCTCTCCTCGACGTACGGCGTCCACGGGGTGTCGGCGCTCGCCGTGCCCGCCGAGGCGACGACGGCCGCGGCGGAGAGGGCGGTGGCTGCTGCGGTGGCCGCTGCGACGGTCGTTGCGACGGTCGTTGCGACGGGGTGCCGCGACGGGGCGCGGCCGGCGGTACGGGGGCGGGTGGGGGTGGTCGTGCGGCGGTGCATCGGATCTCCTAACCACTCAATCGCATTCCAGTGGTTAGCAGTCAAGGGGTTCGTGGCGCGACGGGTCAAGGCCCGGCCGGCGACCGTGACCCGTCCGAGACCTGGCGGACCCCGACCCCGCGCCTACTGCACGACGAGCGTCAGCACGACGCTGTGGCTGGCGCCACCGCCGGTGCCGGTCACGGTGACCGTGTACGTGCCGCGCCGCGTCGTCGTCGACGGCCTGACGTCGAGGCGCGAGGTGCCCGGCGCCGTGACCGGGTTGACGGTCCACGCGGACGTCGCGCCCGCCGGCAGCAGCGACCGCGACAGGGTGACGCCGCCGGTGAACCCGCCGACCGAGCCGACGCTGAGGGGGTAGCTCGCCGTCTGGCCACGCTTGACGGTCCGCGAGGTGGGCGCGGCCGTCAGCGTGAAGTCGGGCACCGCGGTCACGACGAGGGTCGCGGTGGCGGTGCGCGTCAGCCCGCCGCCGGAGGCCGTGACGGTGAGCGGGTAGGTGCCCGGCACGGTTCCGGTGCCCGTGGCGACCGACAGCGTCGAGCCCCAGGCTCCCGGGCCGAGCACGGCAGGGGAGAAGGTGCCGGTCGCGCCGCCGGGCAGGCCGGCGACCGACAGCGACGTCGCCGCCGCGAACCCGCCCGTGGGCGTCGCCGTCACGCTGAAGGCCACGCCGCCGCCGGCTCGCGTCGTGGTCGAGGCGGGGCTGAGCGCCAGGGCGAGGTCCGGCGTCGGTGCCGGAGCGGCGGCGGCCCACGCGTCGGCCGCGGGTACGTCGACGCGCCCGGCGCCGTAGCGGTCGTCGGCTCCCGCGGTGCCGAGGTCGTGCGCGGTCGCGAGGAGGCCCTGCTCGAGCGTCGAGCCGGGCAGGCCCGGGTGCGCGCCGAGCAGCAGGGCCAGCGCGCCCGTCACGTGCGGCGCGGCGACCGACGTGCCCGACGCGTACGTGTAGGAGTCGTAGCGGTCGGCGACGAGCACCGAGACGCCCGGGGCGACGACGTCGGGGAACACGCGGGTGCGGCCGCCGCACGTCGACGGGCCCGAGCTCGAGCCCGACCAGATGGCGTCGGTGGTCGACACCGCGCCGACCGACAGCGACTCGGGGTAGTTGGCGGGGCTGGCGCTCGTCGACGCGGACGGGCCGAAGTTGCCCGCCGCGAAGACCGGCACGATCCCGGCGGCGCGCAGGGCGCGGACGTCCGGCTGCAACGACAGGTCGCACCCCGGCCCGGCGCCGAGGACCCACGAGGCGTTGACGACGCGCGGCGCGTCGGCCGTCGACGGGTCGTGGTCCGGGTCGAGGACCCACTGGAAGGCCTGGTGGATCGCGGTGGCGCTCGCGGCACCGCGGTCGTCGAAGACCCGCGCCGCGATCCACGACGCCCCGGGGGCCGTGCCGTACGACGTGCCGGCGCCGTCGCCGCCGACGACGAGGCCGGTCGTCGCGGTGCCGTGCCCGCTGAGGTCGGCGGGCGTCGAGTGCTGGCCGTACGGGTCGAACCAGCTGTTCGTGCCGCCGCGCCACCGGGCCGCGAGGTCGGGGTTGCTCGTGTCGACGCCGCTGTCGAGGGTCGCGACGACGACGCCCTGGCCGGTTTGGCCGGCGCCCCACAGCGTCGGTGCCCCGACGGCGGTGAGGTTCGGCTCCGCCGGCGCCGCGACGGGAGTGACGGTGACGGCGTCCGGGGTCACGGAGGCGACGTCCGGCCGTGCGGCGAGCTCGCGCAGCGCACCCGGTGACGCCGTGACGGCGACGGCGTCGGTGACCCAGAGCGGCGTCACGTCCGCGACGTCACCGGTCGCGGCGAGCTGGCGCAGCCGGGTGAGCAGCGGGGCCTGGTACGTCGCCGCGTCGGCCTGCAGTCGCCGTAGGACCAGGGCGAGGCGTCCGGCGCGGCCGGGAGCGGGCAGCGTCGAGAGGTCGGTGCGGGCGCGCAGCGTGACGAGGACGCGGACGTGCCCCGATGCCGTGACGCTTTGGGATCCGCTCTGGGAACCGACCCGGGAGCCGCCCTGGGAGCCAACGGGACTCGCGGCTCCCGCGGTCGTCGGGGCCACGAGGAGCGCGCCGCCGAGGGTGACGGCCCCGAGCGCGGCGAGGGCGGCGGACCGGCGGGTGCGCTGGGTGCGCTGGGTGCGCTGGGTTCGGTGGGTGGAGGTCATGGGGTCATCGCCTTCTCGAGGTGCTCGTCCCCGGTGCCCGGGCCGGGTTCCGCGCCACCGACTCCCGCGGGGGGTGACCAGTGGGAGGGGGAGTCGGTGGCGCGGTGTCGGCGCCGCACGGCGACGACGGTCGCGAGGCCGAGGAGCATCGCGACGGCAAGGCCGCTCGTGACCAGCTCGAGCGGGGTGGCGGCCCCGGCCGTGGCCGTGGACCCCGGGACGAGGACGACGGAGTCGGGGCGCCCGGACCGGTGCACGACGACGGCGGCGGTCCAGTCGGCGCTCTCCGGCACGGGCGCGGAGGCCTCCCAGCGTCCGGGCTCGACGGCCCGCAGGGTGATGCTGCCGGCGGGGGCGAGCCCCACCTCGACACCCGAGGGTGGCGTGGGCAGCGGCCGGACGACGGCCTCGGTGCGCACGACGAGGCGCAGCTGCTCGCCGGTCGGCACGGCCTCGAACGTGACGAAGAGGCCGTCGACGGTGGCACTGTGCGGCGCGGTGACCGCCGAGGCGGCCTGCACCTCGCGCGCCGTCGGCACCGACGTCATGAGGGCGGCCACCGCGACCGCCCCGGCGAGCACGCAGGCCTCGACGGTCACCGTGGTGGCGAGACGGTGCCGACGCGGGCGCCAGCCGGGCCCGAGGCGCAGCACGTCGCCCACCCGGGCGGACACCGCCGGGTTGACGAGCACCGTGTTGTAGCCCGCGAGGACGAGGGCCACGGCGACGAGGAGCAGCTTGGCGAGCACCCCGGTGCCGTAGACGCTGCTGGTTGCCGTCGCGAGCGACCCGACGTGCCGCCCCGCCTCGTAGAGGCCGGTCCCGACGAGCACGACGGTCGATGCCGCGGCGACCGGGCTGAAGGCCCGCCAGGCCCGCGGCGACACCGAGCGCCGGGTCGCGGCGTCCAGGCGCATCAGCGGCACGACGGTGACGACGAGGACGAGCAGACCGCCGGCCCACACCCCCGCCGCGAGCACGTGCAGTGTCGCGGCGACCGCGGCCGGCACCGACCGGGCCGGGAGCGTCGACGCGTGACCGGCGAAGCCGTCGAGCGACGCGGCGACGACGAGTGCTCCAAGGGCCAGCCGGGCGGGGCGCGTCCAGCCTTGCGGCGCAAGGCTGCCCGCCTCGGACCCGCCGTCCCCCGACCGGCGGGTCGCGACGACGAGGCCGACGAGCCCGACCGCGAGGGCGAGGAGCCGCAGCAGCCACAGGACGCCCCACGTGCTGCTGAGGAGGACCTCGCCGACCGCGGCCCAGAGGCGAGCCCCCGGCCCGCTCGACGCCGGCGCGTCGAGGCCGGCCTGCGCGGTGAGCACCGGCACGGCCGCCGCGGCCACGAGGGACATCCCCGCCCCGATCGCCCCGAGGCGCAGCACCCGTCGACGCAGCCGCGCCCCGGTGGCCCCGAGCGCCGAGAGGACCCGGCCGGCGACGGTCAGGGCGCCGAGCGCGAGCAGGGTGCCGCCGAGGTCGCCGAGCCGCGCGAGGACCTGGCCCGCGTCGGGCGCGGCCCCGGAGCCCCCCGCCGGCACGCCGTCGGGACGGAAGCCGGCGCCGAAGACGACGGTGCCGCGCGTCGGGTGGCCATCGGTCGCCACGACCGACCAGGCGATCGTGTACGTGCCCCGCTCGAGCGGCGCCGTGCGCAGGTGGACGACGTCGCCCGACGCGTCGAGCGTGGCGGTCGTCGGGACCGGCGGGGCCGACGCGTCGCTCGGCCGCACGGTGAAGGTGCTGCCGGTCGCGGACACGGGCTCGCCGAACCACAGCGTCAGGCTGGTCCGGCCGGTGGCGACCATGCCGCCGTTCGGGGGGTCGGAGCGCTCGAGGGCGCTGTGGGCCGAGGCCGCGCCCGCGCCGGCGAGCAGCGCGGCGAACGCCAGCAGGGCGGCGACGAGCAGCGGGAGGGTCGGGCGCGCGGCCCGCCGGGCAGCGGGCACACGGCGGGCCGCGGCGGTCATGCGCGGGCCACGACGTGCTCGAGGCGGACGTCGCCGACGATGACGGTGACCTTCGTACCGTCACGCACCGCGTTCTGCGTGTTGGCCATCATGAAGAAGTACGTGCCGCCGAGCTTGAGGTCGGCCTTGTGGTTGTGCGGCCGCGACAGCATGACGAGCGTCGCGCCGGTGTCCTCGGCGACGAGGATCGGGCGCCGGTCGTCCTGGTGCAGCAGCAGGCTCGCCTTGTCGGGGTCGACGACCTGGTAGCGGAACTCGATCATGCCGCCCTGCGCCGTGACCCCGAGGAGCGAGAGCTGGACCCCCGTGGCCGCCGCGAACTCCTGGGCGCTGACGGCCCGGGTGCCGGAGCGCACGTCGTTGGCGGCGTTGACGGCGGTCCGGGTGGCCACGCCGATGCCGATCGCGAGCAGCGCCACGACAACGAGGACGATGACCGCCCGGGCCCGTCGGGGAGGGCGGGCCCGACCGGGGTCGGCGGAGTCGCGCGGGTCCGGTGCGGTGAGGGTGGGGGCGGTCATCGCCTCGCTCCTTCCGACGGGGCGCCGGCCCGGGGAGGCCGGCGCCCGTCTCGGGTCAGCGGATGTCGAACGCGTCGACGTCCAGGTTGCTGCTCGTGGACAGGCCGTGCAGCGAGCCGTCGAAGTACGTGCTCCACGCGGTGCCGCTGCGGTGGATGACGTCCTCGTCGGCCGCGGTGCCGAGGCCGGTGACGGTGGCGTCGGCGCTGAAGGACAGGTAGTAGTCCGTCGTGCCGACCCAGGTGAGGCCGTCGACGTTGGCGGTGGCCGGGATGCCGGCCGTCGTCGCGTCGAGGACCCGCGTGTACGTGCTGCCGCTCGTCCACCGGTAGACGTCCGCGTCGTCACCGGCCGCCCCCGTGACTCCCGGCGGCGTCGTGTTCGTCGCGAGGGAGAGGTAGAGGACGCGCCCGGTGCCGGTGCCGACGACGCTGATCGCGTCGACGTTGGCGGTGACGCCGTGCGTGGAGCCGTCGTAGTACAGCTCCCACGTGGTGCCGTTGCGGTAGAGCACGTCCTCGTCCTGGACGGTGCCGAGGCCGGTGACGGTCGTCGTGCCGGCGAACGAGACGTAGAAGTGCGTGTCGTCCTCGCGGCTGTACCCGTCGACGTTGGCGCTCGTCGGGACACCCATCGTGCTCAGGTCGTGCAGCCGCGAGTGGGCGGTGCCGTTGAACAGGTAGATGTCCGCGTCGTCCGCCGTGCCGGCCACCCCGGGCGGGTTGGTGTTGCCCGCGGTGGAGTAGCGCAGCTGGTGGGTGACGGTGAGCGTTCGGTTCACGACGGCGCTCCAGTTGCCGGCCGCGTCGCGGACCCGGAAGGACAAGGTCGTCGAGGCGTCGGCGAAGGCGTGCGTGTCGATGGTGCCGCTGATGGCGCCGCCCGCCGTGACGGTGAGCGCGGTGCCGTTGCCGGCGCCGGGGTCGGCGCCACGGAACCACTCGACGTTCGTCAGGGCCGACAGCGCGTCGGTCGCGGTGCCGGACACCGTGATGGTGCTCGTGGCCGCGTTCGGCGTCGCCGTCAGGGCCGTGATCGCCGGGGCCGTCTTGTCGACGTGCAGCACGACCTGGCCCGCCGCACCCCAGTTGCCGGCGGCGTCGCGTCCGCGGACCCACAGCGTGTGCGAGCCCTCGGTCATCTGCCGCACCGTGGCGAGCGGGATGTCGAGGTAGGCGTTCTCGACGGGTCCGGACCAGGCCCCGTCCGAGGCCTCGAGCGGGATGCCGGAGCCCGGCGACCCGAGCGTGTCCACGAACGCCTCGGCGGCCGCGACCGTGCTCTGGGCGGCGCCCACGGCCGACGGGTTGTCGGTCAGGGTGGCCGACAGGCGCACCGACGGCGTCGCACCGTTGACCGGCTGGAGGCCGTTGTTCGGGTCGGGCACGACGCTGACGGCGGATGCCGCGGGACCGGTCTTGTCGACGACGAACGTCGCCGTGGACGGGTCGCCCCAGTTGCCGACGGAGTCCTGCGTGCGGACCGACACCGTGTGGCTGCCCTCGGCGAGGGCGCCCACCGTGGCGGCCGGGATCGAGCCGGTGACGCTCGCCACCGGGCCGGAGGTCGCGACGGTCATGGCGATGGGCGAGCCGCCGTCGACCGACAGCTCGGCCGCCGCGATGGCGTGCCCGCCGGAGGCGGAGTCGTTGCCGGTGGCGCTGACGGCCACGGCCACCGAGCCGTTGGTCCGGTCGGGGGCGAGCACGACGCCGCTCGTCGTGGGCCCGACGACGTCGTTGCCGGTGACGAGGACCGAGCTCCACGGGCCCCAGCTGCCGCCGGCGTCGCGGCCGCGCACGTAGACGACGTGTTGGCCGGACGCGATGGCGACGGGTGCCGTGACGGTGGCCGTCGGCGCGCCGAAGGACCCGCTCATCGCGGTCGGCGGGGCGGCCACCGAGTCGAGCCGGTACTCGGCCGCGGTGACGGCGCTGTTGCCCGTCGCGACGTCGCTGACCGTGGCGGTCAGCGTGCCTGACGCCCAGGCGACGCCGGTCGTGGCCGGACCCGCCGTGTCGGGGGAGGCGACGCCCGAACCGGCCACGGCGACGACGGCGAGCATGCCGCCCGCGCCGGCCGTGTTCGAGTTGTGCAGCGTCAGGCTCGCGTCGTAGACGGCGAGGCGACGGTCGGTCGCGGTCGCCGGCAGGGTGACGAGGGCGTCCGCGGTCTGGCCGGGTCCGAACGTCTCGGCGACGTAGCTGCGCGAGATGTCGGTGGTGCCGTTGCGCAGCGGGCTGCCGTCGACGCCGACGAGCCGCTGCGAGGCGCCGAGGACGCCCATCGAGCGGTAGGAGAGCCCGGCGTTGACGTAACGCAGCAGGAGCTTCTGCCCCGACGCCGCGGTGATCGGTGCGTTCTGCGGGTGCACCTTGCCGTTGACGGTGAAGTAGCGCGGCTTGAAGGTGCGCAGGTCGAAGCCGGCCGGGTTGGCGCTCGCGTTGAGTGCCGGGTCGATCTCGCCGAGGACCACCGGGGCCGACACGTCGAACGCCGTGCCGGCGTCGTCGTAGGCCTGCGCCGGGTCGGTCGCCCGCACGACGAGGGCGCCGTAGAGGCCCATCGCCACCTGGTGCTCGCTGTTCGCGGTGAGGCCCGCCTCGTAGAGGTAGGTGCCGGGACGGCTCGCGGTGAAGGTGTACGTGCGGGTGCCGCTCGCCGCGGCCCCGGTCGTGTCGGGCACGAGCGACTGGCCGCCGACGTGCAGCGCCGTGTTCTCGGCCAGCGAGTTGTGCAGGGTGATCGTCACCTGGTCGCCCTCGTCGACGGTGAGCACCGGACCGCCGGGGGCGGTCGGCGCCGAGCCGTCGGACGTGTAGCCCCAGACGGGCAGCGGGGAGGCGAGCCCGGGGAGGCTCGTCGAGCCGCTGACCGCCCACAGGTCGATCGAGCGGTCGGCGGCGTGCGCCGAGCCGGCCGGGCCCAGCAGCAGCCAGGCCGCCGTGAGCAGGCCTCCGGTCGCGAGCGACCGGGCCAGGACGCGCGGTGCGCGGGTGCGTGTCGTCATCGGATCCACCTCTTCCTCAACCGCACGTGTTCGGGGCCGGCGGTTCGATCCGCATGTACGTGATGGGACCGGTCATCGTCACGCCCCACGAGGTGATCTGGTACAGCGCGTGGTTGTGGCTGATGATGTAGTACTCGCCGCACTGGTTGAGGGTCTGCACCCCCGGCGGCAGGGCCTGCGTCGAGCCGAGGTACGGGCTGCCGCTGTAGAACGTGCCGACCACCTGGTTGGCCAGGCTCGGGACGGTCACGGTCACCGGGTTGCTCGGGCTGTAGCCCTCGGCGTCGTACCACTTGAAGAGCACGTCCCACGTCTGCCCGGGGCCGATGTTGATGGCGAACTTCTCCATCGACAGGTCGCCGCCGGCGGGGCTCTTGAGCGGGTGGCCGTCGCGGCCGACGACGAGCCCGTTGTTGCCGTGCGGGTGGAACGGGTAGTCCTCGCTGCCGACGCTGAGGTAGCGGGCCAGGCCGTTGAGCGGGTGGGTCACCGGGTCGTAGGGCTTGACCGTGGCGAGCGACCCGTACGGCTGGTTGGGCAGCCACGACGCGCCGTTGTCGGCGATGCTGTCCGGGTAGCCGCGGCCGTTGATGAGCCAGTACCGAGCCTTGTAGTTGTTGAGGTTGAAGCTCTTGTGGGCCTCGGCCGCCTGGTGCTGGTAGGGGTCGATCTCCGAGAGGAGGACCATGAACTCCTCGGTCGGGTTGAACCGGCTGTCGGCGGAGTCGTAGGCGTAGTCGTCGCCGAGCGTCGGCCGCACGACCAGCGCGCCGAACAGGCCCATCCGCACCTGCTTCTCGGGGTTGGTGCCCGACTCGTAGAGGTAGGTGCCCGGGCGGGACGCGGTGAACGTGTACGTCGTCGTGCCCGTCAGGGCGGCGGCGCCGGGCGCGAGGCTCGTCACCAGCCCGGTGCCGTCGACCTGCGGCTGCGAGGCCACCCCGTCGGCGCGGACGTCGTCCATGCCCGGGAAGACGATCGAGGTCGGGTCCTCGAGGGTGTTGTGGAGGATGACGGTGACGGTGTCGCCCTCGTGGACGCAGAGCACCGGTCCGGGGTGCTGGAACGGGTCGAACCCGCTCGAGTAGCCCCACATGTACGCGGTGTTGCCGTCCGGCAGGTCGATGTAGCCGGTGCGCGTCGTCAGGTCGAAGACCGGGTTGCCGGGCGCGGATCCGCCTGAGGTGCAGACGATCCCGTTGCGCGGCGGCGCGTCGGCCGTGGCCGGTGCGCCCTGGACGACCGCCGCACCGACCGCGCCGAGCGCGGTGACCGTGGCGGCGGCCAGCACGCGTCGCAGGGATGACCCGCGACGCCGGAGACGTGGTGTGAGGCTCATGGCTCAGTTCCCCCAGTCGTTCGGGTAGGCCTGCGGCCCGACGCCGCTCGCGTACACCCGGATCTCGGTCGCCTGGCCGCCGAACCCGCCCGGGGCGAGGTTGTTCGAGCGGTTGAACGCGCGGTTGTAGAGGTAGTAGGTGTCGTAGGCGCCCGACCCCGTCTTGGCCGGGGCCGTGAACACGACGTCGTAGCTCTCGCCCGGGCCGATGTTGAGCGTCTCGGTCTCGTACGAGGTGTCGGTGCCGTCGCGCCCGCGCATCGGGGTGGCGTCCCGGCCGACGACGCGCATCCGGATGCCGCTCGTCGTCATGGCCGCCTCGCGGAACCCGAGGTTGGCGAACCTCAGCGCCACCCGCTCACCCGAGTTGCACCGCACGAGTGAGGAGTTCGGCTGGTACTGCAGGTCCGGTCGCCCGGCCGGGGCGATGAGGTCGCCGGTCGCGTCGAACGTCACGCCGGACTCGGTGTGGAACGCGTTGACCGACGGCCCGTTCGGCTCGATGGTGTCGGGGTAGACGCGTCCGTTGAGGAGGGCGAAGTCGGCCCGGTAGTCGCTCCACTCCGGCAGCTGGATGTGCGCGTCGGCCCAGTGGGCCTCGGCCCACACCTCCGACAGGAACATCGCGAACTCGCGGTCGTGGCCGGTCGAGCCGTCGCCGTCGTTGTAGAGGAACTTCGTGTAGGTGCGGCCGTCGTGGGTCTTGCTCTGGCCGTCCTGCAGGGGCCGGACGAACACGAGGCCCGTCATGCCCATGTGCACGTGCTCGACGTCCTCGACGTGGCAGTGGAACATGTAGGTGCCCGGGTCCCGCGGCCGGTAGACGTAGGTGAACTCCCGCCCGGCCGGCACCGACACCGACCCCGTCGGCTCCCCGTCGAAGAACGGGATGACGTTGCGGAAGCCGTGCCAGTGCAGGGTGTGCGCGTCGAAGAGGTCGGGCCGCAGCGCCAGGCCCAGGTTCGTCAGCTGCACGCGGAACTCGTTGTGCGCGTTGGGGTCGTACTGGTCGACCCAGAAGAGCGGCGCCGAGTGCTGCGCCTTGTTCTTCTGCGCGAGCCGCTGGGTCGTCGTCATCCCGGTGACGTTGCGGAACCCGAAGACGTAGGTCGTCAGGCCCGGAGGCGCGAGGTTGTCCGGGTGGAACGGCGGGATCGCCGGCGTCGGCGGCAGGTGGATCCAGCCGTCGGTGCCGGCGAGGTAGAGGTTCGCCGGCGCGTCCGCCGCGGAGGCCACCTGCTCGGGCGCGAGCACGCGCCCGCTCCAGGTGCCGACGCCGGCCACGAGGGCCGCGCCGCCGGCGAGGCCGAGGAACCGGCGCCGGCTGACGCCGCCCGGCTCGGTCGGGTGGAGCGTGTCCATGGTGTCCCCTTGTCGTGCAGGAGCGGTGGGCTGGAGGTGCGGCGCGGGGCCGGGGCGGCCGGTCATCGGACCGGCCCCCCGATCCCGGGAGCCACGCGGGCACCGGCACGGACCGCGGCCGCCGCGGGCGCGGTCGCCCCGGTCGGCAGCGAGAACGCGTCGATGTCGTGGTCGGTGGCGGTCAGCCCGCGGGCCGTGCCGTCGAAGAAGACGGACCACGAGCCGAGGGAGGTGGCGCTCGTGCTCTGCCAGTACACGACGTCCTCGTCCTGGACGGTCAGCGAGCTGAGCCCGCCCGTGAGGATGAGGTTGTTCGTGCCGTCGAACGACAGGTACACGTGCGTGGCGTCCACGTACGTCGCCGCGTCGACGTGGGTCAGGGGCAGCACGCCGTGCACCGACGCGTCCCAGACCCGTGCGAACGCGGTGCCGTTCCAGCTGTAGAGGTCGTTCTGGTCGGTCGTGCCGCCGACGCCCGGCGGACGCTGTGCCCCGGCGGTGCCGAAGTAGAGGACGCCGCCGCGGACGGTGATGGAGTCGACGTCGAGCGCCGTCGAGGTCAGGCCGCGGGTCGTGCCGTCGAACCACACCGACCAGGCGCTGCCGTTCCAGTAGACGACGTCCTCGTCCTGGACCGCCCCGAGTCCCGGGAGGGTCGTGTCGTTGCTGAACGAGGCGTAGAAGTGCGTCGCGTCGACCATCGACAGGCCGTCGAGGTTGGCCGCGGCCGGCACGCCGTACGGTGCCGCGGTCACGTCGATGCTCCGGCTGAAGGTGTTCGACGGCGTGTTCCACGCGTAGACGTCGGCGTCGTCGGCGGTCCCCGCGACCCCCGGCGGGTTGGCGTTGCCGGTCGTCGAGAAGTAGAACGCCGGGGACGTCGGCGGCGGCGTCACGGTCCCGCCCGACGACTCGTCCGCGCCGGCCTCGTAGCCACCGTTGGACGGACGTCCGTCGCCGTCGATGTCGGTCGTCGGCATCGAGACGCCTCCGGCCGAGGCCGCTCCGAGGTTGCAGGCCGGGGAGGCCGAGCCGGTCGCGCACGAGGCCAGGTGGTAGTTGCCCATGAGGTCGGGCGGCTGCTCCACCGTGACGACGTTCGCGTCGACGAACGCCGGGTTCTGGCGCCACGTCGCGAACGACACCGACAGGGCGTACGGGCGCACGACCTGCGGGTCGGTCATCCGGTTCGTCGCGCTCGTCGTGTACGGGTGCGACGCGTCCTGCTGGATCACCGAGCTCGTCGGCGCGAGCAGGCCGGTGCCGTCGGCGTTGCCGACCGCCCACTCGTCGACGGGCGAGGAGTCACCGGCCAGGCCGATGCCCGTGACGGTCGTGCCCGCACGGGTGCCGGCACGGTTGTCCCAGAGGATGTTGTCGAACATCAGCGGCCGGCTGAAGACGGGCGAGCCGGCGGGCAGCGTCGCCTGCAGCTGGTCGCTGTTGGTCGCCGTCGAGACCCCGGCCGGGGCCGGCAGCCCGTTGGACGTCACGGCGGTGGCCGTCGTGATGTTGCCCATGACCGTGTTGCCGTAGATCCGCACGTTCGGCGCGTCGTCGATGGCGATGCCGCCGCCCTCGTGGGTCGAGACGTTGTTCGCGATGACGTTGTTGTAGACGTTCATCGGGAAGTTGCCCGACATGAGGAACCGGATGCCGCCGCCGTCGTCGTTGGCGAGGTTGGCCTGGATCTGGTTGTCGTGGATGTCGACCGCGCCGGACCCCGGCGAGAGCGTCGTCGGGTCGGCGGGCAGCTGACCGGCGATCATGATGCCGGCACCCTCGTCGTTGGAGTTGTTGAGCGTGATCCGGTTGTGGTGCACCGAACCGCCCGGGCTGTAGCCGTAGACGCTGAGCCCGGCTCCGTACTCGAGGCTGAAGTTGCCGCAGAGGTCGTTGCCGGACACCTCGTAGCCGTCCGAGCCGGCGAAGAGCCCGATGGCCCCGGCGAGGTTGGTGCCGGCGTTCTGCACGATGCGGTTGTTCGCGATCCGCACGTGCTCGTTGTGCTGGTTGGTGTCCGGCGCCGCCAGGTCGGGGGTGCCTATGCGGATGGTGCCGTAGCCGCCGCCGTTGTTCTCGACGACGTTGTTGGTCACCTGCAGCTGGCGCACGTAGGCGTTGGCGAAGATCGCCCCGCCCTGCGTCACGATGTTCGGCGGCAGGTTGGTCAGCTGCCCGGTCAGGTCGTTGAGGTTGCCCGGGAAGCCCTGCTGGTCACCGCCCCGGATGTCGAACCCGTCGACGGCCGGCTTGAAGGCCGAGCTGCTGTCGGGGAACGTGTTCGCCTGGGCGAGCAGGTAGACGACGGCGCCGTCGTTGACGGCCTGGTTGCCGGCCCACGTCATGGCGGCGACGCGGGTGAACCAGTCGGTGGCGAGGTCGGTGTCGCCACCGAACGCGCTGCCGTCGATGATCGTGCCCTGGATGTGCGGGCTCGTCGGCGTGGATCCCTGGAACCCGCCGGCACCGATGCCCTGGAGCTTGACCGGAGCCGACACGACGAGGTTCTCGTAGTACGCGCCACGCGGGTTCGTCACGGGCACAGCGGTGTTCGGGTACACCACCACGAGGTCGGTACCGGCGCTGGTGCGGGCGTCGTCGAGCGCGTTCTGGATGGCGTGGCTGACGCCGGCGGTGCCGGTCTGGCTCGCCGTGCTCGCCGGGTTGTAGCGCGCGTTCGAGGCGAGGGCACCCGGGCCGACGGTGTAGACGTTCGGGCTGTACCCCGTGCCCAGCACGTGGAAGGTGATCCCGTTGACCGTCCTCATCCCGTTCGAGGCGGTGATGACGAGGCTGTGCGGGCCGGCCGCGACGCTCGTGGCCGGGTTGGTGCCCACGGCCGGGATCGCCAGCTGGATCGTCGTGTCGTTCCACGACTGGTAGGCGCTCGTCGGCAGGGCGACGCCGTCGAGGGTGACGGTCCCGGTGCCCCGGGTCGCCCCGAAGCCGAGGCCGTTGACCGTGACGTTGCGGGCCGTGCCCGTGTCCGTGCTGCGCACGAACGGCTTGGACACCGAGAACAGCTGCGGCTGCACTGCGTCGATCGGGCAGGTCACGGTCGTCGGGCTCGTGCCCGGCGTGCCGACGCTGACGCCCACCTGCGTCGGGGCGAGGTCGGTCGGGATGGTCACCCCGGGCATGGCCTCGAACTCGGTCGCGATGGTGCGGAAGCGCGGGTTGTAGTCCTGGTTGAGCGCTCCCGGGACGCCGGGGTCGTTGCCGACGAACCGGTACATGCCTGTGCAGACACCGGACGGCGTCGGGCAGGAGATGTGGTCGGTCGAGGGCATCAGCACGTCGTAGATGCCGTTGAAGTCGGAGTGCGCCGTGTAGACGAGCCGGTTGGTGAAGTCGTAGATGCCGACCGGCGCGTAGGCCACGCCGGCCTTGTCGCCGAAGCCGGTCGTCCGCTTGTCGACGGAGAAGTTGAGGTCGTCGACGAGGAGCCCGCGCATGCGCGAGGGGAGCGGCACGTCGGTGAAGACGTTGAACATCGGCACGATCGACTTGCCGTTGTTGAGGTCGACGAGCTTGGTGTCGCAGCGCGGCTTGACCGCGCCCTCGTAGGGCGAGCCGCCCATGTCGACGAACGGCGCGTTCGACACCGGCGAGGACGCCGGGACGGTGACGCCGGTCGGCAGGCCGTTGGTGCCGTCGCCGGCCTTGGCCGGGTAGTCGTCGGTGCCGGCACCGGCGACGTCGACGGTGTGCAGGGCGCCGGCGCACGCCGGCGGCGGGACCTGCGGCACGATCGTGTCGCCGCGGGCGATGTTGATGTCCTCCTCGGAGGTCACCGAGTACATCGGGTTGCCGCTCTGGTCGTCGGGCAGGTCGATGTGCACGAGGTAGCTGTGCCCGCCGGGCAGGCTCGTGAAGGCGTCGTTGCCGGACCCGTCGGTGCACGTCGGGTTGGCGGGGTCGGACGCGTCGAGCGTGCCGGTGAAGCAGCCGTCGCCGAAGCCGTAGTTGCCGTCGACCGCGGCGCCGAAGTTCGCGTCGGGCGTGCCCTGGTCGGTGGCGTACGGGCCCACCTGGACGCCCTGGACGAGGGCCGCGAGGCACTCGCCGCCGGTCGCCTGGTCCGGCACGAGGACGTCCTCGTCGGCCGGGTGCGCGAACGGCTTGCCGTCGGCGTCGCGGGCGACGCAGCCGGTGGGCCGGCCCCACGACTCGGAGACGTAGGTGTTGAGCAGCTTGCCCTGCTTGTAGGAGCCGTCGGGGGCGAGGGCGTAGGTGTCGCTCGGGTCGCACGGCAGCGAGCCGTCGGCCGGGCAGTCCACGGTGTCGTAGAGCTTGACCGGGACGTTCGGGACGCCGGGCTGCCAGTCCTCGGAGGCCGCGTACTGCGGGTCGAGCTCGTTGCGGGTCGTGTCGTAGCTGACCGACCCGACGATGCCGCCGTTGCGCGGGCCGCCCTTGGTGCCGGCCGCGTCGTACTTCTGCACGCCCCAGTCGACGGTGCCGGACAGGCCGATGATCGGCAGCAGGCTGACATCGACACCCGAGCCGAGCACGGTCGTCGGGGTGGGCTGGTTGTCGGCCTGGTAGGTGACGCCGGTCGTGTAGAAGGCGTCGGAGTAGGCCTCGAGGACGAACCACTCGGCCAGCGGGTAGCCGCTCTCGAAGCGGTAGTAGCCGGCGCTGTCGGTCGACACGGCGTTCGAGCCGCGGTCCATGAGCGAGTTGTCCTTCTTGCGCAGCGTCAGCGGGAACTGGGCCACGCCCTGCTCGCCGGGGTCGCGCTTGCCGTTCTTGTTGTCGTCGAGGAAGACGTGGCCGGTGACCTCGGTCCACCAGCCGTTCATCGGCAGCTGCTTCATGTCGACGGCCCGGCCGCCGGACACGGTGACGTTGACGAGCATGAGGATGTAGTCCTGCGGCTCGTCCCACCACGTCAGCTGGTAGGTGCCATCGGGCACGTGCGGGATCGTGAAGCTGCCGTCCGCGGCGCCGCGCCCGACCCAGACGGCCTGGTCGCCGTTGTCGAGGTCGTTGAGGGAGAGCACCGGGTCGGCGATCGGCGTGTCGAGCTTGCTGCCGGTCATCCCGTTGTAGAGGTTGAAGCTGCCACCGACGGGCGGGTAGTACTGCTTCGCCGCGACGACGACGCCGCTGATCGAGCCGGACGCCGTGGTGCCGAGGCTGTTGTGCGGGTGCACGAAGCCGAACTGCGGCGTCGGGACGGGCTCGCCGGCCACCGTGAACTCGGTGTCGTAGCCGGTCGCGCCCTCCATGAGCCACGTGTCGAAGTCGTGGTTGCCCTCGAGGGTCGTCGTCTGGATCCAGTCGGTGCCGTCGGGCGGGGTGATCGTCGTCGTGTACCGGTTGGTGCCGAGGTGCGGGATGGCGACCATGCCGGTGGCGTCGCTGAAGCACTTGCCGCCGACCGTGTCGACGACCGGCAGGCCGTCGGCGTCGCGTGACGCGGCGGTCCACGGGATCATGTGGGTGTCGGGGTCCTCGCCGACGTACGTCGTGCACAGCGGGTTGCCGTAGACGTCGGTCGTGACCTCGCCGAGGGTGTCGTTGATGTGGCCCTGGAAGCCGGCGAGGCCGTCCTCGCCGTTGTCGATGGCGCCGTTCGTCGACGCCTCGTCCTGGAAGACGTACGCGCGCAGCGTGGCGTCCGGCAGCGGGTCCGGCTGCACGCCGACGTCGACGGTGCCGTCGGCGCTCGGCACCGAGAAGTGCGCGCCGTCGATCTTGTAGCCGTCGGCGAGCACCGTGACGAGGTAGTTGCCGTCGGGCAGCGTCAGCGTCGCGCCGTTCGCGAAGTCGGCGCTCGTGCCCTGGCGGTAGATCGGGGCCGCCCCCGGGTCCTCGAGGATCGAGGGCCACGTGCAGCTCGCCGGGTAGCCGGGGTCCTCGGCGGAGCAGCCGGAGCCCGGCTGCGGGCCGCCGGCCGGGTCGCTCTTGCCGGAGTTGTCGACGTTGATCATGTAGCGGAAGTCGGTGACCGGGTCGCCCTCGGTGACGGGCGGGTTCGCGTGCGCCTCGGTCCGGGCGGCGTGCAGCTGCACGTGGACGGCGCTCGTGGCCGCCTGGGCGGGGACCGCCGCGAGCAGGGGCACGGACACGAGCGTGCCGACCGCGAGTGCCATCGCACCCACGGCCGACACCACGCGTCGGGCCGGGCCACCACGCAGGCCGCCCGGCCCGCCCCGGGCACGCCGCCGGACGCGTCGGCGTCCGGCCGTGTGCTCGTGCCGGGCGCGCGCGCCGGCGGTCCGGGCCCGCAGGGGCGTCGGCGTCGTGCCGCCCGTCCCCTGCGTGCCGATGGTCGCAACCTGGCCGTGTTCGTCCATCCGACTCACCTCTGCCCTCCGAGCACCCGCCCCGGGCGCTCGCCTTGGGCCATGTCACCCCCGGGTGCAGGCGGCCCGGACCGGAACCCGGCGGGCCGTCAGAGATCCGTGTGGGCGGTGTCACCCGGGCGTCAGCGCAGGCGTCGCGACGCGTCAGGTCGGGGTCAGCGACGCCTCACGCCGCCGTCAGGAACCCGTCAGGTGAGGCGGGCCCGTGGCGTGCGCGACGGTGGGCGCGACGGTGGGCGCGCACGGACGGGTACGTCCGTGCAGGGACCTCGGGAGCACCGGTGGACAGCCTGTGCAGCCTCTGTGAGGCTCGTCCTCTCGTTTGGGTGTCCGGCACCGCGTCGCGTCATACTGATGTGCGGCCCGGGGCGGAAGTCCGGGCCACATCGCTGAAACGGAGTGGATGAGTGAGTCAGAGCAGGCACGAGGTCCGTGCCGCCCAGCTGGCGGCCACCAAGGCCGGCCCGCGCGGCGGCGACGGTCGGGGCAGCGGCGCTGACGGCGGACGCACCGGCTGGAAGAAGTGGGTGCTCGGGACCCTGAAGTGGGGCTCGATCGCCGGCGCCGTGCTGTTCGTGCTCGGGGTGATCGGCGTCTTCATCGCCTACAACAAGATCACCATCCCGGCGGCGAACGAGATCGCCAACCGGCAGGTCTCGATCGTCTACTACAGCGACGGCAAGACCGAGATGGACCGCATCTCCTCCCAGGACGGCAACCGCGAGTCGGTCAAGCTGGCCCAGGTGCCGAAGTTCGTCCAGGAGGCGCACATCGCCGCCGAGGACCGCACCTTCTACGCCAACAACGGCATCTCCGTCGGCGGCATCCTCCGCGCCGTCAAGACGAGCGTCACCGGCGAGGCCCAGGTGGGTGGCTCCACGATCACCCAGCAGTACGTCAAGAACTACTTCCTGACCCAGGACCGCACGATCAGCCGCAAGGCCCGCGAGATCCTCCTCGCCATCAAGATCGACGGCCAGCGCAGCAAGTCCCAGATCCTCGAGGACTACCTCAACACCATCTACTACGGTCGCGGCGCGTACGGCATCCAGTCCGGCGCCAAGGCCTACTTCGGCAAGGACGTCGGCAAGCTCAACGTCGCCGAGGGCGCGGTGCTCGCGTCCGTCATCAACGCGCCGTCGCTCTACGACCCGGCCAACGGCCCGAAGGCCAAGGCCAACCTCGAGCAGCGCGTCGGCTACGTCCTCGACGGCATGGTCACCGAGGGCTGGCTCAGCCAGGCCGAGCGCGCGAAGTACAGCGAGCTGCCGAAGATCCTGCCGTACAAGCCGAACCAGTTCTCCGCGGGCCCGAACGGCTTCATCACCGCCCAGGTCAAGCGCGAGCTCATCAGCAAGGGCCTGACCGAGCAGGACATCGACCAGGGCGGCCTGCGCATCACCACGACGATCGACAAGAAGGCCCAGGGCGCCGCGATCCAGGCGATGCAGGACAACCTGCCCAAGAAGGTCCAGGGCGGCCTCGTGGCGATCAAGCCCGGCGACGGCGCGGTCATCGCGATGTACGGCGGCGAGGACTACCGCAAGAGCCAGTTCAACTCGGCCACCCAGGCGATCATGCAGGGCGCCTCGAACTTCAAGCCGTTCGCCGTGCTCGCCGCGGTCCGCGACGGCGTCTCGACGAAGACGAAGTTCGACGGCGACCAGCCCCAGGACATCGCCGGCACGACGATCACGAACTTCGGTGACCGCTCCTACGGCATGGTCGACATGCGCCGGATGATCGGTCGCTCGATCAACACGGCCTTCGTCAACCTCAACAACACGATCACCCCGAAGCTGACGCGTCAGGCGGCCATCGACGCCGGCATCCCCGAGCGGACGCCGGGCCTCGACAACACGCTGACCAACGTCCTCGGCACCGCCTCGCCGCACGTCATCGACATGGCCACGGCCTACTCGACGATCGCCGGCCAGGGCGTGCGGTCCAAGCCGTACTTCGTCAAGAAGGTCACCTCGACGACGAGCGACTTCAGCTACCAGGCCAAGCCGGAGACGCGTCGGGCCTTCGACAAGGACGTCACGGCCGACGTCACCGACGCCATGACCTACACCGTCAAGGACGGCGGCACGGCCACGAAGCTGCAGCGGCTCGACCGCCCGGTCGCCGGCAAGACCGGTACGTCGTCCTACGCCAAGTCGATCTGGTTCTCCGGCTTCGTGCCGCAGCTGGCCGTCTCGATCGGCATGTACAAGCCCGACGCGAACGGCAACCCGCAGCAGCTGACGAGCGCCGAGGACACCAACCTCACCGGTGGCACCGTCCCGGCCGACGTCTTCTACGACTTCATGAAGATCGTCATGGACGGCGTGCCCGTGCAGGACTTCCCGAAGCGCGCCGGCATCGGCGACGACAAGGTCCCGACGCCGACGACGACGTTCACGCCGACCCCGACGACGACGTCCGAGACGACCACGCAGGCCCCGACGACGACGACCGAGACGCCGACGCCGACGAAGACGAAGGGCACCGGCAAGCCGACGCCCACCGACTCGCCGACCGCCACCGGCACCTTCACCCTGCCCTTCCCGTCTCCCACGTCGACGGGCCCCGGCCCCGGCGGTGGGGGCGGCGGCGGTGGAGGCGGCGGTGGTGCCGGCGCCGGCGGGTGACGTCGGGTGCGGACCTCGAGGACCCGGTGACGCGCGTCCCCGCCCGCCGTGACGACCCGGTCGTCACGGCGGCCTCTGAGGTCATCGGCGGGCCGCGCGGCCGCTACGCCACGGGCCGCGAGCTGCCCTGGGTCCTCACGGCCGCCATCCTGTCGGCGCTCACCGCGGTCACAGCGGGGCTCGGCATCCTGCTGCGGGCGCCCTGCCTGCGTACCGGGTTCACCGGCGACACCCAGTTCTGGAGCGCCTGCTACGCCGACCTGCCCAACGCCTACCGCGACGGCAACGTCAAGGCGGGGCTCGCCGCGTTCCTCCAGGGCGGGTCGGGGGCCCCGACCACCGGCCAGCCGCCGCTGACCGGCCTGGCGCTGACGGCCGTCGCGAGCCTCGTGCCCGACGACGGGTCGCTGCGCACCCGCGCGGCCTGGTACTTCGCGCTCTGGTCGGTGCTGCTCACCCTCCTGCTGCTCGTCGTCGTGTGGTGCGTGGCCTCCTCGGCCTTCTCGGCCTGGTCGGCGGCGCACGTCGCCCTGTCGCCGGTCGCGGCCCTCGTCGGCTTCGTCTCGGCCGACCTGCTCGGCGTCGCGCTCGCCAGCGCCGGCCTCTGGGCGTGGTCGCGGCGCCGCCCGACGCTCGCCGGGGTGCTCCTGGGTGCGGCGATCGCCGCGCGCAGCTACCCCGTGCTCCTCGTCCTCGCGATCGGGCTGCTCTGCCTGCGCTCCGGCCGGATGCGCGCCTTCGGCCGGCTCGCGCTCTACACGTTCCTGTCCTTCGGCGCGATCCTGTCGGCCGTCTCCTTCCTCAACCCGGCCGCGGCCGCGTCGGCCTACCTCGGCTGGTCCTCGGCTCCCGCCGGCTACGGCTCGCCGTGGCTGCTGCCGCAGCTGGCCGGGCACGCGATGCCCGACGGCGTCGTCACCGCGCTCGCCGCCGTCGGCTGGCTGCTGGCCCTGCTGGCCGGGGCGGTGCTCGCCCTCGCGTCCGCGCGCCGGCCCACCGTGGCCGAGGTGTCGCTCGTCATGGTCGGCATCGTCCTCGTCACCGGCAAGTCGTTCACGGTGCAGAGCTCGCTGTGGCTGCTGCCGCTCATCGCGTGGTGCGCGCTCCAGTGGCGCGAGCACCTGCTGTGGGCCGGCGCCGAGGCGCTCAACTTCGTCGCCGTCTGGCTGACGATCGCAGCCACCACCGTGCCCGACCGCGGCCTGCCGCCGGCCTGGTACGCCTTCTTCTCGATGCTCCGCGTCGTGGCGGTGCTGTGGCTCGTCGCCGTCGCGTGGCTGCGGGCCCGGGACCGCTGGGGGCGGCGCGGCACGCCCGAGGATCCCGCTCCCGAGCAGGACGACCTCGCCGGGCCGATGACCGGTGCCGAGGACCGTCTCATCGTCCGCTTCGCCTGACGCGTCGGGCCGGGGTCGCGTGCTCCGCTCGATTTCGCCGCGGGTGGGCCCGACCGGTACTCTTGCCGGGTTCGCCGTGCGCCCGGTGGCCTGTGGAGAAGACCGACACCTGTCAGTCCGATCTGGTTGGCTGTGACCCGTGGCCCACGGCGGGACGTTTGCAACCCTCCTGTCACGGGAGAGACCCGTGACCGCCGAGACCAGAGGAGGTGGGTAGAAGCATGCGTCAGTACGAACTCATGGTCATCCTCGACCCCGAGACCGAGGAGCGCACCGTCGGCACGACGATGGACCGCTTCCTGGCCGTCGTGAAGAACGGTGGCGGCACCGTCGACAACGTCGACATCTGGGGCCGTCGTCGCCTCGCCTACGACATCAAGAAGAAGTCCGAGGGCATCTACACCGTCGTCAACTTCACCGCCGAGCCGGCCGTGGCCCAGGAGCTCGATCGTCAGCTGAACCTCAGCGAGTCGATCATGCGCACCAAGCTGCTCCGCCCCGGCGCCTGATCACGCACCGATCAGCACCTGATCGACCCTGATCACCCGCTGGCTCGCCAGCGCGATCACCACCCGAGCGTTCGCTCCGATCACCCAGCGAAGGACTGATCCATGGCAGGCGACACCGTCATCACCATCATCGGCAACCTGACCGCCGACCCCGAGCTGCGTTTCACGCCGTCCGGTGCCGCGGTCGCGAACTTCACGGTGGCCTCGACGCCCCGGATGTTCGACCGCCAGAGCAACGAGTGGAAGGACGGCGAGACGCTGTTCATGCGCTGCTCGGTCTGGCGCGACGCGGCGGAGAACGTCGCCGAGTCGCTCCAGCGCGGCATGCGTGTGATCGCCTCCGGTCGCCTCAAGTCCCGGTCCTACGAGACCAAGGAGGGCGAGAAGCGCACCGTCGTCGAGATGGATGTCGACGAGATCGGTCCCTCGCTGCGCTCGGCCACGGCCAAGGTCAACAAGACCCAGCGCGGCGGCGGTGGTGGCGGCGGCTTCGGCGGCGGCCAGCAGGGTGGCGGCTGGAGCGGCCAGGGCGGCGGCCAGGGCGAGGACCCCTGGGCGACCGGCGGTGGCCAGGCCGCCCAGCAGGGTGGCGGCAGCCAGGGCGGCGGCTGGGGTGCTCCCGCCGGTGGCCAGGGCGGCCAGCAGGGTGGCGGCAACCAGGGCGGCGGCTGGGGCCAGGCCCCGAGCTACGACGAGCCCCCGTTCTGATCGACCCGTCCTGATCGACCCGTCCTGATCAGGCGCTGATCGACACGCCGGCCCCGACCGGCAACCGCCGCCTCGCGCGGCACACCTAGATCCAGACCCATCCCGGGGCGCAGAACCCCGGGCTCTCATCACGAAGGAGAGCACCACGATGGCAAAGCCCGTTGTGCGCAAGCCCAAGAAGAAGGCCAACCCGCTCAAGGCGGCGAAGGTCGAGAACATCGACTACAAGGACACCGCGCTCCTGCGCAAGTTCATCTCCGACCGCGGCAAGATCCGCGCGCGTCGCGTGACCGGTGTGTCCGTCCAGGAGCAGCGTCTCATCGCCACGGCCGTCAAGAACGCCCGTGAGATGGCCCTGCTGCCCTACTCGAGCTCGGCTCGCTGAGCCCGGCCTCGAGAACCAGGAGAACTGATATGAAGCTCATCCTCACGCACGAGGTCTCCGGCCTCGGTGCTGCCGGTGACATCGTCGAGGTCAAGGACGGCTACGGCCGCAACTTCCTGCTCCCGCGCGGTCTCGCGACCCCGTGGACCAAGGGCGGGCAGAAGCAGGTCGACGCCCTGACGAAGGGCCGCGAGGTCCGCTCGATCAAGGACCTCGACACCGCCAAGGGTGTCAAGGGCCAGCTCGAGGCCACGACCGTCAAGGTCGAGGCCCGCGCCGGCCAGTCGGGTCGCCTCTTCGGCGCCGTCAGCAACGGCGACATCGCCGACGCGGTCAAGGCCGCCGGCGGTCCCGAGCTCGACAAGCGCAAGATCGAGGTCAAGCAGGCCATCAAGACGACGGGCTCCTACGAGGCCACCGTCCGCCTGCACCCGGACGTCCTCGCGACGCTGAAGTTCGACGTCGTCTCCGCCTGAGAGCCGACGCCAGCACGGCCGAAGGGGCCGGGACCCGCACCACGCGGGTCCCGGCCCCTTCGCCGTCCCTGCCGGCCCGGCCTGCCGGCCAGTCCCGCCTCCCCCTCGAGTGGGCCCTTGGACCAACTAACCCTTCGCGCCGATTCCCGGCGCTCCTCCCCGTCGAGTGGGCACTTGGACTCGTAGTTCCACATCTGCCTGAGCCCTTGCGTCGGTGTCCACAGCGCGCTCCGAGGCTGCGGCGCGCAGAGCCGCTCACCAGCAAAGTTGGCCCTCCAAACCCGCGCAACGAGGAGGGAACCCGTGGACGACGTCAGGGTGAGCCAGTGGCTCGATCAGGAGGACCGTCGCGTCAGTGAGTACATCCGGCGGTACGGGTGCTCGCTCGAGTACGTGATGCCGTGCAACGGCGACGGCACATCGACGCCGTTCTGCTACACCATCGGCCTCTTCGGGCTCGGGCACCCGGAGCTACTGGTCTTCGGTCTGGACCAAGGGAGCGCCTCAGGCTTCCTGAACCACCTGTACACCATGGTCGTCAAGGGCCGTGATCTCGTGCCCGGCGAAGAGCTGAGGTTTCCGGACCATGAAGAGCGGTACCTCGTCGAGGAGGTCCCGAACCCTGGCGACATCGTGTTCGGCGCGAACCGGCACTACCGTCGGCCGTCAGAGGTCTCCGTCCCGGTCCTGCAGCTCACGTGGTCTGTCGGCGGTGCCTTTCCCTGGGAGGCTGGTTACCCCTACCCTGCGCACCGGCAGCCGCGGCCCGGCACCTTCAGCGCCAGGGTGGAGGTCGACGGTGCCGGCTCGTGCGACTGCGGTTGCTGACCTTCGCGATGGATGGCCGTCGGCGCTCGAGTCCGGCGCCTTCCTCACAGGTCCGCTCCGCCGCGTGGCCGTCCCTGACCGGGCACTCGACAGTCCCGACCTTCACCGGCCGGCACGGGGAGTTCGATCGGTCTGTGTGCCGACAACCGCCGTCGAGCGGGCACGTGCTCTGCGCCCACTCCTCCCCGCAGACGCCGTCTTCTCGCATGTCACGGCGGCGGAGCTCTTGGCGCTGCCCCTGTCCTACGCGATCGCCGAGGAC
This sequence comes from Intrasporangium flavum, assembly GCF_001956915.1. Classification (GTDB taxonomy): domain Bacteria; phylum Actinomycetota; class Actinomycetes; order Actinomycetales; family Dermatophilaceae; genus Monashia; species Monashia flava. Next base: position 16,197 of record NZ_MLJO01000027.1, on the reverse strand, counting down.
CAGCGCGTTCACGTCACCGGACCGCTTGACACACGCCGGATGCGCAGACCCGGCGTGGTGGCGCACCGTGTCAGGCACGCCCGCGGCACGACATCCGCGCACGGCCTCCCCGTGGTCGCTCCCGCCGACACGTGGGTGGACTTCGGTGAGTTGGTCGGGCGCGGCAAGCCGGCGGGCCTCGATGACCTGATCGTTCTTGGCGATGCGGTGGCATTCGACCTCAACGCCATTCACCCTCTGCATCGCGCCCTTGCCTCTCGCGTGAGGCCCCGGGGCAAGGTCATTCTCCTGGAGGCACTGTCTGAGATCCGGCTCGGAGCCGCATCGCCCCGCGAAACGGTCACCCGACTGATGTTGGTGCGCTGCGGTCTGCCCGAGCCCGAGCTCGGTCAAGCGGTGATCGATGTGGCTGGTCGCTTTCTCGGTGTGGCCGACCTGTACTGGGAAGAGCACGGTGTCGTGGGCGAGTACCAAGGCGAGGCGTTCCACGGGAGCGACGAGCAACGCGTCGCTGATGGGGAAAGACGCAAGGGTTTCGAACACCAGGGAGAGTTTGTCGTCGAGGAGATATGGAACGAAGACCTCAGCTCGCCGGAGGCGCGTCGAGCGTGCGTGCTGCGCTTCGCCGCCGCGCTTGGCATCCCACGCTGCGACCTCGACCTCTCCCGCGTCGAGCCCCGGTTCTTCTCGACCCAGACGATGGAGCTCGCGATGCAGCGGGACCTCATTCGTCGGGATCGCCGGGCGTCCTGACTCGCCCTCGTGGGTGAGGAAGTGCCCATTCGACTCAACGTAGCTCGGGAAAGTGCCCACTCGACTGGAGAGGCGTGGGAAAGTGCCCACTCGACTGGAGAGGCGTGGGAAAGTGCCCACTCGAGTCGAACGGGGCACGGGAAGGTGCCCACTCGACTGTCGTTGGTGGGACGGAGTGGGACGCGTCAGGCGGAGTCGCGGACGACGAGGTGCGTGTCCAGGGTCGTGACCCGCGGCGGGGTCTCGCCGCCGAGCAGGCGCAGCAGCGTGTCGGCCATGACGACGCCCATCTCCTGCGCGGGCTGGGCGACCGTCGTCAGTCCGACCTTGCCGCGCGTCGCGTACGGGCTGTCGTCGAAGCCGACCACGGCGACGTCGCCCGGCACCGAGAGGCCGCGCTCCTCGAGGGCCAGCAGCACGCCGCTCGCCATGAGGTCGCTGGCGACGAAGATCGCGTCGAGCTCGGGGTGCTCGTCGACGAGGGCCAGGGCGGCGCGGATGCCGCCCGCCTCCGTGAAGTCGCCCCGGGCGAGCCGGTGGTCGGACAGGCCGGCGGCGGCGAGGGCGTCGCGCCAGCCGAGCTCGCGGTCGACGGAGGCCGGCATGTCGGCCGGTCCGGTGATGGTCGCGATGGCGCGGCGTCCGCGCGCGACCAGGTGCTCGACGCCGTGCCGGGCCCCGCTCCGGTTGTCGACGTCGACGTAGTAGTCGCCGGGGTGGGCGAGCTCGCCGAGCGGCCGGCCACCGAACACCACCGGCAGCGAGCGGCCGAGCGAGGCGAGGAAGTGGTCGCCCGAGTGGTGCGAGACGACGAGCGCGCCGTCGACGTTGCCGCCGAGCAGGTACCGGCGCGTCTTCTCCGACGGCGAGCTCGGGTGGGTCAGCTGGAGGTTGAGGACGTAGTCGCTCTCGTCGAGCCGGTCGCTGATCCCCTGGACGACGTCGGCGAAGTACGGGTCGCCGAAGAAGCGGTGGGCGTCCTCCGGCACGACGAGCGCGATCGACATCGTCGCGCGGGCCACGAGCGAGCGGGCCGCCCGGTTGGGCACGTAGTTCAGCTCGGCGATCGCCTGCTCGACGACGGCCAGGACGTCAGGGCTGACCCGCGGTGAACCGTTGATGACGCGCGAGACCGTCGCGCGGGACACGCCGGCCACGCGCGCGACCGCCTCGAGCGTCGGGCGCCCGGGTGCGGCGTCCGCGTCGGTGGTCGGCGAGGTGGCCGGCGTGCCCTCGATCATGCCTCGCGCTCTCCTGCTCGTTCGTCGGCCCCGGCTGCGGCGGCGTCGGTGGACGGGTGGCCGGTCGGCAGCACCCGGGTCGCGATGACCCGGGCGAGGTCGAGGGCACTCGCCTTCGGCGTGCGCTCCTGGGTGTCGTAGTCGACTCGGACGATACCGAAGCGCTTGGCGTAGCCCCACGCCCATTCGAAGTTGTCGAGCAGCGACCAGTAGAAGTAGCCGCGGACCGGCACGCCGGCCTCGGCGGCGTCGAGCACCGCGCCGAGGTGGGACCGCACGTACGCGACGCGGTCGGCGTCGTCGACGAAGCCGTCGGCGTCGGGGACGTCGTCGAAGGCGGCGCCGTTCTCGGTGACGTGCAGTGGCACGCCGGCCGGGCCGGTGTACTCCTCGTGCAGCCGGTGCAGCAGCCGGGTCAGGCCGTCGGGCTGGATCTCCCAGTCCATCGCCGTGACGGGCAGGCCGCGCGGGTGGCGGAAGGAGGAGTCGGCGGCCGGGAACGGCGAGCGGGTGACGCGGCCGCCGTTGACGCTGTCGTCGAGGGTGACCTCGGGCTGCCAGTGCGCGATGGCCTCGCCGTTGTAGTAGTTGACGCCCAGCACGTCGATCGGGGACGAGATGACCTCGAGGTCGCCGTCCATGACGTGGTCGGTCAGTCCCAGCCCGTGGACGTCCTCGAGCAGGTCGGCCGGGTAGGCGCCGCGGAACACCGGGTCGAGGAAGATGCGGTTCATCTGGCCGTCGACGCGTCGGGCGGCGTCGACGTCGCGGGGGTCGGCCGGGTCGAGCGGGTCGGCGACGGTGAAGTTCAGGGTCAGGCCGAGCTCGAGCGACGCGTCCCGCGCGCGCAGCTCCTGCACGACGCGTCCGTGCCCGAGGAGCAGGTGGTGGGCGGCGGCGAGGCCGTCGGCGACGGACGTGCGGCCCGGCGCGTGCATGCCGGCGGTGTAGCCGAGGAAGGCCGAGCACCACGGCTCGTTGAGCGTCGTCCACGTGCGGACGCGGTCGCCGAGGCGGTCGTGCACGGCTCCGGCGTACTCGACGAACCGGTCGGTCGTGTCGCGCACGGTCCACCCGCCGCGGTCCTCGAGGGCCTGGGGGAGGTCCCAGTGGTAGAGCGTCAGCCACGGCGAGATGCCCGCGCCGAGCAGCTCGTCGACGAGCCGCTCGTAGAAGTCGAGGCCGGCGGCGTTCACGGTGCGCCCGTCGGGCACGACGCGCGACCACGACGTCGAGAAGCGGTAGGACTGCAGCCCGAGGCGGCGCATCAGGGCGACGTCGTCAGCGAACCGGTGGTAGTGATCGCACGCGACGTCGCCGGTGTCGCCGTCGACGACCGCGCCGGGCGTGTGCGAGAAGGTGTCCCAGATCGAGTCGAGCCGGCCGTCCGCGTGGCGGGCCCCCTCGATCTGGTAGGCGGCTGTGGCGGCGCCGATGACGAAGCCGGTCGGCAGCGGGCGACCCTGTGGCGCAACGAGATCGGCGACCTCGAAGCGGTCGGTGACGGCCTCGGAGGCGGGCGGGGCGGCGGGGCCGGACGTGGTCGTGGTGGTGGGGACGTTCATCCCTTGACTGCTCCTTGCATGATGCCGGACACGAGCTGCTTTCCGGCGAAGACGAACAGGACGATGAGGGGCAGGGCCATGAGCACGACGCCGGCCAGGACGAGCGAGTAGTCGACGAAGTAGGCGGCCTGCAGCTGCTGGAGCGCGACCGGCAGGGTCGGGTTGCCCGGGTCGAGGATGATGAACGGCCAGAAGAAGTTCGTCCACGTGGCGATGAAGGTGAACAGGCCGAGCATCGCGGCGCCGGGGCGTGCGGCGGGCAGGGCGACCGACCAGAAGGTCCGCAGCGTCGAGGCGCCGTCGACGCGGGCCGCCTCGATGAGCTCGTCGGGCAGGGCCTCCTGCAGGTACTGCGTCATCCAGAAGACCCCGAAGGCGCTGACGGCGCTCGGCAGGATGACGGCCCACAGGCTGCCGATCCAGCCGAGCTTGCTCATGACGATGAAGAGGGGCACGATCCCGAGCTGCGTCGGCACCGCCATCGTCGCGATGACGAAGACGAGCAGCCCGTTTCGCCCGCGGAAGCGGAGCTTGGCGAAGGCGAAGCCCGCCAGCGCCGAGAAGAGCACGACGAGGAGGGCGACCGTCGTGCTGACGAGGACGCTGTTGCCGAGGGCCTTCCAGAACGGGATCGTCGTGACGACCGTGCTCGCGTTCTGCAGGAAGTGCCCGCCCGGGACGAGGGAGTAGGGGTCCTGGACGATCGCCGCGGAGTCCTTGCTGCCGATGACGAAGGACCACCAGAGCGGGAAGGCCGACCCGAGCAGCACGACGATCAGGACGGCGTAGGCCATCGGGCTGGCCTGGGTGCGGCGCACGAGGCGCGTGCCGCGGCCGGCGCGTCCGGGGAGGGGCGCGGTGGCGGTCGGGGTGGTCGTCGCGGTGCTCATCGCTGTCCCTTCGAGGCGATCCGGCGGGTGACGAGGAAGTTGAGCAGCGCGAAGAGGACGACGACGAGGAAGAGCATCCAGGCCACCGCGGCCGCACGGCCGAAGTTCTTCTGCGTCCAGCCGAGCTGGTAGAGGTAGAGCGTCAGGGTCTGCCACTGCCGGTCGGCGCCGCCGAGGCCGTACTGGTCGTACATGCGCGGCTCGTCGAAGATCTGCAGGCCGCCGATCGTCGAGGTGATGACGACGAAGATGATCGTCGCCCGCAGCTGCGGGATCGTGATCGAGAAGAAGGTGCGGACGCGTCCCGCTCCGTCGATCATCGCGGCCTCGTAGTAGTCGCGGGGGATCGCCTGCATCGCGGCGAGGAAGATCAGGGCGTTGTAGCCGGTCCAGCGGAAGTTGACCATCGTCGCGATGGCCAGGTGGCTCGGCAGCACCTCCTTGTGCCACTGGACCGGGTCGATGCCGACGAGGCCGAGCAGGTGGTTGACGAGGCCGAACTTGTCACCGAAGAGGTCGCTGAAGATGAGGGCGACGGCGACCGGGGCCACGACGTAGGGCAGCAGCACGCCCATCCGCCAGAAGGTCCGGGCGCGGAGGCCGCTGTCGAGCGCTGCGGCGATGAGCAGGGCGGCGATGACCTGGGGGACGCTGGAGAGCAGGAAGATGCTGATCGTGTTCTTCAGCGCGTTCCAGAAGTAGGGCTGGGCGAGCACGTCGGTGTAGTTCTTGAGGCCGACGAACTCGCCCTGGCCACCGATGAGGCTCCACTTGTGCAGCGAGACGTACGCCGTGTAGAGCAGCGGGAAGAGGCCGACGACGCCGAAGAGGATGAAGAACGGGCTGACGTAGGCGTACGGCGAGGCTTTCTCATCGACCTTCGTCAGTCGGCGGCGCCAGCCGGCCCGGGGCGCGATGGGGGAGCGGTGGACGGGCGCGGGTGCCGGGGTGCCGGGCGTGCTCGTCGTGCGGGAGGGGGACTGGATGCTCATGCGGTCGTCCGCTCGTCGGGGTGGGCGGCCCGGTGCCGGCGGTGGCGCCGGGCCGCCCACGGTTCAGCGTGGGGCGGTCAGCCGAGGGCCTTGACGTCGGCCACCCACTTGTCCCACGACTCCTGCGGCGAGGTGCCCTGCTCGACGCGGGTCAGGGCCTGCTGCATGGCGTCGTTGATGGCGAAGTAGTGCGTGCCCTTGTACGGCGAGACGGTCACGGCCTTGGCGCGCTCGGCGAAGATCTGCCCGGTGGGGGCGTTGTTGAACGAGGCGACCTTGAACGCGAGGAGCTCGGGGTTGGTGAGCGCGGCCTGCTGGCTCGGGAACGCTCCGACCTTCTTGAAGGCCTTGACCTGCTGCTCCGGGGCGGTCAGCCAGTCGGCGAGCTCCTGGGCCTCCTTGGGGTGGGCGCTCTGCTTGGGCACGACGAGGTAGCTGCCGCCCCAGTTGCCGCCGCCGCCGGGGAAGGTGTTGGCGACGTCCCAGCCCTTGACGCCCTTGGCGTTGCCTTCGATGACGCCGACCATCCAGCCGGGGCAGAGCATGGTGGCGAAGCCGTCCTTCTGGAAGGACGCGGTCCAGTCGTCGCCCCACTGCTGGAGCTTGGCCGAGAGGCCGTCGGTGATGCCGGCCTGGACGACCTGGTCGTAGAGCCTCTTGACGTCGGCGTTGTCGGTGGCGGTGATGCTGTCGTCGGCCGGGTTCTCGTAGGCGGCCTGGACCTGGTTGACCATGCCCTGGTAGGTGGCGCCGATGCTGTCGAAGAAGGGCACCTTGGACTTGGCGGCGAACTGCTTGCCGGCGGCGAAGTAGCTCTCCCAGGTGTTCCCGAAGAGCTTGGCGACGGACGCGCGGTCGCTCGGCAGGCCGGCCTTCTTGAAGAGGTCGCTGCGGTAGCAGATGGCCTCGGGGCCGGAGTCGGTGCCGTAGCCGATGAGGTGGCCGTCGGCGTCGGTGGCCGCCTTGGCCTTCCAGTCGAGCCAGCGACCGTCGGTGCTCGCGCTCTTGAGGTCGGTGAACTTGTCGGAATACTGGAGCATCTCGGGCAGCCAGTCGACCTCGACGGCCTCGACGTCGGCCATGCCGCTGCCGGCCGAGAGGCGGGTGAAGAAGGTGTCGCGGGCCTCGTTGGAGGTTGCGGCCTTCTTGTGGGTGACGGTGATGTTCGGGTGGGTCTTCTCGAACTCGGGGATGAGGTCCTCGTAGCCGAACTGGTTGAAGGTCGCGAGGGTGAGGGTGACCTTGCCGCCGGCGGCGCCGGCCTGGGTCGAGGGACCGTTGTCGGCGCTGCCCGAGCTGCACGCCGAGAGCGCCAGCAGTCCGACGGTGAGGGTGGCGAGCGCGACGTTCCGGGGACGCGTCAGGCGGGTGCCGGTACGGGTGGTGCGGGCTGTCATCGGAGAGCTCCTTCGGTCTCTGCCCAGTGGGGGTGTGGGAGCGCTCTCCGTGCGTGAAGCTCGACCGTGAGAGCGCTCTCACGCCAGAGGATGACGGGGGAAGGGGGCATCGGTCAAGACCCGTGACCATTCCGTGACCGCGTCCGCTGCCCGACCGCCGCCGGCCGGAACGAACCCGGCAACCGGGGTGCCCAGCCGCCACGACGCGTCTAGCGTGGTCCCATGGGACCGTCGCACGAGGCCCGGGGCGAGGGCGCCCGCCGCGCGAGTCACGACCTCGTGGCCATCGGTCGCGTCGGCGTCGACCTCTACCCGCTCCAGCACGGCGTGACGCTCGACGAGGTGCGCAGCTTCGAGAAGTTCCTCGGGGGCAGCGCGGCCAACGTCGCCGTCGCCGCGGCCCGGCACGGACGACGCTGCGCGCTCGTCAGCGCCACCGCCGACGACGCGTTCGGCCGGTACGTGCACCGTGAGCTGCTGCAGCTCGGCGTCGACGACGCGTACGTGCAGACCGTCGTCGGCGGCCCACCGACGCCGGTCACCTTCTGCGAGGTGTTCCCTCCCGACCACTTCCCGATCTGGTTCTACCGCTACCCCATCGCGCCCGACCTGCTCATCACGGCCGAATCCATTCCGCTGCAAGCGATCCGAGAGACCGAGGTCTACTGGGCCACGGTGACCGGCCTGAGCCAGGAGCCGAGCCGCGAGGCGCACTTCACGGCCTGGCGCGAACGGGGGCGTCGCCCGCTCACGATCCTCGACCTCGACCACCGGCCGACGCTCTGGCCCCGGCCGGAGGAGGCGCCCGGGCTCGTCCGGCGCGCTCTCGAGCACGTCACCATCGCCGTCGGCAACGTCGACGAGTGCGAGGTCGCGACCGGCGAGCGCGACCCCGAGCGGGCCGCGGCGGCGCTGCTCGACGCGGGTCTCGAGCTCGCGGTCGTCAAGCTCGGTCCGCGCGGCGTCCTCGCCGTGACGCCGGAGGCGACGGTGCGCGTGGCGCCGTTCCCGGTGCAGGTCGTCAACGGTCTCGGGGCCGGCGATGCCTTCGGCGGCGCGCTCGTGCACGGGCTGCTCGCCGGGTGGGACCTCGAGCGGGTCGTGCACTTCGCGAGCGTCGCCGGCGCGATCGTGGCCGGGCGGCTCGAGTGCTCGACGGCGATGCCGACGACGGCGGAGGTCAGTGCGCTGCTGTCCGACGTCGCCGTGGCCGAGTGGGCCGGCTGAGGCGGGGTCCGCAGGGCGGGCACCAGGGGCGAGCGCCAGCACGAGCGCTCAGGGCGAGGTGCTGCCGGTGACAGAGAAAAACCCGCCCCCGCTGGTCACGTCGCCGAACTCGACCAGCGGGGGCGGGTGCCCTTGACGCGGTGACCCGACAGGGGGAGGAGGTCACCGAGTCGCACAGGAGCAACTCACGAGAACGACTATGAACGGCCGACCTTAAAGAACCCTGAAAAGGCCGTAGCAGTTGGCTCGGACTCGCCGCCGCGCCCCGTCAGCGGGCGCCGACCACCATCCACTCGTCGCGGCGGGCCCGCCACCACAGACCGGCGCCGCGGATCACCATGAAGACCGTGAACGCCAGCCAGAGCACGACGACGTCGCGCGCCGCCGAGCCGCTCGGGCCTGTCGCGCGCACGGCGAGGACGACGGGCAGGTAGGCGACGAAGGTCAGGACCATGCCCCAGGCCAGCCAGCGTCCGTCGCCGGCACCGATGAGCACGCCGTCGAGGACGAACACGTAGCCGGCCACCGCCTGGCCCAGGCCGACGACGACGAGCGCCGCGCCGAGGGCCTCACGCACGGCCGGGTCGTTCGTGAAGAGGGCGGGCAGCACGCTGTGCAGCGCGGCGACGACGAGCCCCATCGCCAGTCCGCCCCACACGCCCCAGCGCACCATCGTGCCCATCGCGAGCCGAACGCCCTCTCGGTCGCCGGCGCCGAGGGCCCGGCCGGTGATGGCCTGCGCCGCGATGGCGAGGGCGTCGAGGGCGAAGGCGAGGAAGGACCACATCGTCATCGCCACCTGGTGCGCGGCGAGCGGCACGTCGCCCAGCGACGCCGCCACCCACGTCGTGACGAGGAGCGTCGCCCGCAGGGCGAGCGTGCGCACCAGCAGGGGGACACCGGTGCGCGCGGCGACGAGCACGCGCGCAGGGTGGGGCCGCAGACGCGCGTGCCGGGCACGGGCCTTGATGAGCAGGACCGCGACCAGGCCGGCCGCCATGCCGGTCTGGGCGATGACGGTGCCCCACGCGGATCCCGCGATGCCCCAGTGCAGCCCGTAGACGAACGCCACGTTGAGGGCGATGTTGGCGCCGAAGCCGGCGACCGACGCGACGAGCGGCGTCGTGGTGTCCTGGAGGCCGCGCAGCACGCCGGTGACGGCGAGGATCACGAGCATCGCCGGCAGGCCGAGGGCCGAGATCCGCAGGTAGGTGGTGGCCTGCTCGAGGGCGTCCGGCGAGGCGCCGAACGCGGCACAGATCGGCCGGGCGGCGACGGCGGTGACTGTGGCAGTGACGGCGCCGAGGCCGAGCGCGAGCCACAGCCCGTCGATGCCGGCCCCGATCGCGGCGCGGTCGTCCCCGGCACCGAGGTGGCGGGCCACGACGCTGGTCGTGCCGTAGGCGAGGAAGACGAAGATGCCGGCGGCGGTGACGAGCGCGCCGCTGGCGACGCCGAGCCCGGCCAGCTGGGCCGTGCCGAGGTGGCCGACGATGGCGGAGTCGGCGAGCAGGAAGAGCGGCTCGGCGATGAGGGCGAGGAAGGCCGGGACGGCGAGGCGCAGGATGTCGCGGCGGTGGGCCGTGGGTGCGGACGTGCTCGTGGGCGCGCTCATGACGGCGCTCCCGGCATGGCCCGTACCGGAGCCGACGCTCCGAGGTGCTTGAGCGCCTCGCGTCGGGACAGCCCGGACAGGCCGGGGTGGTCGGCGACGAAGGCGCGGACCCACTCGGGGTCGTGGCGGGCGTGGTCGCGCAGCGCCCAGCCGATGGCCTTGCGGATGAAGAAGTCGGCGTCGTCGGTGTTCGGCTCGACGACGTCGGTGAGCAGGTCCTGGTCGAGCCGCGCGCCGGCGCCGACCTGGCTGATGATCGAGGCGCGCCGGACCCAGAGAGAGTCGCTGCCCGACCAGTCGCGCATCCGCAGGCCCTCGACGGTCGGCGCCGCGAGCAGGGTGTCGCGCACGAGGTGCGTGGCGATGTCGTCGACGACGTCCCACCATGCTCCGTCGCGGATCAGCTTCTCCCACAGCGGCATCGCATCGCTGTCGACCCAGGCCCGGTAGGCGCGGTGGCGAGCGAGCGCGATGGCGGCATACCACTGCTCGCGGTGGGTGGCGGTGCTCCACAGCTGCTCGATGGTGGCGACCCACTCGTCGCGCGAGCGCATCGCCAGGCCGGGGTCGCGCAGCAGCGGGGTGAGCGCCGCCTTGAGCTGCGGCGAGGTGAGGCCGAAGTACGGCATCGCCGACTTCATGTACCGCTGCTGGCCGGCGGCCCGCTCGGGGTCGGCGCCGGCGACGAGCGCGGCCCGCACCTCCGACGCGAGGTCGGGGTGCGCGTCGGTCGTCATGGGGTCAAGGTAGCCGCCGCCCCCGACGCCGCGTGGAGCCGACCGCGGCGCGGGCCGGGCGCTTTACACTTCCGCACTACTTGTCAAATCACTTTACATCTGTCATGGTCGTGTAAACCCCGAGACGTGGAGGCCCCCATGACGGCAGCAGGAACGGTCCCGACCGGCACCACCGAGCAGTGGCGCGACCCCAAGCGCCACCTCTGGCTCATCGGCCTCGTCGTGCCTTCGCTCGCCTTCGTCGGCCTCGGCCTGCACGCGGTCACCGCCTGGGGCATCTGGTTCTGGATCGGCCCGATCGTCGTCCTCGGCATCGTCCCGCTCGTCGACCTCGTCGCCGGCCTCGACCGCAGCAACCCGCCCGACGAGCTCATCGAGGCCCTCGAGAACGACCGCTACTACCGCTGGATCACCTACTGGTTCCTGCCGATCCAGTACGTCGGCCTCGTCCTCGCCCTGTGGGTCATCACCCACGGCAGCCTGACGACGCTCGACAAGGTGGGCCTGGCCGTGTCGATCGGCTGCGTCGGCGGCATCGGCATCAACACCGCCCACGAGCTCGGCCACAAGAAGGAGAGCCACGAGCGGTGGCTGGCCAAGGTCGCGCTGGCGCAGAGCTTCTACGGCCACTTCTACATCGAGCACAACCGGGGCCACCACGTCCGGGTCGCCACGCCCGCCGACCCCGCGAGCAGTCGCCTCGGGGAGAGCCTCTACGCCTTCTGGCCACGAACGGTCGTCGGGTCGCTGCGCAGCGCGTGGCGCCTCGAGAAGCGACGCCTGGCCCGACGGCGCCTGCACCCGTGGCGGCTGTCGAACGACGTCGTGAGCGGCTGGCTGATGTCGGCAGTGCTCTGGGGCGCGCTCGTGGCCTGGCTCGGCGTCGGCGTGCTGCCCTACCTGCTCATCCAGGCGTTCGTCGGGCTCTCGCTGCTCGAGGTCGTCAACTACATGGAGCACTACGGGATGCTGCGCCAGGTCGTCGGGCAGCCGGGTCGGCAGCGGTACGAGCGCGTCGACCCGAGCCACTCCTGGAACAGCAACAACATCGCGACCAACGTCCTGCTCTACCACCTCCAGCGCCACAGCGACCACCACGCCAACCCGACGCGGCGCTACCAGACCCTGCGCGACTACGCCGAGTCGCCGGTGCTGCCGACCGGCTACGCCGGGATGATCGTGCTCGCGCTCGTCCCGCCGCTGTGGCGACGCGTCATGGACCCGCGCGTGCTCGCGCACTACGGCGGGGACGTGCGCCTCGCCAACGTCCAGCCCTCCCGACGCGCGCGCGTGCTGGCCGCCTACCCGCCCCCGGCGGCGCCGGGCGTGCCCGAGGCGCCGGGTGGCGTCGGTGCCGACGCCGCAGGACCCGACGCGTCGGGACCCCGGACGCGTGAGCGCGGAGCGGGTCGGCGGCACGCGTGCCCCGGCTGTGAGTACGTCTACGACGAGGTGGACGGCGATGTGCGACAGGGCTTTCCGGCCGGCACCGCGTGGGCGGACGTGCCCGACGACTGGTGCTGCCCCGACTGCGGCGTGCGCGAGAAGGTCGACTTCGTCGCAGCCGTGCCGACGTGAGGGGCCCGGTCGCTCCGGCCGGGCTGCCTACGATGACCGTCATGACGACGACGCCGACCCTGCGCGAGCGGATCGTCGCGGAGGCGGCGACCCTGACCTCGGAGGTCGGCTGGGCCGCCGTGACGATGGGAGCGCTGGCCGCCCGGGTCGGGGTGTCGCGCCAGACCGTCTACAACGAGCTCGGGTCCAAGCCCGCCCTCGGTGAGGCCATGGTGCTGCGCGAGCTCGACCGGTTCCTCGGCGTCGTCGCCGACGCGTTCGACGCCCACCCGCGTGACCTCGACGCCGCGGTGCGGGCCGCCGTGCGCGGGGTGCTCGACCTCGCGGCCGACAGTGCGTTGCTCCGGGCGCTCGCGACCTTCACGCACGGCGGCGACACCGAGCTGATGCCGCTGCTGACGACGCGCTCGGACGTGCTCGTCGACGCCGCGTCCGGCATGGTCCTCGGCCGGCTCGAGGGGTACGACGTCGGGCTCGAGCCGCGCCGCCGGCGGGCCGCCGTCGACGTCGTCGTCCGGGTCGTGCTCAGCCACGTCGTGCGGCCCGGGGGCCCACCCGCCCAGGTCGCCGACGACGTCGCGTGGGTCGCCGGCCGGCTCCTCGGGCCCGCCTGACCAACCGCCCACTCGGCGGGACGACGTGCCCACTCGCCCGTGCAGCGACGCCTGGCGCCGTGGAGCGGCTCGGAGTTGTCCGGCGCTCAGCGCTTGACGGCCCGGCCGAGGTAGCCGAAGGCCCACGGCCGCATGAGCCGCGGCATGGGCGCGTAGGCCCGGTCGACGTCGACGACCTCGAGCCCGGACTCCGCCACGATGCGGTCGATCGGGCGGGTCAGGTGGCAGCCGTCGAAGGCGCGCTTCTGCAGCGGCTCGAGCCGTCGCTGCCAGCGGCGGATGCTTTCGTCGGGCGCGATGCCGTGCTCGAGGAAGTGCAGGGCGCCGCCGGGCCTCAGCACCCGCCGCACCTCGGCGAGCGCGGCCGCGACGTCGGGGATCGTGCAGAGGGTGAACGTGGAGAGCACGGCGTCGGCGCTGTCGTCGGGCAGGTCGAGGTGCTGGCCGTCGAGACCCCCGCGCACGACGGGGACCGTGCTGCTCGCGCGGCGCTTCTCGCCCAGGCCCCAGCCGACGTCCGACGGCTCGACGGCGACGACCCGGGTGACCTCGGGCGGGTAGAGGCCGACGTTGTTGCCGCTGCCGAAGCCCAGCTCGACGACCTCGCCGCGCAGGCCGGCGCAGGCCCGCCGGCGCAGGTCGACGATCGCGTCGCTCTCGTTGCCGGCCACGAGCCGCGGCGTCACCTGCCTCGCCCAGAAGCCCATGGGCCCGAGCGTAGGCGCGGGCGGCGTCCGGCGCAGCGCTCCGGCGCCAGCGCGTCCGGCCAGCCGGCCGGCCGGACAGCGCTCAGCCGCGGCGCAGCGTGACGACCGGGACCTCGGGCGGGGCGAGCACGCGGACCGGCGGCCCCCACGCGCCGGCGCCCCGGCTCGTCAGGACCGGCACGTCGCCGACGGTCGCGAGACCGTCGAGCACCGGCTGCTGGAGCGGGACGAGGTAGCGGAACGGCCACACCTGCCCGCCGTGCGTGTGGCCGGACAGCTGCAGGTCGACGCCGCGCCCCTGCACGTTCTCGGCGGCCTTCGGCTGGTGGGCGACGAAGACCGTGAACGACGACGGGTCGACGCCGGACAGCGCGCGGGCGGCGTCGCTGGCGTCGGTGCCGCGTCCGGTGAGGTCGTGGACGCCGGCCAGGGTCAGGCTCGCCCCGCCCCGCTCGATCCCGACGTGCTCGTTGCGCAGGACCCGGATGCCGAGGGTCTCCCAGTGGCCCAGCCAGGCGTCCGCCTCCTGCGAGATGAACTCGTGGTTGCCGCTGACCGCGTAGACGCCGAGCGGGGCGCGGAGGTCGGCCAGCGGGGCCAGGGTGTCGCCGACCTGCGTGACGCGTCCGTCGACGAGGTCGCCGCCGAGGACGACGACGTCGGGGCGCTGGGCGTTGACGAGGTCGACGACGCGTCGGGTGAACGACGCGTCACGGATCGGTCCGGCGTGCAGGTCGGTGACGAGCGCCACGCGCAGCCCGTCGAGGCCTTCGGGGAGGTCGGCGTCGGTGACGGTGACCGGGGTGACCGACGGCTGCGACGCCTCGGACACCCCGTAGCCCGTGGCGCCGAGTGCCGCGACGACGACGAGCGGGGTGCCGACCCGCAGCAGGGGGCGGCGGAGGCCGGGGCGACGAGCGAGACGCACTGCGAGACAGGCGATCCCGAGTATCGCGACCCCGAGCAGGAGGTACCACGCGACGACGAGCCACGTCATGCCGGCCCACGCCAGCCACCGGCCGCGCCGGGGGTCGAGCGCGCCCGACTGCATGGCGAACGCGGTGAGGGTGAGCAGCCAGGTCAGCCCGAGGACGGTGGCGGAGGCGAGTCGCACGCCCCGGGGCCAGCCGGGGGCGACGGCGAGGCGACGGTGCAGGGCGAGGGTGAGCAGCGCGAGGAGCGCCGCGAGGACGGCGACGAAGATCGACACGGGAGGCAGGCGGGGGGCGCGGGTCGGCGAACGGGCGCGGGGCCGGTGCGGGTGCCGGGCCGGTCAGGCGGGCGTGCCGAAGCGGACGGCGTTGCGCTCGCGGGCCTTCTGCCGCTCGACCTCGCGGTCCTTGGGCGGCGCGCTCGTGGTGAGGTGGTCGAGCAGGTGCTGGGTGGCGTGGGCGATCGCCTCGACGGCCTCGTCGAAGGCGTGCTGGTTGGCCTGGCTCGGCTTCGTGCTGCCGCTGACCTTGCGGACGTACTGGAGGGCGGCCGCACGCACCTCCTCGGACGTCGCGGCGGGCTCGAAGTTGTGGAGCTGTCGGATGTTGCGGCACATGCCCCAACCGTATGTCGCCCCGCCGACCTCGTGGGTCTGCGCGCGGTCCGACGTGCGAGTCGCCCGGGTCTGCTCGTGTCAACCCCTCCTGCGAGAACCTGCACTCACCGCGCGGGAGGGCGAGGGCGTGGTTTGTATGGGCGCACGGGAGACCCCCGCCGCGGCCGGCGCCACTGCGTCGGCGCGACCCGGCCCGGACCCGGTCCGGCCGGACAACTCACACAAGGAGTCACCATGCGCACTGCACGTCGTTACATGCTCGGCCTCGCGATCGCGGCGGCCGTCGGGCTCGTCGGGGCCTCCGGCGCCATGGCGGCCGACGGCCCCTCGAACATGTGCGCCGGCAAGTCCTTCTGCGTCGTGGGCGGCTGAACGGCCCAGTCCCGACGACGCGGCCCCGGGTCCTGCTGGACCCGGGGCCGTGTCGTGTTCTGCGGAAAGTCTTGACGGTTGGAAGTTAGTAAACTTTACTAACCCTCGTGACCACCGCCCTGTCCCGCGCCCGACGCGTCTCGCCGCGCACCGCGGTGCTGCCCGCCCACGGCCGACGGCACAACCTCTCGCTCGTGCTCCAGCTGCTCTACTCCGTCGGCGCCATGAGCCGCGCCGACCTCGCGCGGCGCCTCGGGATGAGCAAGGTGACGGTCTCCGACCTCGTCGCCGAGCTCATCGACACCGGGCACGCCGTCGAGCTCGGCCCCTCCGACGAGGTGCGCCCCGGCAAGCCGGCCACGCTCGTCGACGTCAACCGCACCGGCCTGCAGGCCATCGGCCTCGACCTCGCCGCCCACGAGGTGCTCCGGGGCGCGGTCCTCGACCTCGACGGCAACATCCTCGTCCGGGCCGAGCGGCCGATCGGGGACGCCTCGGGCCAGGCCGTCGTCGACACCGTCCTCGACCTCGTCCACGAGCTCGTCGGCGCGGCCACGGCGCCCCTGCTCGGCATCGGCGTCGGCACCCCCGGCATCGTCGGGCCCGGCGGCGTCGTCGACACCGCCCCCAACCTCGGCTGGACCGACGTGCCGCTGCGCGACGTCGTCGCCGAGGCCACCGACCTGCCCGTCTTCGTCGTCAACGACGCAGACGCCGCGGTCCACGCCGACTACACGCTCGGCGACGGCGGCGACGACCTCGTCCTCGTCAAGATCGGCCGCGGTGTCGGTGGCGGCCTCATCGTCGGCGGCCAGCGGGTGCGCGGCGCCCACTTCGCCGCGGGCGAGATCGGGCACGTCACCGTCGGCACCGACGGCGGCGCCCGGTGCCGCTGCGGCAAGGTCGGCTGCCTCGAGACGTGGGTATCGGCCCCCAACCTCGAGAAGGCGCTCGCCGCGT
>NZ_MLJO01000026.1 GCF_001956915.1 Intrasporangium flavum | reverse complement strand
CCTCTACGACCAGCTCGGCGGCAGCAAGCTGCTCCAGTCGTTCGTCGACGTCGGCTCGGTCGACGGCAAGAAGTACGCGCTGCCGTACTACTTCGGCTCGCGCTACATGTTCGCCCGCGCCGACCTCTGGAAGGAGGCGGGCGTCGCCGCGCCGAAGACGCTCGAGGAGTTCAACACCGCCGTCAAGACGATCACGGCCAAGAACCCCCGCAACATCAAGAACTTCAGCGGGTTCTTCCTCGGCGGCCAGGACTGGCGCAACGGCATCTCGTGGATCTTCGCCAACGGCGGCGACCTCGCCAAGAAGGAGAACGGGCAGTGGGTCTCGACGCTGTCGGACCCGAACACCGTCAAGGGCCTGACCCAGCTGCAGGACCTCTACCGCAACGCCTCCAAGGCCCCGGCCGACGCCAAGGACCAGACGCCGTGGCTCTACGTCAACGACGCGGACGAGATCCTCGACGAGAACCAGAACGTCACCGGCAAGACCTCGCTCGCGGCCGCCACGATCATGGCCCCGGGCTGGGCGCACTTCTCCATCGGCGACCTCAAGGAGAAGGACGGCAAGAAGGTCCGCGAGTGGAACGACAAGACGTTCACCGCGTTCGTCCTGCCGGGCACCGACGGCAAGCCGGCGCCGGTCTTCGCCGGCGGCTCGAACATCGCGATCTCCAAGGCGAGCCAGCACCAGGAGCTCTCGCGCGAGCTGCTCAAGATCATCTTCTCGGCCGACTACCAGAAGAAGCTCGGCGGCGCCGGCCTCGGCCCGGCCAACTCCGACTACGTCAGCTCGCTCGGGACCGACGCGTTCGCCAAGGCGACGATCGACTCGGCGGCCACCTCGAAGCTGACGCCGGCGGCCCCGGGCTGGGCGACCGTCGAGTCGAAGATGGTCATGGAGGAGTTCTTCTCCAAGATCAAGGACGCGTCCGACCTCACGGCCCTGGCCAAGGAGTACGACGCCAAGATCACGCCGCTGCTCAACCTCAAGTGACGGCCTGCGCCGCACGCCAGACCGCCTGACCGGCTCCGGCGGCCGGGACCCCCTCCACCCGGCCGCCGGCCCACCCCCGGACCCAGGCTCGAAAGGCCAGTCATGACCACGACGGCGCCCGCTCCGCCCGACACCTCCCGCGCCCCCGACCCGGTGGCCCCGCCCCGACCGCCCCGACGCCTCACGCCCGCGGTCCTCACCGTGCCGACGCTGCTCGTCCTCCTCGTGGCCCTCGGCTACCCGGTGGGCTGGCAGGTCGTCACGAGCTTCCAGAAGTTCGGCCTCGCCCAACAGTTCGGGCAGCCGCCGGAGTGGGTCGGGCTCGACAACTACGTCGCCCTGCTCACCGACGCGAACCTCTGGCTCGTCGTCGCCCGCTCGCTCGTCTTCTGCGTCGTCTGCGCGCTCGTGACGGTCGTGGTGGGCCTCGGCCTGGCGCTGCTCATGGGCGCGGCCGGACGCGTCGGGCGGCTCTGCCTGCAGGTGGCGCTCCTGCTCGCGTGGGCGATGCCGGTCGTCGCCTCGATGACCGTGTGGACGTGGATCGTCAACTGGCGCAACGGGTTGCTCAACTGGCTGCTCGAGCAGGTCGGGGTCGACGCGTCCGGGCACAACTGGCTCGTGCAGCCGCTGTCGTTCTTCGTCGTCGCCGGTGTCATCGTCGTGTGGATGAGCGTGCCGTTCGTCGCCCTGTCGATCTACGCGGGGCTGACGCAGCTGTCGCCCGAGGTGCTCGAGGCCGCCGAGATCGACGGTGCCGGCGGCTGGCTGCGCCTCCGGCACATCATCCTGCCGCTCGTCGCGCCGGTCATCTCGATCGTGCTGCTGCTCCAGCTCATCTGGGACCTGCGCGTGTTCACCCAGGTCAAGCTGCTGCAGGACGCCGGTGGCGTCGCCAACGAGACCCACCTGCTCGGCACGTACATCTACCAGCTCGGCACGGGCGCCGGTGACTTCGGCTCGGCCAGCGCGGTCTCGATCCTCATGCTCCTGATCACCGTCGCGGTCAGCTGGTACTACGTCCGCTCCCTCATGAAGGAGGAGACCCCGTGAGCGCCCTGACGCGCCCGACCCGCTCGCATCACACGACGCGTCGCACGACGCGGCGCACGACGCGCCGCACGCTCCTCACGGTCCTCGCCGTCGCCCTCGCCCTCGTCTGGGCCTTCCCGGTGTACTGGATGCTGAACTCGGCCTTCCTCGACAAGGTCACCCTGCAGCGGACCACGCCGACGTTCCTGCCCTTCGGCGGGTCGCTCGACAACTTCCGCACCGTCCTGCAGGACCCGGGATTCCTCCGCGCCCTGGGGATCTCGCTCCTCGTGACGCTGACGACCGTGGTCGCGGCGATCGTCATCGCCTTCCTCGGCGCGCTCGCGATCAGCCGGTTCCGGTTCCGGGGCCGCCGCACGTTCGTGCTCGCCCTGCTCCTCATCCAGATGCTCCCGGCCGAGGGCCTGTTCATCGCGCAGTACAAGATGATGAGCTCGGTCGGCCTGCTCAACAACGTCCTCGGTCTGGCGATCCTCTACACGGCGGCCGTCGTGCCGTTCACCGTGTGGATGCTGCGCGGCTTCGTCGCCGGGGTGCCGGTCGAGCTCGAGGAGGCGGGGATGGTGGACGGGCTCTCGCGCACCCAGGCGTTCCTGCGGATCACCTTCCCGCTGCTGGCTCCCGGCGTCGTCGCCTCGAGCGTGTACGCGTTCCTTCAGGCGTGGAACGAGTTCACCGTGGCGCTCGTGGTCATGACCGAGGACCAGGCGCGGACGCTCCCGCTCTGGCTGCGCGGTTTCGTGCAGGCCAGCGCGACCCGCGAGACCGACTGGGGTCAGGTCATGGCCGCCTCGACGGTCGTGGCCGTGCCGGTCATCGTCTTCTTCCTCGTCGTCCAAGGGCGGATGAGCAACGGCCTGGTCGGCGGGGCGGTGAAGGGCTGACATGACGATCTCCCGAGAGGCGCTGCGGCGCCTCGTCCTCGGCACGCTCATGCCCGGTTTCGTCGGCACGACGCCGCCCGACTGGGTCGCGCGCGAGCACGCGTCCGGCCTGGCCGCGGTGTGCCTCTACGGCGCGAACGTCGTCGACCCCGACCAGCTCGCGGCACTGTGCGCCGACCTCCGGGCGGCCGCGCCGCGCCTGCTCGTCTCGGTCGACGAGGAGGGCGGCGACGTCACCCGGCTGCACTACCCGACCGGGTCGACCCAGCCGGGCAACGCCCTCCTCGGCCGCCTCGACGACACCGGCCTGACGCGTCGGTCGGCGTCGGTCATCGGCACCGAGCTCGCCTCCTACGGCATCAACCTCGACCTCGCGCCCGTCGTCGACGTCAACTCCGCCGACGAGAACCCGGTCATCGGCTCGCGGAGCTTCGGTGCCGACGCGGGGCACGTGGCCCGGCACTCGGCGGCCTACGTCGAGGGCATCCAGTCGGTCGGCGTCGCGGCCTGCGCCAAGCACTTCCCCGGCCACGGCGACACCGTCACCGACTCCCACCTCGCCCTCCCGCGCGTCGACGCCGGGCTCGAGGTCCTCGACGCCCGCGAGCTCGAGCCGTTCCGGGCCGCGGTCGAGGCGGGCGTCGCGTCGGTCATGACCTCGCACGTCGTCGTGTCGGCCATCGACCCCGACCGCCCGGCGACGTTCTCGCCCGTCGTCCTCGGCGACGTGCTGCGCGGGCGGCTCGGCTTCACCGGCGTCATCGTCTCCGACGCGCTCGACATGGCGGGCGCGTCCGCGGTGACCGGCATCCCCGAGGCCGCCGTGCGGGCGCTCGCCGCGGGCTGCGACCTGCTCTGCATCGGCTCGGAGACGACCGAGGCGGAGCTGCTCGCGGTCGTCGACGCGGTCGTCGCGGCCGTGGACGAGGGGCGCCTGCCGGTGAGCCGCCTCGAGGACGCCGCCGACCGCGTCGCCCTGCTGTCGGCCACCTTCCCGCCGGGACCGGTGTCCTCGGAGCGACCCGGCTCGGCCGGGGTCTGGGCCGACGACCTGCTCTCCGACGGCTTCACGACGACGCCCGCGAGCGACGCCTGGCGGGCCGCCGAGGGGGTGCCGTGCATCGTGCAGGTCGCCTCCGACCCCAACCTCGCCGTGGGACGCGTCGCCTGGGGGCCGCTCGCGGCCGGACTCACCGTGCCGGTCTCGGACGTGCCGGAGGGGGCCAAGGTGGCGGTCGCCGCCCGAGGCCTGGCGCCGACGCACCCGGCCTGGCGGGTCGCGAGCGAGCTTCGCGTGCAAGGCCACCCGACGATCGTCGTGGACTGCGGCTGGCCCCGCGGAGGTGCCGACCTCGTCGCCTACGGCGGGTCCGTCGTCGTGGCGCGGGCCCTCGGTCGCTACCTCGGGGTCGGCACGTGAGACCGGGCGCCGGTCCGGCGCCGCGGCTCGGGATCGACATCGGCGGCACGAAGACCGCCGTAGCCCTCGTCGCGCCGGACGCGTCGGTGCTGGCGCTGCGCACGACGCCGTCCGGGCGAGGGCCGCACGGCGTCGTCGAGGTCGCGGCGCGGCTCGCGCTCGAGGTCGCGCTCGAGGCGGGCGGCGTGGCCGAGGTGGCCGGCGTCGGCGCCTGCATGCCCGGGCTCGTCGACCCCGCGACGGGACTCGCGCGGCACGCCGTCAACCTCGACGTCGAGGCGGTCGACCTCGCGGGCGGGCTCGGGCTCCGGCTCGGGCACCCCGTCGCCGTCGAGAACGACGTCAAGGCCGCGGCGCTCGGCGCCTGGCGGCTGACGGTCGACGCGTCCGGCGACGCCGGGCCGGGCGGCTCCGGCCCCGGGGCGCTCGCCTACCTCAACCTCGGTACCGGCCTGGCCTCCGCGGTGGTGCGCGACGGCGTCGTCGTGCGCGGGATCGCGGGCGCCGCCGGGGAGATCGGGCACCTGCCCGTCGCCGGCGACGTCCCCTGCTCGTGCGGGCAGGTCGGCTGCCTCGAGACCGTCGCCTCCGGCTCGGCGCTGGCCCGGCTCTGGCCGCAGCGCACCCGCCTGGCCCCGGACCCGTTCGTCGCGGCCGCGGCGGGCGACCTCGCGGCACGGGTGGCCGTCGACGTCCTCGCGAGCGGCATCGGGCTCGCGGTCCAGGTGCTCGCGCTGGCCTCGGGCGCCGAGCACGTGGTCGCCGGCGGCGGGCTCGCCGGGCTCGGTGCCC
Organism: Intrasporangium flavum; assembly: GCF_001956915.1. GTDB lineage: Bacteria > Actinomycetota > Actinomycetes > Actinomycetales > Dermatophilaceae > Monashia > Monashia flava. Next base: position 181,536 of record NZ_MLJO01000026.1, on the reverse strand, counting down.
CGCTGCACGACGCGGTCCGGTCCGACCTCGTGCGGCGCTCACGGGCCTCGCGGCTCGTCGCGGCGCTCGACCTGCCCGACCGGTTCGGGCTGCTGCCGGCCTCGCTCCCCGTCGCGGCGGTCGGCGCGGCGTTCCTCGCCATCCGTCCCGACGCCGACGGCGTGGAGGGCGTGCACGGCGTGGACGGCGTGGACGGCGTGGACGGTGCGGCACCGGCCGACCGCGCCGGTGAGAGGGTGGGCTGATGGAGGTCATCGTCCTGCCGACGTCCGCCGACGTCGCCCGCCGGGCGGCCGACGTCGTCCTCGCCGGACTGCCCGCCGCGTCCGGCACGGGGCCTCACGACGCGGAGCGTCACGACCCGGTGCTCGGGCTCGCCACCGGGTCCTCGCCGCTCGGGCTCTACGCCGAGCTCGCGCGTGCCGTCGAGGCCGGCCGGCTCGACCTGACCCGGGCCCGCGGCTTCGCCCTCGACGAGTACGTCGGGCTGCCCGCGGGGCATCCCGAGTCCTACCGCGAGGTGCTGCTGCGCGAGGTGTGCCGGCCGCTGCGGCTGGCGCCGGACCGGCTCTTCGTGCCCGACGGGTCCGGGACCACCGAGCGCGAGCTCGCGTCGGCCGCCGTCGAGTACGAGCGGGGGATCGCGGCCGCCGGCGGGGTCGACGTGCAGATCCTCGGCATCGGCGCCAACGGCCACCTCGGCTTCAACGAGCCGGGCTCCTCCCTCGCGTCCCGGACCCGGGTCAAGCGGCTCTCGGACCGTACGCGGCGCGACAACGCGCGCTTCTTCGGCGGCGACGTCGACGCCGTGCCGACGCACTGCGTCACCCAGGGCCTCGGCACCGTCCTCGACGCGCGTCGCCTCGTCCTCGTCGCGTCGGGCCAGGGCAAGGCGGCGGCCGTCGCGGCCGCCGTCGAGGGGCCGCTGTCGGCCTCGTGCCCGGGCTCGGTGATCCAGTGGCACGCGGAGGCGTTCGTCGTCCTCGACGAGGCCGCCGCGGCACGGCTGCGCAACCGCGACTACTACGACGCGTCGGCGGCCGGTTTGTCCGAATCGCCCACGCCGTGATCTATGGCGTGGTAAAGGGACTTTCCCCAAATGTCAAAACCGATGGGCTTGTCCCGCTGTGGACAACTCACAGGCCGGTGGAAGTTCTCCTCCACACCCCGTGGATGCACGTCGTCGCAGGTCAGCGCCCCTGACCGTGGAGGTGCCCGATCGTGTCCCCACAGTTGTACACACACGTTCTCCACAGTTGTTGACGGCGTGTCGCGATCCGTCGTCCACCGGTTGTCCACAGGCTTTGCGCGACGTGGGGGCCCTGAGGTTGAAGGTCGCGCCGGGACCGCCCTACGGTGGGCCGGTGCTCCCGGGGAGGGTGGCACGACTCATCGGATCGGACATCGGACCGGGTCCCGTCGCACCTGTCGGTGGATGGGTGTCTACTGAGTTGCACCGATGTAGTTCCGTCAGTCAGGGGAAGGTGAATCTGTGTCGCTCGACGAGCTGAGCACCAGCGCGTTCGCGTCGTCGGCGCGTGAGGGTGGGCCGCCCGACGACCGCCTCCCGCCGCAGGACGTCGGCGCCGAGCAGTCGGTCCTCGGCGGCATGCTCCTGTCCAAGGACGCCATCGCCGACTGCGTCGAGCAGCTCAAGGGCACCGACTTCTACCGCCCGGCGCACGAGCTCATCTACGACGCCATCCTCGACCTCTACGGTCGGGGCGAGCCGGCCGACGCCATCACCGTCAGCGACGAGCTGACCAAGCGCGGCGACCTCACCCGCGTCGGTGGCCAGGCCTACCTGCACCAGCTCATCGCGTCGGTCCCCACGGCCGCCAACGCCGGCTACTACGCCCAGATCGTCGCCGAGCGCGCCGTGCTGCGCCGCCTCGTCGAGGCCGGCACCCGCATCGTCCAGCTCGGCTACGCCCAGGGCGGCGGCGACGTCGAGGACATCGTCAACGCCGCGCAGGCCGAGGTCTACGCCGTCGCCGACAAGCGCGGCGGCGAGGACTACCACGCCATCGGCGACATCATCGAGGCCACGGTCGACGAGATCGAGGTCGCCTCCGGCCGGTCCGGCGAGATGACCGGCGTGCCCACCGGCTTCACCGACTTCGACGCCCTGACCAACGGCCTGCACCCCGGCCAGATGATCGTCATCGCGGCCCGACCCGCCATGGGCAAGTCGACCATCGGCCTCGACATCGTCCGGTCGGCCGCCATCAAGCACAAGATGGCCTCGGTCGTCTTCAGCCTCGAGATGAGCCGCACCGAGATCACGATGCGCATGCTCTCGGCCGAGGCCGGCATCCAGCTCCAGCACATGCGCAAGGGCACGATGCGCGAGGAGGACTGGACGCGTCTGGCCTCCACGATGGGCCGCGTCTCCGACGCGCCGCTGTTCATCGACGACTCGCCGAACATGTCGCTCATGGAGATCCGCGCCAAGTGCCGCCGGCTCAAGCAGCGCCACAACCTCAAGCTTGTCGTCATCGACTACCTCCAGCTCATGTCGAGCGGCAAGCGCGTCGAGTCGCGCCAGCAGGAGGTCTCGGAGTTCTCGCGTGCGCTCAAGCTGCTCGCCAAGGAGCTCGAGGTGCCGGTCATCGCCATCAGCCAGCTGAACCGTGGCCCCGAGCAGCGCACCGACAAGAAGCCCGCGATGAGCGACCTGCGTGAGTCCGGCTCCATCGAGCAGGACGCCGACATGGTCATCCTGCTGCACCGCGAGGCCGCCTACGAGCGCGACAGCCCCCGTGAGGGTGAGGCCGACCTCATCGTGGCCAAGCACCGAAACGGTCCCACCGACACGATCGTCGTCGCCTTCCAGGGCCACTTCAGCCGCTTCCAGAACATGGCCTCGAACTTCTGAGGTCCCACCGGACGCCGTTCTCGGTGGCCGGTCGACCCCGCCTCAGACCTCGAAGACGTCGCCGAGGTGCACCGGCTGCAGGTGCCGGGCGCGGATGATCTCGACGAGCTGGCCGTACACCTTCGTGACCGACCGGTGGTTGGCGTGCCCGATGACGATGTGGCCCGGCAGCAGCCAGTCCTTCGCGTTGGCCACGATCGTGCGCGGCGACACGACCGTGGAGTCCCCGAGGTCCCCGAGCCACATCGTCACCACGGGGTAGCCGAGGTCGGCCAGCTGGGCGTCGAGGGCCCGGTCGTGGGCGCCGTAGGGCGGACGCATGAAGGGGCGCCCGAGCGTGCCGTACGTGTTCTGCAGGAACGCCTCGTTGCGCCGGACCTGGCGGGCCACGCGCGTCGCGGACAGGTGGAGCAGGTTGGGGTGCGACCACGTGTGGTTGGCGAGGAAGATCTGGTTGTCGTCGTGGAGCGGACGCAGCAGGTCGGCGTGGGTGGTCCAGCCGGCGTTGACGCCGTTGCAGAAGAAGGTGAGGCGCAGGCCGGTGTCGCGGGCCAGCGTCGCGTACCCCTCGATGACGGCCGAGCTGGTGCCGTCGTCGACCGTCAGCGCGACGGTGCGCTCCTTGCCGGGCAGCTCGAAGAGGGTCCCGTGCGGCAGTGGGACCTTCCGCAGCCCGGTCGGCGCGGTGAACCGGGCCACCGTCGGGGACGGGCGCGCGTCCGGTGCCGGCTCGGCGCCGCAGCCCGCGAGCCCCGCGGCGACGGCGGCGGCGAGGGAGGCGAGGAACGTGCGGCGGTCCATCTCCTCGACGGTACGAGCGGTCCTCGGGCCCCGACCGCGACGCGCCGGGCCTGCTTCCGACGTCGACGGACATTGGCGGGACAAGCCCGGACAACCCCGGCGAACAGATTGCAAAGAAGTCTTTGCAAATAGATCTTTGCGTTCTAGACTTGCCCCATGAGCGAACCGTTCGTGACCCCGGGCCCCGAGGCCCTGCGCGCGCTCGCGCACCCCGTCCGCCTCCGGATGCTCGGCATGCTGCGCGTCGACGGCCCCGACACCGCGTCCGGCCTCGGCCGCCGCCTCGACCTCAACACCGGCGCGACGTCCTACCACCTGCGCCAGCTGGCTCGGCACGGCTTCATCGAGGAGGACGCCGAGCGCGGCAACGGCCGCGAGCGGTGGTGGCGCGCGGTGCACGCCTCGACGCGCACGCCGCGCGACGAGGCCGGCGTCGAGCCCGCCGACCTCGACGCCCGCGACGCCTACCTGCAGGCCGTCGCGACGACGCACACCGAGCTGCTCGGGCGGGCGGTCGCCCAGCAGCGACGGCTGCCGCAGGCATGGCGGGAGGCGGCCACCTTCAGCGACTGGGTCCTGCGCCTCACCCCGGCCCGCGCCGCGGAGCTGCGCGAGGCGATGGTCGGGCTGCTGACGGAGTTCGCCGAGGACGCTCCGGACACCCCCGACGCCCTGCCCTGGACGGTCAACGTGAACGCCTACCTCAACCCCGACGCCGGGGACGACCTCCTGAGAGGAGACGCGCGATGACCCGCACGCCGCTCTATGGGCTGCTCACCGCCGAGGCGATCTCGCTCGTCGGCACCCGGATCTCGATGATCGCCCTGCCGTGGTTCGTGCTCACGACCACGGGCTCGCTGACCCAGACCGGCCTCGTCGCGGCGGTCGAGCTGGCGCCGCTCGTGCTCTTCAAGGTCCTCGGTGGCCCGTTCGTCGACCGGCTCGGCGCGCGGCGCATCGCCGTCTGGTGCGACGCCGGCTCGGCCCTGACCGTCGCGGCGATCCCGACGCTGCACCTGGCGGGCCGCCTCGACCTGCCGCTCCTGCTCGTGCTCGTCGGGCTGGCAGGCGCCCTGCGCGGGCCGGGCGACGGCGCCAAGAGCGCCATGGTCCCGGGCGTCGCGTCGGTCGCCGCCGTCCCGCTCGAGCGGGTCACCGGGCTGCACGGCGCGATCGAGCGGACGGCCTCGATGGCCGGGGCCGCCCTCGCCGGGGTGCTCGTCGGCGTCCTCGGCGCCGTCGGTGCGCTCTTCGTCGACGCCGCGTCGTTCGCGGTCTGCGCGGCCGTCGTCCTCGCGACGACCGGTGCCCTGCGGCCGACGGTCGACGCGTCGGCAGCCGCCGAGGGGCCGTCGGCCTCCGGGGTGTCGGCCTACGACCCGTCGTCGGCGGGCGCCTCGAGCGGGCGGGCGGCGACGTACGTGCGGCAGCTGCGCGAGGGCTGGCAGTTCCTGCGCCGCGACCCGGTGCTCGTCGCGCTCAGCGCCATGGTCGCCACGACCAACCTGCTCGACATCGCGTGGACCTCGGTGCTCATGCCGGCGTGGGGGCAGCAGAGCGGTTCGGGGGCCGTCGGCATCGGCACGCTCCTCGCGGGCATGTCGGCGGCCTCGGTCCTCAGCGCGCTGCTGGCCGCCCGGTACGCCGCACGGCTGCCGCGCTACCGCACCTACCTCGTCGGGTTCCTCGTCGCCGGGCTGCCGCGCTTCGTCGTCCTCGCGCTCGGCGCGCCGCTGTGGGTCTGCCTGCTCGTGTTCGCCGCGTCCGGGTTCGCCTCGGGGTTCCTCAATCCGATCCTCGGCGCCGTCGTCTTCGAGCGGATCCCGCCGCACCTGACCGGCCGGGTGTCCTCGCTCAACTCGGCCCTGTGCTGGTCGCTCATGCCTCTGGGCGGCGTGCTCGGCGGGCTGCTCGCGAGCGGGCTCGGCCTCGAGGCCGCGCTGTGGGTCGTCGGCGGCGCCTACCTCGCGGCGTCGCTCAGCCCGCTGCTGTTCCGCTCGTTCCGCGGCTTCGACACCCGGCCGGCCCCCGCGGTCCGACCCGCCGACGCGGCACCCGTCGGCGGTGCGGCGCCGGCTGCCGTCGGCTGAGGTCCTGCCCGGTGGGCGTCGGGCGGCTCGGGAAAAGGGCTCGTCCCACCCCTGCGGCGCCCGCCATCATCGTGGGGTGGGCGTCGAGGTCGAGGTGCCGGGCGGCGTCGTGCGCGGCCGGCACGAGGCGGGCGTCGCGGTGTTCCGCGGCATCCCCTTCGCGAGCCTGCCCGTGCGGTTCGGCGAGCCTCGGCCGGTGCGGGGCTGGACCGGCGTCCGCGACGCGTCGGCCTTCGGGCCCGCGCCACCGCAGTCCGGCCTCGCCGCGCCGGCGGGTGCGGGTCCGCACCCGGGCCCGGGCGGTGACGCCGCGTCCACCGACCCGGGATGGCTGACCGCCAACGTCTGGTCGCCCGACCTCGCCGGCCGGCTCCCGGTCATGGTGTGGATCCAGGGCGGCGCCTACGTCTTCGGCACGTCCGGCCTGCCCGAGTTCGACGGCTCCGTGCTCGCCCGCCACGGCGTCGTCGTCGTGACCTTCAACTACCGCGTCGGGCTCGAGGGGTTCGGCCTCGTCGAGGGCACCCCGGCCAACCGGGGGCTGCTCGACCAGGTGGCGGCGCTCGAGTGGGTGCGCGAGGTCGCCGGCGCCTTCGGTGGCGACCCGGCCCGGGTCACGCTCTTCGGACAGTCCGCCGGGGGTGGCTCTGTCGCAGCGCTCCTCGCGATGCCGCGGGCGCAGGGGCTCTTCCGGCGCGCCATCGCCCAGAGCGTGCCCGGCACGTTCTTCACCCCGGCGCTCGCGGCCGACGTCACGCGGGTGTGCGCCGACGAGCTCGGCGTCGCGCCCGCCGACCTGCCGACCGTCGACCCCGACCTGCTGCCGGTCGCCGTGGACGCCGTGCTGGAGCAGGTTGGCCGCCACGTCGACCGCTGGGGCCGGGCCGCCCACGCGCGGGTGCCGATCGCGCCGGTCGTCGACGGCGACGTCCTGCCGGCGACGCCGTGGGAGGGCCTGACCGGGCGAGTCCCCTTGCTGGTCGGCCACACCCGCGACGAGCAGCGGCTGCTGTCCCTGCTCACCGGCGTGCTCGGACAGGTCACACCCGAACAGGCCGCCGAGACCGCGGAGGCCTTCGCACCCGACCCGCAGGCCTACCGCGACCGCTTCCCCGACCCCGAGCGGCTCTACGAGGTGGTCCGGTCCGACTGGCTCTTCCGGATGCCCTCGATGCTGCTCGCACGGGCCCAGCTGTCCGCCGCCGGCGCCGCCCACGTGTACGAGCTGACGTGGCCCGCACCGGGCATGGGCGGCGTCCTCGGCGCCTGCCACGGCCTCGACGTGCCGCTCGTCTTCGGCACCCTCACGGCGGGGCAGCCGGCGATGCTCATCGGCGAACCCGGACCCGAGGCCGAGTCGCTGTCGGCGCAGCTGCGCCGCGCGTGGGTCGCGTTCGCGACGACCGGCGACCCCGGATGGCCCACCTTCGACGCGGGTGCGACCCGGGTGTTCGACGTCGAGCCCCGCGTCGTCGACTACCCCGAGCGGGCCTCCCTCGAGCAGTGGACCGGCTATCCGGACGTCCTCGACCTCGCCTGAGCGACAAGGCCGCCCACGCGTCGGTGACGTGGTCAGTGCACGGGCTCCTTGCGCCGGATGTCGGTCCAGCCGGTCCAGCCGCGCTCCTCGAGCAGCTCGAGCAGGCGGCCGGCGCACGCGAAGGACTCGAGGAACGTCGTGTCGAGCAGCTCGATGAGGTCGGGGCTGATGGAGTAGTCCTCCTCGGCGCGACCGGCCTCGACGGCCTCCGCGGACGCGGCCTCGATGAAGGCCGCCACGCGGTCGGCGAGCGCCGGCAGCCGCGGGTCGTCGGGGCCGGCGTCGACGAGGTCGCCGATGTCGAGGTAGAGGCGTCGGAGCACGGGGTGCTCCAGCTGGGTGTGCTTGATCTCCATGAGCGCCGACACCTGGTCGGGCACCTGCGCGGCGATGAGGATCCAGCTGTCACGCTCGACCTCGATGAGCCGTTCGGGGAACCCGAGCTCACGCATCCGCTCGACGTAGGCGACCGCCGGCGGGGGCAGCGCCAGGCTCTCCCCGGCGGCGAGCTGGGCGATCCGCTCGCGGTGCCGCTGCCGCTCGCGGATCTCGGCCCGGAGGCGGCGGTCGATCTGCTCGACCGCCGCCGCGAACTCGACCGCGTCCGCGTCGAGCAGCTGGCTGACCCGCGAGAGCGGCACCCCGGCGTCGGCGAGCGTGCGGATCCGGACCAGCTCGACCACGGCCGCGGCGTCGTAGCGCCGGTAGCCGGAGTGGTCGCGCTCGGGCTCGGGCAGCAGCCCCTTGGCGTGGTAGTGCCGGACCGTGCGCACGGTGACCCCGGCGTACGCGGCCAGCTGGCTGATCGTCAGCATGTGCTCATTCTTCCCGGTCGGGTGGTGGGTGGCGGGTTCGGACGCGCGGTGCCGGGTCAGCCGACCTTGCGCCGGTAGGTGCGCATCGCGAGGGCGTAGGCCACGACGAGGAGGCCGACGCACCACCCGACAGCGACCCAGCCGGTGCTGCCGACGGGCTGGCCCGCGAACAGGTTGCGGATGGTGTCGACGATCGAGGTGACCGGCTGGTGCTCGGCGAACCACTGCACCGGGCCCGGCATCCCCTCGGTCGGCACGAACGCCGAGCTGACGAAGGGCAGGAAGATCAGAGGGTAGGAGAACCCGCTGACGCCGTCGACCGACTTCGCGGTGAGGCCGGGGATGACGGCCAGCCACGTCAGCGCCAGCGTGAACAGCACGAGGATGCCGATGACGAGCAGCCAGGCGCCGAGACCCGCACCGGTGCGGAACCCCATGAGGAAGGCGACCGCCATGACGAGGGCGAGCGACACGAGGTTGGCGACGACCGAGGTGAGCACGTGCCCCCAGAGCAGCGCCGACCGGGCGATCGGCATCGACTGGAACCGCTCGACGATGCCGGTGGAGACGTCGGTGAAGAGGCGGAAGGCCGTGTAGGCGATCCCCGACGCGACGGTGATGAGCAGGATGCCCGGCAGCAGGTAGTTCACGTAGCTCGCGCCGCCGACGTCGATGGCCCCGCCGAAGACGTAGACGAAGAGCAGGAGCATCGCGATCGGGGTGATCGCGGTCGTGATGATGGTGTCGGGGCTGCGCAGCACGTGGCGCAGCGACCGCTTGGTGAGCACGGCGGTGTCGCTGAACGTGTCGCCCAGCGTGTGGGGCGCGGCGGGGGCGGCGGCGTGGGTGGTCATCGGTGGGCTCCCTGGTTGTCGTGGCTGTCGGAGGTGTGGGGGGTGGCGGGGGTGTGGGAGCTGGCGGATGTGTCGTCGCCGGCCTGCTCGGTGCGGCCCGGGCCGACGATCGCGAGGAAGATCTCCTCGAGCGTGGGCTGCTTCTCGACGTACTCGACGGTGGCCGGCGGCAGGAGGGCCTTGAGCTCGGCGAGGGTCCCCTCGGCGATGATCCGGCCGTCGTGCAGGATCGCGATGCGGTCGGCGAGCTGCTCGGCCTCGTCGAGGTACTGGGTCGTCAGGAGCACCGTGGTGCCGCGGCCGGCCAGCTCGCGGACGGTCTTCCAGACCTCGATCCGCGACTGGGGGTCCAGGCCCGTCGTCGGCTCGTCGAGGAAGAGCACGGCCGGCTCGCCGATGAGGCTCATCGCGATGTCGAGGCGGCGCCGCATGCCACCGGAGTAGGTGCCGACGCGTCGGGCCCCGGCCTCGGTGAGGTCGAAGCGCGTCAGGAGCGCATCGGCGACGGCGCCCGGGTCGGCGATGCGGCGCAGCTCGGCGACGAGGACGAGGTTCTCGCGGCCGGTGAGGACCTCGTCGACGGCGGCGAACTGGCCGGTCAGGCTGATCGCCGAGCGGACCTCGTGCGGCTCGGTGGTGACGTCGTGGCCGTGGACGGTGACGGTCCCGGAGTCGGGCCGCAGGAGCGTCGACAGGATCCGGACCATGGTGGTCTTGCCGGCGCCGTTGGAGCCGAGCAAGGCGTAGATCGTGCCGGCGGGGACGCTGAGGTCGACGCCCTTCAGCACGGCGTTTTCGTCGTAGGACTGCCTGAGCCCGACGATCTCGATGGCGGTGTTCGTGGTCATGGGACGAGCGTCCAACCCTGACGCTGCGTCAAGGTCAAGCCCCATTTCGCACGAGTTTTTCGAGGGCTCGGACGCGCCGGCCGGCGACCGGTTGTCGAGGCCGTTTTGGCGCGACCGGGGGCGGGGTCCCATGCTGGTGCGCGTGACGGTGGACGACTCGGTGCATGCGGCGGCGGCGTGGCTGCACGCCGTGCTGCTGTCGCTCGGGCCGTCCTCGCCCGTGGCCTTCGGCGCCGCGTTCCTCGCGGTCTTCGTCGGCGCGACGATGCTCGGGGTGCCCCGGACGGTCCTGACCGTCCTCGCCGGTTCGGCGTTCGGCCCGTGGTCCGGCTCCGGGCTGGCGTGGGTGGCCGCGGTCCTCGCGTCGGTGGGCAGCTACGAGGTGGCCCGCCTCGTCGCGCGGTCCCGCCGGCCCGGCGGGCGCCTCGACCGGGTCGTCGGTCGCGCCGAGGGCGCCGTGTCGCGGGCCGCGGGAGAGCAGTCGGCCGGTGCCCGGGCGGGCCGGCTCGCCGGCATGGTGTCGCTGCGGCTCGTGCCGGTGCTGCCCTTCGGGATCGTCAACTACGGCAGCGGCGCCCTGGCCGTGCCGCGCGCCTCGTTCGTCGTGGGCAGCGCCCTCGGACTGGCACCCGGGGCCGTGCTCTACGCCGCCGTCGGTGGCGGGCTCGGTGCTCCGGGCTGGGTCCCGGCGGTTCTCGCCGCCCTCGCGACGACGGCGCTCGCCGCCCTCGGGCTCGCCGGGTGGCGGTCGCGACGGTCCGAACCGCGCCCCGACGCACGCAACGACGCACGCCCCGAGCCGGTGGCCTGACCCACGGCCCGACGCGCGGGCCGGCCCCGTGCTCAGGGCCGGACGGCGACCTTGCCGCGCAGCGTGCCGCGCTCCATGGCCTCGAGGGCGTCGGCGACCCCGTCGAGGCCGACGACGCGGTCGAGCACCGGGCGGATCGCGCCGGTCTCGACGAGCGCGCCGAGTCGCGCCGACAGCTCGCCCGACTGCCGCGTGACGAACCACGACAGGTGCTGGCGGGAGAACGGGTCGAGGGCGCTGACGGCCAGGTTGCGGTGCAGGCCGCCGAGCCACCGACCGCCGCCCTCGCCGCCGACGATGACGAGGGCCCCGGTCGGCGTCAGGGCGCGGCGCAGCTCGCGCACCGGGCGGTTGCCCGCGATGTCGATGATCGCGTCGAAGGGCCCGTCGAGGTCGGCGACCGGCGTGGTGCGGTAGTCGGCGACGTGCCGGGCGCCGAGGTCGCGGACGAGGTCGGCCTTGGCCGCGCTGCACACCGCCGTCACCTCGGCGCCGAGGTGCGCCGCCACCTGGACGGCGAAGCTGCCGACCCCGCCGGACGCGCCGAGGACGAGGACGCGCTGACCCGCCTCGACGCGCGCGTACCGCTGCACGGCCTCGAGCGCGGTGCCACCGGAGATGCTCAGCGTGGCGGCCTGGACGTCGTCGACGCCGGCCGGCGTCGGGGCCAGCTGGTCGGCGCGTGCCACGGCGTACTCCGCGAAGGCGCCCGGGGCGGTGCCGAAGACGCGGTCGCCGATCGCCGGCCCGGTGACGCCGGGCCCGAGCGCGACGACCTCGCCCGCCAGCTCGAGGCCGAGGACCGGCTGGCGCGGCCGCCGCAGGCCGAAGGCTGCGCGGGCGGCGTACGGCGTGCCGGTGAGCAGGTGCAGCGCGCCGCGGTCGAGGCCGGCCGCCCGGACCGCGACGAGCACCTCGCCGGGCCCCGGGTCGCGACGGTCGACGTGCTCGACGCGGACCTGGTCGACGCCGCCGTACGAGCGGCGGGTCACGGCCCGCACCCGGGTCGGGGCGGGCTGGGTGGCGGCCGAGGCCGAGGGCGGGTTTGCGGGGGTCGGGGTCGAGGGGTTCATGGCCGTTCGCTCACTCTCTTACGTCGTAAGGTTTGAGCTGACGCTAGCATTACGCCGTAAGGCAGACAACCCCCAGGAGAGCCGATGCCCCCGCGCAAGCTGACCCGCGAGGGCGTCCTCGACGCCGCCGTCGCCATGGCCGACGCCGAAGGGCTCGGGCGGCTGACGATGCGTCGCCTCGCCGGCGAGCTCGGCGTCGAGGCGATGTCGCTCTACCACCACGTCGCGAACAAGGACGCGCTCCTCGACGGCATGGTCGACCGGGTCTACGACGAGGTCGTGCTGCCCGACCCGTCGGGGGACTGGCGTGCCGAGCTGCGGCGTCGCTCGCTGTCCGTGCGCGAGGTGCTCTCACGCCACCCGTGGGCCCTGCCGCTCATGGAGTCACGGCGTGCGCCCGGGCCCGCCACCCTCGCCTACCACGACGCCAACATCGCGTGCCTGCGCGCGGCGGGGTTCACGCCCGAGCACGTGGCCCACGCCTACGCCGTCGTCGACGCCTTCGTGTACGGCTTCGTCCTGCAGGAGACGACCCTGCCCTTCGACTCCGGCCCGGAGGCCGCCGACTTCGTCAGCGCGGGTCCGCTCGCCGAGCTCATCGGCGCGCACCCCAACATGGCGTGGTTCGCCGAGCACGTCGTCCTCGCACCGGGCTACACCTTCGCGCGCGAGTTCGAGCCTGGCCTCGACCTCGTCCTCGACGGGATCGCGGCCCTCCTGCCCTGACCGGGTGCTGCGTCAGGGCCGGGCGGCGTCGCGGATGCGCTGGCGCAGCTCGCGCAGGGAGGCCGCCGCCTCCGGCGTGGTGCGGACCGGGTCGGTGAGCCAGCCCACGAGGGAGTGGTCATCGAGCGTGACCCCGGCGAGGGCGTCCGCCGTGGCAGCAGCCAGCAAGGCCCCGGTGCGCGGCACCGGCAGGTCCGCACCGAGCAGGTCGTCGGCCCAGGCGTCGGCCCGGTCGAGCAGCTCGTCGTCGACGTGCGCCCGGCGTGCCCCGGCCACCGCGTCGCGAGCCGCCGGCAGCGCGCCGACCGCGGCTTCTCCGGCGACCGCCCCCACCTCGGTGACGAGCTCGTCGAGGTGCAGCTCCATGAGCCACGAGGGCATGCCGCGACCCGCGAGCACGCCGGAGAGCCAGAGCACCTGGCGCGTCGCGCGGTCGGCGCCGAGCGGTGCGAGCGAGATGAGCCACGCGGAGTCGCTGCTCGCGAAGCGGGATCCACGCTCGCCGTAGCGGATCCGGTAGTAGGGCATGACGTCGAACGAGCGCTGCCCCGCCCGTACCGCGGCCCGCAGGAGCATCGCGTCGGTCGTCATGCGGTACGTGCCCGCGTCGGGGTTGATGACGCCGGCGTCGACCGACTGCCCCGAGGCGCGCCGCGCCAGCCCGGCGAGCACGTGCTGCTCGGCCTCGGCGACGAGCGTGGCCACGGCCTCGGCATCCGAACCCGGCACCGGGCGACCCTCGAGCGCGTCGCGCAGCGTCTGCTCGTCGGTCGAACCCGTGGCGACGACGAGCCTCTCGACGCCGACGACCGCCGCGACGAGGGCGGGGTCCTCGAGCGATCCGGACGCCGCGCGGTCGGTCTGGGCGAGCAGGAGCTGTCGCGCCTCCGTGGCGCGCTCGGCGTCGGTCATGCCCGGCATTGTGCCGCCCCCGGCCGGCCCGGGTCACCGCGGGTGCGGGAGGTGGGTCAGGAAGGGTCCACGGCGTACCGCGCCCACGTGCTGCCCCCGGCGCCGGTGACGACACCGAGCGGCCGCACGCGCGTCGGCTCGCCGCCCGGGGACAGTGGCGGGCCGTCGACGAAGGACGGCGTGCCGAGGCCCCCGACGAGGGCCGGGAACGTCACCACGTGCAGCTCGTCGACGAGCCCGGCCCGCAGCAGCGCCCCGTTGAGGCCGCCGCCGCCGTCGGAGACGACGCAGGTCGCGCCCAGCGTGTCGCCGAGCCGCTGCAGCGCCATGGCGAGGTCGACGCGCTCGTCGCCGACGACGAGGTAGCCGACGCCGACCTCGCGCAGCCGCGCGAGGTAGCCGGGCGGCGTCGACCGGCAGACGAGCACGAGCAGGGCCGTCGTGTCGTCGCCGAAGTAGGTCCAGTCGACGCGGCCTCGGGCGTCGACGACGACGAACCAGCGCGGGGCCCGGCGGGGGAGGTGGTCGGCGGGTAGGTCGTCGTCGGGCGCGGAACCTGCTGGGGCATAGGCGGACTCGACCTCGTCCGCGACGAACGTGCCGCTCCCCTCGAGCGTGACCGTGGGGGCGTGGTGCTCCTCGATCCAGGCGCGACGCTGCTCGTGGAGGTCGTCGACGTCGCCGGGCCACGCCGCGCGCCAGCGGTCGAAGACGCCCTTCTCGAGGAGTCGCTCGGCCCGCGACGGGGTGATCCGGCCGTCGAGGCTCGCCGTCGTCGTGACGACGACGCGCGGTCGCCCTGGCCCACCGCTGCGTGGTTCGTCCATCCCGCGACGGTAGGCGGACGGTCCGACAGCGGTCCCGACCGAGAGGTCTCCGGCCCTGCCGTGTGAGGCCGCCGACACGACGGAGCCACCCGGTCCCGGCCGGCCTAGCGTGGAAGGAGAGGCGTGCGCGGAGCCCGCCGGCAGGGCGTCGCCCGAGCGCAGGCCTCGTCGCCGAGGAGGTCGGTCGTCATGGGTGCCCAGCGCGTCGCCGGTGGGGTCGAGGACAGGACCCGGAGCGCCGGGGCGGCACCCGGAGACCGGGTCGCCCTGCTGCACGAGGGGCCGCGGCTCACGGCCGCCAGGGTGCTCTCGCTCGTGGTCCTGGGCCTGATGCTCGTCCAGTCGCTCCTCGGCCTGCGCGTGCCGGGGCTCTACCCCGAGCAGCCGTGGGCCATCGCCGCGCTGCGCGGCAACGACCTCGTGACGCTCCTGGTCGTCGTACCTGCCCTCGCGATCTCCTTGTACCGCAGCACGACCCGCGTTTCGTCGGCATCGGTCACCGTGTGGCTGGGGCTGTTGTTCTACGGCGTCTACAACTACGCCTACTACGCCTTCGGTGCTGCGTTCAGCGACGTCTTCCTCCTGCACGTGGCCGCCTTCTCGCTGTCGACGTACGCGCTGGTCCTTCTCGGGTCGAGCCTCGGCGTCGACGCGCTCGCGGCGGGGATCCGCACGGGCCCGGCCGCGCGGGTCGTCGCGGCGTTCACGACGCTGCTCGGTGCCGGGCTGGTCGTCGCCTGGGGGACGTTCTCGGTCCGGTTCGCCGTGACCGGCCTGCTGCCTGACGACGTCATGCCGCCGCAGGCGGTCCACCTCGTCTACGCCCTCGACCTCGGCGTGCTCGCCCCGGCCTTCCTCGTCTCGGGCGTCCTGCTCTGGCTCCGCCGACCGTGGGGCGCGGTGCTCGCAGCGGCGGCCAACGTGTCTGCGGCGGCCTACCTGCTCGTGCTCGAGGTGGGCAGCGGCTTCCAGTCGGACGCCGGGATCGGCTCGGCCACGTGGGCCTCTGTGCCCGCGATCGGCGGAACCGTCCTCTGCCTGCTCGCCGCGGTCACGCTGCTCACCGGCAGGACGCGAGCAGGCGTGCCGTCTGCGCCTTCTCGGCCCCGGTGACCCACAGGTGGTAGCGGGCCTTCACCGCCACCTGCCGGGCCACGTAGGTGCAGCGGAACGCGCGGTTGGGCGGCAGCCACGACGCCGCGTCCGAGTCGCGCTTGGCGCTGTTGGTCGGTCCGTCGACGGCGAGAAGGTTGAGCGGGTCGTTGGCGAGGGCGGTGCGCTGGGCCGGCGTCAGCTGCTGGGCGCCCTTGACCCACGCGTCACCGAGCGCGACGACGTGGTCGATCTGCACCTTCGACGACGTCGACGCCCCGCGCTCGAAGGCGATGACGCGTCCGGTGTAGGGGTCGGCGAGCCGGCCCGAGAGCACGACGCAGCCGTGCGTCCCGGGCTTGAGGCGCTCGTCGGTGAGGTCGCGGCGCAGCACGTCGTTGCGGGTGTCGCAGCCGTTGTGGCCGCCCGCGACGTCGACGTCGTCGGTCCACGAGGGGCCGAAGCGGTCACGCGCGTAGCCCGTCTTCGGGGCGCGGCCCTTGACCGGCAGCCGGTCGAGCTGGGCGAGGGCGGCGCGGGCCTGGGCCGGCGTCGTCAGTGCCGTGCTCGTGCGCGTCGAGTCCGCCGCGCCGGGGGTGCCCACGGTGCTCGACGCCGACCCCGGGACCGTGCCGTCGATGGTCGTCGACGCGTGCGGCTGCGCTCCGGGGGAGGTCGCCGTGAGGGCTGGGAACCCACAGCCGGCCAGGAGCGCCGTCAGGGCCGAGGCGGCGAAGGCGTGGGAGAGGCGAGTAGGGCGAGGCACGATGGGCCACCCTGCCACACAGTCGAATCCGCACCCGCGTGCCTCGCCGCCCCAGGTGCGTCCATCTCGTCGACCGCTCTGCACTGCTCCACCTGGTGAGCCGATCGGGCGTCCCCCGGCCAGCGGAGTGCTTGGCTCGTGTGGCGGAGCAATGCAGAGCGCGTGGCGGGTGACCGGCCCGGGCTGGGCGGGCTGCGGACGTCGTTCGTCCGGAACCGGTCCTAACGTCGGGGACATGACGACCTACACACCGCCCACCGAGCGGCCCTGGGAGCCGCCCTTCGCCGGCACCGACCTCGAGCACCTCCTCGGCGCCCTCGACCGGATGCGCACGACGTTCCGCTGGAAGGCCGACGGCCTCGACCATGCCGGGCTGCAGCAGCGCGTCGGCGCCTCCACGCTGACCATCGGCGGCCTGCTCAAGCACATGGCGGCGAACGAGGACTTCAAGTCGCTCGTCCGGCTCCACGGCGCACCGCTCGACCCCGTGTGGGACGGCAACGGCTGGGAGGCCGACGACGACTGGGAGTTCACCTCGGCGGCCGACGACACCCCGGACCGCCTCTACGACCTCTACGACGGCGCCGTCGCACGCTCGCGGCAGCGGTTCGCCACGACCATCGAGGAGGGCGGGCTCGATGCTGCGGCCCACGCCACCGGCCCGGACGGCGGGCCGGTCAGCATCCGGCGCATCCTGCTCGACCTGCTCGAGGAGTACGGCCGCCACACCGGGCACGTCGACCTGCTGCGCGAGGCCGTCGACGGCCGGACGGGCGAGGACCCGCCGGACGGCTGGGCGCCCGAGTCCGGCAGCTACGCCTTCCACTGACCGGTCGAGGTCGCGCTCAGTCGGCGGCGTCGAGGAAGCGCCGGCCGAGCGCCCGCACCGCCTCCCGCAGCTCGGGACAGTCCGTGACGTGGAACGGCGCGGGTAGCCGGGCCAGCTGCTCGGCGTACCAGAACGGGTTGCCGGTCGACCCGGTGAGCCGGGTGCGGTCGGCGTCGATGGCCTCGAGCCGGCCGAGGCCGCGGGGCATCGCGGCCCTGACCTTCTCTACCGGTGCGTCGACGACGACCTCGGCGGCGTACTCCCAGCCGACCGCGAGGTGCTCCTCGAGCATCGCGACCGGCTCGAGGTCAGCAGGCGGGGTGAACGGCTCGTGCAGCACCTCGACGCGTCGGACGCGGTCGACGCGGAACGTGCGCACCTCGCCGCCGGGGCGTCGGCGGCACAGCACGTACCAGCGTCCGTGCCGGACGACGACGGCCCACGGCTCGACGTCCATGTCCCACTCCGACCCGGCCTCGGACCGGTAGGACAGCCGCACGCAGAGACGGTCCGCGCAGGCACCGACGAGGGTGCTCGTCGTACCCGGGTCGGGACGCACGGCGGCGCGGTCGGGGGCCGGGGCCGTCGTGCGACGCACCGCCTCGGCCTGACGGGCCACCGGCTCGGGCAGCGCCCGCACGATCTTGCCGAGGGCGCTGCCGACCGGGTCGGTCGGGTCGCCGGCCTCGTGGTGCCCGTCGAGCACGGCCATGACGAGGCCGAGGGCCTCGGGGGCGCTGAAGACGAGCGGGGGCAGGCGCAGGCCACGCCCGACGCGGTAGCCGCCGTAGGGCCCGCGCTCGGACTCGATGGGGATGCCGGCCTCGCGGAGGATGCCGATGTAGCGCCGCGCCGCCCGCTCGGACACCCCGAGCTTGTCGGCGAGCCGGTCGGCGGAGATGCCGGGGCTGCCCTGGACCAGCTCGAGGGTGAGCAGGGCCCGCGAGGTCGGGCTCGTCTCGTCGCGCACGTCGTCCTCCGATCCGGACGGAAGCCGTCCGGAAGGAGCGTAGCGCCGGGCGCCGACGCGCTAGCCTGCGCCGATGACCAGGAGCGTGCGCGGCCTCGACCGACCGGGCGACGACGACCTGCTCCAGGCCCTGCTCGAGACCGACCCCGGGTACGCCGAGCGGGTCACCGGCTACCCGCCCGGGCCCAGCGACGGGTACTCGACGCTGACCGTGGTCCCGCCCGACTTCGACCCCGCCGACAAGCACGTCCTCGGGCTCTTCGACGGCGAGCGGCTCGTCGCCGCGGCCGACGTGCTGCACGGCTATCCCGGGACGGGCACCGCGTTCGTCGGCCTGCTCATCGTCGACGGCACGCTCCGCCTCGCGGTCGTCGACACGAACGCGGAGGTGGCCGCGCCGTTCTGGGAGCGCCTCGGCTACCGGCCCACCGGCGAGACCAGGCCGTGGGCCTACGACACGCTCGAGTCCACGTCCCGGCTCTGGGAGCGCCCGCTCGACGGCTGAGGTGCGCGAGGCTGCCGGCGACCGGCAGCCGTGGTCGGCTCCCGCCCGTGGACGCCTCGGCCGGGCGTAGTGTCGAACGCACCGCACCCAGCCTTCCGAAGGAGCCCGCATGCCCCGTGACCTCGCCCCTGACGTCCTCGAGCGGTTCGCCAAGGCCTTCGACGCCGACCCGACCGCGCGGCTGCTGCAGAACGCCGTGACGAAGACGCAGGTCGACGACGTCGCCCTCGACCGGCGCGTCGTGACGAGCATCGACCACTCCGTGTCGCACCTGCTCGACGACTGGAGCGCCACCTCGCAGGAGAAGAGCGGGCGCTGCTGGCTCTTCGCCGGCACCAACCTGCTGCGCGCCGGCGCCGCCAAGAAGCTCGGCGTCAAGGACTTCGAGTTCTCCCAGAACCACCTGCTCTTCTTCGACAAGCTCGAGAAGGCCAACCACTGGCTCGAGTCGATCCTCGCCACGGCCGACCGCGACGTCGACGACCGCACGGTCGCACACCTGCTCGCGACGCCGAGCGAGGACGGCGGGCAGTGGAACATGTTCGTCGCGCTCGTCCTCAAGCACGGCCTCGTGCCGAAGAACGCGATGCCCGAGACGGCGTCGTCGAGCAACACCCGGCAGCTGAACCGCGACCTCGCCACGGTGCTGCGCCAGGCCGCGCGCGACCTGCGGGCCCGCGCCGCCTCCGGGGCCACCGCCGAGGAGCTCGCCGAGGCCAAGGAGGACGTGCTCGGCACCGTGCACCGGCTCCTCGCCATCCACCTCGGCACGCCGCCCGAGTCGTTCCTCTGGCAGTGGAAGGACTCCGACAAGGGCTTCCACCGCGAGGGCACCATGACTCCGCTCGAGTTCGCCGAGGCCTACGTCACCGTGCCGCTCGGCGACTACGTGTGCATCGTCAACGACCCCCGTCCGGCCAACCCGTACGGCCGCACGTACACCGTCGAGCACCTCGGCAACGTCGTCGGGGCGCCGCCGGTCACCTACCTCAACGTCGAGACCGACCTCATGAAGCGCCTGGCGTCCGAGGCGATCGTCGGAGGCGAGCCGGTGTGGTTCGGCTGCGACACCGGCCAGATGAGCAACGCCGACCTCGGCCTGTGGGACGCCGGCCTCTATGACCGTGCGGCCGTCTACGGCACGACGCCCGACCTCGGCAAGGCCGACCGGCTCCTGCACCACGAGTCGCTGATGACCCACGCGATGCTCTTCACCGGCGTCGACCTCGTCGACGACGTGCCGCGACGCTGGCGCGTCGAGAACAGCTGGGGCACCGAGAAGGGCGACAAGGGCTTCATGACGATGAACGACAACTGGTTCGGCGAGCACGTCTTCGAGATCGCGGTGCGCCGCGACGCCCTGCCCGAGGACCTGCGCGCGGCCCTCGACGCCGAGCCGGTCGTCCTGCCCGCGTGGGACCCGATGGGGGCGCTCGCCGGCTCATGACACGGGCGGACCGCCGGTGTTCGCCACACACGTCACACGCGCCACACGAACCACAGCAGAAACACCGGCGTCGGTGAATCGCACTGTCCCACTGGCGAATTCGTCGTGGAATGGCGGCGATCCGCGAACTTTGTCCGATCTTGCAGGACTCTTGCAGAAATTCTGAGCGGTTCCCCGGGTGCGGCTTGCGGTTCGTCCGTGAAAGTAGAGGTCAACGGGGAGGGAACGAACCGGGTGCCGACCGGGTGGGATCGGCGCCAGGGGGGACATCGTTCCGGCTCCTGGGGGTGGGGGAATGTGAACGGGGTGGGTTCCGCAGGGGGATGCGGACCCACCCCGTACTCATGTCCGGCACTCATGTCCGCCGCCGCTGCGCACCCTCGGCCGGCGAGCGTGCCGCCTCAGCGCAGGTGCGCGTCGAGGAAGGCCGTCGTCCGCCGGATAGACAGCGGCCACTGCGACGTGAACGTGTGCCGCTGGCCCGGGTAGACGAAGTACGTCACGTCCTTGCCGTCGGCCCTGAGCGCTCGGACCGTCGCGGCCGACCAGGCGATGGGACAGTCCTCGTCGGCGGTCCCGTGGTGGATGAGCAGCGGCTCGGTGATCCGCGCGAAGGAGGTGCGCGGGCTCGTCGTCGCCCACCGCGCGGGCTCCGCCTCGGGCGTGCCCAGACGGGCGATGACCCGGCGGGCCACCCCGGACCGGTCCGCGTCGCGGCGCACCCACCGGTCGAAGTTGTCGACGGTGTCCGAGCTGACCGGCGAGTAGGCGACCGCGGCCCGGAAGAGCCCCGGCCGCACGACGAGCGCCGAGTACACGACCCCGCCGCCCATCGATCGGCCGACGAGCGCGATGCGGTCGGGGTCGACGACCTGTGCCTTCTTCAGCGCCAGGGCCGCGTTGATCGCGTCGGCGGTGTAGCCGGCCCGCAGGTCGGCGTCGTTGGTGGGGTCGCGGTCGGACTGGGCGTGGTTGCGGTAGTCGATGTGCAGCGTGACGTAGCCCTGCCGGGCCAGGAAGTCCCGCTCGCGCAGCATCGTCTCGCCGTTGGTGTACTCGGCCGGGTCGACGTAGCCGTGCGCGAGGACGATCGCCGGGAACGGGCCCGTGCCGCGCGGGATGTTGATGCGTCCGCTGATCGTCAGGCCGTTGCTCTCGTACGTCGCGTAGTACTGGCGGTAGGCGTCGGTGCTGCCGCGCTCGCGGCCGAGGCGCAGGTTGCCGCCCTCGTACCGGGAGGCGATCTGCGCCGGGACCGACGCCGGGTCCGGTGGCGTCGCGGGTCGGGACGGCGTCGGCGTGGACCCGGAGGACGCGCCGGACCCGGCGGACGTCGACGCCGCGGCGCTCGCGCTGGGGGCGGCGCTCGTCGACGCGGAGGCGGCCGGACGTGACGAGCCGGGGCCGGTGGCGGGAGGAGGCGCCGCACCGCTGCAGGCGGACAGGGCGAGGGCGGCCGCGAGGAGGCCGGACGCCAGGGTCGTGGCGGGGGCGGCGCGTCGGGCTCTCATCCACCGAGTCTCACCCGGCGCCCAGCGGATTCCCAGCATCGTGACCGACCCGAGACGTCCGCGGGCGTCGCATAGCCTGCGAACCGTGACCTCCCAGCGCACGACGCCCGGTCCGACCACCGACGCTGACGTGCCCGGCTACGTCGCGTCGCTCGGGCTGCCGGGCCTGGCCGACGTGCACGTCCACTTCCTGCCCGAGGCCATGCAGCGCAAGGTCTGGGACTACTTCGACGGCGCCGAGGACCACTACGGCCGGTCCTGGCCGATCACGTACCGGGCCGGCGTGCCGGACCGCCTCGCGACGCTCCGGGCCCTCGGCCTGCGCGCCGTGCCGGCCCTCAGCTACGCGCACCGGCCCGGCATGGCCCAGTGGCTCAACGACTGGAGCGCGGCCTTCGCGGCGCGGGTCCCCGAGGTCGTGCACTGCGCGACGTTCTACCCCGAGCCCGGGGTCGGCGGCTACGTCGGCGAGGCGCTCGCCGCGGGGGCGCGCCTGTTCAAGCTGCACGTGCAGGTCGGCGGGTTCGCGCCCGACGACGAACGGCTCACGCCGGCCTGGGCCGCCCTCGAGCAGGCCCGCGTACCGGTCGTCGTGCACGCCGGGTCGGCGCCGATCCGAGGCCGCCACACCGGTCCCGACGGCATGGCCGCGGTGCTCGCGCGACACCCCGACCTCGTCCTCGTCGTCGCGCACCTCGGGATGCCGGAGTACGACGCGTTCGCCGACCTCGCCGAGGGCCACCCGCACGTGCACCTCGACACGACGATGTGTGCCACCGACTTCACCGAGGCGTTCGCGCCGCTGCCGCCCGGCTACCGCGACCGGCTCGCCGACCTCGGCGACCGCGTCGTGCTCGGCTCCGACTTCCCGAGCATCCCGTACCCGTACGCCCACCAGCTCGAGGCGCTCGCCCGTCTCGACCTCGGCGACGCGTGGATGCGGAAGGTGCTGTGGCGCAACGGGGCCCGGCTCTTGGGCCTGGACCTCGATACCGGCGAGCGGCTCCCGGACTGACGCGGGAGGGCTCGGTCAGCGCTCGCGGCCGTCCCACGACCACCGCGGCACGGTCAGCCCGTCCGGGACGTCGTCGGCGGAGTGGTGGTAGCGCGACATGGTCGTCGTCGTGGCCCAGGCGAAGTAGTCGTGCAGCGCCGTGCGGAGCCGGTCGTCGGTGATGCCGACGTCGTCGAGGGCGGTGTCGAAGCAGGCGACGGCGCGCCGGTCCATCTCCTCGTGCGGTCCGTTGCCGCTGTGCAGCCGCACGACGTAGGACTCGTCGCCGTACCGCTCGGAGTAGGCGGGCGGGCCGCCGAGCGCCTCGGTCCAGTAGGCGGCGAGCCGCGGCGTGTGGTCGTCCTTGAAGCCGTGGCTGAAGGCGTGGGCCACGACCTCGTCGGCGAGGACGCGCTCGTGCCACGCGTGCGCGAGCCGCAGCATCCCGTCCTCGCCCCCGGCCGCCTCGTAGAGCGTCTCCATCGGCCCAGCATGCCAGCGGTGCGGGCCCGGGCGGGGCCAGCGGGTCGTCGGTCCTCGTGCGGCCGGGACTCCGGTCCTGTCGGGCCGGTCAGGGGAGGCGTGCCGCGGCCTCGAGGACGGTCCAGGCCTGCAGCTGCGGCGCGAGCTCGAGCGGGTCGGCGGCGGGCAGCGCCGCTGCGGCCGGGCGCGTCGGGTCGAGGGAGAACACCGTGGCGCCTGCGGCGTCGGCGCGCCACCCGGGGCGCCGGCCCACGTGCCGGCCTACATGGCGGCCCGGGTCGCGGCCCTCCCAGAGCGCGTCGGCCGTGCCGCGCACGAGGCGGGAGGCGGTGGCCCGCGCCGACGCGTCGAGCTGGTCGGTGTCGGCGGCGAGGGCGAGGTAGCGGGCCAGGATGCCGGTGAACAGACCCCCGTCGCCCGAGCCGTGGGTCCGGAGCACGCGTCGCCCACCGGACGCGTCGGCCTCCGCGGTGGTGAGGTGGGTGTCGACAGCCGTGACGAGGGCGGCTGCGCGCCCGAGGCTCTCCGGGTCGCCGATCGTCACGAGTGCGCCGAGCACGGTGCCCTGGTTGTAGCTCCACACGTCGGGCACGATCACCTCGGCCCCGTCGCGCAGGCGGATGCCGTCGGCGAACAGGCCCGTGTCGGGCGACCAGAGCCGGTCGTAGGCCCAGTCGAGGATGCGGCGTGCGGCGTCGAGGTCGCCGAGGCGGGCCAGGTGCAGCGCGGCCGGGCCGCTCGCGGGCACGTTCTTGAAGTCGCGCTCGGTGCTCCAGAAGAGGCCGCCACCGGCGTCGTCGGTCAGGGCCGAGCGCAGCTCCGCGGTCAGCGTCCGACGTGCCGAGCGGAGCGTCCGGTGGCCACGACGCCGCTCGAGCAGCCGGTGCAGGCGGCCGAGGCGCCCGGCGGCGAGCGCGAGCCAGGCCATGTCGTCGTAGAAGTCGTTGGTCCACCGGGCCCGGTTGCGCAGCCGGACGGTCGCGAGGACGCGGTCGGCCCGGGCTGCGGTCGCCGACGCGCCGGCGAGGACGCCGGCCCGGAGCCGGCGCAGCCCCGCGTCGACGACGGCGTCGAGGTGGTGGGCCTGCCACCAGTAGTGCCACGGCCCGCGCAGGCCCCCGAGCGAGGCGTCGCGGCGGCCGGTCGGGGCGTGGACCCGGGCGAGGGCCGTGGCCGGCAGGGCCGCCAGCGGCCGCGCGAAGAGCAGGCCCACGGAGCGCTCGGCCTCAGCGGCCCGGGCGGCAGCCACCACCGGATCCGTGGGCAGGCTGGGTGCGGGGGCGTCGGCCACGCCCCGACGCTACCCGCGACGCGCCGCGCCGTACCGGACGGTCGAGGCTGTGCAAGGCTCGCGTGTCGAGAGATCCGTCTCGGCTCCGACGTCCCGGACGAGGCCGGGTGAGTGCCCGGCGGCCGACGAAGGAGGACCCGTGAAGTACCTGCTCATGATCTACAGCAACCCGCGCACGTGGGGGCACCCGATCTTCTTGCGCACCGCCGAGGCGCTCGAGCTCGACGACGCCGGCCGGGCCGGGCTGCTCGCCGACTTCGAGGCACTCCTCACCGAGATCAGCGACAGCGGCGAGCTCGTCGGCGCCCAGGCGCTCGCCGACCCGCTGACGAGCCGCGCGGTGCGGGTCCGCGACGGCGAGCGGGTCGTCACCGACGGGCCGTTCGTCGAGTCCAAGGAGCAGCTGGCCGGCTACTTCGTCGTCGACTGCGCGACGCCGGAGCGGGCCGAGGAGATCGCCGCGCGGTTCCCCGACGCGCGGTTCGCCGCCGTGGAGGTGCGCCCGCTCATGGACGGGTCGGCGCCGGACCTGTGATGCCTGCGCAGCCGACGGACGCGGTCGCCGGGGTCGCCGGGGTCGCCGGGGTCGCCGGGGTCGCCGGGGTCGCCGGGGTCGCCGGGGTCGCCCGCGTGGCCGACGACGTGTGGCGCGCCGCGACGCCGCAGGTGGTCGCCGCCCTGGTGCGCCGCTACGGCGACTTCGACCGCGCCGAGGAGGCGACGCAGGAAGCCCTCCTCGCGGCCTCGGTGCAGTGGCCCCGCGACGGCCTGCCCGACGACCCGAAGGCCTGGCTCGTGCGCGTCGCGTCCCGCCGGCTCGTCGACGCGTGGCGCAGCGACAGCGCTCGCGAGCGGCGCGAGGCCGACGACGCGGCACGGCTGCCCGCGGACGCCCACGTCGCCGCGCCCGCCGACGCGTCGGTCGAGTCGTCGGTCGACGGTGCGCTCGTCGGTGGCGACCCGGCCGTGGGGGCGGCGGGGGAGGACGACACGCTGACGCTCCTGCTCCTGTGCTGCCACCCCGCCCTGACGCCGCCGGCGCAGATCGCCCTGACGCTGCGTGCCGTCGGTGGCCTGACGACGGCCGAGATCGCACGGGCCTTCCTCGTGCCCGAGGCGACGATGGCCCAGCGGATCAGCCGGGCCAAGGCGCGCATCCGCGACGAGGGCGCCCGCTTCGAGACCCCCTCTGCCGCAGACCTGCCCGAGCGCATGGCAGCCGTGCTCCACGTGCTCTACCTCGTCTTCACCGAGGGCCACACCGCCACGAGCGGCGAGCACCTGCACCGGATCGACCTCACCGCCGAGGCGATCCGCCTGGCCCGGGTCGCGCGGCGGCTGTGCCCCGACGACGGGGAGGTGGCCGGCCTGCTCGCGCTCATGCTCCTGACCGAGGCGCGTCGCCCGGCCCGACTCGACGCCGAGGGCCGCCTCGTGCTCCTCGCCGACCAGGACCGCGCGCGCTGGGACCACGACGCCGTCGCCGAGGGTGTCGCGCTGGTCGAGGACGCGCTGACCCGCACCGTCCTCGGGCCCTACCAGGTGCAGGCGGCGATCGCGGCGGTCCACGACGAGGCGCCCACGGCCCAGGACACCGACTGGCCCCAGGTGCTCGCCCTCTACGACGTGCTCGAACGGCTCGCGCCCGGACCCGTCGTGGCGCTCAACCGTGCCGTGGCTCTCGCGATGGTGCAGGGCCCGGCCGCCGGCCTGCGCGTCGTCGACGACCTCGCCACCGACCGACGCCTCGCGCGCCACCACCGCCTGCACGCCGTGCGGGCCCACCTGCTCGAGGCGGCAGGCGACACCGACGCTGCCCGCGACGAGTACGCCCTCGCGTCACGCCTCGCCACGAGCATCCCCGAGCAGGACCACCTCCGACGAAAGGCCGAGTCGCTGTGAGCGATCCCGTTGTCCCCGAGCCGAACCCGTCTCCCGCCCCCGACGCGCCGGGAGACCCCTCCGTGGTGGTCGACGTCCGCGAGCTCGACGTCGCCGGACCGGACGGCGCGGTCCTGCGCGCGTACGACACCGGCGCCCCCGACGGCGTCGCCGAGCCCCTCGTCGTCGTGTGGTTCCACGGCACGCCGAACATCGGGCCGCCGCCCGCTCCGCTCTTCGACGCCGGCCGCCGCCACGGCGTCAGGTGGGTCGGCTACGACCGGCCCGGCTACGGCGGCTCCACGCCGCGCCCGGACCGGTCCGTCGCATCGGCGGCGGGCGACCTGGAGCGGGTGCTCGACCACCTCGGCATCGACACGTTCGCGGCCATGGGCCACTCCGGCGGCGGCCCGCACGCGCTCGCCGCCGCGGCGCTGCTGCCGGACCGGGTCCGCTCGGTCGTCGCGATGTCGCCGGTCGCGCCGTACGGGCCCGTGACCGCCGAGGGTCTCGACTGGTTCGCCGGCCTGGCACCGGCCGGGGAGGCGTCATTGCGCGCCGCGGTGGCCGGCCGCGAGGCCAAGGAGGCCCACGAGGCCGGGCTGGTCGACGGCCCGGAGCAGTCGGCCGAGGACATCGGGTTCCTGCCCGTCGACGAGGTGATGTTCGACGGTCCCTGGCGCTGGCTCGTCTCCGTCGTCAGGCCGGCCCTCGCCGCCGGGGCCGGTCCGGTCGTCGACGACGACCTCGCCTACGTGCGCGACTGGGGCTTCGACCCGGCCGAGGTCACGGCCCCGACGCTCGTCGTGCACGGCGACGCCGACGGGATGGTCCCGGCGTCGCACGGGCGGTGGCTGGCCGGGCGCGTGCCCGGTGCCGAGCTGTGGGTCGAGGAGGGCGGCGGCCACATCTCGGTGCTGTCGAGGGCCGAGGACGCGCTCGACTGGCTGGCCGAGCACGCCGGTGGCTGAGGCCGGTTCGGTCAGTCGCCGGGGTCGTCCTCGTCCCCTGCCGATCCTCGGGTGAGCAGGCTCTCGAGGGCGTGCAGGCCGCTCTGGTCGAGCCCGCGCCACGACACGAACCGGTCGTAGACGTGCTCGTAGGACGCGCAGTCCGCATAGGTCGTGACGGGCCAGACGCCGCGCACCCAGTCGAGCCCGTCGACCGGATCGACACCGTCGGCCAGACGGATCTTGATCATCGTGCTCCAGCGGTCACTGACGTCGAGGACGTCGCGCACGGGCGAGGGGCGCCCCGGCACGAGCGGTCGGAGCGGGCGCCAGGGGTGTTCCTCGGCGTCGGCGCGGGCGTTGCGGTTCTCGTTCTCCATCCGGTCCTTGAGGTGGTCCACGATGAGGTCGGTGCCGATGCGGTACGAGGGCGAGGTGAGCACGAGCTCGCCCGGCTCCGGTCCGGTGCGGATCACCGACCCGAGCAGGTAGCGCTCGTGCGTCCGCCCACCGCGCTCGAACGCGCCGTTCGGGTCGCGGGTGATCGTGCCCGTCGGGGTGGTCGGCAGCCCGGAGCCGCTCGTGCCGACGAGCAGGGCCCGGATCGTGGTGGCCGGGTCGAATGGGGGCAGGTCGCCGCCCCGGTGGAGCGAGCCCTCGATGAGCTCGAGCGGTAGCGGACCGACCTCGCCGCGTTCGCTGGTCAGCGCCAGCTCGCCCGCGGGCGCGAGGCGGACTGCCGTGTAGCGTGGCTCGGCGGGCTCGTCGTGGCTGATCGACCCGAGGTTGCCGTACCCGTCGAGCAGCGGCACGTGCCGGACCCACGGCCGGGTGAGGTCGCACAGCAACGGGTAGGCGTACCGCGGCCCGACGCCCGTGGCGGCCTCGAGGCGCGCCAGCACCTCCGCGGTCGGCACGTGGGCGTCGCCGGCCCCGCCGCCGGCGTCCTCGACCGCACGCAGCACGGCGAGCTCGAAGGCGGTCAGGCCGCTCGCCGACGGTCGCGGCGGCCCGGCCGGCCGCTCCCGGTTGCTCACGCGTCCTCCACCGGCAGGTCCGTCGACGCGTCGCCGACGTCGAGACGGACGTCGCGCGCGGGCGGCGGCTCGGCGACGAACACGTCGACCGGTCCCCACGAGGTGTCGACGCGCGTCGGGCTGCCGCGCCCGAGCCGGACCGCCTCGACGGGCGCCCCGATGGCGCCGAGCGCGCCGGCGAGCAGCGGCAGGTCGGACGCGTCGACGACGACGTCGAGGTCACCGGGCGATCCCCGGCCGGTCGTGAGCCGCCGGGCCGTGCTGCCGACGACGACGAAGCGGGCGCCGTGCCGGGCCAGCAGCGTCGCGAGCGTCGCGGGTCGGCCGCGCAGGTCGGTCGTGTCCGTCACAGGGCTCACCCTAGGCAGCGGCGCCGACGGATGCCGGGCTTGCGTTCGAGCGCGCTCGAATGCCTAGCGTCGAGGACATGACGAAGACATGGTTCATCACCGGCACGTCACGCGGGTTCGGGCGCGAGTGGGCCCTCGCCGCCCTCGAGCGCGGTGACAGCGTCGCCGCCACCGCCCGCGACACCTCGACCCTCGAGGACCTCGTCGCCGCCCACGGCGACCGCGTCCTGCCCATCGCCCTCGACGTCACCGACCGCGACGCCGCGTTCGCCGCCGTCGCCCGGGCCCACGAGCACTTCGGCCGACTCGACGTCGTCGTCAACAACGCGGGCTACGGCCACTTCGGCTTCGTCGAGGAGCTGAGCGAGCAGGACGTCCGCGACCAGCTGGAGACGAACTTCTTCGGCGCCCTGTGGGTGACCCAGGCCGCGCTGCCGTTCCTGCGCGAGCAGGGCTCGGGCCACATCGTCCAGGTCAGCTCGATCGGCGGCATCTCGGCGTTCCCGCTCGTCGGCGCCTACCACGCGTCGAAGTGGGCGCTGGAGGGCCTGAGCCAGTCGCTCGCGCAGGAGGTGGCCGGGTTCGGCATCCACGTGACGCTCGTCGAGCCGGGCGGGTTCGCCACCGACTGGGCCGGGTCCTCGGCCCGCCACTCCGAGCCGCTGCCCGCCTACGACGCCTTCCGCGAGGAGACGATGAAGGCCCGCGCCGCCCGCAACACGTCCGGCCCCGGCGACCCGACGGCGTCCGCTGCCGCGATCCTGCAGGTCGTCGACGCCGAGGAGCCGCCGCTGCGCGTGTTCTTCGGAGGCGCCCCGCTCTCGATCGCCAAGGCCGACTACGCCCGGCGCCTCGAGACGTGGGAGGCGTGGGACCACGTGGCGCAGCTCGCCCAGGGCTGACCTGCCGGGGCGTGACGTCGGTGGCCCCGGCGTCGTTGAGCACGCGAGACCGTCACCGGACGAAGGAGTCCACGTGCACCGCTCCACCCGCAGGCCCCTGCCCGCCCGCGTCGCCGCCGCGGCGACCGCCCTCGCCGCCGGCACCTGCCTGACCGCGGCCCCGGCAGCCACCTCGGCCCCGTCGAGCGCGCGGCCCGGCGCCACGTCGAGTGCCCGCCCGCACGTCGTCCAGCTCGGCGACTCGTACTCGGCCGGCAACGGCACGGGCACCTACGAGGAGCGCACGTGCTACCGCTCGCCGGACAACTACGGCTCGCAGGTCGCGGCGACGCTCGGCGCGAGCTACACCGACGCGGCCTGCAGCGGCGGCGTCGTCGCCGACATCCTCGAGCCGCGCGACCTCGGCGACCCGTCGACCCAGGCGGCGACCTACACCATCGACCCGGCCACCTACCCCGACCAGCAGGCCGAGTGGCTGCGTCGCGCCCAGGTCGCGCGGCTGTGCGGCGTCCCGGCCCAGCCCGACTTCGCCTACCGCTACACGTTCGTCGCCGGAGCCGGGGTCGGCAGCCTCTACACCGGCACGGTGCAGTGCCAGCTGTACGCGCGGCCCCAGATCGACGCCGTCACCACCGACACCGACTACGTGTTCCTCACCGTCGGCGGCAACGACATCGGGTTCTCGACGATCGTCACCGACTGCCTCGTGGCCCGCGAGCCGTCCCGGTGCAAGGCCGACCTCGACGCCGCCCGCGCCAAGGCCCCGACCATGGTCGAGCGCACCAAGGACGCCCTCCGGGCCGTCGAGGCCAGGTCCGGCGGCCGCGCCGAGGTCTACCTGCTCAGCTACCCGTTCCTCATCAACCGCGAGAGCTACGGCATCCCCGAGGTCGCCCCGACCTACGACGCCGGCGCCGCCCTCAACGACCTGCAGCGGGTCGGTGACACCCTCCAGGCGCAGGGGATCGCCGAGCTCAACGCCGAACCCGGTGCCGACCGCTACCACTTCGTCGACAAGGTCAAGCAGGCGTGGGGCGGCCGCGCCCACGGCCTCGACCCGCGCATCGTGGCCGACCAGTCGAACGCCTGGCTCGTCCCCGTCGGGACGCCGGGCCGCGACGTCGCCGAGTTCGTCCACCCGACGCAGCCGGGCTGGGACGCCACGTCCTCGGCGCTGCGCGCCGCCGTCACGGGCTGACCGCCGGCGCAGGTCCGGCGCACGGTCCGGCCCACCCGACGCGTCGTCCCCACCACCGGACGCGTCGGGCGGGTCGGCGCGCGACGTGCCGGTGCGGCTCAGAGCTCGCGGGTCATGAAGGTGCTGTGCGGGTCGAGGCGGTAGCCGCCGAACGGCTCGCACTCGGCGAACCCGTGCGCGGCGTAGAGGGCGCGGGCCGGGGCGAAGAAGTCGGCGGACCCGGTCTCGAGGCTGAGGCGCGTGAGGCCGAGCCGCCGGGCCTCGGCGAGCACCTCGGCGAGCACGGCCCGCGCGACGCCCCGGCGCTGCGCCTGCGGCGTCGTGCGCATCGACTTCACCTCGCCGTGGTGCTCGTCGAGCAGGGCGAGCGCGCCGCAGCCCAGCACGGTGCCGTCGGTGTCGCGGGCCACCCAGAAGAAGACGCCGGGCGCGCGCAGGCCGTCGAGGTCGAGCGCGTGCGAGCTCTCGGGCGGGGAGATCGTCCGCAGCTCGGCGACGTGCCCGTCGAGGAGCGCGACGACGGCCGGGTCGGTGAGGTCGTCGCGCGCGACGGTGAAGCCGGTCATGCGCGCATTGTGTCGCGGGGGCTGGTCAGCGCCAGATGGCGGCCTCGATGCCGTCTGAGAAGACCTCGGGCGGGTCGGGCAAAGAGGTCGCGAGCCCCGAGGCGTACCGCGCCGCAGTCCACGCCACGGCGCACGCGTCGATGACGTCGTCGGCGGCGTAGCCCGAGCCGGTGAGCACCGACGGCCGGGCGATGCCGGCGGCGGCCAGAGCGGCCAGGCGCAGGTCGCGGCCCTCGTCGGTCTTCTTGCCGGGCACGATCGGTGCCCCGGTCATCGTCGCGAAGCACACTTCCGGATGCACCTCGAGCACGCGGACCGTCGGTCGGGTGCGCAGCCAGGCGTCGACGTCGAGGATCTTGTCGCGCAGGGCGAAGGCCTGGGCGCCGACCCCCTGGCCGACGAGCTCGCGGTTGACGGCGTCGGCCTCCACCCGTGTGGGAGCGGCGTAGGCGGGCCGGGTCAGCGTTGTGAAGACCGACGACGCCTTGCCGCGAATCGCCTGTCGTGCCAGGGCATCCGCCTGCCGCAGGGTCGAGTCGGGCAGCCCGATCGGGATGTCGATGCCGACGACGGTGAGCCCGAGCGACTCGCGCACCAGCTCGACGAGTCCGGCGATCGTCGGCGCCACGACGACCCTCGGACGCGGCGCCCCCGGCTCGAGCACGGCCCCGACCCACCCGGCCCGGCACGCGTCGACGCCGAGCACCGGCACGGTCACCTCGACCGGTGGCGGCACGGCCGGCCCGCCCGATGCCCCCGCGACGCCGAGCGGCGGCGCCTTGGCGCTCGAGCCGCGTGAGGTCTCCACCGGGTACCGCTCGGCGTTGCGCCGTGCCTTCGAGGCGAGCGCCGCCTCGAGGTCGAGGTCGAGCACGTCGACGAGCCGCAGCAGGTAGGTCATGACGTCGGCCACCTCGTCGGCGACCTCGCCGGCGCGTTCGCCGGACATGACGGCGCGCGACTCCTCCGGCGTCATCCACTGGAACACCTCGACGAGCTCGGCCACCTCGACCGACAGCGCCATGGCGATGTTCTTCGGGTCGTGGAAGCGGCCCCACTCGCGCTCGTCGGCGAAGGCCCGGATGCGGTCGCGCCACGCGTCGGTGTCCATGGCCCCACCCAACCATCCCGACCGTGCCGGGCCGCCGCGTCGGTCCCGGATCCGCGAGCAGCCCGAGTGCACAATGGCCCGGGTCGTCCGCACGGGGTGGGCGGAGGAGGAGCCGCCATGCCGATCGAGCCCGACGACGCCGGGTCGCGCACCCGCGGAGAGCAGAGGGTGGACCGACGCTCGGGGTTCCGCCGCGCGGTCGGCCTGACGCTGCTCGGCGCGGTCGTGCCGGGGGCCGGGCTGACCCAGACCCGCAGCCGCGTGCTGGGGTGGGTGCTGCTCGGGCTCACGCTGTTCCTGGCGGCCGTCGCCGCGTTCGCGGTGCTGTCGATGGGGCCGACGCGGGCCGCGCTCGGACTCGTCGCCCGACCCGGGCTGCTGCTCGCGCTCGCGGTGGCCGTCGCGGCCGTCGGGGCCGCGTGGTGCGGGTCGGTCGTCCTGACGGCCGTGCGCGCCAGGCCGGCCTCCCTCGACCGCGGACGCACGCGGGTGCTCGCGGCCGTCGCCACGCTGCTCGTGCTCGTCGTGGCGGCGGGCTCGTTCACGACCGCCCGGTACGTGCTCATCACCCGCGACACCGTGACCGACGTCTTCGCCGCGCCCGTGACGCGTCCGCCCGGTGCCGGCGTCGTCGTCGACGAGGGGGAGGACCCGTGGGCCACCCAGAAGCGGGTCAACCTGCTGCTCCTCGGGTCCGATGCCGCGTCGAACCGCGAGGGCACGCGCACCGACTCGATGATCGTCGCGAGCATCGACACCGCGTCCGGCCGAACGACGCTCATCTCGATGCCGCGCAACCTGCTCAACGCGCCACTCGCGTCGAACAGCCCTCTGCTGCAGCGCTACCCGTCCGGGCACTTCGGCCAGCCCGACAGCACGTGCGCCCAGAACCGCCCGGGGGTGCACGGCCAGTGCATGCTCACGAACCTCTGGATGGAGGCCACGGCGTGGGCGGCGGCCCACCCCGGCGCCTACCCCGCCGGTGAGGAGCCCGGCCGGCTCGAGCTGCGCGGCGCCGTCGAGCAGGTCACCGGCCTCGACATCGACCAGGTCGTCGTCATCGACCTGCGCGGCTTCAAGCAGCTGATCGACGCCATGGGCGGCGTCGTCGTCAACGTCAAGAACGCCGCCACCGGCGACCCCCTGCCCATCGGCGGCCACGTCGTCGCCGGCCGGATCGTCGACGTCAAGGACCACTTCGAGCCGGGCCGCCAGCGGCTCGACGGGTTCAAGGCGCTCTGGTACGCCCGCAGTCGCGCCGCCGACAGCGACACCTACCGCCAGGCGCGCCAGCGGTGCGTCGTGCGGGCCATCGTCGAGCAGGTCGACCCCGCGAAGATGCTCGGCCGGTACCCGGAGCTGGCCCGCATCGCCAAGGACAACATCTACACCGACATCGCGGCGCAGGACCTCCCCGCCTTCGTCGAGCTCGTCGGCCGGGTCCAGGGCTCGACGATCAACAGCGTCACCCTCAACAGCACCGACGGCGTCTACCCGGGCGAGCCCGACTACGACCACGTCCGCGCGCTCGTGCGCACGGGCATCGCGCTCCCGAAGCCGGCCCGGACGCCGACTCCGACGTCCACGTCCGGCCCTGCTGACACCGGCGCGTCGACGCCGTCCGAGCCCACCACGACGACGAGGACGCCGACGGCGACGCCGAGCCCGACGACGACGCCGTACTCGCAGTGCTGACGCCCGGCCCGCGACGCTGTCCGCCGACTGAGCCCGACCGCCGGCTGGGCACGCCCTCCGCACTTCCTGTGGACCCGTCCTGAACTGCTGCTTCCCGGCTGCCTTCCCGTCGAGAATGGAGGTCGCCCACCCGCTGCAGGGAGGAAGAGCATGGCCGTCGACCACGACGGGACGCCGACCTCCGGCGTCGCGTCCGACTCGGCGCCCGCCGGCGGGTCCGCGCGCTCCCGCAGGCCGGGGCTCGCCCGCGCTCTCGGCCTGACCATCCTCGGCACGGTGCTGCCCGGTGCCGGCCTGACTCGCACGCGGCGCAGGGCGATCGGCTGGGGGGTGCTCGCCGTGGCGCTCGCGAGCGGTGGTGCGCTGGCCTGGGCCGTGGTCGACCTCGGCCCCACGAGAGCGGTGCTCGACGTCGTGTCCCGTCCGACCCTGCTGCTCGTGGCCGTCGTCGTGCTGTCGGTGGGTGGGGTCGTGTGGTGCGCGACGATCGTCCTCACCGCCCTGGAGGCCCGTCCGCAGCACCTCGATGCCCCGCGCACCCGCGCACTCGCCCTCACGACGACCGTCCTGGTCGTGATCGTGGCGGGTGGCTCGTTCAAGGGCGCCGAGTACGCGCTCATCACCCGCGACACGGTGAACGAGGTCTTCGCACCTGCGACCCCCGTCGTCCCACCGACCGACGCGAGTGCCCCGACGCCGACGGTCGGAGAGGACCCGTGGGCCTCGAAGCCTCGCCTCAACGTCCTGCTCATCGGGTCCGACGCAGCGTCCGACCGCGTGGGCACCCGGACCGACTCCATGATCGTGGCGAGCATCGACACCCGGAGTGGGCGAACCACCTTGATCTCGCTGCCCCGGAACCTGCGCAACGCACCGCTCGCGCCGGGAAGCCCTCTGCGGCAGCGGTATCCGTCTGGTCGCTTCGGCTATCCGGATCGCCTGTGCGCGCAGAACGGCCCCGGGCGACAGCGGACAGTGCATGCTGACCAACCTCTACCAGGAGGCCGAGCAGTACGCGGCCGCGCACCCCGGCGCCTACCCCGCCGGGCAGCTGCCGGGCCGCGTCGAGATCCGTGGCACGGTCGAGCAGATCACCGGGCTGCACGTCGACAACCTCGTCGTCATCGACCTCCGTGGTTTCGAGCAGCTCGTCGACGCTATGGGAGGCATCGAGGTCAACGTCAAGGACGCCGGTACCGGTGGCCGGCTCCCGATCGGTGGTGAGGTCGTCGGTGGGCACATCGTCGGCATCAAGGGCTACTTCACGCCCGGCCGGCAGCGCCTCGACGGCTTCCACGCCCTCTGGTACGCGCGCAGCCGGGCGGCCGACAGCGACAACTACCGGCAGGCGCGGCAGCGCTGCGTCGTCCGCGCCATCGTCGACCAGGTGGACCCGGCCCGGATGCTCGCCCGCTACCCCGAGCTGGCGCGCATCGCGAGGAACAACATCTACACCGACATCCCCGTGCAGAGCCTGCCCGACTTCGTCGACCTCGTCGCGCGCATCCAGGGGTCGACCTCGAACAGCGTCTCCCTGACGGCCGACGCCGGGGTCCTGGACGGGAACCCCGACTACGCCCTGGTGCGGCGGCTCGTGAAGCAGGGCATCGCGCCCCCGACACCGAGACCGGCGTCGGGCACGGCCGCCGGGTCGACGGGGAGCGGCAACTCCCCGAGCCCGGAGGCGGTGTACGCCCGCTGCTGACACCCGGTGTTGACACCCCCCGCGGATGCCCCGTCGACACCTCGCAGAACCGGACGTAGCGTGACGTGGTGAGCGACTTCGCCAACGACACCAGCAGCTCCCGCCCCGCCACGCTCGGGGCCCTCCGGGCGTCCGGCCACGTCCATCGCAGCGTCAAGGCCGAGATCCGCGACAACCTCCTCGCCCGCCTCCGAGCGGGCGAGGACGCGTTCCCGGGCATGGTCGGGCTCGAGGACACCGTGCTGCCCGAGCTCGAGAGCGCCCTGCTTGCCGGCCACGACCTCGTCCTGCTCGGCGAGCGCGGCCAGGGTAAGACGCGTCTGATGCGCACCCTCGCCGGCCTGCTCGACGAGTGGAGCCCGGCCGTCGAGGGCTGCGAGATCGGCGACGACCCGGACCGGCCCTCGTGCGTGCGCTGCCGCCGCCTCGCCGCCGAGCTCGGCGAGGACCTGCCCGTCGTGTGGCGCCACCGGAGCGAGCGGTACACCGAGAAGCTCGCCACCCCCGACACGAGCGTCGGCGACCTCGTCGGCGACGTCGACCCGGTCAAGGTGGCCCAGGGGCGCACGCTCGGCGACCCGGAGACCGTCCACTACGGCCTCGTGCCGCGCAGCAACCGCGGCGTCTTCGGCCTCAACGAGCTGCCCGACCTCGCCGAGCGCATCCAGGTCGCCCTCTTCAACGTGCTCGAGGAGCGCGACATCCAGATCCGCGGCTACTCGCTGCGGCTGCCCCTCGACGTGCTCCTCGTCGCGACGGCCAACCCCGAGGACTACACGAACCGCGGCCGCATCATCACGCCGCTCAAGGACCGCTTCGGCGCCGAGATCCGCACCCACTACCCGGTCGAGGTCGACGACGAGGTGACGCTCGTGGCCCAGGAGGCTGCCCTCGTGGCCGACGTGCCCGAGCACCTGCTCGAGGTCGTCGCCCGGTTCACCCGCGGGCTGCGCGAGTCGGCGTCGGTCGACCAGCGCTCCGGGGTGTCGGCGCGGTTCGCGATCGCGGCCGCCGAGGGGATCGCGGGGTCGGCGCTGCGCCGCTCGGCCCGCGTCGGCGAGCCGTACGCGGTGGCGCGGATCTGCGACGTGCCGACGGTCGTGCCGACGCTCCTCGGCAAGGTCGAGTTCGAGATGGGGGAGGAGGGGCGCGAGCGCGACGTGCTCGCCCACCTGCTCCGCGTCGCGACGGCCGAGACCTACCGGGCGCGCCTCGCCGGCCTCGACCTCACCGGGTTCACCAACCTCTTCGCCGACGGGGCCGTCGTCGAGACCGGCGACCTCATCCCGGGGTCCGAGCTGCTCGCGCAGGTCGGCACGGTGCCCGGCCTGTCCAAGGTGCTCGACCGGCTCGGCCACGGCGACGACGCGTCACCCGGGCAGGTCGCCGCCGCAGTGGAGTTCGTGCTCGAGGGACTGCACCTGACGCGACGCATCGACAAGGACACCGTGGCCGGCCGCACCGTCTACGGGGCGTGAGTGAGGGCGTGAGGCAGGCGCGTCTCAGCGGGCGGCGCCGGCCGGCAGGGCGGTGACGACGAGGTTCTCGTCGTAGCTGCGGGTCGCCCGGTCGAAGTGGCCCGCGCACGTCAGGAGCACGAGTCGGTGCGCGCCCCGCTGGTCGAACACCGGGCTCGACGCGTCGACCGACGTCTTGGCGACCGCTCGCACCGACGCGACGCGGTAGGCGGCGCGGTGGCCCGCGCCCTCGAGCGTCACCGTGTCGCCCGGGCGCAGCCGCCCGAGGCGCTTGAAGAAGCCGAGCCCCTGCCCCGGGGCGTCGAGGTGGCCGGCGACGACGACCGTGCCGAACGGGTCGCCGGCCCACGCGCTGCCGTCCCACCAGCCGACCCGGCGGATGTCGGCCGGTACGGCGAGGACGCCGTCGACCGTCGACGCGGGGTCGACGACCGCGCCCTGGCCACCGGGCAGCACGACGCGTTCGGGCCGGAAGCGGACGCGCTCGCTCGCGGCCGTGCGCGCCACCCGGGCCGGCAGGGCGGGGCCGCCGGGCGTCGTGCCAGCGGTCGCCCGGGCTGCCGGCGGCGTCGGGGCATCGTGCGGCGTCGGGCCGGCGCCGCACCCGGCGAGCCCCAGCGCGGCGAGGACTGCTGCGCCGACGACGAGGCGAACCGGTCGTGCGCCACGGGTGAGGCGCACGACCGCCCGGCGTCGCGGCCCCGCACGGGGCCGCGACGGTTCCGCGAGGGTCACCGGCGGGGTGCGAGCGACCCGAGCGACAGGGACGACGTGGCGTCGGCCTGGCCGCCGGTGCCGGTGTCGACCCGGCCGGGTGCGCCCGAGCCGGTCCGACCGACCGGGAGCACCTGCACGACGACGCGCATCGAGCTGCTCGCCGGGTCACCGACGGCGAACACGCGGTTGAGCGACCCCGCCTTGACGGGCAGGTCGAGCGGCCCGAGGACGACGGGCGAGGAGGCGCCGGCCGGGACGATGTCGACCGCGTAGGTCCCTGCCGGGACGACGAGGTCGAGCGACTCCCCGTTGGCGATGTTGGCGAAGAGGACCTTGCCGTCGACGCGCACGTCGGCCGGTGGCACGGCCGCCGTGTGCGCCACGACGAGCGCGGCCTTACCGGCCGGGAGCGGGTCGGTGGCGTTGTCGTACATCGTCACCGTCGGCGCGCCGGCCGGGTTCACCGGCAGGTGAAGCACGACGTCCGAGCTCGACCCGTTCTTGAGGTCAACAGTCCGATCAAGGATGTGGGATCCCCTGTCGGAGAACGAGATCGTGTGCCTGCCGGGTGGCAGGCCGATGGCCGGCGACAGGGTCGCTCCCGCCATCGCCCTGGCCCGGGGAGCGCCGTCGACAGTCACATCGACGGTCCGTCCGGGTAGTCCCTGGACCACGTAGATCGTCGCCTGCGGCTGGGCCGCGTACGACGAATCGGCCCACGCGCCGAGTCCTGCCGTCGTCATGAGCACCGCGGCCCCGATGACCGAGCGTCGACGAACGTCCATGCACTCCACCTCCCCTTGGTGAGAGTTGCGCCGGTCAGAAAGTTCCCCCCTCCTGACCCGCATCAGGCCACCGATCTTAGGTCAGACTCGTGGTATCCGGCGGTCTCCCGGGGGGAGGGATTCGCCGGGGAAGGGGATGCGGCCATGGGGGACGCGCGCAGTGGCAAGGACCCGTCCGCGCTGCGCCGCTACGGGGCCGGGGTGGTACTCCCGCTCGCCCTCGTGGCGGCGGCGGGATGGGCCTGGACCCATGCGCCGGACATCGCGCGGCCGGCGGCGGCAGCAGGGCTCGGCGCGTCCGCGTCCCGGGTGCCGGCGGCGCCGCGCAGCACGCCGACGCCGGGGCAGCCGGCGAAGCGGACGCCACGACCGACCGCCACCCGTGCCGCACCGTCGGGCCCGGGCATCACCGAGCCCGGCGTGCACCTCGCGGTCTCCCCGCTGGGGGACGGCTCGCTCGACGTGTCCGAGCGGGTCGTGCTGCCCAGCGTCCTGACCCGGTTGCCGCTGCGGCCGCCCGACGTCTCGGCCGCCGGGCTGTCCTTCCGCGACGCCCGGCCCGTGGCCACCGACGTGCAGCTGACCGTCGACGGGCAGCCGGTGCCGGTCGACGGGGGCGAGGTGACCCGGCGCGTGGTCGTGCTCGTCGGTCGGCCGGCGTCGGTGCTCGAGCTGAGGTACGTGCTCACCGGCTCGACGCGGCGCAGCGTGCCCTCGACGACGGGCAGGGCGCTGGCCGCTGTCGCCCCGCTCGTCCCGGTCGGGACGGCGCCGGTGGTCGTCACGACGACCGGGAAGGCCGTGCGCAACCTCTCGTGCCCGCGGCTGTCCGGTGACGCCCGGTCCTGCTCCGACGGCGTCCCCGGCGCCATGTCGGTGCGCACCCCGCTCAGGGGCGACCGCAGCCTCGTCGTCCTCCAGCTCGACCTGCCGAGGCCGTGATGGGCATCGGGCTGCAGGACGTCCTGCTCTTCCTCACCGAGGGGGCCGCCCTGGTCGGGTTCGTCCTCGTGGCAGGGCCGCTCGCGTTCTGGGTGACCGTGGCGCCCAACGGGCGCTATGACCGGCGGCAGCTGCTCCTCGTCGACGTCGGCGTCTACGTGCTCGGGGTGGCGACGGTGCTGCTGCCCGTCGTCCTCGTCGTCACGGGGACGTCGTTCGAGGCGATCCCGCGGGCGACGTGGGCCTCGGTGCTCGTCCGGCTCGCCGTCATCGCCGCGCTGGTCTCGTGGTTCACCGAGCTGTCGGCGGCGCCGATCACGGGCGGCCGGAGGGTGTGGGCGGCCCTCGCCGTCGTGACCCTGTCGGCGACGTTCGTCGCACCGCCGGTCGACGCGGCACCCCGGTCGCCGCTGACGGCCGTCGCGCTCCTCGCGCACGTCGTCGCCGCAGCCGTCTGGCTCGGGGGCGCGGTCGTGCTCGCGGCTGCGGGGCTGCCGATGCGCGACATCAACCAGCTGTCCGCGCAGGTGCGCTCGTTCTCGCGCACGACGTTCGCCTGCGTCGTCACCGTCGTCGTCTCGAGCGCCGTCCTCGTGCTCGGCGCCGGGACCGACCTGTCGACCCTGCTCACGACGACCTACGGCCTCGTCCTGGCCGCCAAGGTGCTCGTCTTCCTCGCGATGGTCGTCGTGGCCGACCACGGCAGGCGCCACCTCGACGCGGTGCTCCTCTACCGGCTGCGCACCGGCGGCGACACGCTCCGAGGCGTCCAGGCGTGGTCGCTGCTCATGGGCAGCCAGCTCGTCGGGTCCACGCTGCTCGTCATCGGGTCGGTCGTGCTCTACACGGTCGGCGCCCCGGACTGACCTCGCTCGTGTGCCGGCTCGCCGAGGTGCCTCGCCGCCCCGCGGGCTGCCCGAGGAGTGACCGGGTGCCCGGCGGGGTACGTGGGGGTCATGGGTGACTACACCGCGACCACGACCGTGTCGCACGACGTGACCGACGCCTTCGACTACATCGCCGACCCCGAGCACCTGCCCGAGTACTTCCCGCGCATGACGGAGGCGCACGAGGTGCAGGCCGGCACGGTCCGTACGACCGCCGTCGTCGACGCCGACCAGGACGGCAAGGACGAGAAGGTCGTCTCCGACGCGTGGTTCGAGGCCGACGACGCCGACCACTCGATCCGCTGGGGCTCGCCCCGCGACAGCGGGTACCACGGCACGCTGCGCCTCCGGGACGCCGACGGCTCCGGCACGCGCATCGAGCTGAGCCTGTCGACCCCGCACGACTTCGACGGCATGCAGCAGAGCCTCGACGAGTCGCTCGCCGCCATCGCGCGGCGCCTCGACGCCATCGCGGCCGAGAAGGGCTAGCCGACGCCACAGCCACCGGGTCTGGACGGACCCGTGGGGGGCGGACGTAGCGTGGAGCGGTGAGTCCCGACCTGCCCCGCGAGCCCTTCGCCGATGCCGGCGGGCACGGACGCTTCCGCTACGGCCCGTGGACGGGCGGTCCCGACCCGCTCGCCGCACCGTTCGACGTGCGCTCGGCGCTCGACGAGGTCGGGCGCGACGTCCTCGCCGGTGGCAGCCTGCGCGAGTCCCTGCGCGAGCTGCTCCGCCGTGGGCTCGACGGGCGGCGTGGGCTCGACGACCTCGCCGACCGCGTCCGGCGCCTGCGCGAGGCGGCCCGGCGGCGCGGCGACCTCGGCGGCACCCTCGACCAGGTGCGGGCCATGCTCGACCAGGCGCTCGCCCAGGAGCGCGACGCCCTCGCCGGCGAGGAGGGCGACGCCGCCCGCCTCGCCGAGATGGACCTCGCCACGATCCCCGACGACGTCGCCGGGGCCGTGCGGGCGCTCGCCGACCACGAGTGGCACTCCGACGAGGCCCGTGCCACCTACGAGCAGATCCAGCAGCTGCTCCAGCGCGAGGTCGTCGGCGCCCAGTTCGAGGGGCTGCGCCAGGCCCTGTCCGGCGGAGACCCGGAGGCGATGCAGGCCGTCAAGGACATGCTCGCCGACCTCAACGAGCTGCTCGCCGCGCACGCCCGGGGCGAGGACACCGACGACCGGTTCCGCGACTTCATGGACAAGCACGGCGAGATGTTCCCCGAGAAACCGGAGAACGTCGACGAGCTCATCGACGCGCTGGCCCGCCGCCAGGCCGCGGCCGAGCGGCTGCTCGCCTCGCTCAGCCCCGAGCAGCGCGAGCAGCTGGCCCAGCTCATGGCCGACGCCCTCGGCGACCCCGACCTCGCCTCGCAGATGGCGCAGCTGTCCGACAACCTCCGCGCGCTGCGTCCGGGCCTCGACCGCTCGACGCCGGTGCGCTCCGGGCAGGGGCCCGAGTCGCTCGGGTGGGGCCAGGCGGTCGACGCCGTGGCCGAGCTCGCCGACCTCGAGCAGCTCGGCGAGCAGCTCGGCCAGTCGTACTACGGCGCGAGCCTCGACGACGTCGACGTCGAGCGCCTCGAGCAGTACCTCGGCGCCGACGCCGCCCGCGACATGGACCAGCTGCGCCGGCTCGAGCGCGAGCTCGAGCGCCAGGGCTACGTCTCGCGCGGCGACGACGGCCTGCGGCTGACCCCCCGCGCCGTCCGGCGCCTCGGCGAGACCGCGCTGCGCCGCGTCTTCGAGCGCGTCGACGCCACGGGCCGCGGCGACCACGACGACCGCAGTGCCGGCCAGGCCGACGAGCTGACGGGGCTGTCCCGACAGTGGGAGTTCGGCGACGAGCTGCCCATCGACACCGTCCGGACGGTCTCGAACGCCCTGCGCCGCAACGCCGCCCACGCGCGTCCAACTGCCCACTCGACGGGTGGTCACGATGAGCGCGCGAGCGCGACGACGACGTCGAGTGGGCACTTTCCCCCACGCGTCGACCTGCTCGTCGAGGACTTCGAGGTCGCCGAGACGGAGCGGCGGGCCCGCGCGGCCGTCGCCCTGTGCGTCGACATGTCGTTCTCGATGGTGCAGGAGGGGCGCTGGGGGCCGATGAAGCAGACGGCCCTCGCCCTCTCGCACCTCGTGCAGACGCGGTTCCGCCACGACGCCCTCGAGATCATCGGCTTCGACATCGCCGCCCGGCGCCTGTCGCCCGTCGAGCTGACCGAGGCGGAGCCCGACTGGGTGCAGGGCACCAACCTCCAGCACGCGCTGATGCTCGCCTCGCGGCACCTCCGGCGCCACCCCGACGCCGAGCCGGTCGTCCTCGTCGTCACCGACGGCGAGCCCACCGCGCACATCGAGACCGACGGCCGCCCGACGTTCCACTGGCCGGCCCTGCCGGAGACGGTCCGGGCCACGGTCGCCCAGGTCGACGAGCTGCGTCGGTCGGGGGCGACGCTCAACGTCTTCATGCTCGGCGAGGACCCCGGGCTCGCGCGCTTCGTCGACGCCGTCGCGCGTCGGGCCGGGGGACGCGTCTTCACCCCCGACGTGTCGCGGCTCGGCGAGTACGTCGTGGCCGACTACCTGCGGGCCCGACGCGGCCGCCGCTGACCGTCAATTGGGTGGCCCCTCCGGGAGCGCGGTGCCATCCTCGCCGCATGACGACCTCCCGCGTGCGCAGCCTGCCGGGCCGCACCGACCCGCGCCTGCCCCGCGTCGAGGCGTACTACGACCTCGTCCCGCGCGCGGTGACGACCGCCGAGGAGGTCGGCCCGTTCACGCTCTTCGTCGCCGAGGCGGGCACCGGCTGGCAGTTCTACGCCCGGCCGCGCCTCGGCGGCCACGACGTCTTCACGGCCTCGAACGTCGAGCGGGTGCTGTCGCGCCAGGCGGCCCTCGACGTGCCCCGGGCCGTCGAGTGGGTCGACGACGTCACGCCGACGCTGCTGCCCGCGGTCCGGGCGGCCGGGTACGAGCCGCGTCGCTACCCGCTGCTCGTGCTGCCGGCCGACGTGCCCGTGGAGCCCGACCCGCGCGCCCGCGCCCTGCGTCCGGCCGAGCCGCACCTGGCCCTCGCCGTGGGAACGGTGTCGGCCGGCTTCGGCGAGCGCGACGTCGTCGAGCCGAAGGACACCGGCAAGCGCCCCGAGCTCATCCAGCGCGGCGACCTCGTCGTCGTCGCCTCGTTCGAGAACGGACGCCTCTGCGGCGCCGGGTCGGCCGCCCCCAGGGGTGACGTCGCCGAGCTCATGGGCATCGCCGTCCCGCCGAAGCACCGCGGCCGCGGTCACGGCAGCGCCGTCACCCGGACGCTCGTCGCCGAGTGTCGTAGGCAGGGCGTCGACCTCGTCTTCCTCACGGCGGGATCCGACGCCGCGGCCGACATCTACCGTCGCGTCGGCTTCGTCGACGTCGGCACCGCCTGCATCCTCGAGCTCGGCGACTGACGCCGCGCACGTCCACCCGGGGTGGGTCGAGAGGCGGCTCAGTCGGCGTCGGCGAGGGCCTGTTCGAGGTAGGGACGCAGCGAGTCGGCCCAGCGTGCGCTCGTCGCGGTCAGCGTCGGCAGGCTCGGGTGGGACGGTTCGGTCGCCCGGGCCGCGAAGGCCATCGCGGCCGCGGCCGCGACGGCGAGCAGGTCGCCGGGGTCGCGGCCGCGCAGGACGGGGTCGAGCGTCGCCAGCTCGCCGGTCGACACCTCACTGCCGCTCATCGAGCCGTCGAGGGCGAGCATGGCGTGGTCCATCCAGGCGCCGCCACGACGCAGCTGGCCCCAGTCGACCAGCACCGTGCGGTCGGGCGTGACGACGACGTTGTCGGCGCGGATGTCCCAGTGCAGCAGGGCCGTGCCGTCGATGAGCTCCACGGCCCGGGCGGCGTGCCCGGCCAGCGCGTCGTGGTGCTCGCCCCACCACGGGTCGACCAGGTCGAGGCGCGTCTCCAGCTCGCGCCATCTCGTAGCGAAGACCGGCGACGACTCCCGTGCTGAGAGCAGACCGTCGAGCCGCACCGTGTCGAGGACCGGGCGCAGCTCGACGAGGGCGTCGGTCACCCGGGCCAGATCGACGTGGCGCCAAGGGGCCGGCGGCGAGGACCCGTCAAGGTCCTCGATGAGGAGCGCCACCCAGTCGCCGTCGTCGAAGACCTCGAGCAGCCGCGGGAGCGACGCGTGCAC
Source organism: Intrasporangium flavum (assembly GCF_001956915.1). GTDB lineage: Bacteria > Actinomycetota > Actinomycetes > Actinomycetales > Dermatophilaceae > Monashia > Monashia flava. The sequence continues at coordinate 137,087 of NZ_MLJO01000026.1, read as the reverse complement.
CGGAAGCGCGGCCAGGGCCCTCGCCTCGGTGCGGAGCAGCTCGGGGGTGACCGGGTTGAGGTCGCTGCCGCAGGCCTTGACGAACGCGGCTGCGCCCGAAGCGGTGCGCACCCGGGCGGCCGGCCCCGGTGACATGCCGCCGACGCAGTCCACGACCGACTCGACGTCGCCGCCGAGCCGCGCGGTCACCCACCGCCGGATGTGCTCGGGCGCCTGGACGTAGCCGATCCGGACCCCGACCGCGTGACCCCCACCCATCCGGCGAGGATGCCGCCCCGGTCCGTTCCCGGCAAACGGAAATTCACCCCGACCCCCGCCTGCAACACACCGAGTAGTTGCCAAGCCGTCCGGGTTATTTCAGCCGGAGCTGGCAACTACTCGGTGTGTTGCGCTGGTCGGGCGGTCGGGCGGTCGGGCGGTCGGGCGGTCGGGCGGTCGGGCGGTTGGGCGGTCGGGCGGTCGGGCGCGGGGTCAGACCTTGGCGGGGCGGAAACCGGCGGCGACGGCGTCGTCCATCGTCGCGAAGCACTGCTCGGGGTCGGTGACGCCGTAGTACCGGTCGCCCGGCTCGTGGGCGATCATCGAGTTCTCGTTGCCCTTGACCGGGCGGCTCTGCGGGCACGGGTGCTCGTCGCCGGGCAGCGGCCACGCGCCGCTCGACGTGTCGGACCCGCCCGAGCCGCCGCTGCCTGCGGAGGTCCCACCCGGCGGGATGCACGCGGCCCTGGGGCTCACGGCGTCGGCGCGCACGTAGGCGGCCTCGCGGGTGTGCCGGCCGTAGCCGTCGCGGGAGTCGTAGCGGGCGATCGCGAAGCCCTGCCTGACGAGCCGCAGCCCGGCGTCGACGCCGTTCACGTCGACGTAGCGCAGCAGCCGGCCGTACCGGTCGACGTCGTCGCGCGCACCGGCGGTCAACGTGACGCGCTGGCCGCCGATGATCGCGCGCAGGGCGTTGCGGGCCTCGGTGAAGCCGCACTGGCCGGTCTCGGGGGTGTCGATGCCGATGAACCGGACCTTCGCCCGCTGCCCGTCGCGCTCGACCCAGATGGTGTCTCCGTCGACGACCTTCGTCACCGCCCAGGTCGCCGCGGCGGCCTTCGCCCGATCGGCCGCCGCCTGTGCGGCTGCGGCCTTCTCCCGCGCGGCCCGGTCCGCCGCAGCCTTCGCGGCCTTCGCGGCCGCCGCCCGCTCGGCTGCTGCCCTGGCGTCGGCGGCCTTCTGCGCGTCGGCGGCGGCGGTGGAGGCGTCCGACGACGGCGGCACGGACGTCGCCGCGTCCGGCCCGGACGGTGCGCTCGCCCCGGGCGTGTAGGTGACGGTGACCCCGACCGACGCGTCGGGGAGGTCGCCCGGCGACCGGGTGGCCACGCCGGCGACACCCGTGACCAGGGCGAGCCCGACGAGGGCGACGAGCCCGTTGCTGCGTCGACGCATGTCCGTGTCCCCCTGCGGTGCCGGCCGCCCCTGTGGCTGCGACGCGTTCACGGTAGGCGCGGGTCGACTTCCTGTCCGGCGAACGGGCCATTCCGCCCGGGCCGTCGGTCGGCGAGGATGGGTGCGGCAGCGGACGACCCGAGGGGGAGCGATGGTGCAGGCAGCGACGGTGGACGACTACGTGGCCGGCTTCCCGGACGGGCCGCGCCAGGTGCTCGAGCAGGTGTGCGCGACGCTCCGCGCCGCGCTGCCCGGTGCCGAGGAGAAGATCCGCTACGGCATGCCGGCACTGATGTTCGCCGACCGGTACGGCATCCACTTCGCCGGCTGGAAGAAGCACGTCGGGCTCTACCCCGTCGGCGCGCTCGACCCCGAGCTCGAGGCGCAGATCGCGCCGTACCGGGCGAGCAAGGACACCGTGCAGTTCTTCTACGACCAGCCCGTCCCGTACGAGCTCATCGGACGCGTCGCCGCAGTGCTCGCGGAACGGCACCGGGCGACCTGACGCCGCTGCGCCGTCTCGGGCCTCGGATACCTGACGTGCCGCAACCGCCCGAAATCCCAGGAGGCGTGCCTAGGATCGAGCCATGCCCACCGTTCCCAGAGCGCTGCGCGGGAAGTGGTCGATCGCCTCGCGCGACTCGTTCCTGTCCATCGGCTCCACGGGGTCGATCCTGTCGATCGGCAGCGTCGGGTCGATCCTGTCCGTCGGGAGCATCGGCTCGTTCGCGTCGCTGCTGTCGGTGGGCTCCTCGATGAGCGCCTTCTCGTTCCTGTCGAACATGTCGAACGCGTCCGCGCTGTCGCACCAGAGCGACCAGTCGGTGCTCTCGTCCCAGTCGAAACGTGCCGTGCGCGGCTACCGCACCAACGGGGCCAAGCGGGCCGCTGACCGGCGCGCCGAGCGCAACGGCGACGCCGCCGACGGGCTCGTCACCCCAGACGCGTCGCCGCCGGCCGCGTCGAACGGGCACCGACGCGTCGAGCAGATCGAGGGTCTCGAGGGCGTCAGCCGCGGCTGACCTCGAGCCCGAGCCACGCGGCGAGGTCGACGATCTCACGGTCGACGTCGCGGGCCATGGCCTTGGTGAACGGGACGTCCTCGTGGACGGCGTTGACGACGAGCACGCCGGCCTTGCGGTCGGCCTGGGCGTCGAGCTTGCCGACGAGGCGATCGCCGTGCAGGACCGGCAGGGCGAAGTAGCCCCACCGGCGCTGCTCCTTCGGCTTGTACATCTCGAGGTAGTACTCGAAGCCCCACAGCTGCTCGGCGCGGGTGCGGTTGTGGACTAGCTGGTCGAACGGTGACAGCAGGGCCGTGCGGCCCGTGAACGACGCGTCGACCGCCTCGAGGTGGGGCTCGTGGACCCGCCACGTGCCCGGCGTGCCGGCGACCGTGACCTCGAGGCCGGCGTCGCCGACGTAGGCCTGCTCGCCGGGCAGCTCCGGGCCGCTGGCGCGGGCGATGCCGAGGGCGGCGAGGCGGCGCTCGTTGCGGAACCGCGTGGCGTCCTCGTGCGTGAGCGGGTCGAGCGGCCCGCCGTAGACCCGCTCGGGCAGGTCGAAGTAGCGCTGGCGGCCCTTGCGTCCGGCGATCGCGATCTGGCCGCGGCGGGCCATCGACTCGAGCATCTTGGTGACGTTGCGGTTGTTGGTCCAGCCGCTCGAGGGCCACGGCACGGCGCTCGTGTCGGGGATGTCGCGCGACAGGAGCGGTCCGTCCTTCTCGAGGCGCTCGAGGATGTCGCGGCGGAACTGGTCGTTGGCCGCCATCCACTCGATCATCGCCGGGTGGAACTCGCGCCCGACCCACTCCGCGACGACCGCCGAGACGTCGCCGGGCGGCCGGACGTAGGCGACGGTCTCGTGGAGGCGTCGGTCGTCGAGCGCCGCCGTCAGCTGCTCGGGCCGGTAGGCCGGGCCGAGCCGCGACCAGAGGACGAGGTCGGCGCTCGGGGCGACGGCCGCCGTGGGGTCGATCTGCAGCATCGTCAGCCGGTCGACGACCTCGAGCAGGTCGGTGGGGCGTGGGGCGTCGAGCAGCTGCGCGTGCACCGCGACGCGTCGTGCCTGGTCGATCGACAGCTCCGTCAGCGCCATGTCGCCGACCCTAGACCGATCCGCCGACGCCGCGGGGGACCGGGCGGGACCGGGCGGGACTAGCCTCGTGACCACCAGGCGTCACAACCGGAGGTGGTCATGTCCTACGTCGTCGACTTCACCGAGGTCTCCACCGTCGGGCTGGAGTCCTCCCCGCACGCCGAGGCGCTGGCGGGGCTGCGCGCCAACGAGGCCCGGTACTACCGGAACAAGTACGACCACACCTTCACCACCGAGCCGGCGGCCGAGGCGAAGGACACGGTCGACTTCGTCAGTCGGGTGCTGAAGGAGGAGCGCGACCTCGTCATCGGCTCGCCGGCGCTCGAGGCCACGGCGTTCGAGGTCGACGGCATCCGGATGGCCTACGTCTTCTACGAGTCGGGCCTGTCGATCAACGTCATGTACACCGTCGCCGACGGCGGCAAGCGGGCCGTCGGGTTCAAGCTGTGCGACGGGATGGACGTGCCGGAGGAGCTGTCGGCCTTCAAGTTCGCGCGTCAGAAGTCCAGGCTCGCCGGCACGATCCGCGGCTCGTACTTCGTCATCAAGGGCGAGTACTGACGCGGTCGCGGAACCAATGCCGGTGCAGGTCGATGGCCGTGCTCCGAGCATGCGCACCTCCCGGCGGGCACGACACGGGGTCGGGTCAGGTGAGCGGCAGGGTGAGGCCCGGACGCTCGTCGTCCCACGCGACGGCGCTGATCCGCCAGCCCGCCGGCGTGCGGACGAGCTGCACCGACTTCATGCCGCGGCCGGCGGTCGGCGCGCCGTCGTGGACGCCCTCCTTCGCGTAGGCGCCGAACCAGGCGGCGATGTCGCCGAACACGTCGATGCGCCCGGCGAGCGACCACTCGTGGAAGTCGACGAGCGAACCGCCGGACAGGAGGGCCGCGCGCGGCGCGATGAACGACTCGACGTCGTACACGCCGAGGTCGAGGCCGCACGTGCGGACGACGATCGCCTGCGGGAGCAGGAGCGTCCGCAGCCGGTCGAGCCGCTGCGGCGATTCCGGACCCGACCGGAACGCGTCGAGAAACGTGTCCACCACCTCCCGCACCGCCGCGCGATCGGCGTCGACGTCGAAGACCGGGTCTGGCTGCTGGCCATGGGTGCTCACGCCCGAACGCTAGCCGCGCAGCCCACCCTCGTGCGCGACCGAACCTGCGAGCCTGCCGGTGGACCGCCGCCCTCTGCACTGCTCCACGAGGCGAGCCACCTCAGGACGCGAGGGCATCTGCCCGTTTTCGCCCCCGATCCGGGAGTCCCGTGGCACCCTCACCAGGTCCCGTCAGGCGCCGTGCACAGGAGTGGATCGATGGCAGCCGCACCCCAGACCTCGCCTCGGAGGCAGGTCGCCCTGGCCGTCAACGCCCTCCTGTTCGGCCTGTGTCTGTCCTGGGCGTACGGGTCCTACACGCGCCCGGGCGCCCACTCGGCCGCGCTGAGCACGATCATGCTCTGTCTGGCTCATGCGCCCCTGGTCGGCGTGCTGCTCGCCTACCCGGCGATCAGGCGTCGGGCCGCCGGCATCCGTCTGTTCTACGGGCTGCTCGTCGTCGGCGGGCTCGTGTACTACGCGACCACCGACCACGGCAGGCCGGCGACGGTGATCCTCGTCGGCTCCATCATCGGGCCTCTCGTTGCGCTGCTCGCCGCGAACCACGTCGCCCGGAAGGAGCGCCGAGCCCTGCGCGCGCGGCGACACCGCGATCTGCTCGAGGCGCTCTCGCGGAGGCAGGCCGACACGGAGCAGCCTCGACCGGACCCGAAGGAGCCGCGTCGCGGCTCGTTGAGGAGCCGGGCGCGGCGCATGCGCTGAGGTCCGCGCGGTTCGCGGTGCCGCCGACCGCGAGGAGCCGTTCGACGCGGTCAGGCGTCAGTCGAGGGATACCCGGAGGTCGCGGTGGAGGATCTGGCCGAGGCGGGCGGCCTCGTGACGGATCGACGCGTCGGGGCGCGTGCCGCGGTCGCACCAGGTGATCGTCAGCTCGTCGCCCTTGCGCGCCCACGTGCCGCGCACGACGCCGCCGACGACGACCGGGTTGGCCTTGCGGGTCATCTCCTGCCGCAGGGGTGGCTGCACGACCTGCTCGTCCTTGGTGCCGACGCCCATCACCCACTGGTCGTGCCCCGGGAGGAACCGCACGGCGTCGGACGGCGTTGCGGCGCAGAGCGACTCGAGGTCCTCGCGCACGACGTACGCCGTCGTGCCCTCGACGTCGACCGCGGCCAGCGCGTCACCGAGGCCCGAGATCCACCGGTCGAGCCGCTTGCGACCGGCGCTGAGGCCCGCCCCGAGCCAGTGGTGGACGTGGTCGATCGTCGCCGGGCCGTACGTGCCCAGGTAGGCCGTGACGGCGCGCGGCCCGGCGTCGTCGAGGTCGGGGACGCCGGCCCAGCGCGGGTTGGTGTCGAGGCGCTGGAAGGTGTGCCGCCCGTCGCGGGGCGGGCCGAAGCTCATGTCGCCGTGCCACGTCAGCGGCTTGACGAGCGTGCCGGCACCCTCGTCGAAGACCGGCTCGAGGTGCCGGTAGGCCTTGCGCCGCGTGACGGCCGCGCCGATCTCGGTGATCGTCCGTGGCCCGTCGGCCAGGGCATCACGGACCGCCGCCCGGAAGTCGGGCCAGTCCGATGGCTTCAGGCGGTAGTACTCCACCCAGCTCGGCAGCTCCCACTGTCGCCCGGCCATCCGGAGGGAGAGGTAGATCCCGCCGTCCTCCGGTGCGAGGTAGTGCATCGACCCGCGGAAGGCGTAGGCCTTGACGACCGTTCCCTCCGCGAGCGCCCGAGCGAGGTCGCCGGGTCGTGCGCTCGTGCTGCGGCTGCAGACGGCGAGGTCGGCGAGCGACTCGTCCATCGACAGCACCGCCCCGAGCCGGCGCACGACCTCGGGCGCCGAGGCCGGCCCGACCGGGTCGAGCAGGTGCCGTTCCAGCCGCCAGGCCAGGGCCTGCGGCCACGTGACGCGGGCCTCGCTGGGTGCCGGTGTCGTCGGGCTCATGTCCGCATGCTCGCACCGGTTCCGGACGAACGGCGCCCGGAGCGCGAGCCGCCCGGGCCGCAGGCCCACCTACCCGCGTCGGATCTCGTGGAGCACGACCTCGCCGAGCTCGCCGTCCTCGACCGTGGCCGTCAGGTACGTGCACGCCGGCTGACGGCGGCGGTCGGTGGGCGAGCCGGGGTTGAGCAGCCGCAGCCCGCGCGGTGAGGTCGTGTCCCACGGGATGTGGCTGTGGCCGAAGACGAGGACGTCGAGGTCGGGATAGGTCGCCTCGCAGCGCGCCTCCCGGCCCGACGCCGAGCCCGTCTCGTGGACCACCCCGAAGCGGACACCCTCCACCTCGAACGACGCGAACTCCGGCAGCCGCTCGCGCAGGACGCCGTGGTCGTTGTTGCCCACGACCCCCACGAGACGCCGGGCCCGCGCCTCGAGGGCGTCGAGCGTCGCGACGTCGACCCAGTCGCCGGCGTGCACCACGAGGTCGGCCTCCTCGACGGCCCGCCACACCTGGGCGGGCAGGTCCTTGGCCCGCTTCGGCAGGTGGGTGTCGGCGATCAGGAGCAGTCGGGTCGTCACGGGCCCAAGTCAACCGTGTCCGCGCCCGAGGACGCCTGCCGCAGATGGCCGCCTCGCACCCCAACGGTCCCTTCGGCCGACTCAGGTGCGTCGAAGTGGCCTCGTCGGGAAGGGGACGGCGCTAGCCTCCGCTCGTGCCCGACCCCACGCCGAAGGCGCGCCCGGTCCTCGTCGCCGACGGGTGGCGCAAGCGCGCCGGGAACGTCTACACCCGACCGGTCGCGCCGGGGGTGCTCGGCTGGCTGTCGCTGGCGACCGACCGCGGCCTGCCCCACCAGTGGCGGCTCGCGCCCTCGATCGGCGTGGTGCACGAGCGGGTCGAGGCGGTGGCCCGCGCGCTCACGGGCGCCGTCGTCGTGAGCCCCAACCTGCAGGCCACCGTCAGCGTGCCCCTGCTCGGTCTCGTGGAAGGGGAGGCGGACTCGGCGAGGCGTCACTGGCTCATCGCCGCGGAGGCGCTCGACGGCAACGAACGCGTCTTCGAGGACGTGGCCACGACGGCCCGGGCGGCGGGTCTGCCCTGGGTGCAGGCACGGACGAGCCTTCAGGCTGTCGTCTCCGAGCTGCGTGCCGGCCGCGGCCCGTGGCGGCGGACGCCGCTGCTGACCGCCGCTCTGTGGCTGGCGGGCGACGCCGAGGCCGCGGAGTCGTGGCTGTCCGGCGTCGAGGCGCAGTTCGACCGCCCCACGCCGGCGCCCGACCTGCCGGCCGAGCTCAAGGGGCACCGCGTGACGCGCGTCGGGGCCGTCGCGCCACCGGAGGGGTGGCCGCGGAGCAGCTTCGAGGCGTTCGCCGCCCGCTTGCGGCGTGGGCTCGACGAGCACCCGGGCGGGCCACCCGAGGGCTGGCAGCCACCGGTCGCAGACCGCGCATAGCCGACATCCCGGAACGGGGTGTCGCCCGGGGCGAACGAGCGGGAGCATGGAGGCATGTCCCGTCTTCGGACGGTGATGCGTCGCCTACCCCTGACGAGCGCCCTCGTCGTCATCGTCCTGATCCTGGCAGTCGTGACGCGGGCCCTGTGGGACCCGCTCCTCGGCCGACCCCTCGACGCCTCGATCACCTACGGGCTGCCGGCGCTGGAGGACGGCGCCTGGTGGACCGTCGTCGTGGGCGCGTTCTTCGCGGCGAAGCCCTACCAGTACGTCCCGATCCTGCTGGGGCTCATGCTCTTCGGCGGGTTCGCCGAGTGGCGCCTGGGCACGAGGCGCGCCGCGATCGCCCTCCTGGCCTGCCACGTCGTGGCGGTCCTCGGCTCGGCCGGGATCCTCTGGCTCACCCGAGCCCACGGCTACGCGTGGACGACGACCCTGTCCGTCGTGCGCGACGCCGGCCCGTCCGCGGGCTTCCTCGGGGCGGCGGCAGCCGCGTCGGTCACGCTGACGCCGCCGTGGCGGGGTCGCGCGCGAGCCCTGCTCGCCGCCTACGTCGTGCTCTTCGTCATCCACATGGGCGCCCTCGCCGACCTCGAGCACGTGCTCGGCGTCGGGTTCGGGCTGCTGCTCGGGCCCTACCTCGTGGGCCGGACGCCCTCCTTCAGCATCCGGCAGCTGACCCGTCGCGACTTCCGCCTCCTCGCCTGCGCGTTCTTCGTCGTTGCCGCCGTCGAGGTGTTCCTCCACCCGTTCACCCACGCCGACGGCCCGTTCGCCGTGACGATGTCGCCGGCGGCCCGGGCGCAGGAGCTCAGCGACCCCGACTTCTGGTTCGGGGTCGTGCAGATCGTCCTGTGGCTGTGGCTGGCCCGGTCGCTCTACAAGGGGCGGCGACGCGCGTGGCGCTGGGCCATGGCGCTGCTCGTCGTCGTGCTCGCCCTCCAGGTCGCGAACTACGTGTGGATGATCGTCGTCGGCGAGCCGGGGCTGCTCGCGGCCGGGTGGGACATCGTCGGCAACAGCCTCGGCCTCGCGGTGCTCATCGTCGGCCGGCACGCCTTCCGCAACCCCTCGCCGCGCCGGGCCCGCCGCACGACGGGCAGCCTCGTCGCCCCGGCCGACGACGACCAGCGCTCGCGCGCCACGGCGCTGCTCCGCGACCAGGGCACCGTCAACCGGCTCGCCTGGATGACGACGTGGCCCGAGAACCGCTGGTTCGTGCCCCGGGACGTGCCCGGCTACGTCGCCTACCGCGTCCACGCCGGCGTCGCCATCGGGCTGTGCGACCCCGTGGCGGCCACCGAGGCCGAGCGTTCGAGGCTGCTCGGCGCCTTCGCCGACACCGTTCACGGACAGGGCCTCGTGCCGTGCCTGTTCACCGTCACCGAGGAGGCGTCGCGCCACGCGCAGGCCCAGGGCTGGCACTGCCTCCAGGTGGCCGAGGAGGCCTGCATCGACCTGCCCACGCTCGACTTCGTCGGCAAGGCGTGGCAGGACGTGCGCACCGCGCTCAACCAGGCCGCCAAGCTCGGCGTGCAGTTCCGGCTCGGGTCGCTCGTCGACATGCCGCGGGGCCTGCAGATGCAGGTCAAGGCGATCTCCTCGGACTGGGTCGAGGACAAGGGGCTGCCCGAGATGGGCTTCACGCTCGGCGGCGTCGACGAGGCGCTCGACCCGAACGTCCGCGTCGGCCTGGCCGTCGACGCCGACACGACGGTGCACGGCGTCACCTCGTGGATGCCCTTCCACCCCAGCGGTGGCGGCGAGCCGGCCGGCTGGACCCTCGATGTCATGCGCCGCCTGCCGGGCGGGTTCCGGTACTCGATGGAGTTCCTCATCGCCTCGGCCTGCCTCGCCTTCAAGGACGAGGGCTGCTCCGTGGTGTCGCTCTCGGGCGCCCCGCTGGCGCGGACGGTACCCGCCGCCGACGGCGACACCCTCGACCGCGGCACGCTCGATGCCTTCCTCGACCGGCTCGGCGCCTCGCTCGAGCCGTACTACGGCTTCCGGTCGCTGCACGCCTTCAAGGCGAAGTTCCAGCCGCGCACCGAGCCCCTCTACCTCGTCTTCCCCGACGAGGCGGCCCTGCCGCGGATCGGGCTGGCCCTGAGCCGCGCCTACCTGCCGGAGGCGGGCGTGCGCGACCTCGTGACGCTGGCCCGCTCGGGGCACCGCTGACGCGCGAGACGGACGCGACGCGTCCGGCGGCCGGACGCGTCAGGCCCGGCGCGCGCGCGTGCCGCCGAACCCCTGCCGCAGCGAGACCCACGCGCCGTAGAGCAGCAGCAGCGCGGCGGCACCGGCGAAGACGGCGCTGAGGTCGACGACGCGGTGCGTGACGGTGACGTGCTTCGGCAGGTTGGCCAGCACCTTCGTCAGGCCCTCGGCGTCCTGCGCTGCGAAGTACTCGCCCCCGGTCGTCTTCGCGACGCCGCGCAGCGCCGCCTCGTCGACGACGAGGAAGTTGCGGCCACCGAGGTCGGCGGCGCGAGAGCCGGGACCGCCGCTGACGTCGCGGCCGAACCCCGGACCCGGCAGGCCGCCGTACTGGTCGAGGGTGCAGGCCAGCCGCGTCGGGTTCCGCGTGCCGAAGCCGATCGGGTACACCCGGACGCCACGTGCCGCCGCCTGCTCGGCCGCCTGCGCAGGCGTGACGCCGCGGGTGTTGGCCCCGTCGGTGAGGAGCACGATGATCTCCGGCGCCGGCGCCCCCTGCGTCCGGGGCGCCGTCCCGTCAGGGCCCTCGCCGCCCGTCGCCGTGGGCGTCGGGGTGGGGTCGGGCGTGCCGGCGCCGTCGGTCGAGGGCTCCGCGACGGGGTCGCTCGGCGGCACGGCGGGGTCGAGCTCGGCGATGGCGTCGACCGAGCGGAGGATGGCCGCGCCGATCGTCGTGCCGCGGCCGGTCGTCACGGTGTCGATCGCCGCGAGCAGCGCGTCCCGGTCGTCGGTCGGGGGCACGGCGAGCTGGGCGAAGCCGGAGAAGACGACGAGCCCGACCTTCGTCGCGTCGTCCTGGCGCCGCACGAACTCGCGCACCGCCGCCTGGGCCGCGCTGAGCCGGTTCGGCGTCACGTCGGTCGCGCACATCGACCCGGACACGTCGAGGGCGAGGATGATCGTCGAGCTCGACGCCGACACGTCGGCCTCGACGGTCGGGCGCGCGCTGCCCACCCCGAGCAGCGCCAGCGCGCCGAGCACGAGCGCCACGGGCAGGTGCCGGCGCCACGACCGACGCGACGCGCCCGCCGACCGCAGCAGCGCGACGTCGGGGAAGCGAACCGCCTGCCGGCGACGGCGCCGCAGCTGCCACACGTAGGCGGCGAGCAGCACCGGCACGGCGAGCAGGAGGAGCAGCAGCAGCGGCTGGCCGAACGACACCTAGACCACCCGCCCCTGCCGCAGCACCGTGACCCCGGCCCCGGCCAGCAGCAGCAGCGCGGCCACCCCGGCGACGAGCGAGGTGATCTCGTGGGGCACCGACCGCGTCGTCCACTGCAGCTGGATCGAGTCGTACACGGCCGCAAGGGTGGCCACGTCCGACGCGCGTCGGTACGTGCCGCCGGTCGTGTCGGCGATCTGGCGAAGGACCGTCTCGTCGAGGGCCGTCGCGATGCTGAACCCGTCCACCTCGATGACGGTGCCGGCCGGCGTCCCCAGCCCCACCGGGTCGATGCGCACCCCGGCGGCGGAGGCGAGGTCGGCGAGCTCCTGCGGGTCGGTGCCCGACGTGTTCTCGCCGTCGGTGAGCAGGACGATCGCCGTGCCGCCGTAGTAGCCGATCGGCGTCTCGTCGGCGGCGCCGTTCTCGGTGTCGGACGGCGCGTGCACGGGCCGGCCCGCGATCGCGCTCAGGCCACCGAGGATGCCCCCGGCCAGCGACGTGTCGCTCTGCGGTGTCAGCCGGGCGATCGCGGCGAGCACCGCGGTCCGGTCATCGGTCGGGCGCTGGGTCACGACGCCGCTGCCGCCGAACGCGACGACGGCGATGCGCACGCTCGCCGGCTGCTTCGCGACGAACGACCGCGCCGCCGACTTCGCCGCCTCGAGGCGCGTCGGCTTGAGGTCGGCGGCCGCCATGCTGTTCGACACGTCGAACGCGAGCACGACGGTGCCCTCGCGGTGCGGCTCGGCCACGGCCGCGACCGGACGCGTCAGTGCCGCGACGAGCAGCGCGAGCGCGGCGAGCAGCAGCGCCGGGCCGAGGTGCCGGAGGCGGTCGCGCCGCTCCACCACGACGAACCCCTCGGCGGCCATGGCCCGCACGCGGGCGGCCCGGCCGTCGAGCAGCCGCCGGTAGGCGACGACGAGCACCGGCAGGACCGCGAGCCCCACCAGCATCCACGGCCAGGTCAGCGTCATCGTCGGAGCGCCCCGATCCGCCTGCGGCGCAAGGCAGCCACGCGCACGAGGGCCCGCACGAGGTCCTCGTCGGTCGACAGGTGGTGCAGGTCGGCCCCGGCCCGACGCGTCAGCCGCTCGAGCTCGTCCCGGCGTTCCTGCGCGAGCTGGCGCACCCGCGCCCGGAACGCGTCGTCGTCGGTGTCGACGACGATCTGCTCCCCGGTCTCGGGGTCCTCGACGTAGAGCGTCCCGACGCTGGGCAGGTCGTGCTCGCGCGGGTCGCTGACCCGCAGGGCGACGAGGTCGTGGCGCCGCGCGAGCCGCCCGAGCTCGGCCTCCCAGCCCGGAGTGCTGACGAAGTCGCTGACGACGACGACCACCCCGCGGCGGCGGGCGAGCCCGGCGACCACCCGGAGGCCGGCGCCGAGGTCGGTGACCCCGGGTGGCTCGGGACGCGTCCCGGCTCCCCGACGCCCGAGGACCCGCCACCGGCGCCGGGTCCCCGCGCCGGCTGACGTCGTGCCCGCGTCGTCCGGGTCGTCCGCGTCGTCCGCCTCGTGCGCGGCGCGGCGCGCGAGCAGGGCGCCCGCGATCCGCAGCACCTGGGTGCGCCCCGACCCGGGCGGCACGACGGCCTCGACACCCGCGTCGAGGACCACGGCCCCGACGCGGCTGCCACCCCGCGTCAGCAGGTGGGCCAGCGTCGTGGCCACCTCGGCCACGACGAGGTCCTTGTTGCGGTCGGCCGGGCCGAAGCCCATCGAGCGGGACGCGTCGAGCAGCAGCCACGCCGTCACCTCGCGGTCCTCGACGTACTCGCGCACCCACGGCTCGTCGAGGCGGGCCGTGACGTTCCACTCGACGTGCCGGAGGTCGTCGCCAGGCTCGTACTCGCGCAGGTCGGTGAAGTCGAGGCCGGAGCCCTTGAAGAGGCTGCGGTAGTCGCCCTGGAGCAGGCCGTCGAGGCGGCGCACGACGCGCCACTCGAGCCGGCGGAGCAGCCGCTCCGGCGTCAGGGCTGGGGCTGCGCCCATGACGAGTCCTCCGCGCCGCCGACGGGGGCGCCTGTGCCCGTGCGACGCTCGCGGACCGGGACCGCCGGCACCGGCACCGCGGCCACGATCGGCGCGAGCACCTGGTCGGCCGACAGGTCCTCCGCGAGCGCCTCGTACGACAGGACGACGCGGTGGCGCAGCACGTCGTGCGCGAGCTCGTGCACGTCGGTCGGCAGGGCGAAGTCGCGCCCGCGCAGGAAGGCGAGCGCCCGGGCCGCGAGCACGAGGTTGATCGACGCGCGGGGGCTGGCGCCGTAGGTCACGAGCCGCGACAGGTCGTCGCGCCCGACCGAGGCCGGGTCGCGCGTCGCCGACGCGAGCCGCACGGCGTACTCGATGACGGCCGGGTCGACGTACACCTCGTCGACCTCGTGCTGGAAGCGCCGGAGCACGTCGGGGTCGAGCACCTGGGCCGTCGGGGCCGAGGCCGCGATCTGCCGTTCGACGACGACGAACTCCTCTGCGGCAGAGGGGTAGCCGATGAGGACCTTGAGCATGAACCGGTCCACCTGCGCCTCGGGCAGCTGGTAGGTGCCCTCGGACTCGATGGGGTTCTGTGTCGCCATGACGAGGAACGGGTCGGGTGCCGGGTAGGTCTGCCGGCCGATCGTCACCTGGCGCTCCTGCATGACCTCGAGCAGGGCGCTCTGCACCTTCGCGGGCGCGCGGTTGACCTCGTCGGCGAGCACGAGGTTGGCGAACACCGGGCCGAGCGACACCTGGAACTCGCCGTCGCGCTGGTTCCAGATCCGGGTGCCGACGAGGTCGGCCGGCACGAGGTCGGGGGTGAACTGGATGCGCTGGAACTCCCCACCGACGGTGGCGGCGAGGGTCTTGATCGCCATCGTCTTGGCCAGGCCCGGCACGCCCTCGACGAGCAGGTGGCCGCGCGCCAGGAGGGCGACGACCATCCGCTCGAGCAGCACGTCCTGCCCGACGATGGTCCGCTTGACCTCGTAGAGCGCCTGCTCGAGGAGCCGGTGGTCGGCGGCCGTGTCGGCCGCAGCGGGCCCGGGGCGGGTCTCGTCGTCCATGCTGTCTCCTGCTCTCGTCGGGCTGGTCGGTGCGCGGTCTCAGTGGGGCGGGCTGCCGGCGGCCCCACCGGCCGTCGCGATGGGCACGGCGAAGCCGATGCCGACGAACAGCGCCTGGTCGGTGGGGTTGGCCAACCCCGTGACGATGCCGACGACGTGCCCCGACCGGTCGAGCAGCGGCCCGCCGGAGTTGCCGGGGTTGACGGCGGCGTCGAACTGGATGAGGTGCTGCAGGCGCCGCCCGTCGGGGACCGTGACGGTGCGCTCGAGCGCCGACACGACGCCCGCCGACAGCGAGTCGGTGAGCCCGAGCGGGTGCCCCACGGCGAAGACGGGCGCCCCCACCTGGACCCCGCCGCCGAGGACCGCCGGCACGACCGTGTCGGGCAGCTGCGTCGGCACGAGCGTGGCGATGTCGATCTCCGGCTGGTGCGTCAGCACCCGGGCCGGCGAGCTCGTGCCGTCGGCGAACTGCACGGTGATGCTGCCGGCCCCGGCGACGACGTGGTCGGCGGTCAGCACCGTGCCGGCCTCGTTGACGACGACCCCGGCACCGGTGCCCTCCTCGGTCCCCGTCGACGTCGTCGTGCGCGTCGACACGACGACGAGCGAGGGCTCGATGGCGCGGTGGGCGAGGGTGGCGTCGGCGGGCTCGGCCGCCTGCTGCTCGCTGTAGGCCTCGAGCCCGCGCCGGACGCTCGCGTCGACGTCGCGCTGGGTCAGCGCGGGTGGTCCGGGCGGGCGGGTCAGCGCGAATGCGAGCCCGCCACCGGCGACGAGCAGCACGACGAGCACCGTGACCCAGACGCGTCGGGGCAGGCCGCGCAGCCGGGCGAAGCGCCGCGGTGGGACGGACGGTGGCTCGGAGGGCGGCTCGGCTTGGGAACTGCCAGGTGGCCGGGGCGGGGCGAGCCCGGGCGTGGACGCCGGCGGCGCGGCACCGAGGGGGCCGGCCGGATGCACCTTCGGCGGATCGGTGACCCGTGCCACCTCTCGACTCTACGTTCCGCACCCGCCGCCGTGCAGGCGTCTGTCCACGGTTCACAGGTGCATCCCGTTCGGGCGTCGCGCGGTGCCGCGCGGGAGTAGACAGGACCTGTGCCCCCACCGCCCGCGGTCCGTGACGCCGCCGGCGCGTCCGGCGCGTCCGGCTCGTCCGGCAGGGGAGGGCGCTGGCGTCCGGGGCGCGAGGACCCGGCCGGGCAGCTGCTGCGCTGGTGGCTGGACGAGCAGGTCCGGGCGATCCTCGCGGCCGAGGGTCCCGGCGGTGGCTCGCCGGACGTCCACGACCTCCGCGTCGCGATGCGCCGGGCCCGCAGCGCGCTCGCGACCTTCCGGCCGCTCGTCGACGCGTCGCAGACCGAGCCGCTGCGCGCCGAGCTGCAGTGGGCGGCGTCCGAGCTGGGGCGGGTCCGCGACGCGGAGGTGGTCCTCGAACGCGTGGTCGCACACGCGCCGCAGGCGTCGGTTGGTGACGCCGCCGGCCAGGCGGCCCGGGGGCACCGGGCCCTCGTGCGGGCCCTCGAGCAGGACCTGGCGGCCCGCCGTCCCCGCGTCGTCGAGGTACTGGCCTCGCGTCGGTACCGCTCGGCCCTCGCCGCGCTCGAGTCCCTCGCGGCCGACCCGCCCCTCACCGAGCGGGCAGCGGCCCCCGCCCGACGCGTCGCCCGTCGGCAGGTCCGCCGGGAGGCCACCCGCTTCGAGCGCCTCGCCGGGGAGGCGCTCGCCGAACCCGACGCCGACCGTCGGGCCGCGCTGCTGCACGAGGCGCGCAAGGCGGCCAAGCGGCTGCGCTACGCGGCGGAGGCCGCCGGGCCGGTCACCGGGCAGCGCGTCCTGCGCCTCGCCGAGGCCGCCGAGGAGGTCCAGGAGGTGCTCGGCGAGCACCACGACACCGTCGCCGCCCGGGTCGCCGTCGTCGGGCTGGCGTCGTCCGGCGACGCCGCGACGGCCTTCGCGATCGGCCGGGTCGACGCCCTCGAGGAGGCCGAGGCGCGGCGTCTGGAGGCGGTGGCCGTCGGCGCGGTCCGTCGCGTCCACCGCCGATCCGGGGTCTGAGGCGCGCGCCGGAGCCTATTCTCGGAGCGCAGCCCTCGCACCCGAGGCAGGAGGCAGGAGGCAGCGATGGAGGACCACCGCGTGGGTCGTCGAAGAGTCCCGCTCCTCGACCGCTTCGACCTCGTGCTGCTCTTCGTCCTCGTCGCGATCGTCACGCAGTCGCTCGTCGACGTGCGCTTCTCCTACACCGGCCGGTTCGTCACCCACGCGGTCACGGGCGCGGCGCTCGTCGTGGCCACCCGCGCCTCCGGGGCGTCGCGACGCATGTGCCGGATCATGGACTGGTTCGTCGGTCTCAGCGTCCTCGGCAACCTCGTCATCATCCTCTTCGAGGCCGTCCCGGGGGCTGCGCGGCCCCCGGCGGCGATCCAGCCCGACGCGTTCTGGTGCGTCGCCGCGTTCGTCACCCCGGTGCTCTGCGCGGGCCGGCTCGTGTGGCACCAGCGGGTCACGCTCCAGACCGTCCTCGGCGCCGTGGCCGCCTACCTGCAGCTCGCGGTGGCCTACTCGCTGCTCTTCCAGACGATCGACGGGTGGACTCCGGACGTGCACTACTTCGGCTCGGACGTCTCCTCGACCGTCTACATGTACTTCAGCCTCACGACGATCGCGACGCTCGGCTACGGCGACTTCGTGCCCGTCACCGAGGTCGGGCGCCTCGCGGCCATGTCCGAGGCGGTCATCGGGCAGGTCTACCTCGTGACGTTCGTGGCGATGGTCGTGTCGAGGTTCGCCGCCGAGGCGCCGGGCAGCAACCGACGCCGGCGGCGGTGGGCGTCCGGGGAGCCGCAGGTCGGTGACGAGCCCGCCGAGGACCGGGCCGGCGGCACGTGGATGGACGGGGAGTCGGCCGACGCAGAGCGCACCGCCGGGGACCCGGCCGACGGGGAGCGGGCTGGTGGCGAGCAGCCGGGCCCGGGACGCCCGGGCAGCGAGCCCTAGCATCGCGGCATGACGACCGAGCCCACGCCGCGTCCGGGGCGCTCCACCCGCGTCGTGCGGGACGCGACGGCCGCCGACGCCGCCGCCTGCGCGCGCATCTACCGGCCCTACGTCCTCGACACCGCGATCACCTTCGAGCTCGAGCCGCCGGCCGAGGCCGACGTGGCCGCCCGCATCGAGGCCGCGGTCGCGACGCATGCCTGGCTCGTCCTCGAGGACGCCGGCGAGGTCGTCGGCTACGCCTACGGCGGCCCGTTCAAGGCCCGGCCGGCCTACCGCTGGTCGTGCGAGGTGTCGGTGTACCTCGACCCGAGGTGGCACGGCAGCGGCGGCGGCCGGACGCTCTACGCGGCCCTGCTCGACCGCCTCACCGAGCGCGGCTACCGGATGGCGGCGGCCGGCATCGCCCAGCCGAACGAGGCCAGCAACCGGCTCCACGCCTCGTTCAGGTTCGAGCCCGTCGGCACGTACCGCCGCGTGGGCTGGAAGAACGGCGCCTGGCACGACGTCGCGTGGGTGCAGCGGTTCCTCGGCGAGCCGCACGTCGGCCCCGAGCCGCCGCCCGAGCCGCGCTGAACCGCCGCCGAACCGCCGCCGAACCGACGCCGAACCGCGTCGGAAGGCGCCGGACACGCAGAGAGGGCGGGGACGACGTGTGTCGTCCCCGCCCTCTCTCGCGGGCGCACCGGTCAGGTCACGGCGCGTAGATGTACTTCATGCCGGAGATGTCGGTGACGGTCCGGGTGTTGTAGTTGTACGGGCCGGCCATCGCGTTCATCTCGATGATGGTGACCTCGTTGCCGTTGACCGCCGTGACCCAGGCGACGTGGCCCACGCTCGAGGAGCCGTGGACGCCGGGCTGCATGACGACGATCGAGCGGGTGCGCGGGGTGCCGCTGACGGTGTAGCCCGCCGACGCGGCGCCGGAGGCCCACTCCATGGCGTTGCCGGTCCAGCCGCCGGGGTAGTAGCCCTCGGACTGGTACCACTTGTTGAGGGCGCCCCACGTGCACTGACCCGCGGTGGCCCAGTTGTGGTCGGAGCGCATGCCCGACGAGGCGCTGGGGACCGACCCGTTGCTGCTCGACTTGGTCGAGGCGGTGCTGTTGAGCAGCGACTGGCGCGAGGCCTCGCGGGAGGCGCGCTCGGCGGCGGCCTTGCGGTCGGCGGCGGCCTGGCGGGCCTTCTCGACGACGACGTCCTCGATGACGGCCGGCTTGGCCTTGGCGGTGCGCTGCGCGACGGCCTGCTGCACCTGCGGCTGGAAGCCGATCTTCGACAGGGCCGTCGTGGGCGCGGCGGTGCGGGCGGCAGCCGGGCCGACCGCGGCGGGAGAGCCGAGAGCGGTGACGGCGCCGTTGGCGGCCTTGGCCTCGTCGGCGCTGGCGGGGCCCGCGAAGGTGGCGAGGATGCCGCCGGTGGCCGCGACGATCGCGGCGCCCTTCATGGCCGGCTGAGCCGACTCACGGGCGAGAAGCTTGAGTTCGTTGAGGGGATTGTGGCGTCCTGGCGCGCGGTGGCGCCCGCGGATGTTCTCAGTCTTCATGTACCTCTCCGCGCCTACGAAGTTAGCTGTCGGGTTCGGGCGGAAAGGTGCCCGGCTCCCTCCCGTGCCGTGTGTCGTGCTCGGCCCGGGTGGGTACTTCACCCCAAGGACGTCCGGAGTCGTGGTGCCGGACGCCCGGAGAAACGTGTGGTTCCTCCGCTCCTGTCACAAGGTCTGATCTCACGTGCGAGGCGGTGACAGGACTAGGCGGTCCACCTCGTACGCGCCCGGCCAGGGGGGCCGGACTCCCGGAACTGTAGACGAATCAACCGGGCAATGTCACGCCGAGGTAACGGAGGGCGCGTCGGGTTCGTCCTTGAATGAGTGGATGGACGGCCTTTACCGGTGCTTTACCGTGCCGTGAATGTGACGCAGGTCACACTCGGCTTTTCGCGTTTCGTATACGAAGCCCCGTCGCGTCCGCTAGAAGCGGATCGGTCGGTGTGGTCGAGCGGTCCCTTCGCCGAGGGGCCGTGGCGAACGCGGCGCGGTCGTCCTCGCGTGGCTAGGGTCGACGCGTGTTCGACGACAGCTCGCACGTGCTCGCCCGCTCCCGTCGCGTGCTCGCCGAGCACGTCCTGCCGGCGGTCCACCGCGACCGCACGCCTCTGGCGGTGTCGGCCTGGCACGTCCCGGGCGAGCCGGTGCCGGTCGCCGAGGCGCTCGCGGCGCCGCACGAGCCGGTCGGCCCGGGGACGCCCTGGGGCGAGCCGTGGTCGACGTGGTGGTTCGAGATCACCGGGTCGGTGCCGGACGCGTTCGCCGGCGAGTGCGTCGAGGTGGTCGTCGACCTCGGCTTCCGGGGCGAGGGGCCCGGCTTCCAGGCCGAGGGCCTGCTCCACGACGCCGACGGCCTGCCGCTCAAGGGCATCCACCCGATGAACCGCTGGTACCGCGTCAGCCGCGACGCCGCGGGTGGCGAGCCGATCCACCTGCACCTCGAGGCCGCGGGCAACCCGGCGGTCATGGAGAACGGGTTCCGGCCCACCGGGCTCGGCGACCTCGCGACGGCCGGCGACGAGCCGCGCTACGTCCTCGGCCGCATCGACGTCGCCGTCTTCGAGCCGGAGGTCTTCGGCCTCGCGATGGACCTCGACGTCCTCGTCGACCTCGCCGCCGAGCTGCCCGAGCGCGACGCCCGACGCCTCGAGGTGGTGGCCGCCCTCGACGACGCCCTCAGCGCCCTCGACGTCCACGACGTGCGTGGCACGGCCCGGCCGGCCCGGGCGGCGCTGGCCGCGGTGCTCGCGGCCCCGGCCGTGACGAGCGCCCAGCGCCTCACCGCCGTCGGCCACGCCCACATCGACTCCGCCTGGCTCTGGCCGGTGCGCGAGACCGTCCGCAAGTGTGCGCGCACCTTCGCCAACGTCACGGCCCTCGCCGCCGACTACCCCGAGCTCGTGTTCGCCTGCTCGTCGGCGCAGCAGTACGCCTGGACCAAGGAGCACCAGCCGGCGATCTGGCGCCGGATCATCGAGGCCGTCGAGGCCGGCACGTGGGAGCCGGTCGGCGGCCAGTGGGTCGAGGCCGACGGCGTCATGCCGGGCGGGGAGTCGCTCGTGCGCCAGCTGCTCCACGGCCAGCGGTTCTTCGAGCGCGAGCTGGGCCGACGCTGCGAGGGCGTCTGGCTGCCCGACTCGTTCGGCTACGCCGCCGCCTACCCGCAGATCGCGCGGCTCGCCGGGGCGCAGTGGTTCCTGACCCAGAAGCTCAGCTGGAACGACACGAACACCTTCCCGCACCACACCTTCTGGTGGGAGGGCATCGACGGCACCCGGATCCTCACGCACTTCCCGCCCGCCGACACCTACGAGAGCAAGCTCGGCGGCGCCGACGTCCACCGCTCGGCCCGGCAGCACCTCGAGAAGGGCCGCTCCCGTCGATCGCTCATCCCGTTCGGCTTCGGCGACGGCGGCGGCGGTCCCGAGCGCGAGATGCTCGAGCGGGCCCGTCGGCTGCGCTCGCTCGAGGGCTCGCCCGCCGTCGAGGTCGGCACGGCGTCCTCGTTCTTCGAGGCGGTCCGCGAGGAGTACGCCGACCGCGCCCCGACGTGGTCCGGGGAGCTCTACCTCGAGCTGCACCGCGGCACCCTGACGAGCCAGCGCGCCATGAAGGCCGGCAACCGTGGCTGCGAGGCGCTGCTGCGCCAGGCCGAGCTCGCGTGGACGCTCGTCGCCCTCCGCGGTCTCGGCGACTGGCCGGCCGAGCGGCTGCGCCTCGTGTGGGAACGCCTGCTGCTCCTGCAGTTCCACGACATCCTGCCCGGCAGCGCCATCGCCTGGGTGCACCGCGAGGCGCGGGCCGACTTCGAGCGGCTGACCGCCGAGCTGCACGCCCTCGTGGCCGAGGCGCTCGACCTGCTCGCCGGCTCGGGCGACGGGCCGCGTGGGCTGCTCAACGCCGGGCCGCTGTCTCGCCGCGAGGTCGTCGGGTCCGCTGACGGCGCTGAGGGCGACGACCACGCTGGCGTCGCGCTCGTCGAGGTGCCGGCGCTCGCCGTCGGCGGTCGCCGCGTCGAGCCCGATCACCCCGTGACGGTCGACGGGCTCACCGTCGCCAACGGGCTCGTGTCGGTCACGGTCGCGCCCGACGGTTCGATCGAGCGGCTGCTCGACCTGCGCCACGGCGGCCGGGACGCGCTGCCGCCGGGGGCTCGGGCCGCCGAGCTGCGCCTGCACCCCGACGTGCCGGCGATGTGGGACGCCTGGGACATCGACAAGCCGCACGCCCGCACGTGGACGTCTCCGGACGTCACGCCCGATGGCTCGCCCGACGCCTCTGGAGGCGATGGCGCGCACCCGGCCACCGTCGTCGAGGCGGGGCCGCTGCGCGTCGTCGTCGAGGCCCGCGGACGCGTCGGGCGCTCGACGTACGTGCAGCGCACGACCGTCACGGCTGACTCGCCGCGCGTCGACGTCGAGGTGCGCGTCGACTGGCGCGAGAGCGAGCGCGCCCTCGCCGCGTACGTGCCCGTGCCGGTGCTCGCGCCGCACAGCACCGCCGACATCCAGTTCGGGCACCTGCGCCGGCCGACCCACGAGAACACGTCCTGGGAGGCCGCCCGGCACGAGATGGTCGCCCACCGCTGGCTGCACGTCGGCGAGGAGGGCTGGGGCCTGGCCGTCGTCAACGAGTCGACGTACGGGCACGCCGTGCGCCGCGGCGTCGACGCGTCGGGCGAGCCGGTGACGACGGTGCGCCTGACGCTGCTGCGCTCGCCGTCGTTCCCCGACCCCGACACCGACGCCTCGGCCGTCGTGGGCGAGCACGTCGTGCGGTTCGGGATCGTCCCGGGAGCCGACGTCGCCGAGGCCGTCGCCCACGGCTACGCGATGCACCTGCCGCTGCTCGGCGACCTGCCGGACGCGTCAGGGCAGGACGTCCCGCCGACGGGCTCCCTCGTCACGGTGGACGACCCGGGCTGCGTCGTCGAGTCGGTCAAGCTCGCCGAGGACGGCAGCGGCGACGTCGTCGTCCGGCTCTACGAGGCCACCGGCGGCCGCCGCGACGTGACGCTCGTGCCCGGCTTCGCGGTCGAGCGCGTTGTCGAGACCGACCTGCTCGAGGAGCCGGGATCGGAGGCGCTCGAGGGGCGCCGCTCCCTCGTCGAGGAACCCGGTTCCGCCGACGAGGGGATCCGGCTGCGGCTGCGGCCGTTCCGGATCGTCACGCTGCGCCTGACGCCCCGACGCTGACGCCCGCCGCCGGCGCTCCGGCGCCGACTCCCGTCAGCCGGACTGCGACTGCTCCTCGCGGTCGCGCTCGGCGGCGCGGCGCACGCAGAGTCGCGCGATGGTCGCGACGAGGTCGAGCGGGACCGGTTTGGTGATCGGGAAACGCACCGTGTCCTTGGCCCGGCGGAACGGCCGGATGGCCTCCTCGAAGGCGGCGTCACCGGTCGGCACCGGATAGACGCCGACGTGGTTCTTCCACCCGGCGAAATAGAGCAGCGGCTTGCCCTCGAGGGTGAAGGTGGCCATGCCGTAGCTGATCTTCTCGCGGGCGTCGGGCACGGCCGTGCGGATCGCGGTCCGCACCCTCGCGAGCTGGGTCCGCGTCTCCTCGGGATAGGAGGCGATGTAGTCATCGACGGACGCGAATCTCGGGGCCAAGCCTGGTCCTCACTCATTATCCGGACCGATTGTCGGGAGGGATGTCTGTGACTTTATGTGCCGAATGGGGTGACTGCAAAGTAAGAGGGCAATTCGTGTCCAAACTCCAGCAAAGCGACAAATACGTGAACTTCCGGTGCCAACGCGTGAATCGCCTTGTCCCGAGGTCCTTCCCGAGCTTCCCTCCGGTTCTTCCCATGGTGCGCGCTGGCGCCGGCGGCCCGTGGCCGCCCGGGCGCCGCCGGGTTGGCGGGTGCCTGGGCGACCAGGGGACCGGCGTGGCGGCTCGGTCAGTCGCCGAGGCGGGTGAGCAGGGCTCGCATCGTCGCGATCTCGGCGGTCTGCCCGTCGATGACCGACTGGGCGAGCTCCTTGGCCGCGGGGCTCGACCCGTCGCGCAGCTCGGTGCGGGCCATCGAGACTGCGCCTTCGTGGTGCTCGACCATGAGCTCGAGCCAGAGCCGGTCGAAGGCCGGCCCGCTCGCAGCCTCGAGCGAGGCCATCTGCTCGGCGGTCATCATCCCGGCCATCGAGCCGCCGGCGCCGTTCGTGCCCGTCATGTCGTGACCCTCGTGCCCGCCGCTCGAGGCGGGCACGGGCCGGCCCCAGCCGGCGAGCCAACCGCTCATCGTGCGGATCTCGGGGTCCTGCGCGCCCTTGATGGCGGTGGCCAACGCTGTGACGTCGGCGTTCGAGGAGCGTTGCAGGGCAAGGTCGCTCATCGTGACGGCCTGCGCGTGGTGCGGCACCATGCCGGCGGCGAAGGCGACGTCCGCGTCGTTGTGCGGCCCGGCGGCGGTCGCCTGAGACGGGCCGGCCGACGTGTCGGCCGAGGCGCGGGTCGTCGGGCTCGACGCGTCGTGGCCGGAGTGGCCGGTGCCGGTCGACCCGGTCGATCCGCAGGCGGCGGTGCCGAGCGTGAGCACGGCGGCGAGCGCGAGCGAGGCGTGACGCGTCCGGCGAGTGGGCAGGGTGGAGGTCGTGCGGTCGTTCATGGAAAGTCCTTCTCTGCGTGGGGAACCCGAGTGGGCGTGGTCAGGCGCCGGAGTCCCGCCGGGTGGCGGGGTCCGGTGGCCCGGTCACGTCCGCAGGACGCAGAGACGGGTGAGCGTGAGGGCGACGGGACGGGGAGGGGCCCGTGGGGGAACGAGGCGACGCGTCGCGCGCGGCCGCGCGGGGAGGTGGCCGGCGCGGCGCCGCAGCCGCGAGAGCGCGAGGAGCGCGAGCCCGAGCAGGCCCGGCAGCACGGCGAGGCACACGCCGCCCGTGCCGTGGTGACCCGCTGGCCCGGCCGCGAGCTGGCCGGCGACGGCCGCCACGACCGTGCCCGTCGAGACCATGCCCGTCGAGATCGTGCCGTGCGACCCCATGTCGTGCGACATCGCGACGTGACCGCCGTGGCCCGGCGCGCCCGTCTGCGGCCCGACAGAGTGCATGAGCACGACGCCGGTCGCGAGCAGGGCGACGCCCAGCGCGAGCAGGGCGCGCCACGCCATCGGTGGCGCGGCCGCCCGGCGGCGGACGCGTCGGGGCCTCACGGCTGGAGCAGCACCTTGACGGCGCGGCGCTCGTCCATCGCGCGGTAGCCCTCGGCGACCTCGTCGAGCGGGAGCGTCAGGTCGAAGACCTTGCCCGGGTCGATGCGGCCCGACAGGACGCGCTCCATGAGGTCGGGCAGGTAGAGGCGGACCGGGGCGATGCCGCCGGCCAGGCCGATGTTGCGCACGAACATCCGGCGCAGCGGCAGCTCGACGCCGTGCGGCACGCCGACGAAGCCGACGGTCGAGCCGGCGCGTGCGACGTGGAAGGCGGTGTCCATCGACTGGTGGGTGCCGACGCACTCGAGGACGGCGTCGGCGCCGATCCCGCCGGTGAGGTCCATGACGGCGGCCACGGCGTCGTCGCCGCGCTCGGCCACGACGTGGGTGGCGCCGAAGTCGCGGGCCAGGGCCTGGCGCGGCTCGTGCCGCGACATCGCGACGATCCGCTCGGCGCCGAGCTGCTCGGCGGCGATGACGCCGCAGAGGCCGACCGCGCCGTCGCCGACGACGACGACCGTCGAACCGGGCGTGACCTTGGCGGCGACGGCGGCGTGCCAGCCGGTGGCCATGACGTCGGACAGTGCGAGCAGCGAGGGCAGGAACCGCTCGTCGGGTATCCCGTCGGTCTTGACGAGGCTGCCGTCGGCCTGGGTGACGCGGGTCAGCTCGGCCTGGCCGCTCGCGGTGCCGTCGGCGTTGGGGCACGCGGACTGGACGCCGGCGAGGCAGTCGGGGCACGTGTTGTCGCAGTGGCAGAACGGGATGACGACGAAGTCACCGGGCCGGAAGTCCCTGACCTCCGAGCCGACCTCCTCGACCACGCCGACGGCCTCGTGGCCGATCGTCGCGCCCTCACGGATCGGATTCTCGCCGCGGTAGGGCCACAGGTCGGAGCCGCAGATGCACCCGGCCGTGACGCGCACGATGGCGTCGGTCGGGGCCTCGATGGTGGGGTCGGGCACCTCGGAGAGTCGGATGTCGCCGGGGCCGTGGATCGTCGTCGCGCGCATGACCCCCATCCTCGCAAGTCAGCCGCGCGAGCGCAGACGCAGGTTCGGCAGGCCGGGCGCGGGCAGGGTGTGGTCCCACGCGCCGGGGAACGTCCCGTACCGCGCGGACGCGTCGGGCGCGGTGCCACGGGCAGCGGCCTCGCGCTCGTGCTGCCACTGCTCGCGGAAGGCGACGATCTCCTCGTGGCTGCGGCCGATGAAGTTCCACCACATGACGACCTGCTCGCCGAACGGCGCGCCGCCGAGCACGAGCAGGCGCGTGTCCTCGTCGCCGGCCGTCAGGGTGACCGTCCGCGTCCCGGTCGACACGAAGGCGATCTCGCCGGGCTTGGCCGTCAAGGTCTCGACAGTGAGGGTGCCTGTGTCGCAGAGGAACCCGTGCTCGTACGACGCGTCGAGGGCGACGTCGAGCGAGCGTCCGGCGGGGAGGGTCACCTCGGCGCCCACGAGCGGGGAGTGCATCGACACCGGCGACGTCTGCCCGAACAGCGACCCGAGCAACACCAGGACCGTGCACCCGTCGACGTCGGTGACCGGTGGCGCGTAGTGCTCGAACCCCGGCGCGGTGAACCGGCTCGCCTCGGGCAGCGCCACCCACAGCTGCGCGCCGTGGAGCGTCGTCGTGGCGGGCGTCGAGTACTCGGAGTGGGCGATGCCGTTGCCGGCGGTCATGATGTTGAGCTCGCCGGGGCGCACGAGGGCGTGGGCCCCGGTGGTGTCGCGGTGCTCGATCTCGCCGGAGAAGAGCCACGACACCGTCTGCAGCCCGGTGTGCGGGTGGCCCGGCACGACCATGCCGCCGGTCGCTGACACGTCGTCGGGGCCGTAGTGGTCGACGAAGCACCAGGCCCCGATGAGCGAGCGCTCGCGCTGCGGCAGGCTGCGCCGCACCGGCATCGCCCGTGGGCCGCCGAGCGGCACGTCGCGGTAGGGCAGCACGACGGGGCCGGCGCCGGCGGGTGAGCCGGCCTCGGCGTCGCGGTGCTCGCAGGTGACCTCGGCGGGGGCGCGGTCCGGGTTGCTCACCGGTTCAGGCTAAGGCGACGTTGCTACGTTGCCCACCATGACCGAGCCGGCCCGCCCCGATGCCCTCACCACGCGTCCTGCGCTGCGGTGGTCGGCGTGGCGGGTCGTGTGGTGGTTCGGCTTCGTCAGCCTCGCCGCCGACATGGTCTACGAGGGCGCGCGCTCGATGTACGGCCCGCTGCTCGCCTCGCTCGGCGCGGGGGCGGTGGTCGTCGGGTTCGTCACGGGTGCCGGCGAGGCCATGGCGCTCGTGCTGCGTCTCGTCTTCGGCCCGCTCGCCGACCGTACCGGCCGCTACTGGGCGCTGACGATCGTCGGCTACGGGCTCACGGCCGTCTGCGTGCCGCTGCTGGCCGTCACCCCGTTCGTCGGCGGCGCGGGGCTCGCGCTCGCCTCGGTGCTCATCCTGCTCGAGCGGGCCGGCAAGGCGGTGCGCAGCCCGTCGAAGTCGGCCCTGCTCGCCCACGTCGCGACGGCGGTCGGCCGCGGTCGCGGCTTCGGCGTCCACAAGGCCCTCGACCAGGTGGGCGCCTTCGCCGGCCCGCTGCTCGTCGCGGCGGTCGTCGCGGCCGCGGGCACCATCTGGCCCGGCATGCTCGTGCTGGCGATCCCCGGGGTCGTCGCCATGGTGCTGCTCGCGGTCATCCGCGCCCGCGTGCCCGACCCCGCCGCCTACGACCCCCAGCCCGAGGACGTCGCGACGCCCGCTCCGGCCACCGACGCCTCGGCCACCGACGCCCCGGCCACCGACGCCGCTCGTCCCGCCGACGCCGCTCGTCCCGCCGACACCGCTGTCGCGGGGCCGGACCCGGCCCGACGCGGGGTCGTCGGGGGTGTGCGCGGCTGGTTCGCCGACGCGGTCGGGGCCGGGCTGCCGCGCTCGTTCTTCCGCTACGCGCTGGCCGCCGGCCTCACGACGGCAGGGCTCGTGACGTTCGGCCTCATCGGCTACCACCTGACCGTCGGTGGTCTCGTCCCCGTGGCCACGGTGCCGGTCGTCTACGCCGGCGCGATGGGCGTCGAGGCGCTCGCGGCCCTGGGCGTCGGCGTCGCCTACGACCGGCTCGGTGGTGCGGTGCTCTTCGTCGTGCCCGTGCTCGTCGCGCTCGTGCCGCCGCTGGCCCTGACCGGGTCGCTCGCCCTCGCCCTCGTCGGCGTCGCCGTGTGGGGCCTGGCCTACGGCGTCCAGGACTCGACGGTCAAGGCGCTCGTCGCCGAGGTCGTCGAGGCGCCGCGGCGGGCCACGGCCTACGGCGTCTTCGCCGGCGTGCAGGGCGCGTTCGCCGTCGTCGGCGGCCTCGTGTCCGGGTGGCTCTACGACCGGTCGCTGCCCTGGCTCGTCGCCGTCGTCGCGGTGAGCCAGCTCGTCGCCCTCGTCCTGCTCGTGCGCACCGTCCGCGGCGTCCGCACCTCGCACGCCGCCCACCGCCCGGCCCCGTGATCGAGTGAGCACGCAGTCACACCCGTCACGTGACAGGAGTGACTGCCTGCTCACTCGACGAGTGGGGGCGGCGGGACGCCTGGACGGCGGGAGATGCGAGGAGGGCCGGCCCGCTCGCGGCGGACCGGCCCTCCCGGGAGTGCTGGTGGTGCCTCAGCTCACGGCGTCGAGGGCGTCGACGACACCCTCACCGAAGAAGCTGTTGTCCTCGACGGGGCCCACGCACGAGGGTCCGCCCGTCGTCGTGCCGCACGCCTTGTCGTCGGCCTGCTCGCGCAGCTTCTCGATCATCTGTGCGGGGGTCCAGCTCGGGTGCACCGACTTCATGAGCGCGAGGACGCCGGCCACGTGCGGCGAGGCCATCGACGTGCCGCTCTTGAGGCCGTAGCCGTTGTTCGCGACGACGGTGGACAGGATCGAGGAGCCGGGCGCGGCGACGTCGATCTTGCCGAGGCCGCGGTTGCTGAACGAGGACAGGCGGCTGTCCATCGTGCCGGCCGGGAAGCGCTGCATCGAGCTGACCGTGACGACGCCGTCGAGCTCGGTCGGGATGTCCTCGCAGCCGCTGTTGAGGGTGCGCGTGACGGGCGTGCCGTCGTCGGGGCTGCCGGTGTCCGTGAACGAGGACTTGTTCGCGAGGTCCTTGGCCGAGTTGCCGGCGGCGGCCGCGTGCACGACGCCCTGCTTCGTCGACCACGTCACCGCGCGGCGCACGGCCTCCTTGGCCGCGTACTGGTCGGGCTGGTCCTCGCAGTAGAACTCGAACGGGTCGACGTAGTAGCTGTTGTTCGTCACGTCCATGTGCTTGAGGCCGGCCTCGACGAACCCGCACACCGCGTACTCCGGGTAGATGAACCCGGCGTCGTTGACGACCTTGACCGACGCGAGGCGCACGTTCGGCGCGACGCCGACGATGCCGACGCCGTTGCGGGCGGCCGCGATCGTGCCGGCGACGTGGGTGCCGTGGTCGCTCGTCGTCGGCTGCCAGCCCGTGGTCGACGGGCGGCCGGCGTCGGTGCAGTTGACGGAGTCGGCCGTGTCGAGGTTGGCGACGAGGTCGGGGTGGTCGGCGTCGATGCCGGAGTCGAGGACGCCGACGAGGACGCTGCGGGAGCCGTCGGTGATCTGGTGCGCCTGGTCGGCCTTGATCATCGTCATGTCCCACTGCTCCGACTCGCGGGGGTCGGTCGTCGCGGCGGGGCTCGGGTCGGACTCGACGTCGCCGTTCCAGTCCTTCTTCGCGCCCTTCTTCCAGTCGGACGCGCCGCGGCCCCACGCCGCGCCGGCCGACTCGGGCGTGCCCTCGGTGACCTCGACGGTGCGGGTGGCGCCGACCGACTCGACGGCGTTGCCGCCCCGGGCGACGACGTCGGACCGGAAGGTCGACACCTTGGAGTGGGCGATGACGACGCCGATCTGCGGCCACGACTGGACGACGACGCCGCCCGCGGCCTCGACGGCCTTCTCGACGAGACGCGTCTGGCCGGGGGTGGCGATGCGGGCGTTGACGACGTAGCTCATGAGCCGGCCGTCGGGGGTGCTGATCGGGACGGGCGTCGACGTCGGCTCGACGCTCGTCGACGCGGCGGCGGAACCGCCGACCGCTGCGGCTGCCACGACCGCGAGGGATGCTGCCGCGACGAGGCCGCGGCGCCGGAAAGTGGGCTTTCGCATGTGCTGTGCTCCCGGTGGGTGAGTGTGAGTCCTGCGGCGCCCGGGGTGGGGCGTCGGGGACATCGTCACGCGCGGGGAGCGGACGCGCGCGTCGAAGGATCGGCGGGCCCAGGCGGTCGGGGTCAGGCGGCGTCGCGGGCCGGACGCGTCAGCGGCGCGAGCGCGATGAGCAGCAGGAGTGCTCCGAGGGGCAGCAGGCCCCACGGCAGGGCCACGGCGAGGGCGCCGACCCCGGCGAGCGCGGCCGATCCGGCCGGCAGGCGGCCCTCGAGCGTCAGGGCGACGAGCACCGTGGCGACGCCGAGGCCCACGAGGGCCGGACCGCCGACGACGAGCGCCGCGGGGAGCGTCGTGCCGAGCAGGCCGGTGGCCTGACCGGCCCAGACCGCGGCGGTCGCGCCGACGCCGAAGGCGGCGAGGGCCGTGGCCGGCACGCCGACCCGCAGGTGCTGCAGCCGCGTCCCGAGGGCCGCGACGAGCCAGCAGAAGGCGGCCGCGGCCACGACGAGCGTCAGCCCCGACACGGCGGGGGCGAGCCGCTCGACGTCCGCGCCGTCGAGGGTGGCGCCCACCGCGAGCGACACCGTGCCGCTCGCGGTGTCGCCGCCGGCGAGGGCGCCGGCACCGCCGGCCACGGAGTCCGAGGCGGATCCGAGACCGAGGACCCACACGAGGATGCCGTGGACGAACAGGGTGAGCGGGGCGACGAACGCGAGCACCCGACCGCGGTCCGGCTCAGGAGACGCTGCGGGGGACGCGGCGGTGACGACGACGGGCGGGGTTCGGTCCGCGCCTGCCGTGGCGCGCGCAGCGAGGGTGGGCCGCGCGATCCCGCGGCTCGGCGCGGCCGCGACGGGCTGGGTGCGGAGGGTGGTGGTCGTCATGGTCCCAGCGTGGTCGGCCGCGGGCCCGCTGCCCATCGGGGTCGACCCCGAGCGACCCCCGAGCCACCCCTGACCCGCGCGACCCTGGGCCCGGGGCAGGACATGTGCTGAAACGTCGAATTTGTCCATTTCACGACGGGGTGGGCCTCCGGAGCCGTACCTTTCGCGGAGAGGGAGTGGAGCACGGGGGTGCTCCGAGGTTCGCGTTCAAAGGGGAAGACCATGTCCGTGCGCTTCAACATCCCACCCGGTTGGCCGGCCCCGTCCGCATCATGGGCGCCCGGCCACGACTGGATGCCGGACCCCAGCTGGCCTGCGCCGCCCGAGGACTGGGAGTTCTGGACCGTTGTCGACCCGCGCCGGGTGGCGAGCAGCGGAGTGACCGGCGACGTGCTCGCCGGTCTGCCCGTCGGTTCGCGAGCCGTCAGTGCCATCGACGCCACCGGGTCCCACCGACCCGTCGGTGCCCCAGAGGCCGGCGGCTCAGCCGGTGGTGTCGGGCAGTCCGTGCCGCATCCGCCACGGCTGGGGTCCCCTCCCCGGTCCACCGTGGCGACGTACGGCACCGACCGCGGCACGTGGCTCGCCCGCCTCAGGGCGGCCGAGCGGGTGTCCGAGCGCGCGCCCGAGCCGGTGGTGGCTCCCACCGCCCCGGCCCAGGCCGCGCCGGTCCCCGCGGACGCGACCCAGCCCGAGCCCGACGCGCCCCTGACGCCCCGGCGTCCCGAGGCACGGCGGTCTCCCGAGGAGGCGTGGGCCGTCGACGGCCTGCTCTTCCCGGTCAGCAGGGTGGACGCCTGACGTGGAGGCCCAGATCAGGGTCGCACCCGAGGTGCGACTCGGCTCCACCGCGTCCGGCCTGCGCGCGTCGCTCGTCGCCGGTGCCGTCCCGCCCGCCGGCCCCACCCGGGGTCCCGGCGCGACGGTCGGCACCGGCGTCGGGTCGCGTGGACCCTCGGGCGTGCCGTCGGTCTCGCTCGACGTGCTCGCGGTGCGCGCGCTCGCGGCGCAGCGCTCCGACGACGTCTCGGCCCTGACCGAGGTCGAGACGACGCTCTCCTCGCTCCACCTGCACTCCCACACGCCGCGCCGGCGGCCCGAGCCCGAGCCGGTCCTCCCGCTCGACGAGCACGAGCGCAAGGACCTGCACCGCAAGGCGTTCCGTGCCGCGCGCCAGCAGGTGCCGGTGTTCCGCCTGGCCGAGCGCCGGTCCGCCCGCCAGGAGGCCGAGCTGCAGGCCGACGGGTTCGCCGCCGCCGCCGAGGTCGCGCACTCGGTCGTCGGGCAGCACGAGGCGGCGGCCCTCGAGGACCGCTGGGCCGACCTCGCCCGCAACGACCGCGTCACCGTCATCGCCGAGCTCGACGCGGAGTTCGCCGCGGCCGGGGGGTCGTGCACGTGCGTCGACGCCGGCTGGTCCGAGGACGGCGCCCGCGGCTACGTCACCGTCGTCGTGCGCTACCCGCGTCCGGACATCGTCGGCGAGCGGGGGCCGGGCCTGTCGGGCAACGGCCGCCCGATGCTGCGCCGCCGGACTCCCGCGGAGCGCAACGCCGTCTACCTCGGCGGGCTGGCCTCGCTCGCGCTCGCCACGGCCCGGCACGCCATCGCCGTCGCGGTGGCCGCCGACGACGTCCACGTGCTCGTCGTCCGCCCGACCCAGAGCGGCAGCGGTCTCGAGCCGGTCTACCTCGGCAGCCTGAGCCGCGAGGCGGTCACGCTGCGGCCCGCCGCCGCCGACCCGCTGCCCCTGCTCGTCAGTGCCGCGATCCGGCCCATGTCGTTCGACGGTCCGGCCCACGACCTCGCCTCCCTCGCCCCGGAGGCGGACATCGAGGCGGTCGTCGGTGCCTGTGTCGCCGCCCTGGAGGACGAGGCCCTCGACGCCGCGCTGGGTGGCGCGGCCGACGGATCGGCGGGCACCGCCTGACCCGTACCGGGCCGCGCCCGGCTGCCTGATCCGTCCGGAACGCCCACTCGTGCGACGAGTGGGCGTTTTGGCGTCACGGGTACATTTCGTGATTCATCGGGATGCTTCGGTAGACGAAAAATCCTGTGCTGCAACGGAACTCGTTTCGGCGCTACGCTTTCGGGCAGCACACGGGCCGGGCCTCGGCAGGTGTGCCGGTGACGCCTCGACGCCCGCGGGGACGGGACGAGAGGCGGGGTCTAGGGGGACCTGTGCTGACCGTGAGCTTCAACCCGCCGCCGGGGTGGCCGGCCCCGCCGTCGTCCTGGGTGCCGGCGGACGACTGGCTGCCGGAGCCCGAGTGGCCCGACCCGCCGGTGCGGTGGACCTTCTGGACGATGGACAACGGGCCCGACGTCACGCGCGGGCTGCGCGACCGCGGCCGACGCTCGCAGGTCTCCTTCCCCGTCGCGACCGTCGCCGCGCAGTCGACGGTCTCGCTCGCGGCCCTGTTCCCCGAGCGGGGCGGCCGGGGCCGGACGGTGCACCGCGGGTACGGCAGCTCGTCGGCCGGGAGCTCCGCCTGGATCGGCTCGCCGTACGGCGGTTCGGGCACGGGTTCGGGCCAGGGTTCGGACCACGGCGGGTCGGGCTACGGCGGGTCGGGCGCCGACGCCTCGTCGCCGGGCGGGGTCGCGCGCACCTCGGGGGTCTACCAGCGCGCGGGACGCGAGTACTACCGACCCCGCGGCTCGTTCGACGGCCTCGGCGCCTCGGTCCTCGACGGCACGCACGCGCTCTCGGCCCTGGAGGGCACGCGCGCCAGCGCCGACCCGGCCGCCGTCCTCGACTCGACGCTGCGGGCCCGGCAGCTGACCACGAGCCATGCCCCCACGGACGACCCGACACAGAGCGCGGCCGGCGCCTCGAGCGCCCGGCTGTCGCCGGTGCTGCGCGTCGTGACCCACCCGTCGGGGTTCCGGGTCCAGTTCCTCGTCGGCGGCGCGGTGGCCGCGGCGCTCGCGGAGCTGATGCGGCCCGCGCTCGTCGCGGGCGACGTCGACGCGGCCGCGCGAGAGGGCGACACGGGTGAACGGCGAACGCCTCGAGGCGGGCGTGACGCCGGCGAGCCGGCGCCGCGCGAGCGGGGGCTCCGGATGCTGCTGCGTCGGTCCCGAAACGGCGAGGCGGCGCGGGCGGCCCCCGAACAGGGCATCGCCACCCTCGGTGCGAGCTCGTCGACGGCCGCCTCCGCGGTCTCGACCGGCACCCTGCTGACCCGGGCGGTCGCGGCCCGGCGCGCCGACGACCGCGCCGCCCTGGCGTCGGTCGAGGCGGAGCTGCGCTCGCTGCACCGCCAGCCGTTCCGGCCGCTCCGGCCCCCGTCGCCCGCGCCCAGGGCAGCGGTCACCGACGCCGAGGAGGAGCTGATCCTGCGGCGCGCCCTCGACGTCGAGGGGGCCAGCGAGCCCGACCTGCACCGCGAGGACCTGCAGCGCCGCCGCGAGGTCGCGGTCGAGCGCGCCGCGGAGATCCTGCGCGCCACCCGCATCGCCCGCTGGGTGCTCTCGGACCGGCGCCGGGCCATCGCCGACGGCGCGTGGAGGCTCCTGCGCGAGCACGACCCCGCCACCGTCGTCGCCGTCGTCGAGGAGGCGATGCGCCTGTCGGGCAGCGACGTCACCTGCCTCGACGCCGGTCACGACCCGTCGACGGGGCGGGCGTACGTCACCGTCCTCGTGCGGTTCCCGCCGCCGGTCGTCGTGGCCGACGAGGTGATCGATCGCACGACGGCGGGCCGGCAGCCCTGGCGGCCGCGCACGGCCCGCGAGCGCAACCTCGCCTACGCGTCGGGGCTCGCCTCGGCGGTCCTCGCGGCGGTCAAGCAGGTCGACACCGTCGCGGTCGCGAGCGACGTCGTGCACGTCGTCGTCGTGCGCCCGACGCCGAACGGGCGGTCGGTCGAGCCGATCTACGTCGGCACGCTCGACCGCGAGGACTCCTCCCTGCGCCACCCCGACGCCGACCCGATGCCGCTCGTGCTCGCCTCGGCCGTGCCGGGCGGGTTCCAGGTCGCCGGGCCGGACCGCGAGGTCGTCGCGCTCGAGCGCTCGGTCGACCCCGACGGGTCGCTCGCCGAGATCGTCGACGCGTGCCGTGCCGCCGTCGCCGCCGCGGCGGCCGAGCGCGTCCTCGGCGGGGCGGCGGCCGAGCAGGCCTGACGTACCGACCTGCCGGCGTTTGGCTCGCGTCCGGCTCGCATCTGTCTCGCGTCTGTCTTGAGGGGCCCCCGGCGTCAGGCCCGGACGAGCCGGTGGAGGGCCAGCCGTGCCAGCGGCGCGTAGGCGAGGGCGAAGACCGACGGGGCCGTGACGACGAGCTCGGTGCTGCTCCCGCCCGGCGCGGCGTGGACGGCGTGGTCGAGCACGGCGTCGACGAACCCGACCCGGACGCGCCAGCGCCACGTCATCGCGGCGTCCTGGACGTCGAGCACCTCGAAGGGCACGCGCGCGCCGACCGGGCCGACGACGCTGCCGCACAGCCCGGTCGAGAGCACGTCGGCCGGCGCGTCGACCCCACGCACCTGCGGCGACCACGTGGACCAGAGCCGCAGGTCGCGGTAGCGCTCCCACACGACGTCGGGCGCCGCGTCGCCTCCGGCCGTGAGCCGCAGCCGCATCATCGCCCGGGCGCCGGACCGTCGACGTTGACGGTCGGGGTGCCGGTCCCGCAGCGCACGATGACGGCCCGTGACGTCGCGTCGCCCGGGTTCGACTCGCGGTGCACCGCGCCGGCGGGCACGCGGAGGAAGTCGCCGGGGCCGGCCTCGACGACGTCGCGGCCGCCGGGGCCGGACTCGAGGCGCATCCGCCCCGAGACGATGTAGAGCGTCGTGTCGTGGTCGCCGTGGTGGTGCCAGCCCGAGGTCGTGCCGGCGTCGGTGTCGACCGTGCCGGACCACATCGTCTCGGTGTGCAGCGCGACCTGTCGGGCCATGCCGGGCGTCGGGTCGGCGGGCGTCAGCTCGTCGCCGCCGACGCGGGTGCACGGCGTCGCGGGGTCGTGCCGGTCTGCGGTGTCCTCGTCCATCCACCCATGAAACCCGACGGCCGGGCCCGGCGGAACGTCCCCACGCGCGGTCGTGCGGTCCTAGCCTCGGTGGTGGACCGACGACGGGAGGTGCCGTGCCCGAGGCAGTGGGCGGAGCGGAGCACGCCGGACGCGTCGTCGTCGTGGGGGCGAGCACCGCCGGGCTCTTCACGGCGCGGGCGCTCGCCGGCCACGTGGGGGAGGTCGTCGTGCTCGAGCGCGAGCAGCTGCCCGACGAGGTGCGTCCGCGCGGACGGGTGCCGCAGGGCCGCCACCTGCACCTGCTCCTGTCGGGCCGGCCTGGACCGGCTGCGGCTGTGGTTCCCGGGCATCGAGGACGAGCTGGTCGAGCTCGGCGCCGTGCCGACGGACGGCCGGAACGCCTACGTCCACCAGGGCGGGGCCTACCGGGCGAGGGGCGACTGGGGCCGGCCGGTCCTCAGCATGACGCGTCCGCTCCTGGAGGGTGTCGTGCGCTCCCGCGTCGCAGCCTTGCCGAACGTCACCGTCGAGTCGGGCGTGCGGGTCGAGCGGGTCTCCCTGTCCGCGCAGGCCCCGGCGCGGGTCGTCGGGGTCGTCGTCGACGGCGCCGAGCGGCCGGCGGACCTCGTCGTCGACTGCTCGGGGCGCAGCTCGGCCATCGCGCACGAACTCGCGGAGGCCGGGGTCGTGGCTCCGCCGGTGACGCGCGTCGGCATCGACATCGCGTACGCGTCCTGCCTGCTGCGCCGCGGGCCCGACGACTTCGTGGGGTCGTTCGTCGTGTGCCAGGACAACCCCGGCACCTTCCGGGGCGGCGCGGTCCTGCCCGTCGAGGGCGACCGCTGGCAGGTGACGCTCGCCGGCGTCCACGGCGACTCGCCCGGCTCGACCGACGCCTCGATGCTCGCGTTCGCGCGGGGGCTGCCGACCCCGGTGGTGGCCGAGCTGCTCGAACGGTGCGAGCGCGTCGGGGACGTCGAGACCTACCGGTTCCCGTCGAGCCAGCGGCGGCACCACGAGAAGGTGCACGACCCGGTCGCCGGACTCGTCAGCCTCGGGGACGCCGCGTGCAGCTTCGACCCCATCTACGGCCAGGGCATGACGTCGTCGGCCCTGCAGGCGGAGGTGCTCGGGCAGGTCGTCGGTGAGGTGGTGGCCCGTGCCGACGTCGCGGGCCTGCGGTCGAGCGAGCTGCCGAAGCGCTTCTACCGCAGGGCCGCTCGCGTCGTCGACGCCCCGTGGCGCATCGCGGTGGGCGGCGACTTCGGCCACCGCGCCACCACGGGGCCGCGGCCTCCCGGGTCGGCCGCGCTCAACGCCTACGTGCGACAGGTCGTCCGCGCCAGCCACTCCTCCGTCGAGGTCGCGCGGG
Organism: Intrasporangium flavum; assembly: GCF_001956915.1. GTDB lineage: Bacteria > Actinomycetota > Actinomycetes > Actinomycetales > Dermatophilaceae > Monashia > Monashia flava. Next base: position 100,084 of record NZ_MLJO01000026.1, on the reverse strand, counting down.
CCTTCAACCGCGTCGTCCAGCTCGCCGACCCGCCCACCGCGCTGGCCCGCCCCGCCCTCGTGGCCCGGGTCGTCCGCCATGCCGGGAGGTCGCCGGTGGCCAGCGGCGCGCCGGTCGTCCACCCCCGCGTCGGGCCGCCGTCTCGGTGAGCGAGCGCGAGGCCCCCGCGGCCTTGCGCCCCTCCATGGGGCACGGCATACGGTGGTCTGCGGCCCGTCCGCCATCGCGCGGCCCGTGCCCCCCGAAGCACCCGCCAGCCCCGCAGCAGTCTCGGCAGCAAGGACCAGCGCACCATGAGGACCGACCACTTCATCCGCTTCGAACGCGTCGACTCGGTCGAGGAGGGCGAGCGCGGGATCCGCGCCCGCCTGCACGGCGAGACCTTCCTCGTCGAGGCGGTGCGTGACGACGTCGTCCGGCTGCGGATGAGCCGCGGCGGCGTGTTCGACGAGAAGCCGACCCACGCCGTGTGCCTCGACCCGCTGGCCGACCCCCTGTCGCAGGGCGTCGAGTGGTCGGTCGAGCAGGGGCCGGACGCGTGGCGGCTGCGCACCGCCGACCTCGTCGTCACGCTGTGGCTCGACCCCTTCCGCGTCGACGTCCACCGCACCGACGGCTCGCCGGTCATCGAGGCGGCTCCCGATGCGTCGGGCCGGTACTGGACGTACGCGACGCTCAACGACGCGTGGACGACGCGGCGCCGCATCGGCCGCGACGACGCCGTGTACGGCCTGGGGGAGAAGGGCGGTCGGCTCAACCGCCGCGGCCGCGACTTCACGCTGTGGAACACCGACGTGCTCAACGAGCACGCGACCGCCGAGTTCCGGGCCGGTCGGCCCGCCGACGACCCGCGTGCCGACATGACGAGCGTCGAGTTCGACCCGTACTACGTCAACATCCCCTTCTTCCACCACCGTTCGGCCGAGTCCGGGTCTGTCGCAGGCTCGTTCGTCGACAACGGCTACCGCGGCGAGTACGCGTTCAGCCACGACGACGAGTACCGCGTCAGCTTCCACGGTGGCCAGTGGACCGAGTACGTCTTCGCCGGGCCGGCCATGGCGTCGGTCATCGAGCGGTACACGTGGCTCACCGGGCGGGCGTCGCTGCCTCCCGTCTGGGCGCTCGGGTACCACCACTGCCGCTGGCACGCCTACAAGCAGCAGGACATCGAGGTGATCGCCAAGCGGTACCGCGACGACGAGTTCCCCTGCGACGCGATCTGGCTCGACATCGACTACATGGACGGCTACCGCGTCTTCACGTGGGACTCCGAGCGCTACCCCGACCCTGCGGGCATGCTCAAGGGCCTGGCCAACCAGGGCTACCGCGCGATCTCCATCGTCGACCCGGGCGTCAAGCACGACCCCGGCTACGAGGTCTACGACGACGGGCTGGCCCAGGACGTCTTCTGCCGCACGGAGGGCGGTGACACCTATGTGGGCCAGGTCTGGCCGGGCAACACCGTTTTCCCCGACTTCGCGACCCCCGAGGCCCGCGCCTGGTGGGGTGACCTCAACGCCCGCCACGTCGAGTCGGGGCTCGCCGGCATCTGGAACGACATGAACGAGCCGGCCACCGGCGAGATCCCGCCCGAGGCGATGCTCTTCGACCACGGCCGTGCCAAGCACGAGCGCTTCCACAACCAGTACGCGATGCTCATGGCGATGGGCACGCTCGAGGGGTTGCGCAAGGCGCGGCCCGAGGCGCGCACCTTCATCCTGTCGAGGGCCGGGTTCGCCGGCATCCAGCGGTACGCCGCGAACTGGATGGGCGACAACCAGGCCCGGTGGGACCACCTCTGGGTCAGCATGCCGATGGCCTGCGGCTTCGGGCTGTCCGGCCAGCCGTTCGTCGGCGCGGACATCGGTGGTTTCCAGGGTGACACCAATGCAGAGCTGTTCCTGCGCTGGATGCAGATGGGCACGCTGACCCCCTTCTGCCGCAACCACTCCGAGACCGACAACATCGACCAGTACCCGTGGTCGTTCGGGCCGGAGGTCCACGAGCTGGCCCGCCAGGCCGTCCGGCTCCGCTACCGCCTCATGCCCTACATCTACTCGTCGTTCGTGCGCGCGTCCCAGACCGGCGAGCCGGTGCAGCGCCCGCTCGTCCTCGACTTCCAGGACGACCCGGCCGTCGTCGACCTCGACGACCAGTACCTCTTCGGCCGCGACCTGCTCGTCGCGCCGGTCCACGAGGAGGGCGTCACCTCGCGCACCGTGTACCTGCCCGAGGGGCACTGGTATGACTGGCACACCGGCGAGCAGCACGAGGGGCGGCAGACGATCACCGTCGACACCCCCCGCGAGCGGATCCCGCTCTTCGCCCGCGCCGGAGCGGCGATCCCGATGTGGGAGGAGGCTCCCGCGTCGACCGACGGCTACGCGCCCGAGACCATCGAGCTGCACGTCTTCGAGCCCGCCGTCGACGGCTCGTGGACCTCGACGCTCGTCGAGGACGACGGGCTCACCTCCGGCGACGGCGTGCCGCAGCTCGTCACGACCGTCACGGTGACGCGGGCCGGCGGCGAGACCGCCGTGGCGCACGAGACGACCGGCGAGGCCTACCCCGGCCACCGCCGCACGTCGTTCCGCGAGGTCCGCCACAGCGGGTCCTGACGCATCGGCTCGACGGGGTCGGCCGGCCGGGTCGCTGGGCCCGGCCGGCCACCTCGGGAGCCGCTCTCAGCTCGAGCGGGAGACCGTCGTCATCCCGCCGACGAAGCACGTGACCGGCGTCGGGCACTCCGGCTGGGTCGGCACGTAGTCGGGCGTGTACCTGCCCCCGGAGCTCGTCCACGTGCCGGCGTCGAAGGACGCGGGACCCCAGTCGTTGCTGTATCCGTGGGGTGCGATGCAGTGGTCGGGCGACCAGCACGTGATCGTGGCGAGCCGGTAGGCGTTCATGTTCGGCGGGTTCACCGTCCAGGCGCGTCCGTCGAACTGCGCCCACGTCCCGTCGTCGGTGGTGGCCAGGCACGACGTCGAGCTCGCGCAGGCGAGGCGAGGGCCATCGGTCGGGAAGCCGGCGCCGATGGTGCGCGTCCAGTCCCAGCGGCCGCTCGCGAGGTACCGCCGGTAGCGGCCCCCCTCGGACGTCACCATGCAGTCGCCGGCCGGGGCGCACGACACGCTCGTGTTGTAGGCGAAAGCGGTGGGCACGACGTCGACCTTCGGCTGCCAGCGCACCCCGTCGAACCGGGATGCGTGGCCGTCGGGGTCGAGGGCCAGACACAGCGTCGGGCTGGAGCACGACAGGTCCCCGGCGGCGACCGGCATGGCCGTGAGCGGCCCCCACGCACCCTTGGACCACACCCGGTAGCGCCGGTTCAGGCCGTCGGTCGCGAGGCAGAAACCGGGACCCGAGCACTCGACGAGGGCGGTCTGGGCGAACAGCTTGCTCGTGCGCGTCCACCGAGCGCCGTCCCACACGACGAGCCAGCCGTTGTAGTCGACGAACGAGCACGCGTCGGGCGTGCGGCAGCCGATGCGGTTGACGCCGCCCCACGTCTGCACGTACGTCGTGACGAGCTTCCAGTGCGTCGACGCCGTCCATCGGTAGAAACGGCCGCGGTTGTCGACGGCGAAGCACGTGGTACTCGCACGCGGACACGACACGGCACGGATGCGGCCGGCGCCGGCGCTCAGCGCGGTCCGCTCGACGATCGAGGTCGTCGACCACCGGGTGACGTCGTCGAAGTTCATCGCGACGCAGAGGGTCGGCGAGGCGCACGAGACCTGTTCCGGCATGTCCAGGTGGGTCGCGTCCAGGAGGGGCGTGGCCTGCGACCACGTCGTGCCGGACACCGTGACCCTCGAGGAGTCACCCAGGCCGAGGCAGCTCGTCGGTGTGCACGAGATCGTGCGCAGACTGCCGGCGTCACCGCCGAGGTAGCCGGTGCTCCAGCCGCTCGAGGTCAGCGTCCCGCGCCAGTTGTCGTTCGGCTTCGCCGAGCTCGACCCGACCGCGAAGCAGCGGTAGGCGGCCTGGCACGAGACGTCGTCCCACTCGACGCCGCGGAGGGTGCCGATGCGCACCGGGGCCTGCCACGTCGTGCCGATGCGTGTCGTCGACCAGCCGTCACTGCGCACGGCGACGCAGTACGTCGTCGTCGGGCAGTCGAGCGAGCTCCACTGCGACGACGGCGAGCCCGTCGTCCGCCAGGTGCCACCGCTGTACTCGACGATCCCGGCGCCGCTGACCCCGAGGCACCGGCCGGCCGCCGGGCAGGTGAGGGATCCGACCACTGCGCCGATGGCCTTGTCGTCGGCCGGGGCGAAGGCGTGGACGGGCGCCGACCAGGTCGTGCCCGACATGACCTGGAACGACCCGGTGTTGTCGAGGGCCAGGCACCACGTGCTCGTCGCGCACGCCATCGCGCCCGGCCAGCCGTGCCACGGGCTGGCGACCGTCGTCGTCCACGTCCGCGTCGGAAGAAGCCGCACGTCGATGCTGACCAGCCCCTGGCGGCCGGAGGCGTCCTGGGCCACGACGCGGTACGAGGCGGAGACCCCGGGCACGAGGCCGGTGTCGGAGAACGTCGTGCCCGTGCCGGAGTACACGGTCCGAGCGGATCCGCCACCCTGCGAACGGGTCACCACGACGGCAGCCGCGCCCGGGTCGGTCGGCTGCGTCCAGCGGACGGTCGCCGTCGTGCCGCTCGTGCCGGTCACGGTGAGGCCCCCGACCCGCTGGAGGCCGGTGTAGGTCCTGGCCGAGAACGGCGCCAGGTAGCCGCCGGCGCCGTCGTCGGCCCAGATGGTGTACCGGTAGTTCGTCCAGGCGGCGACGGTGTCGTCGACGGCCTGCTCGAGGTCGCCCTGGTAGACCAGGGTGCCGGCCGTGGGGCTCGGGGTCCCGATGCCGTCGTCACGACGCACGGTGAAGCTCTTCGTGCCCTCGCCGGACCACGACCACGCCAACGCCACCCGGGTCGTGCCCGGCGAGGCGACGAGCCTCGTCACGGAGCTGCCGGTCGCCGACGTGGCCTCACCTGCCGCCGCGGGGGCGGACGCACCGGTGGGCGTGGCGTCGGTTCCGGTGGGGGACGCCCCTGCCGGTGGGGCGAGCCCGGCGACGGCCGCGACGGTGAGCAGCACCACCAGCGTCGTGAGCGCGGACGAGACGTGACGACGGCGCGGCCTGGCCATGGGTCCCCTGTCGACCTGGTGCCGGCGACGTGCCGGGCGGGAGGATCGTAGCCGTGCCGGTGCGCCTCGTGGGGCGTTGTGCGAGGTACCGCGGAGGGTAAGGATTCGAGCATGGCCGACGACGCGAAGTCCTCCGGTGGCGAGAGCCTCGTCACCGTCATCGTCGCCCTCGTGGCGAACGCTCTCATCGCCGTCGCGAAGTCGATCGTCGCGGTCATCACGGGGTCGGCGTCGATGGTCGCCGAGGCCGCCCACTCGTGGGCCGACGCGGGCAACGAGATCTTCCTGCTCGTCGCCGAGCGCCGGGCGGCCAAGCCGCGCGACGACCAGCACCCGTTCGGCTACGGCCGCGAGGCGTACGTGTGGTCGATGTTCGCGGCGTTCGGGCTCTTCGGTGCCGGCGCGGTGGTGTCGGTGTGGCACGGCATCCAGTCGCTGACGGCGTCCGAGGGTGAGACCGAGTACCTCTGGGCCTACGTCGTGCTCGGCATCTCGTTCGTCCTCGAGAGCGTGTCGTTCATCCAGGCCACCCGCCAGACCCGGGCCGAGGCCCGCCGCCGCGGCCTGCACGCCCTGCCCTTCCTCGGCTACACCTCGAACCCGACGCTGCGGGCCGTGTTCGCCGAGGACGCCGCGGCCCTCATCGGCATCGTCCTGGCCGGCAGCGGCATCGTCCTGCACCAGGTCACCGGCAACGCGGTGTGGGACGCCGTCGGCTCGATCCTCGTCGGGCTGCTGCTCGGCGTCGTCGCCATCTACCTCATCAGCCGCAACCGCGACTTCCTCGTCGGCGAGACGGTGCGGCCCGAGCTGTGGCGCAAGGTGCTCGACGAGCTGACCGGCAGCCCGGAGGTCGAGCGCGTGACGTTCCTGCACCTCGAGTTCGTCGGCCCGAGCCGGATGCTCCTCGTCGCGGCCGTCGACCTCGTCGGCGACGAGACGGAGTCGCAGGTCGCCGAGAAGCTGACGGCCATCGGGCGGCGCATCGAGGAGTCCGACGCCATCGAGCGCGCCATGGTGACGCTGTCGCGGCCCGACGCGCCCACCCTCGAGCCCGGGGCCGCTCCCGCCGCCTGACGCGCGCCTTCCCGCCGACGCGTCCGCCCAGCTCGACGCGTCCACCCCACCTGCTTGACGCGTCCGTACACGGGGTACCCGGCCCTCGAGCCCCGCGCGAGCGGACGTCTTCTGCGCGCTCACACGTTCGGCGCTCAGCAACGCGCAATTTCGCTCATTTCTGTGCAACGCTCTGAGCGTGCGCTACGCGAGGCATCGCGCCATCACCGACGAGGTACGAGACGGAGCCGTCTCCGTGCAGGACCTCGTCGTGCGCCTGGGCGTGTCCTCGGCCACGATCCGCCGCGACCTCGCCGAGCTCGCCGACGCCGGTCTCGTGCGCCGCGTCCACGGCGGTGCGGCCCCCGCGCTGCCCGTCGAGATCGACCGACCCTACGAGGAGGTCGCCGACGACGCCGCCGCCGAGAAGCACCGCATCGCGCAGGCGGCAGCGGCCCTCATCAACGACGGCGACACCGTCCTGCTCGACATCGGCACGACGACCGGCGCGCTGGCCCGCGAGCTGAGGGGCCGGCGGATCACCGTCATCACCCCGAGCCTCGCCGTGCTCGACGCGCTGCGCGACGACCCGGTCGTCGACCTCGTGCTCCTCGGCGGCGTCGTCCGTCGGCGGTACCACTCGCTCGTCGGCCCGCTCACCGAGGACGCGTTGCGCCACGTCAGCGCGTCGCTCGTGTTCCTCGGCACCAGCGGCGTCGACGCGGAGGGCTGGATCCTCGACACGACCACCGTCGAGGTGCCGACCAAGCGGCGCCTCGTCGAGAGCGGCGGCCGCGTCGTCCTGCTCGCCGACCACACGAAGTTTCCCGGCAAGGGCTCGATCCGCGTCTGCGACCTCGGGTCCGTCTCCACGGTCATCACGACCTCGCTCGCCGACCCGCTCACGCTCGCCCGCGCCCGCGAGGGCGGCACCGAGGTGCTCCTCGCGCCGTAGCCCAGACCACCACTCGTCCGTCACCACCCGCTCGCCACACCCGCGTCGCCCCGACACGTCAGCCCCGCCCGGAGAAGGAGCCACACCATGGATGTCCGCCCCGCCCCGCAGGACCCGTCGCGACACGCACACCCGCGCCCCGTGCGTCGCGCCGTCGTCATCGGCATCGCGGCCTCCGTCGCGCTGGTGGGGGCGGCCTGCGACCGGAGCGGCTCCACGTCGACCAACCCGACGCAGAACGCCGACGCCAAGGACGTCACGCTGACGATCACGTCCAACTCCATCGCCGGGGGCAAGAACGCCGACGAGGCCGACTGGTACACCAAGTACGTCATCCCGACCTTCACCCAGCAGCAGAAGGCCAAGGGCGTCACGGTCAAGGTGACCTTCCAGCCGTCCGGCGTCGACGACGAGCAGTACAAGACGAAGGTCGCGCTCGACCTCAAGAGCCGCGCAGGCGCCGACGTCATGGCGCTCGACGGCATCTGGGTCGGCGAGTTCGCCCAGGCCGGCTACCTCAAGCCGCTCACCGACGTCGCGGGGCCCGACGTGACCAAGTGGGAGGGCTGGTCGCAGATCCCCAAGGCCGTGCAGGCCAACGTGTCCTTCGAGGACAAGACGTACGGCATCCCCGCGGGCACCGACGGGCGCGTCCTCTACTTCAACAAGAAGCTCTTCGCCCAGGCCGGGCTGCCCGCCGACTGGCAGCCCAAGTCGTGGCAGGACATCATCGCCGCCGGCACCAAGCTCAAGGCGATCCAGGGCGTCAACCCGATCCAGATCGACGCCGGCACCGCGATGGGCGAGGCCACGACGATGCAGGGCGTGCTGCCGCTGCTCGCCGGCGCCGGCTCGGAGATCTACGCCGACGGCAAGTGGCAGGGCGACACCAAGGCCGTGCGCGACGTGCTGACCTTCTACAAGCAGCTCATGGACCAGGGCCTGTCGAGCAAGACCTTCCAGCAGGCCGCCAAGGGCCGCGACCAGTCCTTCGCGGCGTTCGCCGAGGGCAAGGTCGGCATCCTCCTCGAGGGCGACTACTTCTGGCGCTCGGTCATCAACCCCGACAACGGCGACGCACCGATGGCCACGCGCGACGCCGACGTCGGCTGGGCCTACATCCCGGCGCGCGAGCCCGGCACCGGCGTCGGCGGCACCGACTACGTGTCGATGTCCGGTGGCGGCGGCTACTTCCTCAACCCGAACACGAAGTACCCGCAGCAGGCGTGGGAGCTGCTCCAGTTCATCGGGTCGGCCGATGCCATCAACGCGCTCCTCGACGGGTCGGCGAAGGTCACCGCCCGCCAGGACGTCAACGCCCAGGTGCTGGCCAAGGACCCGCTCCTGTCGTTCATCTCGACCAAGGTCCTGCCGGTGACGCACTACCGTCCCGGCCTGGCCGTCTACCCCCAGGTCTCCCAGGCGCTGCAGCAGGCCACCGCCGACATCGTGTCCGGCAAGAGCGTCGACGAGGCCGCGAAGACCTACGGATCGGCGGTCGACAAGGCCGTCGGGGGCGCCGACAAGGTGTCGTCGTCGTGAGGGGTCACGGGTGCCCGCCCCTGCAGGGGGAGGCGGGCCCCCGATGACCCTCGCACCGCCGAAGGCGTCACCGGGAGCGCCACCGGGGCGGACGCGTCGGGCGTCGCGGGCAGTGCAGTCGGCGTCGGGCGGGTCGGTCGACGCCGCGGGGCTGGGACGCCGCCGCGCCGCCGTGCTCGTCTCCCCGGCGCTCGTGCTCGTCACCGCGTTCCTCGTCGTGCCGGCGGTGTGGACGGTCTACCTGGGCGCCACCGACTACCGGCTCACCGGCGTCCAGGCCGCGAACCCGCAGTTCGTCGGGCTCGAGAATTTCCGGGCCGCGCTCGTCGACCCCGACTTCCGCAACTCGCTCTGGCTCACCGTGCTCTTCGTGCTCGGGTCGGCCATCATCGGCCAGACCGTCGCCGGGTTCGCCCTGGCGTGGACGCTGCGCTCGGTGCCCAAGCTGGTCCGGTCGGGCATCGAGATGCTCGTGCTCCTCGCGTGGATCCTGCCGAGCTCGATCGTCGCCTTCCTCTGGGTCGCCTACCTCTCCGGTGACGGAGGCACCCTCAACGCGCTGCTCCACACGCCGGGCACCGAGTGGCTGCTCGAGCACCCGATGGCCTCGATCATCGTCTTCAACACGTGGCGCGGCACCGCGTTCTCGATGCTGCTCTTCTCGGCGGCGCTCGGGGCCGTCCCGCCCTCGCAGCTGGAGTCGGCGCGGCTGGCGGGCGCGGGGACGTTCGCGCAGCTGCGCGACGTCGTGCTGCCGCACATCCGCGGGCACGTGCTGACGAACACGCTGCTCATCAGCCTCTGGACGTTCAACGACTTCTCGCCCTACCTGCTGACGGCCGGCGGCCCGAACCACGCGAGCGAGACGCTGCCGGTCTTCATCTACAACAAGGCCCTCTACGGCGGCCAGCTCGGCTACGGGTCGGCGATCTCGTTCATCATGCTCGTCATAAACCTCGTCATCGCGCTCTTCTACGTGCGCCTGCTGCGGGAGCGCCGATGACGACGCTGATGAGGACCCAGACGACGACGCCCAAGCGGACGCCGAGGAAGGCCTCTGCGCAGCCCCGTTCGGTGGTGCGGCACCTGGCGCTCGTGGCCTTCCTCGCCGTCGTCGTGGCGTTCTGGGCGCTGCCGATGCTGTGGCTCGTCACGGCGCCGTTCGACGCGCACCCGGGCCTCGACGTCAGCTGGCCCGACTGGACGCTCGACAACTTCCGCAAGCTGTCGGAGAACCCGTACGCGTTCTCCTCGCTGAAGAACTCGGTGTACCTCGCGGGCGGCACGATGCTCGGCGTCACCGCCTTGGCGGCGCTCGCGGCCTACTCGCTGTCGCGGGTGCGCATCCCGGGCCGCAACGGCATCCTCTACGGGCTGCTGCTGCTCAGCTCGATCGTGACGGGCACCGCGGCGATGGTGCCGATCTTCCAGCTGATGTTCCAGCTCAACCTCATCGACGACCGCTCCGGCGTGATCCTCGTGCTGACGGGCGGCCTGCTGCCGGCGGCGATCTTCATCCTCAAGGACTTCATGGACGCGACGCCGAAGTCCTACGAGGAGAGTGCGCGGGTCTTCGGTGCGAGCCCGACGCAGGTGCTGCGGCACGTCGTCATGCCCATCGTCCGCCCGGGGCTCGCGACCATCGCCGTGTGGGCGCTCGTCAACGTGTGGAGCGACTTCCTCACCGCGTACATCCTGCTGCGCGACCCGGCGAAGATCCCGGCCGGCGTCGTCATGTACACCTTCTACTCCGAGGGTGGGCAGGCGAACCTGCCTCTCATCTCGGCGTTCTCGCTCGTCTACGCGCTGCCGGTGGTGGCGCTCTACCTGTTCGTCAACCGACGCTACGGGTTCCGGTTCCACGGAGGCATCAAGAGCTGATGGCCAGCATTCGTATCGAGGGCCTGACCAAGGTCTACCCGGGCGACGTCACCGCCATCGACGGTCTCGACCTCACGGTCGAGGACGGGTCGTTCTTCGCGCTGCTCGGCCCGTCGGGGTGCGGCAAGACGACGCTGCTGCGCACCATCGCGGGGCTCGAGGCGGCGTCGGGCGGCACCATCGGCATCGGGGACCGGGATGTCACGGCGCTGACGCCGGGGGAGCGCAACGTCGCGATGGTCTTCCAGGACTACGCGCTCTTCCCGCACATGACGGTCACCGACAACATCGCCTACCCGTTGCGCATCAAGAAGGTCGGCCGTGGCGAGCGCACCGCCAAGGCCGCCGACACCGGCGAGGGCCTCGGTCTCTCCGAGCTCATGGACCGGCGTCCCGGCGAGCTGTCCGGTGGCCAGCAGCAGCGCGTGGCGCTGGCCCGGGCGATGGCGTGCAACCCGAGCGTGTTCCTGCTCGACGAGCCGCTGTCGAACCTCGACGCGCGCCTGCGCCTCGAGGCCCGCACCTTCCTCAAGAGGCTCCAGCGTGACCTCGGCGTCACCACCGTGTTCGTGACCCACGACCAGAGCGAGGCTCTCGCGATGGCCGACCAGATCGCGGTCATGGAGGCGGGGCGGATCCGCCAGCTCGGGACGCCGCAGGAGATCTTCCGGCGCCCCGCCAACACGTTCGTCGCCAACTTCATCGGGTCGACGCCGATGAACATGCTGCCGGGCACTCTCGCGGGCGGGTCGCTGCGGGTCGGCTCCCTCGAGGGTGTCGACGCGCTCGGGGCTGGCTGGGTGGGCCGCGACGCCGCCGACGGTGAGGTGACCGTCGCGTTCCGGCCCGAGTACGCCAAGGTCGACGCCGACGGTCCCCTCGTCTTCAAGGGGACGGTCGAGACGACGGAGAGCCTCGGTGCGAGCGTCCTCGTGACGTCGCGCACCGATGACGGCCAGCGGGTGCAGGTCGTCGTGCCGGAGGGCACCGAGCCGGAGGCCGGGGCGGTCGTGGGGGTCGCCCCGGCCTCCGGACGGGTGCTCGTCTACGACGCGGAGGGGGAGCTGCTGTCGCCATGAGCGGACGGACCCTGCTCCACGTGCGTCGGGAGTGGCGCCCCGACGACCGCGCGGAGTCACAGATCCGCGAGGTCCCCTTCGACGTGCCCGGTTCAGGGGTGGGCGCGATCGAGGTGAAGCTGACGTATGCCGGCGGACCGGGGGGCGTGCTCGATCTCGGGCTCGCGGGGCCGCAGGGATACGTGGGGTGGTCGGGTGGGGCACGGAGCCGTGTCGTCGTCTCCCAGGGGTGGGCGACGCCGGGCTACGTGCCCCATCCGGCCGAGGGCGGCACGTGGTCGGTGCTCGTCGGTCTGCACCGGGTGCCATCAACGGGCGTGACGATGGAGCTGACCGTCCGCTCGGTCGATGCGTCGGTCGTCGACGAGCACCGTCGAGCGGAGCCGGAGGACCCGCCGGCTGCGACGTCGGCACGGCCGCGTGCGGGAAGGGCGCGCGGCCTGCCGACGGTCGACGGGATGCAGTGGCTGGCCGGCGACTTCCACTCGCACACGGTGCACTCCGACGGGTCGCTGTCGGTGGGCGGCCTTGCGGCGCTTGCGGTCTCGCGAGGGCTGGACTTCCTCGCGGTCACCGACCACAACACGGTCAGCCACCACCCGCACCTGCCGGAGGCTGGCCGGCGGCACGGCATCCTGCTGCTGCCCGGGCAGGAGGTGACGCGCGACGTCGGCCACGCCAACGCGTTCGGCGACATCGGGCTCCTCGACTTCCGGTCGGCTCCCGAGACGTGGGCCGAGCAGGCCGAGAGCCGGGGCGGGCTGCTGTCGGTCAACCACCCGCTCGGCGGCGACTGCGCCTGGCTGCTGCCAGTGGGGGAGCCGCGCGTGGCGGAGGTGTGGCACTCGTCGTGGGCGCTCGCGCCGACCTGGGGGGCGCCGCTGGCGTGGTGGCAGCAGACGCCGCGCACCATCCCGATCGGGGGCAGCGACTACCACCGGCATGGCAGCGACGGCCTGCCCGGGGCGCCGACCACCTGGGTGCTCGCCGAGGACGACGACATCGTCGGAGCGGTGCGCGCCGGACGCACGGCGGTCAGCTCCGGCGTCGACGGGCCGTTGCTGCTGCGCGACGGCGACGACGTCATCGCCCTGTGTGCCGAGGGGCTGCTGCTGACGGGCTTCGGCCGGCCGCGCCGGCTGCTGCGCGACGACCGGGTGCGGGTCAGCGGCTGGGAGGGGCCGTGCTGGCTCGAGGGCGACGACCGCGTCGTCCACGCCCTCTGCGGCTGACCCTCTCGCCTCTCCCTGACCCCGCCGCTTCGACCCCTTTCCATCGAGTGAGCACTCCGTCCCACCCGTCTCTTCATCGAGTGAGCAGTCGGTCCCACCCGTCCCACGACGCATGGGGCCGGGCGCTCACTCGATCGTGAAGGGGTGTGCCCCGTGGGGTTGGGCGCTCACTGGATGTGGGGGTGGGACTGATGTCGTCCTCGCGTGGTGGACGCCCGTCAGTTGGCGAAGGGCAGCGGTACCTCCACGCGGACGGCGGCGATCTGCCACGGGCGCAGCGGGATCCGCGCGCGTCCGTCGCGCACCTCGACCGGCTCGGCGGGCTGCGCGTCGCGCCCGAACCCGTCGACTGTCCGGGCGCCATGCACCGGCGCGGCGTCGGAGCCGAGGACGGCGACGGTGGGCTGGTCGGACAGGTTGACGATGCGCACCTCGACGGACCTGTCGGCGTCCGCCCGGCGCCGGAGCGACACGAGCTCGACACCGGCGCCGTCGACGGGCAGGCCCTCGACGGACGTGAGCGGCGCGTCCGCAGGGCCGGTGCCCGCCGTGCGGACGACGGGGTGCAGATACGCGTCGGTCGCTTCGGCGACACGCGACTCGGCCCACGAGCCGCGGTGCGGCATGACGGCGAGCGACAGGTGGCACGGTCCGAGCGCCTGCGCGTCCGGCGTCGGCAGCTGGGGGCCGGCCGGCTCGCTGCGGTAGGGGTGGACGTTGCGGCTGAGGTAGCCGATCGAGCGCAAGGCGGTGACGGCGATCTCCGTGCCGGATCCCGCGGCATCGGCGCTGTCCACGACCTCGTACTCGACCGTCCGGCCGAGAAGCACGGCGACGCCGCCCGCGTCGACGAAGCGCTCGGCCGGGAAGGTCGGGATCGGGTGCTCGCCGACCGGCCCGGCCTCGGCCGTGCGTCCGCGTTCGACGACGGCGAGCTGGCCGAGGGCGTGCGAGACCGCGGCCGGTTCGGCGGTCGGGACGTGGAGGCGCAACCGGTGGTCGCGGGTGAGGTTCTGCCATTCCAGGCGGAGCCGGACGAACGGCTCGCCGGCCCGCAGCTCGACGTGCATCGCGACGTCGGTGGTGGCCGTGGCCTCGGACCGGCCGGCCAGGTCGCTCGAGACAGGGAGCTTGTACCGGCGGTCGACGCGGAGGGCGCCGACGATTCGACCCTCGCCGCCGAGCCCGGCCATCGACACCTCGGTCGGCTCTGAGACGAGCACGTCGTGGGCCGGCGGCGCGTAGTTGTAGGAGTCTCCGGGGTCGCCGCCGTCGACGAGCCGGCCGACGCCGCGGAGCGTGACGCCGTCGGCGGTGACGGTCAGCGTGCCGTCGTCGTCGACGCGGACCTGAACGAGGCCGTTGTCGAGCACCCGCTCGCCCTGACGGATCGGGGCCGTCCCGACGGAGCCTGCCGGCGACGTCGACAGGACCGTGGGACCAGCCGCGACGAGGCCTGCGCCCTGATCGCGTTCGCCCGCAGACAAGGTGTCAGGCGCTGACCTAGCCGCGTCGCCCTCCGAGCGTGGTGCCTCAGCCACGGTGGAGGCGAGCTCTGCGACGCGAATCGCGGCCCAGCCGAGGGGCGGGGCGGTGACGGCGGCGGCCAGCCGGCGTCGGGGCTCGTCGGCGGTGACGACCTCCCAGACCGCGTCGACCGGGGAGGCGTCGGCGGCGCGGCGCAGGCGCCCCTCCTCGGCGATGGCGTCGAAGCCGGGGTCCCCGTGGTCGGCGAGCCGGAACGTGACGCGTCGGGCGTCGGCGTCGATGTCGATGGACCGCAGCTCGAACCCGAAGAGCTCGCGGTCGTGCACGCGGTGCATGAGCTTCGGGAGGTCTGCGGCAGAGACGGGTTCGCGGGCCAGCTCGGTGCCGGGTCGCGAGATCTCCTGCGCGGGGACGACCCGTCCGCTCGGCAGCTCGAAGCCGACGGCACCCCACTGGTCGGGCACCGGCACGGTCACGTCGATGACGTCGTGTCGCCCCCTCGCGAGCGGGTTTGCGACGACGAGCGACCCGACCGGGCTGGCCCCCTCGGCCGTGGCGAGCGCGCGGTCGCGCACGGCCTGGGCGGCGTGCTCGCCCTCCTGGAGACGGGCGAGCACCTGCACGGCGGTCTCGTCGACGCCGCAGCCGGTGACGGAGTCGTGGCACGAGGAGTCGATGACGCGTCGCCAGGCCATGGACAGGTAGTGGCTCGGCAGGGCCGGCAGGTGGAGCGCGGCGAACGGCTCGGCGTAGCGGGTCAGCAGCCGCTCGGTGCGGGCCATCGCCTCCTTGAGCTGCCACCGGACCGAGAGGACGCCGGGCAGGATGTTGGCGCGGGCGTGGCTGCGCAGCTCGCCGTCGACGGTGAGCAGGTCGTCGCAGGGCGTGCGGGGCTCGGCGAGGTACTCGGTCAGCGTCGCGACCCGGATGCGCGGACCCGCCTCGTCGGCGTCGAGGTCAGCGACCTCGGTCATGAGCGAGGGCAGGGGTGCGGCGTGGTCGGTGCCGTACATCGCGAGGAAGTCCTCGCCGTACGCGGCGGTCTGGGTGGCCAAGCGCGTCGCGAGGCGTTCGCGTGCGGCGCCGGCGCCGAAGACGTCGGCGACGTTGCCGTAGCTGTTGGCGAGGAACTCGGTGCCGATGCCGGTGCCGTCGGGGGAGCGCCACCAGAACTCGTGGCGGTCGACCTCGGCCGGCACCCCGCGGTAGACGACGGCCTGCTCGATTCCGACGTGACGCAGGATCTGGGGCATCTGCGCGCAGTGGCCGAACATGTCGGGCAGGTAGCCGACCGGCATGACCGGCCCGAGGCGGGCGGCGTCGGCCCAGCCCATCTCGAGGTTGCGGATCATCGTCTCGCCCGAGCAGAGGAACTCGTCCATGAGCACGCGCCAGGGCCCGACGGCGAGCTGGCCACGGGCGACGAGCGAGCGGACGGCGTCGGTCTGCTCGGGGCGGACCTCGAGGTAGTCGTCGACAGCGGCCATCTGCCCGTCCATCGTGAACCGGAAGTCCGGCTCCCGTTCGGCCCTGCTGACGACGTCGTCCATGAGGTCGACGAGCCGCAGCCGGAAGCGCTGGAAGGGTTCGTACCACTCGCGGTCCCAGTGCGTGTGGGGGACGAGCCACACCGTCGTGGTCATGGTCACCGATCCTGCCAGCCGGGCACCTCTGTCGCCCGGCGTGACCCGCTGCCCGTTTGGGGTCGGCGGCCGTGGGGTCAAAGCGCCGCAAGCCCCGAGGGTTCGGCGACACGGGTGGGTGAGTGCGGACGGGGCGGGCGCGGACTGGGCGAACGTGGACGGGGCGGGCGCGCTCTGGGCGAACGTGGACACGCCGAGGGCCCCGCCGGCGCCGGCAGGGTGCGGGGCGCGTCGGTCAGGTGTGCCAGGTGACGCCGGCAGCCGTGACCGTCGCACGGAGGTCGCGCTCGTGCACGACCGTGTGGTGGCGCTGGCAGAGCAGCGCCCCGTTGTCGAGGCACGTCAGGCCGCCGCGGTGCCAGGGCACGACGTGGTGGGCGTCGCACCAGGTGGGTGGGACGGTGCAGCCCGGGTAGGTGCACCCCCGGTCGCGGGCGATGAGGGCCAGGCGCTGGCCGCGGGTGAAGAGGCGACGGCCGCGGCCGACGTCGAGCGGCTCGCTGTCGGCGCCGAGCACCATCGGGATGATCTCGGCGTCACAGGCCAGCCGCCGCACCACGCCCGGCGACAGGACGTCACCAGTGAGAGTCGTGCCCGTGCCGCGGACGTCACCGACCAGGGCGTCGAGATCCATCAGGACGACGACCTTGGCCTTGTCGGTGGTCGGGATGCCGTCGGTGGAGGCGACGCCGCGCTGCACGATCGTCAGCAGTCCCTCGAGGCGTCGACGCGGGTGTGCGGGTGTCGGCCGCGGTGGTCCGCCCCCGCTCGTCGACCTCGGGGCACGGCGCGGCGAGCGGGTCGATAGCCGCCTTGAGAACGGCCGCCCCCTCCGGGTCCAGCGTGCCTCGCAGCCCCACCATGCCCGTGGCGTCGGGCTGGCTGAACCAGAGGCCGCGGGCCTCCCGGCGTCCACGGTCGAGGCGGTCCTCGTCGCGGGGCGGCCGGATCTGCTCGGCGTGGTGGCGCACGAGGCGCGCGAGCTCCTCCGGCCGCAGCCGGGGCGCCTGCTCGGTCAGGTCGGCGAGTGCCGTACAAGGTCGTCGGGGTCGGCCACGGGCCTCGTCCGTGCATCGAAGAGGACGACCTGCGCGGCCTGCCCGACGGTGACCTGCTGGGTGAGGACGAGCAGGCGCAGCCGAGCCCATCTGGCGTCGGCCAGGGCGGCGTGACGAAGGCCGCAGCCTGCCCCGCGGTGAGGGAGGGGTCGTGGCGGCGTAGCCAGTCGGTGCGCGACAGCCCGTCGGGTGCCTCGACCCCGCGCGAGACGAGCTCCGAGACGATGCCGACGAGCGCGACCTCCTGCGAGCGCCGTTGCTGGGCGACGCGTTCGGCTGCAGCCGTGAGGTCGGCCTCGGCGTGCGGCGTCAGGTCGAAACCGACGAGGGCGTCACACGCGATCGTCTCGTGGTGCTCAGCGGCGCCCTGGGTGCCGGCTCGCGCCTCGCGCCGGGCCCGCTCCTCGCCGCGTCGGGCCGTGGCCTCGATCCAGGTGGGGTCGTCGACCATCTCGTCGTAGCCGGCCGCGTCGAGCCACGGCAAGGCGCGCGGGTCGAGCGACGCGAGTGACCCCGGCGGCAGCGTCGCCCACGGGCCGCCGCCGGCGTCGATCCGCGCGTCGTGATCGTGGCTCCGACGACCCCGCGTGCCGCGCCCCGCTACAGACGGCGCTGACGTTGCCGAGGAGGACGAGGACCTGGTGGCCGAAGCCTGGGTGATCCGGTCCCAGAACCCGCGCTCGGCCACCCCGCCCGCGGCGCGTTGGCGCGCCTCGAGGTCGGTGAGCCGGCTCCTGAGGAGTTCGAGCATCGTGGGGTCTGGGTCCATGGATAGAACATACGTTCGACCACCGACAGTGGTCGGGCAAGAGCGGGGACTCCGATGCGTCGAGGCTCGGGCGGGGCTTCGCACCCACCTCCCAGACCCTTCCGCCCGGCTCCTAAAAGTGCTATCTATTTGATATCACTTTTTCTTCAGGAGGCGCGTCATGAGCGGCGTTCCGTCAGAGTCGACCCCCGGGCCCGTCGGCCACCAGGGGGCCCGCGTCGAGATCACCCAGCGTCCGGCCCTCGCCCTCAACGGCTGGTTTGGCGTCATCGTCGTGGCGCTGTGCGCCTTCGCCATCTGGTACCTGCTCACGAATGCGGCGGGCTGGCTGTGGCTGCCGATCCTCGTCGCGGCCCTCGTGCTCAGCGCGCTCGTCGTCGTGCCACCGGGGCAGACGCAGGTGGTGCAGTTCTTCGGCCGGTACGTCGGCACGGTTTCGAGCCCGGGCTTCTGGTGGGTGCTGCCGCTGACGATCCGGCGCCAGGTCAGCGTCCGCGTCCGCAACTTCGAGACCGGGCGCCTCAAGGTCAACGACGCCGACGGCAACCCGGTCGAGATCGCGGCCATCGTCGTGTGGCAGGTGGCCGACACGTCCCGTGCCACCTATGCGGTCGACGACTATCGCGACTTCGTCACCGTCCAGGCCGAGTCGGCCCTGCGGCACGTCGCGACGACCCACCCGTACGACGACCCCGACGGCACCGGCACCTCGCTGCGGGGCTCGACCGACGTCGTCGCCGGTCAGCTCGCGACCGAGGTGGCCGAGCGGGTGTCGGTGGCGGGCGTCGAGATCGTCGAGGTGCGCATCTCGCACCTGGCCTACGCGCCCGAGATCGCCCAGGCGATGCTGCGGCGCCAGCAGGCCAACGCGGTGGTGGCGGCGCGCAGCCGGATCGTCGAGGGAGCGGTGGGCATGGTCGAGATGGCGCTCGACCGGTTGGCCGAGCACGACGTCGTCGAGCTCGACGAGGAGCGCAAGGCCTCGATGGTCAGCAATCTGCTCGTCGTGCTCTGCGGGGACCAGCCGCCGTCGCCGGTCGTCAACGCCGGATCCCTGTACACGTGAGCCGTCGCCAGGTCCTGCTGCGCCTCGACCCCGCCGTGCACGACGCGCTGATGCGGTGGGCGAACGACGAGCTGCGCAGCGTCAACGCCCAGGCCGAGCTGATCCTGCGGCGTGCGCTGGCCGAGGCGGGCCGGATGCCCAAGCACGCCGGCCCGCTGCCCAAGCGCGGCCGCCCGCGTCGCGACGCGGACGCGTCGAGCACGGAGGACTGAGCGCCGACGCATGGGGCGGCGTGGCGCTCAGGACTCCCCGACGAGTCGGGCACCCGAGCGGCCGGGTTCTGACGCGTCCGGTGGGGGACGCGTCCCGCGGAGACGTGTCGGGCGTGGGGAGCGCCGAGGCTGTCGGCGGATCAAGCGGCCAGTGTCTCGAGCCGTGGTTCGTAGCCTGCCCGGTGGTCGAGTGATCCTCCCCAGCCGTGTGGCGTCACGATGTAGACGTCGCCATCGAAAGCGGCCCGAAAGTGGTTGGCATACCGCCATGCGCTGAGCCACGCGGCCTCTCGTGCCGTGAAGGTGACCCGGCCGTTGCGGCACAGCACCGTGATGAGCACATGGGTGATGCCGTGGCCCTCGGGGCTCGCGGCCCACCGCTCGGGCACGAGTGCTTCAGCGACTTCGCGCACGAGCTCGCTGTCGCCCGGATGATCTGGTGGGTGGCCCGTCGTCGTCACCACCTGTGCTCCTGTCACGGCCTGGGTCCGCAGATCGACCGCCGCGACGATGACATCGTCCAGGTGGAACGGGCAGATGGCCGCGACATCGCGCAGCGTCTGCTCGGGATCCTTGAGGTTCCACGGGATCTCTTCCATGCCAGTGACGTTGGCATGGCCACGACGCCAGTGCGTCGCGCTCTCCACAGGCGCTCTGCCCACCCGAGCGCGTCCGCGGGGCCTGTGGACGATGCGAGTCGCAACTGTCGCCGTTCGGCTTGTCTGGTTCTGGTTGCCAGACAACTTCCCCACACGACGGAGGCAGGCCATGGGGTTCAGTACGACGTATCTCGGCCGGCTCGACATCGAGCCGAAGCTCAACCCGGCCGAGGTGGAATGGCTCACGGCATATGCAGAGGTCGACCGTCGCCACTTCACCGACCCCTATGACGTGCCGATGAACCCGCGCGCCTTCCGGCTCGCCGAGTACCGGAAGCGTGAGGAGGACTATCGCGTCAAGCGCGAGGCCCCGACCGCCACGCGCAGACGACGCCGCGTTCGGGCCGAGCAGGACCCTTTCACGACGCTGCAGCCTGGCGATGGGAGTCCATATCCGCACCTCGACTGGAAACCCTGCCCCACGGGATGCTGCATCGGTTGGGACAGCAGGACCGAGAAGTCGCGGATGGCCGAGGACTGGCTGCAGTACCTCATCGACCACTTCCTTCGACCGGGCGCTCAGGCGCGCCTCAGCGGCAGGCCGGACTTCGCGGAGTTCAGCTTCGACCACGTGGTCAACGGGATCATCGCGGCCGAGCGCGACGACACGCGCCAGCTGTGGCTGATCGTCTGCCGTGACAACGAGATCAGCACGCAGCAGCTGGTCGGGCCCGACGAGCTGCCGTGGCAGATGCGCCCCTACGCCTGATGCGTCGCGTGGGGCTGCGGGTCAGGTGAGGGTGCGGATGGAGCCGCGGACCTGCAGGGGCATCTCGACGAGGCGCTCGCCGGGCTCGGGGCTCTCGGCGAGGACGATCTGCATGGCCTGGCGGCCCATCTCCTCGTACGGCAGGCGCGCGGTGGTCAGGGCGGGGCGCAGGTAGGACGCGATCTCGTCGTCGTCGAAGGAGGCGATCGACACGTCGTCGGGGACGCGAAGTCCCTTTTCCTGCAAGGCCTGCTGCGCACCGAGGGCGACGCGGTCGTTGAGGCAGATGAGTCCAGTGACCGGTGCCCCCGACTCGAGCACCGACATCGTCGCGTCGTAGCCGTGCCACGGCTCCCAGAGCTCGGCGTCGGCGACGACGACCGGCGTGACGCCTGACTCGCGCAGCGCGCGGTGGATGCCGGCGAAGCGTCGACCGATGGTCACCGAGATACGCGGGTCGCTGCACGCACGAGGTGCGTTGCCGATGATGCCGATGCCCGCGCCGTGGCCCGCGTCCAGCAGCTGTCGCGTGACCGCGTACCCGGCGTCCTCCTCGGCGGGGAGCACGGCGGACGCCACAGTGGGGCTGACGCAGTTGACGGTGACGGCGCGCATGTCGTCGGGCAGCTCGGGCAGGTCGAGCAGGCGCGCGGTGAGGGCGCCGAAGACGATGCCGTCGACGCGTCGGTCGATCATCGACTCGAGCGCCTTGGCCAGCTGCTTGGGGTGGTCGCCGGTCTCGGCGATGAGGACGCCGTGGTCGCGTTCGTCGCCGACGTCGAGCAGGCCGCGGATCATGGCCGAGGCGAAGCGGGTGATCGTCACCTCGTCGGAGATGAAGCCGATGGTGCCGGTGCGGCCGAGGCGCAGCGAGCGGGCCGCGGGGTTGGGCCGGTAGTTGAGCTCGCGGGCGGCCTCGTGGATGCGGGCGACGGCGTCCTCGGACAGCCGCGAGCCGGGGCGGTTGTTGAGCACGAGGCTCACCGCGGTCTTGGACAGGCCGGCCTTGGCGGCGACGTCGGCGAGCGTCGGTCGCTTGTTCACCCTCACCTCTTCGTGGAGCTCGCCGGCACCGCCGACGGACGCGCCACCCTGGCGCCGCGTGGCCAGCCTACCCCACGCATCCGGAGGCGCCGTCCACATATTCGCTGTTGAAAAGGATTTAGCAACCCCTTGCGCCTAGCGCGCGCCGTGCCCTACCTTCTCGTGCTGAAAGGTTTTAGCAGTCCGCTGACCTGACCACCGGAGGAACCAATGACGCTCACCTCGACCCACCGCCGCCTCGCGGTCGGCCTCCTCGCCGCCGCGCTGCCCCTGTCCATGGCCGCCTGCACCAAGGGCAGCAGCAGCGCCGCCTCGGGCGGCGGGGGAGAGCTGACGATGTGGACGCACAACGCCGGCAACAAGGCCGAGCTCGCCGCGATCCAGAAGATCGTCACCGACTACAACGCGAGCCAGAGCAAGTACAAGGTCAAGGTGCAGGCGTTCCCGCAGGACTCCTACAACCAGTCGGTCGTGGCCGCCGCAGCGAGCAAGAAGCTGCCGTGCATCCTCGACATCGACGGCCCCAACGTGCCGAACTGGGCCTGGGCCGGCTACCTCGCCCCGCTCGAGGGCCTCGACCCGACGCTGTCGAAGTTCCTGCCGAGCACCGTCGGCAAGTTCGACAACAAGACCTACTCCTACGGCTACTACGACGTCGCGCTCGTCATGGTCACCCGCAAGTCGATCCTCGACGCCGCCGGCATCCGCATCCCGACCGTCGACTCCCCGTGGACGAAGGACGAGTTCACCGCCGCGCTGAAGAAGCTCAAGGCGTCGGGCAAGTACCAGTACCCGCTCGACCTCGCGACGAGCTTCACCGGCGAGTGGTGGCCCTACGCGTACTCGCCGATGCTGCAGAGCTTCGGCGGCGACCTCATCAACCGCAACGACTACAAGTCGGCCGAGGGCGCGCTCAACGGTCCGAAGGCGGTCGAGTGGGCGAAGTGGTTCCGCAGCCTCGTCACCGACGGCCTCGCCCCGCTGAAGTCCGGCGCCGACCCGGCCAAGGACTTCATCGCCGGCAAGTCCGCGATGCTCTACAACGGCACGTGGACCGCCGTCGACACCCGCAAGGCCTTCGGCAAGGACACGCTCTTCCTCCCGCCGCCGGACCTCGGCACCGGCCCGAAGATCGGTGGCGCGTCGTGGCAGTGGGGCGTCTCGACCAACTGCTCCGACCCGGCCGGCGCGCAGGACTACATGAAGTTCGCCGCGCAGGACAAGTACGTGGCCGGCGTCGCCCGCGACACGAACAACATTCCGGCCACCGACGCCGCTGCCCAGCAGGTCGAGGGCTACGGCCCGGGCGGCGAGAACCAGGTGTTCCGCGAGTACTCGAAGAAGTTCGCCGTGTTGCGCCCCGTGACGCCCGGCTACCCGTTCATCGCCACCGAGTTCACGAAGACCGCGCAGGACATCCTCAACGGCGCCGACCCGAAGACCGCGCTCGACCAGGCGGTCAAGGACATCGACGCGAACCAGAAGTCCAACGGCTACTTCCAGTGAGCTGACATGTCGACCATCACCTCCACCCCGGGCGGCCCCACGCCCGACGCGTCGGGAGCCTCAGCCGGCGCGTCGGGCGGCACCCCGGCCGACGCGTCGGGCGGGCGTCGCGCCGCGAAGCAGGCTCACGCGTCCGGCGGAAAGACCAAGCACATCAAGGGAGCTCGCTCGTCGACGACGGTGGCGCTGCTCATGCTGCTGCCGGCAGCGGTCCTGCTCATCACGTTCCTGCTCATCCCGATCGGGCTGACGTTCGGGCTCGCGTTCACCAACGCGCGGCTCATCTCGCCGCGGCCGGCCGAGTTCATCGGCGTCGACAACTTCGTGCGGCTCTTCTCCGACGACACGTTCTGGGCCTCGCTGCGCAACACGATCGTCTTCGCCGTGGTGATCGTGCCGGTGCAGTCGGCGTGCGCGCTCGGGCTGGCGCTGCTCGTCAACGTCAAGATGCGCGGCACGAACTTCTTCCGCACCGTGTACTTCCTGCCGGTCGTCACCTCGATGGTCGTCGTGTCGATGCTGTGGCTGTTCATGTACCAGCCGAACGGCCTCATCAACCAGGTGCTGCTGAAGTTCGGGATCGTCGGGCCGGACTGGCTCGGCGACCCGAAGACGGCGCTGCTCGCGATCATCCTCATGTCGGCGTGGCAGGCGATGGGCTTCCACATGGTCATCTGGCTCGCCGGCCTGCAGACGATCCCGGGCGAGCTGTACGAGGCGGCCGAGCTCGACGGCGCGGGGCGGTGGCAGAAGTTCCGCTACGTCACGTGGCCGGGGCTGCGCAGCACGCGCACGTTCATCCTCATCACCATCACCATCGCGGCGTTCGCCCTCTTCACGCAGGTCAACATCATGACCCAGGGCGGGCCGCTCGACTCGACGTCGACGGTCGTGCTCATGGCCGTGCGCACCGGGTTCCAGCAGCAGCAGACGGGGTACGCGTCGGCGATCTCGCTCGTCTTCTTCGTGCTCGTGCTGCTCGTGACCCTCGTCCAGCGGTTCCTCACCCGTGACAAGGAGGCCACGCGATGACCGCCACCACCGCACCCACGGGTGCTCACGCGTCCGGCAAGCGGTCGGCGCGAGCGTCGGCCCCGGCGTCCCAGCCGGCGTCCACCCGAGGGGGCCGGACGCGTGTGGCGCTCGGCGTGCTCCTGCGGGTGGCGCTGTGCCTCGTGTTCGGGCTGCCGCTGCTGTTCATGGTCGTGTCGAGCTTCAAGCCCGACCTGCAGATCTTCGGCGACCTCGGCGGGATCAAGGCGTTCCTGCCAGTCGGCGACCTGTCGCTCGACAACTACACGGGCGTGTTCGGACGCGTGCCGTTCGCGACGTTCATGATGAACTCCGTCGTCATCTCGGTGGTCACCGTGGTGGCCGGGGTGGTGGTCAACTCGATGGCGGCGTTCGCGCTGTCGCGGGTCACCTTCAAGGGCAGCGGGATGGTGCTCGGGGTCATCCTCGCGACGCTCATCGTGCCGTTCGAGACGCTGGCGCTGCCGCTGCTGTGGTGGTCGAACAAGCTGCCGTTCGTCGGGCCCGACGGGATCAGCGAGGGCTGGCTCGACACGTACCAGGTGCAGATCGTGCCGTTCATCGCGAACGCGTTCTCGATCTTCCTCTTCTACCAGTACTTCGACAGCATCCCGAAGGAACTCGACGAGGCGGCGCGCGTGGACGGGGCGGGGTGGTTCCGCATCTACCGCAGCATCGTCATGCCGCTGTCGGGGCCGGCCGTCGCGACGGTCGCGATCCTCACCTTCCTGCCGACGTGGAACCAGTACCTGTGGCCGCTCATGGCGGTGCAGTCGGAGGAACTGCGGCCGGTGATGGTGGGGATCGACTACTTCAAGCAGCTCAACACCTCGTGGGGGCAGATCATGGCCTACGCGACGATGATCACCGCCCCAGTGCTCGTCCTGTTCGTGGCCTTCCAGCGGGCCTTCATCAACTCCATCGCCAGCTCCGGCGTGAAAGGCTGAGATTCGTGTTCCGTCTGCCCGAGGCCTGGGTGTGGGACTTCTGGACCGTCGACGACGGCGAGCAGTACCACCTGTTCTTCCTCTACGCGTCGCGTGCTCTTCGCGATCCGCACGCCAGGCACTACCGGGCGTCGATCGGGCACGCGGTGTCGCACGACCTGGTCAAGTGGGAGCGCGTGGTGGACGCGCTCGTGCGTTCGGACGCGCCGGCGTTCGACGACTGCGCGACGTGGACCGGGTCGGTGGTGCGGCACCCGGACGGGCGATGGTTCATGTTCTACACGGGGGCGTCTTTGAATGCCTTCGGGGCGAACGTGCAGTCGATCGGGTACGCGACGTCTACCGACCTGATGGTCTGGGACAAGGCGCCGGGGCCGGTGCTCTCTGCTGACGGAGAGATCTACGAGAAGTGGGCGCCCGCGCCCGAGGGGAACTGGCACGACGAGGCGTTCCGCGACCCGTGGGTGTTCGCCGACCCGGATCGCGATGGCTGGCACATGCTCATCACGGCCCGTTCTGCTGTCGGGCCTTCGTCCGATCCCGCGGATCGGGTGGACCGCGGAGTGGTGGGGCACGCGTGGTCGGCCGACCTGGAGAACTGGGAGCTGCGTGAGCCGCTGTCGGCGCCCGGGCAGGGGTTCGGGCAGCTCGAGGTGCTGCAGCCGTTCGTCGTGGACGGTCGGCAGGTGCTGCTGTTCAACTGCCTGGCGGGGGATGCCTCGGATCGGCTCAAGGCGACGGGGACCGAGGGCGGCGTGTGGATCGCGTCGGCGGAGTCGCCGCTCGGGCCGTACGACATCGCCGGTGCCCGACGCATCGACGACCCGTCGCTCTACGTCGGCAAGTTCATCACCGACCGCGAGAGCGGCGAGACCAAGTTCATGGCCTTCCGCAACGAGACCGGCGGCCAGTTCATCGGCGAGATCACCGACCCGTACGCCGTCACCTGGGACGGAGACGGCTTGGCGCTAGTCCGGGTGAGCCGACGGCTGACTCCTGTTAACTCGGGAAGTGGGGCTGTTTCTCTTGCCCCGGAGTGAATTTTCGGCATGAGATGAACAGGACACCAGGTCTATAAAGCGATCGTTCTTTCTGTCCTGAGTTGCGCTGCCGAGGTTAGGATCTGCTAGTGCCTGGGCTGGCAGGAGTGTTTGCAGGCGGCAAGTGGGAGTTTCGTCAGAATGCGCGCAGACGCTCGATGTGTCGCCTCTGCTGCTTTTCGTCCTGCTTGATGTGAACGCTCACGAGCACCGTGGGGCCATTGGGCTTGTAGTAGATCCTTCCAAGTCGCTGGCTTCCGGCTACCCCAGTAGCGACGTTCTTCACCTCGAACCAGCCGCGCATGCCTTCGAGGTCCCTGCCGATAACCTCTCCCGCGTCGATCTCCGACAGCGCCCGCAAAGTCCGAGCCGGGGACTCGAGATTGGCAAGGACCTCGATCGAGTCAAGAATGAACTCTAGACGAGTGAATGCGTTGGCCAAGAACTCCACGACGCCACCACGCCTCGGTCGCGTGGCCTTGGCGGCGCGAATGCGTTCCTCTTCCAGCGCTTGGAGCTCGATCAATTGGTCCATGAGACCGTCGACCTCACCTGCCAGAGTGTCGGCCCGGTGGCGCTGTACTAGCGCGTCCGACTCCAAATCCCGATTGCGTTCGAGCAAGAGCGAGTTCTCGGCGAGTGCCAGCTCGCGCAACTCTTCGGCGTCAGACAAGCTCTTGATCAGCGCCGCAGTTTCAGGGCCATTTCCTACCCGCCGACGGAGTGCCACGACTTGCTTGTGGAGGTCTGCGCTGCGGCGCGTTGCGAGGGACAGCGCTTCGCGATGATCGCGCTCGTGTGCCTCCGTCGCTTCGAGAAGGGCACGCAGGCGGCCGATCTCACGCTCCGCCGCCTCGGCTCGCTTGGTGGCTCCGAGGAGCCTGTCGAGCAGCTGCTCGAGTCGGCTTTCGGCTTCTGCGAGCCGATCCGCTGTCTCATCAACCGTGCCGGTGCCACCGACCGCATCGTGCTTCGGGGGCGACACGACCGCCTGAACCGACGCCAGAGCGTCGTCGCGCGAGCCCTTGAACCTAAGCCGGGCAAACCAGTCGAAGAAGTTGCCGTCGTCGGCGGGACGGTGGCTGACATCCCAGCGTTGAATGCTGACGTCTGCCGCTTCAAGGGCAGTAATGAACTGACTTGCCAGCCGTTCAGGAGCGTTGAACAGGAGGTAGTGCCCGTGCTGGGTCGTTTCGAGGTACCAGTCGATGTCGAAACCAGCCGCGGGTGCGACAGCTCCGTTGTCAACGGGCGCGTACGGGATCTCTGCGCCGGCGAAAAGGAATCTTTCGCAGTCGCCGAGCTCCCACCCATCAGCAGTCAGCTCAACGACGTCCCCTGCCCGCAACGGATAGACGGAGCCCGCATAGGCGACGCCTGCATAGCCATCAGGTGTCAGTCTGACCGGGCGCCTGACTGTGCGCTCCACTTCGACGCCGTGGTCGAGGACCGTGACGGCAACCTTCGCACTCGCCACGTCAAGGCGTCCCGCAGCGACACTTCGGGTCTCCCCATAGCAGTCCGCACACCGAGCACGGCTCGTAGTAGAGGTGCTCTAGAACTTGGGACTGCGTTGCGCCCCCCGCGTGGTCAATCATGTGGCGGGCGAAGGCCGAGGAGTTGTGCTTGTAGAGCACGTCCCCGGGGACCGCGGCCAAGTCCTTGGTCACCGTCGCGTTGGCGCGTATGACGAGCCCCGGGGCGGGCGACATTGTGGTCGCAGCGTGTGTTGTCGGGACCTCATCGTCGCCTGTCACGCCTCGTCCGCCGGGTAGCCCGAGGCCGAACTCGAGGTCGTAGTACTCGGACGTCACCTCGTCCTGCTTTTGGCTGGAGCTGGCGGTCATCGTCAGGACGAGGTCGTCGTCAAGCATGACCTCCAGCTCTAGTCGCTCGTGCAAAGGAGGTGCAGTTTCGTCCACCCTGATCGCCATGACTCCGAGGGAGGTGCGTCTCTCGCTAGCCTGGGGGTGAGGAGAGAGAGTCGTGGGAGTTGTGATGGGGAACTTGGCGATCCCGTCGGTGGGATCGGCGCAGAACAAGTGCACGCGCTCACTTTTGACTTCGCCCCCGAGCGGCATCGGCGTGCCTGCCTCAAGCAGGGGCATCCGTGACCCTCGCGCCAGCTCCAGCTCAATCGGCTTCGCCAAGCGGAGGCGCTGACGGTCATGGGCGATCCAGGCCGCTCCCTGGGAGATCAGAGTCGCGCTGTTCGTCGGCACCTCGACTCGATCCGGTCCGAACAACTGGTGCAGTCGGCTCCGGATCGCCGGCATCGCGGCCATACCGCCGACAACGACAACCAAGGCAACCTGACCGGGAGCCATCGAAAGGCTGTCTAGCAGCGACTCGATCTCAGAGATTCCAGCGCTGACCAGCGGCCTCGTGATCTCTTCAAGCTCTTGCCGCGTCAGTTGATACTGCAGTGTATTCCCCGACTGGAAGTAGCTGGGCCGGTAGAACGTGACGGCGGCGCGATCGGCAGACAACTCGATCTTGTTCCGCTCGGCGTCTTGAAGTAGCCGGAGCTGGGCTTCGGGGCTCACCAGGTCGGCCTCGTCTACTTGCTCACGAGTCCTGAACCGACTAACGACGCCGTCGCGGATGACCTTGTCGAACTCATCGCCACCGACCTGGTTGGAGCCGCCGTTGCGCAGCTGACGGACTTGGGAGTTGTCCACTCGGCACAGCGTCAGGTCAAGGGTTCCGCCTCCCCAGTCGACGATCAGTACATTGCGACGGGCTAGGCGTCTGGTCATCTCTTCTCGGTCAGCCGCGCCGCGGATGAAGCCATACAATGCGGCCAGGGGCTCGTGCACGAACTGGACGATGTTGATACCCGCACCGGCGAAGGCTTCCCTTAGCGCAGCACGTCGCCGACCGTCCATTGTCACGGGGATCGTCACGACTGCGTTGTCCAAGTCGCCCAGGACGTTGCGCTGCGGGCTTCGGAGGGACTCGGACCGGACGTGCCGAACGACATCGGACACGATGTCGACAGGGCTGCGATCCACCCCGCCGACAGCCACGACTTCCTCCCCCAAGAGGAA
The DNA here is from genome assembly GCF_001956915.1 of Intrasporangium flavum. Taxonomy (GTDB): domain Bacteria; phylum Actinomycetota; class Actinomycetes; order Actinomycetales; family Dermatophilaceae; genus Monashia; species Monashia flava. The sequence continues at coordinate 70,966 of NZ_MLJO01000026.1, read as the reverse complement.
CTTGGGCGACTTAACGGTGTTGCCGTGAACGCCGATCCCGGCCGCGCCCAGTGCGTCCTTCGCTTCTCGGCCAACGATGACCCGCTCGCCCTCGTATCGCACCACAGAGGGGTGCGGCCGACCGGTTTCAACATCCATGACGTCGATGACGCGGTCGCCTACCACGACCGACACCAAACTGTTGGTGGTGCCGAAGTCGAAGCCCACACTCATGCCAGACCCCCTGCGGCATCCTTCAACTGTTCGACCTCGCGGGAAAGCGCCAAGAGGGAACGGTCGAGGAACTCCTCGGCAACCGGTGAGGCGCCATTGCGGAGGGCATGGAGGGCATCCGTCAGGAGATCAACCTCTCCGCTCAGTCTCCGGACGATGCGCGTCCGGAGCGTCTCGTAGTCGCTGGCCATATGGCTCTTGTCGACCACTCGGTGGTCCCGCTCGGCCCTGAGCTCCTTCTGCAAGCGCACGATCTCAGCGGAGAATGACTCTGCTCTTGCGTTCGCTGCAGCCTCTCGCTCAGCGGCGGCGCGAAGGTCAGTCGAAAGCCGAACCCCTCGATTGCGAGCAGCGTCAGCCTCGCTCTCCAACTTCGCCACGCTGCGGTGCAAGCTGGCAATCTTGGCGTCATAACTTTCCACGACGAGACCCAGGACATCCGGTTCGCGAGAGGCGCCGATCAGTGCCGCAGCCTTCTCGACGCCGATGCCCTTGGGTGCGGCAGACGCCCATACGGCTGCGTTGCTCTCGTAGATGAAGCGATCTACGGTCCAGTCGCGCTGCAGCGCACGCAGGATGCTGAGGGAGGCGATGGCATTCCTGGCAAGGCGCTCCTTGTCTGCGGCCTTGAACCGATCCTCAGGGATACCGAGGTCTTCTGCAGTCACCTTTCGAGCGAAATCCCGCACAATCTCGGCGGTGAGATCCGGACCGCTCTCGGGATCGAGCAACTGCTTCTTCCAGACTCGGAACACCGGGTGCATGCCGAGGGCCATCAGCGCGAGATCGCGCAGGCGTCGAAGCGCCGAGTTCACCGGCGTTGACTCACCCCGATCGAGCGGCACGCCACGGCTGGCCACGTACTGCAAAAGCTTGAACGTACCAGCCAGAGTTGCGTCGGCCTGCGCCAAGGACGTCACCAACGCGCCTTGAGCAGCGACCTGCTCGTCGACGACCGGCAACTTCTTGAGCTTGTCTGTGGGGAAATCAAGGAGACGCGCGTGCGACTCATAGGCTTCCCGGACGAGGTCTTCAATCGACATGATGGGCGGTTTGGCTGGCTTGGCTGCTTTCTTGCCGACCCGCTCTGTCCCGCCGCGCCTTCCCCGCGCGGAGGGGCCTCTTTGGTCAGTGGAATCTGTCGTGGCTTCCGTCCGGCGAGGGAAGTGGGCGGCGCGCGTGGGAGTTTGGGTGTCACCGCTGCTAGGCGGTGCATCAGCGGCTTGCGCAGCGTTGGTTGGGAACACGGCGCTTGACTCCTGGCCCTGCATGTCGGTGTCGTCGATCAAGGTCTTAGTACCTCTTGTAATCGGGTTCGGAAGCCGGCGTACCACGCATCTGCGTCTCGATGGTTGCGAAGCGCTTCGCTGTGTCGCCGAGCGCCATCGACGTCTCCGGAAGCGAGCAAGACCTCAGAAGCGATCAGGCGGACCTTGAACTGGTCGGCGGGGCGCAAGTCGTTGAGCTTGCCCAATACCGGGTCAAGTGGGGTGCGCTCCGACCCGTCGAGAGCCATGGCGCTAACGGCGATGAGCTCCTCGGTCACGGAGTCGCTAAGTGCTTGGTCGAAACTCCCGTGAGTTCGATCGATGAGGCTTGCCGTGACGAACGGTGATCCGGCCGTCATGGAGCTGAAACGGGCCGCAACGTCGGAGACCCTGTGGCTGTTCGTCTTCCGAATGGCCAGAACGAACTGGTTGTAGTGCAGGGCAACGAGACCGCAGACCGCTTCGGCTGCTGGCCTGTCGAAGGCACCGAGAAGGTTGACTGCCCGGTTGTAGCGCTGCTCGTAGAGCTGTGCTCCCGACGAGTCGGCCCGCACACGGGGATCATGACCCTCCCGTGCGAGCACGCCATACAGGTAGTTGGCGAGACCCTCGCGGTACCTGCGAGCAGTCTCTCCGCGGCCGGCTCTCATGATGAATGCGTCGATCGCGGTGAGGCTCAACTCCCGGCTGGCGATGAGCTTCTCCAAGGCTTGGTCAACCAGGCGGAGATCCTCCTCTTCAGCCAGACAGAAGTCGAACTCGAAGGTGCGCTCCAGCGGGCCCTGGGCGACCGCAACCGTTTGGACGCCAAGCTTCGCGTTGGACAGATGCTCGGCGGCGGCCTCGAAGGTCGTTGGCCGCCCATTCAAGCTGATAGTGGCGACATCCGCAGCATGCCAGTCGGCCGGAACACTGGGGGAAGTGACCATTAGGCGCGTGCGCCCGCACTCCCGGCCACGAAACATCAACATCGGACGCTTGGTGAAGTGGCCGTCGAAACGGTGAGCTCGCTGGTCTCGCTCCGTGGAGAACACCAAGCCGCACTCCAGGCAAGCGAACTCCGGCTTCCTCGGCGGTGCCGGCATCCAGTTGTCCCCAAATCCGATTGGTTCGTGAAACTCCATGTAACCCGTGTGCCAGAAACCCACCTGCCCCCCTCACGATGCCGACCATGGTGACTGCCTCTGCGACAGGCTAGTGCGAGGTAGCGAGGCATTTCGGAAGAAGCGTTGAATTGCCTTGCTCCAGGCGCTCTTGTGGCGTGACGCCGGTATCAGGTCGTGGCCACCACCAGGCTCGCTCAGCGCCCCTGGTCGAGGGAAACCACTTCAACGGCGATGCTGAGCGAGCCCTCTAGCCATGACGGTGCCTGCCAGTTCTTAGGCTGCGGCCAGGGCGCATGACCGCCCCGCGAGGCTCCGCACCCCGTGCAGAACGCGGTGGCGTCGCGCGGCTCGACGAGGTCCGGCCTAACGGTGCGCCGTGGGGCTTCTTGTCCACCATCATCTTCGTCTCACACCTGAACGAGCAACGACCAAAGCCTGTTGCTTGGCTGGATGGGCTGCAGGCCGCCCTATGGGGTACGGCCCTGACGCCGCAGGAGGTGGCGGCTGAAGTACGTGCCGTCATCATGGTTCCGAGCTGGCTGCTCGGACAAGCCGCCGAATTTCCAGCAGCGAAGTGCTACTAGATTCCCACCGTGGCAGAAGTCAAAGCTCTTGATGAGAGCATGTTCGAGCAGCTGGCGCTTGCCATCGAACAGGACAACAAGTCGAAGAAATGGCGGAAGCCGCGCAGCAGAAGGGGCCATCGCCGACTTGGAGGCTGCACATCTCTCGCTCCGGAGCGTATATGCGCGCAAAGTGAGCGGAAGGCGCGAGGAAAGCGACTATCTGTTAGCTAACCTTCGAACGGTAGCGGGTCAAGTAATCAAATCGATGATGATCTTCCTGACCGGTGAACGCCTTGAACTGCCCGAGCTTATAGGCTGGTCCCTTCGCAGTGGTCTTGACTTCAATTGCAAAGTCCGCTGAGAGGTGGGCCATGCGGCGCTCGAGCGTGGGTGCGTCTAGCCCGTTGGAAACGGCTGTGATGATAGCGTCTGCCGTGATAAACCCGGACGCCTCGCGCAGAACCCTATAAACATCGTCATGGACCGGATCGATCTGCTCACTCTGGCTACGGGGGGCGCCGCTGTGACTGAGAGCTAGGGCTATCTGTGTACCGACTGCCCTCGCCACCGGCGGTGGGAACGCATTTCCTATTTGACGGTATTTAGCCGTCTTGCGGCCACTTAGATTCTCCAGCCATGTGCGATGAGCCGGGTCGTCGGCGTCCCATCCCTGCAGTCGGGCTACCATCTCGACTGTGAGCCTGGGCGGTTTAACAGAAGGGCGGGGTTCTCCGAATTTCGGTGGCGCGTCCGCGACGCCCATTCCGTCCACAGCCAGCCGCCGCCAAGCGGCTTTCGCCCGGGTAGGTCCAAGATCGGCACCCCCATGTCTCTTGCTGCCTCCGACAATCGTGGGTGCGATGCCGTCCGCCATGCTTGCCCACTCAGCGGCGTGCTCCCACTTGCCCTCAGACATCATGCTTTGCAATTCGGAGCCAACGGTCTTTGAAGTAGGCGCAGCTTCCGGCCATGAGAAATACGCGAAGTCCTCACGCCGCAACGCGACAAGAACAAATCGAGGCCGCAATTGGGCGACCCCATAATCAGACGCGTTTAGGAGACGCCAGTCACCGACGTATCCGAGCTCTCGCAGCCTGTCGAGCACGTGTTGGCGGTAGGCCGCGAACCGCGGCATCGACAAGCCCCTGACGTTCTCTAGCAGAAGCGCACGCGGGGCTACGACGCCGGCGGTCTCAACCGCCCACGCGAAGAGGTCCCGCTCGTCCTGCGCACCCAACTGCCTCCCAGCGGTCGAAAAAGGAGGACACGGTACCCCGCCCGCCAGTAGGTCCACCCGGCCCGTGAACTCCCGAGGGTCCCAGACGTGCCGGTCGGCCACGTCGCCCTCGCGAACGCGGTCAGCTCCCAAGTTGGATCGAAGCGTCGTTGCGGCATGCGAATCGATCTCGATCGCGACCGTGTGCTCGAAGCCAGCTTGCTCTAGCCCGAGCGCCTGTCCCCCGGCGCCGGCACAGATCTCGATGACGGTCAGCTTGTCCACGTCTGCTCTCCTGCGATGGTCGAACCGCAGCGCGGCCGAGCTCTATTCTGGACCAGGCAGCCGACACGATCGCGTTCGCCACACCCGGCCAGGTCAGTAGGAATCATGTCAGACCATCCTCGTGGAGTGAGCGTGCCGTTCCCGCGCCACCCTACGGCCCTCAACCCGGGCCGATCCCGGAACATGCGAGCCAACCGGCGGGCTGACACGCAGCCCGAGGTGCGCCTCCGTCGGCAGCTCCACAGACTCGGCTACCGGTTCCGCAAAGACTTTCGCATCGATCTGGAGGATGTGCGGGTGCGTCCCGACATCGTCTTCACGCGCCGCCGTGTCGCTGTGTTCGTTGATGGGTGCTTTTGGCATTCTTGCCCATTGCACGGAAGTAGACCACGCATCAATGATTGGTATTGGGGACCAAAGCTTCAGCGCACGGTTGCCAGGGACACCGCCGCGAACGCGGCGCTCGTGGAGGCGGGCTGGATTGTACTGCGCATATGGGAGCATGAACCCCTCGAAGTTTCAACTCGCACGGTGGTCGAGGCACTCCAAGAAGCATGAATCGTCTCGACCTACCGCGGAGAGCGGGCGAGCCACTAGCTGGGCGGCGGCAAGCAGCAACTCCCGGAGCGTATGCGCGAAGCTGCAGCCGTTACGCCCTTGCCTGCCCAACCCACCCAGCAGCGAGCGAAGCCGTGAAGGCCGTTGGAAGTAGGGCATGATGTCACTCCAAGATGACTGCCTGTTAGAGGGCACTGAGCCACGCCAACGAGGAGAGCCTGTTGGATATCACACCGGACCCGCGCATTCTCATGGCCTTGACGTACACGCCACTAAGCCCACTCGATGCCCTCTCTGAATTGATTGACAACGCCATTGATGCTTTAAAGATCGCTGAGTTGAGAGGCGACCCAATCGAATTCCCGCTCATCGCGATCCAGATACCAGGACGAGCGGAGGTGCAACGAGGTGAAGGCCGCATTAGAATCCAGGATAATGGCCCTGGGATGTCGCCCGAAGCCACGCAGAGTGCGATCACTGCCGGCTATTCCAGTAACAATCCTTATGACAGTCTTGGTCTTTTTGGCATGGGCTTCAACATCTCGTCCGGCAAATTAGGTCGCCGCACCAGACTGATCACCGCGCGCCGGGAAGACTCGACTGCGCTCGAGGCAGTGATCGACCTGCCCCAGATGCAACAGAATCGCAGTTACACCATCCCGGATGGGCGAATTGCCAAACCGGGCGGCTTCACGCACGGCACGGTCGTCGAAATTTCCGACTGGTGGCCGCTCGGCCATAAGAACCGTGGCGTCATAGATCTGCTGGCGAACTATGGACAGCCGACAATTCGCAGGGAACTTGGCAGGCGCTACGCAACGCTTATTCAAAACGGTGTTCGCATTACAGTGAATGGCAACCAGGTGGAGGCGCACGAACATTGTGTGTGGGACCGATCCCGGTTCGTGGAGCGTAAGGGCCACGGCCAGATTCCTGCTGTAATGAATATCAACCAGGTCCTCGCGAACCAGACGCGATGCGCCGAGTGCTACGCGTTAGTGGCAGGTGGCTTGCTCCAATGCGCCGAATGCAAAAGTGCCAGCCTGCGCACCATCGAAGAACGGGTTACTGGCTGGATCGGCATTCAACGGTTCGACAATGAGACCAATTATGGGATCGATGTCATCCGTAATGGACGCGCCATTCTCGTGGGCGAGAAAAGGGCATTCTTCGAGTTTGAAAACGAATTCAGGACCGGCACTGTGCGGGACTACCCCATTGACCAACCATACGGCAGGATCGTTGGTGAACTGCATCTAGACCACGTGCCGGTGGACTTTATGAAGCAGGACTTCACGAGAGCTAGTGAAGAATGGGTGCGCGCTATTGAGTTCGTGCGCGGACGCAGTTCGCTTCAGCCGAACCAACCCGGCGCCGATTCGAACACAAGCCCGCTTTTCAAGCTCTATCAAGGTTTCAGACGAGTGCGCACCCCCGGGCGCGCCGACATGTACATGGGCTACTGGGACGACGATGCTGGAAAGCCTAAGCGCATCAGCCGACAGGTGGAGAAGGAGTATTACGGGCACTTCCTCGCTAGAGTTCCCGGATATCGGGAAGATGCCGAGTGGTGGAAGCTCGTGGAGGCAGCGGATCAGCCGCCACCAGAACCCCTGATCGAATGTCCCGAATGCGGAGCGGAGAACCTCACGACGAGTGAAATTTGCGGCGTCTGCAACCACGTTCTTCACGGGCAGGAATGCGTCAACGATGCGTGCGACGAAATCATCCCGATGTCGGCCGCTATCTGCCCCAAATGTGGCACGTCGCAAATACCAGACGTTGAAGAGCCGTGGACCTGTGAAGTGTGCGGCTCGATCAATAGCGAGGAACTGGAACTCTGCTCGGAGTGCGCAAGGCCGCGAGGGACGCCAAGCCTTGGGTCAAGGGAGTACCTCTTGAGCATTAGCCACCTCAGCGACGACCTCAGCTTGTCTGGCGCATCCATCGAGATGGCGGATGGTTCGCATAGTCATCCGGTGGATGTCCGGGTCCATCTAACCACCGGCGCCATAACTCCTGTTCATCGCAAGCCGGCAATCCCGCTGTTGAGTTTCCGGGGCGAAAACATCGAGGTCTTCCTGGACCCCTCGCATGCACTGTTCAAAGCTTATCGAAGCCGTCCCGAATATGCTGTGGCCTTAGAACTGGCGCAGTATCTTTACGAAACGAACCGGAGCATGCTGAAGCCAAGCCTGCTCGGCTTGCACTCCCTTCCTGCCATAACAGCTAAGACCCTTAGCCTGTATGCGGATTCCTTAGAGGATAGCGTTGAGAAAATCCGTGCAGATATCACCGCACTATTCGACATCCTCCGGGGGAAGCTTCCGCAATTGGCCGACGAGCCCACGGCGCAGACCTTCTATGCGGACCTGTCCGAACATGAGCAGCGCAGCCTGGTATCTAATATCATGGGGATGGGGCAGGACATTAGCAGTATTGCCCAGTGGCGCAGCACAGGTGAATACCTCGCGTATGTCTCACCCGAGACGGTCGTAAAATTGTTCAATTCGCGGCCCGATATATTCTTTGACGGCGGCGTCTGGAGCGTCTCCTACACGTCGATCGAAGGATTGGAGGGAACCGTTCTGGCTGAGGTTCGCGGGGAGCTTGCCAGTAAGTATCGAAACTGTCTCGAGGACTGTGCCTCCTTCCTTCGATACAACATGCCAGAGCCTCTAACTGCGCAGCGTTCGCGAGCTTCGGTTGACTTCCTGAACAGTCGCCTGGTGTAAACGTGTTCTTCGACGATTCAGCACTCAGAGATATCTCGTGGCAGGGCTTCGAAAGGCTCGTCTTCCGTCTTCTCAATCTTCGAGGCTTCTCGGGCGTGCGCCAAGTGGGTCAATCGAGTGACGGTGGAGCGGACGTGATTGGGCACCGGGGGGGTAAGCGGTGGCTCTTTCAGGTGAAGAAGTGGAATCGGCCGGCGTCTACCGATACGGTGGATCAAACTTTGGCTGCCTTGCGCTTATACCGGGCAGAAGTACCTGTGGTCGTCTCAATGGGGGGATTTACAAGAGAAGCGCTCGGCCAGAGGCGGATTCTGTTATCCGAAGGTATTCCCCTGCAACTTTGGGACAGGCGAAAGCTGTTAGAAATGGCCGCCACCCTCCCTACGGTAAGTCCGTCGGAGTCGTCGGCCGATCGATACGAAAGGCGCCCATATCAAGAAAATGCCATTGAGATGGTTACTAATGGTCTGCTGCACGGTCCAGCGCGGAGGGCCTTGGTCGTTTTGGCAACTGGCCTCGGGAAGACTTACGTTGCTGCCGAATCAATTCGGCGTGCGCGTATGCAGCGCTCACTTCGAGTGCTAGCGATCGCGCATACCAACCCGCTGGTTTATCAGCTCGAGCGGGCGTTCTGGCCGACCCTGACCCCTCGAGAGTCGACATTGATTTGGAACGGTCTCGAGCATCCTCCAAGCGAGCAATTGGATCGAGCCGACAATGTCTTCGCCTGCATAGACAGCCTCCATGCTGCGGTAGAAAAAGGATGGGATCTTGCACCCTTCGATGTAGTTCTTGTTGACGAGTGCCATCACGCCGGTGCGGTCATGTACCAAAGGGTCTTGCGCGAACTGACGGCGGGAGCCGCGACTGGTCCTTTTCTTCTTGGCCTAACGGCTACACCCTGGCGACCTGACGGTGCGAACATCGAGGACACGTTCGGTGAACCGCTGGTAACCGTGGACCTGGTCACTGGACTCAGGCGGGGATTCCTCGCCGAGGTGGATTATCGAATGTACACGGACAATGTCGACTGGAAGCGGCTCTCGCAACTGTCCGGTAAGAAGTTGTCTCCGAAGTCCATCAATCGCACGCTCTTTATTCATGAATGGGACGACGCGGTGGTCGACTCGCTTCAGGCTGCGTGGGGCGAGCAGGCGAGCCCTAGGGCGATCGTTTTCTGTGGGAACATCGACCATGCTCTGCGTATGCGTGACCGCATCAATGCTCTCGGCTTCACATCCGCGGAAGCGATCTATTCCGGGAGCTCCTCAGTCCGGGCTCAGACTCCCTGGGAACGTAACCGTGTGTTATCCGATTTCGAGGCTGGCGATGTCGGCGTGATTTGCACGGTTGATATCTTCAACGAAGGCGTTGACGTGCCCGATGTGAACATCATCGTCTTCCAACGCGTAACCCATAGTAGGCGGATATTCATTCAACAGCTAGGCAGAGGTCTCCGGCTGTCTCCAGGAAAGAGGCGAGCGATCGTTCTCGACTTCGTTTCGGACATTCGAAGGTTCGCCGCGGGGCTCGAGCTCAAGGACGATCTTGAGAAGTCGGTGACGGCGAAATCGGATGACACGGTGATACGACTGAACAACCGAGTCAAGTTCCTTCGCTCGACTGGTGAAGATCCTTTGAGCGAGAGTTTTCTTAGGGAGTGGCTCGAAGACGTCGCTGAGGTCGAGCGGGCTGGTGAAGATGCCAGTCTGTTGAAGTTTCCCCCCGAGTTCCCAAGCAGTGTGAGGTAAAAGTGAACGAGTCCCTACATGCTGCCCGGGGCGATGCCCTGGAACAGATTGAGTATCTGGCGCGGTTGGTGCAGAGCGATGCAGGCTTCGAACAACAAGTTGACACGTATCTGTCGGCGAGGCAGTCCCTAGCTGACTACTTCCGCCAGTTCGCCGTCGACGAGCTGGGGATGGGTGGGCCCTCGATCCCAGAGTTGAAGGCAGAGATAGCGCAACTGCTACTTTCCAAGTTCGAACCGCGGGTGCCGCGCCGTCTACTTGAGGTCCGTGGATACACCGGCGTTCACATTTTGCTTCTTCGATACCTGGGCCGGCATGTGGGAGAATATGTCCGCGCTGACCGTCTTCGCGTTCTCACTGGTGACCAGGTTCATACCGAGCGGCGAGTGCGTGAGCTCCGAGAGCTTGGATTCCTTATAGACGCGAAGCTAGTATCGGGCCAGAATCAGTATCGGCTAACGGACATTACGCCTGATGTTGTGCAAGGAGCACGTTTTCAGTTAAGACGCAATCTGGTCTCGGGGAAGTTTCCTGAGACCACGATCGCGCTCCTGCAAGCCGAATTGTAGATGCCGGCAGAGGGCAGCTCGGCGGAGAGCACGTTCCGAGGCGGCTGGGATGGGCGGTGGACGAAAATTCGGGGGCTCAGTGGGCTTGTTGAGGGGCCTCTCACGCTCAGTTGTCTTCTCTTGTGCAGGTTAGGTCAGGCAGTCGATCTCGGCCGCTAGGTGGACACTTTGGAGAGCGGCGAGGCGATTCTATTTGTTGGCATTCGATCAGCCTGTTTGCCCTGGCAGGGCATCATTGGATGATCTCGTGCTTATGTCCTGGTGCATCGGCTTACGCACCGACGCCGGGGCGAGCCATTCCTACGAGGTTGGGATCAGCCCGTCGGTACATTTGACCAGGACAATCCCCATGCCCTGTGCGTCGTCCGTTGGCGATCGCAGAGGGTGGTGTTGGTCAAATGGAACTGCTCCGTGACGCGCTCGGCGAGCACGGCTGATTTGGGAGGTCCGGACGTCAAGATTTACCGCAGGAGATCCGTTGCTGTTGTTGGGCTGTATGCTATGCGCCTTGGTGGCGCTGCTGTCAAGTCTCCGGTGAAGCGCCTACTCGAGTACGGCTGAAAGTTGGTATCGAGCCAGCTACACACTGCCGAGACATTTCCCCATCCCCGTCGTTTTAGGATCTCAACAATGTCTGAAGCGCATACAATAGCGATAGGATGGCCGTCTTCACGAATCTCGCGGTAGGCCTGCGGATGAACGTAAGACGTCGTTACGAGAACGCCGAAGTCGCGGTGCTTGAGGCGGGAGATGAGGCGGCTCATGTCCCGAACGCCAACGCTGTTGTGAGGCGTGTAGCACTTCGCTTCAAGAGCGAATTCGATGCTGATCGGATCGCCGACTGGTCCTAAGCGGTAGCGACCAACGGCATCGCGGCCGCCGTCGCGCGATTGCCTGGTCACGACTAACTCATCGGTGGCAGGGGCTAGCATCATCCAGAGTTGTGCAGCGCAGTGCTCAAATTCTTGTGGCCGTCCAGAAAAGTAGCGATGTATCTCTCGAATCATATTCATGTCTGCGGTCGTCCTCGGGAGTTGCTCCTCTCTGGTCCTGATCTCGATTGACCTTGGCGCCATGAGTCTTCTTGGAATCCCAGAGTTCACCCATTCGCGCCAAGCTGAAGGTGCCCCGGTTTCCGGCGTCTGGCCCGAACATAGCTGGTCGAGCCACTCACGCTTAACGCATCGGACATCGAGAACTGAAAACGTTGCTCGATAGTTTTGAAAGCGTTCCCCGTGCGCACTTCGCCATATTGCTACCAATTGTTCGTCCGCGGGAACTGTGGGGCTACCGGGAACCAATAGACCCCGGAAAACGACATCTGCCCCTGTCCCCGCTTTGGCAAACAGGAGGATGGGTGGTATTTGCGTTCGGTGGGCCTTCGAATGAGTCGCATCGAAATAGTTGCTGAGAGCCAGGTTTCCCTTGCGCGGCGTGTCGTGCAGTTCTCTCCCCGGTTGTTTGTTGTCGCCATAATATGTGAACGTACCGCTAGTTACGTCTAAGCGATCTGGCCAATCAGGGTCCGCGCTGGAGGTGTAGAGCACCAGGCATTTGACGTCGCCGCGGCTCGGGCTGCCGCGGAAGCGAAATCCCCCAGCGTTTCCGACCGGCAATAGTTTGGAGATGGGGTCGTCGCCCCGGTTGCCCGCGACGCCCCCCCGGTAGATCCTGTCAACGACTAGGTCGGCTTGGCCTAGATCGGCGAATGGAACGGGTTGCACACGGCGAGCTTGCCACGTCGACGGCCGCTCTGCTCAACATTCACTTCAGTTTCGCTGGGATGCGACGCAAGCTAGTGACGAGGTCGGCGCCGTGCTCCGATGTGATCGGCCCTTCGGTCCGTTCTCCTTTGCGATGCCACTCGTGCGCGAACGCTTTCGGACCAAGGGCCGCAGAACCTGCTCGTGGAGTATGGCTCGAGTTGCTGGCCGATGGGGTGATCGCCTTGGTCAGCCTTGAGGGCGAAGCCGCCGTGGGCCCCTGGCAGGGCGCCGCGTTTCCTCGATTCCGTGGGGCGCTTCAGATGGTGTTGTGAATCATCCACGCCGTGACGTTGCCGACGAGCCAATGCTGTCCAGACGATGAGCGTGACGGCATACGGGACCACCGCTTAGCTATCGACTAGCCCGTGCCGGGGCCGATCTAATCTGGGGCGTGGTGGTCGCTGTCGGAATGAACATCGATGGCCGCCATCGACGGCGACCCGACGAGCTCGTCCGCCTTGCCGACCGTAACGGGGGCCGTAAGTCAATCACTTTGGGATGCCCCGCAACCTCGACAAAACGCCGCAAGGGCTGAAGGCCGCTCTTACGATCGTCGGGCCGGACTGCTCGATGACCCCGCAGGCGATCGGAGCGCGATGAGCACGCGACAGGCCGCGACCCTGGTCGGTGCCGGGCACCCGCGTGAGGCGGACGTGCTGCGGCTCGCCGTCGACATCGCCCGCCAGGCGGCTGCCGACGAGCCGTTCGCCGAGAAACTCGTGCAGCGGATCGAGGTCGTCCTCGGCGCCGAGGGGGGAGCGGGGCTCACGTCGTTCGGCCCCAACGTGCAGACCGGTGACGCCCCGGCGGTCGTCGCGTCGGAGGGGTGCGTGGTTCCGCTCGGTCAGGCGGAACGCGCGGCGCAGTACGCCGGCAGCCACCCGGCGATCGAGGCCATGCGTCGCATCGGCGTCGCCGGCCCGGTCCGCACGAGCGACCACGTGCGCATGGACCAGTTCTGGGACACGCCGGAGTTCGACGCCATGCACGGCTGGTTGCCCGACGGCCAGTTTCCGGTCGCCATCGCGCTGCACCTCAGTGCGACCGACCTCGTGTTCCTCGGGCTGCACCGCGGACGGCGCGACTTCACCGACGACGACCTCGACGCGCTCGCCCTGATCCAGAGCATCATCGCGCCCGCCCTCACGCTCAATGTCCGGCTCAAGGCGGCGCTCGCCAGGTTGGCCGCCGTCGAGGGCGACGGTGATGACCTGCACCGGGGCAACGCCAGCACCGGTGCCGGCCCGGACGGCGGGGTCACCGACGCGGCCACCCAGCTCCCGACGCTGACCGCCCGGGAGCGTCAGGTGCTGGCGCTCGCGGCCCAGGGCCTGACGAGCCACGCCATCGGCCACCGTCTGGGCCTGAGCGAGCGGACCGTCCGCAAGCACCTGTCCTCCGTCTACGCGAAGACCGGCCTCCACGGTCGCGCGGCGGCGACCGCGTGGTGGGCAGCCAGCGGTGCCCCGCGCGCTGCGGCGCTGCACCCACAAGAGCCAAGGGGTGTCGTTTCCGACACCTAGTGAAGGGCCGGCATGCCCCGCATCCTTGGTGGGAGCGTCGTCGTCGGCCTTGGGAGGGGAGGCGACGGCTGCACGGGCGGATGGACCCCCGAACGCTGGCAGTCGCGACATCGACCGCCGACGTCCGGGCCAGCAGGGGTATCTGGGTGCGCACGGCAGGGGCTCCGCGCACCCAGATCCCACTGCCGGACGCGGGCGCTGCGCAAGGTGCGTGACGACCCGCGACCGGACGTGGCAGCGCTCAGCTGCAGTTCACGCAGCCACCGGACAGCGGCATCTCCATGAAGCAGGTCGGGCAGATCGCCCCGCGCCGCTCGGGCGCCACGGCGGCCCGCGTCGTCCGCTCCCGCGTCTGGCGCTCACGCGCACGCGTGGTCAGGGTCGGCGTCGCGTCGGCGGGGACGTCCGCACCCCAGTGCCGGTAGCACTCGAGGCGCGCCGCGGCCGCGTGGTTCTCCCGGTCGAGCGGGTCGTCCCCGACCGACTCCCCGGAGAGCCGCAGGACCTCGTCGTAGCCAGAGCCGACGTGACCGTCCTGCTTGTGCACCACGAGGGAGGTCAGGGGCGGCTCGGCGCGGACGTGGTTGACCTTCGCCACGTCGGTGACGAGGCCGCCGATCCAGTTGCGCATGCTCGAGTGGGTGTGCAGCGACGAGCGACGCTGGACCTCCTCGGCCAGCTCCGAGTAGGTGATGACGGCGTTGTAGCGACCCGCGGTCTCGACGAGCACCTCGTACGCGTGCTTCACCCAGTACGGCTGCGCCACCTTGGGGGTCACGTACGTCTCGCTGTCCGGCATGCCCTGCCACCTTCTTCCTCGGTCACCTCGACCCGACCAGTCTCCACCCGTCGCCCGTCGACGCCGAAAGGCCCCGGGTAGGGCCCTTCCGGCGGTCAGCGGCCGATCGGCGCCCCCGCGGCCTCAAGCGTCCGGTGACGTGACGGGCCAGCAGACGACGGTCCGGTGGTCGAGGAGGTCGTCCTCGTCACCGCGGGGCAGGTAGCGCTCGCGAACGGGGCCGTCGCTGGCGATCGCCTTATCGACGACGGTCGTGCCGAGGACGCCGTAGGCAGTGTCGAGGTCGATGAACGGCCCGTCGTGGGTGGTTGTCGCCAGCCGGCCGCCCGGCACCTGCTCGGCCCCCGGCGTCCCCTCGGGCACCGGCACATAGCACGTCAGCTCGGCCGCGCCCTCGGTGAAGAACTCCGTCGGGAACAGCGTCCCGTCCGGCCCGGTCCGCTCGACCCCCGCCGACCGCAGCCGCGCGTGCAGCTCGGTGAACGCCTGCACCCACCACGCCGGCGCCTCGTCGCCGCCCACCACGCCACGTGTCACGAACGCCCACACCGTCGGCTCGTCGACCACCGTCACCTCGAGCGAGGGCCCACCCCCGACGAGCAGCCGCCGCAGCGACTCCACCGTCGCCTGCGTCTGCTCGAGCTGGCGCGTCATCCGGTCCAGGTGCTCGGCGATGACCGCGTCGCGTGCCTCCGCGGTCGGGGCCGCGAGCACCGAGCGCACCTGGGGCACCGGCAGGTCGAGGTCGCGCAGGCGTCGGATCAGCTGGGCTGAGCCCACCTGGTCGGGGGTGTAATAGCGGTACCCGGAGTGCGCGTCGATCTCGGCAGGCGCGAGCAGCCCGACCTCGTGGTAGTGCCGCAGGGTCTTGACGCTGAGGAACGTCATCCGGGAGAAGTCGCCGATGCTCAGTCGCGTGCTCATGGACACAGGCTCGACTCTCCCACAGGGGGAGACTCAAGCCGCCGGCACCGGCCACGACGAATTCCGGTGCAGCGCTTGACTCTCCCCCTGCCGGAGACCGGACAACGGAGTCATGACACAGACACCGACCCGCAGCAGCGCCACTGAGCGCACCGCGCAAACCGCCACCCGACGCGTCACCCCCGACGCCACCCGACGCGTCCCCGACGCGTCGAGCGCCCCAGCCTCCACCGCACCCGACGCTCCCAGCCGGTTGCCGCTCTTCGTGCTGCTCGCCGGCATCTTCCTCAACGTCCTCGACTTCTTCATCGTCAACGTCGCCCTGCCGTCCATCGAGCGCGACCTCCACGCCACCGCCACCGCCCTCGAGTGGGTCGTCGCCGGCTACGGGCTCACCTACGGCGCGATGCTGCTCGCCGCCACCCGCCTCGGGGACCGGTGGGGCCGCCGCCGCGTGTACGCCGCCGGCACCGCGCTGTTCGTCGTCACGTCGGCCGCCTGCGGCCTCGCCCCGACGATGGACGTGCTCGTCGCCGCCCGGTTCGCCCAGGGCGTGGCCGCCGCGATGCTGACGCCGATGGTCCTCGCCCTCATCGGCGACACCTACTCCGGCGCCGCCTACCGCCGCGCTCTCGCCGCCTACTCCACCGCGATGGGCCTGGCCGCCGTGTCGGGCCAGATCATCGGCGGCCTCCTCATCCAGCTCGACCTCTTCGGCCTCGGCTGGCGCTCGATCTTCCTCGTCAACGTGCCCGTCGGCGTCGCCGCCCTCGCGCTGGTCCGACGCACCCTGCCCGACGTGCGCCCCAACCGCGCTGCGCGCCTCGACCTGGTCGAGCTGGCCCTCGCCACAACGGTTCTGGTCGCAGTGCTGCTGCCGCTGATGGAGGGCCAGAGCCACGGCTGGCCGCTGTGGACGTGGCTCAGCCTCGCCGCCGGCGTCGTCCTGACGGTCCCGCTCGTCGTCCGGGCCCGGACGCTGCACCGACGCGGCGCCGACCCACTCCTTCGCGTCGCGCTCGAGGCGTCGCCGGCTCTGCGACACGGCCTGGCCCGTCAGTTCCTGCTCTTCCTCGGGATGGCCTCGTACTTCATGGTGCTCGCCCTCTACCTGCAGGCCGACCGCGGCCTCGGTGCTCTTGCCTCGGGCGCGCTCTTCGGGCTCGTCGCCCTGCCGTACCTCGCCGGCACCTCGAAGGCAGCGTCGCTCGTGGCCCGCTGGGGCAGACTTGTCGGGCCGGCGTCCGCGCTCGTGTTCCTCCTCGGGCACGCGCTGACCTGGGTGGGCGTGGCCGACGCCGGGGCGCACGGCTCGGTGCTGTGGCTCGCTCCCGGGCTCGTCGTCTCCGGGTTCGGCATGGGCGTGTGCCTCACGGCGCAGATCGGCGCGGTCATGTCGCAGGCCGGGCGGGAGGACGCCGCGATGGTGAGCGGCACGATGTCGACCGTGCAGCAGCTCGGCAACTGCATCGGTGTCGCCCTCGTCGGCCTGCTCTACTTCGCGGTGACGACCACCGGCACGGGCGCCGCCTTCCAGCACAGCCTCGTCTACCTCGCGAGCGTCATGGCCCTGCTCGCCGTCGTGTCCGCGCTTCCGTCGCGTCGTGCGTCTGAGGCCGTCGCGTGAGTCAACTCGACCGCGAGCCGTGCTGCGCGTCGCCCACGACGTGCAGCACGGTGTCAGCGGTCAAGGTCGTCGATCGCGGTCGTGCATCACCGCCAGGGAAGGGGCCTGGCCTGCGACCACGTCCGGACGGTCTGCCGGCTCATGCGTCGCTGTCTCCGGTCGTGGAGGTTTCGGACGTCGAGATCTCGTCGTCCGGATACGTCAGGTACTTGACGCGCTTCAGCCCGATGACGGGTCGCGGGTAGATGTGCTCGGTCTCGGTGCGGTACGCCGGCGGCACGAACCACTTGAGGATCGGGAAGGGCAACAGGATGCCCAGCAGGCCCCAACCGGTGCAGGCCACCATCCAGACGCCGAAGGCGTTCACCACGAACGAGTCATAGTCGATCTTGACGAAGACGCTGTAGAGGGTGATGGGCACGAAGCCCATGAACAGGCCCAGGGTCATGTAGTAGCCGCCCTCACCCGCCGTCGAGGTCTCGAACGTGCGAGCGCGGTTGGGGCTGGCGATGGCCTGATAGGTGATGAAGACGAAGAAGCCGAAGAGCGCGAGGACCAACACCGACGTGAAGTCCATCAGTTCCACTCCGCGACAAGAGGGCGCAGGCGTGTCTGCTTGGTGTCCTCGCGCGTCGGGGCGAGCAAGCTCCACGTCGCGTTAGTGCGACGACCGATCTCCTGCCCGTAGGCGCCGCCCGCGACTCCGCAGGCGACCGAGCCCATGGGACCGGCTGGTGCGCAGGCGACGCCGGATCCGAAGCCGACCACGGCTGCGGTCCCGCCCTGCACGCCGGCGCGCAGGCTCCTCTTCCACCACGGCATGTTCGGGTACTTCTCGTTGTCGTCGAGCACCTGGCTCACTCCTGTCGTGGCGGCCGTGGCGACAGTTCCCGCTCGGCCGACCCACTTGTTGATGGTCTTGAGGGTTGACATCGCCGGGCCGTAGCTGGTTCCGGGAACAACGCGATTCGAGTACCAGTCGATCGACTCGACGCCGTTGCCGACGATCTGCGTCGCGGTGATCGAGGCGCCGATGCCCCACGAGACCTGGTCGACGACCTTGGGTCCCGACGTGATGCCGGCGTCGATGAGCCCTTGGGACAGTGACCACTCCGGCAGCCCGGTCTGCAGGTCGTCGTACTCGTCGACCGGGACCTGCACGTCCTTCGGCGGGACCAGCATCCGCTGCGTCAGAGGGAGGTCGCCGATGATCTCGTCCTGCACGTTGCGCACCGGCGCGACCACGAACGGCCCGGCGAGGCTGCCCGGCCCGAACCGCTGCGTCGCCAGCTCACCGAGCTGACGCGTCAGGGCTCGGCGTCGGACGTGCAGCGTGGCGAGCGCCTCCTCGTACCGCCCGCGAGCCAGCTGCAGCCGGCGGTCCCGCACCTCGACGGCGAGGTGCAGGCGGTGCTGACGCTGCTCCGGCGTGAAGGTGAAGGCGCTGGCCTGCACGTCGGCCTCGTACTGCGCCGTGGCGTCCTCCTGTTCCCGCAGCGACGCTCGGGCCACGGTCTGGGCCGCCTCGAGCGCGATGGCCAGGGCCAGCAGCGCTGGCCCGATCCCGCCGACCTGCTCGAGCACCAGCCGGCTTCGCGACGCGAGGTGAGCCGCCTCGGCGCGCGCGACGTCGGCGCCTGTGCCCTGCCACACCGCGGCGAGGACGCCGTCGACCTGCCCGCGCACCCCGGCCGTCTGCAGGCCTGTCGACGCGATCGACCCGAACCGGCGCGCGGCCTGGCGCAACGCGTCCGGGTCGCCGGTCGGCACGTGCATCGGGCCCTGCCGGGCCTCCCGGTCGACGCGCATCAGAGCGCCGTCCCGTCGTGACCGGCGGGAGCAGGGCGGCCGAGCTGCCCGAGCGACTGCGCCACCACGAGCTCGACCTGGCGGCCCGAATGCCCGACCCACGCCACCTTGCGCCCCAGCGCGGCGAACGCGCCGGACGCCGTCTCGACACCGACCGTGTGGGTGGTCGTGAACTCGGTGACCGCGCCGAGCAGGAACGGGTCGTCGTCACCGACGCCCCGGCGCAGCAGGCCGCCGGCGAACGCCAACGCCTCGGCACAGTCCTTGAGCGCGGTGGCGGTCAGGGCGAGGGTGTCACCGGCGGCGCCGGCCCCCTCGGTGTCGATCGCGTAGGACATGCCCCGAGGCTAGGGACATCCCGGACACCCCGCCCGCCGTCATCCACAGCCCCCGGCTGCGAGACGCGTCGGGACGGGGCGACGCGCCTGCGCTCGCTGACCGCTCAGCCCTTGCGGGAGACGCACCGCCGAGCCTCCACACCTTCAGCGCGCCAATTCCTTTGCGTGGCAGAAGTCTTCCCAAACGTTGGCCAACGCTTTACCTCGCCGGGCGCCGCGTCCGGAACGCGGCGCCCGTCAGGTTGGGAGGCCTCGACGCTTGCGCCGCCGACCCCCATCGACGCTGCGCCGAGCGTCACACCCAACCCTGGAGGACCTGTGAAACGCTCGGCTCTCTCACTCTCTGCTGCCGTCGGCGCGCTGATGCTCACCGTCGGCGCGACGTCGGCGATGGCCCAACCGACGGCTGCACCGGCCGCGTCCACCCACCGCGCCTCGCACGTCTGCGCGGTTCCCGCGGCGGGCTACGCCGGCTGCAACGACATGGTCGTCGTCGACGCGACCGGCAAGCCGCAGGTGACCGCGGCCCCGAGCGGGTACGGCCCGGCCGACATCCAGTCGGCGTACGGCCTTACGGGCCTGTCGAGCGGCGGGCGCACCGTCGCCATCGTCGATGCCTACGACGACCCGACAGCCGAGGCGGACCTCGCCACCTACCGCACGCAGTTCGGCCTGCCGGCCTGCACCAGCGCCAACGGCTGCTTCCGCAAGGTCAACCAGACCGGCGGCTCGAGCCTCCCGCGCACCGACGCCGGGTGGGCCACCGAGATCAGCCTCGACCTCGACATGGTCTCGGCGTCGTGCCCCGACTGCAAGATCCTGCTGGTCGAAGCCAGCACCCCGTCGTTCGCGAACCTCGGCACGGCCGTGAACTACGCTGCCACGCAGGGCGTCTCGGCCATCAGCAACAGCTACGGCGGCTCCGACTCTGCGGGAACCTCGGCCTACGACCACCCCGGCATCGCGATCACCGCCTCGACCGGTGACAACGGCTACGGCATCGAGTCGCCGGCCTCCTTCGACAGCGTCATCGCCGTCGGCGGCACGAGCCTCACCCGTGCATCCGGCACGAGCCGCGGCTGGGCCGAGAAGGCGTGGAGCGGCGCAGGCAGCGGCTGCTCGACCCTGAACGCCAAGCCCGCGTGGCAGACCGCCGCGACGCAGTGCTCGGGCAAGGCCAACGCCGACGTGTCGGCCGTTGCCGACCCGAACACCGGTGTGGCCGTGTACGACTCGACGTCCTACCAGGGCCGCAAGGGCTGGCAGGTCTACGGCGGCACCAGCGCCTCGGCCCCGATCATCGGCAGCGTCTACGCCCTGTCGGGCAACACCGCCGGCTACCCGGCGTCCTACACGTGGGCGCACACCTCCGGCCTGAACGACGTCACCACCGGCACCAACGGCACCTGCACCCCGGCCGTGTGGTGCACGTCGGGCACCGGCTGGGACGGCCCGACCGGCCTCGGCACCCCGAACGGCACCAGCGCGTTCTGATCCACCAGCAGTGACAAGGAAGGGGTCCGTCTCAGGCGGGCCCCTTCCTTGCGCGCCGTCAGTGCCGTCTGTGAGGCCCCCGTTGACGCTTGACAGTTCGGACAGACGAATCCCGGTTTGGTCGGCTCAGCGAATTGTCGAGCTCGCCCGGTTTCTCTGGCCGATCTGACAAGCGACATGCCACTTGTTGATCGGCAGCAGACGTCCACAACAACCCTGACGAAAGGGCCCATTGGAGCGAGGCCGTGGCTCACCGTCATGGTTCTTGCTGATGTCGTGGCCCGGTACACGTCAATGCTGACCTAGTGTTCGATGCTCCAGACAAGCCGACACCGCAGAGGTACTGTTCACGAACTGGACCACGATGGAGGAGGCGTCATGGGACGCGGACCGATGCAGCAACCTACGAAGGCTGAGCTCCGTCAGGCTCTCGCGGATGCCGAGAGGCGTGCTCAGGCCGCCGAGCGCAACGCCGCCGTCTCTGACGGCAAGGCAGAAGTCCTTCAGGAGACGATCGTGAAGATCGCGACGGAGGGCGCAGCGAGTGAGGCCCCCGTGCGTCACCTGCGGTCTGTCAGCGAGTAGTCCCGCACGTCTCGCGTCACCGTAGCGGATTGATCGCGGGCGTCGGAGGGGCGGCGCTCGCCCAGACCGGCCATGCCCCAGCGGACCGTCGCCGCGCCGAGGTGGCCGAGCGGACGGCCGACGAACCGCGCCACCGGGTCCGGCACCGGCAGCCCGAGCATCTCCCGCGCCCATCCCGGCAGCAGCGACACGCCACCCGCCGCCAGCACGCCGTAGCCCGGCCGGGCCGTCCACGGCAGCGGCGGGTCGAGCAGCAGGAACCGCGCCGCCTCGCGGGCCGCGTCGGTCGCCTCGAGCTCGGGACGGTACGACGTGAGCACCGCGCGCAGCTCGCTGACGGACGCGGGTGGCGTCGGTACCCCCAGCCGCGCCGCGGGCACGCCCGCCTGCCGCACGTACACATCGGCTTCGGAGGACGTCAGAGGCGCAGCCGCGAACGCCTGGAACGCCCGCAGGAACGAGTCGACCTCCGCGACGTGCACCCACGTCAGCAGGTGCGGGTCGCTTGCGCGGTACGGCCGACCGAGGGCGTCGCGCCCGCGCACCCGCTCGTGGATCTCGCGCACGTGCGCGATGGCCTCCTCGGCGTGCTCGACCGTGCCGAACGTCGTCGTCGCGAGGTAGTGGCTCGTGCGCTGCAGCCGGCCCCAGGGGTCGCTCTTGTAGCCGCTGTGCCCGGCCACCCCCGCCATCGCCATCGGGTGCAGCATCTGCAGCAGCAGCGAGGTGATGCCGCCGGGGAACATCGACGCGTCGGCGTGCACCCGCCATACCGGGTCGGTCGGCGCGAACCACCGCTCGCCCTCGGCGCCCCAGATGCGCGCGGCCCGGGCGGGGGCGTCGTCACCGGCGACCTTGTCGCGCAGCATCATCCCGAGCCGACGCTGGAGGGCGCGCGTCACCGGTTGGAGGGTCATGTCGCCACGCTAGGCGAGGAACCCGTCACTCCCAAGCGCGCTGTCCAACGTTGCGGCGCCCCCGAGCGCCCGCGTCAGGCGAGCGTGATCCGGATGCCGGCCCGCGCCTGTCGCTTGACGGCCCACGACGTCGCGGCGGCGACCAGGTCGCCGAGCCGCGCCATGACGTACTTGCGGCCCATCGCCCGCTTCACCGCGGCGACGCCCTCCGGCGTCCGGTCGACACGCGCAGTCCCTGCGTACGTCGGCGCCTCGGGGGCGACGCGACCACGGATGTCGCACGGCCGCAGCTCGATCCGCGCCGTGTGGGCCAGTCGCTTGAGCTTGCCCGCCGGGTCGACGGTGACGACGACGAGCTCGCCGCCGTCGCGAGCGCACCACACCGGTGTCGACACCGGGGTGCCGTCGCGGCGGAAGGTCGTGAGCGAGACGTAGCGGTGCGCGGCGACGACGTCGAGGTCGCTCGGGGTCTCCATCCGCCCACCCTACGCACGCGTCGTCCACCGACGCCGACGACGAGCCCGCCACAATGGGGCATGGCGCTCGCGCTCTGCCTCCTGCTCGACCCGCCGTCCGCCCGCACGGTCACGCGCCTGTGGGAGCGGCTCGAGGAGCGCGGCATCGCCACCCTCCTGACGCACACGCACGGGCGGCACGTGCCGCACCTGTCCTACGGCGTGTGCCTCGAGTGGGACCTCGACGCCGTCCTCGCCGCCACCGCGACGCTGCCCGACGCCGGACCGGTCGAGATCGCCGTTCAGGGCACCGTCGCCTTCCCACGTGGTCGCGCCGCCCTGGCCTGCTCGGTCACGTCGGCGACCGCCTCGCGGCAGGAGCACGCCGTCGCCGCCCTCCGCGACACCGGCGCCAAGATCCACCGGCACTACGAGCCCGGCCACTGGGTGCCGCACGTCTCGGTGTCCACCGGGCTGACGGCCGCGCAGCTGCCGCTCGCGGTCACCTCGGTGGCCGACGTGCTCCCGCTGACCCTCCGCTGCGACCACGCCGCGCTCGTCGACACCGCAGACGGACGCCGGTGGCCCTTGACCGGCGTCCCCTGACCGACGCGTCCCGCCCGGTCAGGCCGTGGCGTGGGCGACCGCGAGGGCGGCGACGACGACGGCGGCCGCGACGAGTCCCGACGCGGCCGCTGTGGCGAGCCGTCCGGTGCGGCCGGCGACCTTCGCCATCGCTGCCACTGCCGCCGTCAGGCCGGCCAGCAGCACCGCGAGCGACAGCAGGTCGGCCGCGCCGCCGGCCCGGTCGGACGCGTCGACGGCCGACTGCTGGGCCCGCAGGTCTGCGGCCAGCTCGGCGTCGCCCGAGGCCAGCAGCTGCACGATGTCGGCGTCGACGCCGTCGGCGTGCACCGGCAGCTCGAGCATCCGGGCCGACAGCGTGGCCCACGTGCCGGCCGCGGACTCGTCGGCGCGGGCGATCGCCTCCTGACCCGCGTCACCGACCGATACGTCGACGAACTGCCTTGCCAGAGAGACCATCTGGGTGCGGATGGCCGTCTGCGCCGCGTCGACGACGAGCGCCTGGCGCAGCTGCGTGCCGAGGATCGTGCTCGCCATCCCGGTGGCCCGGCGTGACCCCGCCGCCCCGTCCGACGACGCAGCCGAACCCAGCACGAGCTGCGCCGCGGTCAGCACCGGCAGCAGCAGCCAGGCGAGCAGGGCCGCGCCGGCCGCCACGCGCGTCACCGTCGTCCGCTCCTGCCACGGCCCCGGCACGACGCCGATGTCGGGGTCGCCGGCCCCCGCGCCACCCGAACCCGAAGCGCCCCGGCGCCGACGCGTCGACACCAGGCGGACCACGACGTACCCGAGCGCGAGGGCCACGGCGGCTCCTGCTGCCCAGGCCGCCCCGGCGGCGAACCGGTCGCCCTCGGCCACCGCGTCGATGACCTCGGCCCGCGCGACCCGTGCCGAGGACCCCACGACGTCGGCGAGCCGCCGGTTCACCGCGTAGCCGTGGTCGACGTCCGCGTACCGGTCGGCCAACAGCGACGCCGACGCGCCGAGGCTCGCCCGCAGCTCACCGGACGCCTTGCGCAGCACCCGCGCCTCCACCGCCGCCGCCGGCGACCCGGCCCCCGCGGCGTCGAGCGCGTCGGCCCGCACCTGCATCAGCGACACCTGCAGCGCCAGCGGCACCTCGTCCTGGTACACGTGCCGCAGGTCCTCGCCGAGCAGCGCCGCCGCCTTGGTCTCCAGGCGCGTCGACGACGTCCACGCGCTCGAGGCCTGCGACGTCAGCCACGTGGCCAGCGCCAGCAACGCCGCCACGACGATGCTGACGACGACCTGCGCCGCGTTCGTCGACGCCGCCCGCCACGCCCGCGCGACCGGCCCGAGCGCCCCCTGCGGTCGCCGCCCGGGCACGGGTCACGCCGCCCGCTCGTAGGGAACCGCTCCGAACTGGCCGACGAGCACGAGGTGCGGCCCGTCGAAGGACCACTGGTACGCCTCGACCGAGAGGTCGTCGAGCGGCTGGTGGTCGTAGTCGCCGCTGGGGGAGCCGGGGTCGTGCAGGCTCTGCCAGCCGCCGCTCGGCCTCACGAGCAGCGACCGGCCCTCGACCGACAGCGTCCCCTTGGTGGCCACCTGCATCTGGAAGGTGCCGCTCGACCGCTGCTGCATCATCACCTCGGCCCGCTCGAACGACCCGTCCGGGTGGATCCGGTAGAGCACCTCGGCCGAGCCCTGGTCGAGGCTCTGCCACGTGCCGACGAGGTCCTCCGGGACGACGCCGGACGCCTCGGTGGTCGGCAGGTCGCTCGTCGGCGCGTCGGTCGTCGGCACGCCGGTCGTGGGCAGGTCCGTGGTCGGGGCGGCGGACGTCGCGGGGGAGGGCGTCACCGGCGTCGAGGAGCCAGAGCCGCCTGACGCACTCGCGCACGCCGTGAGGGCGCCCGCCAGCGCGACGGCGGCCAGCGCCGCGACCACCACCCCCGAACCGCGACGGCGAGGTACGGCTGCTGGCGTGGTGCGCATGGTGGGCCCCCGAACGGCTCCGTGGCCCGCCCCGGCGGCGGGCGTCCACTCCTCAGAGGTGGCACACCCCACGCTCGATACGGACGAAACGGACCGATTGAGTAGCGACGCTCAGTCTCAGTGCCGCCGGCCGGCCCTCTTGTCCCCGAAACCGATCCGCTCACCGGATCACCACGGGAGAAAGAGCACCACCATGCGCATCGCCTTCACGCCGGCCGAGCACGGCTTCGCGTTCAGCAACTCGTTCACCAACCACGTGCTGCGGATCCCCGCGCTCGGCATCGACGTCACGACCGGTGGCCGCTGCGGCGGCATGGCGGCCGCGTCGATGGACTACTGGTACGCCGGCCTCGGCATGCCGGACAACCGCTCGCTGCCGCAGGACGGCACGCTCCTCGCCGACTACGTCTACGACCGGCTCATGGACACCTTCGTCGACAACGGCGTCAAGTTCGTGCAGTACGCGACGAGCCTCGACCACCCGACCTGGTTGCGCGGCAAGGGAGTTGCCCGGATGACCCGCGAGGACGAGCTGCCGAGGCTCAAGGCGCGGCTCAACTCCGGCCAGCCCGTGCTGCTCGGCCTGACGCAGGCCCGCGACATCACCCAGCTCGGCCACGACCACCAGGTCGTCGCCTACGGCTGGGAGCAGGACAGCCGCTACACCTACGTCCTCGTCTACGACAACAACAACCCCGGCGTCGAGGTGCGGATCCGCCTGACGACCGTCGACGACCCCGCCGAGCGCGCCATCACCGGCAGCAACGGCACGACCTGGCGCGGCCTCTTCGTCGGCTCCTACAGCCGCAAGACGCCGTCGTGGCTCGCCAACGGCCGCCTCCTGCACGACTCGACCGACCCGCGCATCAACGTCATCCGTGGCGGCGCCGCGTTCTGGATCCCGTCGCCGGCCGAGCTCGACGCCGGTGGTTACCGCTGGACCGACGTCGTGGCGGCCAAGCCCGGCTCGATGGCGCACGTGTCGACCTGCCCCGGCAACGGCACGCTGGTGCGCGAGCGCGGCACCGACGGCGTCTACGTCGTCTACGGGGGCAAAGCCTTCGGCATCCCGTCGCCGGCGTGGATGGACGCGCTGCACCTCGACTGGAACGCCGTGCGCGAGATCCCGCTGGGTTCGCTCGCCGGTCTCCGGTCGGCGCCGCGCGACCACACCCTGCTGCGCGAGCAGAGCTCGGCGCCGGTCTGGTTCGCCGAGGGCGGCCGGCTGCGCCACGTCACGAGCCCCGACGTCATGACGCGCCTCGGCCTCGAGTGGGGCTGCGTGCACGTCGTGCCCGACGGCGCCCTCGCGGGCCTCCCCGTCGGCACCCCGCTCACCTGACGCGTCCGGCGCCCTCCACCCGCAACACACCGAGCAGTCGCCAACCCGTCCGGGTTATTCCAGTCGGAGTTGGCAACGACCCGGTGTGTTGCGGTGTCGGGGGTTCAGGCGTCGATGCGTCAGCTGGTGACGGGCGCCCCCGGGTCAGCCGGCGGGCGGAAGTTGCCCTTCGACTTCGTGCCGTTGATGAGGGCGGTGCTCATGCCGTACCGCAGCACCGCGTCGGCGATGGCGTCGCTGTTGACGTCGAGCGCCGTCAGGTTGACGTTCGCGTAGGTGTCGCACGCCTGGTGGTAGCAGGAGTCGTACGCGACGCCGGCCGTGCCGCCCCACAGCGCCGCCTCCTGGGCGGTCTTGACGCCCTCGGCCCCGGTGAACAGGCCACCGGAGGGGACGTTGCTCGCGATGAACGGACCGTAGTCCGAGCGTCCGGAGAAGTCGGTGCCCTTGGACGGGATGCCGCGCGAGGCGTAGAAGGCCTCGAACGTCTTCTCGATCTGCGCCGACCCGGCCGGGCCGGGGCCGGCGCCCTCGTTGTCGGAGTTGTCGCCGTCGTAGACGAAGAAGACGTGGTTCGGCGAGCCGACCATGTCGAAGTTGAGGTAGAGCGCGATGCGCTGCAGCTCGCTCGCCGACAGGTTGTTGACGTAGTACGTGGACCCGACGAGGTTCGACTCCTCGGCAGCCCACCACCCGATGCGGATCGTGTTCTGCGGCTTGACCTTTCCGAGGTTCTCGGCCACCTCGAGCAGGGCCGCCGAACCACTGCCGTTGTCGTTGATGCCCGGCCCGGCGTTGACCGAGTCGAGGTGCGCGCCGGCCATGACGACGTTGCTCGTGTTCTTGCCCGGCAGCTCGGCCAGGACATTGGCCGTCGTCGCGATGCCGCGCAGGGTGTCGGTCTTGAGCCGCAGCACCAGCCCCGGCGTGGAGGCCAGCGTCAGGCCGAGCGACTGGTCGATGCCGACGACCCCGATGTCCTCGGTGAAGTCGGCCCCGAGGGTGCCGTTGAGCGGCCCGGCGGCGTTGTTGTAGACGACGACGCCGACCGCGCCTGCCGCGAGGGCGTTGCGGGCCTTGAGGGCGAAGGTGCAGGCCACCGGGAAGCCGGGAGGTGCCCCGCGCGACACGAGCGCGATGTTGCCCGCCGGGAAGCCGGCCCAGTCGGCCGCGTTGCAGCCGCGGAAATCTCCGGACGGCGTGCTCACGGCCGCGGTGACGTCGCCGCTGCCGGAGTAGCTCATGATCGCGTGCGGTAGCGGCCCCGGGAAGGGTGCCACCTCCTGCAGGATCGACGGCGACAGCGAGACGAACGTCTGGAACTGGAAGGGCTGGGTGGTCACGCGCCAGCCGGCGGCGCGCAGGCGTCCGACGACGTAGTCCACGGACGCGTCGTAGCCGGGGCTGCCGGACACGCGGGTGCCGCCGTTGGCGTCGGCGATCGACTGCAGGGCGGCCTGGTGCTCGCGCACGCCGTCGAGCGTGACGCACTCGAGCAGCAGTGCCGTCGTGTTGTTGACTCTCGTGCCGCACCCCGACGGTGGTGCGGCTGCTGAGGTGGTCGATGCGCTGAGCGCGCCGATCCCGGCGAGGACCGCCGCGGCGACGGCCGCGACGGCAGGGCGAAATGCTCGGTCCATGTGAGTGCTCCGAAGATCTCGCGCCGGGCATCGACGCTCGGACTCCGCCCGGCGACAGCGGTTTCCTTGACGTGCGGTTGGCGCGACGTCGACGACCGCCGGACCGTGCAGGCGGACCTCGTCGCCCGCCGTGTGGTGGCGACTCCCCGATCTGACGACGGTAGCGGCAGCGCACCCGTCCTGCACAGGGCTCAGGCGGGGAGGTGGGCGTCGATCCAGTCGGCGATCTCGGTCTCGACCTCGTCGCGGTTCGTCTCGTTGAGGATCTCGTGCCGGGCACCGGGCCAGATCGTCACGGTGACGTCCTCGACGCCGACCCGGCGCAGCTGGTCGGCGACCTCCTGCACGCCCTTGCCCTTGTTGCCGACCGGGTCCATCGACCCGGCGGCGAGGTGGACGGGCAGCGACTTGGGGATGCGCGAGGCGACCCGGTCGGTGTTGACGGCGGCGAGGCCCTTGAGCAGGTCGACGAAGCCGCCGGCCGTGAAGACGAACCCGCAGTCGGGGTCGGCGACGTACTTGTCGACCTCGGCCGGGTCGCGCGAGAGCCAGTCGAACTCGGTGCGCGTCGGCTTGAACGCCGCGTTGTACTGCCCGAAGGTCAGCGAGTTCATGAGGCCGCTCGCGTGCTCGTGGCCGCGGACCCGCGCCTGGGCGGTCGCGACGAGCACGCCGACGTTGCCGAGCGGTCCGGCGCTGCCGGCGGTGCCCGACAGCACGAGCCCGGCGAGCGACGCGCCGTGCTGCGCGGCGTAGGACCGGGCCAGGAAGCTGCCCATGCTGTGCCCGACGAGGAAGACCGGCAGGCCGGGGTGCTCCTCGCGCGCGTGGTCGGTGACGGCGCGGAGGTCGTCGACGACGGTCTGCCACCCCTCGTCGGCCGCGAAGAGGCCGCGGGTGCCGGACGTGCGCCCGTGCCCGCGGTGGTCCGACGCGTAGACCGCGTACCCGCGGCCGGTCAGCCGCTCGGCGAACCGGGCGTAGCGCGACGAGTGCTCGGCCATGCCGTGCGAGATCTGGACGACGCCCCTGATCTGGCCACCGTCCCGCCCGTCGGGCAGCCAGCGGTTGACGAACACCTCGGTGCCGTCGGGCGTGGTCAGCGTGAACGTGCTGCTCTGCATTGTGGTCCTCGCTCGTCGGTGGGCGCTGCCGGAACTGTATGACGCCGGCCGGGGCGCTGCGCGGTGGTTACCGCAAGGTTTCCGCAAGAGGAGCCAAGCCTTCCTGCAAGGAACACCTATTCGGGACGAATCGGCGTGTCTTCCCACCTTCAATGAAGGAAGTCGGAAGAATTCGTGACGACGCAAAGACTTCGGCGGTTGGCCCGATGTGGTACGTGAACCGCCACCGGGGCCCGGACTCGCACCGCGAGCCGGGCCCCATTATTTCGCCCCGACGTGCCTCGTCACGCGGGGACGAGCAGGGTCGCGAGGAAGCCGCCCCAGGCCCGGGCGCGCACGAGCTCGTCGTGCGACAGGGGCCCCGGGACGCCGCCGACCCAGAAGCTCTGGCCACGCTCGGCCCGACGGAATCCCTGGTGTCGCAGGGCGATCGCGGCCTGCTTGGCGGCAGAGCCGGGCATCATCCGGACGTGCACGCGGGTGTCGAACGTGAAGACCTTGAGGTCCTCGCTCGGGACGAGGTCCTGGATCCACTCGCGGATGCCGCGCCGCACCGGGCCCCACGCGCCCTGGCGGGCGGCGTCGGCGCGCGTCGAGTCGCGGGACATGGAGAACGCGTGGGTCGGGCCGCCGACGAGGAGCAGTTGCACGTCGTCGGGGACGGTGCTCGGCGCCTGCGTCACGGGAAGGACGCAGACCGAGGTGGGGTGGCCGCCCGGATCTGGGGACGTGGTGCCGGGTGGGCTGCCGGGCGGCGCACCGCGTGGGTGGGAGATCCCGTCGGCGATGGCCTCGGCGATCGCGGCGGTGTTGCCGAACATGGACTCGTAGACGATGAGGATGCTCATGGGCTCTGCCTCCGTGACCATCGTCCCGCCGCCGGCAGGGCCCGCCCGCGGAAGGTGACCGACGAGACGCGGCGACGCCACGACCGCGCGACCCACATCGCCGGAAACCTCGCAGGCCGGGCGGCCGACACCGGTTCGGGCGACTCCTCGGTCACATTCCCCGGACCGCCCGGCGAGACCGGCCTAGCGTCGAAGATGTAGAGCCGTCAATGGAGTTCGCCATGAGAACACGTCATGTCGTCATGTTGGTCATCGGCTGCCTGCTCCTGCTGCCGGGGCTGGGCCTGCTCATCGGCGGTGGTGCCATCGGGGTCTTCGAGGCGACGTCGCGGGACTCGGGCGGGTGGCACTCGGTGACCATCGACCGCCTCGCCTCCACCGGCGTCGCCGTGACCTCTCCGCAGTCGGTGGTGCGCCTCGACGGGCCGAGCACCGTCGTCGACCGCCTCGACCTGCAGCTGCGCATGTCCGTGACCCCTGCCGACGGGGTCAACCCCGTCTTCGTCGGCGTCGCCCCGGCGGCCGACCTCAACCAGTACCTCGCGGGCGCCGCCCACGACCAGGTCGTCCGGCTCGGCCCCAACGGCGTCGTCACCACCCAGGCGGTGCCCGGCAGCGGGTCGGTCCAACCGCCCGGCACCCAGACCTTCTGGGCCGCCAAGGCGTCGGGCACCGGCACGCAGACGCTCACCTGGACCGCCACCTCCGGCAGCTGGAGCATCGCGGTGCTCAACGCGTCCGGCCAGCCCGGGGTGACCACGACCGCGGTCGTCGGCGTCCGGTCCTCGGCGCTCGTCCCCGTCGCCATCGGGATGGCCGTCCTCGGCCTCGTGATGTTCGTCGCCGGCGTGCTCCTCGTCGTGGCGGGCGTGCGCGGCAGCGACCGTGACCGGAAGGGCCAGGGCGCGCCCCCGCCGACCGGCACCCCCGTGGCCATGGGCGCCGTCCCGGCCGACGCCGGTACCCCGGCGGAGGGCCTGCCGCCACCGGGCGCACCTCCCGGGGACGCCTACGTCGGGGTCGCGATGCCGACGCTCGAGCACCCCGTCGTGCTCGAGGCCCGGATCGCACCGGACCTGTCCCGCTGGATGTGGCTGGTCAAGTGGTTCCTCGCCATCCCGCACTTCCTCGTCCTGCTGGGGCTGTGGATCGCCTTCGGCGTGACGACGTTCTGCGCGTGGTTCGCGATCCTCTTCACCGGCCGCTACCCGCGCGGCCTCTTCGACTTCAACGTCGGGGTCATGCGCTGGAGCTGGCGGGTCATGCACTACTGCAGCACCGGCGGCCTCGGCACCGACCGGTACCCGGAGTTCTCGCTCGAGCCGCAGCCGGGCGACGACGCCCGTCTCGACATCGCCTACCCCGAGCGCCTCTCGCGCGGCCTGATCTTCGTCAAGTGGCTGCTCCTGCTGCCGCACTGGGTCGTGATCGCGCTCATCGCCGGGACGCAGTCGCACACGAACGAGAACGGTGTGCGGGTCGGCGGCTGGCCGGGGGTGCTCAGCATCCTCGTGTTCGTCGCCGGGCTCGTGCTGCTCTTCAGCGGGTCGATGCCGCGGGGCCTGTTCGACGTCGTGGTCGGCCTCAACCGCTGGGTGTACCGGGTCATGGCCTATGCCGCGCTCATGACCGACGTCTACCCGCCGTTCCGGTTCGACACCGGCGGGGCCGAGGCGCTGCCGCAGCCCCCGCCGCCGACCGGACCGCCCGCTGGCGCCGTCGCCCCACCCCCGCCGGACGCGTCCGCCGAGCCGGGTGAGGCGGGTGAGCCGGGTGAGCCGCAACCGGTCCGCCAGCCGGACCTCTGGCACCACACCCCGAGCGAGTGACCGGCCGGTCGACCGGCCGGCCGGGAAGGAGTCCCCATGTCCACCCAGCTGGATCCCCAGCACGGCGTCCACACCAAGCACGCGGCCCGCGCACCGACGCCGGCGTCGGTCGCCGGGGGCAACCTCGGCGCGGCCGTCGTCAACGGGATCATCTACTACCTGCTCAACGTCGCCCCGGGCTGGCAGGCGGTGCCGTTCCTCACCTCGGAGACGACGCTCGTCCTGCCGGCGGTCAACGCCGCGATCATCGCCTCGATCGTCGTCAACGTGCTCACGGCCTTCGTCCGGGCACCCCGGCTCAGGGCCCTCGGCGACGTCGTGACGATCGGGTTCGGCTTCGTCGCGCTGGTCCAGCTGTGGACGGTGTTCCCGTTCGACTACGGCCCCGAGTCGGCGTGGACCGTCGTCGCCCGGGTCCTGCTCGTCCTCGGCTTCGTCGGCAGCGGCTTCGGCCTGCTCTTCTCGCTCGGCCGGATCGCCACCGGCCGCCCCACCTGAGGGGCGGGGCAGTCCGGGTCAGTCGCCCTTGGCGGACAGCACGTCGGCGAGGTCGTAGCTGACCGGCTCCTCGAGCTGGGCGTACGTGCACGACTCGGGGTCGCGGTCGGGCCGCCACCGGACGAACTGCGCCGTGTGGCGGAACCGGTCGCCCTCCATGTGGTCGTAGCGCACCTCGACGACGCGCTCGGGCCGCAGCGGCACGAACGAGAGGTCCTTGCCGTTGTTCCACCGCGAGTACTCCGAGGACCGCGGGTTGCGCACGGGGTTGCCGTCGGCGTCCTCTTCCGGCGCCGCCCAGTTCCACGGGTGCTCGTCCCACTCGGCGACGAGCGGCTGCAGCTCGGTGAACAGCTCCTTGCGGCGGGCCATCGGGAACGCGCCGATGACCCCGACCGAGGCCAGCTTGCCGTCGGGGCCGTACAGGCCGAGCAGCAGCGAGCCGATGGCGTCGGGGCCGCTCTTGTGCACGCGGTAGCCCGCGACGACGCAGTCGGCGGTGCGCTCGTGCTTGATCTTGAACATGAGCCGCTTGTCCGGCTCGTAGTGCACGTCGACGGGCTTGGCGATGACGCCGTCGAGCCCGGCCCCCTCGAACTGGGTGAACCACCCGCGCGCCACGTCGGCGTCGGCGGTGGCGGGCGTCAGGTGCACGGGGGCCGACGCGTCGGCCAGCGCCTTCTCGAGCGCCGCCCGCCGTTCGCTGAACGGCCGGTCGACGTACGAGACGCCGTCGAGGGAGAGCAGGTCGAAGGCGACGAACGACGCCGGGGTCTCGGCGGCGAGCTTCTTGACGCGCGAGGCGGCCGGGTGGATGCGCTGCTGGAGCAGGTCGAAGTCGAGCCGGTCGCCGGACTCCGGTGACACCAGGACGATCTCGCCGTCGATGACCGCCTTGTCGGGGAAGTTGGCGAGCACGGCCTCGACGACGTCGGGGAAGTAGCGCGTCATCGGCTTCTCGTTGCGCGAGCCGATCTCGACGAGGCCGCCGGCGCGGTAGATGATCGAGCGGAAGCCGTCCCACTTCGGCTCGTAGAGCACGTCGGCCTTGACGGCCGAGAAGTCCTTGACCGGCTTGGCGAGCATCGGCGGCACCGGCGGCACGACCTCGCCCCAGACCTCGCGCAGCTCGGCGTCGCGCTCGGCCTTCGGGGCCATGTACTCGGCGTCGGACTTGTCCTGCCGGCGCTTGCTCGGTTGCACGCGCGGCGGCTCACCGGGCATCTTCGGGTAGTCGGGCGGGAAGTTCAGCTCGCCGAGGCCGCGCTCGTGGACGTCCTTGTCCCAGAGGGCGATCGAGGCCGCGACGTCACCAATCGCGTCGTCCATGCCCGCCCACGCGTGCCCGCGCGACGCCACCAGCTCGGGCACCGTGCGCAGCGTCAGAGCCTTGGGGTCGGCGTCGCGCAGCTCGTCCCATGTCAGCGGCGTGGACACGGGAGCGCCGGGCAGCGGACGCGGCGAGTAGGCCGAGGCGATGGTGCGGTCGCGGCAGGCCTGGTTGAAGTCGACGAAGACGCGCTCGCCGCGCTCCTCCTTCCACCACGACGTGGTGACGAGGTCGGGCAGGCGCCGCTCGAGCTCGCGGGCGATGCCGATGACGCCGTGGCGCACGTCGAGGAACTCGTGCGTCGGCGCCACCCGGGCGTACACGTGCACGCCGCGGTTGCCGGACGTCTTGGCCCAGGCGGTCAGGCCGATCTCGGCCATGACCTCGCGCAGCGCGAACGCCGCCTCGACCGCGTCGGCGAACCCGCGGCCCGGCTGGGGGTCGAGGTCGATGCGCAGCTCGTCGGGGTTGTCGATCGTGCCGGTGCGCACCGGCCACGGGTGGAAGGTGATGGTGTTCATCTGCGCGGCCCAGACGGCCGTGGCCACCTCGTCGACGACGAGCTGCGGGTGGCGTCGCCCCGACGGGTACGTGCACATGACGGTGCGCACCCAGTCGGGCACGCCCTTGGGCGGGTTCTTGGAGAAGAACTCCTCGCCCTCGATGCCCTCCGGGAACCGCTGGAGGGTCACGGGCCGGTCGCCGAGCGCGTGCAGCAGCGGGTCGGCCACGGCGACAAGGTATTCGGCCATGTCGAGCTTGGTGACCGGCTTGCCGTCGGCCATCCCCGACGCCGGCCACAGCACGCGGTCCGGGCTCGAGACGCGCACCTCCCGCACCCCGGACGGATCGACAGGGCTGGGAGCGGACACGACGACGGGCTTGGCGCTCACCCGGCGATCGTAACGACGCGCACCGTCACGAGGCCGTCAACCAAGCCCCCACACCGCCGCGTCGAGGAGTTCACTGGGAGGACGACCACGACGAGAGGGGACCCCGGTGCTCGAGAACTCCAAGGCGTTCAGCGGCTTCGCCGTCAAGGACGTCGACGCGGCCCGCGCCTTCTACTCCGACACGCTCGGCCTGCGCGTCACCGAGGAGAATGGCATGCTGACGCTGCACCTCGCGGGCGACCGCCCGGTGCTCGTCTACCCGAAGCCGGACCACACCCCGGCCACGTACACGATCCTCAACTTCCCGGTCGACGACATCGAGTCCGCCGTCGCCGACCTCACGTCCCGGGGTGTCACCTTCGAGCGCTACGAGGGCACGCCCACCGAGACCGACGCGTCGGGGATCTTCCGCCAGGGCGGCCCGCTCATCGCCTGGTTCACCGACCCGTCGGGCAACGTCCTGTCGGTGCTCGAGGCGCCGGGACCGAGCTGACCGAGCTGACCGACCCCGCCCGTTCGCCGCGCAACCCACCCGGGCGGGCGATGATGTCTGCCCGTTTCGACCCGTTTCGTTCACGGGACAGTGGTTGCGAAGCGCTTCTGCGCCCCGACTTCCACAAATACGGGTGCCCGAATCTCTTTACTTGAGTCCGCTTCGGTGGTTCCATGAAGGGAGCGGGCCACGACGGGCCCACCCGCCGGACGGCACCGAACCGGCAGCGAACAGCAGGCACGACAGGACGAAGGGGTCCGATGTACGCAGCGGAGCGGCAGCAGCGCATCATGAGCGAGGCGCGTCAGGCCGGCCGGGTCGAGGTCACGGCGCTCGCCGACTCCCTCGGGGTCGCCGCCGAGACCATCCGCCGCGACCTGTCCGCCCTCGAGCGCCGCGGCTCCCTGCGGCGGGTCCACGGCGGTGCGATCCCCGTGGAGCGCCTCGAGGTCGAGCCCAACCTCGCCACCCGCTTCGGCCGGCTCGCCGACGTCAAGCGCCGCATCGCGGCCCGCGCCCTCGAGCACGTGCCCGCCGGCGGCAGCATCGTCCTCGACTCCGGCACGACGACCCAGGCGCTCGCCGAGCTGCTCCCGGCCGACGCCGAGCTGACCGTCGTCACCAACAGCGTCCAGATCGCCGGCATCCTCTGCGGCCGCCCCGGCATCTCGCTCTACGTGGTCGGCGGCACCGTCCGGCCCCTCACCGGCGCCTCCGTCGGCATCTGGGCGGTCAACGCCCTGCGCGACGTCGTCGTCGACGTCGCCTTCGTCGGCACCAACGGCCTGTCCGTCGCGCGCGGCCTCACGACGCCCGACCAGTCCGAGGGCGTCGTCAAGACCGCGATGGTCGCCGCGGGGCGCACCGCCGTCGTCCTCGCCGACTCGAGCAAGGCGGGCGATGACCACCTGCACCGCTTCGCCGGCCTCGACGAGGTCGACGTGCTCGTCACCGACACCGACCTTCCCGACGACGTCGCGGCCGACATCCGGGCCGCCGGACCCGAGGTGGTGACCGCATGATCGTCACGCTCACGCCGAATCCCAGCGTCGACCGCGCCGTCGTCATCGACGCGCTGCGCCGCGGCGAGGTGCACCGCGCCACCGAGAGCCGGATCGACCCGGGCGGCAAGGGAGTCAACGTCTCCCGCGCCCTCGCGGCCAACGCCGGCAAGACCGTCGCGGTGCTGCCCGTCGGGGGCCCCGAGGGCCACCTGCTCGAGGAGCTGCTCGACGCCGCGTGCGTGCCGCGGTGCAGCGTGCCCGTCACCGGCAGCGCCCGCATGAACATCAGCGTCCTCGAGCCCGACGGCACGACGACCAAGCTCAACGAGCCCGGCCCGACCCTCTCGACCGCCGAGGTCGACGCCCTCCTGTCCGCGACCGTCGGCCTCGCCGCCGACCCGGCCGCGCACACCGACTGGGTCGTCGGGTGCGGCAGCCTGCCGCCCGGCGCCCCGGCCGACCTCTACGCAACGCTCGTCCGACGCGTCCGCGACCTCGGCGTCCGCGTCGCGGTCGACTCCTCGGGAGCCCCGATGGCGCACGCCGTCGCGGCCCGCCCGAGCCTCATCAAGCCCAACCACGAGGAGCTCGCCGAGGTGGTGGGGCACGACCTGCCCACCCTCGGCGACGTCCACGCCGCCGCCCTCGACCTCGTCACGAACGGGATCGAGTGCGTCGCGGTGAGCCTCGGCGGCGACGGCGCGCTCCTCGTCACCGCCGACGGGGCCGCCCACGCCCGCGCGACGATCACCGCCCCGCTGTCCACCGTCGGGGCCGGCGACTGCATGCTCGCCGGCCTCCTCCACGGCCTGTCCACCGGACAGGCCCCCGAGGACGCCCTCACCACCGGGGTCCTCTGGGGCGCCGCGGCCGTGACGCTGCCCGGCAGCCGCGTCCCCACCCCCGCCGACCTCCTCGGCATCCCCGTCGACAGCACCGACACCCCTGATTTCACCTGGCGCCTCGCCGGCTGAACCGAAAGGAAACCCGCATGTCCCTCATCACCGAAGAGCAGGTCGTCCTCGACCTCGCCGGTGCCGACCGTCACGAGGCGACGCGCACGCTCGGCGAGCGCCTCGTCGCGACCGGCCGCTGCACCGACCTCGACCAGTTCCTCGCGGACGTCCGCACCCGCGAGGAGACGATGGCCACGGGTCTGCCCGGCGGCATCGGCATCCCGCACGCCCGCAGCGCCGCCATCACCGAGCCCTCGCTCGTGTTCGGCCGCACCAGCGGCATCGACTGGGGCGCCAAGGACGGCCCGGCCCGCCTCGTGTTCCTCATCGCGGCCCCCGAGGGCGGCGGCGACGCGCACATGCAGATGCTGCCGAAGCTCGCCCGGGCCCTCATGAAGCAGGACTTCAAGGACGCGCTCCTCGCCGCGACGACCGAGTCCGAGGTCGTGCGGATCGTCAGCCAGGAGGTCGCCCTCGACGCCCCGGCCGGCGCCACGGCAGCAGCCGGTGCGTCCGGCGCGGCGGGTGCGGCGTCGGCCACCGCGGGCAGCGACGCCACCGGTGCCGCGTCGGGCTCGGTCGCCACGGCGACCCGCGAGCGCCGCGCGCTCAACCTCGTCGGCGTCACCTCGTGCCCCACCGGCATCGCCCACACGTACATGGCGGCCGAGGGCCTCGAGAACGCGGCGAAGGCCGCCGGCCACACGATGCTCGTCGAGACGCAGGGCTCGGCCGGCTCCAAGCCGCTCAGCGCGGCGCAGATCGCCGCTGCCGACGCCGTCATCTTCGCCCACGACCTCCCGGTCAAGGACGCCGGACGCTTCGCGGGCAAGCCGCTCGTCGACGTCGGCGTCAAGAAGGGCATCTCCGACGGCCCGGCCCTCGTGTCGCAGGCCGAGCAGCTCGTCGCCGAGTGGGACGCCGACCCGAGCAAGCGCGAGGCCGCTGCCGCCGCTGCCGCCACGGCCGGCGCGTCCGGCGGGCTCACCTCGAAGGTCGAGGAGGGCGCGAGCACCGCCACGAAGGTCCGCCAGTGGCTGATGACCGGTGTGTCCTACATGATCCCGTTCGTCGCGGCCGGTGGCATCCTCATCGCGCTCGGCTTCATGCTCTCCACGGTTGCCCTCGGCGACCAGGGCCCGATCGAGATCGTCAAGTACAACCTCAAGCCCGGCGACCCGCTCAACATCGCCGAGACGTTCAGCATCACCAGCCTGACGTCGTGGGCCGCGCTCCTCTTCGTCATCGGCGGCGCCGCGTTCGGCTTCCTCGTGCCGATCCTCTCCGGCTTCATCGCCTTCGCCATCGCCGACCGGCCCGGCCTCGTGCCCGGCATCGTCGGCGGCTCGGTGGCCGCGACGATGGGTGCCGGCTTCCTCGGCGGCATCGTCACCGGCGTGCTCGGCGGCCTCGTCGCCCGGTGGGTCTCGGGCTGGAACGTCGCCAAGGGGGTCAGGGGCGTCATGCCGGTCGTGGTCATCCCGTTGCTGTCCTCGTTCATCACCATCGGCCTGTTCATCGTCGTTCTCGGCAGGCCGATCGCCCGCCTCACAGCTGATCTCAACAGCTGGCTCACCGGCATGACCGGCGCGAGCGCCCTGGTCCTCGGCGCCATCCTCGGGGCGATGATGGGCTTCGACCTCGGCGGCCCGGTCAACAAGGTGGCCTACGCCTTCGCGACCACGGGCCTCGCCGCGGCCGGTGCCTCCACCGAGGCGCCGCAGCTGAAGATCATGGCCGCCGTCATGGCCGCCGGCATGGTCGCCCCGCTGTCGATGGCGCTCGCCACGACGCTGCGCCCGAAGCTCTTCTCCGAGCCCGAGCGTGAGAACGGCAAGGCCGCCTGGCTGCTCGGTCTGTCGTTCATCTCCGAGGGCGCTATCCCGTTCGCGGCCGCCGACCCGGTGCGCGTCATCGCCAGCTCGGTCATCGGCTCGGCCGTCACCGGATCGCTCGTCATGATCTTCGGCGCGACGCTCCGGGCCCCCCACGGAGGCATCTGGGTGCTGCCGCTCATCGGCAACTTCCTCCTCTTCCTCCTCGCCCTGGTCATCGGCATCGTGGTGATGACCGGCATCTTCATCGCCCTGCGCTCCCGCGAAGCGAACCTTGCGCAGGTCGAGGCCACCGCTACCGTCTGAAGTCCCGACTGAAGTCCTGACTGAGTTCCCGACCGACGTTCCCGACCAACGTTCCCGACCAGAAGGAGCAGTCCATGCCCAGCCGTACCGTCACCATCGCCTCGTCCGTGGGCCTGCACGCCCGGCCCGCCGCGCTCTTCGTGGAGGCCGCGAGCAACAGCGGCCTCGACGTCGAGATCGCCCGGCCGGGCCAGGACCCCGTCGACGCGACGAGCATCCTCGGCGTCATGGCCCTCGGGGCCAAGCACGGCGAGGAGGTCGTGCTCACCGCCGACGGCGACGGTGCCGACGCGACGCTGGACCAGCTGGTGGACCTGCTCTCGCAGGACCTCGACGCCTGAGGAGGCACTGATGCCCGCCGAGACGACGATCCACGGCATCGGCGTCAGCCCCGGCACGGCGTACGGACCGGTGGTGCAGGTCGCACCACCGGTCCCGCCGCCGTCGAACGAGGCTGCACCGGAGGACCCCGAGGCCGCCCTGGCCGACGTCAAGGCGGCGTTCGAGGCGGTGGCGGTCTCGCTCGAGGAGCGGGCTGCCCACGCCGACGACACCGCGCAGCAGATCCTCAAGGCCACCGCGCTCATCGCCCGCGACAAGGGCCTGGTCAAGGCGGCCGACAAGCTGCTCGCCGCGGGGCAGGGCCGGGCCACGGCGATCACCCACGCCGTCGAGGAGTACGCCGCGCAGTTCGAGGCCCTCGGCGGGTACTTCGCCGAACGCGTCACCGACCTGCGCGACGTCGGCTCGCGGGCCGTGGCCGCCGTGCTCGGGGTGCCGGCGCCGGGCGTACCCGACCTCACCGAGCCGTGCGTCCTCGTGGCGCACGACCTCGCCCCGGCCGAGACGGCCACCCTCAACCGGGCGCTCGTCGTCGGCATCATCACCCAGGGCGGCGGCCGCACGAGCCACACCGCGATCCTTGCCGCCCAGATGGGCATCCCCGCCGTCGTCCAGCTGCACGGCGCCATGGACATCGCCCCCGGCACGCCCGTCGCGCTCGACGGCGACTCCGGCGAGGTCAGTGTCGACCCCGACCCGGAGGTCGTCCAGGAGCAGGGCCGCCGCCGGCAGCGTCGGGCCGACGCCCTCGCGCACCTGTCGGGTCCCGGACGCACGTCCGACGGTGCCCCGGTGGCGCTGCTCGCCAACATCGGCGGCGTCGAGGATGCCGAGGCCGCAGGGCCGCTCGACCTCGAGGGCGTCGGCCTGTTCCGCACCGAGTTCGTCTTCCTCTCGGCCGACAAGGCGCCCACCGTCGAGGAGCAGGCCGACATCTACCGACGCGTCATGGCGCCCTTCGGGGACCGACGCGTCGTCGTCCGGACGCTCGACGCCGGCGCCGACAAGCCGCTCGCCTTCGCCGACCTCGGGCCGGAGGAGAACCCGGCGCTCGGGCGTCGCGGCCTGCGGCTGTCGGCCGAGCGGCCCGAGCTGCTCGACGCCCAGCTCGAGGCGCTCGCCATCGCCGCCCGCGACACCGGCGCCGACGTGCGGGTCATGGCCCCGATGGTCGCGACGGTCGAGGAGGCGGCCTGGTTCGCGCGGCGGGTCCGCGAGAACGGGCTGCCCAAGGCCGGCGTCATGATCGAGGTGCCGGGCGCCGCGCTGCGGGCCGGGCACGTGCTCGGCGAGGTCGACTTCGGCTCGCTCGGCACCAACGACCTCGCGCAGTACACGATGGCCGCCGACCGGATGCAGGGCGAGCTGTCCGACCTGCTCGACCCCTGGCAGCCCGCCGTCCTCGACGTCGTCGCGCTCGCGAGCGAGGGTGCCGCGACCGCCGGTCGGCCGATCGGCGTCTGTGGCGAGTCGGCCGGCGACCCGCTGCTCGCGCTCGTGCTCGTCGGGCTCGGCGTCTCGTCGCTGTCGATGGCGCCGAGCAAGGTGCCGATCGTGCGCCTGGCCCTGTCGCTGCACTCCGTCGCGCAGTGCCGTGGCCTCGCCGCCGCCGCCCGCGGTGCGCGCACCGCCTACGACGCCCTGCAGGCCGTCCGCGAGGCCGCCAACGACGAGCTCACCGACCTCCTCTGACGACGGAGCCCCGGCCCGTCCCGCTCAGCCGATGAGCGCGGGCTGGTCGGTCTCGTCGAGCCTGACGATCTGCTTGCCGAGCGGAGCCAGCGAGATCGGGATCATCTTGAAGTTGGCGATGCCGAACGGGATGCCGATGATCGTGACGCACAGGGCGAGGCCCGTGACGACGTGCGCGATCGCGAGCCAGATGCCGGCCAGGATCACCCAGACGACGTTGCCGAGGAACGACCCCACTCCCGCGGTGGGCTTGCTGACGACGGTGCGCCCGAACGGCCACAGCGCGTAGACCGCGATGCGGAACGACGCCACGCCCCACGGGATCGTGACGATCAGGATGCAGAGCAGGATGCCGGCCGCGACGTACCCGAGGAACAGCCAGAAGCCTGAGAGCACGACCCAGATGACGTTGAGCAGTGTCCGCATGGGGCCATCCAACCAGCGGTGGGTGCGGGTGGACGCGAACCGTGACGCGTCAGACTCACGGCCTCCGGCGGGGCCACAGGGCGAGGGCGATTCCACCGAGCGCGACCACCGGGCCGATCACCGCCCACAGGGTCACCCCCGACATGGCGCTCCCGCCCACGACACCCAGGCCCTGCAGCGTCCAGAGGACGCCGACGAGGAAGAGGAGCACGCCGAGCGCGATCAGGTAGGGCGACCGTTTCACCCTCCGAGTGTCGCACCCGCTGTGACGCGACTCGGCCCGAACCGCTGCCCGATGCGTCCCGCTCCGGCTAGCGTCCGGGCATGCGCATCGGTACGTGGAACGTCGCTGGTCGGTGGAGCTCCGCACACGCGCGGCTCGTGGCGGACGTCGGTGCCGACGTGTGGCTCCTGACCGAGGTGCCGCGTCACGCCGAGCTCACCGGCAGCGTCGTCGCCTTCACCGGGGCGGACATGGCACCTGAGCGGGCCTGGGCAGCCGTGGCGGTCCGGGCAGGCCTCGGGAACGTCGACCGGCATGCTGATCCCCACCCGGCATCCGTTCATGTGAGCGTCGACGACCTGCACGTGTGCAGCAGCGTCCTGCCCTGGCGGTCCGCCGGGGCCGCGTGGCCCGGAGACGGACACGATGTCGGATCCCGGACCGAGGCCGCCGTCGGACAGCTCCTTCGCGCTCTCCCGGCAGGGCGGACGGTGTGGGGAGGGGACTGGAACCACGCTCTCGAAGGTCCGGAGACGGCCGGCAGCGCAGCCGGCCGGACGGCGATCCGGACTGCGCTCGAGCAGCTTGACCTCCGGGCGGTGACGGCCGACGTCCCGCACCGGTTCGATGGCCTCAAGGGCATCGACCACATCGCCGTGCCCACGTCGGCGCCACCTGCCGAGCCGGCGCGACGCGTCGAGATGGCGACAGACGGCCGGCACCTGTCGGACCACGACGCCTATGTGACCGACATCGACTGGTCCTGACTCGGCCACTCGGCCCCGTCGTCAGGGGCGGGAGTCGGCGGCCTGCGGTGCGAGGGTGTCGGTGACGAGGTCGGCGAGGGCGTCGGGGGTCCAGGTCGGCGCGGACCCCGGGCGCGAGAGCAGGTAGTCGCAGATCTCCGGCGCGTCCCAGCCGTGCGACTCGGCCAGCCCGGTCGCGATGGTGCGCAGGTAGGCGTCGACCGGCGGGTTGAGCTCGACGGACGCGTGCTCCCACGACGCCGTGAACGTCACGACCGGCACGGCGTCGACCTCGCCGACGACGTGGAGCGTCTCGTAGCGCCCGGGCCCGAGCACGGCGGTGCGGCTCTCGCGGAACAGGTCGGCCAGCGGCAGGTCGCGACCGACGGGGCGCCGCATCTCCTGGCTCGCGACGTCGCTGAACTGCTCGCCGGTGACGAGGTAGGCCCGCGCCGCCACGCCTGACG
Organism: Intrasporangium flavum; assembly: GCF_001956915.1. Taxonomy (GTDB): domain Bacteria; phylum Actinomycetota; class Actinomycetes; order Actinomycetales; family Dermatophilaceae; genus Monashia; species Monashia flava. The sequence goes on along the minus strand of NZ_MLJO01000026.1, from coordinate 27,924 downwards.
CGGCACCGGCGTCCGGGCTCGCGTCGACGACGTCCACGCCCGACGCGTCGGGGTCGTAGAAGGCGATGCCGCCGCCCCACGTCGGGGAGTCCCACGCGAAGTACACCTGGCCCTCGAGCGTCAGCGGGACGTCGGCGAGCGGCTCGGACGCGTCGCGTGCGCCGGTGTACCCGCGGGCCGCGCCGGGCGGGCGGCCACCGGCGAGGTAGTGGGTGAAGCGGTCGCGCGAGAGGTTCGACCCGTACGCCGCGTACCAGACGTGGTCCATCACCTCCACCATGACAGACATGCGCGACGTCCGCCGACGGGGGCGTCGGACGCGCGCCGGAGTGGGTAGGAGACGAGGTGTCCCCCTGACCGAGATGTCCCAGACATGGAGGCGCACATGGACCTCGAGATGTTCCACGGGCTCGCAGAGGCCACCGGCCCGTTCGTGAGCGTGACGATCGACGTGACGAAGACCGACCCGGCCACCTCGGACGACCTCGACGCGCGATGGCGCGACATCGTGCGGCGGCTCGTCGCCGACGGTGCCCCGAGGGAGGTCGTCGACAGCCTCGAGGAGGCGGCGCTGGCACCGACGGGGCACGGCGGCCTCCGTGGCCGGCTGCTCGTCGCCAACGCCGACGGCCTGCTCGACGCCGTCGAGCTGCCCGTCCGGCCCCGCGAGGACGCGACGTGGGGCCCGATCCCGTCGCTCGTGCCGGCGGTGCGGGCGCTCGCGGGCACCCTGCCGCACGTCGTCGTCCGGCTCGACCGCTCCGGCGCCGACGTCGAGGTCGTGCCCGGCGTCGGCGAGCCCGAGACGACGTCGGTGGAGAGCGGCCACGACGAGATCCACCGGGCCGGGGCCCCGGCCACCGCCCAGCGCAAGTTCCAGGCGCGCGTCGAGGACTCGTGGGAGCGCAACGCGGCGGCCGTCGCCGAGCAGCTCGACCGGGTCGTGCGCGAGCACCGGCCCGAGGTCGTCGTCCTCATGGGCGACGAGCACGCGATGAGCTACCTGGAACACCACGCGAGCGACGCCCTGCGGTCGCGCATCGTCCGGCTGCGCACCGGCGGACGCGGCGAGGGCACCTCCGAGGTCGCCGAGCGGGAGGCCACCGAGTCGGTCCTCGCGGCGACCCGCGCGGCCGCCGAGGCCGACGTCGTCGGCCGGTTCGAGGAGCAGACCGGCCGCGCCCAGGCCGCCGCCGAGGGGCTCGAGCCCGTCGTCGAGGTGCTCCAGCGCGCCCAGGTCGACGAGGTGCTCCTCGTCGAGGGACGCGTGCACGACCACCCGCTGTGGGTCGGCTCGGGTCGCCTGCAGATCGGCTCCACTCGCGAGGAGGCATCGCTCGCCGGCGCGTCCGAGCCCGTGGAGGTGCCGGCCGACGCCGCGCTCGTGTGGGCGGCCGTCTGCTCCCGCGCCGGCGTGACGCTCGTCGACCCCGGCCAGGCCCATCCGGCCGACGGCGTCGGTGCCGTGCTGCGGTGGTCCGACGAGTCGACGCCGCGCTCGCGGTTCCCGAGCATGCCCGGCCACGGCGGGGAGTAGCCCGCACCTGCGAGGAAGTGCCCACTCGACCTGAGGGGAAGTGCCCACTCGGCCGGCTGGCTTGGTCGAGTGGGCACTTTGCCGCCCGGTCCCGGGCTCAGTGCAGGATGCGGGCGAAGGCGTCGACGAGCAGCTCGACGTCGCGCTCCTCCACGACGAGCGGGGGTGCGATGCGGACGGTCGAGCCGTGGGTGTCCTTGACGAGGACGCCCTGCTCGAGCATCCGCTCGCACACCTCGCGCCCGGTCATGAGGGCGGGGTCGACGTCGACGCCGGCCCACAGCCCGCGCACGCGGACCGCGTCGACGCCGTGGCCGACGAGCGGCGCGAGCCCGTCGGCGAGCACCTCGCCGAGCCACGTCGCCCGCTCCTGGTACTCCCCGGTCTCGAGGAGCCCGACGACCGCGTGCCCGACCGCGGCCGCGAGCGGGTTGCCGCCGAAGGTCGAGCCGTGGCTGCCCGGCGTGAAGACGCCGAGGACGTCCGCGTCGCCGACGACCGCCGACACCGGCAGGATGCCGCCGCCGAGGGCCTTGCCGAGCACGTAGAGGTCGGGCACGACGCCCTCGAGGTCGCAGGCGAACGTCGTGCCGGTGCGGCCGAGCCCCGACTGGATCTCGTCGGCCACCATGAGGACCCGGCGCTCGCTCGTCAGGCGGCGCACGTCGCGCAGGTAGCCCTCGGGCGGGATGACGACGCCGCCCTCGCCCTGGACCGGCTCGAGCAGGACGGCCACGGTGTCGTCGGTCAGGGCCGCCTCGAGGGCCGCGGCGTCGCCGTACGGCACGAGGTCGAACCCGGGCGTGTACGGCCCGTAGTGGTCGTGGGCGACCGGGTCGTCGCTGAAGCTGACGATCGTCGTCGTGCGCCCGTGGAAGTTGCCTGCCATGACGACGATCCGTGCCCTGCCGTCGGGCACGCCCTTGACCTCGTAGCCCCACTTGCGGGCCGTCTTGATCGCCGTCTCGACCGCCTCCGCGCCGGTGTTCATCGGCAGCACGAGGTCCTTGCCGGCGAGGGCGGCGAGGTCGCGCGCGAAGGGGGCCAGCCGGTCGCTGTGGAAGGCGCGGCTCGTCAGCGTCAGCCGGTCGAGCTGGTCGCGGACCGCGCCCACGAGCACGGGGTGCAGGTGCCCGAAGTTCAGGGCCGAGTAGCCGGCCAGCGCGTCGAGGTAGCGGCGTCCGTCGACGTCGGTGACCCACGCGCCCTCGGCATGGGCGATGACGACGGGGAGCGGGTGGTAGTTGCGGGCCAGCCACTGCTCGGCGAGGGAGACGTGCTCGTGCGTCGCGGTCGCGCGGGGCGTGGCGCTCGAGTCGCTCGTGCCGCTCGTACCGCTGGGGTGGCCGTCACGGTCGGTCGTCGTGCTCACCCCTCGATCGTCGCACCGTCCGGCCCGGCCGTCAGGCGGTCGTGCCGCACACCACGTGCCGCTCGCGGTGAGACTGGTCTCGTCCGCCTGACGCGTCGCCGGCCCGGTGCCACCATGGGAGTGGCGGGTCCCGCAGCCAGGACTACCCGCTCCAGGGTGTGTCGGTTCCGGCGGTCGACCTCAGCCGCGGAGTTGGCCATGAGCACCACCGGACCCCTCGCCCCCAGCCCGGACGCCACGGACGGTTCACGCCGGGCCCCCGGGACCGCGCCGCGACGCGTCGTCATCCTCGGCGCCGCCGGTCGCGACTTCCACGACTTCAACGTCACCTTCCGCGACGACCCCGCCTACGAGGTCGTCGCCTTCACCGCGACGCAGATCCCCGACATCGACGGACGCCGCTACCCGCCCGAGCTGGCGGGTTCGCTCTACCCGCAAGGGATCCCGATCGTCGACGAGGCGCAGCTGACCGACCTCGTGACCCGCGAGCACGTCGACGTCGTGGCCTTCGCCTACTCCGACGTGCCGCACGAGCGGGTCATGCACCTCGCCTCTGAGGCGATCGCGGCGGGGGCCGACTTCTGGCTCCGCGGCGCCCGGCAGACGATGCTCCGCAGCAGCAAGCCGGTCGTCGCCGTCACCGCGGTGCGCACCGGCGTCGGCAAGAGCCAGACGACCCGCTACCTGAGCCGGCTGATGCGGCGCACCGGGCTGCGCGTCGTCGCGGTGCGCCACCCGATGCCGTATGGCGACCTCGCGAAGCAGGCCTGCCAGCGGTTCGCCACCTACGCCGACCTCGACCGCCACGAGTGCACCATCGAGGAGCGCGAGGAGTACGAGCCGCACCTCGACAACGGGTGCGTCGTGTACGCCGGCGTCGACTACGAGCAGATCCTGCGCGAGGCCGAGCAGGAGGCCGACGTCATCCTCTGGGACGGCGGCAACAACGACCTGCCGTTCTACGAGCCCGACCTGCACATCGTCCTGGCCGACCCGCTGCGCCCCGGCGACGAGACGCGCTACCACCCCGGCGAGGCCAACGTCCGGATGGCCGACGTCGTCCTCGTCAACAAGTGCGACTCGGCCCGGCCCGACGACATCGAGGCCGTCGTCGCCGACTGCCTGCGGCTCAACCCCAATGCGCGGATCGTGTTGGCGGACAGCCCGGTCCGCGTCGACGACGAGGACCTCGTGCGCGGTCACCGGGTCGTCGTCGTCGAGGACGGGCCGACCCTGACCCACGGGTCGATGACCTACGGCGCCGGCGTCGTCGGGGCCCGGCAGGCGGGCGCGGCCGCCATCGTCAACCCGACGCCGTACGCCGTCGGCTCCATCGCCGCCACGTTCGAGCGCTACCCCAACGCGCGCGGCATCCTGCCCGCGATGGGCTACGGCGCCACCCAGGTGCGCGACCTCGAGGCGTCGATCGAGGCCGTCGCCGACGCCGGCATGTGCGACGCCGTCGTGGCCGGCACGCCCATCGACCTGACCCGTGTGCTCGAGGTCGGCGTGCCGATCGTCCGGGCCCGGTACGAGCTGCGCGAGCGCACGCCCGGCCAGCTCGACGCGGCCGTGCGCGAGGCGCTGGACCGGCGGGACGAGTCCGGTGTCGCCACCGACCCGCACCTCGCGACGACGTGACGAAGGAGGACCCCGTGAACCCGATCAGGTGGGACGTGCACCCGATGCGCCGAGCGGCCCTGCTCGGGGCGCTCGCGACCGCGGTCGCCTTCTCCGCGTGGACGTTCCGGTGGGCGTACCTGCGCTACGGGTCGACGACGGGGGAGACGCTCGACGCGCTGCCGGGCGACGAGCTGATCCCCGACGCCTCGCTCGTGGCGACGCGGGCCGTGACCATCGACGCGCCGCCCGAGCAGGTGTGGCCGTGGGTCGCCCAGCTGGGGCAGGAGCACGGCGGGTTCTACAGTTACGACTGGCTGGAGAACCTCGTGGGCTGCCGCGTCAGGAGCGCCGACCACGTGCACGAGGAGTGGCAGCACCCGCACCCGGGTGAGGATTTCCGGCTGCACCCGGAGCTCGCGCTGCGCGTCGCGTCGGTCGACGAGGGGCACGCGCTCGTCATCGACGGCCGGGCCCGCCAGGGCGAGCCGGGGCCGCCGTACGACTTCTCGTGGGCGTTCGTCGTGCGCAAGCACCCCGGTCTCACGACGCGGCTGCTCGTGCGCGAGCGGTACGGCTACACGACGCACGCCTCACGGGCGGTCTGCGAGCCGCTCGCCGCCGGCAGCGCGCTCATGACGCGCAAGATGCTGCTCGGCATCAAGGAGCGGGCCGAGGCGGCGGCGCTCGCCGCGTGATCGAGCGGACCCGGTCACTCGCCCTGGAAGGGGCGCACCTCCACCGGGGCGCCGCAGGCCTGCGAGCCGTCCTTGGCGACGGACAGGGCGGCGTCGAGGTCGGGGGCCTCGATCACCCAGAAGCCGCCGAGCCACTCCCGGGCCTCGCTGAACGGCCCGTCGGTGACGGTGGCCGAGTCGGCGCCGGACGTGCCGTCGACGACCCTGGACTCGGAGCGGTCGACGAGGCCGCCGGCGAACACCCAGGCGCCGGAGGCCTGGAGCTTGCTGTTGAACGCGTCGACGTCGGCGTACATGCGCTCGATCTCGGCCTGGTCGGGCGTGACGTCGTCGGCGGTGTGGTGGACGGACAGCAGGTACTGCGTCATGGGAGTGCTCCTCGTGAGTGGTGGTCGTGGTGGGCGGTGTCGGCCGGTGCCGACTCACCCCCACGTCGAGCGGGGGTCGGCGGTTTCGACACGGCCATCGGGCCTTTCTCGGCGATCCTCCGTCAGTCGGTGGGCAGCTGCTCGGCGAGGAACTCCTCGGTGCGGGCCCAGGCCTCGCCCGACGCGCCGGCGTGGAACCACGGCATGTCGTCGTTGTCGAAGGCGTGGTCGGCGCCGGGGTGGGTGACGACGACGGTCTGCGGCTCCTTCCCGAGGGAGGCCTCGATGCGCCGGACGGTGTCGGTGTCGATGAAGGAGTCGGCGAGCCCGAAGTGGTGCAGGCTCGGCGCCGACACCGACATGACGTCGTGCAGCCCCGGCAGCGCCGAGCCGTAGTAGCTGACGAGTGCGTCCACCGGCGTCGCGCCCTCGGACTCCAGGTGGGCCGCGACGTTGAAGCCGAGCCCGCCGCCGAAGCAGAACCCGACGACACCGACGCCGCCGGTCACCTCGTCGCGGTCACGGAGCCACTCGACGGTGGCCGACGCGTCGAGCACGGCCTGCTGCCAGTCGAGGCGCTGCACGAGGCCCATGCCCTGCTGGAGGGCGTCCTCGCCCTCGACCGGGTCGGTGACCCCGAGCCGCCAGAAGATCTCGGGCGCCGCGACGACGTAGCCGAGCGCGGCGAGGTCGGTGGCGCGGCGGCGGACGTAGGCGCTGACGCCGAAGATCTCCTGGAGCAGGACGATGCCCGGTCCCTCGCCCGAGGGCGGGAGCCAGAGCCGGGTGGGCACGTCGCCGGTGTCGGTCGGGACGGTCACGTCGGTCGCGGTCGCGGCGGTGTCGGTCATGACCGCCATCCTCACCCACGCGAGGACGCCGCAGGGGGATTCAGCGTCGCCGGGCTGCCCGCAGCTCGACGAGCCGTGCCTCGTACCGGCGGACGCGGTCGGCGAGCCGGTCGTACTCGCGCTCGTGGCGCCGCAGCACCACGACGAGCCCGACGATGGCCAGCACCATGACGGCGCCGATCCCGACGAGGAGCAGCACCCCGGTCCGGTCCGAGGCGCGCCCCGTCGACAGGAGCACGAGCATCGCGACGAAGGCGAGGCCCACGACGGCGGCGAGCGCTCCGACGCGTCGGGATGCGCGGCGTCCCGACGCGGCCAGCTCGGCGAGCGCGAAGGCGCGCTCGTCGCGGGCGACCTCGCGGCACAGGTAGGTGGCGGCCGGGAAGCGGTGGGTGCGCACGCCCGGGTCGGGCCGGCCCACGAACGGACGGTGGTCCGACGGTCCGTCGGAGGTGTGCAGCGTGAACGGCCCGGCGTGGGTGCCGGTGTGGGTGCCGGTGTGGGTGCCGGTGCGGGGCACGGGGATGGCGGTCATGGTGCGTCCTTCGTCCGACGGTCGCCGGGTCCTGCTTGCAGGATGCTCCGGGCGACGGGATGGCGGTGGGGTTTTCGCGGAGGTGGTGCGCCCGCCGCGGCCGGTGTGGTGGCCGGCCGCGGCGGGGACGTCGGTGCTCGGTCGAGCTGTCGGTCGAGCTGTCGGCCGAGCTGTCGGTCGAGCTGTCAGTCCCGCGGCGTGAGGCGCGCGCCGAGGGCGTAGGCGCAGACGACGAGCGCCGAGGCCGCGAGGACGATGTCCTTGAGGACGTACTGGCCCATCAGCGTCGGGCCGTGCGGGAAGAGGTCGGCCGTGAAGAGCGCGAGCGGCGACATGATGCCGATGAGCGCGCCGCCGAGCACGACGATGCCGACGCGGAGGAACTTCCCGCTGACGAGCGTCAGGCCGATGACGGTCTCGGTGACGGCCGTGAGCAGCACGGCGTTGTGGCCCGACACGAGCCCGAGCGTCAGCCGGTCGACCGTGGCCGAGGCGATGGCCTCCGCCGGGCTCAGGCCCGGGAAGAACTTGAGGACGCCGAACCCGAGGAACACCAGGCCCAGGCTGACGCGGAGGATCTGCAGGCTGTACCGGACGAGGAACGCCTGGAGGCGGTCGACGCCGGCGGTGACGATGGTTATGCCGGTGCCCACGACGCCGGTGACGGCGCCGCCGATGCCGGTGGGGGCGGGGCGGTGGCTGCGGCGACCGGGTCGGTCGACGGCGATCTGCGACATGGTGGTGTCTCCTGTGAGGTCGAAGCTGTCGAGACCTCAGAAGGCCGACCACCGCCGCAGATACGGTCCGGCCGTCGTTTGAGTCGCGGTACCCATCCCGTACCGGGGCGTACGGTGTCGATTCGGGCGCTCAGGCGCGAGTGCGGGAATTCGCTTGACACGCAACAGATGTCGGACACCTTGGATGTGGGTGTCCCTGGCCGCCCCTCGCCGTCACCAGTTGACGAGGAGCCGCTCCTGCTTGTCGCGGAACGCGCCGACGATGATGAGGACGAGGTCGACGAGGGCCCAGATGCCGAGGCCACCGAAGGTCACGACCTGCAGCACCCCGGTGCCGACCTTGCCGACGTAGAAGCGGTGCACGCCGAACACCCCGAGGAAGAAGCAGAGCAGCGTCGCCGCGAGCCGCGACCGGTCGCTCACCGGCCGGCCGTCGGCGTCGACCTCGACCCGCTGGATCACCGGCTGCACCGGCTGCACCGGTTGGGCGGCCTGCGGCAGTGCGGGCCCGACCTGGTCGGTCCACGCGTCGCCGTCCCAGTAGCGCGACTGCGGCTTCCCCTCCGGGTCGGGGTACCAGCCGGCGGGGATCTCGCGCGGCGGCTGCGGGGTGGCCCCGGTGTCGGGTGACTGGCTCATGACGACCTCCCTGTGCGTCGACCTCTGAACGTCCTCCCACCCAGCATGGCCGATGTCGCAGCGACCCGACAGGGACTCCCGGCACGCCGCATCTGGGCCAAACGTCATGGCCCGGAGACGGCCTCGGCGCCTACCGTGGGACGGGTGACCTCCGACGAGCCGACGCGCGGATACGGCCAGCACCCGAAACCTCCCGAGGGTCCGCCCGTGCCCGACGACCGGGTCCCCGGCGACGCCCCCGGCGGGGAGGCCTACGGCGATGCGTGGCTGCGCCCGACGCTCGACGCGGGCGACCGCACGCCGCCGGCTCCGCCCGCCCCGTCCGCCCCGCCCGCACCCCGGGGTCCCGGCACCTCGCCGGCGCGGAGGTCCTGGCTGCTCGCCGGTCTCGGCGCGGCCCTGCTGCTCATGGCCGGCGTCGCGGCGGTCTCCGGGGACGCCCTCACGGGCGAGGGCTCGAGCACGACGTCGCTGTCCTTCCAGCGCGTGCCCGCCACGCTGACGATCCGGGGCGGGGCCAACGACATCGAGGTCCGCGGCGGCGGCCCGGCCGGCGCCGTGGGCGTCCAGACCGACGCGCGGTGCCCGGGCGGGGACGCCCCGAAGCCCTCGTGGTCGGGCGACACCCTCGTCGTCGACGCTGACTGCGCCGGCTTCCTCGGCTGGGGCTCGGTCGACCACGTCGTCACCGTGCCCGACGGCACCGCCGTGACCGTCGAGACGGGCTCCGGCGACCTCACCGTCACCGGCGCGCTCGGCGCGACGCGGGCCACGTCCGGCTCCGGAGACGTGGCGGCCCGCGACGTCGCCGGGGTGCTCAGCCTCGAGACCGGGTCGGGCGACGTCGACGGGTCGGGCCTCGGCCGGGCCGACGTCACGGCCAAGACCGGCAGCGGCGACGTCGACCTCGACTTCACCACGGCGGCCGACGACGTGCGCGTGGAGACCGGCTCGGGCGACGCGTCGGTGCGCCTGCCGGCCGGGCCCTACGCCGTCTCCCCGAGCACGGGCTCCGGTGACACCGAGGTCAGCGTCACCAACAGCCAGTCGAGCCCCGACCACGTCACCGTCCGCACCGGCTCCGGCGACATCGAGGTCCGCTACCGCTGACCCGCCGGCCGGGCCTCAGGACGGGGAGCCGGCGGGGGCGTCGTCGTCGAAGGCCGAGAACCGGTCGTCGGGCACCGAGGAGCTTTGAGAGCTCGACGAGCCCGGCGCAGTACCCGGTGTCGCACCGGTCGTCGGAGCGGCCGGCGTCTGCGGGGCGTTCTTCTCGACGAGCTTGTCGATGCCCTTGTCGACGCTGGCGCGCACCTTCGTGACGGTGTCGGTGTGCTTGCCGTTCGTCTTCTCCTCGATGGTGCCCTCGACCTTGTCGAGCGCCCCGTCGACCTTCTCGCGGTTCTCCTTGGCGTAGCTCGCGGCGATCGAGGCCGCCGTCTTGAGCATCTCGGCGACGGCGTCGCCGAAGTCCTTCGCCTTGGCCTGGAGGTGGACCTCCTCGGCCTTGTGCTTCATCTGGTCACCGAACGACACGGTGCCTCCTCGGGTGGTTCTGGTCAGGGACTCCCAGGGCCCGACCCGTCGTCCGGCCCTCTGCAGCCAGCGTCCATCCGCGAGGCCGTCGGGCGCAACCGGGGTCGGCCCCGAGCCGACCCTGATCCGACCCCGACTCCGTGGCCGGCGCTGTCTCGTCGGTCACCAAACGCCCCGATGTGACCGGCAGAACTGCGCCACAAGGGGTCCCGGGCGGACAGTGGAGCTACAGGGTGCGTCCTGCTGCACCCCTCCCAAGGAATCGAAGTGATCACGATGAAGCGACTCGAAGGACGTGTCGCCCTCGTCACCGGCGCGGCCAGCGGCATCGGTCGGGCCACGGCACTGCGCCTCGCCGACGAAGGTGCCGCGGTGCTCGTCACCGACGTCAACGTCGACGACGGCGAGAAGACCGCGCTGCAGATCCGCGACGCCGGTGGTCGCGCCGTGTTCGTCCGGCACGACGTCGCGAGCGAGGCCGACTGGCAGGCCGCGTGCGCCCGGGCGGTCGAGGAGTTCGGCGGCATCGACGTGCTCGTCAACAACGCCGGCATGGGCGACCTCGCCACCATCGAGGAGACGACCCTCGAGGACTGGCAGCGCACCATCGGCATCGACCAGACCGGCGTCTTCCTCGGGATGAGGACCGCGGCGCCGCACCTCAAGGCGTCGGGCCACGGCTCGGTCGTCAACATCAGCTCGATCTTCGGCACGAGCGGCGGCTTCGGGACCTCGCCGGCCTACCATGCCGCCAAGGGCGCCGTGCGGACGCTGACGAAGAACGTCGCGCTGCACTGGGCGGCGGAGGGCGTGCGGGTCAACTCGATCCACCCCGGCTTCATCGACACCCCGATCCTCGACGCGGCGAGGGGGACGCCGTTCGAGCAGGTGATGATCGACCAGACGCCGATGGGGCGGCTCGGCCGACCCGAGGAGATCGCCGCGGGCGTGGCCTACCTCGCCGGCGACGACGCGGCGTTCGTCACCGGTTCCGAGCTCTACATCGACGGCGGCTACATCGCCCGCTGAGCGAGCGAGCGCAGCCAGGTGAGCAGCGGGCGGTGGCGCGACCAGTCGGGGTCGCCGGCCGACGGACGCTGGGGGTCGCCGCCGACCGCGGCCCCGTCCTCCCGCTCCTCGGCGAGCGCACGTGCGATCGCCTCGGCGGGGGTGAGCCGGCCGGTCGGGGCCTCGCCGAGCACCGTCGCGGCGTCGCGCGTCGCGACCATGTCGTGCCCGAGGCTCGGCACGAGCGACTCGACGGTGCGGCTCGGCACGTCGACGAGCGCGCCGGCGAGCCGGGCCACCGTGTCGACGGGCGCGAGCCACACCGGCACCTGCACCCGCACGAGGCGGGCCTGCGCCGCGTAGGTCCGCAGCAGGTCGACGTAGCCGAGCGCCTCGGGCCCGACGAGGTCGAGCCAGCCGGTCACGTCGGGCCGCTCGAGCGCCTCCGCCAGGGCCCACACCGCGTCGGCCGCGCTGACCGGCTGGATGACCGACCCCCGCATCCACGCCGGCACCGCCTGCACGACGGGCAGCCGGTGGGAGGCCTGGCGCATCACCTCGAAGCTCGTCGAGCCGGCCCCGATGACCATCGACGCGCGCAGGGTCAGCACCGACGCGTCGGCCCCGGCGAGCACCTGCTCCACCTCGAGGCGCGACAGGAGGTGCTCGGACAGCTGCTCGAGCGGCAGGTCGGGCACGATGCCCGACAGGTAGACGAGCCGCCGGGCGCCGACGCGGCCGGTGGCGTAGGCGACGTTGTCGGCGGCCCGCCGGTCGCGCTGCAGGAAGTCGGCGTCGTCGAGGCCGTGCACGAGGTGGCACACGGCGTCGACGCCCTCGAGGGCCGCGACGACCTGCGCCTCGTCCTGCACGTCGGCCCGGCGCCACTGCACCGCGTCGGACCACGGGAAGCGCTGCGGCTCGGGCCGCCGGTGCAGGGCGACGACCTCGTGGCCGCGCGCGAGCAGCTCGGGGACGAGCCGCGAGCCGACGTACCCGCTGGCCCCGACGACCGCCACCCGAAGCGCCACCCGCGCCGTCACCCGCCCGTCACCCGCCCCGTCACCCGTCTCAGCGCCGGCGGCGCCCGCCGTCACGGCGGAAGGAGCCGAGCAGGTCGCCCGCCGTGCGCACGAGGTCGAGCGGGCCGGAGTCGTCGTCGGTCGCGCCGGGGGCATCGCCCGCCGCGTCGCCCGCGCGGGCCATGTTGGTCAGGAACCGCTCGATGAGCGGGTCGGACGCGCGCTGCACGAGGCCGCGGCCGACCTCGAGCGGCATCCCGTAGAAGTCGAGCGAGGTGTCGAGCCGGGCCCGGGTGCGCTCGGCCGTGAGCGGGTGCAGCGTGAGGGTGACGCCGATGGTCGCCTTGCCCAGGCCGTGCCGCTCCTGGCCGGTGGCCTCGAGGCGGGCCCGCCGCGCGGACGCGTCGCGCTCGATCATCGAGCCGGTCCCGTCGAACCACACCGACAGCGGCCCGAGCCGGGCGCGGATCTGCCCGACGAACGCGTCGCCGTCGACCTCGGTGACCTCGGCGCCGGGGAAGCTGCGCCCGATCCGGCGCAGGTCCATGAAGTGCTCCCAGACGAGGTCGGCGGGTGCGTCGAGCTCCTGGTCGTGGCGCAGCCTCACGTCGGGCCTCCTTCGCGGGTCGGTGTGCGGGTCGGTGGTGGTCGCTGGACGGACTCACTCCCGCACATACCCGCCGCGGCTACCCCTGCTGCCGGTGGGCGTCCTTCGCGAGCCAGTCGTCGCGGAACAGCTGCCAGTGCAGGCCGTCGCCCCAGGAGCCGTCGGCGAGCACGTCGACGGCGACCTCGCGACCCCACGAGGTGAACCCCGTGGCCCGCAGCACCGCGTTGCTCGCGTCGTTGTCGGCCGCGGTCTCGGCGACGAGCCGGCGCAGCCCGAGGCCACCCTCCTCGCGCGGCCGGAAGGCGTGCGCGGTGGCGAGCCGTGCGGCCGTCTTGGCCACGCCCCGGCCCCGGGCGCTCGGGAACAGCTGGTAGCCGAGCTCGGCGGCGTCGCCGGTCATCGGCCCGACGCGGGAGAACACCGTGACGCCGCCGAGGGCGCGGTCGGTGGTGGCGTCGGCGACGCACCAGTCGACGGCCGTGCCCTCGGCCATCCGCTCCTGGCGCACGAGCAGCCACAGGGGGAAGGTGTCGGTGGAGAGCACTGAGCGGGCCGGCATCCAGTGCGTCGGGTCGGCGTCGCGCGGCTCGATGGCCTCGGCGTCCTCTGGCCGCCACGGCCGCAGCCGCAGGCCGGCTTCGGGCGCCTCGACGACGGTGGGCTCGAACCAGGGCGCGGCCGGCCGGGTGCCGTCGCCGGGGCCGATGCTGGCCGTCCACGTGTCGAGCGCGGGGGACTGGCCCGACGGGTCGGGGTGGCTGTCGGGGAGCGTGCCGTGCGGGGTGAACCCGGTGGCCCACGCGACGCGTCGCGAGCCCCAGTTGCCGCGCACCGCTCGCCAGTGCACGCGGGTCAGCGGCTGCCCCCACCCGCCCTCGGAGAAGGCGTGGGCGAGCACGAGGCGGACCGCCCGCGCCATGACGCCGTGGCCGCGGGCGTCGGGGTGCAGGCCGAAGCCGAGCTCGCCGACGCCGGGGCGCACCATCGGGCGCAGGTCGATGCTGCCGCCGAACCGCGGGCGACCGGCCGGGTCGTTCGGGTCGACCCAGTCGATGGCCCAGGTGCGGGTGCCGTCGGGGGTGAGCCATGCGGCGCGGTTGCCCTCGATCCAGCCGAGGGCGTCGTCGCGGCCGTACGGGCGCGGAACGGTCGTCCACCGCAGGCTGTCCGCGTCGGACGACTGCTCGACGACCGCGTCGGCGTCGGCGTCGGTGTGCACCCGCAGCGTCACGATGCCGTCGGTGAGGCTCGGTGCGGTCACGGAGGTGGGGGCTGGCTGCGGGTGCGCGGGGTTCACGGGGGCAACCCTGCCAGCCGACCACGACACCGAGCCACGGGTTATGGGTCCGGACGCGGGAAGACCGGGAGCCGAACACCGGCTCCCGGTCCAAAAGGCCCGCTTCCCCTCCACTGGCTGCGTTCCGGGGCCTACCGTACCCACAGGGGTAACCGGGCAAACGCGCGTTGCGCAGCAGTTTGCCCGCCGCAACTCGGGGGAGTTGCGAGCGTCCGACCGGGGACGCCGCGTCGGTTGAGGGGACGTTGCGATGCAGGGGTGGACAGGGGTCGGCCGAGTGCGCCCGGCTGCGCCGGACCGTGTGCCGGGCTGCCTGCCGGATCGGGTGCCGTGGGGTCGAGCCCCGGAGCCGCCCCCAGACTGCGGCTCCGCGCCCGTGCCTCCCCCGTTCGCGCCACCCTACGAACTGCTTCGGAATCCGAAGGCCGAGGTTGCGCGGCGGACGTCCTCGTGCAACCACGACCCCGTCGGCGCCCGGTATGTGCCTGCGGACGGGGGTAGGTGACAGGCGATGCAGCTCATCGACGAGATCCAGTGGGTGCTGCGGAACGCGCGGCTCAACGCCCTCGACCCCACCCTGCGCAGCGCCGCGGGCTTCGCGCAGGGCAACGGCGTGGCCACGCCGGTGCATCGGGCCCAGGTCGGACGCTGGGAGCGGGGGCACGTCGTCATGACGCGTCACCTCGTGCGGCGCTACGAGCAGGTGCTCCACCTCGACGAGGGCACGCTCCTGACGGCGGTCGACCGGTTCGGCCGGGCCCGCAACCCGGTCCGGTCGGTGGCCGTGCTGTCGCCCGCCGACGAGCCCGACACCGACCGCACCCTGCTGCTCCTCGAGCGCGCCCTGTCCGAGGACCGCATGACCGGCCTCGAGTGGGACGAGCTGACCGACGCCCTCGGCCGGATCGGGCGGCCGCTCGTGCGCGCGAGCGACTGGGAGGCGCTGCTGCGGCGGCTGCTCGAGGAGACGAGCCTCGGCCTCGGCATCGGGTACGCCCAGCGCTCCGAGGCGCTCGCGCGTCTCGTCGGGCACGCCCGCAGCGGGCCCCTCGTGGCCGCGATGGCGGCGGAGGTGACGGGCCGGCCCGACGCGCAGTTCTACAACGACCCGCTCGGCATGCTCCACCACACCGACCACCCGGAAGCGGTGTCGGTCGTCCTCGACCAGCTGCGCCGGCCGACCAACCCCAGCGTGCTGCGGGCCTGCCTCATCGTGCTGACGACCCTCGTGCAGGGCCGCCGGCTCGACGGCGAGGTGCGGCTGGAGGCCGCCCGGCTCGCCGTGCAG
This sequence comes from Intrasporangium flavum, assembly GCF_001956915.1. Classification (GTDB taxonomy): domain Bacteria; phylum Actinomycetota; class Actinomycetes; order Actinomycetales; family Dermatophilaceae; genus Monashia; species Monashia flava. The sequence goes on along the minus strand of NZ_MLJO01000026.1, from coordinate 12,806 downwards.
CACCTGCGCGACCCCGACCTGCCCTACCGCGTGCACCGCGGCGCGGCGAACCTCGTGCGGGCCCTCGGCATCAGCGCCCCACGCCTCGCGACGGTGCTGACGGCCGAGGACCGACGCGTGGCCGCCTCGATCATCCGCGACGGCCGGGCCATCAGCGCCGAGGCGTTCCGCACGTCCATGAAGCGCATCCGCGCCGAGCTCGAGGAGGCCGGCGGGCACGAGTCGATCGAGGAGCCGGTGCTCGCCCACCTGCTCGAGACCGCCCTCGGGTCGACCGACGAGGGCGAGCGCGGCACGGCGCTCGGCATCCTCATGGTGTCGCCGCAGGCCGGGGTCGTGGGTCGCGTGCAGGCGCGGGCGCTCGCCGACGCGCTCGGCCAGGGCGACGTCGTCGCCGCCCACGAGAGCCTGACCATCCTGTCGTGGCTCGGGCAGGCCGAGGACCTCGACCTGTTCGAGCGGGTCAGCCTCGGTCCGGACACCCCGACCGACGTCGCGACGACCGCCGGGTACGTCCTCGGCAACGCCATCGAGCCGTCCTCGCCCCGGCGCGACGCCCGTGAGCGCGCCGTGGCGCTGCGCGTCGCGGGCATCGTGGCGACCGGCACGGGCCACGACGCCGGCGACCACGTCCGCAGCCTCGTCTACGCGCTCGGCATGCGGGGCCGAGACGACCTGCTGCGGGCGCTCGCCGACGCCCTGCCCGCCGAGCCCGACCCCGAGCCCGAGCTCGCCACCGGCCTCGCGACCGAGCTCGCCACCGGACCCGACGGTCGGCCCGCGGACCCGACGATCGGCGACCCGGCGGACCGGCCGCGTCCCGGCCCTGACGGCGTGGCCCGCGGCATCCTCGGCTACTGGCTGGGGCTGCCGGACCACCTGCGTCCCGACGGCGAGCCGGCCTGACGCGCCGACGCCCACCCCCGCGCGAGGGCGGGGGTGGGCGTCGGGACGCGCTCGCCGGGGCGAGCAGGGGCGAGCCGGGGCGTCAGCAGCCGGTGGCCGGCTGGCGGAAGCCCGGGAACGGGTTGAGGTCGCCCATGAGGGTGTAGCGACCGCCGGTCCCGCTCTGCGTCGGCTCCGAGCCGGCCGCGTCGGCAGGCAGGCGCAGGAACCACGGGAAGAGCGCCTCGTCCTCGGGGTGGTAGGCGCCGTCGGCGCTCCGGGTACCGTTCGGGTTGGGGCCCTGCCGGAAGGTGTTCGTGCCCTGCGCGAAGCCGATGCCGACGACCGGGTCACCCGTCTCGAGCACCGACGTGCAGCCGTACTGGGGCGCGGTCGGCGTCAGCCACGGCTCGACGCCGTTGTTGACGAACGGGTCGTCGGCCCACTCGGCGATCTCGTGGCTGATGGCGTGGATGTCCTGCAGCGCCCAGTCGGTGCCGCCGTCCGGGCGGGAGTAGAGGCCCGGGCTGACGTAGGAGGCCCACGCGAAGGTCTGCACGGGGGCGTTGCCCTGGGTCTGGCCGCCGCCCTTGCGGTCGCCCGCCGCCTTGGTGCCGTGGTAGCCGATGACGCAGCAGTCGGTGAGCGACTTGCCGCTGTGGAGCATGACGTCGTCGGTGAGGTAGAGCGGCAGGTGCGTCGGGTCGGCGCTGCTCTCGAGGTTGGTGATCTGCGCCGACCACCAGCCGATGTCGACGCTCGCGAAGACGACCCCGCGGCCGCTCGCGAGCAGTCCGCCCTGGTTGCTCGGCACCGTGATGGTCACCGGGGCGAGCACGTTCGGGTGCAGGCGCAGGTGGTACGGGCTCGTGCCGGTCTTGTCGAACTGGGCTCGCATCGTCGCGTCCTGCAGCTGGAGCGGGACCCCGGCGTCCTCCTGCGAGAGGGGGCCTCCGGCGCCGCGGACGAAGGCCGGGGAGCTCGGGAACGCGCCGGCGGCGGTCGCTGCCGTCGTCGAGCCGTAGTCGCCGGTGGCGAACTGCGGCGAGGCCAGCGTCGCGGGCACGACGTCCGAGCCGTCGAACGTCCGGCCGGCGATGACGACCTTGATCGGCGTGATGTCGACCTGGACCGTCACGTCGCAGGCCGCCCCGGCGCACGAGTGCGGGTCGGCGCCGACCATGTTGTAGCCGTACGTCTTCCCGTCGGACGGGTCGGTCGTCGACCCGTGCCAGTGGGCGACCGTGCGCGTGGTCGGCAGCACCGTGGCGCCTCCCATCGTCACCGACTCGGCCTTGAGGGCGTCGTCGCTGATGACCTGCGGCTCGGACGCGGTGGGTGTGCCCGCCGTCGCCGCTCCGGCCGCCACCACGAGTGACGCGGCGGCGACCAGGACTGATGCTGTGGAACGCAGTCTCATGTGTGCTCCATCCATGGGTGTGTTCAGAAGGCCCCCGATGCGCGGAATGTAACCCTCCGGACGATCCCGTGGGTGCTTTCGTTAGGGTGGAACTGGTTGGGGGACAGAGGTTTTCATGAAACTCTCAGATGGTGCACATGCTCTCGGCAGGCGGCGTCCAGCGGGGGTCCAGCCGCCCTCCAGCGGCGCTCCGGCAGGGCTCCGGCAGGGGCGTCGCGCGAGGGGCTAGGTTGCTGACGTGGACACCGACGAGATCCTGACCCTGCTGCGCGACGTGGCCGACGAGGTGGTCAACCCGCGCTTCCGGGCCCTGGCCGAGGGAGAGGTCCACGAGAAGCGGCCCGGCGACCTCGTCACCGACGCCGACCGCGAGGCCGAGGTGCTCATCAGCCGCGCCCTGCTCGACGCCTTCCCCGACGCCGTCGTCCTCGGCGAGGAGACCTTCGCCGCCGACCCGGCCCTCATGGACCGGTACGCCGCGGCGTCGCACGCCTTCACTCTCGACCCCGTCGACGGCACGAAGAACTTCGTCCACGGCTCGCCCGACCACGCCGTCATGGTCAGCGAGACCGTCGACGGCGAGGCGGTCCGGGCCTGGATCTGGCAGCCCCAGCACGGGCTGGGCTACGTCGCCGAGCGCGGCGCCGGCGCGTGGCGCCACGACGCCGACGGCACGACGCGCCTCACCGTGCCCGACGCGTCGGGCACCTCCAGCCCTGACGGGCTGCGCGGCCGCACGTCGCGCCGGGCCTGGATCGGGCGCAGCCTCGATGGCCTGCCGCCGCTCGAGCTGACGTGGGTGTCGTGCGGCATCGACTACCCCAAGCTCGTCGAGGGCGCGGCCGACTACGTCCTCTACGGGCGCGGCGCGCCGTGGGACCACGTGCCCGGCTCGCTCCTGCTCGCCGAGGCCGGCGGCGTCCTCGGGCGCACCGACGGCGAGGCGTACTCGCCGCGCGACACCGCCCCGCCCGGGCTCGTGGCCGCCGGCGCGACGGGCGTCTACGACCGGGTCGTCGCGGCGCTCGCCGCCGACGCCGACTGACGGCGGCCCGCAGCCTCAGCCCTCGGACGCCTCCTTCGAGGCCTTCTTCGAGGCGGCCTTGCGCGCGGGGCCGGTGCGCGTCGCCTTCGTCGCGGACCGGGCCGCGCGCTTCTCGGTGCGCGTGGCCCGCGCGGGCTTCTTCGTGTCGACGTAGCGCTCGGGGTCCTTGTCCCTCGGGGTGATCCCGTCGGCCCAGCGCTGGGCCTCGTAGCGCAGGAACTGCACGGCGATCTCGTGTCGCAGCTCGAGGCTCGCGCGCTGGCGGAAGTCGGCGAGGTCCTGGCGCTCCTCCTCGCCCATGTGGTCGCTGTTGTGCACGTTGGCGTCGACGACGGCGGTCCACCACGCGTCGGACCCGGTGCGGCACCGGCCCACCTTGCGCACCGCCTTGCGGATCTCGTTGTGGTCGTGGACGGCGTCCTCGACCTCCTCGTCGACCGACTCGGCGTCGGCGCCGCCCGTGCCGAGGCGGAGCAGCTCGGGGTAGAAGTAGCGCTCCTCGGCCTCGGCGTGCACCTCGAGGAGCACCTCGAGGCGCTTCCACACAGCGGCAAGTCCCTCGTGGTCGTCGCGGGGCCACTCCTCGAGCATCGCGAACATCCGTCGCTGCTCCTCGTGCTGGTGGGCGATGACCTCGGTGATGTCCACGGATGCTCCTTCGCGGGCTCGGCGTTCGGCAACTGTCGCGTTCATACCCGTTTCGCGTATCAGCGGAGGGCATCGGTGCCACCGTTGGTCGGAAGGGTCACCAGCGGTCAGCGGCAGCGAGGCGGTGGGTCGGATGACGAGCAACGATCTCGTCGTGGTTCTCCCGGGCATCACGGGCAGCACCCTCGGGGTGCGCGGCGCCGACGGGTCGCCGGCCAGCGCGAACCTCATCTGGGCGCCGAGCGCCGGCGCGGTGTGGAAGATGTTCACCGGCGGCGACTCGGTGCTCAAGCACGCCCTGCCGGCCGGCATCGGCGACGACCACCCGGGCGACGGCGTCGAAGCGGTGGCGCTCATGCCGGACGTCCACGTCATCCCCGGCATCTGGACGCCGATCCGCGGCTACGACGTGCTCGTCGACGCCCTCGAGAAGCTCGGCTACCGGCGTGACGACGGGGCGCAGCCGGCGACCCTCATCCCGTTCGCCTACGACTGGCGCCTGTCCAACCGCTACAACGGCCAGCGGCTCGGCACCGTCGTCGAGCCCGCGCTCGAGCGGTTGCGCGCCCGGGGCGGCGAGTGGGCCGACGCGAAGGTCGTCTTCGTCTGCCACTCGATGGGCGGCCTCGTGGCGCGGTGGTACATCGAGAAGTGCGGCGGCGCCGAGGTGACCCGCAAGCTCGTGACGCTCGGGACGCCCTGGCGCGGGGCCACCGACGCCCTCGAGCAGCTCGTCAACGGCGTCAAGAAGGGCATCGGGCCGCTGTCGGTCGACCTGACGCAGTTCGCGCGGAGCATGCCCTCGCTGCACCAGCTGCTGCCGGAGTACGCGTGCATCGGCGGCGCCGGTGGGGCGGACGGGTGGGCCAAGACGACCGAGGTGCAGGTGCCGAACGTCGACACCGCGATGCTCGCCGACGCCATGGCCTTCCACACCGACCTGCAGGCGGCCGAGGCAGCCCGGCCGGGCAGCCGCGACACGACGCACCTCGTTCTCGGGGTGCGCCAGCCGACGCAGACCACCGTGACCTTCCAGGACGGGCGCGCCGTGACCTCGCAGACCTTCGGCGCCGACGACGACTACGGCGACGGCACGGTCACCCTGACCGGGGCGGTCGGGCTCGGCGAAAGCCTCGACACCAACCTCGCGGTGCGCGTCCCCGAGCAGCACACCAACCTCCAGTGCAACCCGTTCGTCCTCGACCAGGTGCAGGAGATCCTCACCGCCAAGCCGGTGCGCCGGCGCGACCTGGCCACCACCAGCGTCCGCGCCGTCGTGCCCGACCTCGTCACCGAGGGGCACCAGCTGCGCGTCGCCTTCGACCTCGAGGCCGACGACCCCGACGCCGGGTCGCCCGACCAGCCCGTCGTCGTCACCGTGAGCAGCGAGACGGGCACGGTGCTCGCGACGATGGAGAAGACCACGCGGGACGGGCACGGGTCGGTGCGGTTCGCCGACCTGCCGCCGGGCACGCACACCGTGACGATCGCCGGCTCGGGTCCGGTCTCGACCGTGCGGCCGGTGACCTCGACGACGCTCGTCTGGCCGACCGACACCTGACGCGTCGCCGGACCCGTCGGGGTGGTCGCCGGAAACCCGCTGGCGCCTGTCGGTGGCGGGTGCTGGGCTGGGTCGATGACCGACACCACCGCAGCAGACTCCACCGGAGTGGGCCTGCCCGCCGACCAGCGCATCGGCTGGGACTGCGTCGCCCTCGACTGCGCCGACGCCGCCGGTGTGGCCCAGTTCTACGCCGACCTCCTCGGCGGCCGCGTCGACGCCGATCCCGACGGCGACTGGTTCAACGTGCTCTGGGACGGCCCGCGCATCGCCACGCAGGTCGCGCCGAACCAGACTTCGCCCGACTGGCCGCGCGGCCAGCAGCAGGCGCACCTCGACTTCGTCGTCGTCGACATCGTGGCCGCCCACGAGCGCGTGCTGGCGCTCGGCGGCACCGCCCTCGACCCCGTCGAGCCGCCGGCGCCCTCGCCGGAGCGCGGCTTCCGCGTCTACGCCGACCCGGCGGGCCACCCGTTCTGCCTGTGCCGGCCCACCCGGGACGCCTGGGGCTGAGGCGCGTCGGCCGCCTGACGCGTCCGGCGGCTCACGGGTCGGGGAGCGTGATCCCGAAGTGCTCCTCGAGCACGGCGGCCAGGTCCGAGGCGTCGACCGTGCGCTCGTCGCGGCTGCCGTGCGTCGTCGTGATGAGACGGTCGCCGCTCAGCGTGACGCGTCCGGTGGCGGTGAGCCGCGAGGCCAGCCGCTGCCGGGTGAAGTGGCTCTCGGGCGAGGTCTGCTGCCAGGCGTTGCGGGGCGCGAAGTCCTCGAGCGGGTGCGGCCGGGTGGTGAACGTGTACCGCGGCACCCAGTCCTCGGTGCGCGAGCCGGCCGAGCGCTCGCGGTAGGTCCACGTGACGCTGTCACCGTCCCTATTCCCGTCCCGGTCACCGTCGCGCACCAGGCCGACGTCGGTGCCGCGCTCGCGGCGCACGAACCCGTCGCGCAGCGGCAGCGGCTCGATGAAGCCCGCGCCGAACCCGACGTCGGCCAGCACCCGCTCGTCCATGGCGTCGCTGTCGACGACGAGCGCGAGGTGGTCGAACTCCGGCGTGAAACCGCCGCCGCTCGTGGCCACCGGCGCCGACACGAGGTCGACGCGGTAGCCGACGCTGCGCAGCAGCGCCGCGAACAGCCCGTTGAGCTCGTAGCAGTACCCGCCGCGGTGGTGCCGAACGACCTTGTCGACGAACGCGTCGAGGTCGAGGCGGATCGGGCGGCCGAGCGCGATGTCGAGGTTCTCGAAAGGCACGGCGAGCAGGTGCGCCCGGTGCAGGCTCGACAGGGCGGCGAGCGTCGGCGCCGCCGGCAGGGCCGCCCCGATGCGTCGGGCGTAGGCGCCGACGTCGGCAGCGGTCAGGGTGCCGGTGCTCGCGTCGGTGCGCGAGTCGGCGCGCGCGTCGGTGCTTGGGTCCATGGGAGTCATCGTGCGACCTCGAGTGCCCCTGAGGTCAAGGGGTCGGTGCGGGAGGCGCGGTGGGTGCAACCGGCAGCGGCAGCGTCAGGCCGACCATCGTGACGCCGCGGCCGTCCCACTCGAACCCGGTGCGGTCGAGGAGGTCGTGGGACAGGGCCGTCAGGGCGCCGAGGTCGAGCGTCGGCACCGACAGCGCTCCGCGCTGGAGCACCTGGACGCCGTCGTCGTAGCGCACGACGACCTCCACCCGTGCCGGCAGCCGGGGCGGGTCGTCGAGCCCGGTGACGCGCTGGACCGCCCGGCCGATGCACTCGTCGAGGACGGCGGCGACCTTCGAGCGGGTGCGGGTGGCGGGCAGCGAGCGCGTCGCGCTGACGGACCGGCGCGGGCCGGGCAGGCGGACCGTGGCGTCGTCGGTGCCGGCGGCGATCGAGAGGAGCCGCCGGGCCATCGCCGTGGAGACGACGCCCTTGAGCCGCTCCTCGTCCCAGCCGTAGAGGTCGGACACGACGAAAAGGCCTGCGGCGTGGAGCTTCTCGTAGGTCGTCGGTCCGACACCCCAGAGGTCGTCGAGGTGCAGCCGCGGCCGCACCCGAGCCTCGGTGTCGGGGTCGACGACGACGAGGCCGTCGGGCTTGGCGCGCCGGCTCGCGAGCTTGGCCATGAGCTTGGTGCGCCCGACGCCGACGCTGACCGGCAGGCCTACCTCGGCGCGGGCCGTGCGCCGCAGGGCGGCCGCCATGCCGGCCGGGTCGCCGCGGTCGCGGTCGGTGACGTCGAGGAACGCCTCCTCGATCGAGCCCGGCTCGACGAGCGGGGTGTAGCGGTGGAACACCTCGAAGAGCGCCCGCGAGGCCTCCTCGTACGCCTCGCCCCGGTAGCCGACGACGAGAACCTCGGGCCAGCGCCGGGTCACCATCCGGGTCGCCATGCCGGCGTGGATGCCGAGGGCCCGCGCCTCGTAGGACGGGCACGCGACGACCTCGTGGGCCACGACCATCGGGCGACCGCGCAGCCGCGGGTCGTCGCGCTGCTCGACCGAGGCGAAGAACGCGTCGGCGTCGGCGTGCAGGAGGACCACGTCCCCACTCAACACGCCTGCGCCGACAGCACGCCGCAGAGGCCTCGGCCGAAAGCCGGGTGCCCGCGGGGGATCGGGGCCACACTGGGGCAGGGGGTGAGGGCCGTGCGAGTTCTCGTGGGTGCAGTGGCGGCAGCGGCGCTGGCGCTCGGTGGTGCGGTGGCCGGGTGCGGCGCGGTCGACGACCTCGTGCGCGCGGCGGGCCAGCACGCCGACGACCTCGCCGGCCTCGCCCGCAGCAGGTGGGTGCCGGAGGTTCCCGCTGTCGTGACCGTCACCTCGGAACAGGTTCGGGCCGAGGCCGACTCGTTCCTCAGCCGACTCTCCTCGGTGCCCACGGAGGACCGGGCCGAGGTGGTCCAGGCCGGCTGCCACATCTGGACGGCCTACGACGTCGAGCAGGACCCGGACAAGATCTGGGGCGTGATCCGCGACCAGTTCCCCAACGCCTACTCCTACCGGGAGCAGGTCGCCGACCTCGTGAGCGACTTCCGGTCCGCCGACACGACCGGTGGCCAGGCGGTCGTCCTCGGCCGGGCGGCCGTCTGCTTCGCGGCCGACGAGGCGGCACCCGGGTGACGGACCGGCCGGCGGTCGTCAGAGGCCGGCGTGGTCGAGGGCCTCGGTCGTCAGCTGGCGGCCCAGCTCGATCATCTCGGCCGCGCGGTGGAAGTCGAGGGTGCGCACGGCGTTCGACGGGACGGTGACGAGGACGTCGGGCGGGTTGCTCGCCATCCGGTAGCGCGAGATGAGGGCGCTCATCGTGTCGAAGCTCATGTTGAGCAGGTCGACGGTGCCGATGTCGGCGCGTCCGGTGACGAGGGCCTCCGTCGGCGTCTGCGGCACGACGTCGGCCGCCTCCGGCGGGATCGTCAGCTCGGCGTCGACGTCGCGACCGTGCGAGAACCGGCCCGTGATAGCCCGCACCCGCTCGGAGTCGAGGACCTCGGCGGCGCTGCGACGCAGCCGTGAGGTCCACTCCTCGTGCGGGCGCTGCTCGGAGGACTCCTTGACCGGCGTCGCCGTGCCGGTCGAGGACCGCATGCCCGCCAGCGACACGGCGATGGTGACGTCGGCGGGCGCGGCCGCGGTGGGCTCGATGGGGATCGGGTTGATGAGGCCGCCGTCGACGAGGACCCGGCCGTTGATGACGGCCGGGGTGATGACGCCGGGGATGGCGATCGAGGCGCGGATGGCGTGCTCGACCGGGCCGCGCTGGAACCACACCTCGCGGCGCGCGTTGATGTCGGTGGCGACCGCGGTGAACGGGATCGGCAGGCTCTCGATCGTCGCGCCGTCGAGGATCTCCCCGACCCGGGCGATGATCCGCTCGGCGCGGATGGCGCCCCCGGAGGCCGTGAGGTTGAGGTCGAGCAGGCGCCAGACCTCGCGCTGGGTGAGGCTGCGCGCCCACTCGGTGTAGGTCTCGAGGCGTCCGGCCGCGGCGACGCCCCCGACGAGCGCCCCCATCGACGTGCCGGCGATCGCGACGACCTCGATGCCCCGCTCGGCGATCACCTCCAGCGCCCCGATGTGGGCGTAGCCGCGGGCTCCGCCCGACCCGAGCACGACCGCTGCACGCGTCCCCTCTGCCACGCGTCCGACGATACGACCCGTGCCGCGCGCAGCGCGCCCGCCGGGGCACGCCCCACGGCGAGCGCTTCGTCACACCCCGGCGAGATTCCCCGAACCGTCCACGCGGCGCCGGAGCGCGACATAGCCTCCGTCGGGTGACGGGGGAGGCGTCGCTCGGCGACGGGGAGAAGCGGATGCGGCTGCGCTACGCCGGGACGTGCGTGCTCTGCGGTGTGGCACTGGACCGTGGTGCCGCGGCCGTGTACTCCCGGATCACCCGCACGGTGCGCTGCCTCGGCTGCCACGTCGCGGTGCAGGCCGACGCGCAGGAGCCACTCCGCGAGCTGCCGGTCGTCGACGGGGCGGCCGGGGCGTCGGCCCGCCGCGAGTTCGACCGCCGCCACGCGGCTCGGGAGCAGCGCGTCCGGGCCCGAGCCCCGCGCATCGGCGGCCTGCTCCTCGCCCTCTTCGAGGACCCGCAGAGCACGAGGGCCTGGGACTCCGGAGCCCGCGGCGAGGAGCACGTCGGTGCGGCGCTCGACGCGGCGTCCGGGCCGAGCTTCCGCGTCCTGCACGACCGACGGGTCCCGGGCTCGCGGGCCAACATCGACCACGTCGTCGTCTGCGCATCGGGCGGCATGGTCATCGACGCGAAGCGCTACAAGGGGCGACCCCGGCACGTCGTCGAGGGCGGCTTCCTGCGCCCGCGCGTCGACAGGCTGCTCGTCGGCACGCGCGACTGCACGCGCCTCGTCACCGCCGCCCGCGGCCAGGTCGAGGTGGTCAGGGCGGCGCTCGGTCCCGACGCCGACGTCGACGTCACGGCGGCGCTGTGCTTCGTCGACGCGGACTGGCCGCTCTTCGGCGGGTCGTTCGTCATCGACGGGGTGGCCGTGACGTGGTCGCGACGCCTCGTCTCCCTGCTCGGCAGGCCCGGTCCGCTCGACGCCGACGCGATCGCCGACCTGCACCGGCGGCTGGCGACGGCGCTCGCGCCCGCCTGAGACCGCCTACCGGCCGGGGTCCTCACCGGTCAGGCCGTCGACGTTCTCGCGGAGCAGGTCGATGTGGCCGAGGTGGCGCGCGTACTCCTCGACCATGTCGACGACGATCCGACGCGTGTCCGGAGCCCGGCCGTCACGCCCCGTGACGGCGGCCGGGTAGTCCAGACCGCCGTCGGCGAGGGCCTCTGCGAGCCACCGGCGCGACGACTCGCACGAGGCCTCCCACAGCGCGAGAAGCTCGTCGGGGGAGTCGTCGGCGGCGGTGCGGAACTCCCACTCGGGGTCGGCGTCGAAGTCGACCGACGCCCACGGCTCGCTCGCCGGCCGGCCGAGCAGCCGGACGCCGAACCAGTGGTCCTCGACGAGCGCCAGGTGCTTGAGCAGGCCGCCGAGCGTCAGGGCCGACGGGCCGAGACGCTTGCGCATGCCGTCCGCGTCGACGCCGCTGCACTTCCAGCGCACGTAGCCGCGGACCCGCTCGAGCTCGCCGAGCAGCATCTCGACCTCGGGGCCGGCGACCGGCGGGTGCGCGGGTGGCGGGAGGAAGGCGCTCGGGTCGGTCGAGGGGGCTGCGTCAGCAGGCGCGTCGGTCATGAGAAGGAGGCTAGGACCGGTTGCGGACGATCTGCAGCCGCAACGTCCGTGGCCTTCACCGGGGCTCAGCCGGCGTTGAAACCGCCGTTGCTGTGGAGCAGCTGCCCGGTGACCCAGCCACCTTGGGGCGACAGGAGGAAGCGCACGAGGTCGGCGGTGTCGGAGGGCCGCCCGAGGCGACCGGCGGGGGTCTGGCCCACGCCGAGGCCGCGGATCTCCTCGGTCATCCAGCCGGTGTCGATCGGACCGGGGTTGAGGACGTTGGCGCGGAGCCCGCGGCGGCCGAGCTCGACCGCGGCGGCGATGACGACGCGGTCGAGCGCGCCCTTGCTCGCCCCGTACGGCAGGTTGTTCGCCGTGTGGTCGCTCGTCAGGGCCACGACGCTCGTGACCGGCTCGTCGGGGTCGGCCTGCTCGGGCAGGCGGTCGGCGACCGCGCGAAGCAGGAGCCAGGCGGCTCGGGTGTTGACGGCGAAGTGCCGCTCCCAGGACTCGAGGGTCGTCGTCGTGACCGAGCTGTCGACCGACTCGCAGTGCGACATGACGACGCCGCGCAGCGGACCTCCGAACACCGAGACCGCCTGTGCCACCAGCGCTTCGGGAACCTCGGGGTCCGACAGGTCGGACTCGACGAGCTCGACGCGGACCCCGAGGTCACGGCACTCCTGCGCGATGTTCGCGGGGTCGTCGGCGCCCTGCTCGTAGCCGAGGCGGTCGTCGTACGGGCGCCAGTGGTGCAGCACGAGGTCGTGGCCGTCCGCTGCGAGGCCGAGGGCGATGCCGGTGCCGATCGACCGGCGTCGGCCGACCCCGGTGACGAGGACGGTTCCGGGTGGCCGGGTCATGGGTGCTCCTTCGTTCGCGGACGACGACGGCGGCCACGCAACCAGATGCCGCACCGGAGGCACAACCGGTTTGAGATCACCTCCGGGCGTCGGGTGTCGCGAATGTTCAAGCCCCTCAGTGCATCCGCGCCCTAGCGTCGAGGCCATGACGGACACCGCGCGCGAGACCAACAGCACCGGCACGACCCCTCCCGGCAGCCGCGCCGCCACCGGGGCCCACACGACGAACGGCGTCCCGCACGGGTCGACGAGCCTGACCCCGTTCATCGCCGTGCCGCGGGCCGCGGAGGCGATCCGGTTCTACGCCGACGTCTTCGGCGCCCGCGTCGTCGACGTCACCGAGATGGGCGGCACGGTGGTCCACGCCGAGCTCGACCTCGGCGACGGGCACCTCCAGCTCGGCGAGCCGGTGCCGGACTACCACCTCGTCGCGCCGCCCCAGGGTGAGGACGACTGCTACTCCCTCGGCCTCTACTGCCCCGACGTCGACGCCGTGGTTGCGCGGGCGCTCGCGGCCGGGGCGACGCTGCGCGAGCCGGCCACCGACTTCGTCTCGGGCGACCGGTACGCGAGCCTGCGCGACCCGTTCGGGGTGCGGTGGAGCGTCCTGACGCGCGTCGAGGACCTCTCCGAGCAGGAGAGCGCCCGACGCGTCGCGGCATGGGCGGCCGAGCAGACCGAGCAGTCCAGGCAGTCCGAGCAACCCGAGCAGGACTGAGAGCCCTATGTCAAGC
>NZ_MLJO01000025.1 GCF_001956915.1 Intrasporangium flavum | reverse complement strand
CTCGGCCCCAACGGCGCCGGAAAGACCACCACCGTCCGGATGATGACGACCCTCACCACCCCGACGAGCGGCACCGCCCGCGTCGCCGGGCACGACGTGCGCACCGATCCTGAGGCCGTCCGCCGCAGCATGGGCCTCACCGGGCAGGCCGCGACCGTCGACGAGATGCTCACCGGCCGCGAGAACCTCCGGCTCATCGGCTCGCTCTACGGCCTCGGGCGGCCCGACGTTCGGCGCCTGTCCGACGAGCTGCTCGAGCGGTTCTCGCTGACCGACGCCGGCAACAAGGTCGTCAAGGAGTACAGCGGCGGCATGCGGCGTCGCCTCGACCTCGCCGTCAGCCTCATCGCCGCCCCGCCCGTCCTCTTCCTCGACGAGCCCACCACCGGGCTCGACCCGCGCAGCCGCGTCGAGCTGTGGGAGGTCCTGCGCGGCCTCGTCGCCGACGGCACGACGCTGCTGCTCACGACGCAGTACCTCGAGGAGGCCGACCAGCTCGCCGACCGCATCGTCGTCATCGACCACGGCCGGGTCATCGCCGAGGGCACCCCGCTCGAGCTGAAGGACCAGTCCGGCCAGGCCGCCATCGTGCTGACCGTGTCGCACGCCGACCAGCTCGAGGAGGCGCGCGCCCTGCTCGCCTCGCACGTCACCGAGGTCCACGTCGACGTCCCGGCGCGCCAGCTGACCGCGCCCGCCGAGGGCCTGTCCGACATGACGCGCGTCGCCGCCGTCTTCGACCGCAGCCAGATCGTCCTCGACGACCTCGGCCTCAAGCGTCCGAGCCTCGACGACGTCTTCCTCAGCCTGACCGGCCACCGCGCCGAGCAGGAGGACGGCGCCGCCGCGGCCGGGGAGGGGGAGTCCCGATGAGCCAGTCCACCGCCACCGACACCCGGCGTCGCGCCGACGCCGCTGCCCCCGTCCTGCACCCGCCGGGGCTGCTGCGCCAGGTGCAGATGATGGTGTGGCGCAGCCTCAAGCACACCCGGCGCCAGCCGGAGATGCTCACCGACGTCACGATCCAGCCGATCATGTTCGTCGTCCTGTTCGCCTTCGTCTTCGGCGGCTCGATCCAGACCGACAGCGCCTCCTACCGCGAGTGGCTGCTGCCCGGGATCATGGCCCAGACGATGGCGTTCTCCTCGTTCATCGTCGCCAACGGCCTCAACATGGACCTCGACAAGGGCATCATCGACCGCTTCCGGTCGCTACCGATCTCGCGCGGCTCGGTCCTCATCGGCCGCAGCGTCTACGGCATCATCCACTCGAGCATCGGCGTCTTCGTCATGTCGATGACCGGCCTGGTCATCGGCTGGCGCATCCGCGACGGATTCGGCCCGGCGGTGCTCGCCTTCGCGCTGCTGCTGCTCTTCGGGTTCTCGATGATCTGGATCGGCATCCTCGTCGGCTCGGCGATGCGCTCGCCCGAGGCCGTCAACGGCCTGATGTTCACGACGATGTTCCCGATCACCTTCCTGGCCAACACGTTCGCGCCGACCGCGGCCATGCCCTCGGTGCTGCGCACCATCGCCGAGTGGAACCCCATCAGCGCGCTCGTCCAGGCGATGCGCGAGCTGTGGGGCAACGTCCCGGGCACGCCGCCGGGTGCGGCCTGGCCGCTGCAGCACGCGGTCGGCGTCTCGATCGGGTGGTCGCTGCTCATCACGGCCGTCGTCGCCCCGCTCGCGATCCGCGCCTACGTGCGCCGCACCACCGACTGACGCCCCAGCACGTCCCCACGCGCGAACGGCGCGGTCCCCGGGTGGGGGCCGCGCCGTTCGCGTCCTGCTGGTGGTCTGAGGTGGTGACGAGTCGGGTGCCGGCTACTTCACCGAGCCGCTCATGAGGCCACCGATGAAGTAGCGGCCGAGCAGGATGTAGACGAGCAGCGTCGGCAGCGAGGCGAGCAGCACGCCCGCCATGATCTGCGGGTAGTTCGGGTTCTGCCCGCCGGCCAGCTCGTTGAGCGCGTACGTCACCGGGCCGTTGTTGCGGTTGGTGAGGAACAGCGCGAAGAGGAAGTCGTTCCAGGCCGAGGTGAACTGCCAGATCATCGTCACGACGAAGCCCGGCATCGAGATCGGCAGGACGACCGAGAAGAACGTGCGGAACAGGCCCGCACCGTCGACCTTGGCCGCCTCGAGGATCTCCGTCGGGAGCGCCGTCGCGTAGTAGTTGCGGAAGATCAGCGTGCAGATCGGGATGCCGAAGATGACGTGCACGGCGATGAGCTTGGCGATGCCGTCGAACCACGAGAAGCCCGGCGTGGACTGCACGTCGATGAGCATCCCCTGCAGCGGGATCATGACCGCCTGGTACGGGATGAACATCCCGAAGAGGAACAGCGTGAAGACCGTCGTCGCCCCGGGGAAACGCCACTTGGAGAAGACGAACCCGTTGACCGAGCCGAGCGCCGAGGAGAGCACGGCGACCGACAGGGCCAGGATGAGCGAGCGGAACAGGGGCGGCGAGAGCGCCGTCCACGCTGAGGCCCAGCCGTCGCGGGAGAACACCGTCGGCAGCGACCACGCCTGGCTCGCCGTGACGTCGCCGCTGCGCTTGAAGCTCGTGACGAGCAGCACGTAGAGCGGCAGCAGGATCATGACGAGGAAGAGCACCAGCAGCGCGTAGCGGACGGTCCGTCCCGCGACCGTCCCCTCGGTGCCGGGCGCCTTGCCCGTCGTGCGACGCGTCGGGATGGGCTCGCCGACCGCGCCACCGCGTCCGCCGGCGGCGACCGGCGCGACCTCGTTCGTCGTGGCGGTCATCCGCGCGTCTCCTTCTCCGTCTTGTTCGTGTAGATGAGGTACGGCACGACGACGAGGGCGACGAGCACCAGCAGGATCGTGGCGTTGACCGCGGCGGCGGTCGGGTTGTTCTGCTGGAACATCTGGGTCCACATCATCGTCGCGGGCACCGAGGCCTTGTACGAGTTCTGGCCGGCGATCGCGTAGATGAGGTCGAACATCTTCATCGACATGTGCCCGATGATGATGAGCGCCGACAGGGCGATCGGGGACAGCTGCGGGAAGAGGACGTGCCGGTAGAGCTTCCACTCGCTCGCGCCGTCGATGCGGGCGGCCTCGCGCTGGTCCTCGCTGATCCCGCGGAACCCCGCGAGGAAGAGGGCCATGACGTAGCCGGACAGCTGCCAGATGGCCGGGATGGCCATGGCCGCCATCGAGAACGCGCTCGGTGACTGCCACCACGCGCTCTGGAAGCGTTCGAGCCCGATCATCGCGAGCAGCTGGTTGAGGCCGACGGCCTGGTCACCCTTGCCGGGCGAGAGCAGCCAGCGCCACACGATGCCGGCCGCGATGAACGAGATCGCCATGGGCAGCAGGTAGACGGAGCGGAAGATGCCCTCGGCGCGCACGCCCTTCTCGAGCAGGACGGCCCACAGCAGGCCGAAGAGCATCGTGCCGGCGACGAAGACGACGGTGAGGACGAGCAGGTTGAACAGGGCGTGCTGGTAGTCGTCGCTGCCGAGCAGGTTCGAGTAGTTCTGCAGGCCGCCCGGGTTCGTGACGCGCTTGGTCGCCTTGGTCACGGTGCGGTCGAGCGACGTCGCGACGTTGCGCCCGATGAGCCAGTAGACGAAGACCCCGACGAGGATGATCGACGGCAGCACGAGGAGGAACCCCGGCAGCCAGTCCTTGGTCTTGCGCATGGATGGTCCTTGAGGGAACGGGCGGTCCGGCCGGCGCGGGCCCACCTCCGACGGAGGCGGGCCGCGCCGGCCGGGACCGCGTCAGCTGACGTACTTCTTCGCGGCGGCCGCGAGGTCGCTCACGAGGGTCGCGTCGTCCTTGCTCGAGTAGAACTTGCTGATCGCGGTGCTGATGTCCGCGTTCCACGCGAGCGACACGGCGGCGCCGTGCGCGATCGAGGACACGATGGTGTTGGACTTGAAGGCGTCCATCGCGGACTGCTGGTAGGGCGGGAAGTCGGTCTTCGGCACGTCGGTGCGCGCCGGGATCGAGCCCTTGGCCAGGTTGAAGGCCTTCTGGCCCTCGGCCGAGCCGATGAGCATGAGCCAGTCCTTCGTGCCGCCGGGGTTCTTCGCGCCCTTCGGGAGCGTGAAGGAGTCGGCGAGGAAGTCGAAGACGCCGTCGGTGCCCGGGGTCGGGAACCACGTCCAGTCCTGGTCCTGCTTCTTGCCCTTGTCCGCGAACTCGGCCACGGCCCAGTCGCCCATGACGTTGTAGGCGGCCTTGCCGTCGATGACCATGTCGGTCGCGACCGGCCAGTCGTCACCGTCGGAGGCCGTGTTGGCGTAGGTCAGCAGCTTCTTGTAGTCGGCCGCGGCGGTCTTGACCTCCGCGGAGTCCCACTTGGTCTTGCCGTCGAACAGGCCGCTGTACTTCTCCGCGCCGAGGTCGGCGATGAGGACGTTCTCGAACAGCTGGACCTGGGTCCACGTGCCCGAGACCGACAGCGGCGTCGAGACGCCGGAGGCCTTGACCTTGTCCATGTCGGCGATCCAGGACTTGATGTCCTTCGGCGGGGTGTTGACACCGGCCTTCTTCAGGACGGCGACGTTGGCCCACACGACGTTGGCGCGGTGGATGTTCGAGGGGACCGAGTAGATGTTCCCGTCGACGGTCAGCCGCTCGATGAGGTTCTTCGGGAAGACCGACTCGCCACCGAGCGCCTGGATGACGTCGTTGACGGGCTCGATCTGCTCCGCGTCGATGTAGTCGGCGAGCTCGGCACCGGCGTGGCCCTGGAACGAGTCCGGCGGCTGGTTGTTCTGCAGGTCGGACGCGAGCTTGGCCTTCGCGTTCGAGCCTGCGCCACCGGCGACGGCCAGGTTGACGAAGGTGTCGTTCGGGTACTTCTCCTTGAAGAGCGCCTCGAGCGCGTCGAGGCCCTTCTTCTCCGAGCCGGCCGCCCACCACGTGAACACGCCGACGTCACCACCGGCGCCGCCGGCCTTGGTCGCGAGCGAGGTGCTCGCGCCGCCGGAGCCACCGGTGTCGTTGGTCGAGCCCGACCCGCAGGCGGCGAGCGCGACGGCCACGACCCCCGCCATCGCCACGGCTGCAACAGCCCTGTTGCGCATTGATCCTCCTTGTTGGTTCCGATGCCCCGACCGGTTGCCGGATGGGACTCGGTGCGGTGCCGGTGCCCCCTCCGGGTCCGGCCGTGTGTCGGTGCCGCGGTCAGGCGGCGGGAGTGCCATACGGCGGCATGCACCGGATGACGGTGACGTCTCCCTCGACGCGGACGGAACCCGCGCCGTGGGGGACGAGGAGGACATCTCCCCTGGTGATGTCCATGGATGCGCCGCCGGTGTCGCCGGCGCCGGTCACGAGGGTGCCGTGACCGTCGACGACGACCGTGACGGCGAACGCCGCCTCGACGGTGACCGGCTCGGGGCCGGTCGGCCGGACGACCTGCGCCCGGAAGAAGGTGTCGGCCTGCGCGGGCAGCGCGCCGCCCGACCCGACGACGTCGGACCAGCGCCGGCGCAGGCCGGCGAGGGCCTCCGGCGTCAGCGGGCCGCGGTCGACGCTGCGCAGCGCGAGGCCGCGTTCGAGGCCGAGGAAGGCGTGCGCCTCCTCGAGTCCGAAGCGTTGGTGCTCGAGCATGACCGACAGGTCGGTGGGCTCCTGCAGCTCGAGGACGAGGACGCCCTCGCCGATGACGTGCGGCTGCCCGGCCGGCACGAGGATCGCGTCGCCGCGGGTCACCTCGACGGGGTTGAGGGCCGCGAGCAGCTGGTCGTCCTGGGCCTCGACGAGCTCGGCGAGACGCTCGGGCGAGACCTCGTCGCGGAACCCGAGCCACACGCGGGCGCCCGGCTCGGCGTCGAGGACGATCCACGCCTCGGTCTTGCCGTTGTCGCAGTGCAGGTGGGCCTTGGCGAAGGCGCGGTCGGGGTGGGAGTGCACCGGCAGGCGCTCGCCGCTGTCGAGCAGCTTGGTCAGCAGGCCCGGCACGACGCCGAACGTGTCGACGTGCGCGTCGCCGAGCCACTCCCGCGGGTCGGACTCGAGCGCCGAGGGCAGGTCGGCGCCGTCGTCGAGCAGGGTGAGGCCGCCGCCGCCCTCGGCGAAGAGGCGCGTCGTCGAGGCGAGCCAGTCCTCGGGCCGGTGGCCGTCGAAGCCGTCGGGCACCGGCAGGCCGCGGAAGGCGAGGATCCGCTCGCCGCCGCGGTAGAAGCGGTGCGGCGTGTTGACGGGCAGGTGCCTCGGGACGAGGTGCTGGGTGGTGGTCATCGGTGGTTTCCTCGGGTGCTGTCGCGGCGGACGCCGGACGCGCGGACGATCAGACGCGTCGGCATGACGACGGTCTGGGGCGGGGACTCGTCGCCGAGGAGGCGCGAGAACAGCTGTTGGGCCGCCTTCTGCCCCATGGCGGCCGGGTCCTGGTGGACGACGGTCACGGGTGGGTCGATGAGCTCGGCGAGCTCGAAGTCGTCGTAGCCGACGAGCGAGAGGTTCGCGTGCAGGTCGCGGATCGCGAAGAGCGCCGCGAGGGTGATCCGGTTGTTGCCGGTGATGACGGCGGTGATCGGCTCGGGGCCGGCGCTCCAGCGGGTCAGGACGTCGCGGACCGACACGACCGAGTGCGGGCCCATGACGACGCGGGCCGAGCCGGGCAGGCCGAGCGCCTCGTGGGTGGCGACGAAGGACTCGCGACGCTGGCGGGCGGTCCAGAAGCCGGGGTCGTCGCCGAGGAAGGCGATGTGCCGGTGGCCGTGGGCGACGAGGTGCTCGATGGCGCTGCGGACCCCGCCCTGGTTGTCGCTGAGGACGGTGTCGCGGGGCGTGCCGCGCACGGGCCGGTCCATGTAGACGATCGGGGTGCCGCTCGCGTCGATCTCCGGGTCGGCCGACGCGGCCTCGCTCGCGGGCACGACGACGATGCCGTCGACGCGTCGGGCGATGAGCGCCTCGAGGGCCGCGCGCTCGCGGCTCGGGGACCCCTCGGCCGAGGCGGTGATGAGCTGGTGCTGGCGGATCCGGGCCTCGCGCTCCACCGCCGCGCCGACGAGGGAGTAGAAGGGGTTCGCGAGGTCCTCGACGACGAGCCCGATGGTGAAGGTGCGGCCCTGGCGGATGAGCCGGGCGCCGTCGTGGCGACGGAAGCCGAGCCGCTCGATGACGGCCCGGACGCGCTCGGCGGTGTCGGGCCGGACGCCGGGTTCGTGGTTGACGACGCGCGACACCGTCTTGACCGAGACATGTGCCTCGGCGGCCACGTCCGCCATCGTGGGACGTGCGCCTGTCCGGTGGTCAGACAACGCTGTCATGCCTGCAATCTGAGCAGATCGAGGCGAAGCTCGGCAACGGAATCCGGTGGGTCGAGGCCTGTCCGGCCGGTTCCTGTCCGATTGGCTGTCCCGACCGGACAAGAACCATCTGCACCGTTGACGACACTCGTCCCCCGGGGAAAGTCTCGCCGGGTCTTGCATTGCTCAGCTCAAGGACGAGCACGGAGGAACCGATGGGTTTGACACCTGGGATCCAGAGAGGCGCCGTCGCCATGGCGCTGCTGGTCACCTCGACGATGGGGGCGGTCGCCGGACCGCCCAGCGCGGCGGCCGCGGCCGCCGACGACACCGGCAGCTTCTCGACCTCGTTCGAGACCGGCGACCCCCAGCCGGCCTTCGGGGCGGTCGAGAACGGGCCCGACGGGCCGCGTCAGAAGAACGTCACCGGCACGGTGAGCGTCGACGGCAGCCTGCTCGGTCAGGTCACGGCGGTCACCGCCAGCGCCGAGAACACGCCGGGCGAGGTGGCGGCCAACCTCGCCGACGCCAACCCGGACACCAAGTGGCTCGCCTTCGCCTCGAGCGGCTGGGTGCGCTACCAGCTCGCCTCGCCGGCCAAGGTCGTGCGCTACTCGCTGACCTCGGCCAACGACTCGCCCGAGCGCGACCCGAAGAGCTTCACGCTCCAGGGCTCGGCCGACGGCACGACGTGGACCGACCTCGACTCGCGCAGCAACATCGACTTCGCCGGCCGGTTCGCGAAGCAGGACTTCACGGTCACGACGCCGGGCAGCTATGCGTACTACCGGCTCAACGTCACCGCCGTGCACTCGGGCAGCATCGTGCAGCTGGCCGACTGGGACATCTCCGACGGCTCGACCGGTACCGGTCCGGCCACGCCGATGGTGACGAAGGTCGGCTCGGGCCCGATCTCCGGCTTCAACATCAAGCCCCTCGTCGGCTGGACCGGCGTCAAGGCGCTGCGCTACTCCGGTGGCCACACCGCCGACGGCCGCGGCTACGCCTGGAACCGCCTCTTCGACGTCAACCTCCCGGTCAACCCGGCAACCCGCCTGTCCTACAAGGTCTTCCCCGACATGGTCGCGGGCGACCTCAGCTACCCGTCGACCTACAGCGCCCTCGACCTGCACTTCACCGACGGCACCTACCTGTCCGACCTCGAGGCCACCGACGCCAACGGCGTCGCCGCCAGCCCGAACGGCCAGGGCAGGGGCAAGATCCTCTACGCCAACCAGTGGAACGCCGTCTCCGTCGACGTCGGCACCGTCGCCGCGGGCAAGACGATCGACCGCATCCTCGTCGGCTACGACAACGACACGGCGAAGAAGGACACCCGCTTCGGCGGCTGGATCGACGACCTCGACGTCGCGGCCCACCCCGCCGCGGTCGACGCGTCCGACCTGACGCACTTCGTCGACACGCGTCGGGGCACGAACGCCTCGGGCAGCTTCTCGCGCGGCAACAACCTGCCGATCAGCGCGCTGCCCAACGGCTTCACGTTCTTCACCCCCGTGACGAACGCGAACTCGCAGTCGTGGGAGTACTACTACCAGTCGGCCAACAACGCCTCGAACCTGCCGGTGATGCAGGGCCTGGCCATCTCGCACGAGCCGAGCCCGTGGATGGGTGACCGCAACCAGCTCTCGGTCATGCCGTCCACGACGACCGGCACCCCCACCGGCAGCGCGTCCGGTCGCGCCCTCACCTTCGACCACCGCACCGAGGTGGCCCGGCCCGACTACTACAAGGCCGTGCTCCAGGGCGGCCTCGTGTCGGAGATGACGCCCGCCGACCACGGCGGCGTCTACCGGTTCACCTTCCCGTCCGGCACGACCAAGGGCAGCCTCGTCCTCGACACCATCGACGACAACGGCACCTTCACCGTCGACGCCGCGGCCGGCACCGTGACCGGCTGGGTCGACAACGGCAGCGGCCTGTCCGCCGGGCGCAGCCGGATGTTCGTCTACGGAACCTTCGACCGGGCCGCGACCGCCGCCGGCACCGCCCCGAACGGGCACGCCGGCACGCGGTACGCGTCGTTCGACACGAGCACCGACAAGACGGTCGTGCTCAAGCTCGCGACGTCGTTCATCTCGCTCGACCAGGCGAAGCGCAACCACGCGCTCGAGCTGGCCGCCCGCGACTTCGACGCCGTCCACGCGGCCGCCAACACGGCGTGGAACCAGCGCCTGGGCGTCGTCGGGGTCAAGACGAACACCGACACGAACGCCGACACGCAGCGCACGACGCTGTACTCGAACCTCTACCGGCTCAACCTCTACCCGAACAGCCAGTTCGAGAACACCGGCACGGCAGCGGCTCCGCACTACCAGTACGCGAGCCCCGTTGCGGCCAAGTCGGGTTCGGCCACCGCGACGACGACGAACGCCGCCGTCAAGGACGGCAAGATCTACGTCAACAACGGCTTCTGGGACACCTACCGGACCGTGTGGCCGGCCTACAGCCTCCTCTATCCGGAGGTCGCGGCCGAGATCGCCGACGGCTTCGTGCAGCAGTACCGCGACGGTGGCTGGATCGCCCGCTGGAGCTCGCCGGGCTACGCCGACCTCATGACCGGGACCAGCTCGGACGTCGCCTTCGCCGACGCGTACGTCAAGGGCGTCAAGCTGCCCGACCCGCTCGGCGCCTACGACGCCGCCGTGAAGAACGCGACGGTCCTGCCGACGTCGAGCGCCGTGGGCCGCAAGGGCCTCGACACCTCGATCTTCCTCGGCTACACGAGCACGAGCACCGGCGAGTCGGTGTCGTGGGGTCTCGAGGGCCTCGTCAACGACTTCGGCATCGGCAACATGGCCGCGAAGCTCGCCAAGGACCCGGCCACGCCGGCGAACCGGCGCGCCCAGCTGCAGGAGGAGTCGCAGTACTTCCTCGAGCGGGCCACGCACTACGTCAACGCCTTCAACCCGAAGGTCGGGTTCTTCCAGGGCCGCAAGCCCGACGGCAGCTTCCCGGCGACCTTCGACCCCGAGGCGTGGGGCGGGGACTACACCGAGACGAACGGCTGGAACTTCGCCTTCCACGCACCGCAGGACGGCACGGGCCTGGCCAACCTCTACGGCGGCCGCGACGCCCTCGCGAAGAAGCTCGACACGTTCTTCGCGACGCCCGAGACGGCGACGAAGCCCGGCGGTTACGGCGGCACGATCCACGAGATGCTCGAGGCGCGTGACGTCCGGATGGGCCAGCTCGGCCAGTCCAACCAGGTGTCGCACCACATCGCGTACATGTACGACTGGACCGGCCAGCAGTACAAGACGGCCGAGAAGGTCCGCGAGATCCTGCGCCGCCTCTACGTCGGCACCGACACGGGCCAGGGCTACCCCGGCGACGAGGACAACGGCGAGATGTCGGCCTGGTACGTGCTCTCCTCGCTCGGCCTCTACCCGCTGCAGGTGGGCTCGTCGCAGTGGGCCGTCGGCTCGCCGAAGTTCCAGCAGGTCACGGTGCACCGCACGCAGGGCGACCTCGTCGTCAACGCACCCGGCAACTCGGAGAAGAACCTCTACGTGCAGGGCCTGACCGTCAACGGCCAGAAGCAGAAGTCGGTCTCGGTCGACCAGTCGCAGATCGCTGGCGCCTCGACGCTCGACTTCGCGATGGGCAGCACGCCGTCCGACTTCGGCGCCCGGGCCCAGGACGCCCCGCCGTCGCTGACGACGGGCACCGAGGCCCCGAAGCCGTTGCGCGACATGACCGGTCCCGGTCGTGGCACCGCCTCGGCCACCGGCCTCGCATCGGGTGCCGACGCCGCGAAGCTGTTCGACGACACGTCGCGCACCTCGGCCGCGTTCGCCTCGGGGACGCCGACCGTGACGTTCGACCTGTCGGGCGTCGGGCAGCGGGCCACCTGGTACACGATCACCTCCGGCCCGGCCGCGGGCGACCCGTCCGCGTGGCGCGTCGAGGGCAGCAAGGACGGCGGCAAGACGTGGCGCACGCTCGACACGCGCACCGACCAGTCCTTCCCGTGGCGGGTGCAGACGCGTCCGTTCAAGCTGGCCGACACCGGCACGTACACCTCCTACCGGCTCGTCGTCACGGCGACCACGGGGGCGGCCGCGCCGAACCTCTCGGAGGTGGAGTTCCTCACCGACGGCTCGAAGGCGCAGAACACCGGCATCACGGTGACCGCCGGTCCGGCGTTCGAGACGTCCGAGGACACCGCCTGGTCCGGCACCGTCGGGACCTTCTCCGGAGGCGTCGGCCAGGGTCAGGACCCCTCGGCCACCGCGACGGCGACCATCGCCTGGGGCGACGGCTCCACCTCGGAGGGCACCATCACGGCCGGTGACCTCGGGTCGTTCACGATCCGCGGCAGCCACACGTGGGCCAAGCCGGGGTACTACCAGCCGAAGGTCACCGTGACTACGGCCAACGACAGCGGCTCCGCCCTCGGCGGCGCCACGGTCCACACGGCGTCGGTGCCGTCGTACGCGGTCGGGTTCGACTCGGTGTGCTTCGGAAACGTCGGCGACTCGGTCCCGTGCGACGGCGACCGGGCGGGCCTGTCCCGTGAGGCGCTCGCCGACGCGGGCGGGGTGCCGGGCAAGCTGCTGACCGTCCCGGGCACCGACCTTCGCTACTCGATGGCGGGCATCCCGGTGGGGCAGAAGGACAACGCCACGGGCGCCGGCCAGACGCTCACGGTGTCCCTCGCGCCGGGAGCCACGAAGCTGTCGTTCATCGGCACGGCGACGCAGACGGCCCAGGACGTCACGGCGACGGTCCACTTCACCGACGGCACGACGGCGCCCTACCGGGTGCAGTACGGCGACTGGTGCGGTTCGGCGCAGTTCGGCAACGTCGTCGCGCTCGAGATGGCCTACCGCCTCAACGGCACGAGCACGGACAGCTGCCACGCCAAGCTGTTCGCGACGGCACCGCTGAGCATCCCGTCGGGCAAGACCGTCGACTCGGTGAGCCTGCCGACGCAGACGGGTGACCCGAAGTCGGCCGGGCGGATCCACGTGTTCGCCGTCGCCGACAACGGCTCGGCCATGCAGGTCACGCCGGGCGCCGACGCGTCGGCCCAGGCGGGTGCGGCCGCGGACGTCGCGCTCGGCACCGTCACCGGAGGCGTGCCGGACGGCACGTACCGGGCCCGGGTCCAGTGGGGCGACGGGTCCGTCACCGAGGACGCGACGGTCGCGGCACCCGGTGCCGACGGCGTCGCGACGATCAGCGCGAACCACGCGTGGGCCGCGGCCGGCACCTACCGGGTGCGCGTGCTCGTGTCCGACTCCCGCTCCGACGTGCTCGGGACCCTGACGGTCACGGTGCGCTGAGGACCGACCCCACCGCACGCGGGACAGACCGGCCCGCCGACAGCCACGAGCCGTCGGCGGGCCGGTCGGGCGTCAGGGGGCAGGGTTCTCAGGACGTGTCGAGGAAGGGGCGGACGGCGGCGAGGAAGCCGTCGGGGTCGGTGTCGTGGACGAGGTGACCGGCATCGACGCGGACGAGCCGGCCGGCGGGCAGCGTGCGGGCCAGCTCCTCGACGTGCTCGGCCGGCATCGGGCTCGACGGACCGCCCCACACGACGAGCGTCGGGGCGCCGACCGAGCGGGCGACGTCGGCCCAACCGGGGTCGGGGTCGTCGATCTGCGCGCGCACCTGCAGCACCATCTCCCAGTCGAACCCGGGGTCGGCGTCGGGCCGCGCCGGCGGGTTCGGGGTGCGCGGGTGCGGCAGCGGGACGTCCTCGAGCACGACCCGCCGCACGCGTCGGGGCTCGGTGGCCGCGACGAGGAGCGCGACGAGCCCGCCCATCGAGTGCCCGACGACGTCGTAGGTGTCGGCCTCGGCGAGCACCGGCAGGCTGCCGGCCACGGCGAGGGCGTCGGCGGCCATCTCCTCGAGCCGGTAGGAGCCCGGGCGGCTGCTGCCGGCGTGGCCGCGCGCGTCGAGCGCGACGACGGTCCGCCTCGAGCGCAGGTCGCTCGCCACGTGCGCCCAGTCGAGCGAGGACTCGCCGGTCGCGTGGAGCAGGAGCACCGGCCGCCCCGCGGGGTCGGTGTCCGAGCCTTGCCGTGGCCAGGTGCGGACGAGCACGTCGACGCCGTGCAGCGCGACGAGGGCCGTGTCGCCGGGGTCGGTGGAGGTCACGCGCGAGGGTCCCAGGCGCGACGTCAGAGGGCGCGCATGCGGTTGTTGCGCGGCTGGTGCTCCACCTCGGCGAGGCCGAGCTCCTCCAGCAGCGGCGGCAGGTACATGCCGACCCGGCCGCGGTAGCCCTTGCGCAGGCCGTACCACCCGCCCACCGGGTTGGACTCCGAGCGGGCCCACGCCTCGACGGTCCCGTCCTTGGCCGGCTTCTGCTCGTCGGCCGAGCCCAGGGGCACCCAGTCGCCCTGCTCGCGCAGCCAGGCGTGGAGGTCGTCGACGACGCGGGCGTCGTAGGTCAGCCGCGTCGACCCCACCTGGCAGACGAGCTGCGCCGGGGTGGCGGCGTCGTCGCGGTGCATCGTGTACTCGGCGGTGCCCGGCGGGGTGCGCAGGACCCACGGGTCGTCGGTGCTTCCGGTGCCGCTCACGGTCGTCCTCCTCGGGCTCGTGCGTCCTTCCCACCTTTCTACCCCTGCCGCGTCAGGATCGCGTCAAGACGGCGTCAGGGTGCCGCGGTCCCCGCCTCGCGCGCGCCCGCGCGGCGCGACGATGAGGCCATGACCAGCGACACCACCGGGCGAATGGCAGGGCGGATCACCGATCGGCTCGCCGATCGACTCACGACGCGACGCGGGCTGGTGCGCCTGCTCGCCGTGCTCCTGCCCGTCGTCGTCGGCGCGGGCCTCGCGCTCGTGCGCTCCGGGATGGACCAGAGCACCGCGGCGATGGTCCTCGTGCTGCCGGTCGTCGCGGCGTCGGCCACCGGGGACCGGGTCGCGGGGGTGCTCGCGGCGCTCGCCGCGGCGGGCAGCTTCGACTTCTTCCTGACCGAGCCCTACTACTCGTTCTCGATCCACCACCGCGACGACCTCGAGCTGGCCGTGGCCCTCGTCGTCGTCGGGCTCGCCGTGACCGAGGTGGCCCTCTGGGGCCGGCGCCAGCAGGCTGCCGCGCTGCGCCGCGACGGCTACATCCGGGGCCTGGCCCAGCTGCTCGACGCCCCGGCCGACTCGGGCGTGCAGGAGCGCGCCGTCGCCATCGGGGCCGCGATCACCGAGGCGCTGGGCGCCGACCGCGCCGAGTGGGTCGGCACCCACCCCCGCTGGAACGACGCCGTCGTCGGCCCCGACGGGCGCGTCACCTCGGGCGGGCGCGTGGTGCCGGTGCAGCGCGTCGGGCTGCCCACGGAGGCGTGGACCGCGCTGCCCGTGCGGCGCGG
This sequence comes from Intrasporangium flavum, assembly GCF_001956915.1. GTDB lineage: Bacteria > Actinomycetota > Actinomycetes > Actinomycetales > Dermatophilaceae > Monashia > Monashia flava. The sequence goes on along the minus strand of NZ_MLJO01000025.1, from coordinate 37,392 downwards.
TGACCGCGTCGTCGGGCACTTCCGGGTGACGGCCGCGACGCGCGTCGTGCGCCCGAGCGCCGAGCAGCTGCGCGTCGCCGAGCTGCTCGCCGACCGGATGGCCGCGGTGCTCGAGCGCGACCGCGCCTGACGCCGTCGCTGCGCGGCGTCAGGCGCGGCTTCCCCGCCCCTCAGTCGACCTGCGTGTAGAGGCTCTGCTCGACGGAGCCGAAGTACGGCCCGTACATGACGTCCTTCTCGCCGCGGTAGCCGAAGGAGTTGAGCGAGTTGAGCTGGCCTCCGGTGATCCAGCCGCCGCCCGAGGAGCCGCCGGTCATGCTGCACGGCAGCCGGTTGTCGGTGGATCCGCGGGTGTCCATCGTCGTGGCCCCGCTGCACTTCCAGAGGGTCTGGCCGTCGTACGGGCTCGCCTGCGGGTAGCCGTAGGCGTCGAAGGTGCGGCCGTACCCGAGGTTGAAGGCGATGGGGTAGGAGCCCCCGACGGTGGCGGCGAGCGTCTTGCCCGCGAGCGGGTTCATGACGGCGAAGCCGATGTCGTGGTTGAAGTCGCCGCTCGTGCGCCACTCGGTGGTCGTCAGCAGCGAGGCCGCCGTGAACGTGCCGTACGGGCGGTTGCCGTTCTCGTACTTGGGCACGAAGGCGAAGTTGGTGACGTAGGCGCCCGGGCCCTCGTTGACGCAGTGGCCGGCCGTCGTGACGAGCGAGCCGCTCGAGCTCTGCGTCACGGTTCCGGAGCAGACGTAGTTGAGGCCCTTCTCGGTGAAGAAGACCTTGCCGAAGAGCGGCGAGGCCGGCACCTGGACGGCCTGGGCGCCGCTCGTGCCGCCACCCGGCTTGCCCTTGTTCGCGACGTACTTCTTCTCGCGGGGGATGGCGCTCTTCATCCGGGCCGGCGTCCAGTAGGCGAGGACGCGCTGCTGCTCGGCGGGCGTCGTGGCCGCGGCGTGCGGCGTCGGGCCGTGCGAGCGTCCGGGACCCGACGCGGTGGCGACGGGAGCGGCGACGAGCGAGAGCACGAGGGCGCCGGCGCCCAGGGCGCCGGCGAGGAGCGAGCTGGTCCTGCGCATGCAGCCTCCTTGGGAGGAACGGCCGCCGGACGGTCCCCCGAGGACGGCCCTTCCTGCACGGTACGGGCAGGAGTGCCCCCCTTGGGTCAGGTTTCGGTCAGAAAAGGGTCAGGCGACCCGTCCGCGCAGCCAGGCGATGTCGGCGGCCTGGGCCTCGGTGCCGCCCGGCGTCTCGCACACGACGGGCGCCCCGGCCGCACGGACGACGTCGGCGAGGGCGTCGCCGTCGATGTGTCCGGAGCCGAAGTTCGTGTGCCGGTCGGCGCCGGAGTCGAACTCGTCGCGGGAGTCGTTGGCGTGGACGAGGTCGATGCGCCCGGTGATGGCGCGCACCTGGTCGACGACGCTGCCGAGGTCGTTGCCGCCGGCGTGCGCGTGGCAGGTGTCGAGGCAGAAGCCGACGTTCTCGCTGCCCGACGCCTGGCCGATGGCGTCCCAGAGCCGGGCGATGGCCTCGAGCCGGCGCGCCATGGCGTTGTCGCCGCCGGCCGTGTTCTCGATGAGCAGCGGGACCGGCAGGTCGAGGCCGTCGATGCACTTGCGCCAGTTGTCGAAGCCCTTGGCGGCGTCCTCCTCGACGCCGAGGTGGCCGCCGTGGACGATGACGCCCTTGGCGCCGATCTCGGCCGCTGCGGTGAGGTGCTGCTGGAGCAGCTTGCGACCGGGGATCCGGATGCGGTTGTTGAGACTGGCCACGTTGATCGGGTACGGCGCGTGCACCCAGAGGTCGATGCCCGCGGCTGCCGCGTCGGCCTTGAGCGCCTCGGCGCCGCCGGCGTACCGGACGACCGGGCCCTTGTAGCTCTGCGGGTCGCCGAGGAAGAGCTGCGAGAGCGACGCGCCGCGGGCCTTCGCCTCCGCGATCGGGTCCTCCTGGTCGACGTGCGCACCGATGTGTAGGGCCATCCCCCGAGCGTAGGCCGTGGTACCGACGCGGGGTCGTGCGGGCTCGCGCGTGCCGATGTCACACATCGGTGCCGCCGGGTGTCCACCTGTCGACGGACGATTTCCCACCACCTGCAGGAGGACACGATGACCACCAGGATCCCGCCGAAGGAGATCACCGGGCCCTACGGCGCCCTCGTCAAGCGGTTCAGCAAGAAGATGTTCGGCAGCGTGCCCGAGTCCCTCGGGGTCATGTGGCACCACCAACCACTGCTGCGGGCGACGATGAGCCTGGGCCAGAAGATCCAGAAGGCTGACGAGTGCGACGAGGGCCTCAAGGCATTCGCGCACATGGCCGTCGCCTCGATGCTCGGCTGCTCGTGGTGCCTCGACTACAACTACTTCATGGCCTACCACGAGGGCCTCGACGTCGAGAAGGCGCGGGAGATCCCCAGGTGGCGCGAGTCGGAGGTGTTCTCGCCGCTGGAGCGCACGGTCATGGAGTACGCCGAGGCGATGAGCCAGACCCCGCCCGAGCCCGATGAGGAGCTCGTCGCGAGCCTGCTGCGCGAGCTCGGTCCGGCGGGCCTCGTCGAGCTGACCACCGTGATCGGGTTCGCCAACCTCACGACCCGCTGCAACATCGCCCTCGGCATCGAGTCGGAAGGCTTCGCCGCCTCGTGCGGCCTCGCCCCGATGGCATCGAGGTCCGAGTCCGTGTCGAAGTGAGGGCCCGGTGTTCGACGTGAGGGCATGACGACGACCACCGACACCCAGACGGTCCCCACCCGGACCAGCCCCGCCGGCACCACCTCCGCCAGCACGCCGACGCGACGCCAGTGGCTCGCGCTCGGCGTGCTGGCCCTCACCGCCCTGCTGCTGTCGCTCGACGTCAGCGTCCTCTACCTCGCGCTGCCCGAGCTGTCGGCCGACCTCGGCGCGAGCACGACCCAGCAGCTGTGGATGCTCGACATCTACAGCTTCGTCCTCGCCGGGTTCCTCGTGACGATGGGGGCGGTCGGCGACCGCGTCGGCCGCAAGCGCCTCCTTCTCGTCGGCGCCGTCGCGTTCGGCGTCGCCAGCGCCTGCGCCGCCTACGCGAGCAGCCCCGGCCAGCTCATCTTCTGGCGCGCGGTGCTCGGCATCGCCGGCGCCACCCTGATGCCCTCGACGATGGGCCTGATCCGCACGATCTTCACCGACGAGAAGGCGATGATGGCGGCGATCGGTGTCTGGTACTCGTGCTTCATGGGCGGCATGGCCGTCGGACCGCTCGTCGGTGGCGTCCTGCTCCAGCACTTCTGGTGGGGCTCGGCGTTCCTGCTCGGCGTGCCGTTCATGCTGCTGCTCGTCGTCGTCGGCCGACGCGTCCTGCCCGAGTCGGAGCGGCACGCCGGCACGAAGGTCGACGTCGCGAGCTCGGTGCTGTCGCTCGCCACGACGCTGCCGGTCATCTACGGCTTCAAGGAGATCGCCCGCGGCGGCAGCACCACCGTCGCCCTCGTGACGGTGTCGGCCGGCCTGGCCATGGGCCTGGTCTTCGTGCGCCGCCAGCGCCGGATCGCCAACCCGCTCGTCGACCTCTCGCTCTTCCGCAGCCGGGCCTTCTCGGTGGCGCTCGCCGTCATGCTCGTCGGCGGCGTCGTCATGGCCGGGGTGTCCTTCCTCGGCTCGCAGTGGCTGCAGCTCGTCGCCGGCCTCTCGCCCCTCGGCGCCGGCCTGTGGATGCTGCCGGCGAACCTGGCCCTGCTCATCGGCTCCTCGACGTCGGCCCGGATCGCCGGGCGCCTCGGCACGGCCCGCAGCATGGCGTCCGGCCTGCTCGTGTGCGCCGCAGGGCTCCTGCTCTACACCCAGGTCGGCGCTGCCGCAGGGCTCGGCCTGCTCGTCTTCGGGATGTGCCTGACCTCGTTCGGGATCATGGTCCCCTCGACCCTGACGATGGGCGTCATGATGCAGTCCGCGCCGCCGGAGCGCGCGGGCTCGGTCGCCTCGATGTCCGAGACGTCGGCGGAGTTCGGGATCGCCGTGGGCGTCGCCGGCCTCGGCTCGCTCGCGACGTTCGTCTACCGCGGACAGCTCGCGCCGTTCGCAGCCGACCACGCGTCGGGCGCCACGACCTCGGCGCTCGACTCCCTCGCCGGTGCGGTCCGTGCGGCGGCGGCGCTGCCGGCCGACGCCGCGCGCGAGCTCGTCACGGCCGCGCAGGACGCGTTCACGACGAGCCTCAACGTCGTGGCCGGCGTCGGTGCCGTCCTCTTCGTGGTCTGCGCCTTCTTCGCGCTGCGCGTGCTGCGCACCGCCTGAACGGCCGTCCTCTCGACAGGTGGCGGTCACGGGCCCATGGCACCATGGGCGCCCGTGACCGCCCTCCTGCGCATCCTCGGCGTCGAGCTCATGGCCCGTCTGGGCCGCCGCCTGCCCACCCCGGTGGCGCGGGCGCTGAGCGCGTCGATCCTCGTCGGCGCCAACCTCCTGCCGGTCTGGGCCGTGCTCGACGGCCGCCTCGGCATGGGCGACGTGCTGCTCGTCTACTGGTTCGAGAACGTCGTCGTCTGGTTCACGACCACCGTCAAGCTGCTGACCTCGACGCGTCGCCGCGACCCCTCGGGCGCGCACCCGGTGCGCGGACCCGAGCTGCGCCGGCTCGAGGGCTGGCTCGCGGCGAGGTCGTGGGTCAGCGGCGACCCGGCGTACGCCCTGTCCTTCGCGATGCTCTTCGGCCTCTTCACGCTCGTGCACGGGGCGTTCACCGCGGTCCTCGTCGGGATGGTCGGCCTGGACGGCGGCCTGCTCGACTGGGTCGCGACGGCCGGGGTCATCCTGCTCAGCCACATCCTGTCGGTCGGGCTCAACTGGTTCGGGCGACGGGAGCGCGCCTCGGCCAACCCCGCGTGGGTCATGGTCGCGCCCTACCCGCGGATGGTGGCGCTGCACGTGACCGTCCTCGGCGGGTTCTTCCTCCTCGGCGGCGTCGACGGGCGCACGGCCCGCGAGGTCGCCGCCGTCGTGCTGCTCATGGCGCTCAAGACGCTGCTCGACCTCGTGCTGCACGTCGTCGAGCACGTCGTCCTGGCCCGGCGCGCGGCGAAGCGGGTCGCCCGGCAGTCGGCCGAGCGCGAGGCGAAGCGCGAGGCCGAGCGCGAGGCCGCGCGGCGGCGGGTGTCCACGCCCTGACCGTCCGCCCCGTGACCCGGGGTTGCATAAGTGGGCCTTATGGAGTCCATAATGCTGGCATGAGTTCCTCGCGCTTTCCCGCGGTCGTCGACGACGTCACGGTGCGGCTCATCGCCGCCGTCGTCCTCGTGGTCGGCTCCGTCGCCCTCGCGACGCAGCAGTGGTGGCTCTACGCCGTCCTCGCCGTCGACTTCACCCTGCGGGCCGCGCTCGGACCGAAGGCCAGCCCGGTGGCGCAGCTCGTCCAGCGGTGGATCCGACCCGCCGTCCGGGCGCCGAAGCAGCCGACCGCCGGCACGCCGAAGCGGTTCGCGGCGAGCATCGGTGCCGTCATGACGCTCGCCGCGACCGCGCTCTGGGTCCTCAGCCTCGCGACCGGCGCCTCGTGGGCCCTCGTCGGGGTCGTCGCGATCGGCGCGATCATGGTCGTCTTCCCGCTGCTCGAGTCGGCCTTCGGGATCTGCGTCGGGTGCATCCTCTTCTCGGGCCTCATGCGCATCGGCCTCGTGCCCGAGGAGGTCTGCCTCGAGTGCGCCGACATCACCAAGCGACGCGAGCGCATCCTCGCCGAGCGCGCGGCCGAGCGGGCCGCGGCCGCCTGAGGCGTCAGGGGGCCGCCGCGCGCAGCTTCTCCAGCAGCGGCGTCGCGGCCTCGGCCAGGAACGCCTCCTGTGCGTCGCCGCCCACCTGCACGAGGGCGATGTCGGTGAACCCCGCCTCCCAGTAGGTGCTGACCGCCTCGACGATCCGGTCGAGGTCGGGTCCGCACGGGATCGAGGCGGCGACGTCCTCGGGGCGCACGAACTGCGTCGCGCCGGCGAATCCCGCCGGCGTCGGCAGGTCGCTGTTGACCGACCACCCGCCACCGAACCACCGGAACTGGGCGTGCGCGCGCTCGATCGCCACCTTCTCGTCGGGGTCCCAGCAGATCGGGATCTGCCCGACGGCCCGGGCCCCGGAGCCGACGCGCTCGGCCCCGTCGGTGCGGTTCCACGTGTCGATGAGCTCGGCCTCCGGTTGGACGGCGATCATGTGGTCGGCGAGGGGCGCGAGCCGCTCGATCGACAGGTCCCCGCTGACGGCTACCGCGACCGGCACGAGGATGTCGGGCAGGTCCCACACGCGCGCGGAGTCGACGTCGAAGTACTCGCCGTGGTGCGTGACGAGGTCGCCGGAGTGCAGCTTGCGGATGATCTCGATCGCCTCGGCGAGCATCTCCTGGCGCGTCACGACGCCGGGCCAGCCCTCGCCGACGACGTGCTCGTTGAGGCTCTCGCCGCTGCCCAGCCCGAGCGTGAAGCGCCCGTCGGCGAGCAGCTGGAGCGTCGCGGCCTTCTGGGCGACGACGGCCGGGTGGTAGCGCATGGTCGGGCACGTCACGTACGTCATGAGCCCGACGCGCTCGGTGGCGTGGGCCACCGCGCCGAGCACCGACCACGCGTAGGGAGCGTGGCCCTGCTCGGTCAGCCACGGCGAGTAGTGGTCGCTGCTCACCTCGAAGTCGAAGCCCGCCTGCTCGGCCCCGACCGCCCACCGGACGAGGTCCTTGGGCCCGCTCTGCTCGGTCATGAGGGTGTATCCGAAGTCCGTCACGGACGCGCCGTACCCCTCGCGTCAGGCTGCCACACCAGCCTGTCCAAGGTTTGACGCTCGGCTCGTACAAGGTCTGTCCACAGTTGTGTACAAGGTTGTGGACGACCAGGCCGGCGGGGAGGCGCCGTCGGGCCGTCAGTCCACGCGATGGCGCAGCAGGAACGAGCGGATCGCCTCGCGCGGCCGGCTGCGCAGCTCGGCGCCATGGGTGAAGGCCGCGACCTCGTAGTCGAGCTCGGCGAGCCGGTGGGCCGTCTGCTGGGTCATCCGGAAGTCGGTGCAGAACGCCCTGATCGGCCAGCGCAGCCCGAGGACGTTGAAGATGGCGTCGCCGGTCACGAGGACGCCGGTCGGCTCGTGGAGCAGCGACACGTGCCCCGGTGAGTGGCCGGGCGTGTGCACGACGCGGACCCCGCCCGCGATCGGCAGCACCTCGCCGTCGGTCATCTCGTGCTCGACCGGTACCGCCGCGAAGTCCTTCCCGGGCCGGGACAGGCGGTCGAAGAGGCGCCCGAGCAGGAAGCTGCGGTCGCGCGGGGGCGAGGATCCCTCGGCGGCGTACGCGGCGTCGTCGTGGTGCACCGTGAAGGCGCGGCCCGTGGCCTCGGCGACGTGGGCCGCCCCGCCCGCGTGGTCGGGGTGGGCGTGGGTCAGCACCAGCCGCGTCACGTCGGAGGGGCCCGACCCGATCGCCGCGAGCGCAGCCACAACCTTGGGGCCGCTCCTCGCCACCCCCATGTCGACGAGCGTCACCTGCCCGTCGTCGTCGCGGAAGGCGAACCCGTTGACGAGGTCGCGCACGAGGGGGATGCGCCAGACGCCGGGCGCGAGCGGAACCACGAGGTCCTGGGCCATGCGCCGAGCGTAGGTCAGCAGGAGGGCTTCCGCCCGGGTAGCCGCCACCGGTCGGTGGGTACGGGGGCGGGACAGCGAGACGACACCACCGACACCAGGAGGGTCCCGTGTCCAAGAAGGTCGCATTCCTCGTCGCGAGCGAGGGCATCGAGCAGGTCGAGCTGACCGAGCCGTGGAAGGCGGTGACGGACGCCGGCCACGACGCCGTCCTCGTCAGCCCCGAGTCCGGGCAGGTGCAGATGTTCAACCACCTCGACAAGGGCGACACCAAGGACGTCGACGTGACCGTGTCCGACGCGTCGGTCGACGACTACGACGCGCTCGTGCTCCCCGGAGGCGTCGCCAACCCCGACGCGCTGCGCACCGATGCCGACGCCGTGGCCCTCGTCCGCGACTTCGTCGCCTCGGGCAAGCCGGTCGCCGCGATCTGCCACGCGCCGTGGACGCTCGTCGAGGCCGGCGTCCTCTCGGGCCGGCGCCTGACCTCGTGGCCGAGCCTGCAGACCGACATCCGCAACGCCGGTGGCGACTGGACCGACGAGTCGCTCGTCATCGACGGCAACCTCATCACGAGCCGCAAGCCTGATGACCTGCCCGACTTCTGCGGGGCCGTCGTCGAGGCGCTCGAGCACGGGGCGGCGGCCAGGTCGGCCTGACCTCCGACCCGCTCGCCCGGGGCGTACCGCCGGCACGGCTCGAGGGCCTACGCTCCGGGGCATGAGCGGGGACATGGGTGGCGACGACGCCGCCGTCGAGGCGCTGCGGGCACTGATCCGGATCCCGACGGTCTCGAGCTGGTTTCGCGAGGAGGAGGACCGCGACGCGTTCGACGCGCTGCTGTCCGAGCTGGCGTCGCGCTTCCCGCGGCTGCACGCGGCCTGCGAGGTCGAGCGGATCGCCGGTGACGCGCTGCTCGTGCGGTGGCGCGGCCGGACGCCCGAGGCGCCCGTCGTGCTCATGGCCCACCTCGACGTCGTGCCCGTCGGCGACGAGTCGGCGTGGACCCACCCGCCGTTCGCGGCCGAGCTCGACGGCGGGTTCGTCTGGGGCCGAGGGTCGCTCGACTGCAAGGGCTCTCTCGTCGCCATCTGCAGCGCCGTCGAGCAGCTGCTCGCCGAGGGCGTCGTGCCAGCACGTGACGTCTGGCTGTCCTTCGGGTGCAACGAGGAGGTGTCGGGCGGCGCCGCCAAGGAGGCGGTCCGCCTGCTGCGCGAGCGCGGCGTCGACGCCTGGGTCGTGCTCGACGAGGGCGGCGCCATCGTGCAGGGCGCGCTGCCCGGCGTCGCGGCGCAGACCGCGGTCATCGGCACGACGGAGAAGGGCACCGTCGACGTCGAGCTCGTCGCGCGTGGCGACGGCGGCCACGCGTCGGCTCCGAAGCGGATGGGGGCCACCGCCCGGATCGCCCGGGCCGTCCTGCGCCTCGAGCGGCACCCGTTCCCCGCGCGCCTGCCCGACCCCACGGTCGACATGCTCGAGCGGCTCGCACCGCACGCGTCCGCCCCGTACTCCCGCGTGTTCGCCCGCGCCCGCCGGCTGCGTCCCCTGCTCGGCCGGGTGCTGCCCCGGCTCGGGCACGAGCCCGCCGCGATGGCCCGCACGACGACGGCCGTGACGCAGCTGTCCGGCTCGCCCGGCGCGAACGTCATCGCGGCCGAGGCCCGCGCCCACGTCAACATGCGGGTCATGGTCGGCGAGACCGTCGACAGCGCGCTCGAGCGCATCCGCACCGTCGTGCGCGACCCGGCGGTCGAGGTCGTCCTCGTCAGCGGCGACGACCCGAGCCCCGTGTCGCCGACCGACGACGACGCGTACCGCCTCCTCGAGTCGACGCTCGCCGGCACGTTCCCCGGCGTCGTCCCCGTGCCGTACGTCATGCTCGCAGCCACCGACGCGCGGCACTTCCACCGCGTGTGGCCCCGGGTCTACCGCTTCACCCCGTTCCGGATGAGCGCGGAGCAGCGCGGTTCGATCCACGGCGTCGACGAACGCATCGGCGTCGGCGACTTCCTCGACGGCGTCCGCTGGTACCGCCGGCTCCTCGAGTCCCTCTGAGCGCGAAGGAGACCCGCACCCCCATGAGCGACCGCACCACCGGGCGTCCGGCCCTCGACACCACGGCGCGCGCCCTCGCCGCGAGCCCCATCGCCAAGGTCGTCGGCTTCCTCGTCTGCGTCGAGCTCGCGAGCGGTGTGCTCCAGGGCTACTACACGCCGATCTTCACCGACATCGCCCGGCACCTGTCGATCCACGACGCCGACGTCAACTGGTTCGAGGCGGCCCAGCTCATCGTGTCGGCGCTTGTCGTGCCGCTCCTCGCGCGGCTCGGCGACCTCGTGGGCCACCGCAAGGTCCTGCTCGGCTCGACGGTCGTCACCGCCGTCGCGTCGTGGGGCGTCGCGTTCGCGCCGAGCTTCGGCACGTTCCTCGTCGCCTGGGCCATCCAGGGCTTCTACGTCGTCTGGCTGCCGATGGAGGTCGCGATCATCCACCGCCGCACCGGGGGAGCGGAGTCGCGGGTGCGGGGCGCGGCCGGGGTGCTCGTCGCGGCGCTCGAGCTCGGCGTCATCGCGGGTGCGCTGACGAGTGGTGCGCTGGCCGAGTCCCTCGGCATGACAGGGCTGCTCGCGCTGCCGGCCGTCGTCGTGACGCTGGCGATCGCCGCGGTGTGGTTCGGCGTCGAGGACGCCCCGGGGCTCGGCGAGGGCCGCGTGCACTGGCGCGCGTTCGGCCTGCTGACGCTCGCCCTGGGCCTCGTCATGGCCGGCCTCGTCCTGATGCGCCTGCAGGGCCCGGGGTCGGTGCTGCCGTGGCTGGTCATGGTGCTCGGGCTGCTCACCCTCGTGCCCTACGCGCGCGTCGAGCTGGCGTGCGCGTGGCCGCTCGTCGACCTGCGGGTGCTCCGGGCGCGGGGCCAGTGGCCGGTGCAGGCGACGGCCTTCCTCTTCGGGGTGTCGGTGCTCGGGGCGCAGATCCCGCTGTCGACGTTCGCCCGCACCGACCCCGCCGTCACCGGCTACGGGCTCGGCGCGTCGGCCGGCAAGGTGTCGATCATCATCGGCGGGTACGTGCTCTCGCTCGCCGTCGGGGCGCTGCTGCTCCACGTCCTCGGCCGCCGCGTCGGCACCCGGGTGGCGCTCGTCGTGGCCGCGGGGTTCGTCGCCGTCGGCTACCTGCTCTTCCTGCCGTTCCACGACACCCTCGCCCAGACCATGACGAACATGGTCGTGGCCGGGCTCGGGTCCGGTGCGCTCGTCGCCGGACTGCCGACCGCCGCTGCGGCACAGGCGCCCCCGACCCACACCGGCCTCACCACCGGCATGACGAACACGACGAAGACGATCGGTGGTGCCTTCGCCTCGAGCACCTTCGCCATCGCCCTGGCCAGCACCGGGTCGGTCGACGCCGGGGCCACCGGGCACGCGTCGCTCGCCGGCTACATGACCGTCTGGGCCATCTGCGGCGTCACGGCCCTCGTCGCGGCCGTCTTCCTCGCGACGGTCCACGCCACCGACGCGCGTCGCGGTGGTGTGATGGCTACATGAAGATGCCCAAGCACACCGACGAGGCCAAGGCGTACTTCCGCGGCCTCGTGACCGCGGCCCCGGGCGTCGAGGTCAAGCCGATGTTCGGCAGCCTCGGCGCCTTCGTCAACGGCAACATGTACGCCGGTCTCTTCGGCGAGGACGTCGGCGTCAAGCCCGACGCCGACGCGCTCGCCGAGCTCGAGGCGCTGCCCGGCACCGGGCCGTTCGGCCCGGAGGAGCGGCCCATGAAGGGCTGGCGGTCGCTGCCCACGGCCATGCCGGACGGGGAGAAGTCGGCCTGGCTCGAGCGCGCCCGCGACCACGTCGCAACCCTGCCGCCCAAGGCCTCGAAGCGCTAGTCCGTCCGCCCGCCCGTAGGGTCGGGGCATGGCGCGCACGAGGCTGACGGTCACCGGCACGCCGGCCGGTGACGTCGACCTCGCCGTCGTCACGCCGACCGGCAGCCGCCGGGCCGACCCGCTGCCGCTGCTCGTCGCCCACGACGGACCCGAGTACTCGCGCCGCGCCCACCTGCTGTCGGTGCTGCGCCGCGCCACCGAGGCCGGACGCGTCCGGCGCCACCGCGTCGTGCTCCTCGAGCCCGGCCCGCGCAACGAGCGCTACGCCGCCAACCCCGCGTGGGCCGACGCCCTCGTCGGCGACGTGCTGCCCGCCGTGACGGACAGGTGGGCCACGCCGACGCGTCCGGCCCTCATGGGCGCGAGCCTCGGCGGCCTCGCCTCGCTGCAGGCCGAGTGGCTCCATCCGGGTACGTTCGGCGCGCTGTTCCTCCAGTCGGGCTCGTTCTTCCGCAGGCGGCTCGACGGCGAGGAGTCCTTCGAGCACTGGGACCGCGTCACGGCGTTCGTCGCCTCGGTCGGCCGGGCCCGGCGCCGGCGCACCGACGCCCGGATCGTGCTGACGTGCGGCCTGCAGGAGGGCAACCTCGCCAACAACCGGCTCATGGCCCGCACGCTCGAGCGCACCGGCCACGACGTCACGCTCGCCGAGGTGCCGGGCCGACACGACTGGCGCTACTGGGAGGTCGCCTTCGACCCGTTCCTGTTGACACTGCTGCAAGGATCGGGGTCACCCGACCCGTCGAGAGGGAGAGGCAGATGACGCAGACGCGCAACCACCTGATCGGACTGCTGCTGGGAGCCGAGGAGGACTGGCCCGCAGCCTTCGAGGCGCTCCTCGAGCGCGTCGGGCCGATCACCTCGGACGACGGCGTCACCCACCACCTGACCGCCGAACGGCTCACCATCGAGCCGTTCGACCTGCGCCAGCCCGTGCGCACCGAGCTCGTCATCGACCGCCTCGCGCACTGGTACTACCACCCGCGCGAGTGGCTCAAGAAGGCCGCGCTCGTCGACGGCACGTACCTGCTCAACAGCCCCTTCACCTTCCAGTCCATGGAGAAGCACAGCGCCTACTGCGCCCTGATGCGCCTCGGTCTCAAGGTGCCCGAGACATGGCTCGTGCCGTACAAGAACCCCGTCGACAACGTCCGGTGGGCCTACACGAGCGCCAAGTACAACCAGCCCTTCGACCTCAAGCAGATCGCGAACAAGCTCGGGTACCCGATGTACATGAAGCCGTTCGACGGTGGCGGCTGGCGCGGCGTCTCCCGCATCGACGACGAGGCCGACCTCGTCAAGGCCTACGACGAGTCCGGCGAGATGCTCATGCACCTGCAGGCGACCGTCGACTACGAGCACTTCGCGCGGGCCCTGTCGATCGGCCCCGAGACGATGGTCATGGACTTCCGCCCCGAGCAGCCGATGCACAACCGGTACGCCGTGTCCTACGACTTCCTCACCCCGTCCGCCGGCCGGCAGGCGGCCGCGATCAGCCGCATCGTCAACGCGATGTTCGGCTGGGAGTTCAACTCGGCCGAGATGCTCGTCCGGGGCGACGACGTCTACCCGATCGACTACGCCAACGCCTGCCCCGACGTCGCCGTCACCTCGCTGCACTACTACTTCCCGTGGGCCATCAAGGCCCTCGTGCGCTGGTCCGCGTACTGCCTCGTCACGGGCCGCCGCGGACGTGTCGACCTCGAGATGCAGCGCTACTTCGACGTCGCCGACCGCGACGACCTCACCGACGAGCAGAAGCTCGAGGCCTACCTCGGGCTCGCCGACGAGTACTTCGAGACCGACGCGTACTGGGCGTGGTGCGACACCCACCTGCCGCACCTCGACGCCGCGGTGCTCGAGTGGGTGCAGTCGGACGCGTTCGACTCGCTGCTGCGCGCCACGGTCGTCACGACGTACCCCGCGCACGAGCGCGACAAGTTCATGGCGCACTTCGGCGGGCTGGTGCGGATGTGGGTGCGCGACGAGACGGCGCGCCTCGGCATCGCCTGAGGTCCGGGCCCTCGGGCCTCAGGCCTGGCCGCCGATGCCCACGACGAGGTTGATCGTCGAGGCGATGACGATCGTGCCGTAGAGGTAGGCCAGCAGGGTGTGCCCGAGCACGACGCGGCGCACCTGCGATGACCGCACGGCCGTGTCGGACACCTGGTAGGCCATCCCGAGGTTGAACGAGAAGTAGGCGAAGTCGCTGAACGCCGGGTCCTCGTCGGTGTTGAAGTCGATGGGCGCGCGTCCCTCGTCGGCCACCGCGTAGTAGAGGCGCGCGTACCGCAGCACGTAGACGGTGTGGACGCAGAGCCAGCCGACGCCGACCGCGAGCACGCCGATGACGCCGTCCATGACCAGCTCGACGCCCTTGGCCTTGGTCGCGATGAGCAGCACCGCCACCCCGAAGAGGCTCGCCAGCCCGACGACGATGACGACGACGTCGTACCAGGCGGCGTCGCCGTCGCGCCCGGCCACCTTCTCGCGCGTGCCGGGGGCGTCGTGGCCGAGCACGTGCGCGAGCAGCGGCACGGCGAAGGACAGGCCACCGACGACGAAACCGACGAGCGCGTGCGCGAGCGGGCCACCCGCGGGGCCGAGTGGGACGAACCCCGCCGCGACCCCGACGAGGACCGCGACGAGGAGGCGGCGGCGGATCGTCGGCACGGCTCGCAGGCTACTCCCGCAACAGGTGCCGCCCCTGCGGGTATGGGGTGCAGAGGCGGGTCGTGTCGCGCCGAGACACCGTTCGCGCCCACCGCAGACCCCAGCCCGGGCCCCACCACGACACCTAGGATCCGACCCATGGCCGACCCCTCGCCGAGCCCGACCGCGTCCCAGGCCGCGTCGCAGGCCCCGTCCTCGACCGCCTCCCCGACGCGTCGACGGCTCACCGTCGTCTACAACCCCGTCAAGGTCGAGGACGTCGACCACGCCCGCGGCGTCGTGGCCGAGGCCGCGTCGCGCCACGGCTGGGAGACGCCGACGTGGATCGAGACGACCGAGCAGGAAACCGGCGAGAAGCAGGCCCGTGAGGCCGTCGAGGGCGGCGCCGACGTCGTCGCGTCGATGGGTGGCGACGGTACGGTCCGCGCGGTCGCGACGGCCCTCGTCGGCACCGACGTCGCGCTCGGGCTGCTGCCCGCCGGCACCGGCAACCTGCTGGCCCGCAACCTCGGCCTGCCCATCGACACCCTCGAGGAGGCCGCCCGGGCCCTCGTGTCCGGTGGCGAGCGACGCGTCGACGTCGGCGCCGTGCGGATGGGGGAGTCCGAGCAGGTCAGCCCCGGCACGGCCGAGGGCGTCGAGGACGGCGAGGAGGTCTTCCTCGTCATGTGCGGCCTCGGCCTCGACGGCGAGGTCATGGCCGGCACGAACGAGAAGATCAAGGGCGTCATCGGCTGGCCCGCCTACATCCTCTCGGGAGTCAAGAGCATCGGCCGTCGCGGCTTCCGGGCCGACGTCCGCGCCACGGGCGGGTCGCCGCACGCGTCGCAGGCCTCCGGCGCGCTCGCCGACACCGGGGTCGTCGGCCGTGACGGCAACGACACGAGCAAGCACGCGCGCATGGTCGTCGTCGGCAACTGCGGCACCCTGCAGGGCGGGCTCGACCTCATGCCCGACGCCCGCATCGACGACGGCGTGCTCGACGCCGTCGTCATCGCGCCGCGCGGCGTCTTCGGCTGGGCGTCGGTCGTGTCCGACATCGTGACCCGCCACCGCGCGGGCCACCACCGCCTCGACCGCCTCCGCGGCGCAGTCCTCGAGGCCCGGGTGCGCGAGGCCGTCGAGGCCGAGGTCGACGGTGACCCAGTCGGCCCCCGCGTCTCGCTGGCGGCCCGCGTCCTGCCCGGAGCGCTGGTGGTCCGCAGTGGCTGAAGCCCCCACCGGCGTCGGGTCGCAGGGCGCGCGCGAGCAGCGCGAGTCCCGCGAGGCCGCGACGCCGGGCCCGGGCAGGTGGCGGCGGCTGCGCAAGGCGATCGGCCTCGGCCTCGCCTTCGCCGTGCCGGTCACCGCCCTCGCGTTCGTCGCGCGGGAGAAGTTCCAGCCGGTCATCGCGCTCGACGACGCCGCGATCCGGGCCGCCACCGACGTGACGCGTGCGAACCCGGGCTTCAAGACGTTCCTGCTCGTGTGGCAGGAGGCGACCCAGCCCAAGTGGCCCTACATCGCGGCCACCGTCCTGTGCATCTGGGTGTGGCGGCGCCACGGTCTGCGCAGCCGCGCGATCTGGGCGTTCGCGACGATGATGGTCGCCTGGAACCTCCAGCTCGTCCTCAAGGAGGTCGTTCGCCGCGCGCGTCCGGTCGTCAGCGACCCGGTGTCGCACGCGCCGGGCTACAGCTTCCCGTCGGGGCACGCGGCCAACGCCGCCGCCATCGCGACGGCCGTCGTGCTCCTCGTCTGGCCGGTGGTGTCCTCGCGCACGCGCGTCGTCGTCGTCACCGTCGCGGTGGTCGCCGTGCTCGTGACGATGGCCGACCGCGTCTTCCTCGGCGTGCACTTCCCGTCCGACGTCGTCGGCGGGCTCCTCTTCGGTACGGGCCTCGTCGGGGCCTCGTACCTCGGGTATCTCGGGTGGAACCCTCGCAAACCGGACGACCCGGCCCCGCCGGAGGGCAGGACGGGTCCCGAGTCGAAAGGCAACCGTTGAACAACACGACCCTGCACCGTTACGAGCTCGACCGCTCGAGGCCCTCGTTCGGGGAGTCCCTGCGCGACCTCGGCCTGCGCGTCCTCGCCCCCGCGGTCGCCCTCTTCGCCGTCATCCTCGGCATCGGCCTGGTCATCGGCGGCCCGCTCGGCGGGTTCCAGTCCGAGACGTCGATCAACCGCGCGATCCAGGGCACCCGCACCAAGACGTGGGACTCGATCACCATGGTGTGGTCGCACATCGGCAACACCGAGTACGTCATCGGCGTCTGCATCCTCGTCGCGCTCCTCGTGTGGTGGCGCACGAAGCAGTGGTTCTACGCCGCCGTGCCCGCCATCGCGATCGCGACCCAGGCCAGCGTCTTCGTCGCGGCCACGACGCTCACCGGCCGGGACCGCCCGGACGTCCCGCACCTGGACCCGGCGCCGCCGACGTCGAGCTACCCCAGTGGCCACGTCGGGGCCTCGACGGCGCTCTACGTGACCTTCGCGTTCATGGCCCAGCGCATCGAGACGCCGTGGCTGCGCCGCCTCGTGACGACCCTTTGCCTCATCGTCCCGCTGCTCGTCGCCTACGCCCGGCTCTACCGCGGCATGCACCACCTGACCGACGTGCTCGTCGGCATGGCCAACGGCCTCGTCTGCTTCTGGCTGGCGTGGTTCTGGCTGCGCCGCGACGCCGGGCCGGCCAACGCGTGGGAGGCGCTGAAGGGCTCGGACACGCAGAGCCGCTCGATGGCCGCAGCGCGCTGAACAGCCCCCGCGAACGACTGCACCGCTCGCCCCTCAAGGGGGGCCGAGCGGTGCAGACGTGTGAGGCGGGTGGGGCAGGCTCAGACGCGAGCGTGCTTGGCCCGCCCGAAGGAGTAGATGCCGTAGGCGATGAGCCCGAGAGCGACGAGGGTCAGCAGGAACGGACCACCCGGGGCGCCGAGGAGGTTGTGCAGCGCGCCGTCGAGACCGCGGGCCTCGCTCGGCTTGTGCCGGACGGCGGCGAGGACGAAGAGGCCACCGACGATGGCGAGGGCGACGCCCTTGGAGATGTAGCCGAACCGGCCGGCCTTCTCGATCCACGGGCCGGGGTGCTGCTCGAGGTCCTCGAGGAACGTGCGCTTCCAGCCCTTGTACACGTGGTAGGCGCCGACGCCGATGACGACGAGGCCGACGAGGGCGACGAGCCACACCCCGGCCGGCTTGGACATGAGCGAGGAGGTGAAGTCGCGGGTCTGCGACGTGCTGCTCTGGCCCCCGCTGCCCTGGGCGTACTTGAAGGCGGTGGCCGACAGGACGAGGTAGACGACGGCCTTGGCGACGGCCTTGGCCCGGTCGCTCGCCTCGCCCCGGGTGACCGCCTCGGTCACCTGCCAGAGCGCGAGGCCGAGCCAGCCCAGGACGCCGAGCCAGAGCACGACGATGCCCAGGGGGTTGTCGGACAGGGCCCCGAGCGCACCGGACTGGTCGGCCCGGCCGCCGCTGGAGAACCAGGCGAGCTTGAGGGCGATGACGCCGATGAGGATGTGGAGGACGCCGTTGACGGCATAGCCGACGCGCGCGGCGTTCTCGAGCGCTGGGTGGTCCCCGGCGCGGGCTGCGGCGGTCGTGACGTCGGTCGAATCCATGGAGCGATCCTGTCGGTAGAGGGATCCCGAGACTTTCCCGGGACATACCCAGCGCGAACCGCCCAGCGTCGATCAGGACGAATGCCCCTCGAGCAGGCCGAGGACCCGCAGCAGCTCGGGCCAGGCGCGTAGCCCGAGGGCGCGGTCGGCCTCCTCGGTGCCGCCCCGTGCCATCCGCATCCCGCCGGCGGGAACGGGCTCCCCGGGCAGGACGACGCGGTGCCCGGCGTCGGGGTGGCTGACGACGGTCGTCGGGAGCCCGGCCTCCGAGCGACGCGCCTCGATGGCCCGGGCGCTCTCGAGGGCCGGCCAGAGCCGGTCATCGCCACCGGCGACGAGCAGGACGTCGCCGAAGAACCGCTCGACCGGGATCGTCGCGGCCACGACGCGGTCGGCCGCGGCCTCGAGGCTGTGCCGGTAGAGGCCGACGAACTCGGGCGGGTCGCCGGCCACCTCGTAGTCGTCGTCGTAGGGCACGAAGGGCACCGGCTCGCCGCCGCGGCTCCACGACGCGTGTTGCGGTCGGAGCTCGCCGTCGGGACCGGGCCCGACGTTGGCCCAGACGACGTGGCTCGGGGCGAGAGCGACGACGGCGTCGACGCGTGGGTCGTCGCTGGCGAGCAGGAGGAAGCCCTCGGCCGTCTTCGACGTGCCGAGGAGCACGACCCGGTCGCAGTCGGCGGCGAGCCGGTCGATGGCCGGACCGAAAGACTCGAGCGGATACTCCCAGATCGCTTCGGGTGTGCCGGGGGCACCGAACCACTTGTAGGACAAAGCAGCCGACGCGCCGGCGGCCGCGAGCAGGCGCGCCCTCGGCGCCTCGACGCGTCCGCTCGAGCCGGAGAGCACGAGCACCCCCGTGCCGTTGCCGCCGTCGTGCGGCATCGCGACCACGCCGTCGGCGTCGGGCAGCGGGTCGACGCGGACCGCGTCGCCGTCGAGGCGGTCGAGCACGGCGTCGAGGCCGGGGACGGAGGACAGGTCGCTGTCGGTCATGGCGACCACCCTAGGCACGACGCGTTCGCGATTCGCGCCGCGCCGCGGCCGGGCGGTGCCACGATGGGGCCATGCCCGACCACTCCCGCACCGAGGTCGTCGACGCGCCACCCGCGACGGTCTTCGCCATCCTCGACGACGTCACCCGCGCGCCCGAGTGGCTCAAGCGGTGCACGCAGCTCGACAACGTCACCGGCGGCCCGACGGCCGTCGGCACCAGGCTGCGCTACCACTACAAGGACGGCGGCCGTACCGGCGTCATGGACGGTGAGGTCGTCGCGCGCGAGCAGGACCGCACGCTGACCAACCACTTCGTCGACAAGATGATGGAGGTCACCGTCGACTTCGACGTGCAGCCCGGTCCGAGTGCGAGCCAGACCCGGCTGACCCACACGATCACGATCCGCACCAAGGGGTTCGGCAAGGCCCTGACACCCCTGATCAACCGGCAGCTGCCCGCCCAGACCGAGAGTGCGATGACCGAGCTCAAGCGTCTCGCCGAGTCGGAGGCGACGAGCGCCTGAGGCTCACCCGCCGAGGCGCTCGAACCCGGTGACGGTGAGGACGGCGGCGCCGACCTCGTCGCTCGCCGCGAGGTCGACGACGGCCGTGACGCCCCAGTCGCGGTCGCCGTCGGGGTCGACGACGACCTGGCGCAGCCGCCACTCGCCGGGCACCTTCTCGACCTGCAGCAGCCCGGGGGAGCGGGCCTCCTGGTCGGTGGCGATGGCGTCGTGCTCGTCGTAGTAGGCGCCGAGGGCCTCGTTCCACGCGTCGGCGTCCATGACGACCTGCCGCGGCGGGTCGGTCAGCTCGGCCACCCGCGCCTCGAGCTCGCCCAGCTGCTCCCACGCGTCGCGGGCGGCGAGCTCGACGCGGTGGAACATCGCGTTTCGGAGCATGACGGTGAAGGCGCGCTCGTTGGCGGTGAGCGGTCGGGCCGGGGGCGCCACCTCACCGAGACGACCCGGCGTCGCGTCGTCGGAGGGGTTGACGAGGTCCTCCCACTCGTCGAGCAGGCTCGAGTCGGTCTGTCGCACGAGCTCGCCGAGCCACTCGACGGCGTCGTCGAGCTCGTCGTCGCGGTAGTGCTCCGGCACCGTGCGGCGTAGGGCGCGGTAGGCGTCGGTGAGGTAGCGCAGCAGCAGGCCCTCGGACCGCGAAAGCCCGTAGTACGAGACGAACTCGGTGAACGTCATGCCACGCTCGTACATCTCGCGCACCACCGACTTCGGCGACAGGGCGTCGGCGGAGATCCACGGGTGGCTCTGGCGGTACGCGGCGAGGGTCACCTCGAGCAGGTCGGCGAGCGGCTTGGGCCAGGAGACCTCCTCGAGCCGCTCCATCCGCTCCTCGTACTCGATGCCGTCAAGCTTCATCGCGGCCACGGCCTCGCCGCGGGCCTTGTACTCCTGGGCCCACAGCACCTGGCGCGGGTCCTCGAGGATCGCCTCGACGATGCTGACGATGTCGCGGGCGTAGGTGTCGGACTCGCGGTCGAGGGTCTCCATGACGGCGAGTGCGAACGGCGCGAGCGGCTGGTTGAGCGCGAAGTCGCGCTGGAGGTCGATGGTGAGCGCGTGCCGGCGCCCCGACGCGTCGGCCTCGGGGAGCCGCTCGACGACGCCGGAGGTGAGCAGCTCGCGGGCGAGCACCAGCGCGTGCTTCTGCAGGCGCCGCTGGTCCTTGGCCTCGTGGTGGTTGTCCGAGAGGAGCCGAACCGCGTGCGCGACCGGGTTGCCTTGGCGGGCAAGGAGGTTGACGAGCATCGAGTGGGACACGCGCAGGCGCGGCTGGAGGGGCTCGGGCTCGCTCGTGATGAGCCGCTCGAAGGTCTCCTCCGACCAGCCGACGAACCCGTCGGGCGCCTTCTTGCGCTGGATCTTCTTCTGCTTCTTCGGGTCGTCGCCCGCCTTCTCGACGGCGCGCAGGTTCTCGATGACGTGCTCGGGGGCCTGCGCCACGACCCAGCCGCGCGAGTCGAAGCCGGCCCGCCCCGCGCGTCCGACGATCTGGTGGAACTCGCGGGCCTTGAGGAGCCGCTGCTTGGTGCCGTCGAACTTCGTCAGCCCGGTGAGCAGCACGGTGCGGATCGGCACGTTGATGCCGACGCCGAGGGTGTCGGTGCCGCAGATGACCTTGAGCAGCCCGTCCTGGGCCAGCTGCTCGACGAGGCGCCGGTACTTGGGCAGCATGCCGGCGTGGTGCACGCCGATGCCGTGGCGCACGAGCCGTGACAGGGTGCGCCCGAAGCCGGTGCCGAAGCGGAAGCCGCCGATGCGCTCGGCGATGGCGTCGCGCTCCTCGCGGGTCGTCACCTTGAGCGCGACGAGGCTCTGGGCGCGCTCGAGCGCCGCGGCCTGGGTGAAGTGCACGACGTAGACCGGGGCGCGGTCCTGGTCGAGCAGCTCCTCGATGGTCTCGTGGATCGGCGTCGTGGCGTAGGAGAACTCGAGCGGCACGGGACGCTCGGTGCCGGTGATGACCGCCGTGGCCCGGCCGGTGCGCCGCGTGAGGTCGTCGCGGAACATCGTGACGTCACCGAGCGTGGCCGACATGAGGACGAACTGCGCCTGCGGCAGCTCGAGGATCGGCACCTGCCAGGCCCAGCCGCGGTCGGGCTCGGAGTAGAAGTGGAACTCGTCCATGACGACGAGCCCGATGTCGGCGGCCGAGCCCTCGCGCAGGGCGAGGTTGGCCAGCACCTCGGCGGTGCAGCAGATGATCGGGGCGTCGCCGTTGACCGTGGCGTCGCCGGTGATCATGCCGACGTTGTCGGCGCCGAACTGGTCGCACAGCGCGAAGAACTTCTCCGACACGAGCGCCTTGATCGGCGCGGTGTAGAAGGAGACGCGGTCCTCGGCGAGGGCGGTGAAGTGGGCGGCCGCGGCCACGAGCGACTTCCCGGACCCGGTCGGCGTCGCGAGGATGACGTTGCTGCCCGAGAGGACCTCGAGGAAGGCCTCCTCCTGGTGCGGGTAGAGGGCCAGCCCCTGCTCGGCCGCCCACTCGGCGAACGCGTCGTAGAGCGCGTCGGCGTCCGCGTCGGCGGGGATGCGCTTCTCGAGGTTCGTCGTCACCACGCGAGCATGCCACCGGCCCGGGGTGCGGGCCGAATCGTCAGGCGCCCGCGGAGGGTGCCCGACGCAGCCGGTCGGGGACCGCGAGCAGCACGACCGCCCCGACGACGGCACCGAGGACCGTCTCGAGGAGCCGGTCGCGCAGCAACGGCCCCGCGGCGACCGGGTGGGCGAGCTGGCCCATCAGGAGCGCGAGCGGGGTGATGAAGAGCAGGGCGACGGCGTAGTTGCGGCCCACGACGAGCTCGGTGAGCACCTGCAGGACACCGATGGCGAGCACGGCCCACGCGCCCTCGGGCGCCCACAGGAGGATCGGCGCAGCGACGACGACACCCGCCGCCGTGCCGACGACGCGGTGCAGCCCGCGGGTCAGCCGGGCCGCGAGGTCGGGGCCCGACAGCACCGTCACCGCGGCGACCATGGCCCAGTACGGGTGCTGCCACCCGAGCCCGGTGGCGACGGCGCCGGCCACCCCGAGGGCGATGACGTGCCGCAGCAGGTGGGCCCGGGCACCGGGCGCGGCGAGCGCGTCGCTGAAGTGCGGCGCCGGCAGCTCGGGCCGACGCCACCCGGACGGCTCGCGCAGCACCCCGACGTGCGCGACGAGCAGCGAGAACAGCACGCTCGCCGTGGCCACCGCGGCAGCCACGAGGACGGTGCCCGGCGTGGCCGGCACCATGGCGCACACCGCGAAGGCGAAGACGAGGAAGAGCGGGCCGGGCGGGTGCCACCGGTAGGCGTCGGAGGCGAGGGAGCCCGCCGCCGCGAGCAGCGCCCCGAGCGGCACGACGAACCAGCGCGCGTCCGGCGTGAGTGACACCAGCGCCCCGGCCGTCACGGCCACCACGAGGAACGCGCCGGCGACGACCTGCATGCCGGCGCGCTCGGCGCGGGCGTGCCGCCGGCCGTAGAGCGAGGTGAAGGCGCCGAAGGCGGCGTACGGCGCCCACCCGACGCGTCCGGCGAGGACGAGGACGAGCAGCGGGACGGCGACGGAGACGCCGGCCCGCAGGGCCACCCGGTGCGCACCGCCGTGTGGCCCCCAGCGCAGCAGGCCCGAGTCCATCGCCCCCGAGTGTAGGAGCGGTGGAGAGCTCCCCGTCGACTACCCATCGACGTGCCGCCCCCGGTGGGCCACAATCACGCCAGCCGGGGACGAGACCCCGGCCCATCCAGGGGACACCAGGGGAACAGGGGAACCACATGAGGAAGACCGCAGTCGTCGCTGCCCTCGGGGCCGCGGCGGTGGTGCTCGCCGGAGCCGTCGCATCGGCCCCGGCGCAGGCCGTCACGACCGGCAGCAGCGCCCGCAACGTCATCGCGCGCGACTTCCCGGACCCCGGGTTCGCGAAGTTCACGACGCGCGCCCAGGGGACGAAGTACTACCTGTACGCCACCGGGGCCGGCTTCCGCGTCGCCCGGTCCGCCTCGCCCGGCTCGGGCTTCGGCATCGTCGGGAACTCGATGAGCGGGCGCCCCGCGTGGACGTTCGAGTCGACCGACAGCACCAAGGCCGAGCTCTGGGCCCCGCACGTCTTCCAGACGGCGAGCACCCCGGGCAGCGAACGGTTCACGATGTACTTCGCCGCCCGCCGCGAGGCACCCGGCTCGGCCACGAACAACAAGCACTGCATCGGCGCGGCCCGCTCGGCCTCGCCCACCGGCCCGTTCGCCCCGGCGTCGACGCCGCTCGTCTGCCCGCCGTCCGGCTACAGCGAGGCCATCGACCCGGCGCAGTACACGAGCCGCTACGGCAACCGCTACCTCGTGTACAAGATCGGCAGCTACAGCCCGCGCCGCTTCCAGATCATGGCGGTGCGCGTCGACAACGCCACCGGCACGAAGCTCGCCGGGTCGCCGCAGGTGGTGCTCGGCGCCGCCCGCATCGGCTCGGCCGTCGCCGAGGCGCCCGACGTGTACCGCGACGGCAGCGGCACGGTGCACCTGTTCGTCTCGCGCAACGGCTACAAGGACTGCAACTACGCCACGCAGGTCTGGTCGGGCAAGGATCTCTTCGCGCTCGGCAACCCGCGCTGGGTCGGCGGCATGGGCATCTCGACGACCGACCGCTTCTGCGGCCCCGGCGGCGCCGAGGTCATCAGCGACGGCGGGGTGCTGCGCGTGGCCTTCCACGCCCGCAAGAGCTACGACCCGCTCGTGCGACCGGCGTGGACCGGCGTCCTGAAGTGGAGCAACGGTACGCCGTACCTGTCCTGAGGCCCGCGCGGCCGCACGCCCCGGGTACGGGCCGACACCCCGTCGGCCCGTACCCCCATTTTCCGGACACGCGTGCCTAGGGTGGTTAGAGCCCCCCGCCTCGTGGGCATGGGGTGCTCGAACGACGTGACGCTCGGTCGGCGTGCCCGAACGCCGGGGAAGGTGACGGTCATGGAGGCGAAGAAGACGTTCCTGTCCTGGCCCGTGGTCCGGCAGGTCCGCTCCGGTGACTTCCTCGGACGCGGCCCGGCCGTGACGTCTGAGCGCACCCGGTCCCTGACGCCGCGCACGTCCACGGCCGACCGCGTCGTGCAGAGCGTCTGCCCGTACTGCGCCGTCGGTTGCGGGCAGAAGGTGTACGTCAAGGACGACAAGGTCGTGCAGATCGAGGGCGACCCCGACTCGCCCGTGTCGCGGGGGCGCCTGTGCCCCAAGGGGTCCGCGAGCGAGCAGCTCGTCAACAACCCGACGCGTCAGCGTCACGTGCTCTACCGGCGCCCCGGCGGCGCCGACTGGGAAACGATGGCCCGCGAGACCGCCGTCGAGATGATCGCGCAGCGCTTCGTCGAGAGCCGCCGCGCCGGCTGGCAGGACCACGACGAGAAGGGCCGTCCGCTGCGGCGGACCATGGGCATCGCCTCGCTCGGCGGCGCGACGCTCGACAACGAGGAGAACTACCTCATCAAGAAGCTCTTCACGGCGGCGGGCGCGATCCAGATCGAGAACCAAGCCCGTATTTGACACTCCTCCACGGTCCCCAGTCTGGGGTCCTCGTTCGGACGCGGCGGCGCCACGCAGTACGTGCAGGACCTGTCCAACTCGGACTGCATCGTGATCCAGGGCTCGAACATGGCCGAGTGCCACCCGGTCGCCTACCAGTGGGTGACCGAGGCGCGCCTCAAGGGAGCCAAGGTCATCCACGTCGACCCGCGGTTCACCCGCACGTCGGCGACCTCGGACAAGCACATCCCGATCCGCGCGGGCAGCGACGTCGTGCTGCTCGGCGCCCTCATCAACCACATCCTGGGCAACGAGCTGTACTTCGAGGAGTACGTCGTCGCGTACACGAACGCCGCGACACTCGTCAGCGAGAAGTTCCAGGACACCGAGGACCTCGACGGCCTCTTCTCGGGCTACGACGACGAGAAGGGGAACTACGCCCCCGACACGTGGGCCTACGCCACCGAGGAGGACGAGGAGGACGGGTCGCCCGGCACCATCGGCGGCCCCGCGGCCGGCCACGAGGGCGGTGGCGACGGCGGCCACGAGCACGGGCACAGCACGTCCGAGCGCGCGGCCGGCGACGAGCACGGCTCCGGCGGCCCGGCGCTCGAGCACGCGCGCGTGCTGCGCGACGAGTCGCTGCAGGACCCGCGGTGCGTCTTCCAGATCCTCAAGAAGCACTACGCCCGCTACACCCCGGAGATGGTCGCCGACACGTGCGGCGTCAGCGTCGACGACTTCGCCTACCTGGCCAGGGCCGTCACCGAGAACAGCGGCCGCGACCGCACCACGGCGTTCGTCTACGCCGTCGGCTGGACCCAGCACACGCTCGGCGCCCAGTTCATCCGCACCGCGGCGATCATCCAGCTGCTCCTCGGCAACATGGGCCGTCCGGGCGGCGGCATCATGGCGCTGCGCGGCCACGCCAGCATCCAGGGCTCGACCGACATCCCGACGCTCTACAACATCCTCCCCGGCTACCTCGCGATGCCGGTCGCGGGCCTGCACGACACGTGGGACGAGTACGTGGGCGCCATCGGCAGCAAGGAGCAGAAGGGCTTCTGGGCCAACGCCGACACGTACGCCGTCAGCCTGCTCAAGGCCTGGTGGGGCAAGGCCGCGACCGCCGAGAACGACTGGTGCTTCGACTACCTGCCGCGCCTCTCCGGCGCCCACGGCACCTACCAGACGACGATGGCGATGCTCGAGGACCAGGTCGAGGGCTACTTCCTCCTCGGCCAGAACCCGGCCGTCGGCTCGGCGCACGGGCGGATGCAGCGCCAGGCGATGAGCCACCTCAAGTGGCTCGTCGTGCGCGACTTCGCGATGATCGAGTCGGCCACGTTCTGGAAGGACGGCCCCGAGATCGCCACGGGCGAGATGCGCCCGGAGGACATCCGGACCGAGGTGTTCTTCCTGCCGGCGGCGGCCCACACCGAGAAGGCCGGCTCGTTCACCCAGACCCAGCGGATGCTCCAGTGGCACCACAAGGCGGTCCCGCCTCCCGGCGACGCCCAGAGCGAGCTCGAGTTCTTCTTCGAGCTGGGCAAGCGGGTCCGTGAGATCCTCGCCGACTCCACCGACCCCCGCGACCGACCGCTGCTCGACCTCACGTGGGACTACCCGCTCGATGCCGACGGCGAGATCGACGCCGAGGCCGTGCTCGCCGAGGTCAACGGCCGCCACCTGACCGGTGACAAGGCGGGAGAGCCGCTCTCGGCGTTCACCGAGATGAAGGCCGACGGCTCCACCGACGGCGGCTGCTGGATCTACACCGGCGTCTACGCCGGCGGCACGAACAAGGCCGCCAACCGTCGGCCCGGCCAGGAGCAGGACCTCACCGCCCTCGACTGGGGCTGGGCGTGGCCGGCCAACCGCCGCATCCTCTACAACCGCGCCTCGGCCGACCCCGAGGGCAACCCGTGGAGCGAGCGCAAGAAGTACGTGTGGTGGGACGCCGACGCCGGGAAGTGGACCGGCCACGACGTGCCGGACTTCCCCGTGGCCAAGGCGCCCTCGTACCGCCCCGAGCCCGGCACCGGCGGCCCCGACGGCCTCGCCGGCGACGACCCGTTCATCATGCAGGCCGACGGCAAGGGCTGGCTCTTCACCCCCAAGGGCATGCTCGACGGGCCGCTGCCGACGCACTACGAGCCGCAGGAGTCGCCGGTCCAGAACCCGCTCTACCGGCAGCAGTCCAACCCGGCCCGCAAGGTGTTCCCGCGCAAGGACAACCTGTGGAGCCCCTCGGGCAACGACCCGGGCGCCGACGTCTACCCGTTCGTCTTCACGACCTACCGGCTCACCGAGCACCACACGGCCGGTGGCATGAGCCGCTTCCTGCCCTACCTGTCCGAGCTGCAGCCGGAGTTCTTCTGCGAGGTCTCTCCCGAGCTCGCGGAGGAGCGCGGGCTCGAACCGGGCGGCTGGGCCACCATCGTGTCGGCCCGCGCCGCCGTCGAGGCGCGGGTGCTCGTCACCGAGCGGATGACGCCGCTCGTCATCCGGGGTCGCACCGTGCACCAGGTCGGTCTGCCCTACCACTGGGGCGTCGGCAGCGCGGCCGTCGTCAGCGGCGATGCCGCGAACGACCTGCTCGGCGTCGCCCTCGACCCGAACGTGCAGATCCAGGAGAGCAAGGCCGGCTCGTGCGACATCGTGCCCGGCCGCCGTCCCACCGGTGAGGCGCTGCTGCGGTTCGTCGCCGAGTACCAGTCGCGGGCGGGCTCGACGGTCATGACGAGCAACGAGCTGCGCACCGGGCACCCCGAGTCGATCCCCGACACATCGCCCGAGACGAAGAAGGAGGGCTGAGGCGTGGCCTTCTGGCGCAACCAGCTGTCCGGACCCACCGACCCTGCGGCCGACGCCGCGTGGGACCGGCGCGAGCCGCGCAAGGGGTTCTTCACCGACACCTCGATCTGCATCGGCTGCAAGGCCTGCGAGGTCGCGTGCAAGGAGTGGAACGGCATCCCCGAGGACGGCCTCGACCTGCTCAACCAGTCCTACGACAACACCGGGGCGCTCGGTGCGAGCACGTGGCGCCACGTCGCGTTCGTCGAGCAGGGCACCGTGCGCATCGAGCAGGCCCGCGAGTCGGGCCGCCGGCTCGTCCAGCTCGGGATGCCGACGGTGCGCGACCGGTCGACCGTCGAGGAGCCGGCCGCCGCCCCGGTCACCACGGCCGTCGCCGAGCCCGAGCTGCCCGACGTGCGCTGGCTCATGGCGTCGGACGTCTGCAAGCACTGCACCCACGCCGCGTGCCTCGACGTCTGCCCGACCGGGTCGCTCTTCCGCACCGAGTTCGGCACCGTCGTCGTGCAGGACGACGTGTGCAACGGGTGCGGGTACTGCGTGGCCGCGTGCCCGTTCGGCGTCATCGAGCGCCGGCGCGGCGACGAGGGCCACGAGGGCGGACGCCAGTCGCACGGCATCACCATCAACGGCGGCGGGGCCGACCCGGCGCACAACGGCGAGGTCAAGAACGTCGGCATCGCCCAGAAGTGCACCCTCTGCTACGACCGGCTCGGCGCCGGCCAGACTCCCGCGTGCGCCAAGGCGTGCCCCACGACGTCGATCAAGTTCGGCGACCTCGACGAGATGCGCGCCACCGCGCAGGCCCGCGTCGCCGAGCTGCACGGGCTCGGCTACACCGAGGCCCGGCTCTACGGCACCGACCCCAACGACGGCGTCGGCGGCACGGGGTCGGTGTTCCTGCTGCTCGACGAGCCCGAGGTGTACGGCCTGCCGCCCGACCCGCGCGTCACGACGGCCGACCTGCCCGACATGTTCCGCAAGGCCGGCCTCGCCGGGATCGCCATGCTCGGCATGGCCGCTGCCGCGTTCGTCGGGAGGAAGCGATGACGACCAACCCCTTCGACGCCGACCGCCCGCCCGAGAAGGAGCGTCGGCGCGACGGCGGCCAGAAGGCCGGCCAGAACGGTGGACGCCGGCGCCGCGACGAGTCGCTCATGGTGCCCGACGTCCGCTTCGACAGCTACTACGGCCGCCACATCGTCAAGCCCGCCCCGTGGGAGAAGGAGATCGCGGCGTACCTGTTCCTCGGCGGCGTGGCCGCCGGGTCGGCGCTGCTGGCGGCGGGAGGCGCGGCGCTCGGCTACCCGGCGCTGCGCCGGGCCGGACGCGTCGGCGCCGTCGGGGCGGCCGCGCTCGGTGGGGCGGCGCTCGCCAAGGACCTCGGCAAGCCGAGCCGTGCCCTCAACATGATGCGCACCGTCAAGCTGACCTCGCCGATGTCGGTCGGGTCGTGGATCCTCACCGCGTTCAGCGGGTTCTCGGGCCTGGCCCTGGCCTCCGAGCTCGGTCGTGCGCTCATCGAGTCCCGTTCCGGCGCAGGCGGACCCGGCACCGCGCTGGCTCGCGTGTCGCGCCTGCTCGAGGTCGCCGACGGCCCGGCCACGGTCGGCTCGGCGCTCTTCGCCCCGCCGCTCGCCGCCTACACGGCGGTGCTCCTCGCCGACACCGCGACGCCGACGTGGCACGAGTCCTACCGCGAGCTGCCCTTCGTCTTCGTCAGCTCGGCCAACCTCGCCGCGTCGGGGCTGGCCCTCGTCACCGTCCCCGCGCGGCAGAACGGCCCGGCCCGGCGCCTCGCCGCCGTCAGCGCGGTCGTCGAGACCCTCGCCTTCGAGCGGATGCAGGACAAGCTCGGCCCGACGCTGTCCGAGCCGCTGCGCACGGGCAAGGCCGCCCGGCTGCTCCGGGCCAGCAAGGTGCTCACCATCGCCGGGGCCGTCGGTGCCGTGACCGTCGGCCGCTGGCGCGTCGGGGCGGCGCTCAGCGGCCTCGCGCTCATGGCCGGCTCGGCGTGCACGCGCTTCGGGGTGTTCGAGGCGGGTATGACATCGGCGATCGACCCGAAGTACACGGTCGAGCACCAGCGCGAGCGCCTCGAGGCGCGACGCGCGAAGGGCGTCGTGAACGACTCCATCACGACGGCGCGATAGCGCCACCGGGGCGGCCCACAGGGGCGTCGCCCGACGACAAAGGAGATTGCCATGAGCAGGACCGCTGTCGATCCACCCGCCGGGCCGTCCGCCGGCGCAGCCGGCGCGAGCGAGGGGCCGAACCGCTGGCTCATCCTCGTCGCCGGTGTCCTCGTCCAGCTGGCCATCGGGGCGGTCTACGCCTGGAGCGTCTTCGCCAAGGCGCTGCAGAGCCCCGACGCGTTCGGATGGTCGAAGTCGCAGGCCGCGGTGCCCTTCGAGGTTGCCATCGGCATGATCTTCCTCGGCAGCTTCATCGGCGGCCGGATCCAGGACCGGCGCGGTCCGCGCATGGTCGCGCTCACCGGTGGTGTCGTCTACTCGATCGGCGTCATCCTCGCCTCGTTCGCCGGCAAGGACCAGTTCTGGCTGCTCATCCTCGGCTACGGCGTCCTCGGCGGCTTCGGCCTCGGCATGGCGTACATCGTGCCGATCGCCATGCTGCAGAAGTGGTTCCCCGACAAGCCGGGACTCATCACCGGCATCGCCGTCGCCGGCTTCGGCTTCGGTGCGGTCATCACCGCGCCGCTCGGCCAGCGACTCATCAACCTCGACCCGACGGTCCCGACCAAGGCGTTCCTGCCGCTCGGCATCGGCTACCTCGTCGCGATCCTCATCGGTGCCAGCCTCTTCCGCAACCCGCCGGCCGGGTTCACCGTGCCCGGGGGCGCGCCGGCGGCCACGTCCGCGAGTGGCGAGCAGCCCACGACCGACCGCAGGGACTTCGAGGCCGACGAGGCGCTCCGCACGCCCCAGTGGTACCTGCTCACCGCGATCCTGACGCTGAGCGTCACGGCCGGCATCTCCCTCATCTCCGTCGCGGCCGGCAGTGCCAGCGACGTCGCCGGCCTGTCCGCGGCGGGCGCCGCGACGCTCGTCGGGGTCCTCGGTCTCTTCAACGGCGGCGGCCGCATCCTCTGGGGCTGGCTGTCGGACCGGATCGGCAAGATGCCGGCGTTCATGGGCATCCTCGGGATCCAGGGCGTCTGCCTGCTCCTCATCCCGCACGCGTCGTCGACGGTCCTGTTCGCCGTGCTGGCCGC
Organism: Intrasporangium flavum; assembly: GCF_001956915.1. Taxonomy (GTDB): domain Bacteria; phylum Actinomycetota; class Actinomycetes; order Actinomycetales; family Dermatophilaceae; genus Monashia; species Monashia flava. The sequence continues at coordinate 6,586 of NZ_MLJO01000025.1, read as the reverse complement.
CCTCGTCTACACGTGCTACGGCGGCGCCTTCGGCACGATGCCCTCGACGGCCGGACGGTTCTTCGGGGTCCGCAACGCCGGCGCCATCTACGGGCTCATGCTCATCGGCTGGAGCATCGGCGGCATCGTCGGTCCGCTGCTCATCTCCGGCCTCATCGGCAGCGACAAGGCGTACACGCTCGGATTCACCGTCGTCGGGATCATCGCGCTCGTCGGCATGGCGCTGCCGCTGCTGACGCGCCCGCCGAGCCCCCGCGCCGTGGCCCCCGAAGAGGCACGTCCGCGGCAAAGCCTGCGCGACTGACCTCGAACGGCGCCCGTCCCCGCTGGGTACGGTGAGGGCGTGCACGTCGTCGCCACCGCTGGTCATGTCGACCACGGCAAGTCGACCCTCGTGCGCGCCCTCACCGGCATCGAGCCGGACCGGTGGGAGGAGGAGCGGCGACGCGGCCTCACCATCGACCTCGGCTACGCGTGGACGACGCTGCCCTCGGGGGCATCGGTCGCCTTCGTCGACGTGCCGGGGCACGAGCACTTCGTCGGCAACATGCTCGCCGGCCTCGGCCCTGCACCCGCGGTGGTCCTCGTCGTCGCGGCGGACGAGGGATGGCGACGCCAGTCGGCCGAGCACCTCGCCGCCGTCGACGCTCTCGGGCTGCGGCACGGCCTCGTCGTCGTCACCCGGGCCGACCTCGCCGACCCCGCGGCAGCCCGCGCCGACGCCCTGGACCGGGTGGCGCGGACGTCGCTCGCCGGTGCGGAGGCCGTCGCCGTCTCGGCCCGCACCGGTGCAGGCCTCGACGACGTCAGGGCGGCGCTCGACCGACTCGTCGCCGCGCTCCCGGTGCCGGACACCGGGACGCGCGTGCGCCTCTGGGTCGACCGGTCCTTCAGCGTCAGGGGCGCGGGCACCGTCGTCACCGGCACGCTGGGCGCCGGCACCGTCCGCGTCGGCGACGAGCTGCTCGTGCAGCGCGCCGACGGCACCCAGGCCCACGTCACGGTACGCGGCCTGCAGAGCCAGGAGCGACCGGCCGACGTCGTCGGACCGGTGAGCCGGGTCGCCGTCAACCTCCGTGGCGTCACGGCCGACGAGGTCGGCCGGGGCGACGCGCTGGTGACACCCGACGCGTGGCGCACCACGGCGTCGCTCGACGTGCGTGTCGAGACCGACGGGTTCGACCGCGTCCCAGCGCATCTCATGCTCCACGTCGGGTCGCTGGCGGTCGAGGTGCGCACGCGACCGCTCGGCGCCAGAGCCCTGCGGCTCGCCCTACCGGCCCGCCTCGCCCTCGCGGCCGGGGACCGGCTCGTGCTGCGCGACCCCGGGTCCCGGCAGGTCGCCGGCGCCCTCGTCGTGGACGCCGACCCGCCGGCCCTGAGCCGGCGCGGCGCGGCCGCCCGGCGCGCCGAGACGGTCGCGACGATGGGCGGCGCGCCCGACCTCGCGGCGGAGGTGGCGCGACGCGGGGCCATGACCGTCGCGGACGCCGTGGCGCTCGGCGCCCCTGTGCCGGAAGGCGACCGACCGGCCGACGGCGTGACGCGCCGTGGTCGGTGGCTCGTCGCGGACGCCGCGTGGCAGGAGTGGGGCCGGCGGGTGCACGCCGCGGTCGCCGCACGCGCCGACGCCGACCCGCTCGACCCGACGCTGACCCTCGAGGCCGTGCGGGCCGCGTCGGGCGCCCCCGACCGCGTGCTCGTGCCCGACCTCGCGGCGTCGGCCGGGCTCGACGTTCACGACGGACGCGTCGGCCTGCCCGGGCGTGCCGCCGAGCTCGGCGCCCGCGCCGAGGAGGGGCTGCGCCGGATCGAGGCGCGGATGGCCGAGGAGCCCTTCGCGGCGCCGGAGCAGAAGGAGCTCGACGCGTCGGCGATCGGTCCGCGCGAGCTGGCCGCGGCGGTCCGGGCCGGGCGGCTCGTGCGCCTGCCCGGCGTGCCCGACGACGTCTACCTGCTGCCGGTCGCCCCGGCCCGCGCGATGCGCGTGCTCGCCGGGCTGCCGCAGCCGTTCACGACGAGCGAGGCCCGGGTGGCGCTGGGCTCGACCCGCCGCACCGTCATCCCTCTGCTCGAGCACCTCGACGCCCGTGGCTGGACCCGCCGCGTCGACGGCACCCACCGCGAGGTGCGTCGGTGAGGGTCGTGTCGGTGAGGGTCGTGTCGGTGAGGGTGGCGTCGGTGAGGGCCGTGTCGGTGCCGGGTGGAAGGGTGGCCGGTGATGACTGACGTGCTCGACCGGTTCTCCCGGGCCACCGCGGAGTGGTTCCGGAGCAGCTTCAGCGCGCCCACCACCGCCCAGGCCGGCGCCTGGGACGCCATCAGCTCCGGGCACCACTGCGTCGTCGTGGCGCCCACCGGCTCGGGCAAGACGCTGTCGGCGTTCCTCTGGGCCATCGACCGGATGGCGAGCGAACCGGTGCCCGAGGAGCGCCTCGAGCGCTGCCGCGTCCTCTACGTCTCGCCGATGAAGGCGCTCGCCGTCGACGTCGAGCGCAACCTCCGGGCCCCGCTCGTCGGCATCGGCCACGCGGCCACGCGGCTCGGGCTGCCCGTGCCCGACATCGGCGTCAGCGTCCGGTCGGGCGACACCCCGGCCAACGAGCGTCGCGCCTTCGCCCGCACGCCCACCGACGTGCTCATCACGACGCCCGAGTCGCTCTTCCTCATGCTCACCTCGTCGGTGCGCGAGGCGCTCAAGGGCGTCGAGACCGTCATCATCGACGAGGTCCACGCCGTCGCGGGCACCAAGCGTGGTGCCCACCTCGCCCTCAGCCTCGAGCGCCTCGACGCCATCCTGCCCAGGCCGGCTCAACGCGTCGGCCTGTCGGCCACCGTGCGGCCCGTCGAGGAGGTCGCGCGCTACCTCGCGGGCGGGCGTCCGGTCGACATCGTGCAGCCCGCCTCGACCAAGCAGTGGGACCTCGACGTGGTCGTGCCGGTCCCCGACATGGCCGAGCTGTCCGGCGCTCCAGCCGAGATCACGCCCGGCGTGCCCGACCTCTCCGGCCCGGCCGCGGGCAACGCGCCGCAGGCGAGCATCTGGCCGCACGTCGAGGAGCGCATCGTCGACCTCATCGCCGACCACCGCTCGACGCTCGTCTTCGCCAACTCCCGGCGCCTCGCCGAGCGGCTCACCTCGCGGCTCAACGAGATCTGGGAGGAGCGCCTCGCCGAGCAGGAGGCGCTGCCGTCCCCGGCCGAGGCCGCGGCCGCCGCGTCGCACCCGCCCGCGCAGGTCATGGCGCAGTCCGGCGCCTCGCGCGGGGCGCCCGCGGTGCTGGCCCGGGCCCATCACGGCTCGGTGAGCAAGGAGCACCGCGCCGCCATCGAGGAGGACCTCAAGGCCGGCCGGCTGCCCGCCGTCGTCGCCACGAGCAGCCTCGAGCTCGGCATCGACATGGGCGCCGTCGACCTCGTCGTGCAGGTCGAGAGCCCGCCGTCGGTCGCGAGCGGCCTGCAGCGCGTCGGCCGAGCCGGCCACCAGGTCGGGGCCGTCAGCCAGGGCGTGCTCTTCCCGAAGTTCCGCGGTGACCTCGTGCAGACCGCCGTCGTCGTCGAGCGGATGCGCTCGGGCGACATCGAGTCGCTGCGGGTGCCGGCCAACCCCGTCGACGTCCTCGCCCAGCACGTCGTCGCGATGTGCGCCATGGACGACTGGACCGTCGGCGACCTCGAGACCCTCGTCCGCGGCACCGCGAGCTTCGCCGGCCTGCCCCGCACCGTGCTCGAGGCCACCCTCGACATGCTCTCGGGCAAGTACCCGAGCGACGAGTTCGCCGAGCTGCGCCCGCGCATCGTCTGGGACCGCGTCACCGACACCCTGACCGGCCGCCGCGGCGCGCAACGCCTCGCCGTCACGAGCGGCGGCACCATCCCCGACCGCGGCCTCTACGCGGTCTTCCTCGCCTCGGGCGAGGGGCCCGGCCGCCGCGTCGGCGAGCTCGACGAGGAGATGGTCTACGAGTCGCGCGTCGGCGACGTCTTCACCCTCGGCACGTCCACGTGGCGCATCGAGGACATCACCCACGACCGCGTGCTCGTCACGCCGGCGCCGGGACAGGCCGGGCGGCTGCCGTTCTGGAAGGGCGAGCAGCAGGGCCGGCCCTTCGAGCTCGGCCGCGCCGTCGGCTCCTTCATCCGCGAGATCGTCGGCCTCACGCCCGAGCGCGCCCGCGCCCGAGTGCTGGAGGCCGGTCTCGACGAGTGGGCCGCCGACAACCTCCTCGGCTACCTCGGCGAGCAGAAGGAGGCGACGCGCCACGTCCCCGACGACCGGACCATCGTCGTCGAGCGGTTCCGCGACGAGATCGGCGACTGGCGCGTGGCAGTCCTCTCGCCGTTCGGCGGCCAGGTGCACGCGCCGTGGGCCCTCTGCGTCGCCGCCCGGATGCGCGAGAGGTTCGGCATCGACGTCCAGGCGATGCACGGCGACGACGGCATCGTCTTCCGCCTGCCCGACCTCGAGTTCGAGGATGGCGCGGCAGTGGGCCAGCAGCTCGTCGAGATCATCACCCTCGAGCCCGAGGAGGTGAGCGAGCTCGTCACCCAGGAGATCGGCGGCTCGGCCCTCTTCGCGTCGCGCTTCCGCGAGTGCGCGGCCCGGGCCCTGCTGCTGCCGCGGCGCCGGCCCGACCGGCGCCAGCCGCTCTGGCAGCAGCGCCAGCGGGCGGCCCAGCTGCTCGAGGTCGCGAGCCAGTACCCGAGCTTCCCGATCGTCCTCGAGGCCGTGCGCGAGTGCGTCCAGGACGTCTTCGACGTGCCCGGCCTCGTCGGGCTCATGGGCGACATCCGCTCGCGCGCCGTCACCGTCGTCGATGTCGAGTCGCGCCAGCCGAGCCCCTTCGCCAAGTCGCTCGTCTTCGGCTACGTCGCGCAGTACCTCTACGAGGGCGACTCCCCGCTCGCCGAGCGCCGCGCCGCCGCCCTCGCGCTCGACCCGTCCCTGCTGTCCGAGCTGCTCGGCCAGGGCGAGGCGCTCGCGCTGCGCGACCTGCTCGACCCCGAGGCGGTGGCCCGCACCGAGGCCGAGCTGCAACGCCTGACCCCCGAGCGGGCCGCGCGCGACGGCGAGGACGTCGCTGACCTGCTGCGCGTGCTCGGGCCGCTCTCGACGCGCGACGTCGTGGCCCGCGCGGCCGAGGGCTTCGACCCCACGGCTGTCGAGGCGGCGCTCGCCGAGCTCGAGGCCGCCCGACGCGTCATCGCCGTCCGCGTCGCCGGCGACGATCGCTGGGCCGCCATCGAGGACGCCGCCCGGCTGCGCGACGCGCTCGGCACGGCGCTGCCAGTCGGCGTCCCGCAGGCCTTCCTCGAGCCGGTCCCCGACCCGCTCGCCGACCTCGTGGCCCGGTTCGCCCGCACCCACGGCCCGTTTGCGGTACAGACCGTCGCGGCCTGGTGGGGCCTGGGCCCGGCCGTCGTCCACGACGCGCTGCGCCGGCTCGTCTCGGGTGGCCGCGTCGTGGAGGGCGAGCTGCTGCCCACCGAGAACGGCGGCGGCCACGGCCCCGAGTTCTGCGACGCCGAGGTGCTGCGCCTGCTGCGGCGTCGCTCGCTCGCGGCGCTGCGCCACGAGGTCGAGCCGGTCGACCAGGCCGACCTCGCGCGCTTCGTGCCGCAGTGGCAGGGCGTCGGCGGCGGCCAGCGCGGCCGCGAGGGCCTGCTGCGCGCCGTCGAGCAGCTGACCGGCGCCGTCGTGCCGGCCAGCGCGCTCGAGTCGCTCGTCCTGCCCGGCCGCGTCGCCGACTACCGCCCGGCCCTGCTCGACGAGGTCATGAGCTCGGGCGAGGTCGTGTGGCGCGGGCACGGCTCGCTGCCCGGCGACGACGGCTGGGTCAGCCTGCACCTCGCCGACACCGCGCACCTGACGCTCACCCCGCCCGACGACCCCACCGGACCCGACGGCGCGCTCACCGACGCCGAGCGCGCGGTGCTCGAGGCCCTCGACGGCGGCGGCGCGTACTTCTTCCGCCCGCTCGCCCAGCGGCTCGACCTCGACGACACCGACGTCATCGAGGCCCTGTGGTCGCTCGTGTGGTCCGGCCACGTCACCAACGACACCGTCGCCCCGCTGCGCGCGCTGCTGTCCGGAGGCCGCACCGCCCACAAGCGCACGACGTCCGCGCCACGGTCGGCGCGCTACACCTCACGGCGTGGCTCGCTCGGCCGGTTCGGCTCTCTGCGTGGGGCGCTCGCCTCCTCGACGCCCGCGCAGGTCGAGGCCGCCGAGGCGGCCGCCGCTGGGCGGGCGCTGCAGGCCGGTCGTGCCGCGAGCTCGGGTCCGCCGACCGGGGTCGGGCGCTGGACCCTCCTGCCCGCCGCCGAGACCGACCCGACCGTGCGCGCCGTCACCGCCGCCGAGCTGCTCCTCGACCGGTACGGCGTGCTGACCCGGGGGTCGGTCGTCAGCGAGGAGGTGCCGGGCGGGTTCGCCGCCGTGTACCGGGTGCTCGCCGCCGCCGAGGAGGCCGGCAAGGTGCGCCGCGGCTACTTCGTCGAGGGCCTGGGCGCCTCGCAGTTCGCCTCCACCGGAGCCGTCGACCGGCTCCGCTCGCTCACCCGCCTGCCTGGCGCCGACGCGTCG
>NZ_MLJO01000024.1 GCF_001956915.1 Intrasporangium flavum | reverse complement strand
CGTCGTCCTCGTGCTCTTCGCGCTGATGCTGACCCGCGCCCCGATCGGCCCGCACTCCGAGATCGACACCCCGGCCTGGCAGCGCGTCGTCGGGGCGGTCCTCGGGGCCGCGACCACCGCGCTGCTCGGCGCCCTGCTCCTGCCGCTCTTCTCGGGTGCCACCGCCTCGCTCGACGACGCCCCGTCGGCCACGCCGCGGATCGCCCAGGCCGTCTTCGGCACGTGGGTGTGGCCCTTCGAGCTGTTGTCGGTGCTCCTGCTCGTCGCGCTCATCGGCGCCTTCGCGGTCTCGCGCGTCGTGCTGCACCGGGGCCGCGTCGACGCCGTCCACCCCGCCGACGCCGCCCGTGCCCGCGCGGCCGGCCCGGGGGCGGCGTCGTGATCCACCTCGAGCTGCCCGTGCTCCTCGTCGCCGTCCTGGCCGGCGCGGGCGTCTTCGGCATCCTCGCCCGGCGCAACGCCGTGCTCGTGCTCATCGGCGTCGAGCTCGTCCTCAACGCCGCGAACCTCCTTCTCGTCACGGCCGGCTCGCGCTCGGGCTCACCCCTCGCCGCCGGAGCCGTGCTGACGCTCTTCGTCATCACCATCGCCGCGGCCGAGGTCGTCGTCGCGCTGGCGGTCGTCCTCGTGCTCTTCCGCACCGCCGGGCACGTCGACCTGACCCGCGTGCCCGTCCTCGACGACGGCCCCGACCCCGACGACCTCGACGACGCCGACAACGCCGAAGAGCCCGGGGACGCCGGGGACGCCGGGGACGCCGACGCGCCCGGGGCGCCCGACGCGTCCGGGGTGCCTGGCGCGTCGGGTGGGACGGACGCGACCCCCGAGCCGGCGGCCGCCGGTCCGGAGGTGCGCGCATGAGCTGGGTCGTGCGGCTGGTCGTGGCCCTGCCGGCGCTCGCAGCGCTCGCCGGGCTGCTGGTGCACCGGCAGCGTCGGCTGTCGGCCGCGGTCGCGGTCGGCGCCTCGAGCGCCGTCACCGTGCTCGCGATCGTGCAGTGGGCCGCCTCGATGCGGACCGCCGACATCGACACCTTCGGCGGCCTGCCGCTCGGCGACCTCTCGGTGCCGCTGCACCTGCTGTCCGACCGCACCTCCGGGCTCGTGTCGTTCGTCGTCGCCGTCGTCGTGCTCGGGATCCAGGTCTTCACCGTCTGGTACCTGCGCGACGACCCGCGCTACGGCCGCTTCGCGGCGACGGTCTCGCTCTTCGCCGCGGGGATGCTCCTGCTCGTCCAGGCCTCCGACCTCGTGCTCGTCCTCGTGGGCTGGGAGATCATGGGCTGGTGCTCGTGGCTGCTCATCGGCCACGACAGCGAGCGGCCCGCCGCACGCCGCGCGGCCTACAAGGCCTTCCTCGTCACGCGCGTCGCCGACATCGGCATGGTCGTCGGGATCGTCGCGCTCGCCGTCCGCGCCCGCAGCACCGACCTTCTCGCGGTCATCTCCGCCAACGGGCACTCCACGGCGCTGACCATCGGCCTCGTCGGGGTTGCCGTCGGCGTCGCCGGCAAGTCGGGACTCGTCCCGTTCCACGACTGGCTCCCCGACGCCATGGAGGGCCCGACCCCGGCGTCGGCGCTCATCCACGCGGCGACGATGGTCGCGGCCGGCACGTACGTCATCGCGCGCCTCTTCTCGCTCTACGCCGCGCACGACGGCGCCCGCACGTTCCTCGCCGTCCTCACCGCGGTGACGATGGTCTACGCGGCCCTGCTCGCGCTCGTGCAGACCGACCTCAAGCGGATGCTCGCGTACTCGACGCTGAGCCAGGTCGCCATCATGCTGTCGGCCCTCGCCGCCGCGCCGCACGACGTCGGTCCCGGGCCGGGCATCTCCCACCTCATCGGCCACGCGTTCTTCAAGGCGCTGCTCTTCCTCGCCGCCGGCTGGCTCTCGGTGCTCGCGGGGGCCACGGCGCTCGTCGCGCTGCGAGGCCGGCTGCGCCCCACCGGTGCACTCCGGTGGGCCACCGGCATCGGCCTGGCCTCGCTCGCCGGCGTGCCGCCCCTCATCGGCTTCTTCACCAAGGACACCGTCATCGACGCCGCGATCGAGGGTGAGGGCGTCGGGGCCACCGTCGTCGTGGTGGCGCTCTTCGCCACCGTCGTGCTGACCGCCGCCTACTGCACGCGCGCCTGGCTGCTCCTCGACACCCCGGTGGCCGACGAGCTCGCCGACAGCCCGGTGGCCGACGAGGTCGTCGTCGCCGAGGAGGACGTCGCCGTCGTCACGGTGGCCGACAGCGCCGACGACGCCGAGGTGGAGCGCGTCCACGCCCACGGGCACGCCCCGATCACCCTGTCCGCGGCCCTCGTCGTCTCGGTCCTCGCGGCCCTGACCGTCGTCGGCACGCTCTTCCTCACCGGTCTGCGCGGAGGGATCCACGTGGGCCTGCTCAGCGCCCTGCTGTCGGTGCTGCTCGTCGCCGGGGCCGCCTTCGCGGTCTGGTCGCTCAGCGGGCAGGGACGCGTCGACGTCGCCGACCGCGTGCCGGCCGGCCTGCGCGACAAGGCGGTCCGCGGCTTCGGGATCGACGCCGCCTACGTCGGGGTGGGGCGGGCCGTCACCGCCACCGCCCGCCTCGTCGTGACCCTCGACCGCGACGTCGTCGACGCCTACCCCCGGGCCGCCGCGTCGGTCGTCCGCGGCCTCGGGCGCGCCGGCGACCGCGCCCACCGTGGCGTCCCGTCGGCCGCCCTCGTGGCCCTGCTCGTCGGCGCCGTCGCCGTGGCCGTCCTGGGGGTGGCCGCATGGCGCTGACCGTGATGCTCCTCCTGCCGCTGCTCGCGGCCATCGCCCTCGTCGCCATCCCCGGCGAGTCGCGGGCCGAGCGGGGGATCGCCCTTCTGGCGTCCGTCGTCACCGCCGTGCTCGCCGTCGTCGTCGTGGCCACCGGGGCCGAGGTCGACGCGCCGTGGATCCGCTCGCTCGGGGTGCGCTGGCACTTCGGCGTCGACGGCATCTCGGCCGCGCTCGTGCTGCTCACGGCCCTGCTCACCGTCGGCGTCGTCGCCCACGCGCTGTCCGGTCCGATCCCGCGGGGCGGCACGGGGTCGACGTTCCTCGGCTGCATCCTCCTCGTCGAGACCGGCGCCCTCGGCACGTTCCTGGCGCGCGACGCCATCCTCTTCTTCATCGCCTTCGAGGTCGTCCTCGTGCCGATGTGGGTGCTGATCCGCCGGTTCGGCGACGACCACGTGCCCGACGAGACGCGCGCCGACGCCGCGGGTCGGTTCGTCCTCTTCACGGTCCTGGGCTCCACGCTCATGCTCGTCGGGATCCTGTTCCTCGTGCACCACCAGGGCACGTCCGACCTCGCGGTCCTCGCGGCCCGGCACGGCGAGGGACTGGCCCGGCCGCTCCAGGTCGCCATCGCGGCGGTGCTCCTGCTCGGCCTCGGCATCAAGGTGCCGCTGTGGCCGCTGCACACGTGGCTGCCGTCGGCCCACACCATCGCCCCCACCGCGGGCTCGGTGCTGCTCGCGGCCGTGCTGCTCAAGATGGGCACGTACGGGATCGTGCGCCTCGTCGTCGCCACGGTGCCGGCCGGCGTCGCCGCGCTCGCGCCGCTGCTCGCGATCCTCGGCGTCGTCGGCATCCTCTGGGGAGGCCTGGCCTGCCTCGTCGAGCGCGACCTCAAGCGCCTCATCGCCTACAGCTCGGTGGCGCACATGGGCTTCGTCGCGCTGGCGCTCGCCTCGGGCAGCGAGACCGGCCTGCAGGCCGCGCTGTTCGGCAACATCGCGCACGGCGTCGTGTCGGCGCTGCTCTTCCTCGTCGTCGGCGAGCTCAAGGAGCGCTGGGGCTCGGCCGACCTCCGGGTGGCCCGGGCTGCGCTGCGCGACAAGGCTCCCCGCCTCGGAGGCGTCCTCGTCGTCGGACTGGCGGGCGCCCTGGGGCTGCCCGGCCTCATCAGCTTCTGGGGTGAGTTCCTCGCCCTCTACGCCACGTGGTCGCCGACCGAGGGGCGCCCCGTCGTGCTGCTGCGCGTCTGTGTCGTGCTCGGCGCGGTCGGCTTGGCCCTGGCGGCCGGCTACTCGCTCCGCGTCGCGCGCATCGTGTGGGCGGGGGAGGGGAGCGAGGCCGCCGTCGGCCCCGCCGCGGAGGCCGTCGCCGACGCCCGGGGCGCCCGCTGGGGCGTCATGCTCGCGCTCGTCGTCGTCATCGTCGTGCTCGGCGTCGCGCCGCACCTGCTCCTGTCGCTGTCGGACGTCGCCGCGTCCGGGCTGCTCACCGGCACGGGGGTGGCGCCGTGAAGGGGATGAGCCTCGACCTCGCCGTGCTCCTGCCGGCGCTCGTGCCGCTGGGCGGGGCGCTGCTCGTCCTCGTCGCCGACCTCGTCGTGCCGACGCTGCGGAGGCTGCCGTGGGCGATCGCGGCGCTGGCCTCGATCGGCACCGCCGTGGCCACCGTGCCCGGTCTCGCGTCCGGCGACACCCGGTCCACGCTGTGCCTCGCAACGCCGTCGGGCTCGGCCCTGCCGACGGTCGAGGGGCTGCCCGCGTCGTGCTTCTGGGAGGCCGACGCGCTGACCGGCGCCCTCCAGCTCGTCGCCGGGGTGGCCGCCCTCGTGTGCGTGACGCTGGCCTGGCCGCGGCCGCGCGGCCGCGTGCACGGCCCGACCTCCGAGCCGGTGCAGGTCGTGCTGCTGCTCGCCGCCCTCGCCGCGACCGTCGTCGTGGCCGCGAGCCGCGACGTCGGCACGTGGCTCGTCGCGCTCGAGCTCGCGACGCTCCCGGTCGTCGTCCTCGTGGCCCTCTCCGGGCGCCGCTCGGCCCTGGCCGGCGCCACGCAGCTGCTCGTCATGTCGCTCGTGTCCTTCGCGCTGCTGACGCTCGGCGTCGCCCTCTGGTACGCGGCCACGGGCAGCCCGTTCCTGACGCCCGATGCCGCCCTCTCCACGAGCGGGGCCTTCGAGGCGGCCACGGGCGCCCCGACGTCGGTCGTCTTCCCCTCGGTGTCGGCGGGGGTCGTGTCGCTGGCGACGGTGCTCGTCCTCGCCGGCGTCGGGTTCAAGCTCTCGCTCGTGCCCTTCCACGCGTGGACGCCGACGGCGTACGCCGGGGCGCCGCTGCCGATCGCCACCTTCCTCGCCACGGTCTCCAAGATCGCCGCCCTCGCGGCGCTCCTCGTCGTCCTGCGCGCCGTGTCGGTGCTCGGCACGCCGGCGCTGCTGTCGATCGCGCTGCTCGCCGCGCTGAGCATGACCGTCGGCAACGTGCTGGCCCTGCGTCAGGACGACGTCGTGCGGCTGCTCGCGTGGTCGACCGTCGCGCAGGCCGGCTGGGTCGTGCTGCCGCTCGTCAGCATCTCGGCCCTCGGCGTCGGGGCGAGCGCGACCTACCTGCTCACCTACGTCCTCGCCACGCTCGTCGCCTTCGCCGTCGTGGCCGTCACCGTCCGCGAGCGACCGGCCGACGGCCGCACCCTCGCCGGCTACGAGGGCCTCTGGCGCCGGAGCCCGTGGCGTGCCGGCGCCCTCGCGCTGGCCCTGACCTCGCTCGCCGGCCTGCCGCCGGGCATCATCGGCCTCGTCGGCAAGGTGGTCGCGCTGCGGCCCGTCGTCGCCGAGGGCTGGGTGTGGCTGGCCGCCATCGCGGCGGCCAACGCGGTGCTCGGGGTGGCGGTGTACCTGCGCTGGCTGCGTCCGGTCGTGTCGTCCCCGGACGCGCCGGGCGCGGTGCCCGGCGTCCCCCGACGACGCGGTGGCCGCGTCGCCGTCGCCGGGCTGGTGCTCGCCGCGGCGGTGCTCGTCGTCGTCAGCGTGCAGCCGGACGTCCTGCTGCGTCTTCTGGGCTGACCCGCACCTCGAGGTCGCGCGGCCCCGCAGGGCTCGCTGAGGCTGCTCCGGTCTGTCGGGCCGCAACGTCGCGCGGCGGCCGACGCCGGTCTGGCTCGCACTGGCAGGGGCATTCGGCTAGGCACAGCTCCTCGAAGCAGGCGTCGAAGCAGGTGCACTCGGGTTCGGGCCGCACTCCCCAGCGTTCGACGATCTTGGCCCGGAGCACGGCCATCCGCTCGCGCCGTTCCCGCCGCAGACCGGCGACGGTCGGGTGGTCGAGCTGGGTGCCCCGGCGGTCTCGCAGCTCGATGCGCCTTCCGCGCAGCGTGTACCAACCGCGAGCATCGGGCTTGCCCTTGCGCGGGTTGGCCCCGCGGTGAGGGGGCATGTCGCTCGGGCCGACAGCATCGAGATGGCTCGGGAAGTGCCGGTCGGCATGGTCGCGAATCACGTCGCGCGGGACCGGAGCCACCTCGCCGCCCGAGACATCGACGATCTTGAGGCGCAGGCCGGCCAGCCGGAGGATCTCCACCAGCAGGATGACACCCGGAGTCGTCTCACCACTCTCGATCCGTCCCACGGCCGCCCGAGACACGCCCAGCGCGGCCGCGAGCTCGCGCTGGCTCAGGTCTGCGACGCGACGAACCCGCCGGACGTAGCCGGCGACGTCGAAGCTGTCCTCCATCGGTCCTCCTCTCCCTCGAGTCGACGTGATCGACGGTGGCACGCGTTGGCCGAGTGGCGCCCGTGCTGTCCCCAACCCGAGCCCGAGCACGCGATCAGTGGCCCGCCCGTCCACAGGCAGATGGGGGACGTCTGGACGTCCACTGGGCGGCGATCCACCATGCGGCGACAGCACCGCTCGACGTCGGTCGCGCCGAAGGTCCGCCCTGCTCGCTCGTGTCCGCACTCCCTCACGCACTGCTCCGCTGACCGGAGCAGTGCGTGAGGGAGTGCGCGGGTGGACCGTCGCTCCCGGCAGCTGCTCCGCTGGGCGGAGCAGGTGGTGAGGGGAGCGGCGGGTGGTGGTCCTGGGCCAGAGCGCGAGCGACCCCGCCGCTCCTCGAGGCGGCGGGGTCGGGTCGGGTGCCCGTGCGGTGTCAGCTCAGGGCGAGGGCCTCGTCCCGGACGGCCGGGGCGGTGGTCACGGCGTCGGTGGCGCGCCGGGCGTGCCGCAGGCCGAGGATGCTGAGCACGAGGATCAGGCCCGCGCCGACGTAGGCCACGACGGCGGCGATGCCCGCGACGGTGCCCATGGTGCCGAAGGCGTAGGCGTTGAGCAGGAGGCCGCGCAGGGTGTTGCCCATGAAGAGCGTCTGGCGCAGCTGGCCGAGCTCGGCGAGCTTCGCCTGGTCGGCGCCCGGGTCCTTCGACATGGTCATGAACTCGCCCGAGACCTGCTCGTAGGTGCGGTTGTCCGAGGCGGCGTTCATGTGGACGAGGATGTAGTGGTCGGCGAAGGCCTTGGCCTGCTCACCGGTCGTCATCTTCGTCGTGCCGTCGGCCCACGGAGCGAGGGCGGCCTGGTCGGCCGGGGCCATCTCGGCGATGGCGGTCGCGGCGGGCATCGTGATGTCCTGCTGGGTCAGCTGCTGCTGGACCTGGTCGCCGATGAAGCTGCTCGCGTAGGTCATCAAGCCTCCGGCGACGAGCAGGACGGCGGCCACGATGAGGCCGGTCCACGAGATGAGCCTGTCGAGCGTCTTGCGCATGGTTGCGTCTCCTGGTGTGAGGACCGGGGATCGTCCCCGGGTCGGTTCCTGACACTGCGAAACTACTACGCAACGTAGTACGACATGTAGTAGTTGAATGGTCACCCGTTGTGGTGTCGGTCACCCTCCCTCCCAGCCAACGCCCAGCCGGGGGAACCGCGCCCCCGCTCCACGCGTTGACCCGACATGCACAACCACTTCAACGGGCTCAAGACCGCCGCCCTCTTCGGCGGCATCTGGGCCCTGTTGCTCGGGATCGGCGCCCTCGTCGGCGGCGGCCGCTACATCTGGGTCTTCGCGCTCATCGGCGTCGCGACGACGTTCTACGGATACTGGAACTCCGACAAGCTGGCCATCCGCGCCATGCACGCCTACCCGGTGTCCGAGGCCCAGGCGCCCGCGATGCACCGCATCGTCCGCGAGCTCTCCACGCGGGCGGGCAAGCCGATGCCGCGGCTCTACATCTCGCCGACGCAGGCTCCCAACGCCTTCGCCACCGGCCGCAACCCCAAGAACGCCGCGGTGTGCTGCACCGAGGGCATCCTCCAGCTGCTCGACGAGCGCGAGCTGCGGGGCGTCCTCGGCCACGAGCTCATGCACGTCTACAACCGCGACATCCTCACCAGCTCGGTCGCGGCGGCCGTCGCCGGCGTCATCACCTCGATCGGCCAGATGCTCATGTTCACGAGCATGTTCGGCGGCGGGGGCAGCGACGACGACCGCCCCAACCCCTTCGCCCTCCTCGTCATGAGCCTGCTGGCCCCGCTGGCCGCGGTCCTCATCCAGATGGCGATCAGCCGCACCCGCGAGTACGACGCCGACGAGGACGGCGCCGCCCTGACCGGCGACCCGCTGGCCCTCGCCTCTGCCCTGCGCAAGCTCGAGACCGGCGTCGCGCGGGCCCCGCTGCCCCCGCAGCAGGACATCGTCAACGCGAGCCACATGATGATCGCCAACCCGTTCCGGGCCCAGGACGTCACCCGGTTCCTCGCCACCCACCCGCCGATGGACCGCCGCATCGCGCGCCTCGAGCAGATGGCCGGCGGCCCGGTCCAGCACTGACGGGGTATCCCGGCGACGCCGGGGCGCGCCATCTGGCAGGCTCGCTCCCATGCGCAGTCTCACCCTCGCCGAAGCCCGCGAGCGATCCTCACGGCTCACCGTCACCTCGTACACGGTCGACCTCGACCTCGACCAGGGGCCCGACGTCTTCGGCTCGCGCTCCACGGTGCGTTTCACGTGCTCGACGCCCGGTGCGGGCTCGTGGGTCGACGTCAAGGCGCGCTCCGTCGAGTCCGCGACCCTCAACGGTGCCGCGCTCGACCCGGACTCCGTTGTCGACGGCCGGCTCGAGCTGGCTGGGCTCGGCGAGGACAACGAGCTCGTCGTCGTGGCGACGATGCAGTACAGCCACGACGGCCAGGGCCTGCACCGCGCCACCGACCCCGCCGACGGCCTCGACTACGTCTACGGCCACCTGTTCCTCGACGCCGCCCCCAGCGTCTACGCCTGCTTCGACCAGCCCGACCTCAAGGCCCCCTACGACGTCACGGTCCGCGCGCCGCGCGACTGGGTCGTCATCGGCAACGGCGCGGCCGAGCAGGTCGAGCCCGGCACCTGGGTGCTGGCCACGACGAAGCCGCTGGCCACCTACTTCGTGACGGTGTGCGCCGGACCGTACGTGTCGGTGCGCGACGAGTACGACGGCATCCCGCTCGGGGTGCACGCCCGGGCCTCCCTCCGCGAGCCGCTCGAGCGCCACGCACCGGAGATCCTCGACGTCACGCGTCGCTCCTTCGACTACTTCCACGGCCTCTTCGGCATCCGGTACCCCTTCGGGGAGTACCACCAGGTCTTCGTGCCCGAGTTCAACGCCGGTGCCATGGAGAACCCGGGGTGCGTCACCTTCCGCGACCAGTACCTGTACCGCGGGGCCGCGACGCGCGACGAGCTGCTGACCCGCGCCAACACCGTGAGCCACGAGATGTCGCACATGTGGTTCGGCGACCTCGTGACGATGAAGTGGTGGGACGACCTCTGGCTCAACGAGTCGTTCGCCGAGTACATGTCCCACCGGTGCCTCGTCGACGCCACCGAGTACACCGACGCCTGGGTCGACTCCTCGATCGTGCGCAAGGTGTGGGGCTACGGTGCCGAGCGCTCGCCCTCGACCCACCCGGTGGCCGGTGTCGAGGCCCTCGACGCGCAGAGCGCCCTGCAGAACTTCGACGGCATCTCCTACGCCAAGGGTGCGGCCGCGCTGCGCCAGCTCATCGCCTACGTCGGCGACGACGCCTTCATCGCCGGCGTGCGCACCTACCTGACCGACACCTCGTTCGGCAACGGCACCCTGTCGGACTTCCTCGGCGCCATCGAGCGGGCGAGCGGCAAGGACCTCACCGCGTGGTCGAAGGGGTGGCTGCTCACCGCCGACCGCGACACCATCTCCGTCGAGCTCGACGAGCATGGTGGCGTCGTCGAGTCGGCGACCGTCGTGCGCGAGTCTCCCGCCGCCCACCCGGCCGACCGCCCGCACGCCTTCGACGTCGTCGGGTGGACCGACGGGCGCGAGGTGGGGCGCGCCGCCACCACGGTCACGACCGAGCGCACCGCGCTCGACGCCCTCGCCGGCAGTTCGGCGCCGGCCGTGCTCGTGCCCAACGCGTCCGACCTCACGTGGGCTCGCGTGCGCCTGCCCGACGCCACCGTCGAGGCGCTGCCCGAGCAGCTGGCCCAGGTGCCCGACGCGCAGGCCCGAGCTGTCGTGTGGTCGGCGCTCATCGACGGCGTGCACGGCGCGTCGGTCGGTCCCGATGCGTTCCTCGACGTCTTCGACGCCGCGTGGCCGCACGAGACCAACTCCTCGATCCTGACGCGCATGGCGGCCTACGCCGAGCACCGCATCGTGCCGTTCTTCGTGCCGCGACCGGCCCAGGCGGCCGCGGTCGGGCGGCTCGCCTCGGCGGCCACGGCCCTGCTCGGCCGGGCTCCGGCCGGGTCCACCGAGTCGCTGGCCGCGGCCCGGCTGCTCGCCGGCACGAGCGAGGACGAGTCGCTGCTGCGGGCCTGGGCCGACGGCAGCCAGCTGCCCGAGGGCCTGTCCGACGACGGTGACTTCCGCTGGATCGTCGTGCGCAACCTCGCCTCGCGCGGGCTGCTCGACGTGCCCGGCGTCGAGGCGTTCCGGGCCAAGGACGACACGCTCCAGGGCGGCCTCAACGCGCTCATGTGCCGGGCGTCCCTGCCCGGGGCCGACGACAAGGCCTGGGCCTGGGAGCAGCTGACCGGGCGGCACGGGCGCTCCAACTACGAGATGGTGCACCTGGCCCGCGGCTTCTGGATGGCGCCCGACGACGCCCTCGTCGCCGACTACGTGCCGCGCTACTTCTCCGACGTCCCGGCGATGTCGGGCTGGGTCGGTGAGGACGCCCTGTCGCGCGTCGTGCTCGTGGCCTTCCCGAAGGTGTTCACCGAGGACACCGCGCGCCTCAGCGCCGACGCCCTCGACCGCCACGACCTCACGCCGGCGGTGCGTCGTTCGCTCGTCGACGCCGACGCCGAGCTGCGCGAGGCCCTGGAGTCCCGCGCGGCCTTCGGGGCGGTGGCGTGACGGCCCCTGCCCGGGACCTTCTACGCGTGCCGGGCGGCGGCTGGGTCGTCGGGCCGGCCGTCGTCGGCGCGCCCGACTCGCTGGCGCTGCTCCGCGACTACCTCGTCGACGTCGCCGACCGGTGGTTCCTCCTGCACGAGGGCCGGACCTCGACCCCGGAGGAGATCGAGGCCGCCTGGCAGGCCATGCCCTGTGGCGACCTTGCAGCGCCGACCGGCGCCTTCCTCGTGGCCCGGAGCACCGACGGGTCCGGCCGGCTCGGCGGGTGCGTGGGCGTGCGCCTGGTCGATGCCGGTTCCGCCGGTGGGCCCGACGCCACGGTGTGCGAGCTGAAGCGGATGTTCGTGCGGCCCGAGGCGCGGGGCTCCGGCCTGGCCGCGCGCCTCCTCAGCGCGGCCGAGGACGCCGCCCGCGACCTGGGTGCCACCTCGATCCGGCTCGACACGCGTCTGGACCTGGTCGAGGCCCGGGCCCTCTACACACGGCACGGCTACGCCGAGGTGCCCTGCTTCACCGTCGACGACCCGTACGCCGAGATCTGGTACGCCAAGCCCCTCGCCTGACCCCGACCGGCCGGTGCCGCGGAGGCGGTTCAGCGGTCGTAGGCGGTGGTGTGGCGCGGCTCGTACAGCTGGATGTCGTCGGCGCCGGGGACGGCCATCATGACGACGAGGCCGTAGCGATGATCGGCCGGCTCGGTCGTGAACTGTGCTCCGCGAGAGGCGAGCTCGGCCATCGTGGCGGCGAGGTCGTCGCACATGAGGGAGATCGCGTGGTGCCGTGGAGCGCTCCAGCCGGAGCCCTCGGGGCCGCGGGTCGGGTGGACGCCGAGCTCGCTCGGGCCGGTCCCGAAGATGAGCCACGCGTCGGCGCCGGCGGCGTCGGCGCTCGTGGCGGCGTCGGTGACGAACGGCCACCGGAGGACGTCGCGGAAGAAGGCCCGCGTCGCTGCGGCGTCGTCGGAGTAGACGAGGTTGTGCACGGCGGTGATCATGCTCGCGACGCTACGCCGCGAGCCGCGGCGGAGTACACGGTCGAGCCGACAGCACGGCCGACGGCGTCACCAGGGGCTGGGCTCGTAGTCCTTGACGAAGCAGCCGTAGAGGTCCTCGCCGGCCTCGCCGCGCACGATCGGGTCGTAGACGCGGGCCGCGCCGTCGACGAGGTCGAGCGGGGCGTGCCAGCCCTCGGCGGCGATGCGCAGCTTCTCGTCGTGCGGCCGCTCGTCGGTGATCCAGCCCGTGTCGACCGCGGTCATGAGGATGCGGTCGGTCTCGAACATCTCGCCGGCGCTCGTGCGCGTCATCATGTTGAGGGCGGCCTTGGCCATGTTCGTGTGCGGGTGGCCCGGGCCCTTGTACCGGCGGGAGAACTGGCCCTCCATGGCCGACACGTTGACCACGTACGCGCGTCGGGCCCCGGCGGCGACCGCGGCCCGCATCGCCGGGCGCAGCCGCGACACGAGGATGAACGGCGCGGTCGAGTTGCACAGCTGCACCTCGAGCAGCTCGAGCGGGTCGACCTCCTCGACCTTCTGCGTCCACGAGTTGTTGCGCTGCAGGTCGGGCAGCAGCCCGCCGGCGTCGACGGCGGTGCCGGCGCGGTGCGCCTCGAGGCTCGCATGGCCGGCGGTCAGGGCCAGGGCGGTCATCGACGCGGCGGTCTGGGCCGCGAGCGCGTGCTCGACCGACTCGCCGTCGTGGTGGGCGACGGCATGGCCCCGGAGCGCGCCGGCGATGGAGGCCGGGTGCGCCTCGCTGATCCGGTCGAAGGTCACCATCTCGGGCATCGGCAGGCCGTCGGGCAGCGGCGCCGACTCGTTCTCGACGAGGTTGCCGTAGGCGCCGGGGGAGCGGCGCACCGTCTGCGCCGCGTTGTTGACGAGGATGTCGAGCGGTCCGGCCGCCGACACCTCGTCCGCGAGGGCGACGACCTGCGTCGGGTCGCGCAGGTCGATGCCGACGATCTTGAGCCGGTCGATCCAGTCGGCCGAGTCCTCCATCGAGGAGAACCGACGCATCGCGTCCTTCGGGAAGCGCGTCGTGATCGTCGTGTGCGCACCGTCGCGCAGCAGCCGCAGCGCGATGTACATGCCGATCTTGGCCCGCCCGCCCGTGAGCAGGGCGCGCTTACCGGTGAGGTCGGTGCGCTGGTCGCGCTTGCCGTGGCTGAAGGCCGCGCACTCGGGGCAGAGCCAGTGGTAGAACGCGTCGACGAGGGTGTAGTCGCGCTTGCAGATGTAGCACCCGCGCGGGTTGACCAGCTCACCCGCGTACGCGCCGGTGGCGTTGGAGACCAAGGGGATTCCCTTGGTCTCGTCGTCGATCCGCATCGGCGAGCCGGTGGCCGTCGACTCGATGACCTGCCGGTCGGCCTTGCGCTCGGCCCACGTCTTGGCGTTGCGCCGGTCCTTCTTGAGCCGCTTGTACATCAGTGAGGCCGCGCGCTTGAGGGTCTCGAAGTCGGGGTCGTCGAGGTCGAGCGAGGGGGCCAGGCCCAGGACCCGCACGGCGGTGGCGACGTCCTCGGGGTCGAGGCGCACGACGGCGGCGGGGTCCAGCTCGTTCTCGGTCTCACTCACCGCGCAAGGGTACGCGGCGGGCAGGGCGGCCCCCGAATCGTCGGCCGGGGACGCAACCGGGGTGGCACCCGTCGCGCCAGGTCGACGATTCGGGTGCCACCCCGTCACTCCCACCCCGGGAGCGAGGGTCCGTCCGCGGCGCGCCCCGGTCAGGGTTCGGGACGCCGCCGCGGGCGGAGGATGTGGCGGCCCGGGGAGCATCGGGCCGCCGCCGCGTGGATGTCAGCTCGAGGAGCCGGGCTTGACGGCGAGGGTCACCTGCACGTCTTGCCGCTGGCCGCCACGGATGACCGTGAGGGTCGTCTTGTCGCCGGCCGTCATCTCGCGGATCTGGGCGACGAGGGCCGTGGCCGAGTCGATGCGCTGGCCGTCGGCGGCGATGACGACGTCACCGGTCTTCAGGCCCGCGTTCGCCGCGGGCGTCCCGCTCTGGACCGAGGCCACCTGGGCGCCGGCGCGCTTGGCCGACCCGTCCGTGACGGTCGTGTCGCGCAGCGTCACGCCGAGGAACGCGTGCTCGGCCTTGCCGCTCTTGATGA
Source organism: Intrasporangium flavum (assembly GCF_001956915.1). GTDB lineage: Bacteria > Actinomycetota > Actinomycetes > Actinomycetales > Dermatophilaceae > Monashia > Monashia flava. The sequence goes on along the minus strand of NZ_MLJO01000024.1, from coordinate 65,045 downwards.
GCTGGTCGGCGATCGACTTGGCCTCCTTGACCGGGATGGCGAAGCCGATGCCGATGTTGCCGCTCTGGCCGGAGGATCCCTGGCTCAGCGACGCGATCGAGCTGTTGATGCCGACGAGCTCGCCCTTGGCGTTGACGAGGGCGCCGCCGGAGTTGCCCGGGTTGATGGCGGCCGAGGTCTGGATCGCGTTGGTGACGACGTCCTCGCTCGTGCTGCTGCTGCCCTGCTGCTGGCCGAACGGCGACTGGTTCTGGTTCTGGTCCGCCGTGCTCGTGCTGACCGGGCGGTTGAGCGCCGAGACGATGCCGGTGGTGACGGTGCCGGACAGGCCGAGCGGGTTGCCCACGGCCATGACCGGGTCGCCGACCTTGAGGGCCTCGGAGTCGCCGAGGGTGATCGGGACGATGTCGCTCGGCACCGAGCTGAGCTTGATGACGGCGAGGTCGGTCGAGGGGTCGGTGCCGACGATCGACGCGCTGTAAGTGCGTCCGTCGGAGAGCGTCACGGTGATCTGGCCCTGCCCGCCCGCCGCGTCACCGACGACGTGGTTGTTCGTCAGGATGTGGCCGGCCTTGTCGAAGACGACGCCGGAGCCGGCGGCCTCGCCCTGCTGCGTCGTCACGTCGATGCTGACGACGCTCGGGGCGGCGGCCTTGGCGACGGCGGTCCAGTCGGGGCTCGACGCGTTGCCCTGGATCACCGTGGGCGAGGAGCCCTGGGTGGAACCCTGCGTCGTGCTCGAGGAGGACGCCGTCGGGGACGCGGTGTCCTGCCCGGCGTACTGCGTCACCGCGTACGTGCCACCGCTCGCGAGGACCGCGGCGAGGAGGGCGGTGACGGCCGTCTGGCCGACGCGGCGGTCCTTGCGCGGCGGGGGCGGCGGGGGCGTCTGCTGGCCCTGTCCGAACGCGGGCGGGGGCGGCGGTGCGGACTGGCTGTAGTAGTCCCCGCCTTGCGGGATGCGCTGGGTGTTGTCAGGTGCCAGGGTCATGGCTCCTCCTCGTCTGGTGTGCCTGAACTCCATGACACCGGGGGAGCTTTTGACGCCGTTGTGGCCTTCCTAGGAATCGCCTGTGCGATCGTCGCGCGCCGCGTGGACGGGTAGCTCGACGACGAATGTGGCTCCGCCGCCGGGCGTCTCGTCGACGCGGACCGACCCGCGGTGGGCCTCGACGATCGCCTCGACGATGGCCAGGCCCAGGCCGTTGCCGCCGCCCTTGCCGCGGCTGCGGGAGGTGTCGGCGCGGTAGAACCGCTCGAAGACGGCGGCCCGCGCCTCGGCCGGGATGCCGGGCCCGTGGTCGCGCACGTGCAGGGCGACGTGGGCCGGGTCGACGCGTCCGACGAGGATCTCGACGGGGGTGCCGGGAGGCGTGTGGATCCGGGCGTTCGTCACGAGGTTGGTGACGACCTGGCGCAGCTGGCGCTCGTCGGCCTCGAGCTCGGTGGGGCCGATCGGACCGTGGATGCCGGTGGCGACGACGTGCCGGTCGGGGGCGATGGTGCGGGCGTCCTGGGCGGCGTCGGCGGCGAGCACCGCGAGGTCGACGGGCTGGATCTCGAGCGGGCGCTCGCCGTCGAGACGGGCCAGGGTCAGCAGGTCCTCGACGAGCCCGCTCATGCGCTGGCTCTCGCTCTCGATGCGGCCCATGGCGCCGGTCACCGCCTCGGCGGTGGGCAGCGCGCCCTGGCGGTAGAGCTCGGCGTACCCACCGACCGCCGCGAGCGGGGTGCGCAGCTCGTGCGAGGCGTCGGCGATGAACCGCCGCATCTTGGCCTCGTTGGCCTCCCGGACGGCGAAGCTCTGCTCGATGCGGCCGAGCATCGCGTTGAGCGAGCGCGACAGCGAGGCCACCTCGTCCTCGGTGTCGGGCAAGGCGACGCGTCGGGTGAGGTCGCCGCCGGCGATCTGGGCGGCGGTGTCCTCGATGCGGGTCAGGGGTCGGAAGGTGCGCCCGACGAGGTACCAGCCGAGCGCGGCGCAGACGATGAGCACGATGACGCCGATGGCCACGGCGTACCAGATGAACTGCTGGACGGTGCTCTCGAGGCCGCGCAACGGCAGCGCGACGATGAACGCCGCCTTGTCGTCGGCGGTCGGGCGCGCCATCGCCAGCCAGCTGCTGCCGCCCCCCTCGGAGGGCACCTGGAACGACCGCCCGCTCTCGACCTTGTCGTCCTCGGGGCCGAGGCGCGGCAGGGCGGGCGAGTCGTCGGGCTCGGTGGCCGCCTCGTTCAGGTTGATCGTCTCGGTGGAGCCGACCGGCATGAGCCGCAGCGTGAACCCGCTCGGCAGCAGCGGCTTGCCCTGGACGAGGTCCTGGGCCTGGTAGCGCTGGATGCTGTCGGCGTAGACCGACAGCTCCTGGTCGGACTGCCCGATCAGGTACTGGCGCAGCAGGGCGCTGACGACGAGCGTCACGATCGCCAGGGCGACGAGGATGAGGCCGAGCGCGACGCCGAGGAGGCGCCAGCGCAGCGGCAGGGCGCGCAGGCGCCCGAAGGCGCGGCGTCGCCCGCGGGTCGGACGCGCGGGGCGTTCGGGCGCTCCGGTGGCCGGCTCGGGGTTCATGCAGGCTCCGTCGGGTGGATCGGCTCGGGTCAGCTCGTCGTCTCGGGCGGCACGCGCAGGACGTAGCCCACGCCCCGCTTCGTGTGGATGAGCGAGGGCCCGTCGGCGTCGATCTTGCGCCGCAGGTAGGAGATGTACGACTCCACGATGCCTGACTCGCCGCGGAAGTCGTAGTCCCAGACGTGGTCGAGGATCTGCAGCTTGGACAGCACCCGGTTCGGGTTGAGCAGCAGGTAGCGCAGCAGCTTGAACTCGGTGGGGGACAGGTCGATGACGCGTCCGCCGCGGCGCACCTCGTGGGAGTCCTCGTTGAGCTCGAGGTCGTGGAAGCGCAGCGTCGCGGACTCGTCGACGGCCCCACGCGTACGGCGCAGCACCGCCCGGATGCGGGCGATGACCTCCTCGAGGCTGAACGGCTTGGTGACGTAGTCGTCGCCGCCGACCGTGAGCCCCTGGATCTTGTCGCCGGTGGCGTCGCGGGCCGTGACGAAGACGATCGGCTGCTGGCGGCCGCGGTCGCGCAGGCGGCGGGTCACCTCGAAGCCGTCGACGTCGGGGAGCATGACGTCGAGGACGACGAGGTCGGGCTCGGTCTCCTCGGCCATGGCGAGCGCGCTGGTGCCGTCGGCCGCGGTCTCGACCTCGAAGCCGGCGAAGCGCAGGGAGGTCGCGAGCAGCTCACGGATGTTCGGCTCGTCCTCGACGATGAGCAGTCTGGCCTCGGGGGCCGGGGCGGTCTGGGTGTCCACGTGAACAGTGTCAGCACGTCGGCTGGGAGTTCGCTGGGAACTTTCCTGCACCTTTGCTGTGAAACCGCTGGGCGGGTCCGGCGCCTCCGGTGGCGGATTCGGACATTTCGGGCAGACTGGATGGGGTCCGAAGCAACACCATGGGGGTTTTGCAAAGGAGCTGGTCGAGTTGTCGAAGAGCACCACGGTCCGAGCCGCCGCCGCTGCGGCGGCCTTCCTCGCCACGTCGGGTGTCGCCACCGCCGCCTCGGCGGGCGCGACGCCGGTCACGGCGAGCCCACCCGCCGTCCACGCCCTCGCCCCGGCGCACACCGGGACCAGCTTCGCGAGCCTCACGCTCGACGAGCTGAAGACCCGCGTCACGGCGGCGATCGACCGTCAGGCCGCGCGCGTCGTGGCCCTCGCCGAGAAGATCCAGGCGAGCGACCGGCTCACCGCCGAGCAGAAGGCCCGCGCCGCCGCCCGGCTCGAGAAGGCGCGCACCCAGCTGGCCGACCTCCGCACCGCGGTGCAGTCCCAGACGACGAAGGAGGGTGTCGTCCGCGTCCTCGCCGACGCGCGGCGCGACCGCGTCTTCTGGACCCGCGACGGCTGGGGCGACCGCGACCGCACCCGCTGCGACGGCGACGGGCGCGACGGCGACCGCGACGGGTCCCGTGACGGCTCCCGGTACGGGTCGTGGAGCGGCTCGCGCGACGGCTCCCGAGACGGCTCGCGTGACGGCTCGAGCTGGTCCGGTCACCGCGACCGGCGCTGATCGACCCACCAGGTCCGCGGCCCGGTCCACGGGGCGGGCACCGGTCCGCGGACCACTCCGGCACACCGAGTGCCGGCTTCCCCCAGGGGCCCCGTCCGACCACGTCGGACGGGGCCCCGCCCGTGCCACCACGGGGGCGAGCCCCTGAGGAGACGGGCGGGACGCGTCAGAGGTCGTCGGCGTCGACGATCCGGTAGGCGTAGCCCTGCTCGGCGAGGAAGCGCTGCCGGTGGGCGGCGAAGTCCGCGTCGACGGTGTCGCGCGAGACGACGGTGTAGAAGTGCGCCGTGCGGCCGTCGCCCTTGGGCCTCAGCACGCGTCCGAGGCGCTGGGCCTCCTCCTGGCGCGAGCCGAAGGTGCCGCTGATCTGGATGGCGACGCTGGCCTCGGGCAGGTCGATGGAGAAGTTGGCGACCTTGCTGACGACCAGCGTGCTGATCTCCCCGGTGCGGAACGCGTCGTAGAGCCGCTGGCGCTCCTTGACGGTGGTCTCGCCGGTGATGACGTCGGCGCCGAGCCGCTCGGCCACCTCGTGCAGCTGGTCGAGGTACTGGCCGATGACGAGCGTCGGCTCGCCGGTGTGCTTCTTCGCCAGCGTCTCGACGACCGGCAGCTTGGCGTCGGTGCACGAGGCGAGGCGGTAGCGGTCGTCCGGCTCGCTCGTCGCGTAGGCCATCCGCTGGCCCTCGGGCAGCGTGATGCGCACCTCGACGCAGTCGGCCGGGGCGATGTAGCCCTGCGCCTCGATGTCCTTCCACGGCGCGTCGAAGCGCTTGGGGCCGATGAGGCTGAAGACGTCGGCCTCCCGCCCGTCCTCGCGCACCAGGGTGGCGGTCAGGCCCAGCCGACGCCGCGCCTGCAGGTCGGCAGTCATCCGGAAGATCGGAGCGGGCAGCAGGTGCACCTCGTCGTAGACGACGAGGCCCCAGTCGCGGGCATCGAGCAGGTCGAGGTGGGTGTAGGCGCCCTTCCGGCGGGTCGTCAGCACCTGGTAGGTCGCGATGGTAACGGGGCGGATCTCCTTGCGGGCGCCGGAGTACTCGCCGATCTCGTCCTCGGTGAGGCTCGTGCGCCGCAGTAGCTCGTCCTTCCACTGCCGGGCGCTGACGGTGTTCGTCACGAGGATGAGCGTCGTGGCCTTGGCCGCGGCCATCGCCCCGGCGCCGACGAGCGTCTTGCCGGCGCCGCAGGGGAGCACGACGACGCCGGAGCCACCGTGCCAGAAGCCGTCGACGGCGTGCTGCTGGTAGGGCCGCAGCGACCAGCCGTCCTGGCGCAGGTCGATGGGGTGGGCCTCGCCGTCGACGTAGCCGGCGAGGTCTTCGGCCGGCCAGCCGACCTTGAGCAGCTCCTGCTTGAGGGTGCCGCGCTCGCTCGGGTGGACCGTGACCGCGAGGTCGTCGATACGCTCGCCGGTCAGCGGCTTGATCTTCTTGTGCCGCAGCACCTCCTCGAGCACCGGGCGGTCGGTCGTGCGCAGCACGAGACGCGTCCCCTCGGGGGAGTCGGCGAAGCCCTCCTTCTCGAGGGTGAGGCGGCCGTAGCGGTCCATCGTGTCGGCGACGTCGACGAGCAGGGCGTGCGGCACGGCGTACCGGCTGAAGCCCATGAGGGCGTCGACGACCTGCTCGGCGTCGTGCCCGGCGGCGCGCGCGTTCCACAGGCCGAGCGGGGTGATGCGGTAGGTGTGCACGTGCTCGGGTGCCCGCTCGAGCTCGGCGAAGGGGGCGATGGCGCGCCGCGCTGCCTCGGCGCGCGGGTGGTCGACCTCGAGGAGCAGCGTCTTGTCGCTCTGGACGATCAGGGGTCCGTCATTCATCGTCAGTGCTCAACCTTCTCGCCGGTTCGAGGTATTCCGCGACCGCCGGTGGTCGTCGAATACCTCGAACCGGGGCGGGATGCCGTGGTGACAGTATGGGCGAATGCGATCCCCACAGGTCGAGGCGGCGACGGGGCTGCCGGCGAAGGTGACGATCTACGAGGTCGGTCCGCGCGACGGCCTCCAGAACGAGAAGACCGTCGTTCCGGCCGCCACGAAGGTCGAGTTCATCCGGCGCCTCGAGGCCGCCGGGCTGGGCACCATCGAGACGACCTCGTTCGTGCCCGCGAAGTGGGTGCCGCAGATGGGCGACGCCGAGGAGGTGCTCGGCGCCCTCGGGCCCGACGGCATCGGGCGTGCTCGCCCCGCCCTCGTGCCCAACGAGCGCGGCCTCGACCGGGCCGAGGAGCTGGGCCTCACGGCCATCGCGATCTTCGGCTCGGCCACCGAGACCTTCGCGCAGAAGAACCTCAACCGGTCCGTCGCCGAGCAGTACGCGATGTTCGAGCCGGTCGTGAAGCGGGCGCTCGCGGACGGCATGTGGGTGCGCGCCTACGTGTCCATGTGCTTCGGCGACCCGTGGGAGGGGCCGGTGCCCGTCGACCAGGTCGTCGAGACGGCCGAGCGCCTCATGGACCTCGGCTGCCACGAGCTGAGCCTCGGCGACACCATCGGCGTCGGCACCACCGGGCACGTGCACCGCCTGCTCGACGCGCTCGGCCGCCGCGGCATCGGCACCGACCGCGTCGCCGTGCACTTCCACGACACCTACGGCCAGGCGCTCGCCAACACGATGGCCGCGCTGGCCGACGGCGTCTCGGTCGTCGACGCGTCGGCCGGCGGCCTCGGGGGCTGCCCCTACGCGAAGTCGGCGACCGGCAACCTCGCCACCGAGGACCTGGTGTGGGCGCTGCACGGCGCCGGCGTCGAGACGGGCGTCGACCTCGACGCGCTCGTCGAGACCTCGGTCTGGATGGCCGGGCGGCTCGGCCGGCCCAGCCCGAGCAACGTCGTTCGGGCCCTCGCCGGGGCCTGACGGCGCTCAGCCGGGCTGGTCCGGCTGCTCCTTGGTCAGGTGGAGCAGCCAGTCGCGGTCGGTCCGGATGAGCGCGTACCGCCGCGCCGGGCCCCGCCCGTGCAGGACGAAGACGATCCGGCGGTCGTCGCGCGACTCCTCCTGCCACCACCCGGTGTCGGCGACGGACTTGTCCGCGTCGGTGTAGTCGAGGTGGTCCATCGCGTGGTCGTCCACGGCGACGGCCAGCCGGTCGTGGCGGCTCGACGACGGCAGGCCCTTCGGCACGGCCCAGGAGCGCAGCACGCCGCCCTCCTCGAGCCTCAGGTCGAAGTGCGGCCGCGGCTTGCGGTGGTCGTGCAGCACGAACGCCGGCCGGTGGTCGCCGTGACGCCCGAGACCCGTCACGGCCGCTCAGGCCTCGAGGCTGGCGCCGGTGATGCGGTGCACCGACCACGACCGCTCGTGGCCGGACTCGTCGGTGGCCCGGACGCGCCCGCCCTCCACCCGCTGGGGGTGGATGAGGTGACGCGTCGTCGTGCCGTGGCCGTCGGAGTAGCCGATCCAGACGCCGTGCCGGTCGGCGACGGCGTCGCGCAGCAGCGAGAGCGTCACGACCGGGTCCATGGCCTCGAGGCGCGGACCGGGGCGGGCCTCCTCGTCGGCGCGCCGCTGCACGGCGGTGGCCTCGGCGACGCGCAGCCCCGACACGAGCGAGCGGGTGTTGTCGCGGTCGACCGGCGACACCACCGGGCCGGGGCCCCGACGCCGTGACCCGGCCCGACGCTTCGGCGTCTCGGCGTGCACGACGGTGCCGTCGGACCCCTCGTGGACGGGGGCGAACCCGTTGTCGCGCAGCAGGTCGACGAGGGTGCGCGGGTTCGCGGTCGACACGAGCACCGTGGGCGCGAGCCGGCGCAGCTGCAGGGGAGCGAGGTCGCGGGAGGCGAGCATCGTGTCGAGCACCGACTCGTCGTCGGAGCGGACGTACGCCGCCGCGCCGCCGATGCGGGTCTGGCCGTGGCGGCGCGCGACGTCGGTGACGAGGTACTCGAGCGGCTGCGGCACGGGCGTGCGGCTCGAGCGGCGCACCGTGTCGAGGAACTCGGCCGCGCTCCACCCGGCGTCGAGGGCCCGGCGCACCGACTCGGGCGTGAACCGGTACACCGTGGCGCCGCCGCGCGACTCGACGTCGGCCGACAGCCGCATGAACGAGCCGAGGCCGCCGACGAGCGGCCCGGGGGCGACGGCCGTGAGGTCGGCCTGGACGAGCACGTGGTCGACGGGCGCCGGCAGGTGCGGCGACATGGCCGCGGCCACGGCGGCGAGCCGGTCGCCCTCGGGCGGCTCCTCGTCGACGAGCACCCGGCCGGCCGGTGAGAGGGCCCCGCGCCCGGTGACGCCGAGCCACTCGGCCTCCCGAAGGACGGCGTCGACGGCCTCGCCGAGCACCGCCGAGGGACGGTTGGGCCGGCGCCACGTCAGCCGGGCCCGCAGCGACTCGGCGTCGGCGGCCTGCCCCGGCTCGAGGGAGGCGAGCTCGCGCAGCACGTCGCGGCGCACGGCGCGGATCGCGGGCCACTGCACGTCGGGGCCCAACGCGTTGGCGGTGCCGCTGCCCGACGCGCGTCGCCCGACGAGGTGCGGCGCCCGGGTGGAGGCGAACCAGGCCAGCGCGAGCGTGGCCCAGCGGTGGCCGGACTCGGCGCTGCTCCAGTCGTCGATCTCGGAGGTGGGGGCCCACACGGGCACGACCTCACCGTCGTCGGCGACGAGGCCCGCGGCGTGCGCCACCTCGACGACGAACGCGGTGCGGTCGGCGTCGACGTCGAGCACGTCCTGGACGGCGCGCAGGTCGCGCACCGAGAGGCCCCCGGCGCGCAGGACGCGTGGGGGCTCGGCGCCCCACGCGGCGGCGAGCTCGTCGACGTGGGTGAGCAGCTCGCTCGCGGCCCCGCCGGCGACGGCGTCGACGAGGGACACGCTGCGCGCCTCGATGTCGGGCGGGGTCAGCTCGGGGGCCCGGTGCAGGTGCCCGCCGCGCAGGGCCAGCCCGACCTCGCGGGGGAGCATGACGCGGTCGGAGGCGACGGGGACGAGGAGGTGGCGCTCGAGCAGCCAGCGCGCCGTGGACCGCCCGGCCGGCCCGGTCGGCATGACACCGAGCGGCGGGCCCCACGTCATCCGCTCGAGCATGGTCCGCGCCTCCGACGGCGCCTCGGCGAGGGCCTGCCCGATGGCGACGGGGTCGGCATCCTCGGGCACGAAGGTCTGGCGCAGCTCGCGCAGGGGCGGCCCCAGCCCGGCCAACGACGTGCCGAGCACCTCGGGCACGGTGCGCACGACGTGCTCGCCGTCGGCGCCCCGCCACACGAGGGCGCGGCGCCACAGGTCCTCGACGAGCGCCTCGACGAGCGTCACGTCGTCGGTGCCGAGCAGCTCACGGACGCGTTCCAGCGGGACGCCGTCGCCGGCGACGAGCAGCGCCTCGAGCACCTGCAGGTGCCCCCGGTCGAGGGCCTCGACGGCGCGCTGGACGCTGGCCCGGGTGCTGGCCCGTGCCGCGAGACCGGTGAGGTCGGCCGGGGCCGGTCGGGCCAGGTCGGGCCGGGCGAGCACGAGGTCGACGAGCTCGGCGTCGCTGCGCCCGCGGATGTCGTCGGCCAGGCTGCGGCTCGGGGTGGCCATCCTCCCAACCTAGTGCCCGCCTGCTGCCCACCTGCGCTCGTCACGCATCGTGGACCGCTAGCGTGTGCCGCATGAGCGCGCTCAGCCCCGCCTCGCCCGGTCCGTCCGGGCCGCCGTCGCCGACGGGCCAGCAGTGGACCATCGGGCACGGCCCCTTCGAGGCGACGGTCGTCGAGGTCGGCGGCGGGCTGCGCACGCTGACCCGCGACGGCATCGACCTCGTCGCCGGCTACGACGCCGACGAGGCGTGCGCCTCCGGGCGCGGCCAGCAGCTGATGCCGTGGCCCAACCGGATCCGCGACGGTCGCTACGACTTCGCCGGCACCGAGCACCAGCTGCCCGTCACCGAGGTGCCGCTCCGCAACGCGAGCCACGGCCTCGTGCGCTGGGCCCTGTGGGAGCTCGTCGACCTCGAGGACGACGCCGTGACCGTCGGCTACCGCCTGCACCCCCAGCCGGGCTGGGACTGGCACCTCGACCTGCGCACCACCTACCTGCTCGACGACTCCGGCCTCGTCGTCACCGTCGCCGCCCGCAACGTCGGCACCGCCCCGGCGCCGTTCGGCTACGGCGCCCACCCCTACCTCGCCATCGGCGACACCGACCTGTCCGACGTGCGGCTGCAGGTGCCCGCCGCCACGCGCGTCGACGTCGACGACCGCCTGCTGCCGACCGGCACGACGCCCGTCGAGGGCACCGAGCAGGACTTCCGCTCAGCGCGCGCCGTCGGCGCCACGAACCTCGACACCGCCTTCACCGACGTCCTGCGCGACGACGACGGGGCCTGGCGCGCGAGCGTCGCCACGGCGTCCGGCACCCTGACGCTGTGGGCCGACGAGGCCTTCCCGTGGCTGCAGGTGTTCACCGCCGTGGCCCGCGACCGCAAGGGCGTGCCCGGCATCGCCGTCGAGCCGATGAGCTGCCCCGCCGAGGCCTTCAACTCCGGCGACGGCCTCGTCGTGCTCGAGCCCGGGCAGGAGTGGACCGGCACGTGGGGGATCAGCCCGAGCGACGCGTCCGCCTGACACGCGCGGCCGGCGTGCCCCACGGGGCACAGGGCGAAATCCCGTTTGCTCCCAGCCGTTAGGCTGGAGCAGAGCGCAAGGAGCGCCATCGCGTCGTGCCCGGGAGGGCCGAGCGACCGAGATCAACGAGGTGGGCTGTGCCGACTGGCAAGGTCAGGTTCTACGACGCGGACAAGGGCTTCGGATTCATCTCCGAGGACGACGGCCGTGACGTCTTCCTGCACGCGAACGCGCTCCCCGAGGGCGTCACGACGCTCAAGAAGGGCGCGCGCGTCGAGTTCGGCGTCGTCGAGGGCCGCAAGGGCGCCCAGGCGCTGCAGGTCAAGGTGCTCGAACCCACGCAGTCGGTCGCCGCCAACATCACCAAGCGCGAGCGCAGGTCGACCGAGGAGCTCACGGTCATCATCGAGGACGTCGTGCAGCTGCTCGACGGGGTGGGCAACGCCTACCGCGCCGGTCGCCGTCCCGAGCGCAAGCTCACCTCGAACGTCGCGCGGGCCCTGCGCGGCCTCGCCGACGAGCTGGAGAAGTGACGGCGATGATCGCCACCACCACCAAGCAGGACGCCGTGCTCGCCGCGGCCGTCGACCTCGCGCGCGGCGCCCTCGACGGGATTGCCGAGCCCGGCACGGTCGGGGAGCACCTCGGGGTCGAGGCGCTGGGCGAGCGCCTCGCCATGCACTGGTTCGCCTGCACCTCGCCCGGCTACCGCGGCTGGCGCTGGGGCGTCAGCGTCGCGCGCGTGCCCCGGGGCAAGGTCGCCACGGTCTGCGAGACCAACCTGCTGCCCGGTTCCGACGCCGTGCTCGCGCCCGAGTGGGTGCCCTACGCCGACCGCCTCGCCCCGGGCGACCTCGGCGCCGGCGACGTGCTGCCCTACCGCCTCGACGACCCCAACCTCGAGGCCGGCTTCGAGGCGACCGGCGACGAGGACGTCGACCGGGTCGCCCTCGACGAGCTCGGCCTCGGCCGCAAGCGGGTCCTGTCGGCCGAGGGCCGCGAGACCGCCGCGATGCGCTGGTACGAGGGCGAGAACGGCCCCACCTCGGAGGTCGCGCAGAAGGCGTCCGAGCGGTGCTCGTCGTGCGGCTACTTCGTGCCGATGGCGGGCGCGCTGCGGGCCGTCTTCGGCGTGTGTGCCAACGAGTGGAGCCCCTCCGACGGCCGCGTCGTCAGCCTCGACCACGGGTGCGGCGCGCACTCCGAGACCGACGAGGACCACCCGGCACCCGTGCCGGTCGGCGACCCCGTCATCGACGAGCTCGCCGTCGACCTCGAGCCCGTCGAGCGCACGACGCCCGAGCCCGACGCGTCCACGACCGACGCGTCGACCGACGACGCGTCCACCGACGACGACACACCCGACGCGCCGGCCACCGACCAGCGAGGCTGATCGGCTCCTCCGCAACATACCGAGCAGTTGCCAACCGGGGTTGGAATAACCCGAACGGGTTGGCAACTACTCGGTGTGTTGCGGGTCCAGCGCGTCAGCCGGCGTCCCTGGCGTTGCCGCGCCCGCGGCGCAGGTAGCTCCAGCCGATCCCGCCGAGCACGATGCCGGCGACGCACGTCCACGGCCACCAGTCCCGGTCGCCGGTGTGCAGCGCCGGCACGACGAGCACGACGAGCAGCGCCACGACCCACGCGAGGATGCCGACCTCGACGATGCGGCGCATCGGCACGGGCAGCGGCCGCAGCTCCTCGGCGGGAGCCGGGGACTCGGCGTCGGGCTGCGGGTCGTGCGCGGCGTTCGGGTCGGTCACGCAGCACAGCCTAGGGTCTGCACACGCGTCCGAATCGTCCCCCCACCGGTCCCGCCACTAAGGTGTGCGCCATGTCGACCGATACCCACGCTCGCTCGGGCGTCTCCGGGGTCGACGCCTTCTTCCGGATCACCGAGCGTGGGTCCACGCTCGCCCGTGAGGTCCGCGGCGGCGTCGTCACCTTCTTCACGATGGCCTACATCGTCGTGCTCAACCCGATCATCCTCTCCGGCGTCATCGACGGCTCGGGCACGATGATCGGCGGCACCACCGACCTCACCAAGAGCAAGCTGCTCGTGGCCGTCGGCACCGCCGTCATCGCCGGCGTCATGTCGATCCTCATGGGTCTGGTCGCCAACTTCCCGATCGCCCTCGCGGCGGGCCTCGGCATCAACGGCCTCATCACGGGCATGGTGCTGACCCACCGGGCCGAGAAGATCACCTTCGCCGACCTCATGGGCCTGGTCGTCATCGAGGGCGTCATCATCCTCGTGCTCGTGCTCACCGGGTTCCGCAAGGCCGTCTTCAAGGCCATCCCGGCGCCGCTCAAGGTTGCGATCTCGGTCGGTATCGGACTGTTCATCGCCTACATCGGCGTCATCGACGCCGGCTTCGCCCGCCGCCCGACCACGCCCGGCTCCGTGCCGAGCGAGCTCGGCATCGGCGGCAGCCTCGACGGCTGGCCGACGCTGGTCTTCGTCGTCGGCGTCTTCCTCATCGCGATGCTGCTCATCCGCAAGGTCAAGGGCGCCATCCTCATCGGCATCGTCGGGGCGACCGTCCTCGCGATGGTCCTCGAGGCGATCTTCCACATCGGCGGCCGGGTCTACGACGACAAGGGTGCGCTGACCAACCCGTCGGCGTGGTCGCTCACCGTGCCGAAACTGCCCGACTCGGTCACGCAGACGCCCGACCTCGGGATCCTCGGCCAGTTCAGCCTGCTCGGCTCGTTCGAGAAGCTCGGCATCGTCACCGCGGTGATGTTCGTCTTCTCGCTGCTGCTCGCCGACTTCTTCGACACGATGGGCACCGTCGTGGCCATCGGCACCGAGGCCCGGCTGCTCGACGAGGACGGCAACCCGCCGCACACCGACCGCATCCTCGTCGTCGACTCCGTCGCGGCGATCGCCGGTGGTGCCGGTGGCGTCAGCAGCAACACCTCGTACATCGAGTCGGCCTCCGGCGTCGAGGAGGGGGCGCGCACCGGTCTCGCGTCGGTCGTCACCGGCGTCCTGTTCCTGCTCGCGACGTTCCTCGCGCCGCTGTTCGCCGTCGTCCCGTCGGAGGCCGCGGCCCCGGCGCTCGTCATCGTCGGCTTCCTCATGATGAGCCAGGTGACGAACATCGACTGGACCGAGATGGAGGTCGCCCTGCCGGCGTTCCTCACGATCGTCCTCATGCCGTTCACGTACAACATCACGGTCGGCATCGGCGCGGGCTTCATCGCCTGGGTCCTGGTCAAGATCGCCAAGGGCCACGCACGCCAGGTGCACCCGCTGCTGTGGGTCGTCGCCGGCTTCTTCGTCGTGTACTTCGTCAAGACGCCGCTGGAGAGCCTCTTCAGCTGACCGACGCCTCCCGCTCGTCCCGTCGCGAGCCCCCACCCGCACCGGGTGGGGGCTCTCGCCGTGTCCGGTCCGTGGCGGGTTCGACGGACTTCGGAATAGTTAGCAGAAGTAATGAGTTAGGCTAAGCATCACCAGGAACAGAACTGTCGAAAGCACCCGTTTGCGTACCAAGACCCTTTCCCGCAGCGAGCTCGTCTCGCTGAGCAACGACATCCGCCTCGCGTGCATGCGGATCTCGCGCCGTGTCCGGTTCGAGTCCGACCGCGAGCTGCCGCCGCACCACTTCTCCGTGCTGTGCCGCCTCGAGGAGACCCACCGCACCAACAGCGAGCTCGCCGACATCGAGCGCGTCTCCGCCCCGAGCATGAAGCGCACCACCGGCGCCCTCGTCGAGCAGGGCTACGTGGCCCGGGCCGACGACCCCCAGGACGGCCGGCAGGTGATCCTGTCGCTGACCCCCGAGGGTCGCAAGGCGCTGCGTCGCATCCGCCGCCACCGCGACGAGTGGATGCTCGAGCGCTTCGAGACCCTCACGGACGACGAGAGGGACCTGCTGCAGCGCGCCGCCGTCGTGCTGGCGAAGGTGGCGTCCAAGTGAGCCCCACCTTCCACTCGCTCTCGATCCCCAACTACCGCATCTACGCCTCCGGCGCGATCGTCTCGAACGTCGGCACGTGGATGGGCCGCGTCGCCCAGGACTGGCTCGTCCTCACGGTCCTCACCGACCACTCGTCCACGGCGCTCGGCATCGTCACCGGCCTGCAGTTCCTGCCCTTCCTCATCCTCGCGCCGTTCGCGGGGATGCTCGTCGACCGCTTCCCCAAGCGCCGCATCCTCTTCCTGACCCAGACCGCGCTGCTCGTCACGGCCCTGCTGCTCGCCGTCCTCACCGCGGCCGGCGTCGTCGAGCTGTGGCACGTGTACGCGCTCGCCTTCCTCCAGGGCGTCGCGACGGCCGTCGACAACCCGGCCCGCCAGACATTCGTCTCCGAGATGGTCGACACGGCGCACCTGCCCAACGCCGTCGCCCTCAACAGCGCGTCGTTCAACCTCGGCCGCCTCGTCGGGCCCGCCGTCGCCGGCCTCGTCATCGCGTGGTTCGGCATCGCACCGGCGCTCTATGCCAACGCCGCCACGTTCGTCTTCGTCCTCGTCGCGCTGCTGCGGATGAACACCAGCCTGCTCACCCCGTCGCCCCGGGCCCGCGGCAAGCACCAGATCCGCCAGGGCCTGCGCTACGTCAGGGGCCGCCCCGACATCATGCTCGTCATGGCCCTCGTCTTCGTGCTGGGCACCTTCGGCATGAACTTCCAGCTGACGATGGCGCTGATGGCCACGAAGGTCTTCGACAAGGGTCCGGGGGAGTACGGCCTGCTCGGCTCGATCATGGCGATCGGCTCGCTCACCGCCGCGCTGCTCTCGGCGCGTCGGGCCCGGCCGCGGCTGCGGGTGCTGCTCGTCGCGCTCGCCGGCTTCACCGCGTCGACGGCGCTGCTCTCGACGGCGCCCAACTACGTCATGTTCGCGGTCTGGCTCGTGCCGACGGGCCTGTCGGCCCTCACCGCGCTGACCACCGCCAACGCCATGGTGCAGGTCAGCGTCGACCCGGTCATGCGGGGCCGCGTCATGGCCCTCTACATGGCGATCTTCATGGGCGGCACCCCCATCGGGGCGCCCGTGATCGGGTGGATCGGCGACGTCTGGGGCCCGCGCTGGACCATCGGCATCGGCACCGCCGCGGTCGGCCTGTCGCTGGGGGCGGTGGCTCTCTGGTTCGCACGTCGGCAGAATGTCGCGGTGACCTTCCAGACCCAGTCCCGGCCCCGCTTCCGGATCCAGCTCGCCTCGGCGACGCCGTCGGAGATCCCGGCGACGCCCGAGGTGACGAAGTGAACTTCAAGTTCCGCCACCGCATCACCGTCGCGGCGCTCGTGCTCTTCATCGTCATCGCCGTCGTCGCGGCGGTCGTCAATCGCTGAGCCGCGTCCCGTGAGCTGACGCGTCGGGCGTCTCCCTAGGATGGGGCCGCCCGACCGCGCCGACGCAGGAGCCCACCCCCATGGCATCGCAGAAGTTCGTCGAGCTGCTCAACGAGCAGGTCGCCCACGAGTACGCCGCGCACCAGCAGTACGTGGCCATCGCCGTGTACTACGACACCCTGACGATGCCGCAGACCGCGGCCCTGTTCCACCGCCAGGCGCTCGAGGAGCGCGACCACGCGATGATGATGGTGCAGTACCTGCTCGACACCGACTCGACCGTGACGATCCCCGGCGTCGAGGCCCCGCGCAACGACTTCGCCGACATCGTCGAGCCGGTGCGGCTCGCGCTCGAGCAGGAGAAGCGCGTCACCGAGCAGGTCAACGCCCTGACCGCCGTCGCCCGCGCCGAGAACGACTACGCCTCCGACCAGTTCATGCAGTGGTTCATCAAGGAGCAGGTCGAGGAGGTCAGCTCGATGTCCTCGCTGCTGGCCGTCGTCGAGCGCAACCGCGAGGACATCGAGAACATCGAGGACTACCTGCGCCGCGAAGCCGGGACCGAGGGCGTCGACCCCTCCGCACCGCCAGTGGCCGGTCGCCCCTGACCGACGCGTCGGCCCCTGACGCGTGGGCATCCTGACGTGTGGGCACCCTGACGCGTGGGCACCCTGACGCGTGGGTCCCCCGGACGCGACGGAAGCGGCCGCCCCGGATGGACGGCCGCTTCCGTGTGAGGGGTGACCTCGGCCTCAGCCGAGGAGCCCTCCGCTCGGGCACGTGACGACCTTCTTGTCGAGCAGGCACACGACCTTGGCCGAGAGCGGGTCGAGCACGCGGACCAGGCCCGTCGGGTCGCCGGGGAGCAGCGGCAGGTGCGGCAGCGCGAGCAGGCGCACGATCTCGGCGGGCAGGGTCGGCACCGGCAGCGGCGGGACCGAGGGGAGCACGGGCACCGGCACGGTCGGCGTCGGGAGGGGGACCCCCGGCACCTTGGGGACCGGCACGGTGATCGCCGGGCGCGGCGCCTTCGACGGCGCGGGCTTCGGAGCCGGGGTGCTCGAGCCCGAGGGCTTCGGGGCCGGCTTCGAGGCGGAGGGCGACGGCTTCGCCGAGGAGCCCGGTGTGGGGCGGGCCCCCGGCGAAGCCGTCGGCTGGTGGGCCGGCGGACCGGCGTAGGCGAACCCCGAACCGTCGGGGGTGGCCGTGCCGGTGCCGGCAGCGGGCCGCGCGGCCGGCAGGGAGCCGACGGGCACGACCGAGACGCCGCGGCGGTACGCGTCGGCGATGGACAGCACGCTGTGCACGTAGCTGTCGGAGTGGTTGTAGCGGAAGACCGCGTCGTAGGCGGCCCGCGGGTCGCGCAGGTTCGCGTGGCCGGAGCAGAGCATCGCGCCCGCGGCGGTGACGGCGTCGGTGAGGTTCTGCGGGTCGGAGACGCCGTCGCCGTTGCCGTCGCGGCCCATCGAGGACCACGAGGTCGGGATGAACTGCATGGGGCCGACGGCGCGGTCGTAGACGCTGTCGCGGTCGAGGCGCCCGCCGTCGGTGTCGGTGATGCGGCTCGTGCCGCGGCTGCCGTCGAGCGGGATGCCGATGATGCCGGGGCGGGCGACGCCCGACGCGTCGAGCCGGTTGCCGCCGAACTGCGCGTGGTTGCTCTCGACGCGGCCGATGGCCCCGAGCAGCGCCCAGTCGACGCCGCACGAGGGGTCGACGTGGTCGAGCAGGCCGGCCGCCTGCTGGTAGGCCGCGAGGGCCAGGCTCGGGATGCCGTTGGAGTCGAGGCGCACGGGCATGAGCCCGCTCAGGGCGTGCACGGCCTCCTGAGCGGCGCTCGGGACCGCGACGCTCGCGTAGTCGGAGGTGTAGGTGTCGTAGACCGGCGGCAGCTGCATCGGTGCCGGCGCGGGACCGGCGTCGGGGTAGTCCGGGCCGGCCGACTGCGTCACGGCCTGGTCGGGCACGGTGAGCGCGGTGGGCGTCGGGTCGGCCCCGGAACGGGCGGCCACGGCGATGCCGGTGGCCGCGAGCGCGATGACGGGCAGCGCCGCGGCGACGCGTCGGCTGACGCGACCGGCTCGGACGATGCGGACCATGGTGACTCCTCGATGACAGCCGCCCCCATTGGCGGTCGCAGGGGTCAACGAGTCGGGAGGCGGAAGGTCACGCGTCGTGGTATCGCCTCGTGTGGTGTCCGCCACACGAGCGGTCGGCGAGGGGTCAACGAAGGGTCAGCGCAGGGTCAGCGCGGGGTCGGCGCGAGGTCAGCGCAGGGCGGAGACGACGTGGTCGATCGCCCGGGTGAGCGTCGTGACGTCGTCGGGCTCGACGGCCGGGAACATCGCGACGCGCAGCTGGTTGCGGCCGAGCTTGCGGTACGGCTCGACGTCGACGATGCCGTTGGCGCGCAGCACCGTGGCCACCGCGGCGGCGTCGACCGAGGCGTCGAAGTCGATGGTGCCGACGACCTGCGAGCGCGCGGCCGGGTCGGCGACGTACGGCGTCGTGTAGCCGGTCTGCTCGGCCCACGCGTAGAGGCGGCTGCTCGAGTCCTTGGTGCGGGCCGCGGCCCAGTCGAGGCCGCCGTTGCCGTTGAGCCACTGCAGCTGGCTGTTGAGCATGGCGATCGTCGCGAGCCCCGGGGTGTTGTAGGTCTGGTTCTTCAGCGAGTTGTCGATCGCGGTGGGCAGGCTGAAGAAGTCGGGCACCCAGCGGCCGGTCGCGGCGATCTCCTCGACGCGGGCGAGCGCGGCGGGGGAGAAGAGCGCGAGCCAGAGACCGCCGTCGGAGGCGAAGCACTTCTGCGGCGCGAAGTAGTAGACGTCGGCCTGCGTGATGTCGACGGGCAGGCCGCCAGCGCCGGACGTCGCGTCGACGAGCACGAGCGCGTCGTCGTCGGCACCCTCGACGCGTCGGACCGGCGCCATGACGCCGGTGGAGGTCTCGTTGTGCGGCCAGGCGTAGACGTCGACGCCGGCCTCGGCCCGCGGGGTCGCCAGGGTGCCGGGGTCGGCCGTGATGATCGTCGGCTCGCCGAGGAACGGGGCGGCCTTGGTGACCGCGCCGAACTTGCTCGAGAACTCGCCGAACGCGAGGTGCTGGGCGCGGTCGCGGACGAGGCCGAACGCGGCGATGTCCCAGAACGCGGTGGAGCCGCCGTTGCCGAGGATCACCTCGTAGCCGTCGGGGAGGCTGAAGAGGTCGCGCAGGCCCTGGCGGACCTCGCCGACGAGGTTCTTGACCGGGGCCTGGCGGTGCGAGGTGCCGAGGACCGTGCCGGCCAGGGAGGCGAGGTACTCGACCTGCTCGGGGCGCACCTTCGAGGGCCCGGACCCGAAGCGTCCGTCGCTGGGCCGCAGCTCGGCGGGGATCGTGATGGTCGGGGTCGCGGCGGGTGCTTCGGTCACGTGTGCTCACCTCGGACGGGGCCACGACGCCTCGCGTGTGGCACGGGTGTTTCGACGGAGTGACTCCGGTGTCACCCGCCACATTGAACCCGATCTGCCCGACTGGTGGACACCGTTGCCCGACGTGTGGACGCCCACACCCACCCACGCCAGCCGTGCGGACTTGCGCCACAAGTGCGCGTTTCCACCAGGGGTGGCCGATGCGACGCGCATCGGTGCGGGGAGCGCGCACCTCTGGCGGCATCGCCCGCGGCTGTCCACAGGCTCCCCGCGGCGCCTGCGTCGGTCGGGCCATCATGAACGGCATGGACGTCGAGCAGCTGGCCCGGGACGACGTCGTCAGCGCTGCCCGACTGTCCGCCGCCGGGCACTCCGATGCCGCCATCGCCGCCGCCGTCCGGGCCGGCCTCCTCGTGCCACTGATTCGGGGCTGGTACTCGGTGCGTCCTGCTCGTGACGCTCGCGACCTGCACTGGCTGCGGGCCACGGCCGGGTGGCGCAGGTTCGGCGGTCGGGCGCTGCTCAGCCACCAGTCGGTGCTCGTGGCGCAGAACCTGCCCGACTACGCCCTCGACCTCGGCGTGGTCCACCTGACGAGGAAGGGCCACGGTACGACGCGGAACGGGCGTGGGCTGAAGGTCCACCGCGCCCTTCCCGACCTTCCGTCGCCCCTCTCCGGCGGTCTGCCCGACCGCGTACCCACCGCCGTCGGCGTCGTCCAGGCCGGGCTCGAAGGCGTGCCGCTCACCGCTCTCGTTGCCGCGGACGCGGCGCTGCACCGGGGGCTCGTGACGGCAGAGCAGCTCGACCTGGCCTGCGACCTGATGGCCGGCTGCCGCGGCATCGGTCCCGTGCGCGCGATCCTGCGCGAGGCGGACGAGCGCATCGAGTCGCCCGGGGAGAGCATCATCGGCCACCGGCTCCGCGCCCTCGGCTACGTGCTCGACCCGCAGTTCGAGGTCAAGACCGACTTGGGTCCGCGGTTCGCCGACTTCCGCATCCGCGGCACCCGGGTCCTCGTCGAGTTCGACGGCGCGCAGAAGTACGGCGGCAGGGAGGCCGCCTTCGAGGAGAAGCGGCGGGAGGACGCGATGCGGCGCAAGGGCTACTTCTTCGCCCGGTACGTCTGGGACGAGCGCGACGACGTCCGGCTCATCGGGGCCCGGGCGGCGCAGGCGATCGCCGACTCCCGACGCTGGGCGGCCTGAGCCGGCCTGAGCCGGCCTGAGCCGGCCTGAGCCGGCCTGAGCCGGCCATAGCCGTGCGTCTTCGCGCCAGAAGTGCGCGTTTCCCCGATGAGTGCGCCGAGCAGACAGCGCTCCTGACGGAACCGCGCACTCCTGAGGGGATCGCGCACCCCGCCGGGGTCAGCGGACGGTGCCGCCGAGGGAACGGACGACGTACTGGCCGGGGCGCGCGTCGTAGAGCGAGAGCGTGCCGTCGGAGGCACGGCCGAAGGCGAGGAAGCCGCCGTCGGAGCGGGCCACGACGTCGGGCGCCGACGTGGACGCCGCGGCCGTGCCGGTGAGGATGCTGCCGCGCTGCACGACGAGGCGCCCGTCGATGCCGACGCCGACCGCCACCCGCGCCTGGCCGGGGAAGGCGTCGCCGAGCGCCCGGGCCGAGAAGAGCGAGAGCGAGTCGTAGCGCAGCGTCCACGTGCCGCGGCTCGTGCTGTTCGGGGTGAAGAGCGCCTCGTACGTCGCGCCGTTCGTGCCCCGGCCGCTGACGATCGTGCCCTTCGCCGAGGGCGAGGCCGACGCCGACAGCGCCGAGGTGAAGACGCCCCCGGCCGGCAGCCACGCCCGCCACACGCGTCCGTCGAAGTGCCGACGCAGGCCGGTGCCGTCGGGCGCCACCGCGAACACGTCGAGCGTGCCGTCGCCGAGCGAGGACGCGTGCTGGGAGACGACGCGTCCGCCGAGGTTGGTCGCGCCCTTGCGGACACCCCCGACGTACCAGGTGTGCACGACCTGGCCCGAGGCGTTGCGGGTCAGCAGGTCGACGCGTCCGGCGCGCGAGCTCGTGGCCGACGGGGCGTCGGTCGAGGACACCCACGTGTTGGCCCACGAGGCCCACGTGGAGCCGTCGTTGGTGGAGCGGGTGAAGCGCACGACGCCGTCGGCGCCGCGGGCGAACGCCACGACCTCGGTACCCGTGCGGGCTGCCGTCACCCCGACCGGAGTGACGAGCTGCCCACCGCTCTTGCGCGGCACCGTCCCGGTCGGGTGCACCCGGACGATGCGGTCGTTGCTGCCGTTGGAGGTCGTGAACCACAGCGACCCGTCGGGGCCGAGCTGGGCGGCGCGGACGCGTCCGTACCCCTGGGCCACGGCGAGGCGCTCGACGTGGGCGACCTTCCCGGTGGTCGGCGAGGGGTTGAGCCGCATGAGGTAGAGGCCCTGCCCCTTGAGCAGGCCGACCGCGAGCGCGCCCTGCCACTGGCCCCAGGCCGCGCCGCGCAGGAAGGTGGCCCCGCTCGTCGCGACGGTCGGGTAGCCGGAGGACCACTGCGACGTGCGCGCCGACGGGAACTTCGACAGGTCGGTCATCGGCGTCGACTCGTCGTAGCCGGGCACGGGGTCCCAGCCGTAGTTGCCGCCGCGGACCGACAGGTTGATCTCGTCGTCGCGGTCGGTGCCGTGCTCGGCCGACCACAGCTCGCTCGTGCCCGGCCGCAGCGCCAGGCCCTGGACGTTGCGGTGCCCGAAGTTCCAGACGTACCGGGCGTTGCCGCCGCGGGAGTAGAAGGGGTTGTCGGAGGGGATCGTGCCGTTGGCGTTGACGCGCAGCACCTTGCCGCCGAGCGAGGACAGGCTCTGCGGGTTGGTGCCGGTCGCGGCGTCGCCGGTGCCGACGTAGAGCCTGCCGTCGGTGCCGAAGCGCAGCCGGCAGCCCGAGTGCCGCCCGCTGGTGACGGGCAGCCCGGTGACGACGGGCGAGCCGTCGGAGACCGCGGTGGTGTCGCTCGTGAGCCGCCAGCGCAGGACGCGCACGTCGAGCGGGTTGCCGGTGGAGCCGCGGACCGACTGGCAGGTGTAGAACCGCTTGTTCGTCGCGGCGCCGGGGTCGGCGACCATCCCGAGCAGCCCGCCCTCGCTGTTGACGTAGAGGGACGGGAAGCCGCTGATCGTCACCCGACGCGGGGCGGCGCCGTCGCGCTTGGACCACACCTGCCCGCCGCGCAGGTCGTAGAGCATGAGGCTGCCGACCCACGTGAGGTCCCACGGGTAGGACAGGCCCGACACGACCGTCGTGACCTGCAGCGTCGTGGACGCGGTGGTGGCGGAGGGCGCGGTGGCGGCCACAGGCGCTGCAGGAGCGGACGCCGGGGCCGGCGCCGCGAGCGGCGCCAGGGAACCCGGCGGCGTCGGCGAGGCGGTGGCAGCCGGTGGACCGGAGGCCGTGACGACGCCGGCGGCGAGGATCGTGCTCGCCGCCGCGATGGACGCTCTGACAACCGCACGCCGCACCATGGTGCCTCCCGACTCTGGGCGCTGCAGGTGTCCTCTTTGCGAGGTTCCTCCCGCCACCGTACGCGCGTCAGAGCCGGGGGGCACCCCGGGAGAGCGGTGGGTTCAGCCGGTGACCTGGGGCGTCCAGCCCGCGACGTCCTCGGGCTTGCGGGGCCCCTCGCCGATGTAGCGCGAGGACGGTCGGATGAGGCGTCCGGTCTGCTTCTGCTCGAGGATGTGCGCCGACCAGCCGGCGGTGCGCGCGCACGTGAACATCGGCGTGAACATCTCCGGCGGCACCTCGGCGAAGTCGAGGATGACCGCTGCCCAGAACTCGACGTTCGTGGCGAGCACGCGGTCGGGGCGCCGGGCCTGCAGCTCCTCGAGCGCGGCCTTCTCCAGGGCCGCGGCCACCTCGTAGCGCGGGGCGCCGAGGCGCTCGCAGGCCGCGCGCAGCACGCGGGCGCGCGGGTCCTCGGCCCGGTAGACGCGGTGGCCGAAGCCCATGAGGCGCTCGCCGCGGTCGAGGACACCCTTGACGTAGGCCGACGCGTCGCCCTGCTCCTCGACGCCGGAGAGCATGTGGAGCACGCGCGAGGGGGCCCCGCCGTGGAGCGGTCCCGACATCGCGCCGACCGCTCCGGAGAGCGCGGCGGCCACGTCGGCGCCGGTCGAGGTGATGACGCGCGCGGTGAAGGTGGAGGCATTCATGCCGTGTTCGGCGGCCGACACCCAGTAGGCGTCGACGGCCTCGACGTGCTTGGGGTCGGGCTCGCCCCGCCAGCGGATCATGAACCGCTCGGTGATGGAGCGGCCCTTGTCGACCTCGCGCTGGGGCACCATCGGGCGGCCGAGGCCGCGCGCCGACTGGCCGACGAAGGACAGCGCCATGACGGCGGCCCGAGCCAGGTTGTCGCGCACCTCCTCGGCGTCGATGTCGAGCGTCGGGCGGAAGCCCCAGACGGGCGCGAGCATCGCGAGCGCCGACTGGACGTCGACGCGGACATCGCCGGTGTGGACCGGCAGGGGATAGGGCTCTGCGGGCGGCAGGCCCGGGTCGAACTCGTTGTCGACGAGCAGGCCCCAGACGTGCCCGAAGTCGACGCGGCCGACGAGGTCGTTGATGTCGACGCCGCGGTAGCGGAGGGCCCCACCCTCCTTGTCCGGCTCGGCGATCGTCGACTCGAACGCGATGACTCCCTCGAGACCCGGCTTGAAGTCGGGGTCCGGCGTGCTGTCTGCCATGTGGGTCCTTGCTGTGCAGGCGGTACCACCGCGGTGTGGAGGCCAGGCAGCGGACGCGTCGGGCGCCGTGGTCGGGAGCCGTCGGTCCTCGCGGACGCGTCGGGCGCCGTGGTCGGGAGCCGTCGGTCCTCGCTGCCAGACTCACCGTATGCCGTCAGCAGCCGACCAGACCTCCTTTCGCGACGCGGTGTTCGCCACACGAGACCCCCACCAGGACGCCGTGCGCTTCGAGGGCACCGACTTCACCGCGGCGCGCGCCGGCGGCTTCACCTTCCTCGAGTGCTCGCTCGTCGACGTGGGCCTCGACGACGCCCACCTGGAGTCCTCGCGCTGGTCCGAGTGCGAGTGGGACCGCGTCCACGGCGTCGGCGTCAGCCTGCCGGAGGCGAGCCTGATCGAGACGACCCTCGAGGGCTGCCGCCTCGGGGCCGTGTCGGCGTGGGGCTCGACGTGGCGCGACGTCACGGTGCGGGGCGGCAAGATCGACTTCCTCAATCTGCGCGGTGCGAAGCTCAAGGACGTCACGTTCCTCGACTGCGTCGTCGTCGAGCTCGACCTGCAGGAGGCCACTGTCGACGGGCTGACGTTCGAGGGGTGCACGCTGGTCGAGCCGTCGTTCGGCCGTGGCCGCTACAAGGGGCTCGACCTATCAGGGGCGACGCTGCGGGCACCCCACGGCCTGGCCGGCCTCAAGGGCGCGACGCTGTCGCGGCCGCAGGTCATCGACCTGGCCGACGCGCTCGCCGCCGAGCTCGGCATCGTCATCGCCGACTGACGCGGGCCCGCGGCGTGGAGCGGGGTCAGTTCAGCTGGTTGGGCTTGCCGCGGCGCAGGGCCGCGGTGGCGGCGTCCTTGGCGCGGCCCTTGACGCCGACCTTGTCCTCGGGGCGGATCCGCTTGGTGAGGTCGGCACGCTCGACGAGCATCGACAGCGGGATGTCGGCCGGCGGGTACACGGTGACCGACTCGTCGGCGCTGAAGACCACCCAGTGCGCGCGATCGCCCTTGTAGACCTTGAGGATGCTGCCCTCGGACAGCGACGACGCGTGGGCCATGGCCTGCCGGCGGGCCTTCTCGCTCGAGACGGCCTTGTTGATGGCCTCCTTGGCCGGCTCGCGGAACGCCTGGGTGGCCACCCAGATCTGCGGTCCGTACTTGATGCCGAGCCGGACGCCCTGGCCGATCACCTTGCCCTTGCCTGCCATCGCGTCTACTCCTCCTGCCCGTCGCCGGGCCGATCGTTGCGTCCGCGGGGCCGTCGCCCGACGCCCGCGGGCCGTCTGCCCCAAACCCTAGTCTGAGGTCATGGACACTCCGGACTCCTCGTACCCGCCCGGCGCCGGCACCAGCGACGCGACCGACGCGAACCGCTCGACCGACGCGTCCGGCGGCATGGCCGGCGCGACCGACGCGTCAGGTGCGTCCGACGCGTCCGTGCCCCCGCAGGCGCGACGCGTCGACTACGCGGGCGAGGGCCTCGACGAGTCGCAGGTGGCGGAATCGCCCTACGAGCAGGCCCGCGCGTGGGTCGACGCCGCGGTGCTCGCGGCCCACGAGCGCGACGACGTGCCAGAGCCGACGGCCATCTCGGTGGCCACCGTCGACGCGTCCGGCGTGCCGAACGTGCGCACCGTGCTCATGCGCTTCTTCGACGAGCGGGGTCCCGGCTTCGTCAC
Source organism: Intrasporangium flavum (assembly GCF_001956915.1). Classification (GTDB taxonomy): domain Bacteria; phylum Actinomycetota; class Actinomycetes; order Actinomycetales; family Dermatophilaceae; genus Monashia; species Monashia flava. The sequence goes on along the minus strand of NZ_MLJO01000024.1, from coordinate 39,324 downwards.
CAACCTCGGCTCGGCCAAGAGCGAGGAGCTGCGCGCCAACCCGAGCGTCGCGGTGTCGCTGACCTGGCCCTCGCTCTACCGGGCGATCCGGTTCCGGGGCCGGGCCCAGCTGGTCGGGCGCAGCGAGGTCGAGGCCTACTTCTCCTCGCGCCCGTACGGCTCCCGGCTGTCGGCGTGGGCCTCGGACCAGTCGCGCCCGGCCGCCGACCGCGCCGAGCTCGAGCGCCGCTGGCAGGAGGTGCTGGCGCGCTTCCCCGACACCGGCAGCGATGCCGACGTGCCGGTGCCCGACTTCTGGGGCGGCTGGCGCGTCGTCTGCGACGAGGTCGAGTTCTGGGCCGGACGCGCCAACCGGCTCCACGACCGCATCGTCTTCCGCCGCACCGGCGTCGGCAGCCTCGCCGACCCCTCGGCCTGGAGCCGCTCGCGCCTGCAGCCCTGAGCGGGCCGACCGGCGGCGGACACAGAACAGGGCGGCCCGGCTGACCGGACCGCCCTGCCTCACTCCTGAGTGAAGGTGGGGACGCGGCTATCGCGTGGCCACCTCGCACGTTCCGGAAGAGATCACTTCTCGGACCACCTCCTTCCGTTGTCGATGCGACGACGTTACGTCGCGCCGCGGAGGCGGGCAAGGACTTTTCCACCGGGCGAACCGACGCCGGTGGCGCGGTCGGTCAGCTGCCGACCTCGGCCTCGGGGGCGACGGCCGTGGCCGGCTGCGGGTCGGCGACCGAGCCGTGGCCGCCGGCAGCGGGCCCGGCCTGGCGCGGCGTGGGCGGCTCGGCGCTGGCTGGCGGGTCGGGCACGAGGGTGAGGCGCGGCTTGGTCCGGGTGCGGCGACCGGCCGCGACGACGACGAGCGCCGCTGCCATCTCGAGGTGCACGGCCCACGACCACAGGGCGCCGAAGAGCACCTGCCCCTGCCGGAACCCCATCGCGAAGACGACGGCGACGACCGCCGCGGCGATGAACCCGACCGCCCAGACCCGGGCCCCGGTCAGCCACGGGAAGCGGCCCTCGAAGGCGGCCGACTCCTCGGTGGCGAAGCGCGGCATGAACGCCACCCACACGAGCAGCTGCATCGTCTGCAGGAACGCGTAGACGGTGAGCAGGCGCAGGTCGAGCACGCCCGACGCGTCGCCGGGCAGGGCGGCCGCGGCCACGAGGGAGCGCCCGTCGCCGACGACGCTGCGCACGATGCCGGGCTCGCCGGTCAGCCACGAGTCGACCGCGCCGGCGAGCAGGGCCGCGGGGACGAGCAGCCCCCACGCGAGCTGGACGCCGCGGAACAGCCGGCGGTCGAAGGCCCGGGGCAGGCGGCCGGCCCAGTCCCAGAGGAAGACGAGGACGACGAGCTGGTGCAGGTGCAGCAGCGCGAACGCGTAGTGGTCGGGCCACACGAGCGACGCGGCGCCGAGCAGCCCGGCGACGACGTAGGCCACGACGCGTCGGCGTCCACGCAGGCCCACCCGGGCCACGAGCGCGACCACGCAGAAGCCGAGCATGGCCTCGGCGCGTCGGGCCTGGCTGCCGAGCAGGTGCTCGGCGAGGCGCAGCACGCTCGTGCCGGCGAGGAGCACCGCGAGGCCGCTGACGACGTCGCGGCGCGCGATGACGGGCAGGCGGCCGATGAGGTAGCGCAGCTCGAGCAGCACGGCGAGGGTGCCGAAGATGATGAGCCCGATGACGGCGGTGGCGACGGGGGAGGCGAGCGCGACGACGAGGGCGGTGGCTGCTGCCACCGCCAGGGCCCCCGTAGCCCGCTCGCTCGTCGTCACGGCCCCATCGTTCCGTCGGCCGGAACGACCCGGCCACCTGAGTAACCCGATCGTTAGGGTCCTGTGGCGTGACCGAGACTCAGGGGGAGCGGAACGGCGGGCCCGGGCCCGAACCGGGGCATATCGGACGCCCGTCGGGGCGCCCGGGCCCTGCGCCCGGCCCTGCATCGGCGCCTGCCCAGGAGGGCGAGCCCCTGCGCCTGCGCGCCGTCGCGCTGTCGGCGTACGGGCCGACGCTGCTCGGCTCCACGGGTGCCGGCGCCGTCGCGCCGATCATCGCCGTCTCGGCCCGTGAGCTCGGTGCCTCGCTCGGCGTCGCGGCCCTGCTCGTCGGGACCCTCGGCATCGGCCAGCTGCTCGGCGACCTGCCGTCCGGGGCGCTCGCGGCGCGCATCGGCGAGCGGCGGGCCCTGCTCGTGGCCGCCGTCGTCGAGGCCGTCGGCATGGTCGTGGCGGCGCTGGCCGGCTCGGTCGCCGGGCTCTTCACTGGCGTGCTCGTCATCGGGTTGGCCGGATCGCTGTTCGGCCTGGCCCGGCAGGCCTACCTCACCGAGGCGGTGCCGGTCGCGATGCGGGCCCGGGCCCTGTCGACGCTCGGCGGGGTTCACCGCATCGGCTACTTCATCGGCCCGTTCGTCGGCTCTCTCGTCATCACCCGGTGGGGTATCGAGTCGGCCTACGTCGTCGGCGGCATCGCGAGCGTCGCGGCGTTCCTGCTCGTGCTCGTCGCGCCCGACATCACCGCCGGCCACGACGCGCACGCGGCCGGTCGGGGCGGTCGGGGCGGTCGGGGCGGTCGCGTCCGGGGTGGCGGGCGCGCCCCGCGGTCGGTGGCGTCGGTGCTCCTCGAGCACCGGCACGTGCTCCTGACCCTCGGCACCGGTGCGATGTGCGTCGCCGGCGCGCGGGCGATCCGCGAGGCGCTCGTGCCGCTGTGGGCCGAGTCGGTCGGGTTCAGCCCGGCGCAGACCTCGCTCGTCTTCGGCGTCGCCGGAGCCGTCGACATGCTCCTGTTCTATCCCTCGGGCTGGCTCATGGACCGGTTCGGCCGGGTGGCCGCCGCGGTGCCGAGCATGCTCGTGCTCGGCCTCGGCATGGCGCTGCTGCCGCTCGCCACCTCGCTCGTGGCCGTGACCGCCGCCGCCACGGTGCTCGGGATCGGCAACGGCCTCGGGGCCGGGCTCATCATGACCCTCGGGGCCGACGCGTCGCCGGCCGACGGGCGTGCCCAGTTCCTCGGCGGGTGGCGCCTCTGCGCCGACCTGGGAAGGGCGGCGGGCCCGCTGGCGTTGTCAGCCCTGACGGCCGTCCTGACGCTCGGGGCGTCCGCCGTCGTCCTCGGCGCGGCGGCGCTGCTCGGCGCGGGGTGGCTGCGCATCTGGGTGCCGCGCCACGACCCGACGCGACCCCTGCGGGGCCGCGGTGCCGGCGCCGCGGGAGAGGCGGCGGAAGGGGCGCCGGGAGGGGCGACGCCCGAGGCGTCCTGATTCTGAGAAGGTATGACCGTGACGGACCTGATCGACACCACCGAGATGTACCTGCGCACCATCTTCGAGCTCGAGGAGGAGGGCATCGTCCCCCTGCGCGCACGCATCGCGGAGCGTCTGGGCCACTCCGGCCCGACGGTGTCGCAGACCGTGGCCCGGATGGAGCGCGACGGCCTCGTCGCCGTGTCGGGCGACCGTCACCTCGAGCTGTCCGACCACGGCCGCCTCCTCGCGACGCGCGTCATGCGCAAGCACCGCCTCGCCGAGCGGCTCCTCGTCGACGTCATCGGCCTCGAGTGGGAGTACGCCCACGACGAGGCGTGCCGCTGGGAGCACGTCATGTCGGAGAAGGTCGAGCGCAAGATCCTCGGCCTCATCGAGGGTGGCCTCGAGTCGCCCTACGGCAACCCGATCCCGGGGCTGCACGAGCTCGGCGTGTCCGAGGAGGCCGCCGCCGGCTTCCTCACCGGCCTCACGGCCCTGACCACCGCGGCGGGCGCCGAGCCGGCTGTCGTGACGATCCGCCGGATCGGCGAGCCGGTGCAGGTCGACCCCGAGGCGCTGGCCCTGCTCACCTCCGCCGGGGTGCTGCCGGGGGCGCGGGTGCGCGTCGTCCGCGAGGGCGGGCGGGTCGTGGCCGTGAGCGAGGCGCCGGACGCCGGTGAGGGCGTGTCGCTGCCCGACGAGGTGGCCGTCCACGTGTTCTGCCAGGCCGCCTGAGCCCACGCCAGCGGACGCCTCGGAGGCGTGCCCACGGAGCGGACCGGGCCCGACCTGTCCGTTTCGTCCGATTCGGCGTGCCCGATTGTGTTGGGGCTGTGGGCATTTGGGACGGCCTCGGACGATCCGACGGAAAATCCGTTGAAATCGTCGGTCTCTCGGGGTGACAACCCGCGCGCAGTTTGGGTAGCGTGAGCCCCGCTCGCTCTCCCCGTCGGGCGAGTGCCACGGGTCGAACCGCCTAATCCTGCCATCGACCCGGGGCCCCTGCACGATCCGCATGGCAGGAGCGGGGGAACCACCTTCGGGCGTCTCCGGACGTCCTCGGGGTGAAGCCCTCCGTGGACCGCAAGGTCCGAGCGATGGCCGGGCGAGCAGTACCTCAATCCGCCCGAACCCGACAGCTCACCTCGTAGGCGTCGAGAGGTCAAACGTGGCTCAGAACGTTACCGGGCGCCACCGCGCCCCCGGCCGGTTCAACGCGATCGCCGAGCTCAAGCTCATCGCCAAGGAGTCCGCTCAGCCCGCCGTGAAGGGTGCCGCGATCGTGGCCGCTTCCGGTGGTCTCGTCGCGACGTTCGCCGGTCCGGCGAGCGCGGCCGACGGCTCGAGCACCGCGGCGCCGTCGGTCGTCGGCCCCCAGGTCGGCACGCTCAAGGCGGCCAGCGCCCTCTCCTCGATCGGCTACGCCAAGCCGGCCGCGAAGCAGGCGACGGTCAAGCCGGTCGTCATCAAGGACGTCAAGGTCGAGAAGGAGCGCGCCGCCGCCAAGGCTGCGGAGGACGCCCGCCAGCAGGCCGCCGACCGCGCGTCCCGCTCGGCCTCCCGCGTCGCGCTGTCCGACCCGGCGCCCACGGCGTCCGGCATCGTCGGCATCGCCCAGTCCTACTTCGGCGTCCCGTACGTCTACGGCGGCACGAGCCCGTCGGGCTTCGACTGCTCGGGCTTCGTCCAGTACGTCTTCCGCCAGGCCGGCGTCTCTCTGCCGCGCACGGCGTCGCAGCAGAAGGCCGCCACGACGCCGGTCAGCAACCCGCGCGCGGGTGACCTCGTCTTCTTCGGCTCGCCGGTCTACCACGTCGGCATCTACGTCAGCCCCGGCGTCATGATCGACGCCCAGCGCCCCGGCACCACGATCGGCTACCACTCGATCTGGACCACGCCGTCGGGCTACGGCCGCGCCTGAGCCTCGGCTCGCAGCCACGGACCCTCCGTCGCGCCCCCACCCGTCCGGGTGGGGGCGCGACGTCGTTCTCGGGACTTTCCGGGGTTCGTCCCGAGGCATCGGGGCCGCCCGTCGCCGGGTGCGACCGTGGTTGGATGAGGTGATGACCGTCCAGCCTGCTGCAGAGTCCACGACCCTCATCGAGCTCGACGTCTGGGCCGACCTCGTCTGCCCCTGGTCCTGGATCGCCAAGCGCCGGATCGAGGCCGCGATCCACGCCTTCGAACGGCCGCACGACGTCACGGTGCGGCTGCGCGCCTACGAGCTGGACCCGGAGTGGCCGGCCCGGCGCAACGAGCCCGTGCCCGACCAGCTCGGTTCGCGGCCCGACGAGGAGGCCGAGGCCGAGCGGGCGCTGCGCGCGCACGCCCACGAGGTGGCCGAGGCCGACGACCTCGTCTTCGACCTCGACTCGGCCGTCACGGCCAACACCTTCGACGCGCACCGGCTCGTGTCGCTGGCCCGCGAGCTGGGCGGCCCGGCCCTGCAGTCGGCCGCGGTCGAGCGGTTCTTCACCGCGCACTTCCGCGAGGGCCTGCCGCTCGACGAGCCGGAGGTGCTGCAGCGGCTCGCCGCCGAGTGCGGCCTCGACGAGCGGCGCGTGGCCGCGGTGCTCGCGTCCGACCACTACGCGGGCGAGGTGCGCTCCGACGAGAAGCAGGCCCGCGACCTCGGCATCACCTCGACGCCGTTCGTGCTCGCCAACGGGTTCGCCGCCGTGGCCGGGGCGCGCCCGGTCGAGGAGTACCTCGCGCTGCTGCGCGGGGTCGCCGTGCAGGGCGGCGACCGGGCCTAGCGCCCGGCTGACGCACCACGCGTCCGGGCCTCGACGCGTCCGGGCTCAGGGGGCGTCCGGGGTCGACGCGTCGACGCTCGTGGCCGAGGGCGCCCCGGCGGTGGGCCGCCCGAACGACACCGCGTCGCCGACCGGCACCGGGGACGCCGAGCGCAGCTGCGCGTCGGGCTGGGCGCCGAGGGCCGCGTTGACCATCGAGAAGGCCCGGCGCAGCGCGACGAAGACCGTGATGGCGAAGATCTGCCGGTCGTCGAACCCGGCCGCGCGCAGTGGCTCGAGGTCGGCGGGGGTCGTCGCGTTGGCGTCGCGGGCGACCGTGCGCGCCCACGCGGCGAGCGCGGCGTCGGTGGCGTCGAGCGACGCGTCGTCGCCGGTGAGCACGGCCCCCGCGACGTCGTCGCCGGCCTCACCGGCGAGGCGGTTGCCCCACGCGAGCGCGCAGTAGGAGTCGCCCGCGGTGGCCGCCGCGGCGCTGACGAGGATGCCGCGCTGCCGAAAGCTCAGGCCGCCGATGCGGACCATGTCGGCGAGCAGCGCGAAGAGCGTGTCGTGCGCGGCCGGGTCGTGCGCCCACAGGTGCGACAGGTTCATGACGAAGCCCTGGGTGTCGACGTCAACCTGGAACGAGGCGCGGACGTGATCCGTCAGCGGCGGTTCGGTGAGGAAGCCGTGGGCGGGGTCGGTGGCCATGACGCGCTCCGTTCGTCCGTGCGTGCGACGCCTTCACATCGTGGCACGCGCGGACGGGGCGGGGGAGTGGTCCGGTGGGGCGTCCGATCAGAGCGCGGGGGCCGTGAGGGCGTCAGGGCCCTGGGAGAGGTCGATGCTGACGTCGACGGCGCGCAGCTCGCGCACGAGCGCGTCCTCCCGGGCGGTGAGCTCGGCCAGGTGCAGGGCGTCGGTGCGGGTGCCGGCGGACAGGGCGGCCCAGCGCACCTCGTCCTCGACGCGGGCCAGCTCGGCGACGATCGCTGTGACGGTTCTGCTCATGGGCTGCCCGTACCCACCCCGGGTACCCGTTGAACACCGCGTCGGCGCGTCGCCAGGGGGCGGGTCAGTCCCGCTCCCACGGAGCCTCCTCGCCCATCTTCGCGTAGTACTTCGCGAGGTGGCTGCGGACGCGGTCGGCGTCCTTCGCCGGCAGGTCGACCCCGCCGCGGGAGCCCTGCATCACGGCCGCCGCGGCCATGACCCCGCGGGGCACGGCGTGCAGCCGGCCGTCGACGACATCGGCGACGAGCAGCTTGTAGGCGGTGAAGTTGTCCTTCTTCTTCGCGTCGTACCAGACGTGCGCGTCGCGGTACCTCGCGTTCGGCTCGTCCTCGGCGTCGGCCCAGCGGCGGACCCGCTTCTCGGCGGCGTCGCCGTCCCACTCACGGTCGCGGTCGGCGAGGGGGAGGTCCTGGAAGCTCGTCACGCTCATGGGGGCGTCCTTTCCGGCGTCGGGCGCTGCGCAGCGTCGGTCGCTGCGGCGTCGTGCTGCCGGTGGACGCCGTACCCGCGTCAGGACGCGCCGACACGCGCCGACACGCGCCGCGCAGGGAGCGTCGGGCGAGGGCCGCCGGGGCTGGGAAGGGGCTCGTCCCGCCGCGTTTCGGGTGGCCAGTTCCGGGAGGGTGAAGCCTGGTCCGGGAGGGCGCCGCGGCGGGACGAGCAAGTGTGGACGGGTCCGGCCGGACGGTGAAACGACCCGGCCGTCTTTTCGACCCTGAGTCCACGGTGACACACGTCGGTACCCCGTGGGGGATTCTGTGGCTGCGACTTCCTGCAACATCCCCGTGAGTGGGCTGGGTGTGCGCCGGATCCTGTCGGATGCTCCCTCGGCGTCCGTTTTGGGCCACCCGGGACGACGAGCCGTCGCCGGCCCGGGTCCCGGTCGACGCCGGTGGGGTGGTGTCGACGCACCGCCCCACCGGCGTCGGTCCGGCAGGTCAGTCGTCGTGGCCGGCCGTGACGACGACCTTGCCGACCATCCCCATCCCGTCGTGGAACATGCAGATGTACGGGTAGGTGCCGGCCTTGTCGAAGGTCACGCGGAAGTGCGTGCCCGGCCCGGCCGTCGGCAGGACGCCCGAGCTGAGGGACCCGCCGGTGAAGTGCGTCGGATCGCCGACCGGGAACGGCGCGGGCGGCTCGGGGCCGAAGGTCACCGTGTGCGGGACCGGGTCGCCGTTGTTGAGCGACCAGTCGAAGTCGATCGTGTCGCCGACGTGCACGTGCACCGTGGTGCGGATGAACCGCATGATCATCAGCATCCCGGCCTCGTCGACCGCGCCGACGAAGACGTGGTGGCTCGAGGACTCGGTGCGCGCCTTGGCGTAGAACCGGTTGCCGTCACGGATCATCTCGGCGCGGCCCTTGCGGAACTGCCGGTCGTAGAACCGCTGGCTGTGCGGGTAGGCCGTGCCGGCGGCCGCCACGTGGACCGTGCCCTTCATGGCCTTGCCGTGGATGAGGCAGTAGTACACGAAGTCCCCGGTGCCGGTGAAGGTCAGGTTGTACGAGGTGTACGTCGCGGGCAGCTCGGAGAACTGCAGGGTCGACAGGACGCCGGAGTTGCGCATGTCGCCCGGGGCCGCGATCGAGTGCTGGGGAGACGGCGTCGTCTGCGCCGGGTCCGTGGGGTCGAACGGTGCCGGCAGCTGGCCGACCGGCAGGAACGTGACGGTGTGGGGCTCCATGGAGTCGGCCGTCCAGTGCACGGTGTCACCCACGTCGATCCAGATGTCGCCCGGCAGGAACTGCATCCCCTGGATCGCCCCGTTGGGCGACTGCGCTCCGACGTGCACTCTCCAGGTGGTCGGGCTGTGGCTCGTCTCGGCTCCGGCGACGCTCGCTGGTGCGAGGAACGCGGTGCCGAGAAGGACCGACCCGATGGCTGCCAGCAACGTCTTGAGTCGTGTGGACGCGTGTTTCTTCATGGGTCCTCCATAGGAGCGGAACGTCGCCCTCCGAAGCCCCCGAAGGGCGTGTCCACGCTAGGGAAGACGAGGTGCGCCCACAGTGGAACAGGAACATCCCAGAGGGCCCCCAAGGACCTCCCAGCGGGGAGCGTCGTTTGGCCCCACCATGTCGGTCCATTCCGTGACGTGTCTCCGGAATCGACTGTGTCGCAGCACATCCCGCAACATCGGGATGCGGCCTCATGCTACGACGTCGCGCCCGACAGCTCGCGCGCGAAGAACTCGAGCGCCGTCTTGGTCTTCGTCTGCTGTGCGGCCGCCAGGTCGACGCCGTGGGAGGAGAGGTAGCCCCGGACGATGGCGGCGGTGTCGAACGTCTCGGCGGTGGGGCACTTGGTCGACAGCTCGAGGATGCGCGTGCTGTCGGGGTAGAGCCACAGCTCGGCGACGAGCCGGCGGTCGAAGTCGGGCGGCGTGAACTTCAGCTTCAGGACGTTGATCGGGCCGAGGACCGAGAGGTCGTCGATGGCGATGCCGGCCGGCGCGTGGGACTCGTACAGGGCGCGCTGCTGCTTGGTGAACAGCTTGGACAGCGGACGGGCGCCGGCCATGACCTCGAGGATCTTGGCGTCGGGCTGCTCGGCCTTCATCGACGCCGAGCAGACGAAGCCGCCGGGCATGGCGTCGACCTCGACCCCGAAGCCGGGCGCCTGCCGCTGTTCGGCGCTGAGGTTCTCGGGGTCGACCGGGCGCAGCTTGACGACGGAGTCGCCGGGCCGGGCCTGGATCCTCCGGGCGCGCAGCACGACTCCGTGGCCGTTGAGGTCGAGGCCGGGGGTGTCGAAGAAGAAGACCTGGCGGATGTGGCTCTCGAGCGGGTCCATGCCGAGGGCCATGACCGTCGATCGCTGGTTCGCGTCGGGCACGCTCAGCTTGAGCTCGACGGTGTCGGCGCCCTTGATGAGCCGCAGCAGCTCGACGAGCTGCTTGTCGCTGAGGGCCCCCGCGCGAGCCGGCTCGGCGGGCTGGTCGGGCTTCGTCTGTGTGGTCACAAGCAACCTCCTCGGAAACGGCTCGACGCAAGGTCGCCCGCCGGATGGCCCGATTCGCTCGCGACTGCTCGCTTCGCCCGCGAACCGGGATGGTGCCGACCACGCCGCAACGCCGGGCGTCGGGACGCCGCCGACGCAGTCATGGTGGACGCCCGGCGCGGAGGTCCGCGTCAGCCGTTGCGGGTGAATGGGCCGGCGGCGCGCTGGCTGCCCGGTTCGGACGGAAGGTGTGAAGGTGTGGTGCCCCCGGCAGGATTCGAACCTGCGACACCCGCTTTAGGAGAGCGGTGCTCTATCCCCTGAGCTACGAGGGCGGGGCATGGCTTCAACCTTCTGGATGGAGCCTCGCTGCAAACGTCGCAATAGCGAGGCCCGGATGGGCTGGCCAACGGGGGACAGGCTACTGGACCGCGTCACCAGGCTGCGCACAGGCGCCCGCCCGCCTGTTGCCGCGCCCACGAGCCGAAGCCCCGCGTCCGCCCGTGTCAGTGCGCGCTCGGCCATGGGCCAGCCAAGAGGGCACCGGCGCTCCGCGAACCAGTGTCACACCGCCGCTTCAGGGCTCTTGTGTTGAGCGATCCGGACGGGAAGCGTTGAGCGCCTTGCAATGGCGGACAACGACTTCGTACTGCATCTCAAGCAGTTTGTACGCTCCTGGGCCCAGCTTGTTGAAGTCGTATCGGGAGCGGCGTCCCATCTCGAACAACGACGCGAAGGCGAGGGACACACTGTCCGGGAACAAGGCGTTGACGAGTTGGTTGGTCCCACGACCACCATGGGCGGCCCCGGGCGGGGATGTGTGCTTTCGGGGGGTGGCGCTCATCACGCGAAAGCGTAGGCTCGCCGGAGAGTGCGGAGTGCACCCACTGGTGAGCGGCGTAGGCCAGCGCGACGGCCGCCCAGTCCTCGAAGTCGTTGTCCCGAAGAGCGTCAGCCGCAGCTTTATGCCGCTTCGCACGCTCGAGGTGCCAGTTCCGACTCCCCATCAGGCCTCTGCGTAGGACTCGTCCGTCACTGCTTCCAGCGGGACGACGTCGTACTCGAGGGCGAACTCGTCCTCGTGCTCGCGCTCGAACGCGCGCAGGACCTCGATCGCGGCCATGCGCGTATCCCAGTCGTAGTTCTCGAGCATCGCGCCCACTCGGGCGATCCGAGGGGCGGGCTCCCAGCGCACGCTGAGGTGGCGCTTGCCCACCGTGTCCGCGATCTCTTGGAACCGTCCACTGAGTTCAAACTCGAGCGTCTTCACGGTGACCATCGACCCCGTCCCCTCCCGATCCATCGTTTGACGATAACGCAAGGTAACCACGCGAGTGTGACACCGCACGCGTCTTGCGGTGCGTCAGCGTCCTCGGGCGCATATTTGGCCCGACATCCATTAGAACACATGTTCGACACTGATGGGGATGCGTGTTTGACGGTTCGGTGGCGAGTAGGCCGGGGTCGGCCGGCCCAGCTGGTGCCGTGTCACAACGCCGCGTGGCCGCGCGCTCAGGAGTTGCTCACTCGCACTGAGCTAACTGGCCACGCCTCTGGCTTTGAGATGCGCGCCGATGGGGCCTGAGGCCCAATCGCGGTCGTAGAAGTTGACCTGCACCCGGGTGGTCGCGGGGTGGGGTTGCAGGCTGTCAGGCAGGGTTGTGGCCCGTCCGCGGTGATCCACAGCACTGATCGTGCAGTCGTCAAGGAGGAGTTCGTCGGCCCTGATCAGGCCCCGGCGCCGGCCACAGTCAAGCCCGGTGATCGCATCCCATGGAGCGTCCAGCCGGTACTTGTCGCGCTGAATTTGGATCCCGTCTTCTGTGACAGTCAGGGAGCGACGTGATGCCCGAACCATCGTCGAGACGCCGAACGCCAAGACCAGCACCGCGAGGGGCACAGCGAGGGAGAGCGGTCGAAGGACCGCCAGCAACAACGCAGCTGCGATAGCCGGAGTCAAGAAGGCCTCGAGTAGTACGAAGGGCTTTCGGAGGCGGTGGGTGCTCACATTGGCACGGTAGCGGCGGACTTGCTCCTGCGCTCTATCGACGCGGTGGAGGGCGGGCCCCTTCCTCGGCTGGCAGATGGCCAATGTCGAGTCCAGCGGGTCGGGCACTTGACCCGTGTCTATCCGCCGCGCAGGCGGGACGTTGCTCTACGCGGCGCTGACCTGACCTAATGCGCTACCTGACAGTCGTGTCCGAGTTCCGGTAGCTGGCCTCTTCATCGTCGCTGTTGGAGTCGTCAGGGCTCACTGCTGGAGCGTCGCCTTTGGAGTTCCAAGCCAGAATGTCCAGGAGCCGAACGTCACTGAGACGGCCCGGCTCTCCGGCGGCGGCTCTGAGAATCCCGAACGCACCGGGTTGGCTCGTGATGTCCTGTTTGATCGCATCGGTGATCAGGACCATGTAGTCGGCCCAGGTCCGGCCCTTAGCACGGCCGACTGGGGCGTCGTCGCCGACGTAGCAGGCGTGCACCCACCGGTCATGGAGCACAACCGAGTGAGGTCGCTTGCGGTGGAGCACCTTGGACAGAGTTGTCCCTCCGACGCCCCACGGAGACGAGGTCGGGTCGTCCAGCACCTCGTACAGCCCACGCACGGCCTGCTGTAACTCCTCTCGATCTTCCACATCGGCTAGGGGCTCCTCCAAGATGGGGTGTCTCAGCGCCTCCTCCAGTTGACCGCGCACGCGTTGGAGTCCGTAGAACGACCTGATCTTGACCGGCACGTTCAACAGTCCCGGCGCGAGCAGGTCGCCGTCAGTGAGTCGGTCTGGCTCAGTGGTGCCGCCGTCGTAGTTGTCGTACGCGGGGAAGGCGAACGGGCGCGCACTCACCATGTTTCCCGCACTATTGGTGTAGTCGCGGATCCAAGCGGAAGCAGTGTCGAGCGTGATGACAACTCGACCGATCCGGACATCCCCCGTGTGCGTCGTCATGACCCGCACGGTACCGACCGATGCTCCTCAGCCACACGCCTCAGCGGGCCGGGATTCCCGAGACTATCCAGCGCGCTCCTCATCGAGGTTGGGCGGCCCATCAAGTTTCCAGCCTGACTGCGTCTGTTCGCCGCCAGCTGATCATGCGGTCAGAACAGCGCTGAGGCCACTTCGAAGCTCTGAGCGCAGTGAGGACAGCTGCCGGGTCCGAAGAGAAGGGACAGCTTCTCCGCGACGGCAGGGTGCCCGTTGAGCCGCGACAGGTGCAGAAGTCGGCCCTCGACTGTCGCTGGCGGTGGCGCAGCGGGGGACACTGTGGTTGCGGCCACCGAGGCATCCGTCTCGCTGGAGAGCGCGCCAAGATCCTCGTCCAGGTCGAGGACCAGTAGCTCTCGGCAGCCGGGCATTCCATGGGCATCTCGCCGTCGGCCACAAAGTTGAGATTGCGCTGCCACACTCCGCCGTCCTCGAACGCCATGAGAGCCTCGAGGCCATGAAGGAAATCGACGTCATTCGCTGCTCGGACAGGTTCCGCTCGGCAATGTCGCGCAGGTCGGCCAAGACGCCCGCATGCTCGGCGCGCACGACGCGCGGGTCGACCGGCCCGTCGGTGGACGCGATGATCGACGCCGCCAGATACACCGGCGCACTGAGCCCTTCCGGCTCATGCCGCTTGGCCATGACGGCCAACTGAGGCAGCGCTGCATAGCTCGCCGAGTACACCGTTCCCTGGTGACACAGCCGCCCCCACAGCTCGTCCCACTCCAGCGCTCTGTCCGAGCCCTCGGCCCTCGTCAGGAGGCCCGGGACGTCCTCCGCTGTCCCGTACGCGTCATTGAGCAACGCCCAGTTCGGCATGGTTCGCATTCAAGCATCCGACTGGCCTCAAGGGGCGAGGACAGAGGCGATCGCGGCATTTCAAGATGCCGTCCTCGCAGCTAAGCGGCGCTCAGCGAGCGCCCGAACAAACGTCAGGCCCCACGTGGCCAGCACCGGCATGTCCATGGCCTCGCTCGCCGTAGCCGGACCCCGCATCGCGCCGTTCACGTAGACCGCAACTTGTCCGCCGCCGCGGTGCGACACCATGGCAACGCCGTTCCAATCGGTCGAGGCCGCGCCAGTCAGCCCCACACCATCGCTCGTCGCACTGATCGACTTCACATGCGCCGTGCCCCACGTAATCAACCGGGCGCCCACGAGGTCGTCGACAGCCGGGGCCGCAATGCCGAACCAGTCCACCAGCCCGGCCACGAAGATCCGGCTGGATTGTGGAAGGTGTGGATCGTCGGCGCGCGGCACGCCCAGCACGACGCCCGCGCCAAATGCTCCATCGGCCAGAACAATCGGCCAGAACATCCCGGGTCGTAGGTGCGCCGTCGACTTCGGGTCGAACGGGAATCGGGTGGCGCGCGGGCTCACCGAGGCATCATCGCAGCCTCCACGGGAACGCGTTGCGAAGCTCGCGAACGGCCGTTCACTGGCGGACGACACCGCCCGGAACCAGCGTCACTTCGCCGCCTGCCGGGGCGATGCCGCCGGGCCGGATCAGGCCTGTGATGCCGACGACGACATCGAACCTCGACACCACCTGTCCGCCCTGTGTCCCTGGCGCGACGAAGATCTGCTTGCGCGGTGTCTGATCGGTCTTCCCGCAACAACTCGCGGGTCCCTCAGTGTTCGCTGCTGAAGAACCGTAGCAACGGCGGGCCGATGATCTGTGGGTCGACGACGTGATCCGGCCCCTCGAGGGTCTCCCGTTGAGCGTGGGGTAGGAGGTCTGCAAGCTCGTCGGCTGCGCGGTCGAAGAAGTCCGAGGGCAGGCCCGCCATATAGGGGACCGTGATCGGTCCTCCGGTGGTGACCAGGACCGGTTGGGTGACCGTTGCCAGCCGATCGGCCGGCAACTGGTAGCGGTTGAGGAAGAGGCTGTCGTAGACCAGCGTGGGCGCGAGGGCGACTGAATCCGCCCAATGCGCCGACTGCTTGCCTGCCGCTTTCCTGGCCGCGATGTTGTCGTCGGAGGCGCCGGTCATGCGCATGAACAGTTCGAGAACCTCCTCGTCTCGCCCGGCGTCGAAGGCGCGTCGGGTGTCCGCGACGTACTCCTCGAATCGCGGGCGTATGTCGTCCCCGACCGCGTACGGCACCTCCCACACGGCGATCGTGTCGATGGCTGACCCGGCCGCGGCGGCTTCCAGCGCCAGAGCGCCACCAGAGGACGCCCCGAACAGGTGTGCCGAGCCGCCCGCCTCCGCGATCAACGCATCCAGGTCCTCGATCTCCCTTTCCACGGCGTAGGGCTCGGTGAAGCCGCTCGCGCCGCGTCCCCGACGGGCATAGTTGTAAACCGTGAAGTGCTCGGCGAGAGCAGGAATCAAGGGGGCGTTCTCGGCTCCGTCGTCCTGTGCGCCGCCCACCAGGACGACAGCCGGGCCGCTTCCCTTCCGGTCGTAGGCGATGGTGGTGCCATCATTTGATGTCACGCGAAAGGCCATCTCGTGCATCTCACGCCTCCGTTCGAGAGGTTTGTCTCAGCGCCTGAGCAGCGTGCCGACGACGGCCTCGGTGCGCGACCACCGCGCCCTTGCGATCACGGCCGCCACCGACGAGAAGGGCGAGCGGCAGCCACGGGCTCTGCTCGAGGATGGTGCTCATTCGGCTCTCCTCACCGCGTCCAGGCCTAGCGGACTAGTCAAGTTTGATTACCCGGCCAAAGTACGTGAGGAGGAGCGTCTAGTCAAGGTTGATTAGGGGACCGTTCGCCACGAACCCGGATCATCGGCCATGGTGTAGGCGCCCTCAGCCAGTCGCTTGCTCAGGCTCTTCGCCCACTCCAGTTCGGTGCGTGCATGGCCCGCCCACAGTTCGGCCTGATCGCGGACGTGTTCGGGAATGTCGGGGTTCGGGTGCTCCCGCCACCTGGCCTGCTCTACGAGCTCCGCTTCCAGGCGCGCGACCCGCTCGTTGACGTGCGCGATGGCATCTGTCCTGGTCAGCATGGGCAACATGGCGATCGACGCGTCGAGCATGGTGGGGTCATGGGTGCGCCGCAGACCGTCGCGGACCAGTTCGACTATCTCGTCACGTCCCCGAGCTGTCACGCGGTACAGAACGCGATCCGGCCCGGAATCGCCCGGCTCGGCGTGTTCGGTGAGGAGGCCATCAGCCGCCGCCTTCTTCAGCGCGTGATAGATCGAGCCGGGCTTGATCTTGGCCCAAATCTCCGCACGCCAACTCTGCAGCTCGGACCGCACCTGGTAGCCATGCGCGCCGCCGGAAAGGTGCACGACACCGAGTACCAGGAGCTTCGTCGCCGACATGCGCCCACCTCCGCTCAATCTGCTCGGACTCACTCCGCTTGCGCGCCCGCCAGGGTTGTGTCAACTCCCACCAACACTAGGGCGCCCTCCTGGTCCGGGTGGTGTCAGCACTGACCTACAACGGTGCTGGTGGAGACCTCCAAAGACAGGAGCTCGCGTTGCAACGCCGCAAGTCGACCTGACGTTTGGGGGACGGAATGGAACGTCAAGTCGCGTGCTCGGGGCCGGATGTCTCTGTGCGTCAGCCAAACTCTCAGGCGGGGAACACGCCGCTGGAGAGGTACCGGTCGCCGCGGTCGCAGACCACGAAGACGATCGTCGCCCCCTCGACCTCCTTGGCAACCTGCAGGGCGGTCCAGCAGGCGCCGGCCGCGGAGACACCGCCGAAGATGCCCTCCTCGCGGGCCAGCCGGCGGGCTGTCTCCTCGGCGTCGGTCTGGGTGACCTCTACGGTCCGGTCCACCGCCGACGGGTCGAAGATCTTCGGTACGTACTCCGGTGGCCAGGCGCGGATCCCAGGGATCTTGGAGCCCTCGGCGGGCTGTGCCCCGATGATCTGGATGCCGGGGTCGCGCGCCTTCAGGAACCGCGAGACCCCGGTGATCGTGCCGGTGGTGCCCATCGCGGACACGAAGTGCGTGATCCGTCCGTCGGTCTGTCGCCACAGCTCCGGGCCCGTTCCGTCTTCGTGGGCACGGGGGTTGTCCGGGTTGCCGAACTGGTCGAGGACCCGCCCGCGGCCCTCCCGCTCCATCCGCGTCACGACGTCGCGGGCCTCTTCCATGCCGCCGCGCGCCGAGGTGAGGACCAGCTCGGCTCCGTACGCCTTCATCGTCTGGATCCGCTCGGTGGAGGCGTCCTCGGGCATCACGATGACCAGTGGGTAGCCGCTGATCGCCGCCGCCATCGCCAAGCCGATCCCGGTGTTGCCCGACGTGGCTTCCAACAGGGTGTCGCCGGGGGAGATCTCCCCTCGCGCCTCGGCGCCCCGGATCATGCTGATCGCCGGCCGGTCCTTGACCGAGCCGGCCGGGTTGTTCCCCTCGAGCTTGGCGAGCAGCACGTTGCCGCGGCGTTCGTTCTCCGGCCCCGGCAGGCGCTGCAGACGCGCCAGAGGGGTGTCGCCGATGACGTCCTCCATCGTGGGGTACGCCGGAGGGTTGCTCACACGCCGGAGTCTACGGGGGCGGCCGCTGACACCCCGGCTCGACCAGAACTTGCGTCTGGACGTCCCGCGGAAGCCCTACCGCGGGACGTCGTGGTCGAGCGGCTGAAGCCCGCTGCACCGTTCGGGGATGCTCAGCGCGAGTCAGCTGGATCGGGCGGTCAGGCGTTGCCGCAGGCCGGTGGCCATGCCAGCGATGGTCAGCACGTCGATGAGTTCCCCTGCTGTCTTGGCCAGCCACCTACGGCGGACAGGGGCCATCCTCAGTCGGAGGAAGACTCGGGTTCCGACGCCGGTCGGTTCCAGGGTGATGGACCAGCTGAAGCTCGTGGCGCCGCGCTGCGAGGTGTAGACGATGGCGGTTGGCGGTTCGATCTGGGCGAGCGTGAGTGTCTCGTTCGTGCCGCCGTAGTCGGGAACGGTGTCGCCGACCTGCAGGTGCTGCCAGCGGTCCTGAATCTCCCAGGCGGCCCGCTTGGAGGCCGGCAGGAACCGTTCGAGCCCGGCAGGCAGGTACCACCCGGCGCGCCTCTTGCCCAGCTGGGTCAGCCAAGGCCACACCTGCGACGGCGGGGCGGGCAGCGTGAAGGCGCGGTCCATGACGACGTCGGCCGGGGCGATCAACTCGTCGCCGCGACGCGCTGTGGCTCTTTCCGCGGCCGTGGCCGCGATGGACGCGAACATGCCGTGCCTATCGACGATGGTCGGCGGGCAATGACTCTATCCGTGCCGGCAGACCTGCGGCCGTCACCGGACTGGCGCGATCCGCTCTCTCGGAACGTGCGTCCCACCGCCGTTTGCCTAGCGTCCGCAGGGGTCGCCGCGACGCGGTGGGAGGACTAAGTGGTCGTGCCCTCGAGGAGGTCCTTGAGGGCGCGCAGGTCCTTGAGGTTCGCGCGTCGCATGGCCCGTGCCATGACGGGAGCGGCGAGCTGGCCGAAGCCCGTCGGTTCCCCGCGGTTGCGCAGCGTCATTCGGGTCCCTCCGGCCGCCGCGTCGGACCAGGTGTAGGTCGTCTCCATCGGGAACGGCCCCTCGGCGGTGCTCATCACGAACCGTTCGCCCTCCACCAGGTCGCGAACCTCGTAGGTGTAGGCGATGCGCCGGCCGAGGAACTGCGCCTCGAACGCCATCCGTGACCCGACGGTGACAGGCGGCGGTGTCTCCAGGACCACGGACCTGATGTTCACGTACCAGCGTGGGGCGTTCTCCGGGTCGGACGCGAAGGCGGCCACTCGGTCGCGGGGAGCGTCGATGTCGATGGAGGTCTGCACGTCCACGGCCATCGCTGGAGCCTACTCGGGCGCGGGCGGCGAGGATTCCGCCGATGGCTCGCCCGGCGCCGTGGCGGCGAGCCCCGACCGCCCAACCGTTCGTCAGGAGAACCCCATTTCGCGCGCCCTTCCGGGCCTGAGGCAGCCACGATCTATTGCTTGATGATCGCGCCACTTGATGATCAAGCAAACAGGACCTACCGTTTTTCCTGAGCCCGGGAACCACACACGGTTGATGAATTCCGACGGAACCGTGACCTGCACGTCTCGTCGCATCGAGATGTTCGCCCCTCATGCGGTTCCCGGGCGCGCATCCGCGGGTCACGCCGTCACGAGGCCGGGGGAGTCGCCTCGCTCGGCAGCAGCATCGCGGTGATGTCCTCGACCCCGCCCAGGTTCGCCAGCGAGGTCAGGCGCGCTGGCGGACAGGGCGCGGGCGGGTCCACCTGCATCAGCAGCTCACGACGGATGTCGAACGTGCGCTCCGGCCCCGGCGGGGTGCCCGGGCCCTCGAACCGGACGGTGACCACGCCGTCCTCGGCCCGCACCACCCAGCCGGCACCGTGGTCCGGGTGGGAGACGTCCAGCCCGACCGCGACGGTGTGCAGGGTCAGCGGCGCCGGCAGCCGCTCCTCGTCCGTGTCGTCCGCGCCGTCCGTGTCGTCCGCGTCGTCCGCGCCGGCGGGGTCCTCCGCTCCGGCCGGGGCCTCCGTATCGGCCGAAGCGTCCGGTTCCCCACTGCGGGAAGGCGATCCGGTCAGGACGTCCAAGGCGTCGAGGTCATCGCCGGCAGAACGGCCGCCGTCGTCCTCCGGCAGGCGCAGCTGGGCCCAGTGCGTGAGGCCGGACAGGGAGACGCCGAGCAGGCGCACCGGCTCGACGGGGTTCGCCGCGGCGAGCGCCGCGCCCGCCGCCTCGCGCAGCTGCGCGGCCTCGGCGGTCGGGTGGGCCAGCGTGACCGAGCGGGTCAGCGTCGTGAAGTCGGCCAGCCGGACCTTGACGGTGACCGTCCGCGCGCCACCGCCGTGGTGCCCGAGCCGGCGCAGCGCCCGCGCCAGGACGTCCTCGAGCGCGCCCGGCAGCTCCCACCGCAGCAGGTCCTGGGCGAAGGTCCGTTCCGCACCGACGCTCTTGGCCTCGCGTTCGACGACGACCGGGCGCGGGTCGTCCCCGCGCGCGAGCCGGTACAGGTTCCACCCCGCCGCGTCGCCGAGGACGCGCACCAGCTCCTCACGCCCGGCCGCGCGGAGGTCGGCGACGGTGCGGATCCCGAGCGTGCGAAGGGTCGCCTCGGTGGCCGGCCCGACACCCCACAGGGCGCCCACCGGCTTCGGCATGAGGAACGCGTCCTCGTCCGCACCGGGCACGACGGTGAACCCGTGTGGCTTGTCCGCGTCGGAGGCCATCTTCGCGATGAGCTTGGACCGTCCTAGCCCGACGGAGACCACCAGCCCCGACCGGTTGTAGACGAGCCGGCGGGCCAGGTCGGCGGCCGTGACCGGGTCGGCCGCGAACGGTCCCGCGGCCAGGTCGACGAACGCCTCGTCGAGGCTGACCGGCTGCACCAGCGGTGACAGCTGCCGCAACGTGGCCATGATGACGGCGCTGTGGGCGGCGTACGCGGCGAACCGGGGCGTGAGCACGGTCGCGGACGGGCACAGGACCCTCGCCTGGGACATCGGCATCGCCGACCGGCACCCGAAGGCCCGCGCCTCGTAGTTCGCGGTGGCGACCACCCCTCGCGGGCCGGTCCCGCCGACCAGGACCGGGGTGCGCGCCAGGGACGGCTTGTGCCGGGTCTCCACCGAGGCGAAGAACGAGTCGGCGTCGACGTGCATCACGCTCGCGTCCTCGCGCACCGCTGGGCCTCCCTCCGCGCCTCTCCGACGGCACCGTCCCGGTGGTGGCCGCAGCCCTCACTGTGCCGCACGCCCACGCACCCGCGTCCCACCGGCGCCCGTCGCGGACGGCGTCCGACGCGGTCAGGCGGGGTGCGCGTCCGGGGTCGTCGCGCCCAGCCGGTGGCGGACCACCCTGCGGCGCAACGTGGGTGAGGCCTCGACCTCGAAGCCGGCGGCAAGGAAGACCTGGAGCAGCCCGACGGACGCCTCGTCCCAGATCACGGTCTTTCCCGGCACCGGCTCCGTCGGGTAGCCCTCGAGCACATGGGCGCCGACCTTCGTGCCGTACTCGACGGTGGCCGCGGCGAGCTCGTACATCAGGCCCTGCCGGCGGAACCCCGGGCGCACGACGAAGCAGGTGACCGACCAGACGCCGTCGAGGTCGGGGTCCATCCGCATCCACGCCTTCTGCCGGGCCCAGATCCTCGGGTAGTTCTCGCGCGGCTCGACGGCGACCCAGCCGGCCGGCTCGCCGTCGACGTAGCCGATGAGGCCGGAGGTCGAACTGCTCGAGCCGCTCGTGCCGCAGCCGGATTGCTCCAGCAGGGCCTCGTCGCGCTCCTCCTGCGTGGTGTCGCGCCAGATCCAGCCCGGAACCTTGAGTGCCTGGCACCGGCACTTCCGAGCGCCACCGGCATCGAACACGGCCTCGAGGTCCTCGCACGTCGCCTCGTTGGCCGACCGCCAGTTGAACTCGGGCACGTCGCGAGCGTAGACGCGCGTCGACGCGTGTGGCGCCGCGCGACCCGCCGAATCCGGGCGGCGCGGGGCTCAGGCGTCGTGCCCGGGGTCCCGGAGGACCTCGCGCCACGAGTGCTGGGGCGAGAAGCCGAGCAGGTCGCGGGCCTTGTCGATGGAGTAGAAGGTCTCGTCGCGCCCCATCGGCCGGCGCAGCTCGACGCCCTCGTAGAAGCGCTCGCGAACCTCGTCGGTCGTGGCGGCTACGGACATGTCGGCGTTGGCCACGTTGAAGACCTCGTAGCCGAGCCCGTCGACCTCGAGGCAGCGCTGCACCATCTGGCCGAGGTCGCGGGCGTCGATGTAGGCGAAGACGTTCCGACGCCGTAGCGCCGGGTCGGCGAGGAACGGCGGGAACATCTCGGCGTACTCGTGCGGCTCGATGACGTTGTTGATCCGCAGCCCGTACACGTCGGCGCCGGTGCGGGCCTGGAACGAGCGCGCCGTCACCTCGTTCGCGACCTTCGACATCGCGTACGAGTCCTCCGGGACCGTGGGGTGCTCCTCGTCGACCGGCACGTAGAGCGGCCGCCGCTCGCCCTGCGCGAAGCAGATGCCGTACGTCGTCTCCGACGACGCGAAGACCACCTTTCGGATGCCGAGCCGGGTCGCCGCCTCGAGCACGTTGTAGGTGCTGAGGACGTTCGTCGCGTACGTCTTGGCGTCCGACGTGAGCAGGATCCGCGGGACCGCGGCGAAGTGCACGACCGCGTCGTAGGCGGGCTTTGCCTCGAGCTCCAGCTCGTCGAAGCGCGCGAGCCCGGCCAGGGCCGAGTACGTCTCGCCGATGTCGGTGAGATCGACGGTCAGGTCGTCGACGGCCGGGTGCCCGAGCGGCACGTGGTCGGCGTTGGTGACCTGGTGGCCCTGCTCGGCGAGGAACGGCGCGACGTGCCTGCCGGCCTTGCCGCTGCCTCCGGTGAAGAAGATGCGCATGCCTCGATCCAACCACCGGCGTAGCACGCCGGGGCTCGAGCCCGCCGGGCGAGCGGGACCGACGACCCGGCCCACGGCCCTGACATGATGGCCGCATGGAGGGACCTGCGGCCGCGCGCGAAGGCGGGCACGCCGCGTCGTGACGCTCCCAGCCGGCCAGCCCGACGCCGGCCAGCCCGACGCCGAGCGAGCCGACCCGGACCGCGAGACCGAGACCCGCGCCCTGCTGGCCGAGCTCGGCACCGCCATGATCGCCACCGGCCAGCCGGTCCAGGAGATCGAGGAGGAGCTCGCCGAGGTGAGCGTCCGGCTCGGGTACCCCGACGTCCAGTCGGCGGTCGGGCCCACCGGCCTGATGGTCACCCTGACGCCGGGCGGCCCGACCACCTACCGGTCCGCGCCCGCCGGGCTGCGGCTGCACCAGGCGGCGAGCGTGCGCCTCATCCGCCACCAGCTCCTCCACGACGAGCTGACCGTCGCCGAGGCCCGCACCGAGCTGGCGGCCACGACGACGCGTCCGGTGCAGCAGTCGCCCTGGCTCGTCGCGCTCGCGTGGCCCGTGCTCGCCGTCGGCATCGCGCTCATCCTCCAGCCGGGCTGGGCCAACATCGCCGCCGCGGCGGTGGGCGCCCTCATCGTCCTCGGGCTCGTCCACCTCGCCGAGCGCTACGAGGTGGTCAAGGCGCTGATGCCGACGCTCGCCGCGTTCGTCGTGTCGCTCGCCGTGTTCGGGGCCGCGAACGCCGGCCTGCTCGAGGGACCGCTGCGCACCGTCCTGCCGCCGCTGGCCGTCCTGCTCCCGGGCGCCCTCGTCGTCAACGGCATGTCGGAGCTCGCGGCCGGGCACATGCAGGCCGGCTCCGCCCGTCTCACCTACGGGCTCGCCCAGCTCGGCCTCTTCGCCCTCGGGCTGCTCATGGCCACGGCCCTGCTGCGCATCCCCACCGAGACCCTCGTCAACCTCCGCGTCGACGAGATCGGCTGGGCCGGCGCGCCCGTCGGGCTGCTGCTCGTCGGCGCGAGCATCTGCCTCATGGAAGGGGTGCCGCTGCGCCTGCAGGGCTGGGTGCTGCTCGTGCTGGCCCTCGCCTTCGGCGCGCAGGTCGCAGGGCAGGAGCTCGGCTCGGTCGCGCTCGGCGGCTTCTTCGGCGCCATCGCCGCGAGCCTCGGCGCGAGCGTCGTCGAGCTGCGCCGTCCCCTGTTGCCCCGCCTCGTGCTCTTCCTGCCCGCCTTCTGGCTGCTCGTGCCGGGCAGCCTCGGCCTCGTCGGGGTTACCGAGCTCGCCGCCGGCCGCGAGTCGGTCACCGACGTCGCGCTCGGCCTGCTCGGGGTGGCCATCGCGATCTCGCTGGGCCTGCTCGTCGGGTCCTCCGTCGGCCGTGCCCTGCGCGGACGCTTCGCCCTCCCCGTCGACCCTGCGGCACCCGGGCACGCCTGAGCCCGCCGGCACCCCGGGGCACGCCGCCTGGGCTGCGGGACGCGTCGGGGCGCGCGGGACGCGTCGCTGCGCTGGACGCGTCGGGCCGCGGGACGCCGTGGCGTCGGTGGGTACGTGAGGACGTGTCCCGCCGCACGGGGCCACCGGGGACAGAACGGACCCGACGGCACCGCAGTGCACACGAGGACCCCCGGACCGTAGGCTCGTGGGGCCAACTGGCACCTGAACCACCACGCCGAGGAGGCACCGTGTCCCAGACGTCATCGCGGATCCGGACGATCCTGCCGCCATCGAGCCGCGCTGCCCTGCCCGCCATCGGGGCGACCGTCGCCGGGGGAGTGCTGACCGCGCTGGCCTCGGCTCCCGACAAGCTGGGCCGGCTCATGCGCGACCGCTACCCGATGGTGGCGGTGACGGGCATGACCGGCGTCGGCAAGAGCCAGCTCGTCGACCGGCTGACACGACGCGCCACCGACGAGGCGCTGTCGGAGGTGGGGTCGGCGGTGATGGAGCGTCGCACCCGCCGCGGCTCGAAGCTGCACGGCTTCCGCTTCCTCGTCGTGCCGGGCGACAACGCCGCCACGCGCCTCGGCGCCCTCGACGAGGTCTTCCACGACGAGCCGGTCGACGGCGTCATCCACGTCGTCGCCAACGGCTACGCCACCCCCCGACGCGCCGCGGGCACGACCGGCGCCGCCACCGCGTCGCGCGAGGAGCAGCTCGCCGCCGAGCTCGAGGACTGGACGATCACCTCGCACCGGATCGCCTCGATGGCCGTGCGCCGCTACAAGCCGATCTGGCTCGTCATCGCAGTGACGAAGACCGACCTCTACCCGCACGACATCGAGCAGGTCGTGCGCTACTACTCGCCGGGCAGCGGCTCGCCGTTCGCCGCCAAGATCGACGCGCTGCGGGCCCTCGCCGGCGGCGCGAAGCTGTCCATCGACGTGCTCGCCGTTTCGAGCCAGGGCGGCGACCGCAAGGCGCCGATCTCCGAGAAGCGCGCCTCGGCCATGGTCGACGCCCTCGCCGACCGGCTGGGTCGGCTCAGCGGCCACGCCTGAGAGACCACCCCGACACCGCGAGTGGTGGGCACGGCGCGTCTTGCCCCCGGGACCCACAGCGTCAGAGCCACGACCGGATGCTGCCGATGCCCTCGGCGATGGCGCGGGGCCCGGTGTTGCCGAAGCCGATGACGAGCTGCCCCGGGGTGGTGGCGCCGGTGGAGCGATAGCGACTCATGCCCTCGACGCCGACCCCGTGCTCGCGGGCCCGTGCCACGACGCGTTCCTCCGGCGACCCGTCGGGAAGGTGGGCCACGGCGTGGAACCCGGCCGCCAACCCGGTGAGGCGCAGCTCGGGCGCGTGGGTCTCGACGGCCGCGACGAGGGACTGTCGGCGTCTGGCGTACTCGGCCCGCATGCGTCGCAGGTGCCGGTCGTAGCGACCCGACTCCATGAGCACCGCGAGGGCGAGCTGGTCGATCGTCGGCGTGCCCCGGTCGACCGTGCGCCGGACCGCCGCGACGGGGTCGACGAGCGAGGGCGGGAGGACCACCCAGCCGAGGCGAAGCGCCGGCGCCAGTGACTTGCTCACCGTGCCGATCGAGACGACGCGGTGCGGGTCGAGGCCCTGCAGCGACCCGACCGGCTCACGGTCGTAACGGAACTCGGAGTCGTACTCGTCCTCGACGACGACGGCGTCGCGGCGACGGGCCCAGGCGAGCAGCTCGTGCCGGCGACCGGGCGACAGCACGACGCCGGTGGGCCACTGGTGGGCCGGCGTGACGACGACGACGCGGGCGCCGGTGCGGTCGAGGGCTTCGACGTCGATGCCCTCCGCGTCGACCGGCACCGGGACGCAGTCGCCGTGCGCCGACCGGGCTGCCGCCGTCACGGTGCCGACCGAGCCGGGGTCCTCGACGGCCACGAGCCGCCGCCCGGACGCCGCGAGCGCCTGGAGGACGACCGTGAGGCCCTGCTGGTAGCCGGCGCAGACCATGATCCGGGCCGCGCTCGCGTCGGTGGCCCGGACACGGCGCAGGTAGGACGCGAGGACCTCGCGCAGCCCGTCGTCGCCGAGGACGTCGCCGTAGTCGAAGGCGGCCGACGGGGCGGTCCGGCACGCCTCGCGGACCGCCCACGCCCAGTCCTCCCGCGGCACCAGGCCGAGGTCGGGCAGGCCCGCCTGGAAGTCGGCCACGAGCCGCGGGGCCGACGCGGGAAGGGAGCCCGGCCCCACGCGTCCGGCCGGTCCGACGCGTCCGCCCGGTGCGGCGGACGGTTGCTCGGTTCGCTCGTCGGCCCGCGTCGACACCGACGCGACGCGGGTCGCCGAGCCGGGCCGGGAGACGAGGTAGCCCTCGGCCACGAGCTGCTCGTAGCACTCCTGCACGATCCCGCGCGACAGGCCGAGGTGCTCGGCGAGGGCCCTCGAGGACGGCATGCGCTCGCCGGCGGCGAGGCGACCGGCGCGGATCGCGTCGCGGAGCTGCAGCTCGAGCTGGGCCCGCAACGGCGCCGGCGCGTCGCGGTCGACGGTGAGCAGCACCTCCGGTGCCGAACTGGACCACTCGACGGCCATGCAACCGGACTGTAACAGCGGTCCGGTGGCTCCTAGCGTCGTCGGCATGAGCCCGCTGATCTCCCGCCCCCTCGCCGTCCGCCTCGTGTCGGTCGTGGCCTGCGCCGTCGGCTTCTACCTGCCGCTGTCGGTCATCCCGATGTTCGCCGACGCGCACGGCGCGGCGGCTGCCGCGGGGCTGGCCAACGGGGCCCTGCTCGGGGCCACGGTCGCCGCGGAGCTGTCCACCCCGCGCCTCGTCGAGCGGGTCGGGCACCGGTGGGCGCTCACCCTGGGGCTCGTCCTGCTCGGCACGCCGGCCCTGCTCCTGCTCACACCCCTGGGCGCGTCCGTCGGCGCCACCTTGGTCGTCAACGCGGTGCGCGGCGTCGGCTTCGCCATCGCCGTCGTGTCCGGCGGCGCGCTCACCGCGGCCCTGCTCCCGGCCGACCGACGCGGGGAGGGCCTCGCGCTCGTCGGGCTGGTCGGCGGCGTGCCGTCGCTGCTCGCCCTGCCCTTCGGCACCTGGGCGGCCGACCACTGGGGCTACGGCGCCGTGTTCGTCCTCACCGCGGTGGTGCCCCTGGTCGGGGTCGCGAGCGTGCCGGGCCTGCCGCCGGGGCTCGGGCGGCGCCCGTCGGCAAAGACGTCGTCGAGCCGGTCGTCGAGCCTGTCGCCGACCGGCGCGGACCCCAGCGGCGTCGTCGGAGTGGTGGCCGGCCTGCGCGACCGGCGGCTGGTCCGGCCCGCCACGGTCTTCGCCACCTCGGCATCGGCCGCCGGCGTCCTCGTCACGTACCTGCCGCTCGCCGTCGGCGACCGTGCGGGATGGGTGGTCCCCACGGCACTGCTGGCCCAGCCCGCGGCCTCGACCGTCGCCCGCTGGTGGGCCGGACGCCTCGGCGACCGCGTCGGTCAGGCACGGCTGCTCGTGCCGGGCGTCGCGCTCTCGGCCGCCGGGATGGCAGCGATCGCGGCCACCGGGTCGGGCGTTGCCGTCGTCGCCGGTGCGGCCGTCTTCGGCGCCGGCTTCGGCGTCCTGCAGAACGCGTCGCTCGCGCTCATGTACGCGCGGGTGCCCACCGACGCCTATGCCGCCGTCAGCGCCATCTGGAACGGCGCCTACGACCTCGGCATGGGCCTCGGCGCCGTCGCCGTCGGTGCCCTCGTGGCCTCGACCGGCTACGGCGTCGCGTTCCTCCTCGTGGCCGCCGCCATGCTCCCGGCGCTCGTCCTCGCCCGCCGCGAGGCGGGACCCGACGTGGTCGCCCGCCCGGTGACCGACGCCGTCCACGTTCCCGCACCGCTCAACAGCTGAGAGGCACCACCATGAACCGCATCATCGTCTGGATGCAGGCGTCCGCCGACGGCTTCACGTCGGGCCCTAACGGTGAGTTCGACTGGGCCGACGTGGGCACGGAGCTGCACACCCACTTCGTCACGACGCTGGCCGACGCCGGCCTCTTCGTCTACGGCAGAGAGGTTTTCGACATGATGGCCTCGTTCTGGCCGATCGCCGACACCCTCCCCGACAGCACCCCGAACCAGATGGCCTACGCGCGCATCTGGCGGCCGATGCCGAAGGCCGTCCTGTCCACCACCCGCGAGACCGCCGGGTGGAACTCCACCGTGCTGCCCTCGACGCAGGGCCTGAGAGCCCTCGTCGATGACGCCGACGGTGATGCGTACGTCTTCGGCGGCTCACGCACCGTCGCGGCGCTCGAGGAGGCGGATCTCGTCGACGAGTACCAGGTCTTCGTCCACCCGGTCCTGCTCGGGGGAGGTGCGTCGTTCCACGCGGTCGACGGTCGCCGCGCGCTGCGGCTGGCCGAGGCTCGCACGTTCGACGGACGCGTCGTGGGCCTCCGTCACGTGCGCGAGCGCGACGCGTCCTGACTGGCGTCGCCTGCCCGGGGACGGCGCGCTCCGGCCGCACCATCGCCCGGAGCCGGGACGGCCGTGCGGGTCCTCGCAGTGTTTACCGTTGCGGGTAATTACCCAAGTAGGTACATTGGCGTCATGGATGCTGTGCTGCACGCGCTGGCCGACGAGAGCCGGCGCACGGTCCTGGAGATCCTCCGGGACCACCCCGCCACCTCGGGAGAGCTGGCCGACGCCCTGCCGATCGCGCGTCCGGGCGTGTCCCGGCACCTGCGCGTGCTGCGGGAGGCCGGCCTGGTCGAGGTGCGCCAGGACGCGCAGCGCAGGATCTACACCCTCCGCCCGGAGGCGCTCGTCGAGGTCGACGAGTGGCTGGGGGAGTACCGCCGGCTTTGGGAGAGCCGGCTCGATGCCCTGCACACCGAGATCGCCCGAGGAAAGAAGGCACGACGATGACCACCAGTGCGACGATGCGAGCGCTCGACGAGACCCGCGGCGCCGTCCGCGTCGAGGACCTGTACGACACCGACGTCGACGACCTGTGGCAGGCGTGCACGTCCCCCGAGCGGCTGGCCCGCTGGATCGCGCGGGTCGAGGGAGACCTGCGGGTCGGCGGCACCGTCGACCTCGTCTTCACGAGCAGCTGGACCGGCCCGGCCCGCGTCGAGCAGTGCGAGGCGCCCCACCACCTGCTGCTGACGACCGAACCGGGGACCGAGGACGAGGGACAGATCGAGGTCTGGCTCACCGAGGAGGGCTCCCGGACGCGCCTCGTGGTCGAGGAGCGCGGGCTGCCGCTGACGCACCTGCCGTTCCACGCCTCCGGCTGGCGCGTCCACCTCGAGGACCTCGGCCGGTCCCTCGAGCTCGGTGGCCCGGTGCACACGGACGGATGGGGCTCCGACGCCGGGGCGGCCGGCTGGAAGCGGCGCTGGGAAGAGCTCACGCCCAGCTACCAGCAGGCCGAGATCCACTGATGTCGAACCGGATCCGGCTCAGCGGCACGACGGTCAACGCGCCGGACGCGATCGCGCTCGCGCGGTTCTACGCCGAGATCACCGGCGGCGTCGCGACGGGCGACGAGCGCTGGGCGCTCGTCGAGGGCCCTGACGGTGACATCGGGTTCCAGCAGGTCGAGGAGTACCGGCCGCCCACGTGGCCGGGCGGGCAGGTCCGGATGCAGATGCACCTCGAGTTCTTCGTCGACGACCTCGAGGCCACTGGGGACCGGGTGCTGGCCGCCGGGGCCACCCGGTTCGAGCACCAGCCCAACGCCGACCACTCCTTCGTGTACGCCGACCCGGCCGGTCACCCGTTCTGCCTGTCGACGTGGGGCGAGCCGAAGGTCGGCGACTAGCGGCCACCCGCGTCAGGCGGCGCCGACCGAGTCCCCGCGCCAGCGGGGCGGTCCGAGCAGGACCGGGCGCTCGACCACCCACGCGCGGTCGTCGGCGCCGATCTCGGCGTCGATCAGGGCCTCGAGCCTGCTCGACAGCGACTCGACGAGGCCCTGGTGCGCGGGGTCGGAGGCGAGGTTGTGGGTCTCGCCGGGGTCGCTCTCGCGGTCGTACAGGACGACGTCGTTGTCCCGCACCAGCTCGGCCGCGCTGCGTGGCCGGTTCGGCTCGAGCGGTGAGAAGTAGCGGCCGAACGTGTACCGCTCGTCGGTCCACCCGCGCAGGAAGCCGCGCTTGCGCCAGTCGGGGCGCAGGTCACCCGACTGCACCCGGGCCGGCGCGTCGCCGCGGCCGAAGGCGCGCCAGAAGTCGGCGTCGAGGGTGAGCACCGACTCGACGGCCGTGAGGACGCCGTCGCGCACCCGGGCCGACGGGTCGTGCAGGACCGGCGCCAGGGACCGCCCGTGCAGGCCCGCGAACTCGGAGCGGAGACGGGTCGGGTCGACGCCGGCGAGCTCGAGGATCGTCGGCGCGAGGTCGACCGCGGAGCCGAGGGCGTGGCTGCGGCCACCACCTCGGACGTCGGGGTGCACGACGACGAGCGGCACGTGGAAGTTCTCGTCGTAGACCAGGTTGCCCTTCTGCCGCAGCCCGTGCGAGCCGGCCATCTCACCGTGGTCGGAGGTGAAGACGACGACCGTGCCGTCGGCCTGGCCCGACGCGGTGAGCGCGTCCAGGACGAGCGCGATGCTGCGGTCCACGTCGCGAATGCAGTTGAGGTAGAAGTTGATTCCCAGCCGCCACTGCTCCGGTGAGGTGATGCCGCCGAACATCGTGTCGGCCAGGCCGGCGTACTCCCGTACCGCCTGCGGCGCGCCCGACAGGTCGTCGCCGGCCGTCGCCGGCAGCTCGAGGTCCCACACCTTGTCGTACAGCGGCGTACCGGCGGGCGGGCGCACCTTGACGGCCTCGGCGAGGTTGGGCGGCGGGGCGATCGAGCGCCGGGTGCCGTAGTCGTAGCTCATGACGTCGTGCGGGTTGACGAAGTTGACGGCGAGGAACCACGGCTGGGACTGCGCCACGACCGGGGCCCGGTTGCGCAGCCACTTGACCGCCTGCCCGGCGATGACGGGGTCGATCTTGAGCCCCGCCCAGGCGCCGCCATCGATGTCGCCCCAGTCGTTGAACTCCGAGAAGCCGTACGGCTCGAGCTCGTCGACCGTCGTCGTCTGCTTCGTCGGCGAGAGGTAGGCGTTCGAGAGGTGCCACTTGCCCTGGTAGGAGGTGTAGTAGCCGGCCGAGCGCATCATCGTGCCGAGGGTGCCCAGGCCCGGGTCGAGTGGCCGGATGTACGGCATGTTGTCGTTGTCGTAGATCTGCGTGACCGGCACGTGCCGGCCGGTGTACATGACCGACCGCGAGGAGCTGCACATCGCCGAGGCCACGTAGTACCGGTCGAACGTCGTGCCTCTCTCGCGGAGCCAGTCCTGGGCGGGCAGGCTGAACCCCGGAGGTTTCGGCAGCGACCAGCGCTGCTCGTCCGTGGTGATGAGCAGGATGTTGGGGCGGCCCGCGGGCCCCCCCAGGCGCGGCGTGGACTCGGACACGACAACTCCTGTAGCGGCATGGCCCCGAGGGAGCGACGGCGCGGCCAGGCGCCGCCGACGGTCTTTCGACGATAAGCCCGCCGGTGACGCCCCGGGTCAGGACCCGGATTTCCGTCGGATACGCCCCGTTCGTGCGTCGTCAGGTGCTGGGGGCCGGGTCCTCGACCGGCGCAGAGAGCGCCGCCGGCGCCAGCTCGGTGGCGGCCCACGTGGCCAGCAGGCGCATCCGCTCCTCGTCAGGGGAGCCGGGCTCGGTCGTGTAGACGGTCATGGTGAGGCCGGGGTCGGCGGGCAGGTCCATCGCGTCGAAGGAGACGGCCAGCTCGCCGACGACGGGGTGGCGGAAGCGTTTGAGGCCGGTGCGGTGGCTGCGGACGTCGTGGTCGGCCCAGCGTCGGGCGAAGTTGTCGCTGCGGGTGCACAGCTCGCCGACGAGGTCGGTGAGCTGCCGGTCGTGGGGGCGGCGCCCGGCCTCGGCACGCAGCAGCTGGACGGCGGTGCTCTCGGACGCGTCGAGGTCCGGGAAGAAGTCGGGGCCGTTGGGGTCGAGGAAGTGGAACCGGGCGATGTTCGGCGGGGCGGTCGGCGTGGGCCGCGTGGGGCTGTCGAACACAGGGGAGTAGAGGGCCCGACCGAGCAGGTTGGCGGCCAGGATGTCGAGCCGTCCGTTGCGCACGAACGCGGCGGCCCCGGTCATGGCGTCGAGGACACGGTGCAGGGACGCGTGGACGGTTGCTGCGGGCGGCGGCTCGCGCCGGCCGCCGGCGGCGTTGGCGGCGCGCGCAAGGTCGAAGAGGTAGACGCGCTCGGCCTCGGTCAGCTGCAGGGCGCCGGCGACCGCATCGAGGACGCCGTCGGACACCCCGGAGAGGTTGCCCTTCTCGAGTCGGGTGTAGTGGTCGACGGAGACGCCGGCCAGGATGGCGACCTCCTCCCGGCGCAGCCCGGGGACGCGGCGCAGGCCGCCGTAGCGTCGGAGCCCGGCCTGCTCGGGGGTGATCTTGGCGCGGCGGCTGACGAGGAAGTCGCGCGCCTCCTGGCTTCTCCTGCTCACGGCTTCCACGCTACGGCGGCTCGAGGGCCGCCGAGGGTGCCGTGGGGGGTCGCGTCGTGACCCGGAACGACGCGGCCTGTTGCGCGGCCGGCGGCCCGGCTTGCATGGAGGCATGCCCGCCCCCGCCGTCACCGCCCCGGCCCCACCGACGCCCACGCGTCGGGCGGCTCGGCCGGCCACCGCGCTGGTCGCCGCCACGCTGGTGTTCTTCGTCATCACGCTCGACGCCGTCATCGTCAACGTCGCGCTGCCCCGGATCCGCGCCGAGCTCGGCGGTGGGATCGCGGGGCTGCAGTGGGTGGTGGACGGCTACACGCTGATGTTCGCCGCACTGCTGCTGTCGTCGGGTTCGCTCGCCGACCGGGTCGGTGCCAGGCGGACCCTGACGTACGGCATGGCGCTGTTCGTGCTCGCGTCGGCGGCGTGCGGCGCCGCACCCACCCTCGGGATGCTCGTGGCCGCGCGGTTCGTGCAGGGCGCGGCCGCCGCGGCGATGATGCCGGCCTCGATGGCGCTGCTCGGGCAGGCCTTCCCGAACCCGGTCGAGCGGGCGCGCGCGATCGCGATGTGGGCCATGGGCGGTGCCATCGCCTCCTCCGCCGGGCCGGTCCTGGGCGGTGTGCTCACCCTGGCGAGCTGGAGGCTGATCTTCCTCGTCAACGTGCCGGTCGGCGTCCTCGCCCTGCTGCTCATGGCCCGGACCGCGACCACCCGCCTCCACCGGGCCGCCTTCGACTGGGTGGGGCAGCTCACCGGCGTGCTGGCCATGGCCGGCCTGACCTTCGGCGTGATCGAGGCCGGCGACCGCGGCTTCACCGACCCACGCGTCGTGGTCGCGCTCGGCACCGCCGCGGTGGCCGGCGTCGCCTTCCTGCTCAGCCAGGCTCGCGTGGCACACCCGATGGTGCCGCTGGGCCTGTTCCGGGCGCGGAACGCGGCGACGCCCCTGGTCATCGGCTTCGCCTTCATGATCGGCTACTACGGCCTGCCGTTCGTGCTGAGCCTCTACCTCCAGCAGGTCCGGGCGCTGTCCCCGCTGGGGACCGGCGTCGTGTTCCTGCCGATGATGCTGGTCGGGCTGGTGCTCACGCCGTTCGCGCCGCGGATCGTGCAGCGCCTCGGCGCCCGGACGGTCATCGTCGCCGGGCTCGCGTCGATGGTGCTCGGGCTCTGCGCGCTCGCGTTCATCACCGCGACGACACCGCTACCCGTCGTGGCGGCGCTGATGGTCCTCGTCGGTGTGGCCGGACCGCTCGTCATGCCGCCGACCACCGCGATCCTGCTCGACACCGTTCCGCCCGGGCGCGGCGGTGTGGCCTCGGGCGTGTTCAACACCAGCCGCCAGGTCGGCGGGGCGCTCGCCGTCGCGGTCTTCGGGGCGCTGCTGGGCCACGGCACCTTCATGTCGGGGCTGCGGGCCAGCCTCCTGACCGCTGCAGTCGTCGCCCTGCTCACCGCGGCTGCCGCGACCGCCCTGCGGCCGGTCCGCCACCGGCACCACCACCAGCGCCACCACCGGCACCACCGCCACCACCGAATCCACCGAGAGACACCAGAGGAGACACCATGAAGTTCACCCAGAGCAGCGGCCAGACCGCGACCGGACCCGCGGACTGGTTCACCGGCACCGTCTACATCGACGGCGTCCGCACGCCCGACGACCAGTCCGCCGTCGGCTGCTCGCACGTCCGGTTCACCTCCGGAGCGCGAACCGCCTGGCACCACCACCCCAAGGGCCAGACCCTCTACGTCACCGACGGCATCGGCTACGTCGCGCGACGGGGTGGTGACGGCACGGTCGAGGTCCGCGAGATCCGCCCCGGCGACGTCGTCTACATCGAGCCGGGGGAGGAGCACTGGCACGGCGCCACCCCCGACCGGTTCATGGCCCACGTCGCCATCCAGGAGGCCGACGAGTCGGGGCAGGTCGTCACCTGGCTCGACCACGTCACCGACAGCGAGTACGGCGCCTGACGACCACGTTCGGCCCGCGTGCCGCGTCGGCACGCGAGCCACGAATCACCAAGGAACAGAAGGAAGAACCCATGATCCTCGACGAGACCTACACGCTGTCCAACGGCGTCACCGTCCCCAGGCTCGGCCTCGGCACCTGGTTCATCGACGACGACAGGGCCGCCCGAGCGGTCACCGACGCCGTCGCGGCCGGCTACCGAAACATCGACACGGCACAGGCCTACGGCAACGAACGCGGCGTCGGGGAAGGCATCCGCGCGAGCGGGATCCCGCGCGAGCAGCTGTTCGTGTCGACCAAGCTCGCGGCCGAAATAAAGAACTACGACGACGCTGCGGCCGCGATCGACGGTTCGCTCGCCACCCTGGGGCTCGACCACATCGACCTCATGCTCATCCACAGCCCGCAACCGTGGGACGACTTCCGCGGCGGCGACTACGCCGAGGGGAACCGCGAGGCGTGGCGCGCGCTGGAGGACGCCTACCGGGCGGGCAAGCTCCGGTCGATCGGCGTCTCCAACTTCCAGCAGCGCGACCTCGAGAACATCCTGAGCGCCTGCACGGTGAGGCCGCACGTGAACCAGCTGCTCGTCCACGTGGGGAACACCCCGGCCGACCTGCTCGCCTACTGCAAGAGCCAGGACATCCTCGTCGAGGCGTACTCGCCCATCGCGCACGGTGAGATCCTCAAGAGCCCGGACGTCGCGGCGATCGCCGACCGCTACTCGGTGACCGTGCCCCAGCTGTGCATCCGCTACACCCTCCAGCTGGGCACCGTGTCCCTGCCCAAGACGGCGGACCCCGATCACCTGCGGGACAACGCCCGCGTCGACTTCGTCATCTCCGAAGGCGACATGGACGAGCTGCGCAGCCTGGTGTTCCAGGACTACGGCGACCACACAGCGTTTCCCGTCTACAGCGGCAAGTAGCGGCGCCGGGTCTTCATCGCAGTGTCGCCACGGACACAGACGCGCGTCGCGGGTGACGCGAGAGTGGGGCCCAGGACGCCGGAGCGGCGTGGCAGCGCAAACGAGAGGGGCCGGTCATGAGCCTTCGAAACTTCCCGTGCTGGATCCTCGGTCACATGTACAGGGTCAAGGCCGGCGACAAGGACATGCTGGTGTGCCAGCGGTGCGCCGCCCAGGAGCTGGCATGGCGCAAGCGCCTGAACGACAAGGCCACCAACCCGTGGGCCTGACCTGCGGGCTCGTACCTGCCGGCGGTCCGCGCCGGACGCTGCGGTCAGCAGGCCGCTCGCTCGTAGGCCTGGTCCACGATCCGGCGAGTGGTGGACTCCGCGTCGAGGCCTGAGGAGTCGAGCCACCACCCGAGGGACCTGAAGCCGTCCCACATGCTCGCTCGCAGCTGGGCGTGCCCGTCGAAGGCGAACTGCTCGACCGCCGGCCGCTGGAGGTTCCGTGCGACGCACGCCTCGGCCCCGGGGTCCAGGACCACGAGCCGAAGGCGCGAACCGAACTGCGCTCGGTAGACCTCCAGCCGGTCGGCGTCGGGCACGATCCAGTCGATGACCGGCGTGAACCCGGCGTCGATGAAGTTGCCGGCCAGGGAGCAGAGGTTGTCGTTGACGAGCCTCACCTGGCGGGCGGCCTCCCGGGGCGGGTCACCGAGCGGCCACACGTAGCCGCCGACGACCATGCGCGCCACGGCGTCCCCGCTGATCAGCGCGGACCGGGACAGGGAGCGAGCGACGCTCTGGGCCACCGTGGTCTTGCCGGCTCCAGGGGCGCCGGTGACGAGCAGGCAGGCTCGGCCGCCGTCGAGCCGGCTCGAGGCGAGCCTGGCCGCGCTCACGCGCCGGAGCCCTGGGCGTCGGTCGCCCGGAAGGTCCAGCGGAGCGCGTCCGGGAGCAGGACACCGCCGTGGTTCGGGCTGTGGCCGCCGTCGCCGAGGACGAGCCGGAAGTCGTAGCCCGCCTCGGCGAGGGCTGCTGCCACGCGCAGGTTGTTGGCGAGCCAGTTCCAGTCGGGCTGGTCCCAGTACAGGTCACGGTGGCCGGCCTGCAGGAAGATCCGCAACGGCTTGGCGGGCGTGCTCGGGATGAGCTGCGGGTAGGGGTTGCCGCCGGGCATCTGGGCGAAGCTGGACAGGAAGGCGATGACCCGGCCGAACGCGTCCGGCCGGAGCCAGGCGGCGGTGAAGGCGCCGTTCCCTCCGCTGCTACCACCACAGATGGCCCGGTGGGCGGGGTCGGCGCTCAGGGCCCAGCGGGCTTCCACGAGGGGAAGGACCTCCGTGAGGAGGAAGGTCGCGTACCGGTCGTCGAAGGCGTCGTACTCGGCGTTGCGGTTCTTGCGCGCGTCGGGATCCTCGACGCCGGCGAAGACTCCCGGGTCGACGAACACGCCGATGGTCGGGGGCAGCGCGCCCGACGCGACGAGGTTGTCCAGCACGATCCCGGCCCGCACCTCACCGTCGGGATCGAGGTACCACCAGCCGTCCTGGAAGACGACGAGGTGCGCGGGCGTCGCGGCGTCGTGACCGGCCGGTGCGTGCACCCAGACGCGGCGTGACGTGCCGGGGTACACGGTGCTGCCCGGGAGGACGACCTCGACCGTCTCGCCGACGGGAACGCCCTCCTGGCGCTGGGAGTCCGGGCCGTGCGCGTACACGACGTCGGACTGGTCGACGGGCAGCGGTCGGTAGGCGACGGGTTCCACGGTCGCGACGGTAGGTGCAGCGCGGCCTGGGGCGCGAGACGTTTTCCGTCGGGTCGACGATCGGCGATCGCGGATGTTCCGCGGTGGGAGTGGAGATCGCCTGGGCTCGTCGAGGCCCGACGGCGTGCTCTACTGGCTCGGACTCGGGTGAGCGTGGTGATGGAGCAGTCGTGACCGCGAAGCCCCCTGCTGGTCGGCGGCGCGGGCTCACGATCGGCTCGAGGCGGGAGGGACGTGATGAGCAGCTCGGACCGCGACGTCCCCGTCAGGAGGAGCTCCGCCGGGGTCGTGATGCTCGATGTCGTGATCGTCCTCGCGCTGGGGTGGGTGCTCTGGGTCACCGTCGACGCAGAGGCCGAGAAGGTCGTTGCCGCGTCCGGTCACGGGCGCCCCGGGGTCATGGTCATCGAGGCCCTCCGGCCGGCCCGTGGTGCAGACATCCCGATCGGCACGTTCACCGAGGCCGACGGCACCAGCACCTCGCAGGTTGCCTGGCAGGACCGTCCGGCCGCCGTGGGTGACCGGCTGCAGGGAGTGCGCGTCGGGGACCGGGCGTGGGCGCCAGGCGTGCGGTTCGGCGTCTGGGACATCCTCGTATCGGCCACGGTGGCAGGCGTCCTGGTGTGGCGGGTGATCGTGCTGGTGCGCCACCGGCGCGGCCGACGGACATCCGACACCTAGGGCGCCCGGGCCGGTCGGTGTCGCGCGGAGGTCGCTGCGGACGTTCCCCGGCCCCGTCGGCGAGTCCTCGATCATCGCCGACTGCACCGCCGCTCCTGCTGACTTCTCGCACTCCCCAATCCCGATGGCGGCTCGCGGCGAACCCCAGAACGGAGACGGTCGATGACGACCCCCGTCTGAAGCAGAGAAGGATGGACGGCTGTGTCTCCTCTCAAGGAGGAAGAACAGATGCGCACCAGCACTACTCGCACTCGCACGACCCGGATCGCCGGCGCCGGCCTCGCTGCCGCTGCCGCCATGGCACTCTCGGTCGGTCCGGCCTTCGCGGCCGACGGATGGGTCAGCGCCAACCTCAGGCCCGTCCCGGGCAGTGAGGTCACCGGCTCCGGCACCGCCCAGGTGACGGTGACCGGCAACACGATCAAGGTCGAGATGGCCGCGCGGGGCCTGCTGCCCGACCAGCCCCACGCTGCCCACATCCACTTCGCGGCCGCGGCGCGGCACGAGTGCCCGACCATCAAGGACGACACGAGCGGTGACGGCACGATCAACACCACCGAGGGCGGCCCGGCCTACGGCGACATCGTCGTCTCGCTGACCAAGACCGGCGACACGAGCCCCAAGAGCGGCCTCGCGGTCGACCGTTTCAGCACCGCTCCAGGCGGCAGGATCAGCTACGAGCGCGGCAGCATCACCGTCTCCGACGGCGTCGCCGAGGCCATCGCCAAGGGCCAGTCTGTCGTCGTGATCCACGGCGTCGACCACAACCACGACGGCAAGTACTCCGGCAGCACCAAGAGCGACCTCGACCCGAAGCTGCCCACCGAGGCGACCGACCCGGCGCTGTGCGGGGCCCTGCACGTCGCCCCCGCCGGCGGGATGCACACCGGTGGCGGCCTGAGCGGCGCCCAGAACACCAACGGCGCGCTGCTGGCCGTCGGCGGCATCGCCCTGCTCGGCGCGGCCGGTTCCGGCGCGTTCGCCGCGCGTCGCTCGGCCAGGTCCCGCGGCTGACCAGCCCTCGACCCCAGAGCGTCCTGTGACCGATCCGGCACCCACGCCGTCGACGCCAGGCCGCCGCCTCACCACCGGTGTCGCGGCGGCCGTGGCGGCGACGGCCGTCCTGCTCGTCGGGGGGGTGGTCGCGCTCGTCCTTGGCCTGCGCGGAACGTCCCCCGACGCGGGCACGTCGGGCCCGCCGCCTCCTGCGGCCGGCCCGGCGACGCCCGGCACGAGCCTCCCCGGCACCGCCGGGACCCCGAGGCAGACGCAGACCTCGGCGGCCGGCCGGGGCGGCCCCTCCACCCAGGCTCCTGCGGCCCTCCCCGCGTCGGAACCGACGGCTCTGGAGATCCCGTCGATCGGGGTCCGGTCTCGCACGTTCGTGCCCCTGAGCGTGCAGCGAGACGGCACGATCTCGGTGCCCGGCACCGCCCAGGAGGTCGGGCTCTACCGCGACGGCCCGACCCCCGGCGAGCTCGGGCCCGCGGTGCTGGCCGCCCACGTCGACACCCCAGCCGGCGTTCCCGGGATCTTCGCCGACCTGCGTCGGGTCAAGACCGGCGACGTCGTCCGGGTCAGCCGCGGCGACGGTGCCCACCTCACCTTCATCGTCGAGCGGGTCGCCGCCTACCGGAAGACCGACTTCCCCACCGATCTCGTCTACAAGAGCGACTTCCGCCACGCGGAGCTCCGGCTCGTGACCTGCGGGGGGCCGACGGACAGCAGGAACGAGTACCGCGACAACGTCGTCGTGTTCGCCCGTCTGAGCCACGTCGACTGACCGAGGCCGGGGGAGCGGCTCGCCACCGCCGGCCGACGCCTGAGAGCCCTATGTCAAGC
>NZ_MLJO01000023.1 GCF_001956915.1 Intrasporangium flavum | reverse complement strand
CCCTCCCTTCCCGTCGAGTGAGCAGCTCGTCCCACCCGCCCCCGTGGTTACTTGACGCTGCCGGCCGTGAGGCCGCCGACGAGGTGCTTCTCGATGAGCGCGAAGAGGATGACGACCGGCACGACGGCGATGACCGACGCCGCGAACAGCTGGTCCCAGTGCTGCTCGTAGCCGGTGATGTAGGCGCGCATGCCGACGGTCAGCGGCTTGCGGTCGTCGTCGATCATGAGCGTCAGCGCCACGACGTACTCGTTCCACGCCGCGATGAAGGTGAAGATCGTCGCGGTGACGAGCCCCGGCAGCGTCAGCGGGAGCATGACCCGGCGCAGCACCTGCCACCGGTTCGCGCCGTCGAGCGCCGCGGCCTCCTCGACCTCGAGCGGGATCGAGGCGAAGAAGCCGTGCAGGATCCAGATCGCGAAGGCGAGGTTGAACGCCGCGTTCGTAATGATGAGTGCTCCGTAGGTGTTGATCATGTTGAGCTCGAAGAACTGCCGGTAGAGGCCGACGACGAGCGAGGTGGGCGCGAACATCTGCGTCACGAGCACGAGCAGCAGGAACGCGCCACGGCCGGGGAACTGGTGCCGGGCGGTCATGAACGCCGCCGGGATCGCGACGAGCACGACGATGACCGTCGAGCCGCTCGCGACGATGAGCGAGGTCTTGAGCCAGTTGAGGAACCGCTCGTCACCGAGCACCTGGGCGTAGGTGTCCCACTGCCAGACCTTCGGCAGGAACGAGGGCGGCGTGCTCTTGACGTCGCTGCTCGTGCGCAGCGAGTCGAGGACCATGACGAGGTACGGCGCGAGGAACACGAGCGCGACCAGCGCGCCGCCGACCGACATGAGCACCCGCTTGCGACGCTTGGGGTCCCGCGGCGTCGGGCGCGAGTCCTGCTGCGGCACAGCGGTGCCCGCGCTGCCGGCTGCTGAGGCGGTGGTG
The DNA here is from genome assembly GCF_001956915.1 of Intrasporangium flavum. Taxonomy (GTDB): domain Bacteria; phylum Actinomycetota; class Actinomycetes; order Actinomycetales; family Dermatophilaceae; genus Monashia; species Monashia flava. The sequence goes on along the minus strand of NZ_MLJO01000023.1, from coordinate 27,406 downwards.
GCCGTCATCGGCTCGTCTCCTCACGCCAGTTGATGATCTTCAGGTACACGGCCACGACGACGAGGATGAGCAGGACGTTGAACACGCCCGCCGCCGCCGACATGCCGACGTCCTTCTCCTGGCTCTTGAACGCGAGCTTGTACATGAACGTGATCGTCGTGTCGTGCGTGTAGCCCGGGTTGCGGTCGTTGAGCGTGTAGATGATCGGGAAGCTGTTGAACACGTAGATGACGTTGAGCACCGTGGCGATCATCAGGGCCGGGCGCAGCAGCGGCAGCGTGATGTTCCAGTACCGCTGCCACGGGCTCGCACCGTCGACGGTGGCCGCCTCGAGCACGTCGTCGGGCACGGCGCCGAGGCCGGCGATGAAGACGAAGATCGTGAACGGCAGCGACACGAAGACGCCGACGACGACCATCGAGAACATCGTCCAGCTGTCGTCGCCGAGGAAGTCGATCGGCTGCCCGATGAGGTGCAGCGACAGCAGGACGTGGTTGATGATCCCGTAGTTGTAGTCGTAGAGCAGGACGAACAGCTGGCTCGTGATGACGAGCGAGGCCGCCCACGGGATGATGATCGCCCACCGCACGAGGCGCCGGCCCGGGAACTGCTTCACGAGGAACTGCGCCAGGGCCAGGCTCAGCACGATGGTGATGGCCACGACCGAGACGACCCAGATGACGGTGTTGGTCAGGACGGTGCCGAGGTCCTCGTGCTGGAGCACCTTGACGTAGTTCTCCCACCCGGCGTCGCCCTTGCGCAGGCCGGTGATCGAGTACTGCCCCTGGCTGGCCTGGAACAGCTTGATCGCCGGGTAGAGCACGACGCCGAGGATGAGCGCGAGCGCCGGCAGCAGCCAGAGCAGCGCGACGAGGGGGTGGACCTGGCCGATGCGCCCGGCGCTGCGGCGCCGTCGCCGACGGGGCGCGTCGGGCGGGGTGGACGCGTGGGGGGTGGCCGACGCGTCGGTGCTGGGGGAGGGCGCGCCGGCGCCGGACCCCGCCGCGAGGGCGGGATCCGGCGTCGGCGTGGTGCTGGGGCTCATGAGGGGTGGGCCGCTCAGCCGCCGTTTTCGGCGGTCTTCTGCAGGTCGTCGAGGACGGCCTTCGGGTCACCGCTCATGGCCTTGCCGAGGTTCTGCTGCACCGCGAGCTTGACCTTGTCCCACGTGGGGTCGTCGGTCGGCGTCAGCTTCGCGTTGGGCAGGGTGTCGAGGTAGACCTTGAGCTTCTCGTCGCTGTGGAAGAACTGCACGCCCGACTTCGTGACCGGCAGGAAGCCCTCGGCCTTGATGAAGGTGTTGACCTGCTCGGGCTGGTAGTAGAGGTCGTAGAAGGCCTTGACGGCGTTCTGGTTGCCCGGCTTCTTGAAGGCCATGAGGTAGTCGGTGACGCCGAACGTCTTGCTCTCGCTGCCGTCGTTGCTCGGGAAGGGTGCCACGCCGTAGTCGACCTTGGCGTCCTTGTCGAGGTCGGCCGCGAGCGGGCTGAAGCCGATGACCATGCCGGCCTTGCCCGACTTGAAGAGGTCGAAGGCGTCGGCACGGTTGGTGCGGGCCGGGTTGTTCTGGGTGACCTTCTCGTCGGAGAGCTTCTTGAGGAAGTTCAGCGTCGCGACGTTCTTGTCGGAGTTGATCGCCCACGTGCCGTCGGTCTTCCAGTCGCCGCCGTTGTTGAACAGCCACATGGAGAACTCGCCCTGGGCCTCCTCGGGACCGAGCGGGAGGGCGTAGCCGACGTTGCCGGTGGCGGCGATCTTCTTGGCGTCGGCCTCGAGCTCGTCCCACGTCTTCGGCGGGTTCGCGATGCCGGCCTGCTTGAAGATCGCCTTGTTGTAGAAGAACGCGCGGGCGCTGGACAGGTCGGGGAAGCCGTAGAACTTGTCCTGATAGGTGCCGTACTTGACGAAGGTGTCGAGGATGTCACTCTTCGTCGCGGCCGGCAGCACCTCGTCGGAGCTGTAGAGCAGGCCGTCCTTGGCGTAGCTGGCGTACGCGTTGAGGTTGAGGATGTCGGGGGCCTGGTTGTTCTGGATCATCGTCGAGGACTGCTGGTCGATGTTGTCCCAGCTGACGACCTGGACCTCGAGCGTGTAGCCCGTCTTCTCCTTGTACGTCTTGGCGAAGGCGTCCCAGAAGGCCTTGGTGTGGTCCTTGGAGTACTCCGCCGCGACGAGCTTGATCGTCTTGGCCTCCTGACCGCTGCCCCCGGTGCTGCCGCCCGCCGACCCGGCGCCGGTGCCCCCTCCGCACGCGCCGAGGGCGAGGCCCGCGATGGCCAGACCCGCGACGACGACACTCTTCTTGGTCGAGCTCATGTCTCTCCTTGGTCCGGGCCGGGACGCGGGGTGCGATGTCGGACCCACCCGGCCACCCTCTGCTCGAGGTGACGAACAACCTAGGACGGCTCTTTGCCGTTGGCAAGAGCAAAACTGACCGAATGCTTAATCATCCGATCACAATCACGCATCGCCGCGCACGGAGTGATCATCGTGCGACGCGGTGGGTCAGACCTCGTGGACCTCGACGCCGACGTCGCGCAGCGCGTCGACCTCAGCCCGGTCAGCGCCCACGGTAGTCACGAGGTGGTCGATCCGCTCGGCGGGACAGATCGAGGCGAAGGTGCGCGCGCCGAGCTTGTCGCCGGTGGCCACGCAGATGACCTTCTTGCTGCGCTCGATCATGGTGCGGATGATCGCCGCCTCCTCCTCGTGGCGGCACGTCGCGCCCTCGCGGGCCGACAGGCCGTTGACGCCGACGATCGCGACGTCGAGCCACAGCTGGCCGAGCACGAGCTGGGCCAGCGGGCCGGTGACCTCGTAGGACTCCGGGCGGGCGACGCCGCCGAGCGAGACGCACTGCACGTGCGGGCGGAGCACGGCCTCGGTCGCGATGTTGAGCGCGTTGGTGACGATGGTGACCTCGCCGTCGGCGTCGACGAGGTCGTCGCGCGCGGTGATGGCCCGCGCCGTGGCGGTGGTCGTCGTGCCGCCGTTGAGGCCGACGACCTGGCCGGCCTCGACGAGCGCGGCCGCCGCCTCGGCGACGCGGGCGCGGTCCTCGTCGGCGCGGGTGCTGCGGTAGCGGTAGGGCAGCTCGTAGGCGACGCTCGTCGCGACGACCCCGCCGTGGTTGCGGGCGACGAGCTGGCGCTTGGCCAGCTCGGAGAAGTCACGACGGATCGTCGCCTCGCTGACGTTCAGCAGCTCGGCCGCCTCGCCGACGCCGAGCCTCCCCGCCGTGGCAAGACGGTCGAGCATGATCGACCAACGGCTGGCACGGTTGCGGGCGAGGTCGCTCTCTTCGGTCACGCGCTGACGATACCGCGCAGAACGTGCAATGGACATGACCGACTGTGCGCGATTACGCTTTGATTCGAGCAGACACAATCAGAAGGCGTCGCGCGGCCCCGACAGGCCTCAGCGCGGCACCGTCGCGAGACCCATCCGGAGCGTCCCATGCCGCAGACCACGCACCTCGCCCGCGAGATCGCCACCCAGCCCGACGACTGGGCGCGCGTCATCGGGCGCCTCGACACCGTCGCCGAGCACCTGCCCCGCCCGGGCGAGCGCGTCGCGACGATCGGCTGCGGCACGTCGTGGTTCATGGGCCAGGCCTACGCCGGACGCCGCGAGGACCTCGGCCAGGGCGTCACCGACGCCTTCGCCGCGTCCGAGCACCACCTCGCGCGCGGCTACGACCGCGTCGTCGTCATCAGCCGCTCCGGCACGACGACCGAGGTCATCGAGGTCGTCGAGGGCCTGCGCGCCGCCGGCACCCCGCACGTGTCGGTCGTCGCCACCGCGGGCACGCCCGTGGCCGAGCGGTCCGCAGCGACGATCCTGCTCGACGACGTCGACGAGCAGTCGGTCGTGCAGACCCGCTTCGCCACCACGACCCTCGCCCTGCTTCGCGCCTCGCTCGGCGAGGACCTCACCGACGCCATCGCCCAGGCCCGAGCCGTGCTCGCCGAGGACGCGTCGGACGCCGTCGGTGCCCTCGCGCTCGCCGAGCAGGTCACCTTCCTCGGCCGCGGCTGGACCAACGGCATCGCCGCCGAGGCGGCCCTCAAGCTGCGCGAGTCGGCGCAGTTCTGGTCCGAGTCCTACCCGGCCATGGAGTACCGCCACGGCCCGGTCAGCATCGCCGCCCCCGGCCGCGCCGTGTGGGCCTTCGGCTCGGTGCCGGAGGGGCTCGCCGACGAGGTGCACGGCACCGGCGCCCACTTCGAGCACCGCGACGTCGACGCCCTCGCCGACCTCGTGCGCCTGCACCGGCTCTGCCTCGCCAAGGCCGACGCCGCGGGCCTTGACCCCGACGCCCCCCGCAACCTCACCCGCAGCATCGTCCTGACCTGACCCGCCCCCACGGGTCCACCCGCCCACTCGACCGGGAGGCAACACCTCCCACTCCCGGTCGAGTGGGCACTTTCCCACTCGCACCCGTGAGTCCAACTGCCCACTCGACCAGGCTGACCCGTCGAGTGGGCAGTTGGACTTTCGGTGCGCGCCCCGTCAGCGGAGGGCGAGCAGCTGCAGGAGGCGGGCGGCCTCGTCGGCGACGGCGTCGCGGGCCGCACCGAGGTACTTGCGCGTGTCGACGGTCGGCGACGCCTCGAGACGCCCGGTCATCGCGCGCGTGAACACCTGGTTGAGGTGCGTGGCCACGTTGACCTTGGTCATGCCGGCCTTGACGGCTGCGACGAGGCCGTCGTCCGGGACCCCTGAGGAGCCGTGCAGGACGAGCGGCACGGGGACCGAGTCGCGCAGTGCCGCAATGAGATCCGTGTCGAGCTCGGCCGTGCGGTCGGTCATCGCGTGGCTGCTGCCGACGGCCACGGCGAGCGCGTCGACGCCGGTGTCGGCGACGAACCGTGCGGCGTCGGTGGGGTCGGTGCGCACGCCGGGGGCGTGGACGCCGTCCTTGCCGCCGACCTCGCCCAGCTCGGCCTCGACGCCGACGCCGGCGGCGTGGCACAGCGCGACGACGCGGGCGGTCTCGGCCCGGTTGGCGTCGTCGGGGAGCGTGGAGCCGTCGAACATGACCGACATCAGCCCGAGGCGCACGGCCTCCTCCACGAGCGCGGTGTCCTCGGCGTGGTCGAGGTGGACGACGACGGGCTGGTCGCACGCGTCGGCGATCGCCAGCGTCGCCAGGGCGATCGGCGCGAGCGAGCCGTGGTAGCGCACGCAGTTCTCCGAGATCTGCATGACGACGGGCAGGCCGACGCGTTCGGCCGCGGTGGCGTACGCCTCGGCGTGCTCGAGCTGGATGACGTTGAAGGCCGCGACGGCGCGACCCTCGGCACGGGCGCCCGCGAGGACGCTCGCGAGGTCGCTGCGGCTCATGCCGGGCTCTCCTCGATCTGGACGGACTGGAACAGGCGCGCGGCGTCGTCGGGGTCGACGACGCCCGCGACGGGCTGGAGGACGGCGGCAGCCGACCAGGCGACGGCGCGGCGCAGGGCCTCAGCCCACGCGTCGACGCCGGAAGGGAGGCCTGACGCGTCGCGCAGCTCGACGGCCAGGGCCGCGGTCATCGCGTCGCCTGCTCCGGTCGGGTTGCCGCGCAAGGGTTCTCGCAACCGTGCACGCAGCGACACGTCGGGCGCGACGAGCTCGAGGCCGGAGGCGCCGTCGGTGACGACCGCCGCCCCGGCACCCCGCTCGAGGAGCAGGCGGGCCAGGGCCCGCGGGGACGTACCGGCGTCGACGCCGAGGGTGGCGACGGCCTCGGTGCGGTTCGGCTTGACGAGCCTCGGGCCGGCAGGGAGGGCTGCGGCGAGCGCCGCGCCGCCGCAGTCGACGACGGTGTGGAGGCCCCGGCGAGCGGCCTCGACGACGAACCGGGCGACGAGGTCGTCGGGGGCCTCGGCGGGCAGGCTGCCCGACACGGTGAGCACCTCGGCCTGGTCGGAGAGGGCGGCCAGTGCCTCGGCGACGCGCGTCCACACGGCGTCGGGCTGCGGCTGCCCGGCCTCGTTGAAGAGCGTCGTGCGGCCGTCTGCCTCGACGACCGCGATGGATCGCCTCGTGGCAGAGGGGGACTCGACGAGACGGTGGCTGACGCCACGGTCGGTGAGGTCGGCCGCCCACGCGGCGAGGTCGGCGGCGCCGACCGGGGCCACGGCCACGGCGTGCTCGCCGAGACCGGTGAGCACCGAGGCCACGTTGAGGCCCTTGCCGCCGGCGCGCTCGGTCATGTCGTGCACCCGGTGCGAGTCGCCGAGGTGGACGGCGTCGACGCCGTAGGTGACGTCGGCCGCCGGGTTGGGGGTGAGCGTGACGATCATCGGCCGACGAGGTCGAGGGCGATCGTGGCCGCCCCGAGCGAGCCGGCCCGGTCACCGAGCGCGGCCGCCTCGACGGCCACGTCGGTGCGGCCACCGAGGCGCATCGTCAGGGCGGCGCGCAGCGGGTCGAGCAGGGTGTCGCCGGCGTGCACGAGGCCACCGCCGACGAGGACGAGCTCGGTGCCGGCCGCGGCGACGACGGGCGCGACCATGATGGCGAGCGCCTCGATGGCCTCCTGCCAGACGCGTCGGGCCTCGGCCTCGCCGGCGTCGGCACGGCGCGCCACCTCGGCGGCGTCGCCGACGAGGCCCGTGGCCTCGGACCAGCGGCGGCCGATGGCGCCGGCGCTCGACAGCGCCTCGAGGCAGCCGCGCTGGCCGCAGCCGCAGAGCGGGCCGTCGGGCTGCACGACGATGTGGCCGATCTCGCCGGTCCACAGGCCGCCGGTGACGAGCCGGCCGCGGCAGAGGATCGCGCTGGCCAGGCCCGTGCCGAGCGGCACGAAGAGGACGTTGTCGGCGTCGCGGGCCGCGCCGAGGCGGTGCTCGGCGAGCAGGCCCGAGCGGACGTCGTGCCCGATGGCCACCGGCACGTCGACGTGGGCGGAGACGGCGGCGTGCAGGTCGAGGTCGCGCCAGCCGAGGTTGGCCGACCAGACGCCGATGCCGGCCACCTCGTCGACGAGCCCGGGTACCGCGACGCCGACGGCGAGCAGGTCGACGTCGTCGCCCGCCGCGGCCCGCAGCTCGGCGACGGCCTTGGCCGACACCTCGCCGAGCCGGTCGCCGACGCGCTCGGGCGTGGGCACGACGGCCTCGGCCAGGACGGTGCCGCCTGGCGTCACCAGGGCCGACTTGGTCCGCGTGCCGCCGACGTCGATGCCGACCACTGCCTCATGCTTCACGGTGCGCAGTCTATGAGCAATAGTGCGCGGAACGATAGTCGAGCGATCACATTCGGACACGGCAAAGCGGCGGGACACGCCCGCGTGTGCCTCACGATGCCACCTCGACGCCCGCCGCGCGCGCGAGCGCGCCGGTGGCGCCACGCGGACCCAGGCGTCAGCGTCGGTACAGGGCGCGAGCGGGGCAGAGCCGGATCGCGACGTCGGCCTCGGTGGCCGGCACCGACGCGTGGTCGACGATCGGGTAGCCCCACTCGTCGAGGCGCACCTGGGCGAGCAGCTGCGCGCAGACGCCGTGGCCGGTGCACGCGACGCGGTCGACGGCGAGCGTCGTGTCGTCGACGAGCCCGAGGCGGCGGCGGGTGGCGTCAGGGCGGTCGGAGCGATCAGTGGGTGAGGACATGGTGGCTCCTCGGGTCGGCGGCACCCGCAGCCTGGGTGGCGTGGGTGGCACTCGTGCGGGTGGGGCAGTGGCCGGCCTCGTGCGCGGCGACGTGGGCGGCGAGGACGTGCAGGGCGGTGGCGGCGAACCGCGCGACGCCGTCGGGGAAGCGGCACGCGCCGCGGCCCGGCAGCAGCCCGATGCGGTACCGGACGCGGGCCGTGGCCGACGGGTCGCCGGTGACGACGCCGCGCCAGTCGGCGGCGAGGGCGGGCAGGCCGAACATGCACGGGCCGCACTGGCCGGCGGACTCGCCCGCGGCCCACGCGAGGCAGCGGTCGACGAACTCGAGGGGGCAGTCGTGGGCGCCGAGCACCTCGACGACGCCGGGGCCGAGGGTGGCGCCGTGGGGCGCGAGGTCGGCGCCCGACCACGTCAGGCGCGAGGCGGCGTCGGTCGGCACGAACGCACCACCGAGACCACCGACGAGCACCGCCGGGGCGTCGGGCGCGAGGCCGCCGACGGCATCGAGCAGCGAGGCGAGCGGCACGCCGGCCTCGGTCTGCACGACGTGCCCGCGCACGCGGGGCGTGCTGACGGCGACGAGGCGCGGGCCGGGCTCGTCGGGGGTGCCGAAGCCGCGGAACCAGTCGACGCCGTTGCGGGCCACCTGCGCGACGCGCCACGTCGTCTCGGCGTTGAGCACCAGTGTCGGCCGCAGCCGCCGGCCCGACGCGTCGAGGCCGCCACGGGCGACGGGCTGGCGCTTGGTCACCGGCCGGGCCAGGCCGCCGTGGGCCAGGGACACGAGCGAGGACTCCTCGGAGGACACGTAGCGCGGCGGCGCCTCGAGCACGTCGAGCCCGGCACGGCGCAGCAGCTCGGCGGTGCGCGAGCCGCGGTGGGCCGCGAACCGCGCGCGGCGGCGTCCGGCGACGAGCCCCGCGCCCTCGACGAGCTCGGGAAGGTGGTGCTCGACGACCCACGCGTCCTTGGCCGCGCCGAGCTCGCCGTCGCAGGCGTTGACGATGAGGTCGGCGCGGTGGTCGCGGGCGGCCTCGAGCTTGGTGGCCGTGCTGAAGGCGGCGCCGCCGCGACCGGTGAGGCCGGCGTCGGCGAGCAGGGAGGTCAGGCGGTCCATGGCGGTCTCCTGGTCGGCGTGGTCTGGGCAGGCGGGGTGTCGGGATGTCGGGGGTGTCTGGGGTGTCGGCGGGGCGGCGGGTCAGGTCCAGCGCTGCGCGGCGACGGCGTCGCGACGCTCCCGGTCGGCGCGCGTGGCGCTCCAGCGCCAGGCGATCGCGCCGGCACCGACGAGGCCGCAGAAGATCGTGGTCCCGCGCAGCAGCGGCTCGTTCGCCGTGCCGAGCGCGAGGCCGTGCACGAGCGCCATCGGCCACATCGCGTACGACAGCAGGTGGACGCGTCGCCACGTGCGCTCGGCGAGCCGGTGGCGCAGGGCCGAGGTGACGCCGACGGCGAGGAGGACGTCGAAGGCCAGCGTGCCGAGGCCCACCCAGGCGGTCTCGTAGCCGGACGTGAAGGGCAGCAGGGCCGACACCGCGTCGATCGACACGTACGTCTCGGCCACGGCGGTGGCGATGTGGGCGCCGAGGAACACGAGCATCCCGAGCGAGAGCCAGCGGTGCAGCGCGATGACGACGGTGGCGGACTCGCCGTGCGGGCTGCGACGGCCGGAGGTCACGAGACCGAGCACGAGCACGACCGTGAGCAGGACGATGCTGGCGACGCCGGTGGCGCGCGAGGTGTACCAGAGCAGCTCGTTCATCAGGCGGCCCTGCTCGGGCGGGAGGAGACCGGCGCGGTCGGCCCGGGCCAGCCGGGCGTCGTGACGACGCGGCCGTCGACGCCGTCGAGGCGGGCCGGGACGCCTTGCTGCGCCAGCCAGTCCGGCGCGTCGGCGCCGAGCACGATCGCGGCGGTCGAGGCCGCGTTCGCCTCGAGGCACGACGCGCCGGCGCACGACACCTGCGCCCACACGCCCGGCGCGGTGCGGCCCGTGCGAGGGTCGACGATGTGGTGCCGCGGCCCGTCGTCGGACTGCCACGTGCGCAGCCGCGTCGACGACGTGGCGACGGCCTGGCCGGTCGACTCGACGACCTGGACGGTGTGCCCCGCGGCGTCGACGATGCCGACCGCCCAGCCGGGCTCTGGCACGAGTCCGCCGACCGCGAGGTCGCCGCCGAGGTTGACGAGGAAGCCACCGGGCAGCCGGTCCCCGAGCATCGCCGCGATGGTGTCGGCGGCGTGCGCCTTGGCGGAGGCGCCGAGGTCGAGCAGCGTGCCCCGGGCCACCGACACGCGTCGGGCCGAGACGTTGAGGTGGACACTGTGCCAGCGCGGCACGGCAGCGACGACCGACTGGTGGAAGACGCCCCGGGCCCGGACGGCGTCGAGGTCGGCGTCGTAGCCCTCGGCCGCGAGGGCCGAGCCGATCGTCGGGTCGACGAGGCCGCCGGTGAGGCGCGCCGCGCGCAGGGCCGCGTCGAGGTAGTCGGCGAAGGTGGGGGAGACGAACGCCTCGGCCGGTCCGCGACGGGCCCGGGCGGCGAGGCGGCTCACCTCGGAGTCGTCCCGGAACCGGCTGACGGCCCGGTCGACGGCTCGCAGGTGCGACCGGGTCAGGGCCAGCGCCGCGTCGAGCACGTCGGGCTCGGTGACGAGGACGGTGTTCGTCGTGCCGATGGCGCGGAACGACGCGGAGGCGAGGGGCGTGGCCGGCCCGGTGGTGGTCGCGGCGGACATCACGAGCCGCCCGACCCGCTCTGGGCCTGGCTGCCGGAGCCGCTGAGCGGCGAGACGGCCTGGAAGCCGGAGGACTGGTTCGAGGTGTCCGAACTGCTCGAGCTGCTCGAGCTGCTGCTGGAGTCGTTGCTGGACGAGGTGTCCGAGCTGCTGGACGAGGTGTCCGAGGCGCTCGACGAGCCCGACGTGTCGCTCGCCGTGCCGGAGGTCGTGGTCGTCGACGAGGTGGTGGCCACCGACGCCGTGTGGTCCTGGGCGAGGTGGACGCCGATGCCGCCGACGAGGAGGGTCGAGGCGGTCAGCAGACCCGACGTCCACAGACGGGCGCGGCTCAGGGCGCGAGGCACGGGGCTCATGGGGGACTCCTTCGAGAGGTTGACCCCTCAACCGTCGCGAGCGCCGCTGTGGGCCTGCTGTGGTCGTGCGGTGACCCCGGCATCAATCATCGCGGCGCCCCCTGAACGCGTTCCCGCCGAAACAGCTCGATCCGGACGTTCCCCTGCGCATCCTCCGGCGAGGCTGGGAGCAGGCTGGCACGCGTCGGGGAATCCGCTTGCGCCGCAAGGCGACAGGGCACGACGCTGGCGCCATGACGCTGCACATCCACAACGTGACCTTCGACTGCGCCGACGCCCGTGCCCTGGGGACCTTCTGGTCCGAGCTGCTCGGCTGGAACGTCTACTACGACGACGACCCGGAGGTCGTCGTCGCGCCGTCGTTCCCGCCCTCCGGGCTCGGGCTGCTCTTCATCCCGGTGCCCGAGGGCAAGACGGCCAAGAACCGCCAGCACCTCGACCTCGCCCCCGACGAGGGCACCCGCGACGAGTGGGTCGAGCGGGCCCTCGCCCTCGGTGCCACGGTCGTCGGCGACCACCGCACGCCCGAGGGCCCGGGCTGGGTCACCATGGCCGACCCGGAGGGCAACGAGTTCTGCATCGAGCGCGGCGCGCCCGAGATGGGCACCCGCCCGCCGCGCGCCTTCCGCATCACCACCTGAAGGCGAGGTGGTGCCCGACGCGTCGGGCACCACCGGGCGCACTGGAGGCGTCAGGACGCGTCGGGGCCGGCGCCGTGGCGCTCGAGGAACATCGTCGCGGCGTCGGCCACCTCACGCCAGCCGCTGTCGACGACGAGCGAGTGCCCCCGACCGGGGATCTCGACGATCTCGGTGGGGTTCGCGTTGCGGAACTGCTTCTTGAAGGCCGCGTGGCTGACCGCCCACGGCACGATGTGGTCCTTCTCGCCGCTGATGACGAGCAGCGGACCACGGTCGGCCCGCTCGGAGTCGACGCTGGCCTCGGTGCGCGGGTCGAGGTTGGCCGTCGCGGCCTGGAACAGCGGGCGGCCCGGTGCCGGAACGGGATACGCGCGGTAGAGGTCGGCCGCCTCCTCCGCGGACACGGCGTTGGCGAAGGCGTAGCGGAACTGGTCGAAGGTCAGCGAGACGGCCCGGCGGTAGTTGGCCGGGTTGCCGAGCACCGGCGAGGACGCGCGCAGTGCCGACAGCGGCAGGGGAAGGACGCCGCGGAACGGGGCCGGGTCGATGGCGACGGCGGCGTGGGCGAGCCCCATCCCGGCGAGCTTCTGGGTGATGAGCCCGCCGAAGGAGTGCCCGATGACGACCGGCTCGCGGTTCAGCGCGCCGATGAGCTCGGCGACGTGGTCGGTGACCTGTCCGACCGTCACCCCGGCGAACGCGTCGGGGTTGGCGCGGGCCTCCTCGACGGTCGCGGGGTCACCGGGCCAGTCGGCGGCGACGGTCGCGTAGCCGAGCGACTCGAGGTGCTCGCGCCAGGCGTCCCAGCTGCCGGCGAGCAGCCAGAGGCCGTGGACGAGGACGACGGGGCGCTTGCCGCTCGCGTTGGCCGCCTCCACCTCGGCACGCTCGCGGGCGGTGATGGTGCTGGTCGGGGTCGTGGTCATGAGGGGCTCCCGGTCGGCCGTGGCGAGTGTCTGGACGGGTGGCCGCCTCTGGGTGCGACCACCTCATAGAACGATCGTTCTACGGTAGCGACTCCCGGCGCCCCTGACCAGAGTCCGACGCGCACCGGCCTGCGTTAGCGTGACGACGTGACCGACGCGCCCCACGCCGCGACGCCTCCCGCCCCGGACCCGGGGTCCCAGCCCTCGCGCGCCCCCGGCCGCGACCGGCTCCTCGAGGCCGCCTCCCGCCTCTTCTACCGCGAGGGCATCAACGGCGTCGGCGTCGACCGGATCCTCGCCGAGGCCGGCGTCACGCGGGCCACCATGTACCGCCACTTCACCGGCAAGGAGGCGCTCGTCGCCGCCTACCTGCAGTCCGAGGACGCCACGATCCGCGGGTACTTCACGGCCGCCGAGTCCGGCGGCCGCACGGCTCGGGAGCTGCTCGAACGCGTCGTCGACGCCGTGGCCGACGACGTCAGCAGGTACCACACGCGCGGCTGCCCCTTCATCAACGCGGCGGCCGAGTTCCCTGACGCCGCAAGCCCGGTGCGTCACATCGTCACCGCACACCGCACGTGGTTCCGGCAGACCCTGACCGACCTCGCGCGCGCCGCCGGGTCACCCGACCCCGAGGCCATGGCCGCAGCCCTCGTGCTGCTGCGCGACGCCGCGCTCGTCGGGGGCTACCTCGACGGCGTCGACGTCACGGCGCCGGCCTTCGTCACCACGGCTCGCGGCGTCGCCGGGCTCGACGCGGCCGACTGACGACTCGGACTGACGGACGCGTCGACCCACCGGCCCGCGCACGTGAGGACGACACTTCTCCCATGGGTATGGACGAGGTCCTCGACGTGATCCGGTCGCTCGACGGCGTGCTCGTGCTCTCGCCGGAGCCGGGCAGCGCGTTCCCCGAGATCGCGTGGGGCGACCACTTCGCCTACTTCGCACCCGACGGCGTCGTGCCGGCCACCCAGCCGTTCGCGACGCTCGTCACGAAGGACTACCCCGACGACGCGGCCTCGCGCCTCGACCCACCCGGTCGGTGGCGACTCAACGTCCACGTCGGCGCCCGCGTCTTCGAGCAGCTCGTCGGCGAGAGCCCACGCGCCTTCAGCGAGCGCACCGACGCGGGTGCGGCCTTCGATTTCGCGGCGTCCGACGTCGTCCTCCCGCACCCGGTGTACGGCTCGCTCGGCTGGCTCGCGGTGGTGACGCCCGGGGAGCGCACGCTGGCCCTCGCGCTCGGCCTCGTCCGGGAGGCCCACGCCGACGCCCGACGCCGCGCCGAGCGACGCCACGGGGACGCATCCGTCCCCGACTGAGCCGAGCAGCACGGCGACGGAGACCGCGGGGTCCTCACGATCTCCTCGACCTGCGCGCGGCCCAGCACCGCACCTGCCGGTCAGCAGAGGACCTGGATCACGGCCTCGCCGGCGTCGTCGGCCGACAGGTAGAACTCGCGCAGGCGTTCGTAGGACGGGCCGAGGTACTCCTCGAAGATGTCGTCCTCGTCCCAGATCATCGGGTAGATCCCTGCCTCGGTCATGGCCGGCGCGTCCATGCGGCCTCGAAGCGTCGGCGCGTCGAGCTCGCGCAGCGCGGCGGCCACCGTACCGACGTCGGACGGCGAGAGGATCCGCGCCGGACCGTAGCCGACGTCGTCGCCGACGGGCTCGCCGCCGAGGATGACGGCCGACACGACCGCGGGGGTCGCGTCGTCCGAGCCGGTCAGCAGCCAGTGGATGGCGTGCCACGCCTTGTCGACGTCGACGGAGGTGGGGTCGTCGGCCTCGAGGAGCTCCTCGACGCCGCCAGGGTCCTCGCACAGGGCACGGGCGGTCTTGGCGTCGCGGCGGAAGGCCGTCCAGACCATGCTCACTGGTCGAGGCGCTTCCACGTGCCCTCGGACACGACCTCGACGGCGCCGTCGACGACGCTGATGGCCGTCGCGTCGTCCATCGCGTAGGCCGGCACGCCGAGCCCGGCGGCCCAACGCTCGGCCTCGTCCATCGTGTTCTCGGGCATCCACGGGTGGTCGAGGTGCGGGAAGATCGAGAAGTCGACGACCCCGAGCGCTTCATCGCCACCGCCGGGCGGCTGCCACCGGACGAAGTCGGGGCCGATGCGCGGCGTCATGACCATGCTGCCGGCGCTGACCCCCACCCAGACGCCGTCGAGGCTCGGCAGCAGGTCGGCGAGGCCGGACTCGCGCATCCAGTGCGCGAGGTACAGGGCGTCGCCGCCGTCGACGAGCAGGCAGTCGGCGTCGCGGACCCACGGCACCCAGCGGTCGGCGTCCATCGTCGGCAGCGCCGTCAGCTCGAGCACCCCGACGGACTTCCACCCGAGGTCGGTCATGCGGGAGGGGGAGCGGCCGGCGATGAACCGCCACGTGTTCTCGGGCGGCACCCCCGGGTGGCCGTAGTTGGCGGTGGGGATGCACAGCGCGGTGCTCTCGGCGACCGGCTTGCCGAGCATCGCGACGAGGGCGTCCTCGATGCTCGGGTTCGAGATACCGCCTGAGCTGAGAAGAAGCTTCACTGCCACCTCCATGGGATCGATGCCGCTCGTGAGACTAGCCGCGCCTGCCGACGCCTGGGGTGTCCGCGGCCGCGGTGTCGTCAGGGCGCCGCGCGCGTCGGGCCGTCCATACTCGGGCCATGGACGCCGAGACCTCCGAGCCGCCCTTCGGCCCGTTCCGCCGGGTGTCGTGCGCGGACCTGGCCGACCTGCTCGCGCCGACAGCGGACGAGGGCCCCGGCCTCGTCCTCGTCGATGGCCGCTCCGGAGCGGGCAAGAGCACCTTCGCCGCCGCGGCCACGCGGGCCCGCGGTGGGCAGGTGATCGCGACCGACGACGTGGCCTGGCACCTGCATCCGAGCGACTGGGCGGCCGAGATGCTCGACGGCGTCGTGCGGCCGTGGCTGGCCGGCGAGGCCGTGCGCTACCGGCCGCCGGGCTGGGTCAGCCAGGACCGGCCCGGGCACCTCGAGGTCCCGGCCGGGGTCGACCTCGTCATCGAGGGCGTCGGCGCCGCGCGCCACGAGCTGGCACCCTTCGCGCGGCTCGTGGTCTGGGTGGCCTCCGACGACGTCGAGGCGCGCCGCCGCGGCATCGAGCGGGACATCACGCTCGGCCGAACGCGCGAGGAGGCCGAGGCGTTCTGGGACGAGTGGATGTCGGCCGAGCGGCCGTTCCTCGAGGCCGAGCAGCCGTGGACCCGAGCGGATCTCGTCGTCGACGGCACCGCCGCCTCCGACGGGGCGACCGGGCACGTGTCGGTGACGGACGGGCCGCGCCGTCAGCGGTCGGCGCTGTAGGCGAGCGCGACGGTCTTCGGCACGACGAGCCGCCAGGCGTCGATGACGATCTCGCGCATCCGGTCGGCGTCGATGGCGTCGAGGCGCACCTCGACCCAGTTGAACCGCAGGTCGCTGCGACGCGGCATGAGGAAGACCTCGGGCTCGCTGGCGACGAGCACGTCACGCTCCTCGCGCGGGAAGGCGAACCCCATCTGCGTCTCGTCGGCGGAGAACGCGAGCCACACGGTGCGCCCGACCCGGAACTTCACGCGGTCGCGCACGAGCACCTCGTAGGACCTGGGCAGCAGGTCCGCGACAGCCCTCACCTCGTCGATGGTCACCGGCACGCCTTCCACCCTGCCACGCCCCCGCGACTCTCGACAGCGGCGGGGCCCGCGCGTAGCGTGAGCGCGTCGCGACCCCGACGGCTGTCCGGGCGGGCTGAAACGTCGACTCCCACCATCACGGTCCCAAGGAGCGACGCCATGACGTCCGACAACCCGTTCGCCCCGATGCGCGAGCGCCTGCTCGCCTTCCTCGACCGGCTCGGCGCCGTGCTCGCCGAGCGCGGCGACGCCGTGGCCCTGCTCGGCCTCGGCTCCGTGGGGCTCGACCTGCACCGCATCGACGAGCACTCCGACGCCGACTTCTTCGTCGTCGTCGACGACCCGACCGCCCTCGAGCGCTACCTCGCCGACGTCGACTGGCTCGAGGCCGCGCAGCCGGTGGTCTGGTCGTTCGAGAACAGCGGCGCCGGGCGCAAAGCCCTGCTCGCCGACGGGCTCTTCGCCGAGTACGCCGTCTTCACCCTCGCCCAGATGGACACCGCCGGGTACCCCCCGGGCCGCATCCACTGGAGTCGGGCCGACGCTCCCGCCGGCCTCGACCGGCCGAAGGTGCCGGTGCCGCAGCCGCCGTCGCTCGACCACGAGGTGGGGGAGGCGATCACCAACCTCTACGTCGGCCTGCACCGCGACCTGCGCGGCGAGCGCCTGACGGCCACCCGCTTCATCCAGGGCTACGCCCTCGACCGGTGGGTCACGATCCTCGACCACCTCGGCCTGGGCACCGGGACGCGTCAGGACGTGTTCGTCGTGGACCGCGGCGTCGAGCGCCGGTTCGGCCCGGACGTCCTGCCGCTCGCCGACCTGCTGCCGGGCTACGAGCGCAACGCCGACGCGGCGCAGACGCTGCTCGGGCTCCTGGAGGCTCACGTCGAGCTCGACCCGACCATCGTCGACGCCGTCCGCGACCTCATCGTGCGGGTCCGCGCCGCGAGGGCGGCGGACGCGGCCGACGCGACCGACGCGTCCGGTCAGAGCTCGAGGGCGTAGACGAGGAGGCACAGGTCCTCGATGGGGTTCCAGTCGCGCTCGGGCACCCGGACGAACCCGAACCGCTCGTAGACGCGGTGGGCGGCGTGCATCATCGGCTGGGTCGACAGCACGATGCGGCGCCGCCCCAGCGCGCGCGACCGGTCGATGCACTCCTTCACGAGCGCGGTCCCGACGCCCTGGCCCCGTCCTTCGGGGGCCACGGCGAGCGTGCGGAACTCGGCCTCGTCGGGGCCCGCGATGTCGGCGAACCGCCCCTGCGACCCGACGAACGTCACGCCACCGAGCACCGTGCCCTCCGGGTCGACGGCGACGAGCACCTCGGCGTGCTCGGCCCGCGAGGCCACGTCACGCAGCACCGCGAGGTACGGGTCGCCGGCGCCGAAGTCGAGCAGGCCGTCGTCGAGGTAGGCCGCGGCCGTGAGGTCGCCGAGCCGGGCGAAGTCCTCGGGCCGGGCGGCGCGGATCGTGAAGGACATGCCGGGAGTATGCGGTGCTCGCCGGACACCTCGCACCCGGGTATCGCGCAGCGGCCCGACGCGACGCGTCCCGTCCCGACGCCGCTGGCCTCAGTGCGCGTTCGCGTCAGGAGTGCGCGGTTCCGCGGCAGGTGCGCCGTGCAGCGCGCACGGGTGAGGCAAGCGCGCACTCCTGCGGCCGACGCGCACCGCGGGGTGGGGCGCACCGGCGTCGGGCGGTTGTGCCGTTCTTGCGCCGTTCTTGCCGTTTCGCGACCCGGTCCCTTGCACGGCGGCCGGGAGAGTGGTCGCCATGAACCCGGTGATTCTCGGTGAGGCGACCTCTCTGGTCGCCGCGTGGCCGCTCGTGCTCATCGGCCTCGTCTTCGTCTCGCTCGTCGGCACGGCCTTCGTCCGCGGTGGCCACCGTGACGAGACCCCGCAGGGGTGGCGCGGTTCCGCGCAGACCCGCACGTGCCGCACGGCCGGGCACCGCTACGTCAAGGACGCCGCCGGCTGGTGCTGCTCGCACTGCGGTGACGAGATCCACCACGACACGCCCGCCCGCCGCACCGTGCGCGAGGCCGCCGGGGTCTGAGGCCCGCCCGCTCGCGTTCGCTCGCGTCCGTTGCGGACGCGGGTCAGGCGGCGAGACGCCAGGCGAGGACGCCGAAGAGCACGCCGAGCGAGTTCGTCGCCCAGTGCATCCCGACGCTCGCGAACACGCTGCCACTGCGGCGGCGCAGCTCGCCGGCGACGACGCCGCCGAACGCCGTGAAGAGCACGGTGCCGACGATGACGGCCACCTTGGCCCACGGGCCGAAGGCGGCGAACGCGTCGCCGATGGCGGCGTTGCCGGTGGCCGAGGCCGCGGCCGGCAGCACGTGCCACAGGCCGAAGAGCATCGAGCTGCCGAGGAGCACCTGCCACATCCGCGCGTGCCGCGACAGGAAGCCCCACAGCACCGAGCGGAACGCGACCTCCTCGAGCAGCACCGTGCCGAGCGGGATCATGACGAACGCCGTGAGCAGGGCCGACGCCGGCGGCAGGTGGTAGCGGGCGTCGAGGAAGGCGCTGCGCGTCGACGGCATCAGGATCCCGGCGAGGTAGACGAGCCCGACGACGCCGATGACGCCGAGGCCCCACCGGATGCCGCGGGCGTGGGTGCGGCGGGCCAGGCCGAGCTGGTGCCAGGTCAGGCCCTGCCAGCGCGCGAACGCGATGAGCACGGCCGCGCCCACCGGGCCGAGCCACATCGTGTCCCAGCCGAGCAGGTGGTTGGCGAGGTTGACGCCGACGAGGGCGAAGACGACGGCCACCGTCGAGGCGAGACGGGCGCGCCGGCCCCGGGCGATGAGCCGGAGCCGCCGGGCGCGGACCACCTCGTGCGAGTCGTGGTGCCCGCGGTGGCCGTGGCGTCGGCGCGAGGCCTGAAGCGCCTGCGGCGCCTGCTGCGACGGGAGCGCGGAAACGCCGTCAGCGCGGGGTGCGGCGACGGCGTCGGTGCTCAGGATCGGGGTGGTCATCCCTTCAACCATGACACGGATTCCTGTGTCCGTTCTGTGCTTCGTGCACCGCGAGTGACCCGTTCCTCACCCACGGGCCACGCAGGTCACACGGGTCTCACGCGTGCGGGGCCACACCCGGACGAAGCGGGCGGAAGGCCACCATCGGCAGCTGCGCGACGAGCCGTCGCCGGGCCTCGGGGGAGCCGTCGTAGCGCCATCCCGCGAGCGAGGACAGGTAGGGCCGCAGGGCCGGGCGCAGCACCGGGTGGCGCCGCTCGTAGCCCTCGAGCACGCCGGCCGCCTCCTCGACGTCGAGCAGCCGCACCGACGCCGGGCGGGGCCCGTGGGCGAACTCGACCCGCGCGGAGCCGGCCGCGCGGACGTTGCGCAGCCAGTCGGCCCCGTGCCCGTAGCCGGCCATGACGACGGCCTCACCCGTGACCGGGTCGTACTGGAGGGCCTCGACCACCGCCGTGTACGTGCGGCCCGAGCGACGCCCGACGTGCTCGAGCCGGAGGAACCGGTGCCCGAGCAGCCGACCGAGACCGTGGTCGTAGAGCGCGTTCGGCGCCGCGTAGAGCGCCTTGAGCCAGGGCGGGATCGACGGGGTCGCGGCGGCCACCTGCGGACCGGCCCTCAGCGTCGGCGCAGGATCAGCCCGCGGACGTACTCGGCCTGCCCGAGGTGCTTGGCGGCGTCGTCGAACACCGACACGATGCGCACGCCGACCGTGACGGGCGGGTCCCACCGGTCGTCGATGACCTCGGCGTAGCGGTCGGCGTCGAGTCCGTCGAGCAGCGCGAGCGTCCGCGCGTGCACCGCGCCCTGGTAGGCCGCGAAGAGAGCGGGGTCGGCGACCGTGAAGGCCCCGACGTCGTCGCTGCTCATGCTCCACCCGTGCGCCTCGGGCGCGTAGGGCAGGTCGAACCGGTCGACCCAACCGTCCTCGAGCCACGCCGGGCCGCCGCCCGCGAGTCCGGCGACCTGGTCGTCCTGCTGGCGGGCGAGGTGCCACACGAGCCACGCGACGTGGTTGGCCTCGGGGTCGGGGCGCCAGAGCAGCTCGTCGACGGACAGCCCGTCGACGACGTCGGGGACGCCCTCCTGGATGCGGCCGAAGCCGTCGACGAGCAGGTCGTGGGCGGTCTTCGTCGAGTCGTCTGCCATCACCCCAGCATGCACCCGCGCGCCGACGCCGAGGCCCGCCGCGCGACGCGCGGGAGGAATCCGGACGTTTCGCCGTGCGTGTATCTGCCCGCGGCGCAGCGCCTCTGACTCCCCGATGCCCGCCCCGCACGACCCCGTGGGGCGGGCACCCCGACACCACACCGAGGAGCCAGAGGAGCCCCAGCATGACCATCGACCTCACCACCCCCGTCGACGCCGACGGCGCGACCGAGCAGGCCACGAGCCTCGCCGGCCCGCGTCAGGGTGCGGTCCCGCTACCCGTCCAGCTGCCCGTCCAGCTGCCCGTCCACCGTCCCGGCGACGCAGGCTACGAGGCGGCCCGCCTGCCGTGGAACGTCGCGGTGGACCAGCGTCCGGCCGCCGTCGTCGTGCCGCGCACCGTCGCCGACGTCCAGGCCGCCGTCCGCGCCGCCGCCGCCGAGGGGCTCCGCGTCGCGGCGCAGAGCACGGGCCACAACCCCGGCCCGCTCGTCGCCCAGGGCCTGTCCGACGTCGTCCTCGTCCGGATGCACGAGATGCGCGGCGTCAGCATCGACCCGGTGCGTCGCACCGCCCGCGTCGAGGGCGGCGCGATCTGGATCGACGCCACCGAGCCGGCCGCCGACCACGGCCTCGCCGCGCTCCACGGCAGCTCGCCCGACGTCGGCATCGCCGGCTACACGCTGGGTGGCGGGATCGGGTGGTACGCCAGGAAGCTCGGCCTCGCGTCGAACAGCGTCACCGCCATCGAGCTCGTCACCGCCGACGGTGAGCACGTGCGTGCCGACGCGTCGGAGAACCGCGAGCTCTTCTGGGCGCTGCGCGGCGGCGGTGGCAACTTCGGCGTCGTCACGGCGATCGAGTTCCGCCTCTACCCGATCGAGACGGCCTACGCGGGCATGCTCGTGTGGGACGTCCGGCACGCCGACCGCGTCGTGCGTCGCTGGGCCGAGTGGGCCGCCGACGCCCCCGACTGCGTCTCGACGTCGCTGCGGCTGCTCAACCTGCCGCCGCTGCCGATGATCCCGGAGCCGCTGCGCGGCCGGTCGCTCGTCGTCGTCGACGGCGCCGTCGACGACTGCGACGCCCAGGCCCGGGCCGTGCTGTCGCTGCTGCGGGGCCTCGGCCCCGAGATCGACACGTTCGACCGGGTGCCGGCCCGCGCCCTGCCGCGGATCCACATGGACCCCGAGGGCCCGACGCCGGGCGTCTCCGGCTCGGCCATGGTCGGCACGATGACCGACGCCGCCGTCGACACGCTGCTCGAGCAGTCCGGTCCCGACTCGGGCACCTCGCTGCTGTCGACCGAGCTGCGCCAGCTCGGCGGGGCCCTGGGCCGCCCGGCCGAAAACGGCGGCGCGTTGACCCACCTCGACGCCCAGCACGCGCTCTTCGCCGTCGGCATCGCGGCCACGCCCGAGCTGGCCGCGGCCGGCCGGGCCGACGCCGACCGGCTCGTCGCGGCGATGCGCCCGTTCGAGTCAGGCCGGACCTACCTCAACTTCGCCGAGGAGCCGACCGACGTGCGCAAGGCCTTCGACGAGCTGACCTGGCTGCAGCTCAAGGGGATCCGGTCGGCCTACGACTCGGACAACCGCTTCGTCGCCAACCACCGCGTGCCGAGACTCTTCGAGAACGGCCGCGTCAGCGACTGACGTGACAGGGGCGGAGCGGACGCGGTCGGCCTACGCTCGGGGCATGGCCCTCGACGTCGACCGCGTCCGCTCCCACTTCCCCTCGCTGCGCTCGGGCGTGGCCCACTTCGACGGACCGGGCGGCTCGCAGACGCCCGAGGTCGTGGCCCGCGCCGTCGCCGACACGATGACGTCCTCGATCTCCAACCGCGGCACCGTGACTCCGGCCGAGCGCCGCGCCGACGGCGTCGTGCTCGAGGCCCGCGCGGCGATCGGTGACCTGCTCGGCGCCGACCCGCGCGGGGTCGTCTTCGGTCGCAGCGCCACCGAGCTGACCTTCCACCTGGCCCGGACCCTCTCGACCGGCTGGGGCCCCGGCGACGAGGTTGTCGTCTCGCGCCTCGACCACGACGCCAACGTGCGCCCCTGGGTGCTGGCCGCGGAGGCTCGCGGCGCCACGGTCCGCTGGGTCGCGTTCGACCCGGCCACGGGCGAGCTCGACGCGTCGGACGTCGCGGCTGTCGTGTCCGACCGGACCCGCCTCGTGGCCGTCACCGCGGCCTCCAACCTCATCGGCACCCGGCCCGACCTGCCGGCCATCGCCGACGTGGCCCACGACGCCGGCGCACTCCTGTGGGTCGACGGCGTCCACGCGACGGCGCACGTCTCGACCGACGTCCCGGCCTCCGGCGCCGACTTCTGGGTGTGCTCGCCGTACAAGTTCCTCGGGCCGCACCTCGGCACCCTTGCCGCCCGGCCCGAGCTGCTCGAGACGCTCCACCCGGCCAAGCTCGTGCCCTCCACGGACGCCGTCCCGGAGCGCTTCGAGCTCGGCACCCTGCCCTACGAGCTGCTCGCCGGCACCACCGCGGCGGTCGACTTCCTCGCGACCCTCGACGGTGCCGCTCCCGACGCGTCGGGAACCCGCACCCGTCGGGAGGCGCTCGTCGCCTCGTTCGCGGCCCTCGAGGCGCACGAGGACGCCCTCCTCGCGACGCTCGAGGAGCGCCTGCGCGCGGTGCCGGGCCTGACCGTGTGGAGCAACGCCAAGCGGCGCACGCCGACGCTGCTGTTCACCGTCGACGGCCTCGACCCGCAGGCGGTCCGCGCCGGCCTGGCCGAGCGGGGCGTCAGCGCGC
Organism: Intrasporangium flavum; assembly: GCF_001956915.1. Taxonomy (GTDB): domain Bacteria; phylum Actinomycetota; class Actinomycetes; order Actinomycetales; family Dermatophilaceae; genus Monashia; species Monashia flava. The sequence goes on along the minus strand of NZ_MLJO01000023.1, from coordinate 4,598 downwards.
CCGCCGGCCACTTCTACGCCTGGGAGTGCAGCCACCACCTCGGCCTCGGCGCGGGCGGTGGCGTCCGCGCCGGGCTCGCGCCGTACACGAGCACCGACGACGTCGAGCGCCTCGCGCGCGGCGTCGAGGAGATCGTCGGGGCCGAGCGGTGACGCGCCCGGTCCCCGAGTCGCCGGGCCCCGGCCAGGAGTCGGTCTGGGACTACCCGCGCCCACCCGCGCTCGACGCGTCGGGCGAGCTCGTCGAGGTGCAGCTCGGCGGCGTCGTCGTGGCCCGCACCCGTGCCTCGCTCCGGGTGCTCGAGACGAGCCACCCGCCCACCTACTACCTGCCGGTCGACGCGTTCGTCGACGGCGCGCTCGTGCCCGTCGAGGGCCACACGGTGTGCGAGTGGAAGGGACGCGCGTCCTACTTCGACGTCGTCGGCGGCGACCGTCGCGCCGCGCGGGCGGCGTGGACCTACCCCGAGCCGGTCGACGCGTACGCCGCGCTCTCCGGTCACGTGGCCGTCATGCCGGGGCTCGTCGACGCGTGCTTCGTCGACGGCGAGCGGGTGCGGCCGCAGGAGGGCGGGTTCTACGGCGGCTGGGTGACCGACCGGGTCGTCGGCCCCTTCAAGGGCGGGCCCGGCACCTGGGGCTGGTGACCCGGTGACCCGGCGCGCCGCCGGAGCGCCAGCCGTCCTCGGCCGCTCGCTCTGCGTTGCTCCACCACGCGAGCCACGCCGCCCTGCCACCGGGACCGGCTCGTGTGGTGGAGCAACGCAGAGGCGCGTCGAGACGCCCGCCCGCCCTCAGAGGTCCGGTCGGCAGGAGCCGCGACCCAGGATCGCGAGCCCGCGGCGGTCGCCGTCGGCCGGGCCGGACACCGCCCCGCCGGACTCCCACATCAGCTCGGAGGAGTCCTGCACGTGCCCGAGCCCGAGCACGTGCCCGATCTCGTGCTCGACGACGGCCCGGGCCGAGTCCCGGCGGCCGGCCGTGAGCAGGGCGGTCATGGGGTCGCGGTCGAGCCACACGGCGCCGGTGACGTAGACGAGCAGGCCGTCGCTCGCGGCACGCGGCGTGCTGCCGCCGAGGCCGATGGCCCCGCCGGCGAGCCCGGGGACCTCCTCGGGCGTGGCGAAGGACAGGTAGACCGGCGCCCAGCGGTCGCCGTAGCGCTCGGGCTGGTACGGGTCGCGGTCCGGGTCGGGCGCCTCGTCGGTCAGCCCGTCGTAGACGAACTGCAGGCCCGAGGCCTGCGACATGACGGCGGCGGCCTCGCGCACCAGGGCCTCGCCCCCCTCCGGGAGGCCGACGCTGCTGACGACGAAGTGGACCGGCCGGCAGGGATCGTAGGCGACAGGGTGGCGGCCATCGGCCTGCAGCTGCATGAACGCGTACCCGCCGCGCCCGCCCGGCGCCTTCGGCGGGGCGCCGATCGGCGCCTGGGCCGCGCCGATGCCCGCCGGTGGGTAGTCGGGCCCGAAACCGTGCCGTGGGTCGAAGGGCCGGGACTGCCACAGCCACGGCACGACGAGGGCGAGGAGCACGACCACCGCAACGCCCGCGAGCGGTACAGGTCGTCGCCAGAAGGGCCTGTCGCCCTCCCGACCCGCCCGGTGGCGGCCGGGCGCACGACGACGGAACCCCTGACGCATGACCCCGACTCTGCCGAAAACCGCGCCGGATGTCCTGCTGACTCGCCCCCGGCCCCCGCCACCGGCGTCCGGGCCGGGCGGGCTGCGGGTCCACAACCGCATCGGCTAGGTTCTCCTGTCCGTGAACCTCTTCGACGCCGTCCACGACCGCGTCGTGCCCACGGCGGGCCACCTCGCGATCGGCACCACGAGCGTCCTGGTCGTGCTCGGCGTCGCGTTCGTCCTCGTCGCCGTCGAGCCCCTGTGGCGCGTCGTCCGGCTCGTCGTCACCCTCGTGCACGAGCTCGGCCACGCCGTCATCGGCGTCCTCGTCGGCCGCCAGTTCACCGGCTTCGTCCTCCGCGGCGACATGTCCGGCCACGCCGTGACCCGCGGGCCCGCCCGCGGACCCGGCCGCGTCGCCTCGACGTGGGCCGGCTACCCGGCGCCGGCACTGGTCGGCGCCCTCATGGTGTGGGCGGCCGGACGCGGCTGGTCCGCGCCGCTCATCACGGCCGGCCTCGTCATCCTGCTCTTCGCCCTGGTGCGGGTGCGCTCGGCCCTCACCGTCGTCGTCATGCTCGTGGCGATCGGCGGCTCGGCGGCGCTGTGGTGGTGGCGCGACGACACGCTGCAGGCGCAGGTGCTCATCGGTCTCGGCGTCGTGCTGCTCGTCGGCGCGTGGCGCCACCTGCTCGCCGTGCTCGCCGACCGCTCGGGCGCGAGCGACCCGGCGGTGCTGGGCCAGCTGACCCACCTGCCGCGGATCCTGTGGAACCTGACGTTCGTCGCGGTGTGCGCCCTGGCCACGTGGGTCGTCGGCGTCGAGGTGTGGTCGGCGCTGTCCTGACGCCGCACCGAACGCGGCACCGCCCGCCGCGCCTCAGTTGAGGTTCGGCGGCGAGGACGGCGGGTTGGCCACGGCCCCGAGCGTCGCCGCGAACTCCTTCTCGCGCCGCACCAGCTGCAGCCCCAGGCGCAGCCGCGACTCGGTGTCCACGCACTCGAGCAGCCGCTGGCGGTCGCCGACGTCGAGGCTCACGGTCTGCGGCACCGAGTACGACAGCAGCCGGTCGTCGTCGGCCAGCTCCAGCTCGCTCGCGCCGACCGTCGTCGCGAACGACACGAGCGCGGCCCGCAACCGCGCGGCGAGCTCGGCCACGGCCACGGCGTCGCCCTCGACCTCGTCGAGCCACGTCACCTCGCCCGTCGCGTACGGCGTGCCGGCCTCGGCGTCGACACCGTCGAGACGGAACCGCCGGGTTCCCTCCGAGACGACGAAGAACCGCTCGTTCTCCAAGGCCGCGGCCTGGGTCAGCAGCGCCGCGCAGCCGATCGGGTGCAGCGCCCGGACGCCGTCGTCGCCGACCTCGTAGCCCTCACGGATCGCGACGACCCCGAACACCGGCGAACGCTCCTCCTGCCCGGCGAGCAGGTCGCGCAGCAGCGCGACGTAGCGCGGCTCGAAGATCTGCAGCGGCAGCCGCGCCCCGGGCAGGAGCACGGTGCCGAGCGGGAAGAGCGGCAACGTCGCCATGCCGCCAGCCTAGGTTCCCGACGCGGGCGCGTCAGGCCGGCGCATCCGGCCTGCCCGGGCTGCGGTGCCCACGGAGCCGCCCGACCCGTCGGTCAGCGAGCCGCTTCGGGCTCGTCGAGCACGTCCAGGGGCATCGCCTGCGTGGGCTCCGGCTCGTCCTCGACGGCCTGACCGGTGATCGCCTGCGCGAGGCCCAGCGCGAGCCCGACGACCTCGTGGTCGCCGAGGCCGAGCCGGATGGCGAACTCGGCCGCGTTCGTCGGACGCTTCTCCGGATCCTTCTGGAGGCAGTCGGCGATGAGCGCGCGCAGGTCCTGGGGCACGGAGTCGGGCAGCGGCGGGGGCGGCTCGTTGACGTGCGAGAGCGCCGTGGCGATCGGGGTGCCGCGGTCGAACGGACGCTGGCCCGCGAGCATCTCGTGGCCCACGACGCCGAGCGCGTAGAGGTCGCTCGATCCGGTGGCGGCGTGGCCGAGGGCCTGCTCGGGGCTGATGTAGTTCGGCGTGCCGAGCATCTCGCCGTGCTGGGTGTGGCCCGAGGCGTCGAGGGCGCGCGCGATGCCGAAGTCGGTCAGCTTCACCACGCCGTCGGGGCGCACGAGGATGTTGGCCGGCTTGACGTCGCGGTGCACGACGCGTGCCTCGTGGGCGACACCGAGGGCGAGGGCCGCCTGCCCGAGGATCGAGCGGACCTCCATCGGCTCGAGCGGCGCGCGCTCGGCGAGGATCTTCGACAGCGGCTCGCCGTCGACGAGCTCCATGACGAGGAAGGCCAGGCCGTCGTCCTCGCCGTAGTCGAAGACGGTGGCGATGTTCGTGTGCATGAGGGCGGCCGAGTGCACGGCCTCGTCGCGGAAGCGGAGGGCGAAGAGACGCTCGTGGTCGGCGTCCGGACGCATGATCTTGACGGCGACGTGGCGCTTGAGGACGTCGTCCGACCCTTCCCAGACGTCGGCCATGCCACCGGAGGCGATGCGCCGCACGAGGCAGTAGCGCTCACCGAGGACGAAGCCTTCGTGGAGACGGTTCATGGGGGTTGGCACCCGGGCCTTTCGGACGGAAGGTGCACGTCGTTCGACATCTCAGGGGGCCTTCGTCCGAGTCATGGTAGGTGACCTGGACGGGTGCTTGAGAATTTCACGTTCGTGACCGGACACGTCGCCGACCCCCGTTCAGCGACCGGGTCAACATACCCCGCGGGTCCGGCCTTCAACCGCCCGAAGCATCACCTTTCGCCCCGGTACCGCTGGCCGCCCGCGGCAACCCACCACGTGGTCGCTCGTTGCGGTCTCCGACGCCGCTGCGCCGCGCCAACGCACCATCTGGCGGCTTGTCGCGCCGGGCGCGAGGGGGGACTCCGTCGTTCGGATCAGGCCTCGTTCCTCGGCCGCCTCCCAGCTCCTCCTCAAATCCCGGTGGACGCGCACGCGATGACGAAGG
>NZ_MLJO01000022.1 GCF_001956915.1 Intrasporangium flavum | reverse complement strand
GTGACGACGGCGAGGGCGGCCGTGGCCCCCGCGATCCGAGTCCTGCCGAGGTCGAGCTGCCTCATGGTGTCCCCTGTCTCGTGCCCCGCGGCGTGGCGGTGGCTGGATCGGCGCGAGCGCGCCCTTCATTGTGGCAGCGCGGACCGCTCCCGTCGCGCGCAACCACCCACCCTGACGCGCCGAGGCGCCAGAAGGTTGTCGGGCCGTCGGGACGCCTGCGGCGGAGCCGGTTCCAGCGTGCGCGAAACCTAGGACGGCGCGTCGGCAGGCTCGCTCGTCAGCCCGAGGCCGAGGTCGACCATCGTCACGAGGCGGGGCGCGAGCTCGGCGATGGCGCTCGCGGGCAGGTCGCGCAGCGGGCCCTCGAGGGCGAGCATCGCCATGCCGTGCACGGCCGACCATGCGAGCAGCTCGGCCCCGGGGCGCTGCGCCTCGGACAGCACGCCGGTGTCGACCATGGCGTCGAGCGACTCGGCGAGCAGCTGGAACGGGGTGCGCCCCGCGCGTCCGGCGGCCTCGGGCGAGGCGGCGCGGGAGAGGTCGACGGGCACCGCGAAGGCCGTGCGGAACAGGCCCGGCTCGTCCATGGCGAAGCGGAGGTAGCCGACGCCGACGGCGCGGAACCTGGCACGGGCCCGGGCGCCGGCGTCGAGCCCGGGATCGACGGCGTCCATGGTGTCGCTGATGACGTCGGCGGCGCGGGCCTGGGCGAGCGAGACGACGTGCCCGAGGAGGGCGTCGCGGTCGGCGAAGTGCCGGTAGGCCGCGTTGGCCGAGACCCCCACCCGACGCGTCGCCTCACGGAGCACGACGGCGTCGGGGCCACCCTCCTGCGCAAGCTCGAGACCGGCGTCGAGGAGGGCATGGCGCAGGTCCCCGTGGTGGTAGGTCGCCCGCTCGGTGCTCACCGCCCCATCATGGCGCGATCCGGACCGCGGTGCGGCAGGCATCCGCCGTCGACCCGCCCCGCCCACCGACGACCGTTGCCTCGCGCCGGCCACCGACACGCCACGCAGACGCCGCGACACGCCGGATCGCGGGCCCCCGCGTCGACCAACGGTCGTCCGGAGGTGCGCCGCTCAGAAGCCGAAGCGGCGGGCCGTGGCCCGCACGGCCTCGGCCGAACGGCGCAGCCCGGCCAGCTCGGCCTCGGTCATCGGCACCTCGACGCGGTCGCCGACGCCGCCGGCGTGGACGATGGCCGGCACCGACAGGCAGATGTCGCTGATGCCGAGGTAGTCGGTGAGGCGGCTCGACACCGGCAGGATGCGCCGCTCGTCGTTGAGGAGGGCCTCGACGACGCGGGTGGCGGCCAGCCCGATGGCGTAGTTCGTGGCGCCCTTGCCCTCGATGATCCGGTACGCCGACTGCACGACGTCCTCGGCGATGCGGTCGCGGGCCGCCTCGTCGAGGGCCGGCCGGCCGTCGGGCCCGGGCCACGACAGCAACGGCACCGAGCCGACGCTCGCCGAGGACCACAGCGGCAGCTCGGAGTCGCCGTGCTCGCCGACGACGTAGGCGTGCACGCTCTGGGCCGCGACGCCGAGGTGCTCGGCGAGCAGGAAGCGCAGCCGCGAGGAGTCGAGGACCGTGCCCGAGCCGAAGAGCTGCGCGTCGGGCAGCCCCGACACCTGCAGCGCCGCCCACGTCACGACGTCGACCGGGTTGGTCACCATGACGTGCACGGCGTCCGGGGCGACCTCGACGAGGCGCGGCAGCAGCGAGCGGACGATTGCGATCGTCGACTCCGCGAGGTCGAGCCGCGACTGCCCCGGCTTCTGCTTGGCCCCGGCCGTGAAGACGACGACGTCGCAGTCGGCGAGCACGGCCACGTCGTCGGAGCCGACGACGTGCGCCATCGGCACGAACTGGATGCCGTGGCTGAGGTCGAGCGCCTCGGCCTGCACCTTCCTGGCGTCGATGTCGAAGAGCGCGACGGTGTGCGCGGTGCCGCGCATCAGGGCGGCGTAGGCGAGCGTGGCGCCGACGGCGCCGGCGCCGACGATGCCCAGACGCGTCGTCCGGCGTGAGTGCGTCGGCGGCGGGGCCGGCGTGGAGGTGGGTGGTGGTGTCGTCGTGCTCAACGGAGCTCCCGGGGTCATGAGGCGGTTCGGCGGCTGACCTCCCTCGCAAGGCTAGCCACGAGCGTCCGGGCCGTCCGGCGGTCCGCGCGGACTGTGCGACGCTGTCCGCATGGTGGTTGCGCCCGAGGTCGTCGAGGCCGTCCGGGGCGCGCGCCGCCTCGCCGTCGTCACCGGCGCGGGCATGTCGGCCGAGAGCGGCGTGCCGACCTTCCGCGACGCCCAGACCGGCCTCTGGGAGCAGTACTCGCCCGAGGACCTCGCCACCGTCGAGGCCTGGGACCGCGACCCGGCGTTCGTCTGGGCCTGGTACCTCTGGCGCTTCGAGCGGGTGCGGCACGTCGAGCCGAACGCGGGCCACCGGGCCGTCGCCGGGCTCGCGGGCGTGCCCGGCGTCGAGGCCGTCACCGTCGTGACGCAGAACGTCGACGACCTGCACGAGCGCGGCGGGAGCGACGACGTCGTGCACCTGCACGGTGCGCTGTCGAGGTTCCGCTGCGCGTCGTGCGGTGCGCCCTTCGACGCTCCGGTCGCGCTGCCGCACGAGGAGACCGAGCGCATCGAGCCGCCGAGGTGTGACGCGTGCGGCGGGCTCGTGCGTCCCGGCGTCGTGTGGTTCGGCGAGGTGCTGCCGCAGGACGCATGGGAGCGCGGGGTGGCGGCGGTCGAGGCCGCCGACGTCGTGCTCGTCGTGGGCACGTCGGGGATCGTGCACCCGGCGGCCGGGCTGCCGGTCCTCGCGCGGGGCGCGGGTGCGGTCGTCGTCGAGGTCAACCCGCTCGACACCGACGTGTCGGACGTCGCGCACCACCTCGTGCGCGAGACCGCCGCGGTGGCGCTGCCGGCCCTGCTCGACGCGCTGCTCCGTCCGTAGCGCGAGTCGGCGCGCTGGCTTCGGCGTCGTGGGCGGCGTCGTGGGCGGCGTTGCGGCTCAGGCGTGCTGGAGCCGGGCCAGGGCCTCGCGCAGGTGCGGGAGCGCATCGCCGGCCGCGGCGAAGAAGCGCGCATCGCAGTCCTCGACCGCGACGACGGCCCGGTTGACGACGTCGACGCCCGCGGCGGTCGGCACGAGGTCGCGGGCGCGCGCGTCGTCGGGGTGGGTCCGCCGCTCGAGGAAGCCCTTGCCCTCGAGGGCGCGCAGCACCTGGGAGGTCATCATGACGTCGGTCCGGGCGTGCTCGGCGAGGTCACGCTGGCTCACGGGGTCGTCGCGGTCACCTCGCAGCCACGTCAGCGACGCGAGCAGGACGAACTGCGTGTGCGTCAGCTCGAACGGTGCGAGGGCCTCGCGGACGGCTGCCTGCCACCGGGTGCTGACCCGCCACAGCAGCAGTCCCGGGCTCTGCGCCTCGTCGGCGAAGCGGGTGTTGAGGCCGGTCATGCCCCGACGCTACGGGACCGGCGGTACGCGACCGTCATGGCCTGCTCGACGAGACGGAAGTCGGCCTCGTCGAGGGGCAGCAGGCCGCGGCGCAGGCCCTGGCCCCAGCCGGGCGACCGGGTCAGCAGGAGCCGGCCGGTCAGTTCGGCGAGCGGCACCGGGTCGGCCTGCTCCCAGTCGACGCGCCGGCGGTACGGGCGGAAGTCGCCCTCGTCGGCCTGCCAGATCTCGTCGTCGGCGATGCGGCCCACCGCGGTGAAGGCCCGGCACGGCGCACCGCCGCCCATCTCCTCGCGCGGCGAGTAGTAGACGAACCCGTCGCCGGCCGCCATCCGGGCCAGGCCCGGCCGCTGGCCGTGGTGGACCTGGGCGATGCCGAGCTCGACCCCGCGCCGCACGTGGGCGGCCGAGACGACGCCGAGCCAGCACCTCATCTCGCCACCTCCGGCGCGACGGCGGGCGCTGCGACGAGGGCGAGGAGGTTCGCGAGGTCCTTCTCGACGCCGCGGCGCACGGCGTCGGCGCCCCCGAGGACCCGGGCCCAGAGCCCGCGCAGGGGACCGTCGACGCTGACGGTGACGGTGACCCGCGAGCCCGTCGGCGCCGGTTCGGCGTGGTGGCGGAAGGTGAGCCGCGCCCCGGCCAGGTGGGTCGTGTCGGCGAAGGTGCGGTCCGGGACCAGCTCGGTGACGGTGAACCGGGAGCGCGGGCCACCCTTGGGGCGCAGCCGGCCGGTCGCACCGAGGCGGACCGGCTCGTCGAGGCGGACCCACGCGAGGTCGGTGCTCCACTCGGGGTGGGTGTCGCAGTCGGCCCACCGGGCGAACAGCTGCGCCGGGGTGGCCGGGACGGTCGTCGTGTATGTGGCGAGAGGGGTCGAGGCTGTGTTCATGGACCTATAGTAAGCGCGCTTACTAAAACGTCAAGGGGTCGGCCCCCGGACATCCTCCGGGGGCCGACCGGCGACGCGTCAGGCGAAGAGCTCCTCGAGGCACTCCCGGAACATCGTCGTGTGTGCGTCGACGTCCGCCACCGTCGTGTCGGGGCACATGAGGGCCATGTTGTGGAACGGCGTCAGGAGGATGCCGCGGTTGAGGGCGTAGAGGTGCAGGTACTGCTGCAGCTCGAAGTCGTCTGCGTCGTGCGCCTCCTGGCCGTTGCGCGAGGGCACCTTCGAGAAGTTGTACTCGGCGCGGGCGCCGAGCCGGGTCACGTGCCAGTCGGCGCCGACCGCGTCGATGCCGGCCTGCACGCCGTCGGCCCAGGCGTCGGCGAGCGGCACCATGTGCGCGAACGCCTCGGGCGTCATGACCTGCTCGAGCGTCGCCTTCATCGCCGCCATCGACAGGCCGTTGCCGGCGAGCGTGCCGCCGATGCCGCCCACGTCGATGTCCTCGAGATCGACCGAGCGGGCGATGCGGTCGGCGACGTCCTGCGTGAAACCGAAGGTGCCGCAAGGGATCCCGCCACCGATCGACTTGCCGATGACGAGGAGGTCGGGCTCGAGTCCCTGGGCGCCCGTGTAGCCGCCCGGGCCCGCGCAGATGGTGTGCGTCTCGTCGTTGATGAGCAGCGCCCCGTACTTCGTCGCGAGCTCGCGGACGCCGGCGTTGTAGCCGTCGTCGGGCAGCACGATGCCGATGTTCGTCAGTGCCGGCTCGACGAGGATCGCCGCGACGTCGCCGTGCGACAGCGCCTTCTCGAGGGCGTCGAGGTCGTTGAACTCGACGACGCGCGTCGTCTCGGCGGTGTCGACCGGGGCGCCGATGTTGTGCCGGCGGTCGACCGTGGTGCCGCCCTCGCCGATCGTCGCGAAGGCCTCGTCGACCGAGCCGTGGTAGCAGTAGTTGTGCACGACGACCTTCGACCGGCCGGTGAGGTGGCGGGCGTAGCGGATGGCGTGCCGGTTGGCGTCGGTGGCCGTCAGGGTGAACTGCCAGTACGGCAGCCCGAAGCGGTCGGCCAGGTTGCCCGACACGGCGATGGCGTCCTCGGTCGGCAGCATCGTCGTGATGCCGCGCGCGAGCTGCCGCGTGACGGCCTCGACGGTCGCGGCCGGCGAGTGGCCCATCATGGCGCCGGTGTCGCCGAGGCAGAGGTCGACGTGGTCGATGCCGTCGACACACGTGAAGTGGGCCCCCTCCGCGTGCTCGACGAAGACCGGGTGGTCGCCCGGCCACTTGACCATCCAGCTCATCGGGACCCCGCCGGGCATGTGGGCCCGGGCCCGCTCGGCCAGCTCGCCGGAGCGGGGGCGGGCGGCGGTGAACGCCTCGCGCTCGCGCGCGTGCAGGTCGGCGAGGCGGGTGCGGTCGAGGGTGCTCATGTCGGCATGATGCCGTGTCGCGCGATTCTGCGGAAGGGGTGGTCAGAATTGCGGATGGCTACGGAATCCGTAGGTGTTGGAACCTGATTCCAATGAGATGGGCCCTCGGAAGGGGTTGCACGAACAGGTCGTCGTGGCATGATCCCGGCATGCTACCGAGCGGTTACCGGGGCCTGAGCCTGTGGCACGACACGTGCGACGACGACTTCGCGCCGCGCCCGTCCCTGCCCGGCGACCTCGACGTCGACGTCGCCGTCGTCGGGGCCGGCTACACCGGCCTGTGGACCGCCTACCACCTCGTCCGGGCCGACCCCACGCTGCGCGTCGCCGTGCTCGAGAAGGAGGTCGCCGGGTTCGGCGCCTCGGGCCGCAACGGCGGCTGGTGCTCGGCGCTCTTCCCGGCCTCGCTGCACCGGATGGCCACCGAGCGCGGCCGCGAGGCCGCGGTGCGGATGCAGCGCCGGCTGCACGACACCGTCGCCGACGTGGGCCGTGTCGCCGCCGAGGAGGGCATCGACTGCCACTTCGACCAGGGCGGGTACGTGTCGGTGGCCCGCAACCCCGCCCAGCTCGAGCGGGTGCGCGCCGAGGTGGCCGAGAGCCGCGAGTGGGGCTTCGGCGACGACGACCTGCGCCTCCTCGACGTCGACGAGGTGTCCGACCACGTCCGCCTCCCCGACGCGCTCGGCGGGGCCTGGACCCCGCACTGCGCGGCGCTGCACCCGGCCCGGCTCGTGCGCGGCCTCGCCCGCGCCGTCGAGCGACGCGGCGTCGTCCTGCACGAGCGCACGCCGGCCACCGCCGTCGGCGCCCACCGCGTCGTCACGCCGCACGGGACCGTGCGCGCCGAGCACGTCGTGCTCGCCACCGAGGGGTACACGCCGACCGTCGCCGGGCGCCGCCGCGCCATCGTGCCCGTCTACTCGCTCATGACCGCCACCGAGCCGCTGTCGGACGACGTCTGGGAGCGCATCGGCCTCGAGCGGCGCACCACCTTCGCCGACAACCGGCACCTGACCATCTACGGCCAGCGCACCCGCGACGGCCGGATCGCCTTCGGCGGCAGGGGTGCTCCCTACCACTACGCGTCGAAGGTGTCGCCGTCCTACGACCGCGACGACCGGGTCCACGCCCGGCTGCGGACCATCCTCACCGAGCTGTTCCCCGCCCTCGAGGGCGTCGCGTTCACCCACTCCTGGGGCGGCAACCTCGGGGTGCCGCGCGACTGGTTCCCGTCGGTGCGCCACGACCGGCACACCGGGCTCGCGTTCGCCGGCGGCTACGTCGGCGACGGGGTCGCCACCTCGGCCCTGGCCGGGCGCACCCTCGCCGCGATGATCCGTGGCGAGGACCCCGAGGACCTCACGAGCCTGCCCTGGGCCGGGCGCACCTCGCGCAACTGGGAGCCCGAGCCGCTGCGGTGGCTCGGCGTCAACGCCGTCACCGCCCTCATGACCTCGGCCGACTGGTCCGAGCGCCGCACCGGCCGGCCGTCCCGGGCCGCCTCGGCGTTCTGGTCGGCGATCGGGCAGTGAGCCTGGCTCAGACGGCGACGAACACGCCGTCGCGCAGCACGGGCACGACGTCCGACGCGTCGAGCTCGGCGGCCACGACGACGTCGTCGGCGTAGCCCTTCTCCTCGAGCTCGCGCCCGCTCGAGCAGGCGTGCAGGTCGGCGGCCAGCGCATCGACCGGCGCCGCCACGGCGTCCCACGCGGCCACCGCCACCCGCGCCTCGGGGCTGAGCAGCAGCGGTCCGGCGCGGTGCTCGAGCAGCCGTGCGAACGCGTCCGCGACGGCGCCGACGCCCCAGAGGTCCTCGGCCGCGGGGCGCAGCGAGTCGTCGGGCCACCGCTCGCCCGCGGGGACGAGGAGCACGACGGGCGGCCGGTTCGGGCTCGCCGTGAACCGGGCCGCCAGGTGGCGGGCCACCGCGGTGCGGTTGCGCAGGCACGCGGCCACGACCTCCGCCCCGGCCTCGGCGAGCCCGGCGCACACGGTGGAGCCGTTGGGGGAGGGCAGCACGAGGTCCGTGAGGCCCTCGGCGGTGCGGATCGACCTCGGGGACAGGCTCACCCGGCCGTCGTCGCCGTCCGCTGCGTCGGCGGTGCCAGCGGGCGGCACCGGACCGCGCGGCTGCGCGAGCACCGCGCCGTTCTCCCGCGCGAAGGCCGCGGCAGAGGCGTCCTTCCACCGGTAGGGCCGCACGCGCACTCCGCGGTCGACGCCGACCGACACGCACGTCGTGAAGCTGAGCACGTCGGCGACGACCGCCACGACGTCCGAGCCGGCGTCGCGCGCGTGCCGGGCCAGGGCCACCGACGCGTCGGCCCCCCACTCGAGGCGCACGAGGTGCCGGTCCTGGCTGTGCCACGCGTCCATGGCGGCGACCCTACCCAGCAGCGGGCGGCGAGGAGGTCGAGGTCGGCGTCGGCGGCGGGAAGCGCGGCAGGTCCTCGTCGACGGAGCGCTTGAGGGCGAGCAGGCCCCCCGTGACGAGCAGCACGGAGGCCACGAGCGTCACGACGACGGCCCGTCGCCGCGACGGCTCCCGATCGGTGTCACCGTGCACCCGCGGACCTTTCGACGGACGTGTCCCGACGGACGCCCGCCACGACACGTGGCGGACGGAGCCACACCCTACGGCCGCCGGGGCACCTGCGGGGTCGAGTCCGGGTCAGCCGCCGAAGTCCTGGGTCCAGTAGATGCCGTAGGGGCCGCCGGTGGCGACGCCGACGCCGATGGCGGTGTAGCGGCAGTCGAGGATGTTGGCGCGGTGGCCCGGGCTCTTCATCCACGCGGACATGACCGCGATCGGCGTGCGGTAGCCCGCGGCGATGTTCTCGCCGAGGCGGCGGCCGGTGTAGCCCTGGGCGCGGATCCGGTCGACGAACGTGCGCCCGTCGAGGCTGGTGTGCGAGAAGTACCGCCGCTTGGCCATGTCGACCGAGTGCGCGAAAGCTGCACGCTGGAGGCGGACGTCGACGCGGAGCGCGCGGCAGCCGACCTTGGCGCGCTGGGCGTTGACGAGCGTCACGACCTGCTGCGCGTACGTCGGGGTGGCGGCCTCCGACGAGGCGGCGGTGCCGACGACCCCGGACGCGGCGAGCGCGAGGGCCGCGGCGGCGGTGGCGATCCGGGCGGTGAAGGGGCGAGGACGCATCGGTGCACCTTTTCTGGCTTTTGTCCGTTTTCCGCCTCAACCGTAGGCCGCACGCAGCCGCCGCGGGCCGGAATCGGCCGAACCCGCCGAACCCGGCCGAACCCGCCGGGCACGGGCGCGCCGGACGCCCGGCGCCCCGGGTCAGGACGCGTCGAGCCGGGCGACGAGCCGGGCCGGTGCGGTGCGCCGGTAGGAGGCGTCGACGAGCTCGCCGACCTCGTCCCAGTCGACGCCCTCGACGCCGTGCGGGTGGCGCAGGTCGAGCATGAGCCAGCCGTACGGGCCGTAGTAGCCGGGCACGACGAACCGCCCGTCCTCGAGCAGCGCCGCCCGGTCGGTGTCGTCGGGCAGGACGAGGAGCGCCTGGCGGAAGGGCTCCGGGTCGTGGTCACCCTTGACGACGCCGCCGTAGATCGCGAAGACCTTGCGGGTGAAGAAGTTGGGCCGGCCGTGCGAGACCTTCTCGTCGGCGCCGGGCAGCGCGAGGCAGATGGTGCGCAGCCGGGTCAGGTACGGGTCTGCGTCCGCGTACATCGTCGGGTGGGCCATGGACCCACCGTAGGCGCCGGTCAGCGCCCGCAGGCCCCTCCGCACCCGCCGGCTCCGCAGCCACCGCCGCACCCGCCGCCCGCGGCGACCGGCTCGCGGGCGTCGTCGCGATGGGCCCACGCGGTCTCGAGGGCCTCGGTGAACACCTCGACCGGCTGGGCGCCGGAGACGCCGTAGCGGCGGTCGAGGACGAAGAAGGGCACCGACTCGATGCCGAGCATCTTGGCCGTGGCCTCGTCGCTGCGCACGTGGTTGCCGTAGTCGTCGGAGTCGAGCATCGTGCGGACGGCGTCGGGGTCCAGGCCGATCTCGGCGGCGAGGCGCACCAGGGTGTCGCGGTCGCCGACGGCGAGCCCGTCGGTGAAGTAGGCCCGCATGAGCCGCTCGTGGGCGGCGTCGGCGAGGCCGTGCTCGGCGGCCAGGTGCACGACCCGGTGGGCGTCGAAGGTGTTGCCGTACCGGGCCTGCTCCCAGTTGAACTCGAGACCGACGCCGGCGGCGGCCGCGGCGAGCGAGCGGTGCTGCTCGACGGCCTGCTCGCGGGAGATGCCGTACTTGCCGGCGACGAGGTCGACGAGCGGCGCGTCGGACACCGGCTCGGCGCCGCGGTCCAGCTCGAAGCTGTGCCAGCGGACGGTCACCTCGTCGGCGTGCTCGAAACCGGCGAGCGCCGCCTCGAGCCTGCGCTTGCCGACGTAGCAGAACGGGCACACGATGTCGGACCAGATGTCGATCTCCACGGTCGTGCAACCTACCTCGGTGCCGCTCTCTTCCCCGCATCGCGAGCGGGTCAGGCAGCCGAGCCCCGGGCGACGCTGCGCAGGACGGCCGCGGCGCACTCGGCGGCGCGCATCTCGGGCAGCCAGTGGCCGGCGTCGAGCTCGACGAGCTCGTACGGGGCCTCGACATGCTCGGCGGTGAGGCGTGCGGCGTCGGGGCCCAGGAACGGGTCCTCGCACCCCCAGACGTAGGTCGTCGGCACGTGCACCCTGTGCGCCGGCACCGAGGAGCGCCGTGAGGCCCGGTACCAGTTGATCGGGCCGGAGATCGCCGCCGGTGTGGCGAGGCGGTCGGCGTAGCGCCGGCGGTCCTCCTCGGGCAGCCCGCCGCGCCGCATCAGCGCCTCGAAGCGTCGGGCCATCACCTGCTCGGGCAGCGCCGGCACCTGGAAGGCGGCCACGTACCAGGAGCGCCGACGCTGGTCCCACCCGCGGCGCCAGGCCCGCCCCAGCGCCGCGGGGTGCGGGGTCGACAGCGCCGTCAGCGACGCGACCCGCCCCGCGTGGTTGCCGGCGAGCAGCCACGCGATGCCGCCGCCCCAGTCGTGCCCGACGAGGTGGACGCGCTCGCGGCCCGACGCGTCGACGAGCCCGAGCACGTCGGCGACGAGCTCCTCGAGGCGGTAGGCGTCGACGCCCGTGGGGCGCGCGCCGGGGGAGTAGCCGCGCTGGTCGGGAGCAAGGGTGCGCAGGCCCGCCTCGTGGAGCAGCGGCGTGACGGCCCGCCAGCTCGAGCGGTCGGTGGGGAAGCCGTGCAGCAGCACGACGACGTCGCCGCCGAGGGGCCCGGCGTCATCGACCTCGAAGCGCAGGCCGTCGCGGGCGAAAGTGCGGATGCGCTGGTCGTCGCGGCTCATCCGCCCATCCTGCCCCGGCCGTCACTCCCCGGGGTGGCGGGCAGCCGGTCGGACGCCGGGAGGCCGCGACTCAGGGACCGGTCAGGGACAAACCCGAGGCGGGGCGGGCCATCGCCGAAATACGCTGGAAGGGTGCCCGACGCCACCCGTGACCTGCGACTGGGCCGCCGGTGGTGGCACCTGTCCCGCACCGGCCTGCTCTTCGGCGCCGCGTACTTCCTCATCTCGATCTCACCGAGCCTGCTGCCGCGCACCTGGTACTACCAAGGCCTGATCAGCGGGCTCTGCGCGTCGGTCGGCTACGCGCTCGGCGTCCTCGTGGCGTGGCTCGTGCGCACGCTCGCTCGGGTCATCGACCTGCGCGTGCACGTCAGCGGCGAGGCCCGGCACTGGATCCGCGTCGCGGCGCCGGTGTTCGGGGCCGTCGCGGTCATCGGCATCACGGTGGCCAACGTCCGCTCGCAGGCCCGCACCGCCGCCGTCGTGCGCCTCGAGCCGCTCGACCCCCTCGACTGGGCCCTGGCCCTCGCGCTCGCCGCCGCCATCGCCGTGCTCTTCCTGCTCATCGCCCGTGGGCTGCGGGGCATGACGCACGGCCTGGCCGAGGCGGCCGGGCACGTGCTGCCCAAGACCGTCGCGTCGATGATCGCGGTCGTCGTCGTGGCCACGGCCACCGCCTGGGTCACCGACAGCGTCCTGCTCCACCGCGGCCTCGACGCCTTCGCCGGCGTGGCCGCCAAGGTCAACGCCGAGGCCCCGTCGAACCGCGCCGCGCCGCGCTCGTCGCTCGTGTCCGGCGGTCCCGGTTCCTACGAGACGTACGCCAGCCTCGGCTACCAGGGGCAGATGTTCGTCACGAGCGCGCCCACGCCGCAGGAGATCTCGGCCGCCACGGGCCGCGACGCCATCGAGCCGATCCGCGTCTACGCCGGGCGCACCGGCGACCGCACCATCGACGACGTCGCCGACGCCGTCGTGCGCGAGCTGCGCCGCACCGGGGCGTTCGACCGCAAGGTGCTCGCCGTCATCACGACCACCGGCACCGGGTGGGTCGACGACTGGTCGGCCCAGTCGATCGAGTACCTGAGCAACGGCGACTCCGCCATCGCGGCGATGCAGTACTCCTTCCTGCCCAGCGCGCTCGCGATCCTCACCGACCGCGACACCCCGCGCGCGGCCGGCACGGCGCTCTTCGACAGGGTCTACGCGGTGTGGAAGACGCTGCCCGAGGGCCATCGCCCGCAGCTCGTCGTCGGCGGCGAGTCGCTCGGCTCGTACGGCGGCCAGGGGGCCTTCCGCGACGAGGCCGACATGCTGGCCCGGGCCCAGGGCGGCGTGTGGGTCGGCACGCCGAGCTTCACCGGCATCGCCGCGAGCCTCACCGCCCGGCGCAACGAGGGCTCGCCCGAGATCGTCCCCGTCGTCGACGACGGACTGCACGTCCGTTTCGCGGCGAGCGGCGACCAGCTGACCCACGACTACTACGGCCGGCCCTACGGGGCCTGGGACTTCCCCCGGTTCGTCTACGCGCAGCACCCGTCCGACCCGGTCGTGTGGTGGAACCCCGCGCTGCTCGGCGAGCAGCCCGACTGGCTGCGCGAGCCGCGCGGGCGTGACGTCAACCCGGACGTCACGTGGATCCCGTTCGCGACGTTCTGGCAGCTGACGACCGACATGGCCGTCGGGCACGACCCGCCCGACGGGTTCGGGCACCGCTACGGCGCCGAGCTCGTGCCGGCGTGGGGGTCCGTGCTCGGTGGGTCGCCGACCGACGACTACTCCCGTCTCATCGCCGGCATCGAGAAGACGGTCAACCGCGTGGCCTGATCACCCGTCCTCCTCACGCACTGCTCCCACCACGGGAGCAGCTGGTGAGCGTCCGCACCACCCACCCGCTGTGGGACGCCGTCAGCGACCGAGGCCGAAGCGCGCGACGTGGTGCCAGACCCGCTTGAGGGTCTGCGGGTCGTGCTCGCCGGTCGCGGCCGCCTCACCGACGACGCGCGGTGTGAGGACGCCCTCGACCGCGACCCGCTCGCCGAGGGCCACCACCTCGGGCCCGCGGTAGTCCGGGTGGGCCCGCAGCACCTCGACGGGCAGTCGGTAGCCGACGTGCCACTCGACGGGGACGCCGAGCCGGGCCGCGTCGTCCTCGACGCCGGTGCCGCGGAACGACGGGTCGAGCACGAGGGCCTCGACGTCGGTGCGCACGTCGAGGACGCCGTGGACGTGCGCCTCGACGTAGTCGTCGAGGAGGTCGTGACCGGCCGACGCCGCCGCCTCGGCGAGCGCGAACGCGTCGGCCGTGCCGAACAGCGTCGGCTCGAAGACGCTGTCGGGGAAGCAGAACGTCGTGCGGTCCAGGGTGTGCCCGGCCAGCCGCACGTGGCTCGAGCCGAAGCGCGGCGCGGCGCCGTTCGGGCGCCGGTGCAGGTCGAGGGCCCCGTACCGCGGCCGGAGCGCGACGTCGGTCGTGTCGTAGGCGCCGCCGAAGAGCCGGCTCTCCCAGCGCCACCGGTCGCCGCCCGGGTGGGCGGTGAGCCCGCCGTTGCTCGTGCCGGTCTCGAACTGCGAGCGGTACACGCCCTCGTCGGCGAGCCGGGCCAGCACCGTGCGCCCGTGACTGACGCCCTCGAGCCGCTCCGGGTGGAAGTTGAGCGTGACGCGCAGCGTCGGGTCGAGCGCGGATCCGGCGGCGCGGCCCCGCACGTGCGCCACGGCGCGCTGCACGGCGTCCGGCAGGACGGGGCGGTCCACGGGGTGCGGCCTCCTCGGGCGACGTCGTTCGGGTGGGGTGCCACTCTGGCACGGACGAGGTGCGACGATGCGTCGTGTGTCGGCGAGCGCGGTCTACCTCATCTTCGGGCTCGCCCTGCTGCTCGCCGCAGTGCTGCCGACGGTCCTCGCGCGGTACGCCGTCTCGGCGCCCATGGTGCTGCTGGCGCTCGGTGCCGTCATCGGCCTGCTGCCGCTGCCGAAGGGCCTCGTCCTCGACCCCGTCGACATCCGCGCGCAGGTCGAGCACGTCGCCGAGCTGACCGTCCTCGTCGCCCTCATGGGCGTGGGCCTCGCGCTCGACCGGCCGCTCAGCCTGCGCGACCGCACCACGTGGCGTCGCTGGTCGCCGACGTGGCGGTTGCTCGTCGTCGCGATGCCGGTGACGATCGCCGCGGTGGCGCTGCTCGGCTGGGGGCTCGGCCTCGCGCCCGCGGCCGCGCTGCTGCTGGGCGCGGCCCTGTCGCCGACCGACCCGGTGCTCGCCGGCGACGTGCAGGTCGGCGGCCCGCACGTCGACGCCGATGCCGAGGGGCTCGAGGAGGTCGACGAGGCCGACGAGGTGCGCTTCGCCCTCACCTCCGAGGCCGGGCTCAACGACGGTCTCGCGTTCCCGTTCGTGCACGCCGCGGTCTTCCTCGCGACGCTCGGACCGGTCAGCGCGTGGATCGGCGGCTGGGTCGCCTGGGACCTCGTCGGCAAGCTCGCGATCGGCGTCGGGGTGGGCTTCGGCGTCGGGTGGCTGCTCGCGAAGGTGGCCTTCCGCTCGCCGCGGCGCTCGCTGCGCCTCGCCGAGCAGGGCGAGCCGCTGCTCGCGATCGCGGCGCTCGTCATGACGTACGGGCTGAGCGAGGTGGTCGGGGGGTACGGGTTCGTCGCCGTGTTCACCTGCGGCATGACGATCCGCGCGGCCGAGCGCGGTCACGAGTACCACGCGGCCATGCACGAGGTCGTCTCCCGCCTCGAGCGGCTGCTGACCCTCGTCGTGCTCATGCTCCTCGGGATGGGGATGACCAACGGGATGCTGTCGGCCCTGGACTGGCGCGGTGCCCTCGTCGCCGTCGCGATCGTCCTCGTCGTGCGCCCGGTCGCGGGCTGGCTCGCCCTGTCGGTGCGACCCCGGCCCGTCGAGGAGCCGGGCGGCCTCGAACCGGCCGAGCGGCGCGCGGCCGCCTTCTTCGGCGTCCGCGGCATCGGCACGCTCTACTACCTCGCCTGGGCGGCCGGCCAGCACGCCTTCCCCGAGGAGCGCTGGCTCTGGGCCACGGTCGCGGCGACGATCGCTCTGTCGGTCCTCGTCCACGGCGTCCTCGCGACGCCGGTGCTGCAGCGGCTCGAGGCGCGTCGCGAGGCCCGGGCCTGACGCGTCGCGGCCCGTCCCGCCACGGGATGGGGGCGCCGGGCCTCCCGCCGCCCGGCCGCGCCTGATAGGACGGTTCCATGGGCACGATGACCGACTTCCCCGAGCACGAGCTGTCCGCCTACCGCGCCGACCCGGACGGTGACCCGCGTGGCGCGGTCGTCGTCGTCCAGGAGATCTGGGGCCTGACCGACCACATCAAGGACGTCGCCGACCGGTTCGCCGCCGAGGGCTACGTCGCGCTCGCCCCCGACCTGCTGGCCCACGTCGGCCTGACCGCCGAGGTGGGCAGCCGCATCTTCGCGCTCAACAACAGCGCGAGCGAGCAGGAGCGCCTTGCCGCCCAGCCGCAGCTGCGCGAGGCCACGACGCCGGCCCGGCAGCCCGAGTTCGCGGCGTGGGCCGTGCCCGCCCTGCGCGGCGTCGTCGACTCCCTCGCCGGCGAGCCCGGCGTCGACGGACGCGTCGGCGTCGTCGGGTTCTGCTTCGGGGGCACGTACGCCTTCGCGCTCGCGGCCGCCGACGACCGGGTCCGCGCCGCCGTGCCCTTCTACGGCACCTTCCCCGAGCACGCCGACCCGTCGACGATCGCCTGCCCCGTGCTCGCCCTCTACGGCGAGGACGACCACCGGATCACCGACGGGGTGCCCGAGCTCGAGGCCCGGATGGGGGAGGCCGGCGTCGACTTCACGGCGCGCGTCTACCACGGCGTCGGGCACGCGTTCTTCAACGACGACGCCCCGTCGCGCTACAACGCCGACGTCGCCGCCGACGCGTGGCAGCGCACCCTCGCCTTCCTCGGCGCGCACCTCGGCGCGCACCTCGGCAGGTGAGCCGCCCCGAGGGCGTCCCCGCACAGCGGTCTCATGGCCGCTTCCGTCCCGTCGGAGAGCGGCAGGGGGTATGTCTGTGTCCATGAGCCCCTCGAGCGAGAAGACCGAGCCCGCGCCGAGCGCCCCGACCGAGTCGGGGACCCTCGACCCCGCCTCGCCGCTCGTCCTCGGGCCGATGCTGCGCTTCGCCGGCGAGACCGAGGCGACGGTGTGGGCCGAGACCGCGGGGCGCGCCACCGTCACCGTGCGTGCCGACGGACGCGAGTGGTCGGCGCCGACGTTCGTCGTCAAGGGCCACCACTACGCCCTCGTCCTCGTCGACGGCCTCGAGCCGGGCGCCTCCTACGACTACACGCTCGACGTCGACGACACCCGGGTGTGGCCGCCGGCCGACGACGGCCGGTTCCCGGCGCCGCGGATCAGCACCATCGACCGGTCCCGGCCGACGCGCCTGCTCTTCGGGTCGTGCCGCACGAGCGTGCCGCACGACGCCGAGGGCAACGCGTCGAACGGCGTCGACGCGCTGCGCACCCTCGCGCTCGCCCTCGCCGAGGGCGCGGAGGAGTGGCCCGACCTCGTCGCGTTCCTCGGCGACCAGGTGTACGCCGACGAGACGTCGGAGGCGATGCGCGAGTTCATCGCCTCGCGGCGCTCGCTCGAGGAGCCGCCGGGCGAGGAGATCAAGGACTACGAGGAGTACTGCCACCTCTACCGGCTCGCCTGGTCGGACGAGGCGAACCGGTGGTTCTTCTCGACCGTGCCCAGCTGCATGATCTTCGACGACCACGACATCCGCGACGACTGGAACACCTCGTGGTCCTGGCACGA
Organism: Intrasporangium flavum; assembly: GCF_001956915.1. GTDB lineage: Bacteria > Actinomycetota > Actinomycetes > Actinomycetales > Dermatophilaceae > Monashia > Monashia flava. The sequence goes on along the minus strand of NZ_MLJO01000022.1, from coordinate 156,501 downwards.
GGAGATCAACCGGACGCCGTGGTGGCATGAGCGGCTCATGGGCGGGCTCGCCTCGTACTGGGTGTACCAGCACATCGGCAACCTCTCGCCGGCCGAGCTCGCCGAGGACGAGGTGTACGCGGCCGTCCTCGCGGCCGAGGCGTTCGGCGGCGAGGAGCTCGACCTCACCGAGCCGCTCTTCGACCTCGTCCGGCGCGTCGACCGGCACCCTGAGGTGTACCGGTGGAGCTACCGGCGCGACCTCGGCGACTCGCGCCTCGTCGTCGTCGACTCGCGCGCCGCGCGCGTCCTCGAGCCGGAGCGACGGTCGATGCTCGACGCCGACGAGGCGAGCTGGCTCGACGCGCAGCTGACCGGCGACGTCGACCACCTGCTCATCGGCACGTCGCTGCCCTTCCTCCTGCCGCCGGGCCTGCACGACTTCGAGGCCATCGACGAGGTGCTCGCGAGCAGCGGGGCGCACAACCGCGTCGTCGCCGGCCTCGCCGAGAAGAGCCGCCAGTCGATCGACCTCGAGCACTGGGCGGCCTTCAACGACGGGTTCGTCGAGGTGTTCGACATGGTGATGGACGTCGCCCGTGGCAACCGCGGCCGGGCCCCGGGCTCGATCACCTTCCTGTCGGGGGACGTGCACAACTCCTACGTCGCGGAGGTGGGCGACGCCGCGCGGTACGGCGCCCGGTCGCGCATCGTGCAGGCCGTGTGCTCGCCGATCCGCAACCCGATGCCGCGCGGGATCCGCGTCATGATGTCGCTGTTCGCGCGGGGCCTCGTGCGACCGATGCGGTTCCTCGCCGGGCACTCCAAGCGGGTGCCCGACCCGAAGTACCCGTGGCGGGTGACCGACGGCCCGTGGTTCGACAACTGCCTCGCCGAGCTGACCGTGCAGGGCCGCGACCTCGCGATCGTCTGGCGGGGCGGGGTCGTGCACGACGGCGACGACGCGCACCCGCGGTTGACGACGGTGGGCAGCGTGCGCCTGCCGGCCCGCCCGTGAGGCTCGGCGTCAGCTGACGCGGACCACGAGGATGCGGTCGTCGCCGGCGCGCGGGGAGGTGCGCCCGTCGCGGTTGCTCGTCGTCACGAGGAGCGTGCGGTCGTCGAGGGCGAGGACGCTGCGCAGGCGCCCGTACCGGCCCTCGAGGAACGACTGCGGGTCGCCGGCCGGCTTCGTGCCGTCGAGCGGGACCCGCCAGAGCCGTTCGCCGCGCAGGCCGCCGAGCCACGCCGAGCCGGCCGCGATGGCGATCCCGCTCGGGGAGTTGGCGTCGGGGCTCCACTGCTCGACGGGCGACACGATGCCGGGCGCGGACGTCTTGCCCTCGGTCTGCGGCCAGCCGTAGTTGCCGCCCTTGCGGATGAGGTTGAGCTCGTCGTGGAGGTGGTCGCCGAACTCCGAGGACCACAGCCGGCCCGCGGCGTCCCAGGTGATGCCCTCGACGTTGCGGTGCCCGTAGCTCCACACGAGGGTGCCGAACGGGTTGCCGGGTGCGGGCCGTCCGGCCGTCGTCATCCGCAGGATCTTGCCGCCGAGCGACGAACGGTCCTGTGCCAGAGGGCGGTCGCCCGCCTCGCCGGTCGTGGCGTAGAGGTAGCCGTCGGGCCCGAAGGCGAGGCGGCCGCCGTTGTGGTGCACCCCGTGCGGGATGCCCAGCAGGATGACGCGCGGCGCCCCGAGCTGCTGCCCCGCAGGCGCGGTCGGGTCGTAGGTCATCGTCGCAATGCGGTTGTCGTTCGCGGTCGAGAAGTACACGAAGAGCGTTCTGTCCGAGGCGAACCGGGGGCTGACGGCGATGCCGAGCAACCCGGCCTCGCCCTGCTGGTCGACGTTCGACACGACGCCGGGCACGTGCCCGACGCTCGTGACGCGTCCGGTGGACAGGTCGACGCGGCGGATGCGTCCGTCGTCGCGGGTCGTGACGAGCACGGCCGAGCGGTCGGGCAGCAGCGCCAGGCCCCACGGCACGTCGAGGCCTGTGGCGAGGGTGCGCAGCACGGTGACCGAGCCGGTCGGCCGGCCCGCGCGCGAGGTGGCCGTCGCCGTGGGGGTCGGCACGGCGGTCGGCGTGGCCGACGTCGTGGTGGGGGCAGGCGTCGTGCCGGCCGTGCTCGTCGCGACGGAGGACGCCGACGACCCCGCTGCCGACGAGCTCGCTGCCGTCGAACCCGCGGAGGAGCCGGCCGGCGTGGGGCCGCCCGATGAGCAGGCGCCGAGAGCGAGGGTTCCGGCCACGGCGGCGGCGCCGAGGACGCGTGCGGCAGAGCGCGGTCGGGACACGGTCACCTCCACGGGTCGGGGTCCCGAACCTACCCAGTGCACCTGTGCGACGCGTGCGTGCTCAGCGGTCGTGACGGCTGGCCAGCAGGCTCGCCCCGATGCCGAGCATCCACGTGTCCTTGCTCACCGCCATGCCGTCGGGCGTCGGCCAGATGCTCCCCTCCTGACGCATGCCGGGCGTGCGGAGGTAGAGGCCGACGAGGCCGCCGGAGAAGGCGGTCAGTGCGGCGCCGGCCAGCCGGTTGGGCACGAACGGCAGCAGCAGCGCCGCGCCCGTGGCGATCTCGGCGGCCGACAGCAGCCTGAGGAAGGAACGCGACCCCCTACCCGTCTGCCGCGCCGGCGCGCATCCGGAACACGGCCGACCGGTCCGCGCGGAAAAGTTCGCCGATCCGGGAACACCGGCCCCGGTCACGAAGTTGAGTCAGGTGAACGCAAGATTTGCGAGCGCGGCTTTGACAACGACGGGTCGGCTGGCGCAGATTGAGCGAGGACCTGTCAACCGGACCAGAGCATCACCAGAGCATCAAGGAGTCACCATGGCACGTGCGGTCGGAATCGACCTCGGTACCACCAACTCGGCCGTCTCCGTCCTCGAGGGCGGCGAGCCGACGATCATCGCGAACGCCGAGGGCGGTCGCACGACCCCGTCGGTCGTCGCGTTCAGCAAGAACGGCGAGGTGCTCGTCGGCGAGGTCGCCAAGCGCCAGGCCGTCACGAACGTCGACCGGACGATCCGCTCCGTCAAGCGCCACATGGGCACCGACTGGAAGTCGCCGGAGATCGACGGCAAGACCTACACGGCGCAGGAGATCAGCGCCCGCATCCTCCAGAAGCTCAAGCGCGACGCCGAGTCCTACCTCGGCGAGACCGTGACCGACGCCGTCATCACCGTCCCCGCCTACTTCGACGACGCCGAGCGCCAGGCCACCAAGGAGGCCGGTGAGATCGCGGGCCTCAACGTCCTGCGCATCGTCAACGAGCCCACCGCGGCCGCGCTCGCCTACGGCCTCGACAAGGGCAAGGAGGACGAGCTCATCCTCGTCTTCGACCTCGGTGGTGGCACGTTCGACGTGTCCCTCCTCGAGGTCGGCAAGGACGCCGAGGACGGCTTCGCCACGATCCAGGTGCGCGCCACGAACGGCGACAACCACCTCGGTGGCGACGACTGGGACGACGTCATCGTCCAGCACCTCATCACCCAGGTGAAGAACAAGACGGGCCAGGACCTGTCCAAGGACAAGATCGCGATGCAGCGCCTCCGTGACGAGGCCGAGCGCGCCAAGAAGGAGCTGTCGACCGCGACGAGCACCAACATCTCGGCGCAGTACATCTCGATGACGCCCGAGGGCCCGATCCACCTCGACGAGACCCTGACGCGCGCCCAGTTCGAGCAGATGACCAAGTCGCTGCTCGACCGCACCAAGGCCCCGTTCCACAAGGTCATCGAGGACGCCGGCATCAAGGTGTCCGACATCGACCACGTCGTCCTCGTCGGTGGCTCGACCCGCATGCCCGCGGTCGCGGCCCTCGTCAAGGAGATGACCGGCGGCAAGGAGCCGAACAAGGGCGTCAACCCCGACGAGGTCGTCGCCATGGGCGCGAGCCTGCAGGCCGGCGTCCTCAAGGGTGAGCGCAAGGACGTCCTGCTCATCGACGTCACGCCGCTCTCGCTCGGCATCGAGACCAAGGGTGGCCTGTTCACCAAGCTCATCGAGCGCAACACCGCGATCCCGACGAAGCGCTCGGAGATCTTCAGCACGGCCGACGACAACCAGCCCTCGGTCCTCATCCAGGTCTTCCAGGGTGAGCGCGAGATCGCCCAGCACAACAAGTCGCTCGGCACCTTCGAGCTGACCGGCATCGCGCCGGCGCCGCGTGGCGTGCCGAAGATCGAGGTCACCTTCGACATCGACGCCAACGGCATCGTCAACGTCAGTGCCAAGGACCAGGGCACCGGCAAGGAGCAGAAGATGACGATCACCGGCGGCTCGGCCCTGTCCAAGGACGAGATCGACCGGATGGTCAAGGACGCCGAGGCGCACGCCGAGGAGGACCACAAGCGTCGCGAGCAGGCCGAGGTGCGCAACCAGGCCGAGCAGCTCGTCTTCTCGACCGAGAACTTCCTCAAGGAGTCCGGCGACAAGATCCCGGCCGACGTCAAGACGCCGGTCGAGGAGTCGCTCGCCGACCTCAAGGCCGCCATCGCCGAGGGCTCCGAGGCCACGGTCGAGGACATCAAGGCCAAGATCGAGGACCTCAACACCAAGTCTCAGGCCATGGGCCAGGCGGTCTACGCCTCCGAGCAGGCGAACGCGGCTTCCGCCGGCGCCCCGGGTGCCGACGGCTCCGGCCCCGACGCCGCGGCGTCCGGTTCGGCCGGCGCGGGTGCGTCCGACGACGACGTCGTCGACGCCGAGGTCGTCGACGAGGACGAGGCCAAGGACGCCAAGTGACCGAGTCCACCCCGAACCCCGAGGCCGAGGGCACCCAGCCCGGTGCCGGCGGGCCCGAGGTGACCGACGCGCAGGGTGCCGGCGGCCAGTCCGCCGGCACCCCCGGCGCGGGCGCCCGGGGCCACCACACCTACTACGAGGGCGGCGCCGGCGCCTCGTCCGAGCCCGGTGGCGAGGACGAGTACGACCACGGCCCGGACGCCGCCACCGAGCGGGAGGCGCTCGCGCAGGAGGACGCGCTCGCTGCCTCCTACCTCGCCGACCTGCAGCGGCTGCAGGCCGAGTACGTCAACTACAAGAAGCGCGTCGACCGCGACCGCGAGGTCATCCGGCACACCGCGGTGGGCAGCGTCGTCGAGTCGCTGCTGCCGGTGCTCGACGACATCCACATGGCCCGCCAGGCCGGCGACCTCGCCGGCGGCCCGTTCGCGGCCATCGCCGACAAGCTCGAGGCGACGCTCGGCCGGTTCGGCGTCGAGCGCCTCGGCGAGGCCGGCGAGGAGTTCGACCCCAACGTGCACGAGGCCCTCATGCACGTCGAGGCCGATCTGCCGGAGGGGGCCACGGGCACGACGGTCGTCCAGGTGCTCCAGCCGGGCTACCGCATCGGTGACCGGCTCGTCCGCGCCGCCCGGGTGTCGGTTGCCGACCCCGCGTGAGCGCCACGCCGCGTCGACGCCCCACGCGTCGGCCGGCATCGATGATGATGTGAGGACCGCCGGGGACCCCGCGCGGCCGCAGCAGGAGAGGCAGGTGCGCCATGGCTAGCCAGGACTGGTTCGAGAAGGACTTCTACGCGACCCTCGGCGTCGCCCAGGATGCCGACGCGGCCGCGATCAAGAAGGCCTACCGCAAGCTCGCCCGCGACCTGCACCCCGACCACAACGTCGGGGACACCAGGGCCGAGGAGCGCTTCAAGGAGATCGGCGAGGCCTACGCGGTCCTGTCCGACCCCGAGCAGCGCCGCGAGTACGACGCGATCCGTGCCATGTCGCACGGGGGCGCCCGCTTCACCGCGGGCGGCCCCGGCGGCGGGGGCGCCGGGTTCGAGGACATCTTCTCGGCGTTCGGTGGGGCCGCTGGTCCCGGCGGCACCCGCGTCCGCTTCGGCGGCGGCGGGGCCGGGGCGGGCCAGCCCAACCTCGAGGACATCCTCGGGCAGATGTTCGGCGGCGGCGCCCCGGGCGGCGCCGGCGGTTTCGGCCAGCAGTACGGCGGCTACGGCGCCACGGCCGGGCCCCGGCCCGGCGCCGACGTGCAGGCCTCGACGAGCATCGGCTTCCGCGACGCCGTCGAGGGCTCGACGGTGACGCTCAGCTCGCCCGACCTCGGCCGGATCACCGCGCGGATCCCCGCCGGGGTCAAGGACGGCCAGAAGATCCGCCTGCGCGGCAAGGGCCGTCAGGGCGAGTCCGGCGGCCCCGCCGGCGACCTCATCCTCACGGTGACCGTCGAGAAGCACCCGGTCTTCGGGCGCGACGGCGACAACCTCACCGTCGACCTCCCCGTCACCTTCGCCGAGGCGGCGCTCGGGGCCACCGTGCCCGTGCCGACCCTCGACGGCGGGCAGGTCAAGGTGCGCATCGCGGCCGGCACCCCCAGCGGGCGCGTGCTGCGCGTCAAGGGTCGCGGCGTCCACCGGGGCGAGCACACCGGCGACCTCCTCGCCAAGGTGCAGGTCGTCGTGCCGCAGCGGCTGACCGACGAGGCCCGCGCGGCGATCGAGACCATGGCCTCGGCCGAGGACGGCCAGGACCCCCGGGCCGACCTCTTCCGCCGGGCCAGGGCCTGAGGCCGACGGGCCCCACGAGCGCGAACGGGAAGGGAGTGGTGAGGATGGCACGCAGGAGCGCACGCCCGGCAGGGCACGACGACGACGCACCCGTCTTCGTCATCTCCGTCGCGGCCGAGCTGGCGGGCATGCACGCCCAGACGCTGCGCCAGTACGACCGCCTCGGGCTCGTGACGCCGTCGCGCACCCGGGGCGGCGGGCGGCGCTACAGCACCCGCGACGTCGAGCTGCTCCGCGAGGTCCAGCGGCTCTCCCACGAGGGCGTGTCGCTCGTCGGCATCCAGCGCATCCTCGACCTCGAGAACCACGTGACGGCGCTGCAGTCCCGGGTCGAGGAGCTCGCCGGCGAGCTCGAGCGCACCCAGGCCGCCCTGCACGCCAGCACGCGGTTCTTCGCGGTCGGCCCGCGGGGCGAGGCGGTCCCGATGCGACCCGGTCAGCGGCCGCCGCGGACCGCCGCGTCGCAGGCGCTCGTCGTCTGGCGCCCGCAGCACTGACGCGCGCCGCTGCCGCCGCTCGGCGCCTCGGCGCCTCGGCGCCTCGTGCGGCACCGTTTGGCAAGCCCCGGGCGAGGTGCAAGGATTGCCGGGCCTCCAGCCACGCGGGCGCTGGCTACGCCATGCCCACGTAGAGGATCTCCGTTGTCCCATCCGCTCGACCCGACGACGCCGTACGGTGGTCCCGACCCTGCCGGAGCCGCCGAGACGTGGGAGCAGATGCCGAGGCTCGTGCTGCCCGACACCGACATCGGGCGTCTCTTCGCCACCGTCGACTGGGCGGGCACCGGGCTCGGCCCGGTGGACACCTGGCCGGCCGAGCTCGTCAGCGTCGTCAACGCCGCGCTGTGGCAGCGCTTCCCCATCCTCGTGTGCTGGGGCCCCGAGCTGCTCATGCTCTACAACGACGCGTACCGGGTCCTGCTCGGCGAGGAGAAGCACCCGGCGGCCCTCGGCCTGCCGGTTCGGGACGTGTGGCCCGAGGTGTGGGACGTCATCGAGCCGCGGTTCACCGAGGTGACGACGACGCGCGAGCCGTCGTGGGACGAGGACCAGGTGCTCGTCGTCGACCGCAACGGCTACCTCGAGGAGGCCTACTTCACGTGGTCCTACAGCGTCGTCACCGGCCCCGACGGTGAGGTCGCCGGGATCCTCGACATCTCGACCGAGACGACGGGCAAGGTGCTCGCCGAGCGGCGCGCGTCCGTCGTGTCACGCCTCGGCGCCGCCCTCGGTGGCGCCGGCACGGTCGAGGACGTCGAGCGGCTGGCGCTCGAGATCATGCGTGAGAACGTCGAGGACCACGCGTCGGTCGACCTCGTCGCCGGCCTGCCCGACGCGCCGGAGGCGCTCGGCGCCGACGTGCACGTCGTGCCCGTGGTCGAGCCCGGTCGCGACGAGGCGAGCGCCTCGCTCCTCGTCACCGCCAACCTGCGACGCCCCTGGGACGACCTGCTGCAGGCCTACGTCGAGCTGTGCGCCGCCCACGTCGCGGCCGCGTTCGCCGGCGTGCGCCGCCTCGACGACGAACGGCACCGCGCCCAGGCCCTCGCCGAGCTCGACGCCGCCAAGAGCGCCTTCTTCACGACGATCAGCCACGAGCTGCGCACGCCGCTGACGCTGATCGCCGGTCCGGTGGAGGACTCCCTCGGCGTGCCCGGGCTCGACCCGGCCGTCCGCCGCCACCTCGAGCTCGTCGAGCGCAACACCGAGCGCCTGCGGGTCCTCGTCGACCAGCTGCTCGACCTCAGCCGCATCGACGCCGGACGCGTCGACCCGCACGTCGTCGAGACCGACGTCGCCGAGCTCGTGCGCGGTCTCGCCGCCGGCTTCCGCCCGGCCGTGCACCGCGTCGGGCTCACCTTCGCCACCGACGTGCCCGACCTCGGCCGTCCCGCCTGGGTCGACCGCGACATGCTCGAGCGGATCGTGCTCAACCTGCTGTCGAACGCCCTGAAGTACACGCCCGCCGGCGGCATCGAGGTGACCGTGCACGCGCTGGACGACGGCTTCGAGGTGCTCGTCACCGACTCCGGGATCGGCATCCCCGCCGCCGACCTCGCGTCGGTCTTCGAGCGGTTCCGGCAGCTGCCGCGCACCGACGGCGCCCGCTCGCGCGAAGGGGCCGGGATCGGCCTGTTCCTCGTGCGCCAGCTCGCCGAGCTGCAGGGCGGCCACGCCTGGGTCGACTCGGTCGAGGGCATGGGCAGCACGTTCGGCGTCCGTCTGCCGTGGGGGCAGCCCCCCGAGGGGGTCGAGCCGGCGAGCCCGTCGATCACGCCACGGCCCGTCGAGTCCTTCCTCGTCGAGGCCCAGGGCTGGGACGCCGGGGCCGACGCACCCCTCGACGGCGCCGTCGTCACCGCGCTGCCGACCGAGCCGACCGAGCCGATCGAGCCGGTGACCGGGGCCGGGGAGCAGGCCGACGAGCGCCCCCTGCTGCTGCTCGCCGAGGACAACGCCGACATGCGCGCCTACCTCTCCGAGGCCCTCGCCGACCGCTACGAGGTGGCCACCGCGCGCGACGGCGTCGAGGCCCTGACCATGGCGCGGTCCCGCCGGCCCGACCTCGTCCTCGCCGACGTCATGATGCCGCGGCTCGACGGGCTCGGCCTGCTGCAGGCCCTGCGCGACGACCCCGCGCTCGCCGACCTCCCCGTCGTGATGCTGACGGCACGGGCCGGCGACGAGGCGAGCGTCACCGGCCTCGTCCGGGGTGCCGACGACTACGTCGCCAAGCCGTTCGAGATGCGCCACCTGCGGGCTCGCCTGTCGGCCAACCTCGCCCGCGCCCGCGAGCGCGCCCGCGACGCCGCCTGGCGGCGGGCCGTGGTGGCCTCGCTGCACGAGCCGCTCGCGGTCTTCGAGCCGGGCGGCCGCGTGGTGCTGCTCAACGAGGCCTTCACCCGCACCTACGGCTGGAGCCTGGACGACGGCCCGATCGGGCTGCCGCACCCGTGGACCCTCGATGACGCCGAGGCCAAGGCGGCCCGGGTCGAGCGCGTCCTCGCCGCGTCGGGGCCGGTGGAGGAGTCCTTCGCCATGGCCCGCAGCGACGGCAGCCGGGCCCAGGTGTCGGTCACCTCGTCGGTCATCCCCGCGAGCGGCACGCACCCGGCGCTCGTCGTCAGCGTCGTGCGCGACACGACGCTGCAGCACGAGGCCGAGCAGCGACGCGTCCGCGCGGCCGAGCTCGTCTCCGAGCTGCGCTCGGCCGAGGACCTCGAGACCGTCGTGTCGGCGGCCGTCGCCGGCTTCAGCGTCCTGTTCGACGGTCTCGCGACGCTCCAGCTGCCGGGCCGCTCCGACACCGAGCGGCTCTACTTCAAGCCGCAGGGCCCGACGCCCGCGGCCGACCTGCACCCGCTGACCCACGCCGTGCTCACGACCGGTGCGCTTCCGGGTGGGCAGGACGCCCGCGACGAGGTGGCGCCGGGCATCCTCTTCGAGCCGGCGGGCCCCGACTCGCCCGTGCGGGTGTGGGTGCGGTTCCGGGCCTCGCGGGCGGTCTCGGCCGACGAGCGGATCGCCGGCGACCTCGTCGCCCAGCTGCTCGTGCAGGCCGTCGACCGGGTCGCCGCCCAGCAGGACCGCGCCACCAAGGAGGCCCAGCTGCGCCAGGCGATCGACAGCCACCGGCTCATCGGCCACGCCGTCGGCGTCCTCATCGAGCGCCACCGGATCACGGCGGTGCAGGGGTTCGAGCTGCTGCGCCAGTCCTCGCTCAACCGCAACATCAAGCTGCGTGAGCTGGCCCAGCGCGTCGTCGAGACGGGCCTGGACCCGTCGGAGGCCTGACGCCCGACGCCGACCGTCCGTACACTCGCCGCGTGGAGCACGGGCACCCCGACGACGTCGAAGACGCCGACGCGCGCGACGGGATCGAGCACCTCGTCGTGCTGCCCGAGCGCGACGTCGCCGAGGAGGTCGCCGAGCAGCTCGCGGCCGAGGGCCTGACGCAGGTGCGCGTCGTGCGCGAGGCGCTGGCAGGGGAGGACGACTCCGAGGACCACGAGTGGGCCGTCCACGTGCGCACGCCCGACGACCCGGCCTGGGCCGACCGGCTCACGGCCCTCGCGGAGGCCCACGACGGCTGGTACGACGCCGAGCCGGGCGCCTGACCCGGCTCGTCAGTCGCCGTCAGTCGCCCGTCAGTCGCCCGTCAGTCGCCCGTCAGTCGCCGCGGACGGCGCGGGCCAGGCGGCCGAGGAGCCCCGGCTTCGGCTCGATGAGCGCGGACGGGAGGTCGCCCGACGCGTCGGACGCGTCGGACGCGTCGCGCGCGTCCGGGACGGGCCGGGTGCTCGCGGCGACGGGCACGTCGGCACCGTCGGGGGCGGTGCCGAGCGACTCGACGACGTGCCGGAGGGCGTCGTCGACGTCGGCCATGTCGTAGCCACGCCGGAAGCTCGTCGTCGTGAACCGGGCGCCGTCGACGGCGGCCGTGATGGCCGGCGCGGGCTCGCCCGAGCGCAGCCGGGCGTCGAGGCCGTCGAGGAAGTCGTCGACCTCGCGCTCGTCGTATCCCGGGCGCATCTGGGTGGTTCGGAAGCGCGCTCGGCGCAGCTCGTCGGCAAGGGTCCCGCGGTCCATGCCCCGAGCGTAGGGTCGGAGGCGGCAGACGGCGGCCCGAGCGTCCTCCGGCTGGTCCGCGCGCGCACGAAGTTGAGCGGAATACACTCAACTGTGTCGCAGTTGTCCCCAGTGAATCGACCGCTTGACCCCCGCACGTCACAGGAGAACACATGGACCTACAGCTGACCAACAAGGCTCAGGAGGCCTTCGCCCAGGCCGCGACCACCGCGACCGGCAAGCACCACCCGAACATCGAGCCGGCTCACCTGCTGCTCGCGTTGGCAGCCCAGTCCGGCACCACGACCCCCGCGCTGCTCACGGCCGGGGGCTCGTCCGTGGCCGCGGCCACGCAGGCCGCCGAGAAGGCCATGGCCGCCATGCCGCAGGTCACCGGCGGCACCCAGCAGCCGCCGCTCGCGCCCGCGATGGGCCGCCTGCTGTCCCAGGCGCAGCAGTACATGACCGCCATGGGCGACACCTACGTGTCCACCGACCACCTGCTGCTCGCGCTCGCCCGCACCGGGCAGTTCGGCCTCGACGCCGACGCGGTCGAGAAGGCCATCCCCGAGCTGCGCGGCGGCCGCCCGGTCACCTCCGACAACCCCGAGGGCACCTTCGAGGCCCTGGCCAAGTACGGCACCGACCTCACGGCCCGGGCCCGCGAGGGCAAGCTCGACCCGGTCATCGGCCGTGACGCCGAGATCCGCCGCGTCGTGCAGGTGCTGAGCCGTCGCACGAAGAACAACCCCGTCCTCATCGGCGAGCCCGGCGTCGGCAAGACCGCCGTCGTCGAGGGCCTGGCCCAGCGCATCGTCGAGGGCGACGTGCCCGAGAGCCTGCGCGACAAGACGCTCTACAGCCTCGACCTCGGCTCGATGCTCGCCGGCGCGAAGTACCGCGGCGAGTTCGAGGAGCGCCTCAAGGCCGTCCTCGAGGAGATCCAGGGCAGCGACGGCCAGATCGTCACCTTCATCGACGAGATCCACACCGTCGTCGGCGCGGGAGCCGGCGGCGAGGGCGCCATGGACGCCGGCAACATGCTCAAGCCGATGCTGGCACGCGGTGAGCTGCGCCTCGTCGGCGCGACGACGCTCGACGAGTACCGCCAGCACATCGAGAAGGACGCCGCCCTCGAGCGACGCTTCCAGCAGGTCTTCGTCGGCGAGCCGTCGGTCGAGGACACCATCGCCATCCTCCGCGGCCTCAAGGAGCGCTACGAGGCGCACCACAAGGTGACGATCGCCGACTCCGCGCTCGTCGCGGCCGCGTCGCTGTCCGACCGGTACATCAGCGGCCGCCAGCTGCCCGACAAGGCCATCGACCTCATCGACGAGGCCGCCTCGCGGCTGCGCATGGAGATCGACAGCAGCCCGGTCGAGATCGACGAGCTGCGCCGTGCCGTCGACCGGCTCAAGATGGAGGAGTTCGCCCTCGAGCAGGAGACCGACGCCGCCTCGCGTGACCGCCTCGAGCGCCTGCGCCGGGACCTCGCGGACCGCACCGAGGAGCTCGCCGCGCTCAACGCCCGGTGGGAGGCCGAGAAGTCGGGCCTCAACGCCGTCGGCGACCTCAAGGCCCGCGTCGAGGACCTGCGCACCCAGGCCGACCGGCTCCAGCGCGAGGGCGACCTCGGTGCCGCGTCGAAGATCCTCTACGGCGACATCCCGACGCTCGAGAAGCAGCTGGCCGAGGCGCAGGAGCGCGAGGCCACGGCCACCGCGTCCGACGAGGCGCCGATGGTCAAGGAGGAGGTCGGCGCCGACGACATCGCCGACGTCATCTCGGCCTGGACCGGCATCCCCGCCGGGCGCCTGCTCGAGGGCGAGTCGGAGAAGCTCCTGCACATGGAGCAGCACCTCGGTGCCCGCCTCATCGGCCAGGCCGAGGCTGTCCGCGCCGTGTCCGACGCCGTCCGCCGCACCCGCGCCGGCGTGTCCGACCCCGACCGGCCCACCGGCAGCTTCCTCTTCCTCGGCCCCACCGGCGTCGGCAAGACCGAGCTGGCCAAGAGCCTGGCCGACTTCCTCTTCGACGACGAGCGCGCCATGGTGCGCATCGACATGTCGGAGTACTCCGAGCGGCACGCCGTGGCCCGCCTCATCGGTGCCCCGCCCGGCTACGTCGGCTACGAGGAGGGCGGCCAGCTCACCGAGGCCGTCCGGCGCCGGCCCTACTCGGTCGTGCTGCTCGACGAGGTCGAGAAGGCCCACCCGGAGACCTTCGACATCCTCCTGCAGGTGCTCGACGACGGCCGCCTCACCGACGGCCAGGGCCGCACCGTCGACTTCCGCAACGTCATCCTCGTGCTGACCTCCAACCTCGGCTCGCAGTACCTCGTCGACCCGCTGCTCTCCCCGGAGCAGAAGCGCGACGAGGTCATGGCGGTCGTGCGGGCCGCGTTCAAGCCGGAGTTCCTCAACCGGCTCGACGAGGTCGTCGTCTTCGACGCGCTGAGCCAGGACGACCTCGCGCACATCGTCGACCTCCAGGTGCGGGCCTTCGCGGCACGCCTCGGCGACCGCCGCATCGCGCTCGAGGTCACCGACGCGGCGCGGCGCTGGCTGTCCGAGCGCGGTTACGACCCGGCCTACGGCGCCCGGCCCCTGCGCCGGCTCGTCCAGCGCGAGATCGGCGACCGGCTGGCCCGCAGCCTCCTCGCCGGCGAGGTGCACGACGGCCAGACCGTCACGGTCGACCTCGACGCGTCGGGGGACCAGCTGGTCCTGTCCTGACCCGTCACCGACGCCCACCCTCAGGCCCGCCGACGCCGCAGCGTCGGCGGGCCCCGCCCCCTCGATGGGGGAGGGAGGGGTAAGTGGGGTGGGTGCGGCCGGGTGTGGGCTCAGCTCGTGACGTCCTTGCCGGAGAACCGCGCCCACGCGAAGAGCCAGAAGACGACGGCGTAGGCGAGGTCGACCCACAGGCCGCGGGCGATGTTGTCCCAGAAGGGCGGGTCGCGCAGCAGGTCGCCGAACGCGCCCCACTGGTCGACGAGCAGCCACGGGTGCAGCCACGAGATCTGCGGCACCGAGTCGGCGATCCACGACAGGATCGTGAAGATCATGAGCGCGACCGTGGCGGCGAGCGGCTGCTCGGTGAGGGTCGAGATGAACAGTCCCACCGCCCCGAGGGCCGCGAGCCCGGCCGCGACGTAGAGCGCCACGAGGACGACGCGCCAGAGCGCCTCGCCGAAGCCGATCTGCGTGCCCGACAGGGTCGTCATCGGCCCGGTGCCGAAGAGGGCGATCCCGGCGAGCGCGCCGGCCACCGTGACGACGGCGACGCCCCAGAGCGCACCGACGACGAGCGAGGCGTACTTGACGGCGAGGAGCCGGGTGCGCCCGACCGGCACGGTGAGCAGGTAGCGCAGCGTGCCGAGGTTGGCCTCGCCGGCCACCGAGTCGCCGGCGAGCATGGCGATGGCGAGTGGCAGAAACAGGCCCATCTCGACGCCGAGCGCCGCGAGGGGCACGAAGAGCCCGTTCGAGGTGATCGAGGACAGGAAGTCCGGGCCCCGGCCGGCCCGCGGCGAGGAGATCCGCACGGCCACGGCCATGAGGACGGGCACGGCGGCGAGGACGAGCAGGCCCATCTGGTTGCGGCGCCGGCCGCCGATGAGCCCCAGCTCGGACCAGAGCAGCCGCGTCGACAGCAGCGTCGACAGCGAGGCCGCGCGACGCGTCGGCGGTGCGGCCGCCGGCGGCGGGGTGACGGACTCAGCCACTGACATCGAAACCCTCCCCGGTCAGTGCGACGAAGAGGTCCTCGAGGCTCGGGCTCGTCACGGTGAACTCCTTGACGCCGACGCCGCCCTGCACGAGGGCGGCGACGATCTTCTCCGGTGCGACGCCGTCGGGCACGCCACGCACGCCGCCGGCCGCCGGCTCGACGGAGCGCACGCCGAGCTCGGTCATGATCCGGGCGGCCTCCTCCGGCTGCTCGGTGACGACGCGTGCGACCGGGGCCGCGCCGCCGCGCACCTGCGAGGTCGAGCCCTGGGCGACGAGGCGTCCCTCGCTCATGACGCCGAGGTGCGTGCACATCTGCTCCACCTCCGAGAGCAGGTGGCTCGACACGAAGACCGTCGTGCCGTCCGAGGCGAGCGAGGCCACGAGGTGGCGCACCTCGCGGGTGCCCTGCGGGTCGAGGCCGTTGGTCGGCTCGTCGAGCACGAGCAGCTCGCGCGGCACGAGCAGCGCCGCCGCGATGGCGAGCCGCTGGCGCATGCCGAGGGAGTAGGCGCGGTAGCGCTTGTCGGCCGCGGCGAGCAGCCCGACGCGGTCGAGCGCTGCGTCGACGCGGGTGCGGGTTGTCCGCGGGTCGGCGGTGAGGTCGGCGGCGTCGAGCCGGCGGAGGTTGGCCCGCCCCGACAGGTACGGGTGGAAGGCCGGTCCCTCGACGAGCGCGCCGACCCGCGGCAGCACGAGCTGGGCCGCGCCCGGGACCGGTTGTCCCAGAAGGCTGCTCGTGCCGGCGCTCGGGCGGATGAGGCCGAGCAGCATGCGGATCGTCGTCGTCTTGCCGGAGCCGTTCGGCCCGAGGAAGCCGTACACCGAGCCGCGCGGCACCTCGACGTCGATGCCGTCGACGGCCGCCCTGCCCTTGAACCGCTTGGTCAGGCCCCGGCTCGCGATCGCGAGGTCGCGGTCGCGAGCCGGGTCCGACGTCGTCAGGGCGTCGGTCACTTCGCCGCCAGGGCGGCGAACAGGGTGTCGGGCCCGACGGCACCGACCGCCACGCGCCCGTCGTCGGTGACGACGGCCGAGAACAGCGTCCCCTCGAGGACGTGGCCCGAGCCCCACGCACCGGACACCGTCGGCAGCGCCTTGAGGACCGTCTGGAGCTGCTTGGCGACGCTCGACGCCGAGCCCGAGCCCGAGCCCGAGCTGGAACCCGAGCCGGAACCGCCGGTGGCCGCGTCGGTCGGCATCGGGGCGACGACGACGGTGCTCCACCCGGAGCCGACGACCCGCATCGCGCCGGCCGCCTTCGCCGCGGCCGCCATCTGCTCCTTGGACGGAGCGGGGTTGGTGCCGGCGGCACCCTTGGGGGCGAGCGCGTCGGACTGGGTCACCGTGGTGCCGGCGGGCGGGGTGAAGGTGAACTGGCGGGCCTCCGGCTGCGAGAAGTCGACGGCTGTGAAGCCGACCTCGAAGGCCGGGTTGGACAGCTTCGTCGAGTAGACGCGCACCCGCAGCGGCACGTGCTTCTCGGCGTCGATGGCGATGCGCACCGACGCGATGCGCGTGGCCTTGTCCTTCGGGGTCAGGACGAGCTCGTAGGCCGAGCGCCCGGCCACCGAGGCCGTGCCGGACGTCGTCACGGTCGTGTCCTTGCCCATGACGGCCAGGGCCGTGGCGGCCGCCTCGTCGGGGGTGCGCGGGACGCCGGCCGGCAGGCTGGCGCTCGGGTGGGGGAGGGCCGCCTTGGCGTCGCCCGATCCGAGCGTGTGGTGGACGGCGGTCTTGTCGGCGCTCGACCACAGCCACAGGTCGGAGCCGTTGCGGATGACGTCGGACTCGCCGCTCGTGCCGACGAGAGCCAGCCGCTGACGCGTCGGCCCGTCGACCCAGATGCGCCACGTGTGCGTGCCCGAGACGAGCGAGGCGAGCGAGCTGCCCGCCGCACCGCCGGCACCGGCCGCGCCCCCACCGGCCGGGCCGCCTCCTGTGAGGCCGGGCAGCGACGGGATGCCGAGGTCGGAGGTCTGCACGACGGTGCCCGACAGGCTCGACACGTCGGACGAGCGCACGTCGGCGAGCAGCTGCATCGCGGTGCGCGGTGGCAGGCCCGCGTCGGCGGAGGCCGTCTGGTTGATCGTCAGGGCCGCGACGCCGATGACGCCGACGGCCGCCGCAGGCAGGCCCCAGCGGGCGGCAGGGTGTTCGGTGAAGATGCTCATGGAGCCATCGTGCGACGTGCGGGCTGAGAACCGGCTGAGAAGCCTTCCGGCGTGGGCTCGCCCGCAGGGAGGTGCCCGACGTGTCGGGCGTGGCAGGGTGGCCGTGTGCGGGTGCTGCTGGTCGAGGACGAGGCGCGGATGGCGTCGGCGCTCGTGCGCGGGCTGGGCGCGGAGGGCTTCGTCGTCGACCACGTCGCCGACGGCGTCGCCGGTCTCGAGGCTGCGCGCTTCGGCGGCTACGACGTCGTCGTCCTCGACGTCATGCTGCCCAGCATGTCGGGCTACACCGTCGTGCGCACCCTGCGCGAGGAGGAGAACTGGGTGCCGGTCCTGCTCCTGACCGCCAAGGACGGGGAGTACGACGAGGCGGACGGCCTCGACTACGGCGCCGACGACTACCTGACCAAGCCGTTCTCCTTCGTCGTCCTCGTCGCCCGGCTGCGCGCGCTGCTGCGCCGCGACCCGGCCCCGCGCCCGGTGCTGCTGCGCCGCGCCGGGGTGACGCTCGACCCCGCCACCCGACGCGTCGAGGTCGAGGGCGCCGAGGTGGCCCTCGCGCCGCGCGAGTTCCTCCTGCTCGAGCACCTCATGCGGGCCGACACCGCCGTCGTGCCCAAGGAGGAGCTGCTCGACCGGGTCTGGGGCGGGCTCGATGACCCCAACGTCGTCGAGGTCTACGTCGGCTACCTGCGGCGCAAGCTCGGCCGGGCCCGCATCGAGACCGTCCGCGGCGCCGGGTATCGGATGGCCCGGTGACCGAGGCCCGCCCCGACGCCAGGCCGCCCCGGCCGCCCCGGCTGCACCGGCTGGGGTCCCGGTTCGCGCGGCTCGGGCTGCGCGGGCGCCTCATGCTCGTCGGGCTCGTCGGGGTGGCCGGCGCGCTCGTCATCGGCGGGGTGCTGCTCTACGTCGTGCTCACCGGGTCGCTGTCGCGCTCGGTCGAGTCGGCGGCCCGGGCGAGCGCCGAGCAGGTGGCGCTGCTCGTCGACGCCGGACGCGTGCCCGACCCGGTGCCGGTGTCGGGCGCCCAGGTGCTGCAGGTGCTCGACGCCCGCGGCCGGGTCGTCAGCGGTTCGGTGACCGCCGACCGGCTCACCGCCCTCGTCACCGACGACGAGCGCCGGCGTGCCCTGGCCGGCGAGCCCGTCGTCGTGCCGGGCAGCCGCTCGGGGCTGGCCGGGCAGCTGCAGGTCGCCGCGGTGGCCGCCGGGCCGGCCACCGGCGCGGGACGCGCGTACACCGTCGTCGCCGCCGCCCCGACCGCCGACATCGAGCAGAGCGCCCGCACGGTGCGCCTGCTGCTCCTCGCGATCTTCCCGCTGCTCCTCGCGGCCCTCGCCGTCATCGCCTGGCGCGTCATCGGGGCCGCGCTCGCGCCGGTCGAGGCCCTGCGCCGCGGCGCCGAGCGCATCGACGACGCCTCGTCGGAGGGCGAGCGGCTGCCCGTGCCGCCGAGCGACGACGAGGTCAGCGCCCTCGCCACGACGCTCAACGCGATGCTCGACCGCATCGCCACCGCCCGACGCAGGCAGCGGGCGTTCGTCGCCGACGCCGCCCACGAGCTGCGCAGCCCGCTCGCGAGCATGCGCACCCAGCTCGAGGTGGCCCAGCGGCTCGGGGAGGGTGGACGCCTCCCGGCCGAGGTGCTGCCCGACGTCGACCAGCTCGCGACGCTCGTCGACGACCTGCTCCTGCTCGCCCGGACCGACGACGGCGTGTCACCCTCCGCGGCGTCCGCGCGGCCGGCGTCGACGGTCGACGTCGCCGCGCTCGTCCGTGACGTCGCGGCGCGGTACGGCTCCGCGCGGGTGCCCGTCCGGACCCGGCCCGGCGCCGGCGGCGGGCCCGTCGAGGCCCGGGTCGCCGCCGCGGACCTGACGCGGGCCCTGACCAACCTCGTCGACAACGCGGTGCGCCACGCGCGCACGGCGGTGACCCTCGATGCGTCGGTCGTGGGCCACCGGGTCGAGGTCGTCGTCACCGACGACGGCCACGGCGTCGGGGAGGCCGACCGCGAGCGCGTCTTCGACCGCTTCACCCGGCTCGACGAGGCCCGAGACCGCGACAGCGGCGGCACGGGCCTGGGCCTTCCCATCACCCGGGCCCTCGTGCGCCGCTGGGGCGGCGACGTGCGGCTCGAGGACGCCGGGCCGGGAGTCCGGGCGGTCGTCAGCCTCCCCGCCGAGGTGCGCGACCCGCGCGACCCGCGTGACTAGTGCCGGAGCGTGAACAGCTCTGCGTCCCAACCGAACTCGCGGGCCGCATCGACGTTGTCGCGTCGGTCGTCGGTGAACCACACCTCGCCGCGCGGCAGGCTCCGGCCGAGGTCGCGCTCGAGCGCGGCGTGGGCCGCGGCGAACGCGTCGGGGTCGGGCTTGGCCACCCCGAGCTCGGCGCTGTTGACGACGCCGTCGAAGAGGTGGGCGAGGCCGAGCACCTCGAGCTCGCGCGGCACGAGGTCGGTGCCGTTGGTGAACAGGTACGTGCGGTGGCCGCCGGCGCGGAGGGTCTCGAGCCGCTCGACCGACTCGGGCACCGGCGAGCCGCGGTGGGCCCGCCACGCCTGCATGTGCTCGCGCACCCTCTCCGGCTCGGGCACGACCTCCTCGAGGGCGAGGCAGATCGAGGCATACCACTCGTCGAAGGAGCGCCGGCCGGTGATCGTCGGGACGAGCAGGTCGGGCCGGAACGCCGTCGCGGCGACCGAGCCGCCGGGCAGGCCGAGCGCCGCCTCGATCATCGGGGCGGCGTCGCCCGCGGAGAAGTCGCGGACGACGCCGTCGAGGTCGAAGACGTAGGCGGCGTGCTCCCTCACGCGCGCGTGCCGCGGTCCGTCGCCGGCAGCTCCGTGGTCGAATCGCCCGTCGTGTCGTAGGGGTCGGCCGCGCCCGGCTCCCCGCCGGCGTCGCCGCGGGTCGGGACGCGTCGGCCGGTGCGGGTCTCCGGCGGGCGCGGGACCGAGCCGGCCGAGGCGCCGGGCTCCTCGGCCCAGCGCGCCGTGCCATCGGCGACGCTGCCCTCGGCCCGACCGGTCACGACGTCGGCGCGCGACGGGCCCTCGCGCTCGCGCCACTCGGCCTCGCGGCGCTCGAGCTCGGCCTCGCGGGTGTCGAGCCCCTCGTGCCGTGCGGCGAGCTGGTCCTCGCGGCGGCGGAGGTCGTCGTCGCGCAGGCCGGCCTCCTCGAAGCGGCGCTCGTGCTCGAGCCGGTCCGCCTCGGCGGTGTCCTGCACCTCGGCCAGCCGGGCCGCGTCACGTTCCTCGCGCCGCGAGCGGGCGCGGCGACGGGCCGACCTGGCCAGCAGCGCCCACCCGAGGGCGAAGAGGAGCAGGGCGATCGCGCCGTACGCGACGAGCTCGAGGGCCGTGGCGTTGCGCGAGAAACCGAACGCGGTCACGGTGAGCGTCGCGGCGGTCGACCGGGCGGCGACGAACGCCGTGGCGCCGGCGCCGATCCCGAGCAGCAGGAGGACGACTCCCAGGAGGGCCATGGTGTGCTCCTTCGTCTGGACGACGGGCAGGTCCCGTCGTCGGGGTCCATCGACCCTAGCCATACCCGCAATCGCGTCGTGGAGCCGAGTCCTGCCGTCCCGACCCGTTAGCCTGACGCGCATGCTCGCCACCCGAAGGTTCGCCGCCGCCGTGCTGTCGGCCCTCTGCGTCGTCACCGCTGCGTCGTGCTCGAGCGGCGACAGCCCCGGCCCGGCCGAGACCTCGCTGTCCCCGGCCCAGCGCCTCGCCGCGGCGAAGACCAAGGTCGACGCCGCGCCGTCGGTGCACCTGGCCCTCACCAGCTCGGGACTGCCCGACGGGGCCAGCGGCATCGTCTCGGCCGACGGGTGGGGCGCCCACCCGCCGGCGTTCAAGGGCACCTTCAAGGTCGCGCTCAAGGGCATCCAGGCCGACGCCGAGATCACCTCGGTCGGCGGCGAGGTCTACGCCAAGCTCCCGCTCGTGCCCGGCACGAACAAGATCGACCCCAAGGCGTTCGGCCTGCCCGACCCGGCCACGCTCTTCTCGGCCGACCAGGGCCTGACGACGCTGCTGACCAAGACCCAGAACCCGGCCGTCGGCAAGCAGGTGCGCCAGGGCGCCGACGTGCTGACGACCGTCAGCGGCACGCTACCCGGCGCGGCCGTCGTCGACCTCTTCCAGATCGGCGACCGCTCCGGCACCTACCAGGTCTCCTACGGGCTGACCGACGCCCAGGAGCTGCGCACCGTCACGCTCACCGGGCCGTTCTTCGGTGCCGGTACGAGCTCGACGTACACGCTGGCGCTGGACAAGTACGGCCAGCCCGTCACCATCACCAAGCCCTGAGCACCCGCGGACCGCTGCCCGTGCCAGCCTCGCCGCCCCGCCACCGGCTCGCGCTGCTGACAGTCGCCTCGGCGGCCGTCGCCCTCGCCGCCGCCGACACCTACGTCGTCGTCCTCGCGCTGACCGACATGATGGCCGGCGTCGGCATCGGCATCGACGCGCTCCAGCGGGCCACGCCGATCATCTCGGGGTTCCTCCTCGGCTACGTCGCGGTGCTGCCGCTCATCGGGCGCCTGTCCGACCTGCTCGACCGGCGTCGCATCCTGCTGGCCTGCCTCGTCGTCTTCGTCGTGGGCTCGGCCGTCACGGCGCTCGCCACCGAGATGCCGGTGCTCGTCACGGGCCGCGTGCTGCAGGGGGTCGGGGGCGGCGGCCTCGTGCCGGCCACCCTCGCGCTCGTCGCCGACCTCTGGCCGGCCGACCGGCGCGGCACCCCGCTCGGTGTCGTCGGTGCGGTGCAGGAGCTCGGCTCGGTGCTCGGGCCGGTGGTCGGCGCGGTGATCCTCACGTGGCAGGGCTGGCGGGCGATCTTCTGGGCCAACGTCGCCGCCGGGCTGGCGCTGTGGGTCGTGCTCCGCCTGCTGGGGCGTGGCGCCCCGACGACGTCGGCACCGCCCCCGCGTCGGGGCGCCGGCGGACGCGTCGTCACGGTCGTCGCGGGCGTCGCCGCGGTGCTCGGGCTCGCGACCGTCGGCCTGGCGCTCGCGGCACCCGAGTCGCTCGTCACCGACGTGCAGCTCGGCCTGCCGTTCGTGCCGTTCGCGGGCAGCTCGAAGGTGCTGACGCCGATCGGGGTCACCGGCCTCGGGCTGCTGTTCGTCACCGGCGTCCTCACGGCGCCGCGGTGGTGGCCGGTGCTGCGGCGCGCCGACCTCGTCGGGGCGGCGCTCGTCGCCGTCGCCCTCGGCAGCCTCGTGCTGACCTTCGCCTCCTCCGACCCCGAGAAGGAGGTCGTCGGCCCGCTCG
Organism: Intrasporangium flavum; assembly: GCF_001956915.1. GTDB lineage: Bacteria > Actinomycetota > Actinomycetes > Actinomycetales > Dermatophilaceae > Monashia > Monashia flava. The sequence continues at coordinate 134,218 of NZ_MLJO01000022.1, read as the reverse complement.
GCTACCGCCTCCTGCCGGTCGGGGCCCTGGCCCTCGTGCTGCTCGCGGTGTGGCACCGCGTCGCGCGCGACCCGCTCGTGCCCCGTGGCGTCGTCGGATCGCGGGGGCTGCGCGCCTACCTCGTGAGCCTGCTCGTCGGGGCGGCGCTCGTGGCGGTCGTCGTCGACGTGCCGCTCCTCGCGCGCCTCACCGACACCTACGACGAGACGGGTGCGGCCCTCGTGCTCGTCCGCTTCCTCCTCGCCGTCCCGGTGGGGGCGCTCCTCGGCGGCTGGTCTCTGCGCCGGCTCGGCGACGGCGCGGTCGCGGCCGTGGGGCTGGCCCTCGCGGCCGCGGGCCTCGCGCTCATGTCGCGCTGGACCCTCGAGTCGGTCGTCGACCCGGTCCCGACGACGCTCGTGCTCGTCCTCGTCGGGCTCGGCGTCGGGCTCGCGCTGGCGCCCGTCAACGACGCCGCCCTCGCCGACGCGCCCTCGGACGCCCACGGCGTCGCCAGCTCGCTCGTCGTCGTCGCGCGGATGGTCGGCATGGTCGTCGGCCTCGCGCTGCTCACCTCGATCGGCCTGGCGCGCTACTACGAGGCCGTGCGGCACCTGCCCGACCCGCTCGACACCCAGGCCCTTCTCGCGGCCGGGGTCGTCCAGGTGCAGACGGTCTTCCTCGGGGGAGCGGTCGCCGCGGGCGTCGCGGCCCTCGTCGCGGCGACGCTCGGCACGACGCGCACCGGCGGCCGGTCCGCGACGGCGGCCGACCCGCGTCCGGTCGGCCTCTGAACCCGTGCGGCGGCGCGAGGCGCACGGTCGGACGACCATTGGTGCACGCCCAGCCGCGACACGCCGCGATTCGGGCCGCCGGAGGACGGCGTCGTGGACCAACGGTCGTCGGCCGGTGTCGGGAAACACGGTCGCCCGCGAGGCTGGGGTGGCCTAGGTTCGCCGGATGGACCTACGCCGGCTGGACCTGACCGACGTCCGCGCGCTCGGGCAGGCCTACGACGTCGAGTGCGCGGCGACCCGGGCCGTCCGTCACGGCTGGGTGCCGCTCGCGCGGGAGGCTCGCCTCGCGGCGTGGCAGGCGCGCAACGGCTGGCAGCGCCGGATCGTGGGGGCCTTCGACGGGGAGGTGCTCGTCGGCATGGCGAGCTCGGCGACGGCCGACGACACCCCCGACACGACGTGGGTCGACGTGCACGTGCTCCCGGACCGCCAGCGTCGGGGCGTCGGCTCGGCGCTCGCCCGCGCCACGGAGGCCGCGAGCCCGGGGTCCGTCGGCCGGCTCGTCGCGAGCGCCTACCGGCCCACCCGGGTCGCGGTCGACAGCCTCGTCGAGGGCTTCGCAGCGGGGCTCGGGTACGTGCGGGCCACCGACGAGACCGTCGTCGAGCTCGACCTCGACCGGGCCGACCTGCCCGAACCCGCTGTGCCGCAGGGCTACACGGTCTCAACGCACGTCGACGGCGTCCCGGTGCCGCTGCGCGGCGAGGTCGGCGTCCTCAAGGGGCTCGTCGACGCGGAGGCCCCGAACGGCGAGCTCGCCTGGGAGGCGACGCCGGTGTCGGAGGAGGAGTACGCGCAGGAGATCGCGCTCTGGGCGGTGCAGGGCAGGACCGCCGTCGAGGCCGTGGCCCTGGACGGCGGGGGAGCCGTGGCGGCCTGGACCTGTCTGCTGCTCCCGGCCGACGGGTCGCCCCGCGCGGCGCAGGTGGAGGGCACGCTCGTGCTGGGCCCGCACCGCGGCCGGGGGCTGGGCCGAGCGGTCAAGGTGGCCTCGATGCACGCCGCCCGGCAGCGTCGGGCGGGGCTGCGGGTGCGCACGAGCAGCGACGACCAGAACGTCTGGATGCACGCGATCAACCGCGGGCTCGGCTTCGTCCCGGTCGAGTCGGAGGTGCTCCTGCAGAAGCGCCTCCGACCCTAGGAGCCCGCCGGGCGTCAGGACGTCCGCTGCCAGACGATCCCGAAGCCGTCGCTCAGGGTGTCGCTCGCGCCGTCGTAGGTGTAGGTGAGCGCGATGCGGGTCCGGAACGGGTTGCCGCCCGGCGTGCACGTCAGGGCGCCGACCATGACGACGTCGTCACCGAAGGTGTAGCCGGGCCCGGTGACCTTGGCGGGGGAGCCGCCGCACGCCCCGGTCGCGGCGTCGTCGACGTAGACCATGGCGTAGGCGTGGGAGCCCGTGCCCATGACGTAGAGGGTCTGGTTGCTGCCGTCGGTGTCGACCGAGGACCACGTCCCGGCCAGCGGCCCGCCGGCCGCCGAGGCGGTCGACGCCGCGACGGGCGTCAGCACCGCGAGGGATGCACCGAGGACGAGCGCGGTCCGTGTGCGTTTCATGAGGAACCACCTTCCGAGTCCACTGGTTGGTCCCCGAGCCGGCCGCCTCCCCTCCTTCGCGGCCCCACCAGCCTCCTCCCGGCTGGCCGTCGTGTCAGAGCATCCTGTGAACTCGCTGGGCCTTTGCCGGACGCGTCGGGCTCAGTGGTGCGCGAGCCCGGGGCCGGTCAGGACCGCTGCCAGAGCTCGATGCGGTTGCCCTCGGGGTCGGTGACCCAGCCGAACCGCCCGACGCCGTCCATCTCCTCGGTCTCCTCGGCGACGGCTGCCCCGCGCGAGCGCAGCTGGGCGAGCATGGCGTCGAGGTCGGCCACCCGGAAGTTGAGCATGACCCGCTGATCGGCCGACCCGAGGTAGTCGCTGCCGTGCTCGAACGTCGCGAACACCGTGGGTCCGGGCTCCTGGAGCCAGACGCCGTGCTCCCCGAGGTCGAGCCCGAGGCCCTCGCGGTACCAGGCGGCCAGGGCCTCCGGGTCGGTCGCCCTGAGGAAGATCCCGCCGATGCCCGAGACGCGTTCCATGGCCCACAGCCTCCCACGGCGCGAGCCTCACGCACCTGCCGTGCGTGGCTCGAGGGTCAGGCCGACGCGGGGCGGGCGCGCAGCTCGGCGAGCAGGTCGCGGACCTCGTCGGCGACGACGTCGGTCGCCTCCCACGGCAGCATGTGCCCCGCGTGCGGCAGCTCGGTGAAGGTCGCGTGGGGCAGGGCGACGCGCAGGGCGTGGGCCCGCGCCACGGGCATGAGCGGGTCGAGCCGGCCGGCGACGATGCCGAGCCGGACGCGCTCGAGGCCGAGGAAGCCGGCGCTCTGGTCGGCCGTCAGCAGCGCGCCGTAGAAGGCGCCGAACGTCGCGAGCTTCGTCGCGGCGACCTGGGCCCGCGCCGTCTCGACGGCGTCCGGGTCGGGGTTCTCGCCGAAGAGGCCGCCGACAAGGGCCCGGATGCGCCCGTTGCCGCCGGGCGGCAGGGGCAGGCCACGCGCGGCCATCCGCATCACGGCCGCCTCGCCGGTCCGCTCGCCGAGCGCGACGCCCGAGGCCGCCGTGGCCACGAGCAGGGCGGCGCGCACCCGGGTCCCGAAGAGGTCGGGCCGCTGCTCGGCCAGGGCCATGACGGTCAGGCCGCCCATCGAGTGCCCGGCGAGGACGACCGGCGAGGCCGCCGGCACGACGGTGCGCAGCACGGTGTCGAGGTCGCGCCCGGTGTGCTCGACCGACACCGACGACATCTCGGCCCGCCGCAGCCCGATCGTCGAGCGACCGTGCCCGCGCTGGTCCCACAGCACGACGCGCACCGGCTCGTCGGCGAGCTCCTCGACGACCGGCAGCCAGCTCTCGTGGTTGACGGCCCAGCCGTGGGCCAGCACGAGCGTCGGCGCGTCGGCCGGCAGGTCCGGGTGGGCGTGGGTGTGCACCGACAGCACGGCGCCGTCGGGCGTGACGATGCCCCGGCGGTCGTGGCGCCTCACGCGTCCACCCCCTCGACCTCGAAGACGACCGGGGCGTGGTCGGAGGCCCCCTTGCCCTTGCGCTCCTCGCGGTCGATGGCCGCGCCGACGACGCGTCGGGCCAGGGCCGGCGAGCACAGCGCGAAGTCGATGCGCATGCCCTGGCGCTTCGGGAAGCGCAGCTGCGTGTAGTCCCAGTACGTGAAGGTGCCCGGCTCGGAGGTGTGCGGGCGCACGACGTCGGCGAACCCCGCGTCGAGCACGCCCTGGAAGGCCGCGCGCTCGCCGGGTGAGGTGTGGGTCTTGTCCGCGTAGTACTCGACGCTCCACACGTCGGCGTCGGTCGGGGCGATGTTCCAGTCGCCGAGCAGGGCGATCCGCGCCTCCGGGTCGCTCGCGAGCCACCCGCGTCCGGCCTGCGCCAGTGCGCCGAGCCAGTCGAGCTTGTACGTCAGGTGCGGGTCGTCGAGCGAGCGACCGTTGGGGACGTAGAGCGACCAGATCCGCACGCCGCCGCACGTGGCGCCGATGGCGCGCGCCTCCGGGGCCACCGGCTCGCCCCAGCCGGGCATGCCCTCGAAGCCGACCGTGACGTCGTCGAGGCCGACGCGCGAGACGATGGCGACGCCGTTCCACTGGTTCAGCCCGTGATGGGCCACCTCGTACCCGAGGGCCGCGAACCGCTCGAACGGGAACTGGTCCTCGCGGGCCTTCGTCTCCTGGATCGCGAGCACGTCGACGCCGGTGCGCTCGAGCCACGCCTCCACCCGGTCGATGCGGGAGCGGATGGAGTTGACGTTCCACGTGGCGACTCGCATGGTCGGACACCCTAGAGGGACAGGGCAGCCGCGTGGTGCCTAGGGTGTGCCGCATGACCGAGCCCACAGCCGCCGACGCGTCCGGCCCGACGCTCCCAGCGCGTCCGGAGCGCCCGGAGCGTCCGACGCGTCCCACCGCCCTCGTCACGGGTGCCAGCGCCGGCATCGGCCGGGAGTTCGCGGTGCAGCTCGCCGGTCGCGGCCACGACCTCGTGCTCGTCGCGCGCGACACCGCCCGGCTCGAGGAGCTCGCCGCCGTGCTGCGACGCGGGGGAGCGGACGTCGAGGTGCTCACCGCCGACCTGTCCGACCGCGCGGCCCTCCAGCGCGTCGCCGACCGGCTGTCCGACCCCGACCGGCCCGTCGACCTGCTCGTCAACAACGCCGGCTACGGGCTGCGCGGCCGGTTCCTGCGCAACGACCTCGCCGACGAGGAGCGGATGTTCGACGTGCTGACCCGGGCCGTCCTCGTGCTCTCGCACGCCGGTGCGCGGGCCATGGTCGGGCGCGGCCACGGTGCGGTCGTCAACGTGTCGTCGGTGGCCGGCTGGCTCGCCTCGGGCACGTACTCGGCCGCCAAGTCGTGGGTCACCGTCTTCACCGAGGGCCTGGCGGGGGACCTCGCCGGCACCGGGGTCACCGCCACGGCGCTCTGCCCGGGCTTCACCTCGACCGAGTTCCAGCAGCGGGCCGGCATCTCGAGCCCGGGCCCGAAGTTCATGTGGCTCGACGCGCACCGCCTCGTCGCCGACTGCCTCGACGACGTCGCGCGCGGCCGCGTCGTGTCGGTGCCCGGTCTGCAGTACAAGGCCGTGTCGACGCTGCTGCGCATGCTGCCTCGGCCCCTCGTGCGGGCCCAGCTGCGCAGCACGAAGCTGCCGAGCCGCCGCGGCGACTGAGGCCGGGCGCGCGGCCCGCGCCGTGAGCCCCGGCGTCGGTCTCCGGCGCCGGGCCCTACGATCGAGGGCGTGACCGAGACGCCCGACATCGCCACCGCCCGCGCCCGCCTCCTCGAGATCATCAAGGACAAGGCCATCGTCCACGGACGCGTCACCCTGTCCTCGGGCAAGGAGGCCGACTACTACGTCGACCTGCGCCGCATCTCCCTCGACGGTGAGGCCGCGCCGCTCGTCGGCGTCGTCATGCGCGACCTCGTCAAGGACCTCTCCTTCGACGCCGTCGGCGGCCTGACGCTCGGCGCCGACCCGGTCGCCACCTCGATGCTGCACGCCGCGTCCGCGGCCGGTGAGCGGCTCGACGCGTTCGTCGTGCGCAAGGCGGGCAAGGCCCACGGCCTCCAGCAGCGGATCGAGGGCCCGTCGGTCACGGGCCGCGACGTGCTCGTCGTCGAGGACACGACGACGACCGGCGCCTCGCCGCTCGAGGCCGTCAAGGCGGTCCGCGAGGACGGCGGCAACCCCGTGGCCGTCGCGACGATCGCCGACCGCGCCACCGGCGCCGGCGAGCGCATCACCGCCGAGGCCGGCGTCGAGTACCGCTTCGTCTACACCCTCGAGGACCTCGGGCTCGCCTGAGCCGCAAGGCCTCCCACGCGACCATCTCGGTGCCCGGCTCCGAGTGGTCGGCGCTTCGGGGAGGTGGCGGTCGACTGTCGCGTCAGGCGTGCTGCGGCTCGGGCGCCCCGACCTGGACGGGGTACCCGCGCCGCAGCGCGTCGAGGCTCGAGGGCGGGGTCAGCACGGTCGCCGTGCCGCGGGAGGGGCGAGCGAGCGACTGTCCGGCCGGCGCGTAGCTGTTGTCGGGGCGCCACGGCACGACGGCGTCGCCGGCGACCCGGGCCGGGCCGGCGTCGAGCACGACGAACGCGCCGTCGGGCAGGTCGGCCCACGGGGCGGCGTGCAGCCGCCGGGTGCGGTGGCGGGAGTCCCAGCGCTCCTCGTGGAGCAGCCGGTCGAGATCAGGGGCGGCGAGCCGCTCGACCCCGACGCCGGCGGCGACGAGGTCGCGGAACCGGACGAAGTCGGCGCGCCGGCACTCGGCGCAGGGCCGGTGCCCGGCCGCGAGCGCCACGGCCTCGTCGAGGAAGAACAGCGGCGTGTAGCGGCCCGGGTGCCACTGCTCGACGCGGCGGTCGCGGAAGGCGAGCGCGCACGTGATCCACGCGCGTCCGACGTGGTGGCGACGCACCTGGCGGGTGCCGGCCCCCTCGTGCAGCCGGCCGCGGTTGCCCATCCACGACCCGCGGCCCGGCGCCGCCACGACCTCGCCGAACGGCGTGACCCGGTTGGCGGCAGGGCTTTCGTCGGGGCTCACTCGAGCACCTCGAGGTGCACGTGGGCCGGGTCGCCCTCACCGAGCCCCTCGGCCCGGCGCACCGCCTGCTTCACCGGCAGCACGTAGGCGCCGCGCGAGGCGTCGGGGAAGATCGAGGTGGCCCAGCTCGACCCGCCGACGGTGACGCGCACCCGCACCGAGCCGAAGCCGCGCGGTGGGCGCGGCCGCTCGCGGACGCGTTCTGACGCCTCGGGCGGGACCGTGACGAAGAACCAGCCGGTCTGGGCCTCCCACCGCCACAGCTCGGCGGTGAAGTCGAGGGCGAGCGTCGCGTCGTCCATGCCGGCAGCGTACGGACGCCCGCCGACACCCCGCCGAAACTCCGCGGCGCGGCGCGGCGCGACGCGTCGGGCCGGCGGGAACGCGCCCGGCCGCCGCCGCGTCGCAGCACCGGTCCCGCAGCCGTCGGGCCTCGCCCGAGGCCGCCGACGCGCGGGGCCCGCCGGTCTAGGATCGGTGCCACGGATCGTCCCGCCTCACGCCCTCACGCCCAGGGGAGAACCCATGATCATCGTCTGGATCCTGCTCGCGCTCGTCGTGCTCCTCGGCATCTGGGGCGTCGTCAGCTACAACGGCCTGATCCGCCTGCGCAACCGCGTCGAGGAGGGCTGGCGCCAGATCGACGTCGAGCTCAAGCGTCGGCACGACCTCATCCCCAACCTCGTCGAGACCGTCAAGGGCTACGCCGCCCACGAGCGCGGCACCCTCGAGGAGGTCATGCGGGCCCGGTCGGCCGCGATGTCCGGGTCGCCGTCGCCGGCCGAGGCCGCCCAGGCCGAAGGGGCGCTCAGCCAGGCGCTCGGGCGCCTCATCGCCGTCGCCGAGGCCTACCCCGACCTCAAGGCGAACCAGAACTTCCTCTCGCTCCAGCAGGAGCTGTCGAGCACCGAGGACCGCATCGCCTCCTCGCGCCGCTACTACAACGCGCTGGTCCGCGACCTCAACACCAAGGTCGAGTCGGTGCCCTCGAACGTCGTCGCGAACATGGCCGGGGTCAAGCGCGCCGAGTACTTCGAGACGCCGGCCGCCGAGGCCGCGGTGCCGAGCATCTCCTTCGGCGACCAGGCGCCCGGCACCTTCGGCTCGACCCCGGGTGGGCCGGGTGCGGTCGGCGGGTCCACGCAGCCCGGCGCCGTCGGCGGTCCCTCGACGCAGCCCGGCGGCCTGCCGCAGGCCGACGCCCCGGCCGACCTCCCGGCGCCCGACCCGAACGTCGACCGCTCGCGTCCCGACGCCTGAGCGGACGCGTCCGGGGCGCCTGGGCCTCGCGCGTCCCGACGCGTCAGCCCTTGACGTAGGACAGCTTCTCGCTGACCTTCCCGTCGCGCAGCCGCACGACGTCGACGCCCCGCACGTGGCCCGGGGTGTCGTCATCGCCGACCCAGTCGAAGCGCCAGCGCAGCACGCCGCGATCGCCCGCGACGAAGGACTCCTCCTCGGTGAAGCGCGGGTCGCGCGTGCCCCCGAAGAGCTCCTCCCACACGGTCCGCACGGCCTCGGCCCCCTCGTGGCGCACACCGTCGGGAGCCGGGCCGGTGGCCTCGAAGACGCAGTCCGGGGTCATGAGCGCCATGATCGCGTCGACGTCGCCACGCCCGAACGCCGCGACGAACGCGGCGAAGGCGGCGTGCGTGGGACCCCACGCGGCGTCGCGGCCGAAACGGGCCAGCAGGTCGGCGCCGGGGGCGCCGGTCATCGTGCGGCGGGCGCCCACCGCGCCCACCGACCGGTAGAGCTCCTCGCGCTCGTCGAACCAGCCCGCGACCGCGGTCACGAGCCAGACGTCGAGGGTGGTGTCGCCGCCCGTCGCCGCGGCGAGGTCCCAGCCGTGGACGACGTGGTCGGCGAGCAGCTGGCGGACGTACTCGTCCATCGACTCGGTGCCGTAGGACAGGTGCACGGTGCCGCCGCTCGGCAGGGTCGCGGCGACGACGTCCTGCGCCTCGGACGCGGCGTGCGTGGCCGCCGCGACGGGGTCCTCGCCCAGGACGTCACCGTCGTAGCGGCTGCCGACCTCCTCGATCGTCGCGCCCTCCATGAGGGGGACCGTCCAGAGGTCCTCGCCGACGACGTGGTTGACGAGGTCCCGGACCGTCCAGGCCGAGCACGGCGTCGGGCGGTCCCAGTCGTCGGGGTGCAGCTCCGCGACACGGTCGGCCCAGCCGCGCACGCTGGCCCGGTAGAGCGTCGTCAGATCGGTGTCCATGTCGGCCTCCGTCCACCCCTGCACCGACCAGTCTGCCCCGGCGCGACGAGCGGCGGAGCGGGTTCGGCGCAACCACGGCAGGGGTGCGGCCGCTCAGGTCAGCGGCGGTCCTGGGCCTCGCCTGCGGTCTCGCCGGCGGCCTCACCGATCTCGGCGGCGACCTCGCGGGCCTCGCGGCGGTGCTTGACCACCTCGATGACCATCGGGATGACCGAGACGAGGACGACGAGCAGGATCGCGTACTCGATGTTCTTCGTCAGCCCGGGGAAGATCTGGCCGAGGAAGTAGCCGAGCAGGGTGACGCTGACGACCCACGCGACGGCGCCGACAGCGCTCCAGCCGAAGAACCGCTGGCGGTGCATGCGTCCGATGCCCGCGACGACCGTGATGAAGGTGCGCACGATCGGCACGAACCGGCCCAGGACGAGGGCGCGGTTGCCGTACTTGTCGAAGAAGACGTTCGTCTTGTCGAAGTTCGCGGTGTTGATGAACCGGCCCTGCCGTTTGTAGAGCGGCCGGCCGACGCCGCGCCCGATCTCGTAGCCGACGACGTTGCCGAGGAAGGCCGCCGCGGTGAGGGCCGCCATCGCGACGAAGAGGTTGATGTCGACCTGGCCCGTGGCGATGAAGAGGCCGACCGCGAAGAGCAGCGAGTCGCCGGGCAGGATCGGGAAGAGCAGCCCGCACTCGACGAACACGATGACCAGGGCGATGACGAAGAACGCGCCCTGGTACTGGTCGAGGAGGTACGTCGGGTCCATCCACTTCGGGCCGAGGGCGGGGACGGCGGCGAGTGCGTGCATGGGCCCAAGGGTAGGCGGTGCGATCCGGATCTCCTCAATCTGCGCTGTGCTCCTCCTGTGCGCGTGCGTACGGGCCTCGGAGGGCCTGGGAGGGCCTCCGCGTCGGGTCACTCGCGCTCGTAGACTCGGCCGGTGCCCGACGTGCCCCGCGAGACGACGACCCCGGACGGTGTCCCGCACGTCGCGGAGGTCGGCGTCGGGCCGTGGGAGGGGCCGTGGCCTGAGGGTGCGCACTGGGACCCCGAGCTGCTGGCCCACGGTGACCGCCGCAACGTCGTCGACGCCTATCGGTACTGGCGCCACGACGCGATCGTCGCCGACCTCGACACCCGCCGGCACGCCTTCCACGTCGCCGTCGAGAACTGGGGTCACGACTTCAACATCGGCTCGGTCATCCGCACGGCCAACGCCATGGGGGCGCGGGCGTTCCACATCGTCGGCCGCCGGCGCTGGAACCGGCGCGGGGCCATGGTCACCGACCGCTACCAGCACGAGCACCACCACGCCGACGCCGACGCCCTGGCCGCGTGGGCGCGGGGTGCCGGGCTCGTCCTCGTCGGGGTCGACAACCTGCCCGGGTCGCTACCGCTCGAGACCTACGACCTGCCGCGCGGCTGCGTCCTCGTGTTCGGCCAGGAGGGGCCGGGCCTGAGCGAGCCGATGCGAGCCGCCTGCGAGGTGGTGCTGCACATCGAGCAGTTCGGCTCGACCCGCTCGATCAACGCGGGAGCGGCGGCGGCGGTGGCGATGCACGCCTGGGTGCGCCGCCACGTCTTCGACCAGCGCCCCTGACGCCTCAGGCGGAGGGGTCGCGGCCTCGCCAGCGCAGGGGCTCCTCGGCGTACTCCTCGACGACGTGCGCGGCGACGCCGAACGAGCGGGCCACCTGGAAGAGCACCTCGCCCGCGGCCGCCGGCAGCCCGAGGGCGTGCAGGGCGGCGGCGCTCGCGAGGTCGATGTTCGGCAGGGCCCCGGTGCGCTCGGCGACGACCCCGGCCAGCGCCTCGACCCGCTCGAGGACCGGCTCGGCACCCGGCAGCCGGCGCACCCGGTCGAGCACGACCTCGGCCCTCGGGTCGCCGTCGGGGTAGAGGAAGTGCCCGAAGCCGGGCACGACGCCGTGCGTCCGAAGCGCTCGCGCCACCGCGTCGGACGCCGACGTGCCCGCCGGCCCGGACGCGTCGGACCCGTCAGCGGCGCCCGCTGCGTCGGCGAGGAGGGCGTGGGCGGCCACGGGTGCCGCGCCGTGCAGCGGTCCGGCCATCGCGGCGTACGCGGCGACGAGGCAGTCGTGCAGTCCGGCACGGGTCGAGGCGGCCACCCGGGCGGCGACGGTCGAGGCGGTGAGGCCGTGGTCGAGCAGCGTCACGAGCAGGACGCCGACGACCTCGGACGCGTGGGCGCCGGGCTCCCCGCCGAGCGCCGCGAGCGTCAGGTCGGCGAGCGGGTCGAGCGTGGCCCCTGCGCGGACACGGGCGCCCGAGGCCAGGGCAACCGCACCGGCCACGACGGCGGGCGCGGCCCCACGGACCCGATCGGGATCGGTGTCGCCGGCGAACGGGTCGGACGCGGCGAGCAGCTGCACGGCGACCGGTACCCGCCGCTCGAGCGGGAGGCGGACGAGCGCGCGGGCCGCCGGGCGCACGGCGTCGGTGAGCCGCGGCATCCGCGGGAGGGGTGCGTCGGCGTCCGAGAACCCTTGGGCTGCAAGGGAACCGAGAACCAGCCCGGCGACGCGCTCGACCGACCCCGCCTCGACCGCAGCCTCCAGGGGCACGCCGCGGTAGCGCAGCTCGCCCTCGACCTGGCTGCTGACGCCGGTGGCCACGGTGCGGAACCGGAGGACCGACTGCGGCGTGCCGACGGCGCGCGTGGCCGAGGCCATGGCCTCCACCTGGGCCCGGTCGAAGAGGCTCTCCTGCTGGCCGGGGCGCCGCTCGCTGCGGAGCAGCCCGCGGCTGACGTAGGCGTAGAGCGTCGCGCGCTTGACGCCGAGACGCTGGGCGGCCTCGGTCGTCGTGATCCACGGGCTGCGCGGTGCCGGCACGGCTCCTCCTCGGGTGGCTGATGGCGTCGGTGTTGACCGGATCAACGTTGACCAGATCAACATTGACGATGTTGATCAACATGGCTGAGGGTGACGAGTGAACCCGAGAGGAGCACGTCATGTCCACCCACACCCCAGCCCCGACGCCCGCCGGCTTCGTCGTCGTGCCACCCGGACTCGCCAAGGTCGTCGTCACCGACACCGAGATCGGCGACGTCCGCGGCGACGAGGGTTTCTTCCACTACCGGCAGTACTCGGCCGTCGACCTCGCCGAGGCGGTCGGCTTCGAGGAGGCCTGGCACCTGCTCTTCCACGGACACCTGCCCTCCGCGTCCGAGCTCGACGCCCTGCGCGCCGAGGCCGACCGGCTGCGGGTCCTGCCGCCCGCGCTCGCCGACCTGCTGCCGGCGATCTGCGCCACGACGACCGACTCGCTCCAGGTGCTGCGCACCGCGCTGTCGGCGTGGGGCGGCATCACCGGCCAGCGGCCGCTCTACGACGCGGGTGAGCAGGAGCGGCTCGCCTCGGCCATGGCGGCCGTCGCGGTCACGCCGACCATCCTCGCTGCCTCGCACCGCCTCCAGCGCGGTCTCGAGCCGGTCCCCGCCGACCCGGGCCTCGACCACGCCACCGACTACCTGCGGATGGTCACCGGCTCGCTGCCCACCGAGCGCGACGCGCGCGCCGTCGAGCAGTACCTCGTTTCGACGATGGACCACGGGTTCAACGCCTCCACGTTCACCGCCCGCGTCATCGCGAGCACCGGCGCCGACCTCGCGGCCTGCCTCGTCGGGGCCATCGGCTCGTTCGCCGGCCCGCGTCACGGCGGAGCCCCGAGCCGCGCCCTCGAGGCGCTCGAGCAGATCGGCACCCCCGACCGCGCCGAGCCGTGGGTCCGCGAGCAGGTCGGCAGCGGGGCGCGGATCATGGGCTTCGGCCACGCCGTCTACCGCACCCACGACCCCCGCTCGGAGATGCTCAAGGGCGTCGCCCGGCGCTGGGACGACCCGCTCGTCGACTTCGCCATCGGCGTCGAGGCGACGATCGAGCGGGTCCTGGCCGAGCTCAAGCCGGACCGCCCGCTCTACGCCAACGTCGAGTACTACGCCGGCGTCGTCATGCGCCTGGCCGGGCTCGAGCCGAGCATGTTCACCCCGACGTTCTGCGTGGCCCGCTCCGTCGGCTGGACCGCGAACGTCCTCGAGCAGGCCCGCGACCCGAAGATCATCCGGCCCGCGGCGCGCTACGTCGGCCCGCCGCCCCCGCAGCCGGTGCCGGCGCGCACGCCGGCGACCGCCTGACCGACGCAGGGCGCCCGCCCCCTAGGTTGGTGCCCGGCACGGTGACGCGCGTCGCCGGGCCGGGCGCCAGGGGAAGGGGCAGACGTGGAGGTCGGCGAACCGCTCGGGCTCGGGGGTGCCCCCGGTGCGACCCGCCCGCACTCATCGTTCGCGCGCTTCTGGTTCGCCGACGCGGTGAGCAACCTCGGCACGTTCGTCTCGGCGCTCGCGCTGCAGCTGCTCCTCATCGAGACCCTGCACGCCGACCAGGTGGCCATCGGCGTCGTGCGCTCGGCCCAGTTCCTGCCGTACCTGCTCTTCGGACTCGTCGCCGGCGTCGTCGTGGACCGGGTGCGCCGTCGCCCGCTGCTCATCGGGGCCGACGTGCTCTGCGCGGCGCTGCTCGGCACCGTCGGGTTCCTCGCCCTCGCCGGGCACCTCACCGTGCCAGTGCTCGCCGTGCTCGTGTTCGTCGTCGGCTCGGCCTCGATGTTCTTCAGCGCCGCGCACCAGTCCCTGCTGCCGGCGATCGTGCCACCGGAGCGGCTGCCCCGGGCCAACGCCCGCCTCTCGCAGACCTACTCGGCCACCCAGTCGCTGGGGCCGCTCGTCGGTGGGGCCCTCGTGCGCCTGCTGACGGCACCCGTCGCCGTGCTCGTCGACGCCGCGTCGTACGCCGTCTCCGCGGCCACCCTCGCGACGGTGCGCGTCGAGGAGCCACGGCCGGAGCGGGCCCAGCGGCGCCACCTGTGGGCCGAGCTGCGCGAGGGCGCGGCGTGGGTCTACCGCCACGCGACGCTCGGGCCCTACGCCGTGTCGCTGCACCTGTGGTTCTTCGGCAACGGCATCGTCACCACCGTCCTGGTGTACTTCGCGACCACCGAGCTGCACCTCGACGCGCTCGCCGTCGGGTTCGTGCTCGCGGCCACCGGGGTCACGGGCATCGTGGGTGCGGGGCTCGCGCCGCGCCTCGGGGTCCGGTTCGGCACCGGGCGCGTCGTCGTGGCCATGGAGTGGGCCAACCCGGCGGCGTACGCGCTCCTGCTGCTCGCCCGGCCCGGGCCGTGGGCGCTGGTGTGGCTGCTGCTGGCCAACGCCCTCTTCGGCCTGGCCATGGGGGTCAAGGACCCGCTGACGATGAGCCACCGCAACCTCGTGACGCCGGACCGGCTCCGCGGCCGGATGAACGCCACGATCCGCTCCTTCAACTGGGGCAGCATCGCCATCGCGGCCCCGCTCGGCGGCTGGCTCGCCGCGTCGTTCGGCAACCGCCTCGCCATCGGCGTCGGCGTGCTCGGGCTCGTGGCCTCGGCGCTGTGGCTCTGGCTCTCGCCCTACCGGCACGTCACCGTCGACGGGGAGCGCCCGCCGGGCGCCCGGGCGTGACAACGGGCCCCGACCACCACGGTCGAGGCCCGTTCGGCGCGGCCCGGGGGAGCGATCCGGGCCACGCACCACGCATCCGGCGTCCCCTCCACCGTAGGGGCCGGCGACGACGTCCGGCACCCGCTGTCGGTCTGCACTCGGCAAGGACTTCGCATCCGCAGGTCGGCTGCGGGTAAGGGGCGTCCCGCCTCAGTCGGTCGCCCGCAGCGCCTGGCGCCACGACACGCGTCCCCGCGTCTGCAGCAGCGACCGCCGGTAGATGCGCTCGCCGACCACGACGGTGGCGGCCGAGAACACGACCATGACGAGCAGCGAGAGCACCGCCTCCCACCACGTCGCGTCGCCGGCGAGGATGCGCGCCGGCATCGTCACGACCGAGGCCACCGGCACGTACGACGCGACCGTGAGGGCCGTGCCGCTCAGGCCGAAGCTGACGACGTAGACGAGCATGAGCACGGTCGTCATCGGGGCCGTGGTGCTCTGCAGGTCCTCGGTGCGCGAGGCGAGCGCGCCGGCCACCGCGAAGAGGCAGGCCAGGGCGAAGAACCCGACCGCGAAGAAGAGGACGAACCACACGACCGCCGTCGACAGCGTCGGCAGCAGGGCCGAGAAGTCGGTGAACGACACCATGACGAGCCCCACCCCGGCGATGAGCACCACCTGGGCCAGGGCGATGGCGGAGTTGCCGACGACCTTGCCGGCGAGCAGCTGGCGCACCGGGATGGCGGTGGCGATGATCTCGACGAGGCGCGACTGCTTCTCCTCGACGACGCTCGCCGCGATCTGCTGGCCGAACATCATCGCCGACATGAAGAAGAGCAGCGCGAAGGCGAAGGTGACGGCCTTGACGAAGCCGGCGTCGGTGCCGGCGCCCGAGAACCGGTCGAGCGACAGGGCCGACCCCTGCTCGAGCGAGGTCAGGCTGGTGCCGGCCGCCGTGGCGTTGCGGTCGAGGGCGTCGGTGCGCACCGCCTGCTCGAGCGCGGTGCGCAGGCCCGAGGGCACGTCGTCGGCGGACGTCGCGGCCCAGCCGGTGGCCGTGCGGTGCAGCCACACGTCGGCGTCGCCGTCGGTCACGGCGGTCCGGGCCGCCGACGCGTCGGCCACCGGCTTCGTCGTGACGACGACCGTGTCGTCGGTGGTGTGCGCCACCCGGCCGGTGGCCGCCACGAGCGGCCCCGCGGCGGGCGCGTCGGTCGTGCTGACGGCGACGGTCCACGTGGTCGTGCGGCCGGACTGCCAGGCCGCGAAGGCGCCGTAGCCGGCGATGAATAGCAGGGTCAGGGCGGTCGAGACGAGGAAGGCGCGGTTGGTGAGCCGCACGACGACCTCGCGCATCGCGACCACGGTCCACGCCCGGCCGACGCCGTCGTGGGCCGGGAGCCGGGTGGCCGGGGCGTCGCGCCGGTCGGAGCGGTTGCTCGTGGTGGTCATGCCGTCACCTCGCGGTAGATCTGGGCCAGCGACGGACGCTGGGGCGTGAACTCGTGGACGTCGCCGCGTCGGACCGCCTCGGCGAGCAGCGCCCGCTCGGCGCCGGGCTCGACGACCTCGACGAGCGCGCTCGTGCCCTCGACGTCGACGGCGAGGATCCCGGGCACGCCGCGCACCCAGCCGGCGTCGCCCGACAGCACGATGCGGTGGCGCACCACCGAGCGCGAGCGCAGCTCGTCCGGGGTGCCGTTGGCGACGACGCGGCCGCGGGAGAGCACGACGAGCCGCTCGCAGAGCCGCTCGACGAGGTCGAGCTGGTGGCTGGAGAACAGGACGGGGACGCCGCGGGCCGTGTGCTCGCGCAGCAGGTCGGCCATGTTGTCGACGGCGACCGGGTCGAGGCCGCTGAACGGCTCGTCGAGGACGAGGGCCTGCGGCTCGCCCATGAGGGCGGCGATGATCTGCACCCGCTGCTGGTTGCCGAGCGACAGCTTCTCGACGTGGTCCTTGGCGCGCTCGGTGAGGCCGAGCCGCTCGAGGTGCTCGGTGACCGAGGCCCGCGCGGCGCTCGTGGACAGGCCGCGCAGCCGGCCGAGGTAGACGAGCTGGTCGAGGACCGGCTGCTTGGGGTACAGCCCGCGCTCCTCCGGCATGTAGCCGAAGCGGCGGCGGTCGCCCGCGGTGATCGGCCGGCCGTCCCAGAGCACCTCGCCGCTCGTGGGGGCCAGCACGCCCATGACCATCCGCATCGTCGTCGTCTTGCCGGCACCGTTGCCACCGACGAAGCCGGTGAGCAGGCCCGGCAGGACGGCGAACGACACGTCGTCGACGGCCCGCACCTGCCCGAACGACCGGGTCAGGCCGCGTACCTCGACGCCTCCGGTCGCGGCCCCCGGCGGGGGTGCGGTGCCGGTGTCCGGGTGGTCGGCCGGGTGGTCCGGGTGGTCCGGGCGGTGGTCCGACCGGTGGTGCGTGTCCCCGAAAGTCGTCATGCCTCCACGCTAGGCCGGGGAGTCGCCGGCGGGATCAGCCCGCAGGCGGAACGTCGGCGTCCCCCGCGCGGATGAGTCCGGCCTCGTAGGCGAGGACGACGGCCTGGACGCGGTCGCGCAGGTGCAGCTTGGACAGCACGTTCGACACGTGGGTCTTGACGGTCGCCTCGCCCAGCACGAGGTGGGCGGCGATCTCGGCGTTCGACAGGCCGCGCCCGACGAGGCCGAGCACCTCGGTCTCGCGCGGCGTCAGCCGGTCGAGCCGCTGGTCGCGCGCTTCCTCGGCACGTGCGGATCCGCCTGTGGCCGTGGTCGGCCCGACCGACGCGTCACCACTCGTCATGCGCTCGATGACCCGACGCGTCACCTCGGGCGCGAGCAGCGCGTGTCCACCGGCGACGGCGCGGACGGCGTCGACGAGCTGCTCGGGCTCGGCGTTCTTCAGCAGGAAGCCGCTCGCCCCGGCGGCGAGCCCGGCGAACACGTAGTCGTCGCGGTCGAACGTCGTGAGGATGACGACCTTCGACAGGTCGCCCTCGACGATGCGGCGGGTGGCCTCGATGCCGTCGAGCACCGGCATCTGCACGTCCATGAGCACGACGTCGGGCCGCAGCTCGGTGGCGCGCCGCACCGCCTCGGCGCCGTCGGCGGCCTCGCCGACCACCTGGAGGTCGTCCTCCACCGACAGGATGAGGGAGAAGCCGGAACGGACCAGCTGCTGGTCGTCGACGAGCAGGACGGTCGTCACGGGGTCTCCTCCGACAGCGGCATGCGGACGCGCACACGGTAGCCGCCGGTGACGCGCGGGCCGATCTCGCCGACGCCGCCGTGCGTCGCGAGGCGTTCGCGGATCCCCAACAGCCCCAAGCCGGTTCCCGAGGTGCCGGTGCGGGGGCGTCCGTCGTCGAGCACCTCGACCTCGGCGTACCCGTGCGCGAAGCCGGGCTCGGGGCGTCGGTCGACGCGCACGAACACCTGCGCCGTGCGCGCCGTCGAGTGGCGGCGCACGTTCGACAGCGCCTCCTGCACGGTCCGGTAGAGGGAGAGGCCCAGCGGCCCGGGCACGGCGTCGAGCGCGCCCGGGGCGTCCTCGACGACGTGGCACCGCGCGTCGAGTCCGGACCCTCGGGTCTGCTCGACCAGCCCGCCGATGTCGGCGAGGCGCGGCTCCGGCGCGCGGGGCACCGGCTCGGCGTCCTCGTCGGCCGACCGGAGGGTGCCGAGCAGCGCCCGCATCTGGGTCACCGCCTCGCGCGAGGACGCCTCCATCGAGCGCAGCGACGCCTCGGCGACGTCGGCGTCGCGCCGGAGCGTGCGCCGGGCCGCGGCCGCCTGGATGCCGATGACCGAGACGTGGTGGGCCACGACGTCGTGCAGCTCGCGGGCGATGCGGAGGCGCTCCTCGACGACGGCCCGGCGCTGCAGCTCGGCGGCCTGCTCCTCGATGGTGTGGGCCTGGGCGGCGAGCCGGTCGCGGTGCAGCGCGGCGCGCCAGGCCGCCTGCCCGCCGATGATGGCGCCGCCGAAGTAGAAGACGTTGACGAGCAGCGTGTAGACGACGTACGCCGTGGCCGGGGAGAACAGGCCCTGGCGCGTCAGCGGGGTCCCCGCGTGACCCAGGGCCTCCTCGACACCGCTGCCGACCGCCAGCTGCCAGGTGAGCCAGCCGAACATGAGCAGGACGATGCCGGTGACGACCGCGAGCATCGCCCGGCGGTCACGGGCCCACGCCACCCCGGTGAAGATGCCGAGGAAGTACACGACCTGCATCGGCATCGACACCGCCACCGAGGGCAGGGTGATGCCGACGACGAAGAAGTGCGCCGAGAGCCACACCGCCACGAGCAGCGGCCGCTGCCGGCGCCAGGCGAGGGGCAGGGTGCCGGCGGCGACGGCGACGTGCGGCCAGACGTAGGAGCCGGCGGAGCTCCCGAGGGCGTCGATGCTCCGCAGCAGCTCGACGCCGAGCGACCCGGCGACGAGGAATGCTGCCGCCAGCACCGCGTCGGTCCGGCGGGCGCGGGCGGGGTCGTCGGGCACGCGCTCCCACGTCTCGTCGACGCCGAACCACGCCGCCAGGCGGGTCCGCCACGGGCCGCCGGGCGCAGGGTGTCGGGTCGCCATGGCGCCAGCGTAGGCAGTGCGCGCCGGCGGGGCCTCCCCCTGGGGACGGAGCCCGTGCGGGAGGTCCGCGTGCCGGGAGTACGGTCTGCGCATGGGCACCCACACCTCGGTCCTCGACGTCTCGACGATGCGTTCGCGCCTGGACCGGTTGCGGAGCCACGCGGCCGACGCCGGCCTCGCGTCGGTCGTCGTCTCGCCGGGCTCGGACCTGCGCTACCTCGTGGGGGTGGCCGGGTCCTCGTTCGAGCGGCTCACGGCCCTCGTCGTGCCGACCGACGCCTCCGTGGCGCCGGTGTTCGTCTCGCCGAGGCTCGAGTTCGCGGGCCTCGGGCACGTGCCCTTCGGCGACCTCGGCGTCGAGGTGCGCACGTGGGTCGACGGGGAGGACGCGTACGCGCTCGCCCTCGCCGGCGTGCCCGGTGGGCCGGTGGCCGTGTCCGACATGACGCCGGCGCTGCACGCCCTGCGGCTGCGCGACGCCGGAGCCGCCGAGCAGCAGCTGGCCGGGCCGGTCCTGCGCGAGCTGCGGATGCGCAAGGACGCCGCCGAGCTGGAGCAGCTGCGCCTCGCCGGTGCCGCCATCGACCGGGTCCACGCGCGGGTCGGGGAGTGGCTCCGACCGGGTCGCACCGAGGCGGAGGTCGCCGCCGACATCGCGGCCGCGATCGTCGAGGAAGGCCACGCCGCAGCCGATTTCGTCATCGTCGGGTCAGGCCCGAACGGCGCCAGCCCGCACCACGAGGTCAGCGACCGCGTCGTGCAGCAGGGCGACGTCGTCGTCGTCGACATCGGCGGCCCGCTGCCCTCGGGCTACAACTCCGACAGCACCCGCACCTACGCCGTCGGCTCGCCGAGCGACCCCGACGTCGCGGAGGCCTACGCGGCCCTGCAGGCCGCGCAGCAGGCGTCGGTCGACGCCGTCCGCCCCGGCGTCACGTGCCAGGACGTCGACCGCGCGGGTCGTGAGGTGCTCGCCGAGGCGGGCCTCGCCGAGCACTTCATCCACCGCACCGGCCACGGCATCGGCCTCGACGTGCACGAGGAGCCGTACGTCGTCGAGGGCAACGACCTCCCGCTCGAGGCCGGCATGACGTTCAGCATCGAGCCGGGCGTCTACCTCGCCGGTCGCTGGGGCGCGCGCATCGAGGACATCGTCGCCGTCACCGACACCGGAGTCGAGCGCTTCAACACCCGCCCCACCGAGCTCGCCGTCCTCTGACGTCCCGCCCTCACCGCGAGAAAGTGCCCACTCGACTCGAGAACGCCGTCGAGTGGGCGGTTGGACTCACGGGTCACGAGTCGAAGCCGACGCCCATCCGGTCGAGCGCCTTCAGCCACAGGTTGCGGCGCCCGGTGCGGTCCTCGGCGGCCAGCGAGGCGCGGGTGGCGGTCACGGCGGCATAGCGCACCGGCTCGGGCGGGAAGGGCACCGGCTTGCGGCGCACCATCCCGAGCCGGGTCAGCTCGGTGTCCTTGCCGTCGACGAGGTCGAGGGCCACCGCCGCACCGAACCGCGTCGAGGCCACGCCGAGCCCGGTGTAGCCGACGGCGTAGGCCATCCGCCCGCCGAGCGCCGTGCCGAAGACCGGCGTGAACCGTGACGTCGTGTCGATGACGCCGGCCCACCGGTGCGTGAACCGGATGCCCTCGAGCTGCGGGAAGAGGTCGAGGAAGTGGTCGGCGAGCAGCCCGTGCGAGGCGTCGTTCTGCTCGAGCGCCGGGTCGATGCGGCCCGGGAAGTGGTAGTTGGCGTCGTACCCGCCGAAGAGCACCCGGTCGTCGAGCGTCCTTCTGTAGTAGTGGAACTGGTTGCCGGCGTCGGTGAGGCCCTCGCGTCCCTCCCAGCCGATGGCGGCCAGCTGGGCCGGCGTCAGGGGCTCGGTCATGAGCACGTGGTCGTACACCGGCAGCACCCACGCGCTGAACCGCTTGAGCACGCCCTGCGAGGCGTTGGTGCCGATGACGACGCGTCCGGCGTGGATCGACCCGGCGTCCAGCCGCACCCGCACCCCCGAGCCCTCGGCGTCGAACCCGGTGGCGCGCGTGTGCTCGTGGATCCGCACCCCGAGCGCCTCGGCGGCGCGGGCCAACCCCCAGACGAGGCGGGCCGGGTCGACGAGGGCCACCTCCGGGTCGAACATGCCCGCGAGGTAGCGGGGCGAGTCGACACGCGCGCGCGCCTGGTCGGCGTCGAGCAGCTCGACCGGCACGCCGTGCGCGCGGTGCAGCTCGTAGGACTCGTGCACCGACGGCACCTGGTGCTCGGTGAGGGCCAGGGTCAGCTCGCCCGGGCGGTGCAGGTCGGCGTCGATGCCGTGGCGCTCCAGGGTGGCGACGATGCCGTCGAAGTTCCCGGCGGCGAGACGGTCGAGCGTGCCCATCTCGTCGGGCCAGCAGGCCACCCCCTGGGCGAGCCCGTGGGTCAGCGACGGCGCCATGAAGCCGCCGTTGCGCCCCGACGCGCCGTCGGCGAGGCGTCCGGCCTCCACGACGACGACCTCGCGCGAGGGGTCGGCCTCCTTGGCCTGCAGGGCCGCCCACAGGCCGGTGAACCCGCCGCCGACGACGAGCAGGTCGGTGCGCGGCGCAGCGCCCGTCAGCGCCGGCCGCGGGTCGGGCCGCTCGGGACGGTCGGTCCAGAAGGGGACCGGCCGGGCGTCGGCCAGCGCCCGCGTGGCCCGGTCGCTCAGTGGTCGGTCGGGCCCGTGGGGGCGGGCGGCGCTGCGCGCGTGGAAAAGAGGCATGACGAGACGGATTCGACCATGCTTGGCTGGCTCTGTGAACCCCTCTTCGTTCCAGAGCGATGCCCCACCTGCCGACACCTCCGAGCTCCTCCGCGTCTTCCACGACGAGACCCGGGCGCCGATCCGCGTCGGCACCCCGCAGCGACCCCTCGAGGTCGACGGCCTCGTGCGGCGCGAGTACGAGCCCGACGGTGGGCGCTGGAACATGATCGAGAGCCCCGACGGCCTCGGCCCCGACCCGGCCGAGTGGGACGCCGTCATCGAGCGGCAGCGCGACTTCTTCGCCGAGCGCGGCCTGCGCGTCGAGTGGAAGACCTACGACTACGACGAGCCGGCCGACCTCGGCGAGCGCCTCGTCCGCGCCGGCTTCGTCAAGGAGGACGACGAGGCGCTGATCCTCGGCGAGGCCGCCCCTCTCGCCGCGCAGGAGATCGACCTGCCCGAGGGCGTCGTCGTGCGCGCCGCCGACTCCGACGCCGACTTCGAGCGGATGGCCGAGATGCTCGAGGTCGTCTGGGGTGAGCCGCAGCCGTGGGTGCTCGACTCGCTGCTGCCGCGCTGGACCGCGGAGCCGGGGTCGATGGACGTCGTCGTCGTCGAGGAGGACCGCGAGGGCCCGGTCCTGTGCGCGGCCCGCTCGGAGTACGACACGAGCCGGTTCACCGGACTGTGGGGCGGCTCGACGCTGCCGGACTGGCGCGGCCGCGGCCTCTACCGGGCCACGCTGCTGCACCGGGCGCGTCTCGGCCTGGCCCGCGGCAACGACTTCGTCCGCGTCGACGCCTCGCCCGACTCCGAGCCGATCCTGCGGCGCCTGGGCCTGCACCGGGTGGCGACGACGACCCCCTACGTCTTCGACCCGACGACGCGCTGAGCGGGCGCTCACCGAGGAGTGGGCACCGCTGACCGGACGCAGGTCGGCGTGGCAGGATCGTCCGCGGACCGGATCGCCGTGGGGCCCACCATCCGCAGACAGCGCCCCACCCGCACGAGACAGCAGGAGACGCCATGCCCATCGCCACCCCCGAGGTGTACGCCGACATGCTCGACCGCGCGAAGGCCGGCTCCTTCGCGTACCCCGCCATCAACGTCTCGAGCTCGCAGACGCTGAACGCGGCCCTGAAGGGCTTCGCCGACGCGGGCTCCGACGGCATCATCCAGGTCTCGACCGGCGGCGCCGACTACCTCTCCGGCCCGAGCATCAAGAACATGGTGAGCGGCTCGCTCGCCTTCGCCGCGTACGCGCACGAGGTGGCCAAGAACTACCCCGTCAACATCGCGCTGCACACCGACCACTGCCCCAAGGACAAGCTCGACGGCTTCGTGCGCCCGCTGCTCGCGGCCTCGACCGAGCGGGTCAAGGCCGGCGGCACGCCGTGGTTCCAGTCGCACATGTGGGACGGCTCGGCCGTGCCCCTCGAGGAGAACCTCTCGATCGCCCGTGAGCTGCTCGACCTCGCCAAGGCCGCGGACGTCGTCCTCGAGATCGAGGTCGGCGTCGTCGGCGGCGAGGAGGACGGCGTCGCCCACGAGATCAACGACAAGCTGTACTCGACGCCCGCCGACGCCATCGCCACCGTCAAGGCCCTCGGCGCCGGCGAGAACGGCCGCTACCTGACCGCCCTGACGTTCGGCAACGTCCACGGCGTCTACAAGCCGGGCAACGTCAAGCTGCGCCCCGAGGTGCTCCTCGAGGCCCAGAAGGCCGCCGCCCAGGAGCTCGGCCTCTCCGACGACGCGCGCCCGTTCGACCTCGTCTTCCACGGCGGCTCGGGCTCGCTGCCGGAGGAGATCTCGGCGGCCGTCGACTTCGGCGTCGTCAAGATGAACGTCGACACCGACACCCAGTACGCCTTCACCCGCAAGATCGCCGACTGGATGATCTCCGGCTACGCCGGCGTGCTCAAGGTCGACGGCGAGGTCGGCAACAAGAAGCAGTACGACCCGCGCGCGTGGGGCAAGGCGGCCGAGGAGGCCATGGCGGTGCGCATCGTCGAGGCGTGCTCCGCGCTGCGTTCGGCGGGCACGCACCAGTGAGCGACAACCTGCTCGGCATCCCCGAGACCCGTCTCGCCGTCGACCCGGCCGCCGAGAAGCTCGCGGCCGGCGTCGATCCGGTGCAGGTGGCCGCCGCCTACCCGGCGAGCTCGCTCGCGTGGGCGACCCTCGCCGAGGACGCGCTCGCCGACGGCGACCGCGACGTCGAGGCCTACGCCTACGCGCGCACCGGCTACCACCGCGCGCTCGATGCCCTGCGCAAGTCCGGCTGGCGCGGCCAGGGCCCCGTGCCGTGGTCGCACGAGCCCAACCGTGGGTTCCTCCGGGCGCTCGCGGCGCTCTCGCGCGCGGCCCGCGCGATCGGGGAGTCCGACGAGGAGCAGCGCTGCGCGCAGTTCCTCCGCGACTCCTCGGCAGAGGGCGCCCGCGAGCTCGGGCTCTGAGGACTGCCGCCACCGCATGACGCTGTTCTGCTCCGACGTCGACGGCACGCTGCTCGACCACCGACGCACCCTGTCCGACCGCACCGTCGCCGCCATCCGGGCGGTGCGGTCGGCGGGGCACACGTTCGTGCTGTGCAGCTCGCGCATGCCCGCCTCGCTCGAGGGGCTCGAGCGGCTCTGCGGCGTCGAGCCGACGCCGCTCATCGCCTACAACGGCGGCCTCGTCCTGCGCGCCGACCGGTCGGTCGTCACCGACGTGGCGATCGCGCCCGACGACGCCCGGGCGGCCTACGACGCGTGCGCTCTGCTCGGCCTCCACGCGAGCTTCTTCGCCGGGGACGACTGGTACGCCTGGGGGCCCGACCGCTGGACCGAGCGCGAGGCGACCATCACCGCCGTCGACCCGAGCGACGCGTCCGCCCACGAGTACGTCGCGAGCGGACGCGTCGACACCCGCCCGCCGCACAAGGTGATGGCCATGGGCGACCCGCGCCTCGTCGACGACCTGGAGGCCGCCCTCGCCGGCCGGGCCGGCCTCGTGACCTACCGCTCGAAGGACACCTACCTCGAGATCGCGAGCGCGGCCTGCTCCAAGGGCGACGGGCTGCGGGCGCTGGCGGGCGAGCTCGGCGTCGACGTCGCCGACACCGTCTTCTTCGGCGACAACCACAACGACGTCTCCGCCTTCGCCGTCGCGGGCACCGCGGTCGCCGTGGCCAACGCCGTCGACCCGGCGCTCGACGCCGCGTCGGTCGTCACCGGGCACCACCGCGAGGACGGCGTCGCCGAGTACCTCGAGGGATGGCTCGCGCGCGCCTGACGCCCCGTCCGGGAGGCTCGACCCGGAGGATGCTTGACCCTGACACGGTGTCAGACGGTCGGCTGGGGGGACCATGTTGAGTATCGGAGACTTCGCCCGGCTCGCCGGGGTGTCGGTGCGCATGCTGCGCCACTACGACGCCCTCGGCCTGCTCCGGCCCGCCCGCGTCGACCCGGCGTCCGGCTACCGGTCCTACTCGGCCGCGCAGCTCGACCGGGCCAACCGGCTCGTCGCGCTCAAGGACCTCGGGTTCACCCTCGAGGACTGCGGGCGGCTGCTCGGCGACGACGTGCCCGTCGAACAGCTGCGCGGCATGCTGCGGCTGCGTCGGGCCGAGCTCGCCGCGCAGATCGACGCCGACCGCGCGCGGTTGGAGCAGGTCGAGCACCGTCTCCGGATGATCGAGAAGGAGAACGCCATGTCACCGTCAGTCGTCCTCGACGCCTACACCGAGCAGGCGCTGCCCGCGGTCCGCGTCGTCCAGCTGTCCGGACGCGTGTCCGACGGACAGCAGGTCGGCGAGGTCGTCGGCCCCCTGTTCGGGCGGGTCGACCACGCCGTCCACGCAGCCCGCCTCGAGCCCACCGGGCCCTCGATCGGCCACTACACGATGGACGGCGAGGCGATGGTCGCCGCCGCGGCCTACCCCGTCGGCCCCGACGTGGGTGCCGACGCGGCTGCCGCGGCCGGCCTCGAGCTGGCCGAGCTGTCGGCCGAACCCCGCGCCCTCGTCACGACGCTGCGCGGGCCGCTCAGCGACATCGGCGAGGCCTGGCAGACGCTCTCGCGCGAGGTCGAGGCGCGCGGGCTCAGCTTCGCCGGGCCGTGCCGCGAGGTCTACCACGCGTCCGGCGAGGACGGCCCCGACCACTGGGTCATCGAGCTGCAGCAACCCGTCGCCTGAGCGGTCACCGCGTCCGCCCTCTGCGTTGCTCCGCAGGACGAGCCACCAGACGGGTGGCTCACCACGTGGAGCAACGCAGAGCGCACGCGGAGTCCCGGGGACCACGCGGCGGGACCCTGTCGGCTGCTCCCGAGCGGACGGCGTCCGGGGCAGGCGTCACCAACCGATAACCTTGCCGTTGGTTCGGACCACCAAGGGAAGGCAGACCGATGCCGGCGATCGTGCTCGTGGGAGCGCAGTGGGGCGACGAGGGCAAGGGCAAGGCGACCGACCTGCTCGGCAGCAGCGTCGACTACGTCGTCAAGTTCAACGGCGGTAACAACGCCGGCCACACCGTCGTCATCGAGAAGGACGGCAAGCGCGAGAAGTACGCGCTGCACCTGCTGCCCTCGGGCATCCTGTCGCCGAACTGCACGCCGGTCATCGGCAACGGCGTCGTCGTCGACCTCGGCGTGCTCTTCGAGGAGCTCGAGGGCCTCGACGCGCGTGGCGTCGACACGAGCAAGCTCAAGGTCAGCGCGAACGCGCACGTCATCCCGCCGTACAACCGGACCCTCGACAAGGTCACTGAGCGCTTCCTCGGCAGCCGCCGCATCGGCACCACCGGCCGCGGCATCGGCCCGACGTACGCCGACAAGATGAGCCGCATCGGCATCCGCGTCCAGGACCTCTACGACGAGGGCATCCTGCGCCAGAAGGTCGAGGCCGCCCTCGCCTTCAAGAACCAGGTGCTCGCCAAGATCTACAACACGCGCGCCGCCGACGTCGACGAGGTCGTCACCGAGCTGCGCTCGTACGCAGAGCGGCTCGCGCCGATGGTCGCCGACACCGCCCTCGAGCTGGTGCAGGCCCTCGACCGCGGCGAGACCGTCCTCTTCGAGGCCGGCCAGGCGACGCTCCTCGACGTCGACCACGGCACCTACCCCTACGTCACGTCGAGCAACGCCACGTCCGGCGGCGCGTGCACCGGCTCGGGCGTGCCCCCGACGCGCATCGACTCGGTCATCGCGATCCTCAAGGCGTACACGACGCGCGTCGGCGAGGGCCCGTTCCCCACCGAGCTGAACGACGACATGGGCGAGTTCCTCCGCAAGACCGGCGCCGAGTTCGGTGTGACCACCGGGCGCCCGCGTCGCTGCGGCTGGCTCGACGTCGTCATCGGCCGCTACGCCCAGCGGATCAACGGCGTCACCGACTTCGTCATCACCAAGCTCGACGTGCTCACCGGACTCGACACGGTCCCGATCTGCGTCGCCTACGACGTCGACGGCGTCCGCCACGACGAGATGCCGGTCAGCCAGAGCGACTTCCACCACGCGAAGCCGATCTACGAGGAGATGCCCGGCTGGTGGGAGGACATCACCCACTGCCGCACCTTCGAGGAGTTGCCCGAGAACGCGCAGAAGTACGTGCTGCGCGTCGAGGAGCTCATCGGCGCGCGCGTCTCGGCCATCGGCGTCGGGCCGGGCCGCTCGGAGATCATCGAGCGCTTCCCGCTCAAGCCCAGCGTCGCGAGCTGACGGCACCCTGAATCTGCACGAACCTGCTTGAACCCGAAGGACTTCCATGAGTGACACGGCTGCCTCCGCCGTTCCCGAGCCGCTCGACTGGGTGACGCGTCTGGCCGACGACGTCATCGCCGAAGCGAAGCACCGCGGCATCGAGACGATCGTCTGCGCGTCGGGCATCAGCCCCTCGGGCCCGATCCACCTCGGCAACTTCCGCGAGCTCATCACGCCGCACCTCGTCGCCGACGAGATCAAGCGGCGTGGCATCCCCTGCGAGCACATCCTGTCCTGGGACGACTTCGACCGGTTCCGCCGCGTGCCCAAGCGGCTCGAGGGCGTCGACGAGTCGTGGGAGCAGTACATCGGCATGCCCCTGACGTCGGTCCCTGCCCCGGCCGGGTCGCCGCACGCCACGTGGGCCGACCACTTCAAGGCCCCGCTGCTCGAGGCCATGGCGGCCACCGGCATCGAGGTGCGCCAGATCAGCCAGACCGAGCAGTACCGCGCCGGCGCCTACCGCGACCAGGTGCTCCTCGCGATGCGCGAGCGGACCGCCATCGACAAGGTGCTCGACCAGTACCGCACCCTCGAGGCCGAGGCCGACGCGCGCCAGAAGGCGTCGGGCAAGGGCAAGCGCCACGACCCCAAGGTCGCGAAGCTCACCGAGGAGCAGGCGGCCGCCGCCACCGAGGCCGAGCGTGGCTCCGGCGCGGCGGGCGAGGACGACGGCAGCGAGGGCACCGCGGGCTACTTCCCGTTCAAGCCGTACTGCAGCGTCTGCCACACCGACTTCACGACCGTCACGGCCTACGACGACGACTCGCACGACCTCGCGTACACGTGCACGAAGTGCGGCCACCAGGAGACGGTCAACCTCGACACCTTCACCGACGGCAAGCTCGTCTGGAAGGTCGACTGGCCGATGCGCTGGGGCTACGAGGGCGTGCTCTTCGAGCCCTCCGGCGTCGACCACCAGAGCCCCGGCAGCAGCTTCGTCGTCGGCAAGGACCTCGCGCCGGTCTTCGGCTGGGAGCGCCCGATCGGCCCGATGTACGCCTTCGTCGGCATCGCCGGCATGGCCAAGATGAGCTCGTCCAAGGGCGGCGTGCCGATCCCGAACGACGCCCTCGAGGTCATGGAGCCGTCGGTGCTGCGCTGGCTCTACGCCCGACGCCGCCCGAACCAGAGCTTCGACGTCGCGTTCGGACCCGAGCTGCAGCGTCTCTACGACGAGTGGGACGCCTTGAACCGCAAGGTCGCCGGCGGCGACGCCCAGCCGGGCGACCTCGCCGCCCACCTGCGCGCCACGTCGACGGCGTCGGGCGTGCTGCCCGCCACGCCCCGGCCGATGCCGTTCCGCACCATCGCCTCGGTCATCGACATCACGCAGGGCGACGAGGCCCAGGCGGTGCGCATCCTGTCCGAGCTCGACCCGGACAACCCGGTCGGCTCCACCGACGACCTGCGCCCGCGCCTCGACTGTGCCGAGCGCTGGATGCTCGGCTACGTGCCCGCCGAGGACCGCACCGTCGTGCGCGAGGTGCCCGACGCCGACCTGCTCGCCGGCCTCGACGACGAGCAGCGCGAGTCGCTGCGGCTGCTGCTCGAGGGCCTCGATGCGCACTGGTCGGTCGACGGCCTGACCCACCTCGTGTACGCCGTGCCGAAGATCCAGCGCGGCATCGACCCCGAGGCCAAGGTCAAGGACCCCGAGCTGTCCGCGGCCCAGCGCGCCTTCTTCGTCCTCGTCTACCGCCTGCTCGTGTCCACGGACACCGGCCCGCGCCTGCCGACGCTGCTGCTGGCCGTCGGTGCCGACCGCGTCCGGACGCTCCTCGGCGCCTGACGCGTCACCGCGCCGAACCTGTTTCTTCATTCTGCTAAAGAAACCATTGACATAGTGAAGACGGTTCGTATGCTTGGGGGCACGTAGAACGAAGGAGTTTTCCGTGAGCAGCGAGACCGCCGGCACCGCCGGTACCG
Organism: Intrasporangium flavum; assembly: GCF_001956915.1. GTDB lineage: Bacteria > Actinomycetota > Actinomycetes > Actinomycetales > Dermatophilaceae > Monashia > Monashia flava. Next base: position 104,653 of record NZ_MLJO01000022.1, on the reverse strand, counting down.
ACGGCGTCCCGATGGAGGCCATGCTGGCCGACTTCGGGGCCCGGGTCCGTTCCCTGCGCAAGGAACGGTCGCTGACCACGGAGCGGCTCGCCCAGAACGCCGGGGTGAGTGCCGGGCTCATCAGCCAGATCGAGCGCGGTCACGGCAACCCCTCCTTCGCCACCCTGGTCCAGCTGGCACACGGGCTGCAGCTGCCCGTGGGACAGCTGCTCCAGCCGACCGAGACGGAGAACGTCGTCGTCCGCAAGGACCAGCGTCGCCGTCTCGACAGTCACGGTCTGGCCACCGATGACGGCGGCGTCTACGAGCTGCTGACCCCCGACCTCAACGGTGCCCTCGAGGCCAACTGGGTGGTCACGCCACCCGGATACGACACGAGTGCCACGCCGTACACCCACCACGGCGAGGAGTTCGGCATCGTCCTGTCGGGCACCAAGGACGTCTACCTCGACGGAGTGCGTCACCGGCTCGAGGCCGGCGACTCGATCCGCTACAGCTCCACCATCCCCCACTGGTACGCCAACCCGTCGGACACGCAGGAGTGCACCGCCGTCTGGGTGAGCACCCCGCCCACCTGGTAGGTCCCACCGCCCGGTCCTGAACAGGCCTGAACAGGCCTGAACGGGCCGACCGGGCCGCCTCCCGCCGCCGACCCTCCCCATCCCCACAGGTCCCGGACGCCCCTGCGCCACGGGTTCCCTCGAGTGCGCCCGAAAACGCGCCTCCCGTCACGAACCGGAGAGTTCGCCATGACCGCTACCCCGAAAGCGACCACCGCCACGCCCCCCGAGTCCTCGGACGACCGCCCCCGCTCGACCCGCCGGGCCATGCTCGGCCTCGGGCTCGGCAACACCCTCGAGTGGTACGACTGGATGATCTTCGGCCTGCTGGCCACGTTCATCGGTCCGCTGTTCTTCGCCAAGACCGACCCCGTCTCGGCGACGCTCGACGCCCTCGCGGTCTTCGCCGTCGGCTTCTTCGTCCGCCCTCTCGGCGGCGCGCTGTTCGGCACCGTCGCCGACCGGATCGGCCGGCGCAGCGTCATGCTCTGGTCGGTCGGCACCATGGCCGTGACGACGCTCGTCATCGGGCTGCTGCCCACCTACGACTCCATCGGCGTCTGGGCCGGGGTGCTCCTGCTCGTCTGCCGCCTCCTGCAGGGCCTGTCGACCGGCGTCGAGGCGCCCCTGTCGACCGCCTTCGCCGTCGAGGTCATGCCGAAGGGCCACGAGGGCCGGGCCGCCGGCTACATCAGCTTCTTCGTCAACCTCGGCATCCTGCTCGCCTCGCTCGTCAGCTTCGCCACGAGCTACGCCATCGGCGGCGACGCCATGGCGACGTGGGGCTGGCGCGTGCCGCTGCTCTTCGGCGCTGCCCTCAGCTTCTTCGTGCTCTACCTGCGACGCGCCCTGCCGGAGACCCTCCACGAGGAGGAGCGCAGCGAGACGACGGGCGGCACGTGGAGGGGCGTGCGCAAGCACTGGCTCGGCCTGCTCGCCATCGTCTTCGTCGTCGGCAGCGCCCAGGCCTTCAACTACGCGTGGAACGTCGGCCTGCCGACCCTGGCCCGGACCACCTTCAAGGAGAACCCGACCGAGGTGTTCGGCGTGACGACGCTGCTCGGCGTCATCCTCCTCGCCGGATCGATCGTCACCGGACGCGTCGCCGACCGGGTGACGCTCTCGCGGGCCTTCGTCGTGACCCGTCTCGCCTCGGTGCCGGCGGTCTTCCTCATGCTGCTCTACACCGGGCCCGGCATGGGCACCTTCGCCCTCGTGGTCCTCGGCGGCGGCATCGTCCTCGTCGCCAACATGACGCTCTACAACGTCGTGTCCGCGTCACTCATGCCGAAGTTCTGCCGGGCCACCGGCACCGGCGTCGGCTACGGCGTCGCCGTCGCCCTCTTCGGCGGCACGGCCTCCTACCTGCTCGTGTGGCTCCAGAGCCACGACCTGGCCTGGGTCTTCCCGGCCTACACCGCCGCGCTGTCGGTCATCAGCGTCGCCCTGTACGTCGCCGCCCGCCGCCGCAGCGGCCTCTTCGCCGGAGAGTGAGTCCGCACCATGAACACCCACCAGCAGTCCCAGCTCGCGATCAGCTCCGACGAGGTGACGGCTCCGGTCGTGCGCCGCAGCGACGTCGTCGTCGTCGGGGGAGGGCCCGCCGGCGTCAGTGCCGCCGTGTCGGCCGCGCGCAGCGGCGTCGACGTCACCCTCGTCGAGCGCTACTCGGCCCTCGGCGGGCTCGCCTCCGGCGGCATGGTGCTCGTCCTCGACGACATGGTCAACGGCGACGAGATCACCGTGACCGGCATCGTCGACGAGTACGTCGAGCGGATGGCGCGCACGAAGCTCGCGGTGTACCCGCCCGTCGAGGAGCGCGCCACCTCCCAGGAGCTGTGGAACAAGTGGGGCCGCTGGGGCACCTTCAACTTCCACTCGCACACCAACCCCAAGCCGATCTGCTACGCCGTCGCCTTCGACCCCGACGCGTGGAAGGCGACGTCGGTCGACCTCGTCCGCGAGTCGGGCGTGCACCTGCGGATGCACAGCTGGTTCTCGCGGCCGATCGTCGACGACGGCGTGCTCAAGGGCGTCGTCGTCGAGACGAAGCAGGGCCCGCAGGCGATCCTGGGCGACGTCGTCATCGACACCACCGGTGACATCGACGTCGCGTCCCGGGCGGGTGCGCCGTTCGCCCACGACTCCTACCTCGTCACCCTCGTCTTCCGCCTCGGCGGCGTCGACACCGACGCGGCGGAGCGCTTCGAGCAGGAGCACCCGAAGGAGGCGCGGGCCGTCAACCGCCGGATCAAGCGGCTGCTCGGGGGTGCGTGGGAGCTGTGGTGGCTCAAGACGCCGCTGCCCGGCGTCGTCTGGTGCAACACCCCGCACATGACCGGCTTCGACGGCTCCGACCCCGAGTCGCTGACCAACGCCGAGTTCGCCGCCCGCGACCGCATCGCGGCGGCCCTGCCCGAGATCAAGGCCACCCTGCCCGGCTTCGAGAACGCCTACGTGCTCGACGTCGCCCAGCAGATGGGCGTGCGCCAGACCCGCCTCCTGCAGGGCGAGTACGTCGTGACGAAGGAGGACGTCGTGAGCCGCCGGCACTTCGCCGACTCGGTGGCGCGCGGCCGCGACTACTACACGCCGTACCGCTCGCTGCTGCCCGTCGGGGTGGACCAGCTCATCGTCGCGGGGCGACACTACTCGGCGACGCCGGAGGCCCAGCGGATGTCCCGCGAGATCCCGCCGTGCATGGCCCAGGGACAGGCGGCGGGGATCGCGGCGGCGCTCGCCGTCGAGAAGGCCCTGCCCGTGCGTGACGTGCCGGTCGACGAGATCCAGCTGCGCATGCGCGACCAGGGGGCCGACCCGGGCGACCGTCCGGCGCCCAACGCGACCATCGACGCGACGACCGAGAACGACATCAAGGATCAGCAGGAGAACCAGCGATGACGACGCCAGCCCCCTCCACCACCAGCCCCTCCACCACGGCGCCGCGGGCCCTCGAGGGCGTCACCGTCCTCGACTTCACGCAGGTCTACATGGGCCCGTCGTGCACGCAGATGCTCGCCGACTACGGGGCCGAGGTCATCAAGGTCGAGCGGCCCGTCTGGGGCGACCTGTCGCGCAACTCGCTGCCCGACCCGGCTGGCCAGGAGAACCCGATCTTCATCTCGATCAACCGGGGCAAGCGGTCGGTCACGATCGACACGCGCACCGAGGCGGGGCGCACCGTCGTCCTCGACCTCGTCCGGCGCTCCGACGTCGTCGTCAGCAACTTCCGCGCCGGCGTCATGGAGCGGATGGGCTTCGGCTACGAGGACCTCCGGCAGGTCAACCCGAGCATCGTCTGGGCCTCCGGCACGGGCTTCGGCGAGACCGGGCCGTACGCCCACAAGGGTGGCCAGGACGTCATCGCCCAGGCGTACTCGGGCGTCATGTGGCGACGCTCCGACGACACGGTGCCGCTCAGCGTCTACCCGACGACGCTCGCCGACTACACGACCGGCATGCACCTGTGCCAGGGCATCCTGCTCGCCCTCATCGCCCGCGACCGCACCGGCGAGGGCCAGAAGGTCCAGGTCAACATGTACGACTCGATGCTGCACATGCAGATGCAGGAGGCCTCGACCCAGCTCAACCGCGGGCACGAGGTCAACTGGGCGGCGATGCCGCTGTCGGGTGTCTTTCCGACGAGCGACGGTGCGGTGTGCATGGTCGGGGCGTTCAAGGAGAACCCGCTGCGCGACATCAGCAAGGCCCTCGAGCTCGACGAGGACTGGTCGATCAAGCCCGGGTTCGACACCCTGGAGGGCCAGTTCGAGAACCGGCCGCAGCTGCAGGCGCTCTTCCGCGAGCGTTTCGCCACCGACACGACGGCGCACTGGGTCGAGCGGCTCGAGGCCGTCGACATCCTCTGCGCGCCGGTCCGCAGCCTCGTCGAGGCGCTCGCCGACGAGCAGACCGCCGCCAACGGCATGGTCGTCGAGATGGAGCACCCGCACGGCGGCACGATGCGCGTGCTCGACGCGCCGATCCGGCTGTCGGGCACGCCGAACGCCGCCCGGCGACCGGCCCCCATGCTCGGCGAGCACAACGCCGAGGTGCTCCGCGAGCTCGGCTACGACGAGGAACGCGTCGCCGCGCTGCTCGCCGACGGGGTCATCCGGTGAGCGCCGTGACAGCCCAGCAGGAGCAGTCCGAGCGCGTCGACGAGGTGCGCTTCGAGCGGCGCGGACGCGTCGCGTACGTGACGATCGACCGCCAGCACGTGCTCAACGCCGTCGACGACGCGACGAGCCGCCGCTGCACCGAGATCTGGGACGAGATCGAGCGCGACCCCGGCGTCCACGCCGTCGTCGTCACCGGCGCGGGGGAGCGGGCCTTCTGCACGGGCGCCGACATGTCGGCCGGCGGCACCGGCAAGAACGGCATCGACTACTGGGCCGACCTCGACCCGAACGGCTTCGCCGGCCTCAGCCTGCGCCGCACCCTCGACGTGCCCGTCATCGCGCGGGTCAACGGGTACGCGTTCGGCGGTGGCATGGAGATCGTCCTGGGTGCCGACATCGTCGTCGCGTCGAGCACCGCGCAGTTCGGGCTCACCGAGCCGCGGGTCGGGCGTCTCCCGCTCGACGGCGGCATCGTCAAGCTCGTCCGGCGCATCCCGCACACGCGCGCCATGTCGATCCTGCTCACCGGACGCCGCGTGCGGGCCGAGGAGATGCGCGACCTCGGCCTCGTCAACGAGGTCGTCGCCCCCGAGGAGCTCGACGCCGCCGTCGACCGGTGGCTCGACGACGTGCTCGCCTGCGCCCCGACGTCGCTGCGCGCCATCAAGCAGATCGTCAACCGCACCGACCACCTCACCGACCGCGACGCGCGGGCCCAGCGGCTGCCCGCCCTCATGGAGTGCCTGACGAGCCCCAACGCCACCGAGGGCGTGCAGGCCTTCCGCGAGAAGCGCGCCCCCGTCTGGAGCGACCGGTGAACCCGCACATGCGTCCCGGCGTCTGGGGCGTGCTCGCCACCCCCTTCGCCGGCTCGACGCTCGACGTCGACGACAGCGGCATCGCCCGGCTCGTCGAGCACGCCGACGCCGCAGGCGTGGCGGGCCTGACCGTGCTCGGCGTCTTCGGCGAGGCCGCCCGGCTGTCGTGGGCCGAGCGCCGGCTCGTCCTCGAGACCGTGCTCGAGACCACCGACCTCCCGCTCGTCGTCGGCTGCACGTCGCTCGCCACGGCGCCCGTCGTCGACGAGGCGCGGATGGCGGTCGAGCTCGTCGGCGACCGGCTCGCCGGCGTCATGGTCCAGGCCAACAGCGCCGACCCCGCGACGCTCGACGCGCACCTGACCGCGGTGCACCAGGCGTCCGGCGCCGACGTCGTCGTGCAGGACTACCCGGTCGTCAGCGGCGTGCACGTGTCCTCGGCGGTGCTCGGCGACCTCGTCGCCCGGTCGCCGCACGTCACGGCCGTCAAGGCCGAGGCGCCGCCCACGCCCGTGGCCGTAGCCGAGCTGACCGCCCGCTGCGACGTCCCCGTCTTCGGCGGCCTCGGCGGCATCAACCTGCTCGACGAGCTCGCCTGCGGGGCGGCCGGCGCCATGACCGGCTTCTCCTACCCGGAGGGCCTCGTCGCCACCGTCGAGGCCTGGGACCCGGCCGCGCCCGAGCGCTCCCGTGCCGCTCTGCTGCCCTACCTGCCGCTCATCACCTTCGAGCAGCAGGTCGGCATCGCCCTCGCAGTGCGCAAGGAGTGCCTGCGCCGGCGAGGGCTCATCGCCGAGTCGGGGGTGCGTCCGCCCGCGCGGGTGCTGCCCGACTCGCTCCGGCCGCTGCTCGCCGCGCACCTCGACGCCACCGAGGCCGCGACCGGAGTCCCCACCCGCGTCCCGACCGGCGTCACGTCCGGGGTCGCCTGATGGACCTCGGACTCGACGGACGCGTCGCCCTCGTCCTCGCCTCGACCGGCGGCCTCGGTGCGGCGGTCGCCACGGCGCTCGCCGCGGAGGGTGCCCACGTCGTGGTCACCGGCCGCGACGCGGGCCGCGCCGAGGCGCTCGCGGCGTCGCTGCCCTCGGCCGTCGGCGTCGGCGTCGACCTCACCTCGCCCGACGCGGCGGCCACGGTCCTCGGGGCCACCCGGGAGGCGTTCGGCGACCCGGACGTGCTCGTGCTCAACGGACCCGGCCCCGCGCCCAGCCGCGCCGCCGACCTCGACGGTGCCGCCGCACGCGCCGCCGCCGAGACCCTGCTCGTGCCGCACGTCGAGCTGGTCCGGCGGGCGCTGCCGGCGATGCGGGCCCGCGGCTGGGGACGCGTCCTCGCGATCGGCTCGAGCGGCGTCGAGGCGCCGCTGGCCAACCTCACCGCGTCGAACGTCGGTCGTGCCGCACTCGCCGCGTACCTCAAGACGCTCGCCACAGAGGTCGCCGCCGACGGCGTCACCGTGAACATGCTGCTGCCGGGGCGGATCGCGACCGACCGCGTGGCGGCCCTCGACGCGGCCGCGGCAGACCGCCAGGGCCGGACCGTCGACGAGGTGCAGGCGGCCTCGCGCGCGTCGATCCCCACCGGTCGCTACGGCGAGCCGGCTGAGTTCGGGGCCGTCGGCGCCTTCCTCTGCAGCGACCGCGCGTCCTACGTCACCGGCAGCCTCGTGCGCTGCGACGGCGGCCTGCTCGCCAACCTCTGACCACTCGACTCCGAGCTCCCGAGGAGACTCCCATGACCACTCACGTCCACAACATCGTCGACGGCGCCCGCACCGGGCAGCCGACCGCCGAGCGCCGCAACCCCGCCCGCGCCGAGGAGGTCGTCGCCGTGTCGCCCTCCTCCAGCGCCGCCGACGTCGACGCCGCGGTCGGCGCCGCCGAGAAGGCCCAGCCCAGCTGGGCGGCGATGACGCCCGTCGCCCGTGGCGCCGTGCTGCTCGACGCCGCCGACCTGCTGCGCCGGCGCCAGCCGCAGATCGCCGAGGACCTCGTGCGCGAGGAGGGCAAGACCCGCGCCGAGGCGATGGGCGAGGTGCGCCGGGCCATCGACGTGCTGCGCTTCTTCGGTGCCGCGGGCTGGCGCTCGACCGGGGAGACGCTGCCGAGCGTCGTGCCGCACACCAGCGTGCACACCCGCGCCGAGCCGCTCGGCGTCGTCGGGCTCGTCACGCCGTGGAACTTCCCGATCGCCATCCCGGCCTGGAAGATGGCGCCCGCCCTCGTCTCGGGCAACGCCGTCGTCATCAAGCCCGCCGAGCTGACCCCGCTCTCCATCGACCACCTCGCCACCGCCCTGCACGACGCCGGCCTGCCCGCGGGCGTGCTCAACGTCGTCCACGGCCAGGGCTCGGTCGCGGGGGAGGCGCTCGCCTCCCACCCCGACGTCGCCGCGCTGTCGTTCACCGGCTCCACCGCAGTGGGCCGCCACCTGCACGACGTCGTCAGCGCCCGCCGCGCCCGCGTCCAGCTCGAGATGGGCGGCAAGAACGCCTACCTCGTCCTCGACGACGCCGACGTCGAGCACGCCGCGGCCACCGTCGCCGCCGGCGCGTTCGGCCTGACCGGCCAGGCGTGCACCGCCACCTCGCGGGTCTACGTCACGCCGGGCATCCGCGACGCCTTCCTCTCCCGCCTGCGCGAGCACGCGGCGGCCGCCCGTCCGGGTGACGGCCTCGACGACGCGACGACGATCGGCCCGGTCGTGTCGCAGGCCCAGCTCGACAAGGACCTCGCCGCCATCGAGGGCGCGGTCGCCGCCGGTCACGACGGCGGCTCGCTCGCCGACCCCGACGGCCTGCTGCTGCGGCCCGTCGTCTTCTCCGACGTCGACCACGGCAGCCCGCTCGCCCGTGACGAGGTCTTCGGGCCCGTCGTCGCGGTCGTCGACGTCGCCGACTACGAGGTGGGCCTGGCACGGGTCAACGACTCGAGCTACGGCCTGACGGCCGGCGTCTGCACCCGTGACCTCGGCACGGCCCACGACTTCGCGGCCCGCGCCCGCGTCGGCGTCGTCAAGGTCAACCGCCCGACCACCGGGCTCGACCTCAACGTCCCCTTCGGCGGCGTGCGCGACTCGTCGTCGAACACCTTCCGCGAGCAGGGCGCCCGGGCCGTCGACTTCTACACGTGGTCCAAGAGCGTGTACGTCGGGCACGACGTGTGACCCCCGACGAGCTCCGGGCGCTGCCCAAGGCCGAGCTGCACCTGCACCTCGAGTCGGCGATCGGCGCGGACACGACGCGTGAGCTCGCCGACGCGTCGGGGCTGCCGCTCCCGCCGAGCGGCCCGTTCCCCGACCAGGCGGCGTTCGTCGTGGCCTACGAGCGGGCCCGCGACCTCGTGCGCACCACGGCCGACGTGCGCCGGGTGGCTCGCGAGCTCGTCGAGCGCCAGGCTCGCGACGGCGTCGTGTGGAGCGAGGTGCACGTGGCCCCGGCCACGTACGCGGGACGGCTCGGCCCGCCGGACGGCATCCTCGAGGCCTTTCTCGACGGCGCCGACGGGCGGGCCGGGGTGGTGCTCGGCATCAACCGTGGCCTGCCCGTGGCCGAGGCCGAGGCCACCGTCGACCTCGCGCTGCGCTGGGCCGGTCGCGGCGTCGTCGCCGTCGGGCTGGCCGGGGCCGAGGCCGCATTCCCGCCCGGCCCGTTCGCGCCGCCCCTGCGCCGGGCCGCCGCCGCGGGGCTGGCCGTCGTCCCGCACTGTGGCGAGGGCACGGGTGCCGACGGCGTCCGGGCGGCACTCGCCCTCGACCCGGTCCGCCTCTGCCACGCCGTCGGGGCCGAGCAGGACCCGCGGCTCGTCGAGCAGCTGCGGGAACGGGCCGTCTGCCTCGACATGGCGCCGTCGTCCAACGTCGCGCTCGGGATCGTCCCCGACCTCGCCGCCCACCCGCTGCCGACGCTGCTGCGCGCCGGCGTCGAGGTCACCCTGAGCACCGACATCCCGGGTTTCCTCGGGCACGGGCTCGTGGACGAGCTCGAATCCTGTTCTCGTGCCTGGTCGCTCACCGACGACGAGATCGCGCTGCTGGCGCGCACCTCGTTGCGTCGCAGCCTCGGCCCGGCGGCCTGAGGCGCGGACGTCAGGACGACGAAGGGGCCCCGACCGTGTGGTCGGGGCCCCTTCGCGTGCGTCACGGAGCCCGTGTGACGCCCGTCAGTTGACGCTGACCGCGCTCCACGCCGCGGCGGTCGCGGCGTACTGGGCGCTGCCGGCGCCGTAGAGGTCGGTCGCCGCCGAGAGCATGCCGGCGCGGGCCTGGGCGTACGTCGTCGACGAGGTCCAGTACGTCGACAGCGCGCGGTACCAGATGCGCGCGGCGGCGTCGCGGCCGATGCCGGTCACCGTGGACCCGTTGCACGTCGGGCTGTTGTAGGCGACGCCGTTGATCGTCTTGGCGCCGCTGCCCTCCGAGAGCAGGTAGAAGGCGTGGTTGCCGACGCCCGAGGAGTAGTGCACGTCGAGGGTGCCGACGCTCTTGCTCCAGCAGTCGGCCGACGCGCCGTCCTTGCTCGGCTTGTCCATGTAGCGCAGCGGCTTGGCCGAGCCGAGGGCGAAGCGCTCGCCGATGAGGTAGTCGCCGGGGTCGCCCGTCGTGTTGGCGGTGAACTCGACCATCGTGCCCATGACGTCGGAGGTCGACTCGTTGAGGCCACCGGACTCGCGGCGGTAGGCCAGGCCGGCCGTCGCCGACGTCACGCCGTGGGTCATCTCGTGGCCCGCGACGTCGAGCGAGACGAGCGGTCCGTAGCTGACGCCGTCACCGTCGCCGTAGCGCATGCAGAAGCACGTGTCGCTCCACGACGCGTTGACCCAGTTCGTGCCGACGTGCACGAGGCTGCGGGCGCCCTTGCCGTCGTTCTTGATCCCGTTGCGCCCGAAGGTGTTCTTGTAGAAGTCCCACGTCGCACCGACGCCGAAGTCGGCGTCGACGGCCGCGCTCTGGCGGTTGCTGCTCGAGCCGGTGCCCCACGTGTTGTCGGCGTCGGTGAACAGGGTGCCGGTCGTCGAGGACGTCGAGCCGTTGTTGCCGTCCTCGGTGCGGGCGCCGCCGCGGCTGCCGTCGACCATCTGGTACTGGCCGCCGGAGAGTGTCGTCGTCAGGCTGACCGTGCCGAGGTAGAGGCTGTTGCCCGTGCCGGTCTCGTTGATCTCGGTGGCCCACTGGTCGACGACCGAGCCGGTTCGGGCGTCGACGAAGACGACCTTGCCCGCGGGCTCCTGGTGCGCGCCGACGCCGTCGACCTGGGTCTTCCAGACGAGGCGGGCCGGGCCCTCGAGGGCGTAGACGGCGAGGCTCGGCGTCGAGGTGCGCACCGTGAAGCCGGCGCCGCGGGCGGCGGTGTCGGCGGCCCGCTGGGCGGTGACGGTCGGCGTCGTCGACCCGACGCGGACGGCGGACGCCGCGGCGTTCGCGCCCTTCCAGGCGCCGGCCCGGTCGGTGTGGACGACGAGGTCGCCGCCGACGACGGGCAGGCCCTTGAACGTGCGGTCGAAGCGGACGTGCGTCGTGCCGTCGGCATCGGTGCTGACGCTCTTGGTGGTCAGGCCCTGGTCGGCGTCGAGCCCGAAGGCGGCGCCGTGGGCGCGGGCCGCGCTGACGGCGCGGTCGACGCCCGTGGTGCCGGCCTGGGCCGTGCTCGTCGTGGTCAGGGCCAGGGTGGTGGCGACGACGGCGACCGTGGCGGTCGCCGTGGTGATGAGGCTCTTCTTCAAGAGTTCGCTCCTGCGTGCGATGGACCCCCGAGTCGCGGCCGGGAGACCGCCCGGCAAATCTGTCGGCCGGGAGGGGCCGGCGCCAGAGATCCGACGCAAGGTTTGCCGTCGCTTGACGGAAATTTGACCGTCGGCGGGCAGTCGGCCGGCAGTCGGCGGACGCACGAAAAGGCCCCGGACATGGGTCCGGGCGAGGGGCGGGATGCAGGGGGGATGCATCTCGCTCCTCGCCCGGTGCGAGTCCTCAATGGGGGGCGGGACTGCGCCGGACGTCGAAGGGGTCTCGATGGGGGGAGGAGACCGGCGGGGAGGGTGTTCGCGCGCCCTCGACGTCCTGACCATCATCCCGCGCTGCGCAGGAGGAGTCGATGGTTCGACGATTCTTTGAACAAACCTTTACCTGCGGGCGGCACGCACCTCGCGACCGGGCCTTTCCGGCAGGAATCAGGACAGGACGGTCATGCGGTGCGCGGCGCGGGTCAGGGCCACGTAGAGCACCCGGACGCCGCCGGGCGACTCCCGGACGATCTCGTCGGGGTCGACGACGACGGTGGCGTCGTACTCGAGGCCCTTGGTCGACATCGGGTCGACGACCTGGACGCGCCCGTCACCGACCCCGTGGACCGACGCCAGGGCGGCGGCGTGCCGGGAGGGCGTCACGACGGCGATGGCGCCGTCGACCTCGCCGAGCAGCGCCTCGACGGCCGAGGAGACCGAGGCTGACGCGTCGGGGCCCAGCGGCAGCTGCAGCGGCTCGACCCCGGTCTCGCGGACCGCCTGCGGGATGTCGGCGTCGGGCACCTCGCGCCGCACGACCTCGGCGGCGTAGTCGAAGATCTCGCGCGCGTTGCGGTAGTTGGTGTCCATGTGGAAGGACTGGCGCTGCTGGCTGCCGAAGGCCTCCTCGCGCGCCGCCGTGGCCTCGGCCGGCTCGGGCCACGACGCCTGCGCCGCGTCGCCGACGACGGTCCACGACGCGTGCCGCCCCCGGCGTCCGATCATCCGCCACTGCATGGGGGAGAGGTCCTGGGCCTCGTCGACGAGGACGTGGGCGTACTCCTCGGGCTTGCCGATGCGCCCGGCGAGGAGGCGGTCGGTGGGGTCGCCCCCGACGACCTCGGCGCGCTTCTCGTCGCGCACCGACACCGGCTGCACCTCGGTGACGCCGTACTGGCTGAGGTCGTCGAGCTCCTCGATCTCGTAGAAGCCGCGCTCCTCCTGCGGCGCGTCCTGCACCGGGCCCAGGCGGGCCGCGACGTCGTCGACGAGCGCGACGTCGGCCACCGACCACGTGCCGGTCTCCAGGGCGGTGCGGAACGAGTCGGCGAGCAGGCCGGCCTCGTCGTCGCGCAGGGTGCCGCGGGCGTGCCGCCGCACGAGCGACTCGTCGGCGAGCCAGAGCAGCACCTGGCGCGGGTCGACCTGCGGCCACCAGGCCTGCATGAACGACTCGACGTCGAGGTGGTCCTCCCACTTGTCGACGAACTCGGCCTTGGCGTCGCGGTCGCCGGTGATGCCGAGGGAGGTCCAGGCCGCCTCGCCGAGCGCGGCCTGCGCCGCGGCGGTGGCCGCGTTGCGCTGGTGCTGGCGCAGCACCTGGGCGCGGACGCGGTCGAGGTCGCGGGCCTCGAGCCGGACGGCTCGCCCGGCGACGATGGCCCGGAACTCGGTGGGCGCCTCGGGGACGCGACCGCGGGCGGCCGCGCCGAGGAGGGTGCGGATGCGGACCGAGCCCTTGAGGCGGGCGACGGGGGGAGCGTCGAGGCGCTCGGTGCTGACGACGTCGAGGACGTCGCCGAGCGCGCGCAGCGTGACGCTCTCCTCGCCGAGCGAGGGCAGGACCCGCTCGATGTAGGCGGTGTAGGCACCCGACGGGCCGACGACGAGGATGCCCCCGGACTCGAACCGGCGCCGGTCGGAGTAGAGCAGGAAGGCCGCGCGGTGCAGGGCGACGACGGTCTTGCCGGTGCCGGGGCCGCCGGTGATCTCGGTGACGCCGCGGGCGCTCGCGCGGATCGCCTCGTCCTGGTGGGCCTGGATCGTCGCGACGATGTCGCGCATCCGGGCGCCGCGGGTTCGGGTCAGGGCGGCCATGAGGGCGCCGTCGCCGACGATGACGAGGTCGTCGGGCGCCTCGGGCACCATGAGGTCGTCCTCGACGCCGATGACCGTGGTGCCCCGGCTGCGCAGGACGCGGCGGCGCAGGACGCCCATCGGCTGGGTGGGCGTGGCCCGGTAGAACGCCGACGCGGCGGGCGCGCGCCAGTCGATGACGAGCGGCTCGTAGTCGTCGTCGCGGACGCCGAGACGGCCGATGTAGCGGACCTCGCGGTCGGCGGGGTCGGCCGGGACGGCCGTGCCTGTCGCGCCGGTCGCGGCGGTCGCGGCGGCGTGCCCGTTGGAGGTGCCGTTGGCCGCGGCGCCCTCGGCGCGCAGCATCGCGTGGTCGATGTCGAGGCGGCCGAAGACGAGGCCCTCGTACTGGGTGTCGAGGGCGGTGCGCCGGCGGGCCGCGTGGAACATCAGGGCGTCACGCTCGAAGAGGCCGGCGGCCTCCTCGTAGGCCACCTCGGCCGACTTCGTGATCTGGCCGCGGGACAGGCCCTCGGCCTGCACCGACTCGGCCCGGACGCCCGCCTTGACGAGCTCCTCGTGGACCCGGTCGACGTGCGCCTGCTCGACGGCGATCTCGCGGGCCACCTCGTCGGGGACCGCGGCCGAGGCGCGCTGGGGAGATGCGTTCGAAGTGCTCACTGACATCCATGGACGTAAGGGGCGCCCTGGGCGGCGCGGGAACCATCAAGTCTACTGTCAGGGCATGCACGAATCGGACTGCATCCCACCCACCGGCGTGCCGCTCGTCGGGCGCGTCGTCCGGCTCGACGTCACCCGCCCCGAGGACGCCGAGGGCCTGTTCGCCGTGTACTCCGACCCGCGCTGCTACGAGCAGGGCTTCCTCATGTCGCGGCCGCACGAGACCCTGGCCGACACCGAGGCCCTCGTCGCGGCGTCGGTCGCGGCCCGCGAGACCGGCCGCACCGCCTACACGGTGCGTCTCGTCGAGGACTCGCCGCTCGGCGCGGCCGGCACGGTCGTCGGGTCGAGCTCGCTCGGCGACGTCGACCTCACCCGCCAGCACGTCCACCTCGGCTGGACGATGTACGGCTCGCCGTGGTGGGGCACGGCCGTCAACCCGGAGTGCAAGTTCCTCCTGCTCGCGCACGCCTTCGAGACGTGCGGTTTCGGCCGGGTCCGCTTCCAGACCGACGTGCTCAACAACCGCTCGCGCGCCGCGATCCTCAAGCTCGGCGCGGTCTTCGAGGGCGTGACGCGTCGTGACGTGCGCCGTGCCGACGGCTCGTGGCGCGACACCGCGGTGCACTCGATCCTCGTCGAGGAGTGGCCCGACGTCCGCCACCGCCTCCGCGAGCGCCTGGCCGTCATCTCCTGAGGCGCACGTGACCCGTCCGGGCGTCCGGCTCCCCTTCTCATCGAGTGAGCACGTCGTCCCACGCGTCGCAGCTGCGTCCGCTCAGCGGTGCGCGTCGGCCGCGGCCTCGACGCGTCCGAGGTAGTCGGTCCACCACGACGCGTCCTCCTGGGGCAGGTTCTCGCGGCCGAGGAAGCGTCCGACGCTGCCGTCGAGCTGCTCGCGCATGATGTCGGCGTGCCCCGCGTGCCGGGCCGTCTCGGCGACGAGGTGGCCGAGGACGAGCCGGACGTCGACGACCGCCCGCTCGTCCGGCCACCACGGCACCCGGCCCCGGTGGTCGAGGCCGAGCGCGACGGTGTCGGCCCCGAAGGCCCACGCGTCGCGGTAGAGCGAGACGACGTCCTCGCGGGACTCCTCGGCGAAGGCGTACATGTCGTCGTTGGGCAGCGCGTCGTCGTCCCAGGCGGGCAGCGACGCCGTCACCTCGCGGCCGAAGGTGGGCCCCCAGTAGCCGAACTCGACGTAGGCGAGGTGCTTGACGAGGCCGAGCAGGTTGGTGCCCGTCGGGGTGAGCGGGCGCCGCGCGTCGTGCTCGGGCACGCCCTCGAGCTTCCACAGCATGGCGTCGCGGTGCGACTGGAGCGTCGAGACGAGCCACGCGAGGTGGTCGGGAGCCTCGGAGACCTCGGTGTTCGGCATCGGGACAGCCTCGCAGCCGGTGCGGGGCGAGCCAATAGGCTGGACGCCGTGAAGGTCCTCGTCCTCGGTTCCGGTGCCCGCGAGCACGCCCTCGTCAAGGCCGTCGCCGCCGACCCGGAGGTCGAGGCCGTCATCGCGGCCCCCGGCAACCCGGGCATCGACGCCACGGCACTCTGCGTCCCGGTCGACGTGATCGACGGTGCGGCCGTCGCCGCCCTGGCGCGCGAGCACGAGGTCGACCTCGTCGTCGTCGGGCCCGAGGCGCCGCTCGTCGCCGGGGTGGCCGACGCGTGCCGTGAGGTCGGCGTGGCGGTGTTCGGACCGTCTGCCGAGGCCGCGCGGCTCGAGGGCAGCAAGTCCTTCGCCAAGGAGGTCATGGCCGCCGCCGACGTGCCGACCGCCCTGGCCCACGTGTGCGAGACCGTCGAGGAGGTCGAGGCGGCCCTCGACGCCCTCGGTGCGCCGTATGTCGTCAAGGACGACGGGCTCGCCGCGGGCAAGGGCGTCGTCGTCACCGAGTCGCGCGCCGACGCCGTCGAGCACGGGCGCGCGTGCCTGGCCAAGACCGGTGGACGGGTCGTCGTCGAGGAGTTCCTCGACGGCCCCGAGGTGTCGGTGTTCTGCATCAGCGACGGCACGAGCGTCGTCTCGCTCTCGCCGGCCCAGGACTTCAAGCGCGTCGCCGACGACGACGCCGGCCCGAACACCGGTGGCATGGGGGCGTACTCGCCGCTCGAGTGGGCCCCCGAGGGCCTCGCCGACGACGTCGTCGCGCGGGTCGCGCAGCCGACGATCGACGAGATGCGCCGCCGCGGAACGCCTTTCGTCGGCGTTCTCTACGTCGGCCTCGCGCTCACGTCGCGCGGCCCGAAGGTCGTCGAGTTCAACGCCCGCCTCGGCGACCCCGACGGACAGGCCTCGCTCGCACGCCTCGAGACGCCCTTCGCCCAGCTGCTCTTCGCCGCGGCCACCGGCACGCTCGGCGACTTCGGCCGGCTGCGCTGGTCCGACGACCGCGCGGTCGTCGTCGTCATCGCCTCCGAGGGCTACCCGGCCTCGCCGCGCACCGGCGACCCGATCACCGGCCTCGACGCCGCGGCCGAGGTGCCGGGCGTCGTCGTGCTCCACGCCGGCACCGCGCTCGACGAGTCCGGCCAGCTGGTGTCGGCGGGCGGGCGCGTCCTCGACGTCGTCGCCGTGGGGCCGACGCTGGCCAAGGCGCGCCAGGCCGCCTACGACGCCGTCGCCGTCATCGAGCTGCCCGGCTCGCACCACCGCACCGACATCGCCCTGCGGGCCGAACGCAGCGAGATCACCGTCGGCTGAGGCGAACCTGACGGCTCGAGCCGGACTCTTCCCGACATGAGCGTCTTCACCTCGACCCGGGGCGGGCCGTCGCCCGGGGTCGTCGCACCGCCCGAGGACCGTGCGCTGTGGGGCCGCCTGGCCGACGCCGACGGCAGCGCCCTGACCGAGCTGTACCGACGGCACTGCGACGCGGTGTACAACTTCGCCTTCCGACGGACGGCGTCCTGGGCCGCCGCGGAGGACGTGGTGCAGGCGACCTTCACCGCCGCGTGGCGCCGGGCCCTCGAGGGTGCCGTGGACCCGCTGCGGGCGCCGACGGCCCGGGCCGTGCTGCTCGTCATGGCCGGCCAGGAGTGCGCCAACGTCGTGCGTTCGGCCAGGCGGCAGCGCCTCCTGCACGGGCGCATCGAGGCCGACGCCGGCGGCGTGGTCGCGGCCGACCACGCGCCGGCCACCGCGGCTCGCGTCGACGACGAGCAGCGGATGAGCGAGGTGCGTCGGGCCGTGGCGCGCATCCCGACCGCCCAGCGAGAGGTGGTCGAGCTCGTCGTCTGGTCGCACTGCTCCGTCGCCGAGGCCGCCGCTGCCCTCGGTGTGCCCGAGGGCACCGTGAAGTCCCGCCTGCACCGTGCGCGCCGCAGCCTGTCCACCGTCCTCGACGTCGACGCCCTCAAGGAGGCCCTGTCGTGAACCTGCCCCTTCCTCCCGAACGCGCCGTGCCCGACCGCCTCAGCAGGTGGCAGGCTGTGCGCGTGACCGACCTACCCCTGGACCTCCCCGGCTACGAGCACGTCTACTCCGGCAAGGTGCGCGACCTCTACGCGCCGCTCGACGCGTCCGGCGAGGTCGTGCCCGACCAGTTGCTGCTCGTCGCCTCGAACCGTCTCTCGGCCTACGACTGGATGATGTCGCCCGAGATCCCCGACAAGGGTGCGGTGCTGACGCGTCTGTCGCTGTGGTGGTTCGACCAGCTGGCCGACCTCGTGCCCAACCACGTCGTGTCCACCGACGTGCCCGACGCCGTGGCCGGGCGCGGCGTGCTCGTCCGCAGGCTCGACATGCTCAAGGTCGAGGCCATCGCCCGCGCCTACCTCACCGGTGGCGGCCTGGAGGAGTACCGGGAGAAGGGGTCGGTCTCAGGCGTCGCGCTGCCCGAGGGGCTCGTCGACGGCTCGAAGCTGCCCGAGCCCGTCTTCACGCCGACGACCAAGGCGCCGGTCGGCGAGCACGACCTCCCGATGACGCCGGTCGAGGTCGAGGCCGAGCTCGGTGCCGACGTCGCCGCCGAGGTGTCGCGCCTGACCCGCGCGATCCTGGCCCGGGGGAACGAGATCGCGGCCGAGCGGGGCATCCTCATCGCCGACACCAAGGTCGAGTTCGGGGTCGCTCCCGACGGCTCCGGCGGGCTCGTGCTCGCCGACGAGGTGCTGACCCCCGACTCGTCGCGGTTCTGGCCGGCCGAGCTGTGGGAACCCGGTCACCCGCAGCCCTCCTACGACAAGCAGTTCGTCCGCGACTGGCTCACGTCGTCCGAGTCGGGCTGGGACCGCAAGGCCGGCGGCCCGCCCCCCGAGCTGCCCGCCCGCATCGTGGAGCAGACCCGCGCCAAGTACGTCGAGGCCTACGAGCGGCTCACCGGCGAGACCTTCTGACACGGGCGCCCTCGGTGCGGTGAGCGAGGTCGGCGGCAGGTGGGAGGGTGGCGTCATGTCCGCCCTCCCCGTGGCCGTCGCCGCCGGAACGATCAGCTCGGGTCCACAGCCCAGCCTCGACGCCGGTGCCGGGCTCACGCTGCGTCCGTTCGTCGACGCCGACGCCGCGGCGCTCGTCCGCGCGTACGCCGACCCGGCCATCCAGCGCTGGCACCGCCGGTCCCTGACCCACCACGAGGCTCTCGAGTGGGTCCGGGGCCGGGCCCACGCACGGTGGCAGCGCGAGACGGGTGCCGAATGGGCGTCGTCGACTCGGCGGGAGACCTCGTCGGACGCGTCGGCCTTCCGGTCCTCCACCTCGACGAGGGCCTCGCCGAGGTCGGCTACTGGGTGCTGCCAGAAGGCCGTGGTAGGGGCGTCGCCGGTCGTGCCCTGACCGCGATGACGGACTGGCTGTTCGCCCTCGGGCTGCACCGCGTCGAGCTGATGCACTCGGTCCGCAACGAGCCGTCGTGCCGCGTCGCCGCCAAGAACGGGTTCGAGCTCGAGGGCGTGCGTCGGTCGGCCCTGCTGCACCCGGACGGCTGGCACGACATGCACCTGCACGCCCGCCTCGCCCCGGCCTGACCGCAAGAGCGTCAGGGCGTCGGGGCGTCGGCCTCGAGAAGGGCCCGGCACGTGCGCACGACGAAGTCCCGCACCTCCTCGAACCGGCCCGGGTCGTCGTCCCGGCCCGCGGCGTACCACCAGTCGCGGGCCCACCGGGCGAGCGCCGCGTCGGCCGGGCGGTCGGCCTCGACCCGGTCGGCCAGCCGGTCCGCGGCCGCCCGCTTGGACAGCTGCTCGCCCTCGGCCACGGCGCACCAGGCCCGGCACGCCGAGAGCACGGCGTAGGACTGGGCGCCCACGGGTCGCATGTCCTCGACCCACTCGGGCCAGTCGCGCACGTGGGCCAGGAGCGCCCGTCGGAGCTGCTCGTCCGGGACGACCGGCAGCACGTCGGCCGCGGGAGGGCCGGCCAGCGGCCGCCCCCGGCCGCGCACCGTGGCCCACGTGAGCACCCGGTGCCGCGTCGCCGGCAGCAGGTGGAGCGTCTCGCCGGGGCTGACCCGCATGATGACGTCGTCGGCCGCGGGGTGGCGGCCGCCCACGAGCGAGGCGACGGTCGGCAGCCCGACGGTCTCCACCTCGACGCGCCCGCGCCAGCCCGGGTGGGCGGCCTCGACGGACGCGAGGACGGGCGCGGCTGCGGCGAGGGCCTGCTCGCCGGGCGCCTCCCGCAGGGCGACGAGCACGTCGAGGTCGCTGCGGGCAGGCGTGAAGTCTCCGGCCACGAGCGAGCCGTGCACCCAGAGCCCGACGAGCCCGTCCCCGTGAGCGTCCACCAGCCCCCGCGTCAGGTCCTCGAGCACCGCCCAGGCCCCGACGCCACGTCGCATGACAACCCGCCGCCCGGCCTCGTCGAGGCCGAGGCGCCGCTCGGTGTCGCGCAGGGCCGCGAGCCCGGGCGTGAGGTCGGAGACGGGTTCGAACCCGTGCCGGGCGTAGAACGGGCCGTTCCACGGCACGTCGGCGAAGGTGCTCAGCGTCAGCGCGTCGTGGCCGGCGTGCGCGGCCCACGTCGCCGACGCGTCGAGCAGCGCGGCGCCGACGCCCCGACGCCGGGCGCGCGGGTGCACCGACAGCTGCTCGAGGTGCGCCTGGTCGTCGACCACCTCCAGGCGGGCGAAACCGACGACCTCGGGCGCGGGCGCGTCCTCGGCCACGAGGACCGCAGCCGCCTGCGCGAGCTCGGCCGTCGTCGTGGCGACGGGCGGGATCGGCCCGATGCCGTGCTCCGCGAAGATCGTGTCGGCGTCGGCCTCCAGGGCCGGCAGGCCGGGCAGGTCGTCGGAGCGGGCCGGGCGCACACGCGTCGTCACCGCGTCAGCCTGCCACGCGGCGCCGGGCGCGTGCCGCGCCGATACGGGCGTCGTGCCGGCCGTCGTGCCGGCCGTCGTGCTGAGACGCGGTCCGGAGCACGTGTGGGGGCCGATAGACTTCGGCCGTCCGAACGGACGCTCCTGACCCCGCTCAGACAGGGAGAACCACCAGCGATGGGAAGCATCGTCGTCGACGTCATGCTCAAGCCCGAGATCCTCGACCCCCAGGGGCAAGCCGTCGGCGGGGCCCTCCCGCGCCTCGGCTTCGACGGGTTCACCGACGTCCGGCAGGGCAAGCGGTTCGTCCTCACGGTCGACGGTGACGTCACCGACGAGCACCTCGCCGCGGCCCGCGAGGCCGCCGAGAAGCTGCTGTCGAACCCCGTCATCGAGGACGTCGTCTCGGTCCGCGAGCTCGAGGACCCGCAGCCGTCCGAGGAGCCCGACGAGGCCGACGAGGCCGCCGGCGACGCGGAGGCGGAGCCGAAGGACGACGCGCAGTGAAGGTCGGCGTCATCACCTTCCCCGGCTCGCTCGACGACCGTGACGCGGCCCGCGCCGTGCGCGAGTGCGGCGGCGAGGCGGTCTCCCTCTGGCACGGCGACGCGGACCTCAAGGGTGTCGACGCCGTCATCCTCCCCGGCGGGTTCTCCTACGGCGACTACCTGCGCTGCGGCGCCATCGCCCGCTTCGCGCCGGTCATGGACGCCCTCGTCCCCGCCGCCAAGGGGGGCCTGCCGGTCCTCGGCATCTGCAACGGCTTCCAGGTGCTCACCGAGAGCCACCTGCTCCCCGGCGCGCTGATCCGCAACGACCACCGCAAGTTCAACTGCGTCGACACCCGGCTCGTCGTCGAGAACGCCTCCACGGCGTGGACGCGCGAGTTCGAGGCCGGCCAGGAGATCACCATCGTCCTGAAGAACGGCGAGGGCGGCTTCGTCGCCGACGACAAGACCCTCGACAGGCTCGAGGGCGACGGACGCGTCGTGTTCCGCTACGTCACCGACGCCGAGGGCCGCAACCCCAACGGCTCGTACCGCAACATCGCCGGCATCACGAACAAGCGCGGCAACGTCGTCGGCCTCATGCCGCACCCCGAGCACTGCATCGAGGAGGGCTACGGCCCGAGCCTCGACGGCCGGGCCTTCTTCACCTCGCTGATCAAGCACACCCTCGAGAGCGCAGCCACCGCATGAGCGACACCGCAGCCACGGCCACCGCCGCCACCCCCGAGACCGGCGTCGACACCGTCGAGCACGCCGCGTCGACCCCCGACGTCGAGCAGCCCTGGGCCGAGCTCGGCCTCAAGTCCGACGAGTACGCCAACATCCGCGAGATCGTCGGCCGCCGGCCCACCATCGCCGAGCTGGCCATGTACTCGGTCATGTGGTCCGAGCACTGCTCGTACAAGTCGAGCAAGGTCCACTTCAAGCTGTGGGGCGAGAACACCACCGACGAGATGCGCGAGAAGCTCCTCGTCGGCATCGGTGAGAACGCCGGCGTCGTCGACATCGGCGACGGCTGGGCGGTCACCTTCAAGGTCGAGTCGCACAACCACCCGTCCTACGTCGAGCCCTACCAGGGCGCGGCCACCGGCGTCGGCGGCATCGTCCGCGACATCATGTCGATGGGTGCCCGCCCGATCGCCGTCATGGACCCGCTCCGCTTCGGCAACCTCCACCACCCCGACACCCAGCGCGTCCTGCCGGGCGTCATCGCCGGCGTCGGCGGCTACGGCAACTGCCTCGGCCTGCCGAACATCGGCGGCGAGGTCGTCTTCGACGACTGCTACCAGGGCAACCCGCTCGTCAACGCCCTCTGCGTCGGCGCCATGCGCGTCGAGGACATCCACCTGGCCAAGGCCAGCGGCGTCGGCAACAAGGTCATCCTCTTCGGCGCCAAGACCGGCGGCGACGGCATCGGCGGCGTCTCGGTCCTCGCGTCCGAGACCTTCGAGGCCGGCGGACCGGCCAAGCGCCCGGCCGTTCAGGTCGGCGACCCCTTCGCCGAGAAGGTGCTCATCGAGTGCTGCCTCGACCTCTACAAGGCGGGCGTCGTCGACGGCATCCAGGACCTCGGCGGTGCCGGGCTGTCCTGTGCCACCAGCGAGCTCGCGAGCAACGGCGACGGCGGCATGCACGTCGAGCTCGACCGGGTGCCGCTGCGCGACGCGACCCTCGAGCCGCACGAGATCCTCATGTCCGAGTCGCAGGAACGGATGATGGCGGTCGTCGAGCCGAAGCACCTCGACGAGTTCATGGCCATCACCGACCGCTGGGACGTCGAGGCCACGGTCGTCGGCGAGGTCACCGACGGCGACCACCTCGTCATCACGTGGCACGGCGAGGTCATCGTCGACGTGCCGCCGCGCTCGGTGGCCCACGAGGGCCCGACCTACAACCGTCCGCTGGCCCGGCCGGACTACCTCGACGCGCTCAACGCCGACTCGGCCGCGACGCTCGAGCGCCCGGAGTCCGGCGACGACGTCCGCGCCCAGCTGCTGACCCTCCTCGGTTCGCCGAACCTGTGCGACAAGTCGTGGGTCACCGACCAGTACGACCGCTACGTGCTCGGCAACACGGCGCTCGCCCAGCCCGACGACGCCGGCGTGGTCCGCGTCGACGAGGAGACCGGCCGCGGCGTGGCCGTCTCCACCGACTGCAACGGCCGCTTCGCCAAGCTCGACCCGTACGCCGGCGCCCAGCTCGCGCTCGCCGAGGCCTACCGCAACGTCGTCACGGCCGGTGCCGAGCCCCTGGCCGTCACCGACTGCCTCAACTTCGGCTCGCCGGAGGACCCGGGCGTCATGTGGCAGTTCCGCGAGGCGATCCGCGGCATCGCCGAGGGCTGCAAGACCCTCGGCATCCCGGTCACCGGCGGCAACGTCTCCTTCTACAACCAGACCGGCGACGTCGCGATCCACCCGACGCCCGTCATCGGGGTCCTCGGTGTCATGGAGGACGTCTCGAAGCGCTCCGGCTCGGGCTTCCGCTCCGACGACGCGCACGTCTACCTGCTCGGCACGACGCGCGACGAGCTCGACGGCTCCGAGTGGGCGCACGTCGTGCACAAGCACCTCGGCGGCCTGCCGCCGAAGGTCGACCTCGCCGCCGAGCAGGCGCTCGGCGAGGCCCTCGTCCGCGCGGCCAAGGCCGGCGTCGTCGAGGCCGCGCACGACCTCTCCGAGGGTGGCCTCGCGATCGGCCTGGCCGAGATGGCGATGCGCCACGGCGTCGGCGTCATCGTCGACGGCCTCGACAGGGTCGGCACGACCGACGGCGGCGAGCCGCTCGACGCGTTCACGGCGCTCTTCTCCGAGTCGGCCGCGCGCGTGCTCGTGGCGGTCCCGGCCGGCCACGCGGCCGAGTTCGAGCAGCTGCTCGCCGAGGTCCCACACGTGCGCATCGGCGTCACGGGCGGCCGCGACGTCGAGGTCACCGACCTGTTCACGGTGTCGGTGTCCGAGCTGCGCTCGGCGCACCAGTTCACGATGCCGGCGGTCTTCGGCGCCTAGTCGACCCGTTCTCCCGCGAGGGGCCGCGCCCGGTCGGGTGCCGCCCCTCGCGCGTGTCACACGACCCGCCAGCCGGACGCGTCGGGCGGTTCGGGGCTGCGGGTCCCGTCGTCCCCGAACGGTTTCGCGCCGGCGCACAGGCGCTCGAGCTCGTCGCCGACCCGGAGGCCGGTGGGCAGCGACGCCCGGGCGACGTCGCGGCGCAGCCGCTCGAGGGGGAGCGGCGCGCGCGAGGCGGCGAGCACGGCGTTGCCGAAGCGTCGACGCTTGAGCACCTCGTGGGTCGCGACGACCGCCACCTCGGGCAGCACCTGGCGGACGGTCGCGACGACGCGCGACACCCAGCGCAGGCCCGGCTCGTCGGCGAGGTTCCACAGCGCGACGCCACCGGGCTCGAGCACCCGGGCCAGCTGCGTCGCGTAGGCCGTGCCGACGAGCTCGGCGGGTACCCGGCCGCCGGCGTAGGCGTCGGTGACGACGACCCCGGCCGACGCGTCGCGCAGGCCGGCGACGCCGGTGCGGCCGTCGACGGGCCGCACCCGGATGCGGTGGCGGCGGGGGAGCGGCACCTGCTCGCGGACGAGTGCGGTCAGCTCGGCGTCGGGCTCGAGGACGATCTGCGGCGAGCCCGGACGCGTCGCCTCGACGTAGCGGGGCAGCGTCAGCCCGGCGCCGCCGACGTGCGTCACGGTGAGCGGCGCGGGCGGTGCGGGGGCGAGGGCGTCGAGGACGAGCGCGAGGTGCTGGACGTACTCGAAGACGAGCACGGTCGGGTCGTCGGGCTGCACGTGCGACTGCGGCGAGCCGTCCATGTGCACGGTGACGCCGCCGCGTTCGTCCCACTCGAGGGCGACGTGGCTCGCAGTTCTCGTGCCGGCCGGGGGTCCGTGGGGGTCGGGGCCGCCCCGTCGAGCGCGGGCGCTCACGTGCGGCTCACGTGAGGTCGACGACGAGCTGGCGCTGCTCGCCGTACCGGCGGAAGCCGACCGAGCGCAGGATCGGCGAGGACGTCTCGACCCTGCCGTGGGTCAGCGCGAGGGTGGCACCGGCGTCGACGACGTGTCGCAGCCGCGCCTCGAGCACCGCGCGGTAGGCGCCGCGGCCGCGCAGGTCGGGGTGGGTGCCCGCGCCCCAGAAGCGGGCCACCGGCCCGACCAGGGTCCAGCCGCCGGTGCTCGCCGCCCGACCGTCGACGGAGGCCAGGACGCGACCGCCGGAGCCGTCGGCCAGGCCCTTGTCGACTTCCGCGACGCTGAGGTCGACCTCGGCGTCGTCGGGCTCCTGACCGCCGAAGGCGAGCTGGCTGATGACGAGCGAGTCGAGCACGTCGCCGCGGTCGACGACGCGGTGCACCTCGACGTCGCCGGGCACGCCGAGGTCCGGAACGTGGCCCTGCGAGAGGTCCAGGGCGAGCACGTCCATCCGCTCGGCCACGGTGCCCCCGCGGCGCACGATCTCCTGCTCCACGCCGGGGGTCGTCGTGTCCGACACGGCCCACCACAGCCGGTCCCTGCCGAGGCCCCGGGCCACGGCGTGCACCTCGTCGACGAGGTCACGGGGGTCGCGGGCGGCGGTGCCGGAGCTGAGGACCCGCGCGCCGGTCGGGGTGAGGAACGTCTCCGGGTACGCGACGACGAGGTACTCCTCCGTGCGGACGCTGCGCGCGAAGTCGGGCACCCAGGACCACTCGGTCGACGCGGCGAGCACCGCGGCGTCGTCCCACGGCGTCGGTGCTCCGCTGGGCGTCGGTCGGTGCTGGTCTGGCGTCACCGGACCAGCCTAGGAGGGCGGCGGGGTCAGGAGCCCATCGCGGTGGTGCCGTCGGACATGACCGGCGAGATGAGGCCGAAGACGTTGCCGTCGGGGTCGTGGAGGTAGGCCAGGCGCCCGACGCCCTGCATGTCGTTGGGCGCGATGGCCTCGGTGCCGCCGAGCTCGAGGCCCTTGGCGAAGAGGCCGTCGACGTCGTCGACCGCGACGACGAGGTTGGCGCCGTTGACGGCGCCGCCCGTCTCCGGCCTCGGGCCCTGGCGCTGGGTCAGGCCGCCGTTGATGCCCTGGCCGGGGCCGCCCTGGTGCATCGACTCCTCGCCGGTGTCGATGGACCAGTACGGCATGTCGCCGAACTGCTGGAAGGACCAGCCGAGCAGCCGGCCGTAGAAGTCGGCGAGGACCGCGGGGTCCGAGCCGTGGATCTCGAAGTGGACGACGAGGTTGGACATGGCGGCTCCTTCGCGGCGCGTCGGCCACCCGGTGCGCTCCGGGTGGTCCTCCCGACGCTACGACCCGGCGCCGACAGCGACAACGGTTCGGGGACGCCGCCGTTCGGTACTACCGTCGGGGCATGCGCTTCGGTCTCGCGATCCTGCCCGAGCACGCCTGGTCCGTCGCCGAGCCGATGTGGCGCGAGGCCGACGCGATGGGCTTCGACCACCTCTGGACCTTCGACCACATCACGTGGGGCGGCCTGCCCGAGTCGCCGTGGTTCGCCGCCGTGCCGACCCTCGCCGCGGCGGCCGCGGTCACCTCGAACGCCCGCCTCGGCACCTTCGTGTCCTCGCCGAACAACCACCACCCGGTCCAGTTCATGCGCGAGGTCCTGGCCCTCGACGACATCTCCGGCGGCCGGTTCCTGCTCGGCATCGGCACGGGCGGCGACCTCGACTCGCGCATCACCGGCGACGACCTCCCGCTCAAGGAGCGCGTCGCCCGGTTCCACGAGTTCACCGACCTGCTCGACCGGCTGCTGCGCGAGGACCGGGTGTCGGCCGACGGTCGCTTCTACTCGGCGCGCGACGTCCAGACGCGTCCGGGCCCGGTGCGCGGGCTGCCCGAGGGCCACCGGGTCCCGCTCGTCATCGCCGCCAACGGCCCGCGCTCCATCCGGCTCGCCGTGCGGCGTGGCGACGCGTGGATGACCTACGGCGGCAGCGCCGACACCGACGCGGAGTGGTGGGCCCTCGTGGCCGGCCACTGCCGCGTCGTCGAGGAGACGCTCGAGGCGTCGGGCCGCGCCCCGGGCAGCCTCGACCGCTACCTCAACCTCGACAGCGCCCCGACGTTCTCGCTGAGCAGCGTCGACGCGTTCGAGGACGCCGTCGGCCGCGCCGCCGACCTCGGCTTCACCGACGTCATCACGCACTGGCCGCGGGCCACCGAGCCGTACCGTGGCAACCGGTCGGTGCTCGACGCGGTCGTCGCCGACGTCATCCCGCGCCTGCGCTGACACGCCTGCACTGACGCGTCCGGACACGTCCGGGCGGGCGTCGGGCTGACGCGTCGGTGCGCGTGGGTGGGCGTCGGTGCGCGGGGCTAGGCTGCCGCCCATGCCGCCTCGCCGACGCACCCCGGTCGACGCGGGTCGAGCCGCCCTGCAGGCCTGCCGCGCCGCCGACTTCACGGTCGACCGGTCGACGCTGGCCACGGCCGTGCGCTACACCCTCGAGGAGCTCGCCACGGTCGCCCCGGGCCGCACCGTCGAGGTGCGCGTGCCGCCGTTCGGCGCCGCCCAGTGCATCGAGGGGCCCGTGCACCGACGCGGCACCCCACCCAACGTCATCGAGACCGACGCCGACACGTGGCTGCGCCTGGCCGTCGGCGACCTGTCGTGGGAGGACGCCGTCGACGCCGCCCGGGTGCGCGCCAGCGGCCAGCGGGCCCACCTCGACGGCCTGCTGCCGCTGCGCTCGCTTACGCTGTGACCGTGAGTCCCGACGTCCCCCGCACCCCGAACTTCAAGCGCTTCCTCGTCACCGGGGCCCTCGTGGGGCTCGTCATCGGCGTGTTCATCGGCCTGCGCGAGCCGGGCGGCCCCAGCTACTCCGTGACGAAGTCCTACGACATCGGCACCGCGGTCCTGTTCCTCGGCGCGCTCGGGGTGTTCCTCGGCGCGGGCCTGGCCGGCATCATCGCGCTCCTGCTCGACCGCACGGGCCGCGACGGCTCGTGAGCCCGGCGCCGCGCGGAGGGCCCCTCGCGGGCGTCCGCGTCGTCGAGCTGGCCGGCATCGGCCCGTCGCCGTTCGCGGCGATGCTCCTGGCCGACCTCGGCGCCGACGTCGTCCGCGTCGACCGCCCGGGGCTCTCGCCGCTGCCGGTGCCGCTCGAGCCCGAGCACGACCTGCTCCGCCGCGGCCGCCCCTCGGTCGCCCTCGACCTCAAGCACCCTGACGGCCTCGCGGCCGCCCTGCACCTCGTCGAGCAGGCCGACGTGCTCGTCGAGGGCTACCGCCCCGGCGTCGCCGAGCGGCTCGGCCTCGGCCCCGACACCTGCCTCGAGCGCAACCCGCGGCTCGTCTACGGCCGGATGACCGGCTGGGGCCAGGACGGCCCGCTCGCGCAGGCCGCGGGCCACGACATCGGCTACATCGCCATCACCGGGGCCCTCGGGGCCATCGGCCGTCAAGGCGGCCCGCCGCAGGTGCCGGTCAACCTCGTCGGCGACTTCGGCGGCGGCGCGCTCTACCTCGTCGTCGGCGTCCTCGCGGCGCTGCTCGAGGCGCGCACGAGCGGGAAGGGGCAGGTCGTCGACGCCGCGATCGTCGACGGCACGGCGCACGTCTCCTCACTCGTCCTGGGCCTCCTAGGTGCCGGTCTCTGGAGCGACCGCCGCGGCACCAACCTCCTCGACACCGGCGCCCCGTTCTACGACGTCTACGAGACGAGCGACGCCGGCTGGATGGCCGTCGGCCCCCTCGAGCAGGCCTTCTACGACACGTTCCTCGAGCTGCTCGGGCTCACCGACGTCGCCCCGAACCGCCTCGACCCGAGCGAGTGGCCGGCGCTGCGCACCCTCCTCGCCGACACGTTCCG
The DNA here is from genome assembly GCF_001956915.1 of Intrasporangium flavum. Classification (GTDB taxonomy): domain Bacteria; phylum Actinomycetota; class Actinomycetes; order Actinomycetales; family Dermatophilaceae; genus Monashia; species Monashia flava. Next base: position 76,092 of record NZ_MLJO01000022.1, on the reverse strand, counting down.
CACCCGCACGCGCGACGCGTGGGCCGCGCTGTTCGAGGGCACCGACGCGTGCGTCGAGCCGGTGCTGTCCTACGCGGAGGCGCCCGCCCATCCGCACCTCGCCGCGCGCGGCACCTACGTCGAGCACCACGGCGTCGTGCAGCCCGCGCCGGCTCCGCGGTTCTCCCGCACGCCGGCCGCGCTCACGACGCCACCCTCGCCGGTCGGCGCCGACACCCGGGCCGCGCTCACGGCGTGGGGTGTGCCCGACGTCGAGGGGCTGCTGGCGTCCGGGGCTGCCCTCGACACGTCGGAGGCGTCGGTGCCGTGAGGCTCTTCGTCGCGCTCGTCCCGCCCGACGACGCGCTCGACCACCTCGCCGCCCACGTCGAACCCCGCCGCGAGGCCGGGGCCGAGCTGCGCTGGACCGACCCGCACCAGTGGCACGTCACCCTCGCCTTCCTCGGCGCGGTGCCCGACCGCAGCCTCGACCCCCTCACCGATGCCCTCGCGTCCGTCGCGTCGCGGCGCGAGCCGCTCGTGCTGCGGCTGTCCGGGGCCGGCGTCTTCCCGAACCCCTACGCGGCCCGCGTGCTGTGGGCCGGCGTCGAGGTGCTCCACGGCGACCTGCGCGCCCTGGCCCGGGCCACGCGCGGCGCCGCGAACGGCGTCGGGGCCACTCCTGACGGCACCCGTTTCCACCCGCACGTCACGCTCGGGCGCTTCCCGCGGCCGGCCGAGGCCACGCGCTGGCTGCGCGCGCTCGACGCCTACGAGGGGCCGACGTGGCGGGCCGACGAGGTCGTCCTCGTCGAGTCGCACCTCGGCGAGGGCCGCGGACGCCGTACGCGGTACGAGGTGCTGGCCTCGCTCCCGCTCGGCCGGCCGGCCGACTGAGCCGGACGCGTCGGCGCCGGGAGGGCCGTGGCGGGCGTCCCGGGTGGGACGCGTCGGGCGGCCCCTCGCGGCTGTGCGACACTGGGCCCGTGGCACGCGGCGACGGTCGACTGAACCATGACCTCATCCCCGGCGAGAAGGGCCCGCAGGATGCCTGCGGGGTCTTCGGCGTCTGGGCCCCGGGAGAGGACGTCGCGAAGCTGACGTACTTCGGGTTGTACGCCCTGCAGCACCGCGGGCAGGAGTCGGCGGGCATCGCCACCGGCGACGGCGAGAAGATCCTCGTCTACAAGGACATGGGGCTCGTCTCGCAGGTCTTCGACGAGACCGCCCTCAGCTCGCTGCGCGGGCACCTGGCCATCGGCCACACGCGCTACTCCACGACCGGCGGGTCGACGTGGGAGAACGCCCAGCCGACGCTCGGCGGCACCGGCCACAGCACGCTGGCCCTGGCCCACAACGGCAACCTCATCAACACCGTCGAGCTGCGCGCCCTCGTCGACGAGCACTTCGGCGGCACGCGCGTCACCGGCGAGCTCGCCCGCGGCAACACCTCCGACACCGCCCTCGTCACGACGCTCCTGGCCGCCGACGAGGACCGCACCCCCGAGCAGGCCGCCCTCGACCTGCTGCCGAAGCTGCGCGGCGCCTTCTCCTTCGTCTTCATGGACGAGCAGACGCTCTACGCCGCCCGCGACCCGTGGGGCGTCCGGCCGCTCGCGCTCGGACGCCTCGAGCGCGGCTGGGTCGTCGCGTCCGAGACCGCCGCGCTGCAGACCATCGGTGCCTCGGTCATCCGCGAGGTCGAGCCCGGCGAGCTCATCGCCATCGACGAGAACGGCCTGCGATCGCACAAGTTCGCCGAGCCCCAGCCCAAGGGCTGCGTCTTCGAGTACGTCTACCTCGCGCGCCCCGACGCCGTCATCCGCGGCCGCGTCGTGCACGAGGCCCGCGTCGAGATGGGCCGGGTCCTGGCCCGCGAGCACGCCGTCGACGCCGACCTCGTCATCGGCGTCCCGGAGTCGGGCGTGCCTGCGGCCGTGGGCTACTCGCAGGAGTCCGGCATCCCGTTCGGGCAGGGCTTCGTCAAGAACGCCTACGTCGGGCGCACCTTCATCCAGCCGTCGCAGACGCTGCGCCAGCTCGGCATCCGGCTCAAGCTCAACCCGCTCGAGCACACGATCCGCGGCAAGCGGCTCGTCGTCGTCGACGACTCGATCGTGCGCGGCAACACCCAGCGCGCCCAGATCCGGATGCTCCGCGAGGCCGGCGCCGCCGAGGTGCACGTGCGCATCTCCTCGCCGCCCGTGCAGTGGCCGTGCTTCTACGGCATCGACTTCGCGACGCGCGCCGAGCTCATCGCCACCGGCCTCGGCACCGAGGAGATCCGCGCCTCGATCGGCGCCGACTCGCTCGGGTACATCTCCGAGGAGGGCATGATCGGGGCCACCCAGCAGCCGCGCGAGCAGCTGTGCTCCGCGTGCTTCACCGGGAAGTACCCGATCGAGCTGCCCGAGGACGGCCAGATCGGCAAGCACGTGCTCGAGACCCTCCCGCTGACGGTCCGCACCGGCCACGACCGTTCGGTCGACGTCGAGGGCGTCACCCTCGGCGTCTCCGCCGGCGGCGAGAACGCCCTCCAGCACCCCTGACCCCGCGCACTCCGCCCTCCCTTCCGTATCGAGGTAATCGGCGACCGTATGTGGTCGGTGAATACCTCGATCGGGGCCACCTCAACGGGACAGGCCAAGCCGGACCTGGCGCATGTACTCGTCCTGGTAGAGCCGCAGACCCACGAGGTCGATCCGGAGCACGCGGTCATTGCCGAGCGTGACCGCGTTCCTGCTCAGGTTGTCCGCGGTGGCGTTGAGCCCCTCGCGGTGCTGGGCGCCGTCGATCTCGACGACGAGACGAGACGCGTCCCACCGCACGTCCAGGTAGATCCGGCCGCGCGGGCCCCGGCGCACGAGCTGCCTGCTGGGCTCGGGGAGCCCCTCGGTGCGGCACATGCGGGCGAAGTCGAGCTCGCCCAGGGACTGCACGCCGTCAGCCGCGTCGAGCAGGATCCGTCTGATGAACGCGCGGCGTCGACGCCCCGGCATCCGAGCGCTGGTCTCCAGCATCCGCTGGGGGGTCGCCAGCCCCTGCTGCACCGTCATCAGCAGCACGAGGGCCGCCTGCCGATCCGACATCGCCCACGAGGCGGCCCGCAGGGCGGCGACGTCCGGTCTCGTCCGCGGCAGGTCGGAGACCGCGAGCTCGTCCGGGAGCCGTCGGATCACCTTGTGCAGGCGAACCCCCGTCAGGCGCTTGACCGATGCGGTGTGCACCACGGACACGTGCACGTGCTCGTCGACGTAGTTGCGCAGGCCAGCGACCTGGAGCGCGGTGACCCCGTCGAGTGCCGCGACCTCGGCGCCCGTCTCCCAGAGCGCGCACCGGCGCCGCGCATCGACGTCGAGGGGACCCGTATGCAGCGCGACGCTCTGGAGTCCGTGGCGCCGCCAGCGACCCGCACGGATCTCGGTCCGGATGTCGACGTAGTTCAGTCCCGCGGCCTGCAGGGCATCTCTTGACGTGATGCCTCCGGTCGGCGCAGCCACGTCCTGCGCCAGGGCGCGCCGTTCTGGTCCTCTCACGTGCTCGACCTTGGACGCCCACCCCGATGGACAGGAACCCCCGTCTCCGCCGCTGTGGACGAGCCCAAGGACGAGCACGTGGGTGTGGAAGCACGGGTCGAGGTATTCGCCGACCGCATGTGGTCGCGGAATACCTCGAACGGGGGAGAGGGGGGTGGGGCGGGGTGGACGGGGTCGGGGGGGTGCGGGCGGGCGCCGGTAGGCTGGGGGCCGTGAGCGACGCCCCCATCACGTATGCCTCAGCCGGAGTGGACGTCGAGGCGGGTGACAAGGCCATCGAGCTGATGAAGGAGTCGGTCCGTCGCGCGACCCGACCCGAGGTGGTCGGCGGCCTCGGCGGCTTCGCCGGGATGTTCGACGCGAGCGCCATCGCCCGCATGACCCGCCCGATCCTCGCCACGAGCACCGACGGCGTCGGCACCAAGGTCGCGATCGCCCAGGCGCTCGACCGGCACGACACCATCGGCTTCGACCTCGTCGGCATGGTCGTCGACGACATCGTCGTCTGCGGGGCCGAGCCGCTCTTCATGACCGACTACATCGCCACGGGCAAGGTCGTGCCCGAGCGGATCGCCGCCATCGTCGGCGGCATCGCCCGGGCCTGCGAGGAGGCCGGCGTGGCCCTCGTCGGCGGCGAGACCGCCGAGCACCCGGGCCTGCTGGAGCCCGACGAGTACGACGTCGCGGGCGCGGCCACCGGCGTCGTCGAGTTCGCCGACGTGCTCGGCCCGCAGCGGGTGGCCGACGGCGATGTCGTCGTGGCGCTCGCGAGCAGCGGCCTGCACAGCAACGGCTACAGCCTCGTGCGGCGCGTCGTCGCGAGCGCCGGCTGGCAGCTCGACCGGCACGTCGACGAGTTCGGCCGCACCCTCGGCGAGGAGCTGCTCGAGCCGACGCGCATCTACACCGGGCCGCTGCTGTCGATCATCGGCGACGACGGCGTCGAGATGCACGCCCTGAGCCACGTCACCGGCGGCGGGCTCGCGGCCAACCTGGCGCGCGTCCTGCCCGCGGGGACCTTCGCCCGCCTCGACCGCTCGACGTGGACCCCGCCGGCCGTGTTCCGCACCGTCCAGGACCTCGGACGCGTGCCGCAGGCCGACATCGAGCGCACCCTGAACCAGGGCGTCGGGTTCGTCGCCGTCCTGCCCGAGGCGCACGCCGACCGCGCCATCGAGCTGAGCGAGGCAGCGGGCATCACGGCCTGGCGCCTCGGCGAGGTCACGACGGAGGAGTCGGCGGTCTCGACGGGCATGGTGGAGCGCGACGTCGAGGTGGTCCGTGGCGCCAAGGGCGTCGACGGAGGCGCCGTGCAGGTCGTCGGGGCGCACCCGACGCGCTGAGCGGCGCCCCGACGGACCCGCGACGAGCCTCGACGACCCGACGAGCGCCAGCCTGCACCTGCCGAGGGCAGGCTCAGGCCGACGGACCACTCGGGCCCGAGGGCCCGGACGCGTGATCAGGGTGGAGACGACCACGTGCCGGGTGACGAGTCACCCGGCACCTGTCGAGAAGGCTTGAGGGGACGAGCTCAACGCTCGCCCGACGCCCACTTCCCGTAGTCGTCGTACTCGTTCTCGCTGGCTGGGGCCGGTGACTCGTTGTCACCGTCCCGCTGAGACGAGCCGTGCAGCTCGCGCTCCAGCGCGCCCAAGTCCGTGTTCGGCGTGTAGTACTTGAGCTGCCGTGCGACCTTGGTCTGCTTGGCTTTGGCTCGGCCGCGCCCCATGGCGTGACCCCCTCATGCGTCGTGCCGGGGCGGCATCGCTCGGCGGGGAGACTCTCGGCTCTCCGTCTTCCGCGTAGCGGCCCCGGGATGTGTGGTGTCTGCGTGGTGCTAACGCTACATGAGCGAGGCAAATCGTGCCCGCGCCCACCCCGCATTCCAGCTGCCCGATGCGGACGATCCGGCAACGATCCGGCCTCGCCCCCGCGCCGACGGCATGACGGGCCGATGACATGAGCCCCACCCGCCGGTGACGGGCCCTCTGCCGGCAGGGGCGGAGGGCCGGCCGGGGGCCGTCAGGGCCGTCAGGGTGACGTGACGCAGGCCACGTCGGGTGCCCGGTGCCCAAGCCCCCACCGGGCCTGCGAAACGGGAAGGATGCGACCTGGCCTCGGAGAACAGGGGATCCGGAGCCGCCCGACGGGGTGCCCCGCGTGGTATACACCATCGCCCCGCTTCGCGCGTCGATTTGAGACTTTTCGGGGTTTAACTGCCATTCAGGCGCTCGAGACTTTACCCTTGCTTTACTGAGCCCCGGTTGGGGCACATGCGTGTCGCTGCACCTAGCGACAGGGTGGTGGGGATATGACAATGACGACTCAGGATCGGCACGACACCGAAAAGCTGCTCACGCCTGCCTAGGTCGCGGCCCTCTTCCGGGTTGACCCGAAGACGGTCACCCGTTGGGCCAAGGCCGGCAAGCTCACCTCGATCCGCACGCTCGGCGGTCATCGCCGGTACCGCGAGTCCGAGGTCCGCGAGCTGCTCGGCGGTGGGCACTGACGCGCCGGAACCAGGGGGAACCGGTCGACGACACGGGGGAGGGGTGCCAACGGTGCCCCTCCCTCACTCGTTCCCGCGCTGCTCGCGGCACGGGTCGGGTGCTCGGCCTCGGCGTGCCGTCGGTGGCGCGCCCTAGGGTCGAGGGATGACGACTCCGCAGATCAGCGCCATCACCCTCGGGGTCCGCGACGTCGAGGCGTCGCGCGACTTCTACGTCGAGGGCCTCGGCTTCCGTCTCGTCCTGCACCTTCCGGGTGAGATCGCCTTCGTCCAGTGCGCCCCGGGTCAGCTGCTCGCGCTGTGGAACGTCACGTCGATGCCGAGCGAGTACGGCGACGTCGGCCACGGCACCCAGGCGCCCCCGATGTCGTTGGGGCACAACGTCGCCGACGCGTCCGACGTCACCCGGCTCCATGACGCCGCCGTCGCGGCCGGGGCCACGAGCGTCACCTCTCCCGCGCTGCGCGAGTGGGGCGGCACGAGTGCCTGCGTCGCCGACCCCGACGGCTTCCGGTGGGACTTCGTGCACAACCCGAACTTCCGCGTGGGCGCCGACGGCACCGTCGAGCTGGGCGACTGACGCGTCAGCCCAGCCGCGCGCGCCACGGGTGGTCGGGTGCGTGCTCGGCGACGAACCGGGCGAGCAGATCGCGGGCGGCGTCGTCGAGCAGCGGGAGGGCGGCCTCGAGGTCGGCGTCGTCCTTGGGCCGGCCCGAGGCCACCTTGTGGACGAGGACGTGCTCGGGGCGCAGGTAGCGGATCCCGTCGCGGACCCACGTGACCTCCTCGAGCGGGACGACGAGGGAGGCGTCCCGCTTGGACTGCCAGCGACCGTCGAGGTCGGCGTTGAGGAGCACCTCGCCGCGCCAGGGTGCGAGGGCGTGCTCGCGGAACCACACCTGCCCCGAGTCCTCCGGCATCGCGCGCCCCGCGGCCAGGTGCAGCAGGCCGGCGTCGCTCGCGGACCAGAGGTGGAAGCGGGCGCCGAGGTGCTCGCGCAGGACGGGCAGGTCGCGGCGGAAGACCGACAGGTCGATGTCCTCGTGGTGGCGGTGGACGCCCGTCCAGGCCTCGATCGCCCAGCCGCCGGCCACCCACCACGGGGCGTCCATCCCGGCGAGGAGGTCACGGGCCTCCTCCGGCGTCAGCGGGTCGAGGGGGCCGTAGACGCGCTGGAACTCCTCCTCGCTCATCCGGGCCTCGTCGGCAGCGGGGGCCGTGGCGTCAGGGGCGTCGTCGGCGTCGGGAGCGTCGGCGTCGTGGGGCTGGCTCGTCGGCACGGCGCCACGCTAACGCGGCGCCCGGCCACCCGCGCCGCACCGGGCGTGGGAGGGGACGTGCCGACGCCGACGCGTCAGTGGCCGAGGGCACGCAGCTGCAGGCGCAGGGCGAGGCGCGTCTCGGGGTCGTGCAGGTCGAGGTCGACGACGTCGGAGAGGCGCTGCATCCGGTAGCGCAGCGTGTTCGGGTGCACGTGCACGGCCCGGGCCGCGGCGCGTGGGTCACCGGGGTGGTCGAGCCACGCCGCGACGGTGGACAGGTAGGCGGTGCCGTGCTCCTCGTCGTGCAGGCGCAGCGACTCGACCGGGCCGAGCAGCTCCTCGGTCCAGATCCCGCTCAGCGCCCGGGCGTTGGTCACCGCGGCCCAGGCGTCCTCGACGGTGACCGTCGTGCCGGTGACGCGGCCCGCCTCGCGCAGCCGCTGCACCTCGGTGGCTTCGCGCCGTGAGCGGTCCAGCTGCGCGACCCGCGACACGCGTCCGCCGGCACTCGCGGTCGCGGTGGGCGTGACGCCCGCGACCTCGGTGACGACGCCGAGCAGCCACTCCCACGTGCCGGGCGTCGTGTCGCCCGGCACGTCGCGGACGAGGGCGAGCGCGACACCGTCGAAGATCGCGAGGAGCGGCTGGCGCCACGACCGGCGCCGGGCCGCGGACTCCCAGACGTCGAGCTCTCGCTCGGCCGTGCTGCTCGCCCTGCCTCCGGACGCCTCCGGCCCGGTACCGGTGTCGGCCGGGGCCTCGTGGGCGCCGGCCAGCACGGCCACCCGCCACGGCGGCGGGGGCAGCCAGCCCTCGGCCTCGGGGCTGTCGCCGCTGAGCACGGCGCGCACCCGGTCGGCCGCGACGCGACGCGCGAGGTCGGCCTGCGAGCGGAGCCGGAGCAGGTGCAGCGCCACGACCGACGCGGTCTGGGCCAGGGAGCGTCGCACGGCCTCGGGCGGCTCGTCGTCGACGACCGCCCAGATCGAGCCGAGCCACTCGGTGCCGGCACGGACCGGCACGACGAGCCGCGCCCCGAGGTCGCGGCCCGCCGGCACGAAGAACGGCTCGTCGGATCTCGCCAGACGCCGGAAGACGCCGCGGCCGCGGAGCGAGGCGATCACCTCGTCGGGCACGCGGCGGCCCACGATCGTCGAGACGCGGGCCGGGTCGGCGACCGCCTGGGCGGAGGAGTAGGCGAGGACGCGGGACTGGGTGTCCTCGATGGTGATCGGGCCGCCGACGAGCGCGGCGCAGGCGTCAGCCAGGGCGAACAGCTCGTCGAGCACCGGTCCCTCGGCGCGCACCGCGGGTCCGCTCGCCGCCCGGTCGAGCACGCCGCGCAGCAGCCACACGACGTGGGCCCACGACGCGTGGTCGGCCAGCTCGACGAGCGCGACGCCGTGCCGGCGGGCGGCCGCGCGCACCTGCGGGTTGCGGGCCGCGCCACGGCGCAGCACCACGGCCCCGACGTCGACGCCCGCGGCACCCTCGAGCAGGGCCGCGGCGTCGGCGGGACGGTCGACGCCGACGCCGAGCAGCAGGTCGCCGGCCTGGCCGAAGACGCCGGAGCCGGGCTCGGCGAGGGTCACGTCGTCGACGGTGCCGGCGCCGGCGTCGACGACGACCGTGAGCAGGCCGCCGCCGATGGTGCCGACGAGCTGCGAGACGGGCAGCCCGACCGAGCTCGTGGAGGAGGTGCGGGTGGCGGCGCGGCGCGAGGTGCCGCGGGTCGTGGCCATGCCCCATGGTGGCACGGCGGTTGTGCCCGGCGCACAACGATCGGCCGGAAGTCTGGCGGAGGAGCACCACGGGCACTGGCCCGGGCGGCCCGACCATGGTCGTGGGCGCCACCCCACCGGCGCCCACCCAGCACCACTGCACCGCACGCGCGCACGGCCCCACGTCGAGCGATCGAGCCCGCGCACCAGCCCCGACCACCAGGAGTCGAGCCCATGGCCGCAGCCACAACCCCGTCCGTCCCCTCGGCGCACCCCGCCCCCGAGCGCGTCGCCGTCGTCGGCGCCGGCATGGTCGGGCTCGCCACCGCCTGGTTCCTCCAGGAGCGCGGCGTCGAGGTCACCGTCATCGACCGCGAGGGTGTCGCCGCTGGCGCGTCCTGGGGCAACGCCGGGTGGCTGACGCCGGGCATCGCGACGCCGCTGCCCGAGCCCGCCGTCCTCAAGTACGGCCTGCGTGCCGTGCTATCGCCGACCTCGCCGGTCTACGTGCCGCCGAGCGCCAACCCCGACTTCCTGCGCTTCGTCACCGGCTTCACCCGCCACAGCACGATGACGGCGTGGAAGAAGGCCATGGGCGCCCTCGTCCCGGTCAACGACCTGTCGCTCGCCAGCTTCGACCTGCTCAAGGACGGCGGCGTCGACGCCGAGACGTACGAGGCCAAGTCGTTCACCGCGGCCTACCGCACCGCCGAGGAGCGCCAGACCCTCCTCGAGGAGATCGAGCACATCCACGCGTCGGGCGGCGACATCACCTTCGACGTCCTCTCCGGCGACGAGGCGCGCGCCGTCGAGCCCGCGCTCTCGGAGAACATCGGCGCCGCGATCGTGCTGCACGGCCAGCGCTTCATCAACCCCGGCGCGTTCGTGGCCGCGCTCGCCGACTCGGTGACCGCCCGCGGCGGCAAGATCGTGACCGGCAGCGCCGTCACGTCCATCACCGACACCGCCACCGGCGTCGTCGTCACCAACGACTTCGGCCAGGCCGAGCAGTACGACGCCGTCGTCGTCGCCACCGGTGCGTGGCTCGGCAAGCTGGCCAAGGAGTTCGGCGTCAAGCGCGTCGTGCAGGCCGGTCGCGGCTACTCCTTCAGCGTCGAGGTCGAGGACCTGCCCAACGGGCCGGTGTACTTCCCGGCCGCGCGCGTTGCGTGCACGCCCGTCGGTGACCGCCTCCGTGTCGCCGGCATGATGGAGTTCCGCAAGCCCGAGGCCGCCCTCGACCAGCGCCGCATCGGTGCCATCGTCGAGTCGGCCCGCCCGCTGCTCAAGGGCGCCGACCTCGACCACCGCCAGGACGAGTGGGTCGGCTCGCGCCCCTGCACCATCGACGGCCTGCCGCTCATCGGCGCGACGCGCAGCTCGAAGGTCTTCGTGGCCGGCGGCCACGGCATGTGGGGCATCACGCTCGGCCCGGTCACCGGTCGCCTGCTCGCGGAGCAGATCGTCACCGGCTCGACCCCCGACGAGCTGCGCCCGTTCAACCCGCTGCGCTGACGCGGGTTCGCCTGGGAGGGAGCAGGGCCCGCTCGACGGTCGACGTCGAGCGGGCCCTCATCCATCCCCCGGGGACGTGGTTGGCGGCGCTCAGGCCTGGGAGGCCGGAACCCGGTTGACGGTGCACACGAACCGCTTGACGACGCCGTTGTCGACGAGGTCGCCCGCGGTCAGCGCTGCGGCGACCTCGTTCGTCGCGTCGATGACCCCGTTGCCGTCGAGGTCGCCCGACGCGAGCGCCGCGGCGTACCCGTGGGGCGCGGTGACGGCGTGCACGGCCCAGCGACCGCCGTTGAAGTCGCGGTAGCCGGGCGCCGAGGTGGCCACGCTGCGCTGGAGGGCGCCGAAGCTGTAGATGGTGTCGAAGCTGCTCTCTGGGGCCCCGGTGCCGGTCAGGTCGGTGGGCGTCGCCACGGTGCGGTACAGCACGTGGTCGACGTAGAAGGCCGGCCCCGAGACGCCGGCCGACGCGGGCCCCGCTGCGACCGTGGCCAATGCCGCGCCGCCTGCCAGGACGGCCGACGCCACAGCTGCGAGGTGACGGATTCGCTTGTGCTTCATGGTTTCTCCTCGTGAGCCGGTCGGGTGACCGGGTTCCCCACGATTCAAGTCCGAGGGCGCCGGCGACTCCATGACGTCGTCGTTACGGCGTTCTTACGAGGTGCTGACGTGCCCGCGCCGAGGGGTCGCGCCAGCAGTGCGCCGGGCCGCCGGCGACCTATCCTGAGCCCGTGGAGACCGTGCTCGTCGTCGAGGACGACACGACCGTGTCCGGCGTCGTCGCCGCCTACCTCGACCGGGCGGGTCTGGGCGTCGAGGTGGTCGTCGACGGCCGGGATGCCGTCGCGTCGGTCGTGCGCCGACGCCCCGACCTCGTCCTGCTCGACGTCATGCTCCCCGGGATCGACGGCCTCGAGGTGTGTCGCCGGGTGCGCCGGCTCCACCCCGACCTGCCCGTGGTCATGCTGACGGCTCGGGGCGAGGAGCACGACCGCATCGCCGGGCTCGAGCTCGGCGCCGACGACTACGTCACCAAGCCCTTCAGCCCTCGCGAGCTCGTCCTCCGGGTGCAGTCGATCCTGCGCCGCGCCCGGGCCGCCGACGCGTCCGCCACCCCGGCCGCCCCGGCCGCCGCCGACCCGGGCGGGACGGTGCCCGCGGAGGTCCTCGTCGACGGCGACCTCACCGTCGACGGCGCCGGTCGCCGGGTGCACCTCGGCGGCGCCGAGACGGCCCTGACCACGCGCGAGTTCGACCTGCTCGCCTGGTTCGTCGGGCACCCGGGACGCGTCTTCACCCGCACCGACCTCATGCGGTCGGTGTGGGGCTGGGAGTTCGGCGACGAGTCCACGGTGACCGTCCACGTCCGACGGGTGCGCGAGAAGGTCGAGGCCGACCCGAGCGCGCCGCGGCGCCTCGTGACCGTCTTCGGCGTCGGCTACCGGTGGGACCCGGCCTCGCCGGTCACCCCCTCGACACCCGGGCTCCCCGGCGACGCCGCGGCCACGGATGCGGCGGGAGGCCGGTGATGGACGCGGCGGGTGCGCAGGCTGTCCTCGTCTCCGCCGGGGTCGCGACCGTCGTGGGGGTCGCGGGGGTCCTCGTCGTCCGCTTCGCCACCCGACGCCCGACCCTGCGAGCGGCCGTCGCGGCGGCCCTCGCCACCCCGCTCGTCGTCGTCCTCGCCGTCGGCGCCGGCATCTACGCCGGCTCGCGGGCGATGCTGCTGTCCGAGCACGACTCGGCGCTCGTCCTCATCAGCCTGCTCGCGACGGTCCCCGTCGCGGTCGCGGCCGGCTGGGCCGTCGCCCGGCACGTCCAGCACCTCGGCCGCGCCATGTCGCGCGCCGAGGAGGCCCGGCTGCGCGACCAGGCGATGGAGGAGCGCCGGCGCGAGCTCGTCGCGTGGGTCTCGCACGACCTGCGCAGCCCGCTCGCCGCGATCCGGGCGCTGGCCGACGCCCTCGAGGACGGCGTGGCCCCCGACCCGGAGCAGGCCTTCGCCCAGCTGCGCCGTGAGATCGCCCGGCTCGACGCCATGGTCGGCGACCTGCTCGACCTGTCGCGGATCACCGCCGGCGACGTCGCGCGCGACCGGGCGCTCGTCGACCTGTCGGACGTCGTCTCCGACGTCGTCGCCGCGGCCCGCCCGGTGGCGGCGCGGGTCGGGGTGTCGGTGGTCGGCACCACGTCGGGCACGCCGACCGCCGACCTCGACGCCCGCGACGTCACCCGGGTCGTCGACAACCTCGTCGCCAACGCCGTGCGGCACACCGCCCCGGGCAGCACGGTGCGGGTCGACCTCGCCGTCGACGGCCCGGACGCGGTGCTCGCCGTGTCGGACGCGTGTGGCGGCATCGCCGACGACGTGCTCCCGCGCGTGTTCGAGGCGGGCTTCCGCGGGTCGCCGGCCCGCACGCCCACCGGCACGGCCGGAGCGGGGCTGGGGCTGGCGATCGTGTCGGCCGTGGTCGGGGCCTATGGCGGCACCGTGACCGTGGCCAACGTCGGTGCCGACGGCGCCCGCGGCGACGCGACGACCCACGGCGGGCCCGAGTCCGTCGAGGGGCCCCGCCCGCCGGTGGGTTGCCGCTTCGAGGTGCGCCTGCCCCTCGACGGCAGGCCGCCGCAGCCCACCCCGCGGGCGACCCGTGCGCACGACGAGGGCGCCGCTGCCTCGACGCCCTGACCGACCGTCGACGGCTCATGCCACCGAGATCGCACCGAGCACGTCGGTCGGTGTCAGTCGGAGCCGCGACCCTCTTCGTCCGAACCGGGTCCGGTTGCGCCGGAGTCGGATCCGCTGTGCGAACCGTCGTCGGACCGGGTGCCCGACCCGTCGTCGGACCGGTCCGCGGAGCCGTCGTGGGAGTCGTCCCCAGAGCCGTCGCCGGAGCCGTCGTCGGAGCCGGTGCCCGACCCGGAGTCGTCGGACTCGTCGTCGTCCCCACCGCCTTCGCCGGAGTGGTCGCTGCCGGACGGGTGTCCGGAGCCGGACGACTCCGACGCGTCGTGGCCACTCGTGCTCCCGCTCGTGGTCGTGTGGACCGCCGCCGTCCCGGAGTCCTCACGGCCGTCGTCGTCTCGCGAGTCCTCACGCCCGTCCTGTCGTGAACCCGAACCGGCCGGCCTCGTGCCGGACGAGGCGGTGCCGCTCGCGCCGCCGTGGCGCGTCGAGCCCCGGTCGGCCGCGCCCGGGGTGGTCGGGGCGACGGCGCCGGCACCTCCGGTGGTCTCGACGACGCCGACGGGGGAGTCGAGCCGGTGGCGTGCCGCCGCCAGGGCGCCGGCCACCCCGGCCAGTCGGGCGCGCACGGCGTCGACCCCCAGCGTGCCGCCCACGGGGTCGCGCACCCCGTCGAGCACGTCGGCGGCCTGGGCGAGCAGCGACTCGGCCCGGTCGAGGCCCGCGGTCGTCGGCTCGGCATCGGGCGGCGCGACGAGTCCCTGGGCCTCCGCGACGAGGGCCTGCGCGCGGACGAGCGCCACGGGCGCGGCCGGCAGCACGGGCGAGGGCAGGGGCGGCCGGGTGTCGTGCGCGGCGGGGACGAGCCCGAGCGCCACGCAGGCCGCGGCCGCCACGAGGACCCGCGAGGCGATGACCGCGTGACGATGCCGCCGGCCCGCGCTCAAGGGCGCCGGCGTCGGCCCGAAGGTCCTGGCGCCTGACGCGCTGCCGGCCGGGGTGCCCGGGTCGGGGGTGCGCTCGGGCACGGCGCCGACCTGCGACGGGGCGAGGCCGGCCGCGTCGTCGGCGGCACGGGCCAGGCGCAGCAGCGCCTCGGTGGCGCCGTCGCCCGACCCGGCCTCCGGCGCCCGGCGCTCGGCGAGGCGGTCGAGGAGGAGGTCGTCGGCGTGGACGGCGGCGAACGGCTCGGGGCGGGTCATGACGCGTCCTCCTCGAGTCGTCGGCGCAGGGCACGCAGCGCGCGGTGCTGGGCCACCCGCACGGCCGTCGGCGTCATGCCGAGCAGGCCGGCCACCTCGTCGGCGGAGAGTCCGTCGACGACGCGGAGCAGGAGGATCTCACGCTGGCGCTCGGGCAGCCCGCCGAGCGGGGCCAGGGCGCGGGACAGGTCGTCGCCGGTGACGGCGCGCTGCTCCGGCGTCGGGTCGGCCGACGCCGCGTCGGGCACGACGCCGGCGAACTCGCGGGCCCGCGCCAGCGTGCGGCGGGCCATCGACACCTTGTTCGCGGCGATGCCGAAGACGAAGCTGCTGAAGGGGACCCCGCGCTCCTCGTAGCCGGGTAGCGCGTGGGCCAGGGCGAGGCAGGCCTCCTGGGTGACGTCCTCGGCGAGCTCGTCACCGAGGCGCGTGACGCAGTACCGGTGGATGCGGGGCCGGAACTCGGCCAGCACGGCCTCCACCGCGTCGGGATCGCCCGACCGGCCCCGTCGTACGGCGTCGCGCAGCAGTGGCTCGTCCATGTCCTGTCCGCGTGGGTGGTCCGCGTGGTGGATGGAATCGGACATTACACGCGCACCGGGCGTAACGCCGGGCGATCGCGCGGCAATGTACGGGCGCACCCGGCCCCGGTCAGGCCTCCACCCACGGAAGGACCGAAACCCATGAAGCAGCGGCTCGTCCAGCGCAAGATCGTCCTCGGCGTCGGCGGCGTCGTCATCGCGGCGGCCATGGCCGGAGGCGGCATCGCCTTCGCCTCCGACGACACCCCGGCGCCCCCACCCGCCGTCGTGACGACCCCGGCCGCCGACGAGACGCCCGAGGCGCCCGAGGCGAGCGAGCCGGCGGAGACCGAGGCTCCCGAGGCATCGGAGACGCCGGAGGCCACCGAGACCCCCGAGGCCACCGAGACCTCCGAGGCGCCGGCACACCCCGAGGCCGCGGCCAAGGGGCAGGCCACGGCGGCTGCCGCGAAGAAGAAGGGCGTCGAGACGCGCACGGCGCACCGGTCGGCCCGTGCGGCCGCGGTGTCCCACGCCGGCGGCACCGGCACGCCGGCCGCCGACACGCCCCGCAGCCACGACGCGTCCGACGACCAGGGCGAGGACGCCGACGACCAGGGCGAGGACGCGAACGACCAGACCTCGGGCGAGGACGCGAACGACCAGACCTCGGGCGAGGACTCGCACGACTCGGGCGACGTCACGTCAGAGCACAGCGGTGACCACCGGAGCGGTCACGACAACGGTGACGACAACGGGGACGACGGCGGCGACCACGCCGGCGACGACGGCGGCTCCGACGACTGACCTGCCCCGCCCGCAGGACCCTCCATCGGGGGTCGAGCGGCCGCCCTCCCGGCCGGCCGCTCGACCGCCCGGCCTGCCTCCTCAGCTGCCCGAGAACTGACGCGGCCGCTGCAGGAGGTAGGCCGGGTGCTCGGGGACGCGCCCCGTCGCGGCCAGCAGCCGCCCGAGGGCGAGGGCCCCGTGCAGGGCGCCGCCGCGGGCCGGCGTGCGCGCCAGACCGCGCGCCGCGAGCTCCGCGTCGAGGGCGCCGGACACCTCGGGTGCGCTCAGCAGGCCGCCGGAGGCGACGAGCGTCGGGTCGGCGAGCCCGGAGGCCGCCGCGACGAGCGACTGGGCGAGCGACCGGCCGGCGTCGGCGCACACCCGCGCCGCCACGGCGTCGGTGCCGGCGGCCGCCGTGACGAGCGGGGCCACCGACGCGAGGCGTTCGGGGGCGTCGGCCCCCGTCATGACGAGGCGCGGCCACCCGGCGGGGTCACCGAGCAGCTCGGTGGCCGCGTCGAGCAGTTCGGGCGAGCCACCCGGCAGCCCGTCGAGCGCGCGCAGCGCGGCCCGCAGGCCCTCGAGGCCGACCGACGCGGCCGACCCGGCGTCGCCGAGCACGTGGCCCCACCCGTCGACGCGGTTCCATCGCGTGCCGAAGTCGGTGCCGAAGGCGACGGCCCCCGTGCCGGCCGCCACGACCGCGCCGGGTCGGACGCCGCCGAGGGCACCGACGAGGTTGGCGACGGCGTCGCTGACGACGACCGTGTGCCGGGCCCGCAGGCCCGACGCGACGGCGTCGAGCACGGCGTCGCGGTCGGCGAGGAAGAGCAGCCCGCGCATCGACCACACGACGGCGGCGTCGGACAGGTCGGCGTCGGGGAGCAGCGAGCGCGCCGACGCCACGAGGGCCGGCACGTCGATCCCGTTGGCGCCCAAGCGAACCCCGTCGGCCGTGCGGACGGTCAGCGGCCCGTCCGCGGGCCCCGACGCGTCGACGCAGGTGAGCCGCAGCCCCGACCCCCCGACATCGACGGCCACGACGCGCCTCAGCACGGCACCGCCAGGACCCCTGCTCGCACCCGCCACGCAGGCGAGCCGATCACTTCGCCATGCCGGCGGTCAAGCCCGCCACGATCTGCTTCGTGGCCACGAGGAAGAGCAGGATGAGCGGGATCGTCGTGATGACGAGGCCGGCGAAGACGGCGGAGTAGTTCGTCGCGTTCTCGCCGAAGAAGCTCGTGAGGCCGACGGGCAGCGTGTACTTGTCGTCGCGGCGCAGGAGCACGAGCGGGAAGAGGAAGTCGTTCCAGATCGGCACGAACCGGAACACCGCCACGGTGGCCACGGCCGGGCGCACGAGGGGCACCATGATCCGCCAGAAGGTCTGCCACTGGTTCGCGCCGTCGAGCGCCGCCGCCTCCTCGAGCTCGGCGGGCAGCTGCCGGAAGAACGTCGTGAGCACGAAGATCGAGAACGGCACGCCTGACGCCGCGTACATGAGGGACAGGCCGAAACGGGAGTCGATGAGGCCGAGGCCGTCGAAGAGGTAGAAGATCGGCAGGATCGCCAGGTGGATCGGCAGCATGAGGCCGGACAGGAAGAGCGACTCGAACCACCGGAACACCCGGGAGCGGCCGCGCGCGAGGGCGTAGGCCGCCATCGTCGACACCGCCGTCGAGATGACGACGGCCCCGACCGTGACAGCCAGTGAGTTGCCGAAGTACGTCGCGAAGTTGCCCGTGGTCCACGCCTCGACGTAGCTGGCCGTCGTCGGCGGGGAGGGCAGGCCGAGGGGGTCGGTGATGAGGTCGGAGTTGGAGCGGAACGAGTTGCTCACCATGAGCAGCAGCGGCACGAGGGCGAGCGCGGCGTAGCCCCAGAGCAGGATGCTCGCTCCCGCGCCGCCGACGGCGCGGCCGGTGCCCGACGGGCGGCCTCGGCCGGGGCGCGGCGACGTTCGCCGGAGGGACTCGCGGGCCGGCGCGTCGGACGACTCGGTGGTGACGACGGCCGTGGTCATGCGGTGATCCTCCGCTCGTGCCGGCGGAGCACGGCAGTGGCCGCGTACGCCCCGCCGAAGATGATGACGAACAGCACCGTCGCGAGGGCCGAGGAGCTGCCGATCGCGTCGGTGGCGCCGGAGTCGAAGGCGGTGCGGTAGAAGAGCAGTGACACGAAGTCCGTTGCGCCCGCAGGGTTTCCGGTGGAACCGCCGAACGCGTACGGCAGGGCGAAGGCCTCCATCGCGAAGATGAACGTCAGCACCGACACCGTGCCGATGGCGGGCACGAGCAGCGGCAGCGTGATGCGGAAGAAGGCCTGGCGGTGCGAGGCGCCGTCGACGCGAGCGGCCTCGGTCAGCTCCTCCGGGACGCCACCGAGGGCGGCGCCGTAGAGCAGGACCGGGAAGCCGATCCACTGCCAGACGCTGACGAGGATGACGACCCAGAGGGCGGTCTTCGGGTCGCCGAGCCACGGCAGCGCCCACGACTCGAGGCCGATGTTGGTCAGCAGCGTGTTGACCGGCCCGAAGGTCGGCGACAGGAGCAGCGTCCAGAGGTAGCCGATGACGATCGGGCTCACGAGGTAGGGCATCGCGTACAGCGTCTGCAGCATCCGGCGCGTGCGCGGACGCGTGTGCAGCAGGTAGGCGACGCTGAGCCCGATGGTGTTCTGGATGAGCATCGTGCCGACGAAGAAGAGCACGTTGTGCAGCAGGGCCCGGGGCAGGTCGGTCGTGAACGGGGCCCGCGTGAAGAGCGTGACGAAGTTGTCGACGCCGGCGAAGGCGCCGCGCGCCGTGCCCTCCCAGTCGAAGAAGGCGTAGGAGAACGCCGTCAGCATCGGGTAGAGCACGAAGACGGTGAACAGCGCGAGGGCGGGGGTGAGGAACAGCAGTCCGGTGCGACGCCTCATGAGGACCTCCTCGTGGGGGTCGGGACGGGGTGCGGCGGGTGGTGCGGGGCCAGACGGTGGAGGTACCGTCCGGCCGGCGGGTGGGGTGCCGGCCGGACGGTGGTGCGGGGCTGGTTCAGGTGGAGGCCGGGGTGGGCGCTCAGGCGCTCGGCTTGAACCAGGTCTTGACGCCGGAGTCGAGCTCGGAGCTGACGGCCGTGGCGTCCTTGGACCCGAGGAGCAGCTCCTGCAGGGCCTTGCCGAAGACGTCGGTGCCCGACGGCGAGCCGTAGCGGAAGTCGGTGAGCAGCAGGTAGGGCGAGCCGGTGTTCGTGTAGTTGTCGCTCATCTGCTTGAGCAGCGGGTCGGACGGGTTGACGCCCGGCACGGCCGAGATCTGCTTGATGTCGTCGGTGACCATCTGCCCGAAGTCCTTGGAGGTCATCCACTTGACGAGCTCGGTGGCCTCGTTCGGGTGCTTCGACCTGGCCGAGACGGCGAAGTTGCCATCGGCCCATCCTGCCGTCGTGGCCGCGGACCCGCTCGGCGAGCCGGGCGGCGGCGGCACCTGGAAGACGCCGATCTTGACGTTCGGGTTGGCCTTCTCGAGGACGCCGAGGTCGAAGGAGCCGCCCGGGATCATCGCGGCCTTCTCGGCCGAGAAGAGGGTCTGGGCGTCGGTGGCGGCGACGCCGGTGACGTTCTTGGGCATGTACTTGGCGAGGTCGCCGACGACCTTGACCGAAGCCACCCAGTCGGGGTCGGTGAAGGACTTCTTGCCGCTCAGGACCTCCTGCTGGAAGGCCTTGCCGCCGAAGCGGGGCGCCGCGAGCACCTCGTGGACGATCGGCAGCGTCCAGTCGTCCTTGGCGCCGACGGCGATCGGCGTGACACCGGCCGCGAGGAGCTTGTCGTTGGCGGCGACGAACTCCTGCCACGTGGTCGGGGCCTTGAGGCCGTTCTTGTCGAAGAGTCCCTGGTTGTAGAACATCTGCACCGTCTGGCGGGCGAGCGGGACGGAGTAGGTCTTGCCGTCCTCCTTGCCCTTGGCGCTCGCGACGACGTTCGCGTCCCAGCCGGTGAGGTCGACCTTGCCGTCCAGCGGCAGCAGCGACTTGCTGGCGACGGTCGTCTGCAGCTGGCCGTAGGAGCGGACCTGCGGCACGTCCGGGCCGTTCGAGCCGGCGAGCCCGGTGGCGAGGATCTTGTTGTACTCGGTGGCCTTGAACGCCTTGAAGTCGACGGTGACGCCCGGGTGGGCCTTCTCGTACGCCGCGAAGATCTTCTTGTAGGCGGCCTCGTCCTCGACGCGCCAGGACCACACGGTGAGCGTCACCTTGCCGTCGTCGCCACCCGAGCCCGAGCCGCTGGAGGAGGGCGAGCACGCCCCGACGAGGAGGGCGCCGGAGAGGGCGGCGAGCGCCAGGACGGTGCGGCGGCGGTGCCGCGACGGGCCGGTGCGGGGGAGGGCGGGGGTCATGGGTGCTCCTGTCGGGGTGTCCCTGCTGGTCGGGGTGCTGGGCGGGGTGGTGGGCGTCGGGTCTGCGGTCAACTGCGTCGTCACTGCTGGGGTCACGGGGTCGTCACTGCGTGGTCACGGGGTGGGGCGCCGGGCTGGTGAGGGAGACGAGGGCTCGGGCGACCGAGCCCTCGTGGTCCTCGAGGGCGTCGCGGGCCGTGGTGGCGTCGACGTGCGCGAGCATCGACAGCAGGGCCGGCTTGAGCTCGCCACCCGCGGCGTCGAGGGCGAGGCGGGCCGCGTCCGCGTCGGCGCCGGTGGCCTCCTGGAGGATGCGTACGACGCGTCCGCGCAGCTTGGCGTTGGTCGCCACGACGTCGACCATGAGGTTGGACCACGTGCGGCCGAGGCGGATCATCAGCGCCGTCGAGAACGAGTTGAGGACGAGCTTTTGGGCGGTGCCGGCCTTGAGGCGCGTCGAGCCGGTGAGCGCCTCGGGCCCGGTGCGGGCGGCGAGCACGTGGTCGGCGAGGGTCGCGAGCTCGGCGTGCGGGTTGGCGGTGACGAGCGCGGTGGTGGCCCCGAGCTCGCGGGCCCGCTCGAGCGCACCGCGGACGAAGGGCGTGCGGCCCGACGCGGTGAGCCCGATGGCGATGTCGCCGCGGCGCAGGACGTTCGCCTCCGCGCGGCCGAGCTCGGCGTCGTCCTCGACGTTCTCGACGGCCTGCAGCAGTGCGGCCGGGCCGCCGGCGTGGTGGGCCACGACGAGGCCCTCGGGAGCGTTGAAGGTGGGGCGCAGCTCCGCGGCGTCGAGGACGGCGAGGCGGCCGGAGGTGCCGGCGCCGAAGTAGTGGACCGACCCGCCGGCGCGCAGCGAGTCGACGGCGCGGTCGACGAGGAGGGCGAGCTCGGGAAGCACCGCGGCGACGGCACCGGGCACCGTGGCGTCCTCGGCGTTGAGGGCCCGCAGGACGCCGAGCGAGGAATCGGTGTCGATGGACGTCGTCCCCGGATGGCGCTCCTCGGTGGGGGCGTCCACGGTCACCTCGCTGCTCACGGTGGCGAGGTTAGTTTCCTACGCCATGAGCGTCAATGGTGTAAATGAGTAACATTCGGGTCACGGTGGGGCCGAGGCCCCACCTGCCCGACCGCCGCGCGGGCGCGCGTCAGTCGGGCAGGTGGTGGCCCGCGACGGCCTCGCGGGTCTCGGCCACGGCCTTGCGGGCCTTGCGCAGGTTGCGCTGGGCCACCGCGATGTAGAGGCAGTCGACGACCGTCAGGGCCGCGATGCGGCTCGCCGTCGCGCCCGAGCGCAGGCTCGTCTCGCGGGCGGCCGTGGCGAGGATGATGTCGGCGCCCTCCGCGAGCCGCGACACGGGGAAGTTGGTGATCGCGACCGTCGTCGCCCCGTTCGAGCGGGCGGCCGCGAGCGCCTCGATCGTCTCGGCCGTCGTGCCCGAGTGGGAGATGCCGACGGCGACGTCGCCCTTGCGCAGCAGCGTCGCGCTCGTCAGGGCGATGTGCGGGTCGTTCCAGGCGAAGGCGACAACGCCGATGCGGTGCAGCTTCTGCTGCAGGTCGGTGCCGACGATCGCCGACGCGCCGATGCCGTAGACGTCGACGCGGCCGGCCCGGGCGATGGCAGCGGCGGCCGCCGTCAGCGCGTCGCGGTCCAGGCCCTGGGCCGTCTCCTCGACGGCGCTCGCGTCGGTGAAGGCCACCTTGGCGATGATGTCGTCGACGGTGTCGCTCGCGCTGATGTCGGTGTCGCCACGCGAGAGGCTGCGCGGCTGGGCCGACTCCTCGGCGAGGGCCAGCCGCAGCTGCGGGTAGCCCGGCAGCCCGAGCCGCCGGCAGAAGCGCAGGACGGTCGTCTCGGACGTGCTCGCCGCGCTCGCGAGCTCGCTGATCGTCAGCCCCGCCGCCCGACGCGCGTCGGCGAGCACGATCTCGGCGACGCGGTCCTCGGCGGGTGACAGCGACGGGCGGATGCCCCGCAGGCGGATGAGCAGGGGGGCGCCGGCCGGCCGTCCGGGCTGGTGTGCGGCGCCGTCCCCGGCTCGGTCCTCGGTCCTCGGCATGGGCCTACGCTACGGTCTCGCGGCCGCGGAGCGCCCACCCGTCGGGGGTCAACGCGCCGGGCGTCTTCTCCCCGTCGAGCAGGATGCCGCCCGGGCCGGCGACCTCGATGTCGTCGACGGCGACGCCGCGCCCGAGGTAGCCGCCGTCGGTGACGTGCCGCCACCGCACGAGCTGGGTGCCCGACGGCAGGTCGGCCCGGGCCTGGACCCAGCGCCGGGTGCCCGAGCCGGACACGACGCCGTCGGCCGTCACCGTCGTGCCGCGGTCGCGCAGCTCGAAGGCGACCGGCGTCCAGGTGGCGCCGCCGTCGGTCGAGCGTTCGAGGTGGAGCAGGTCGGTCTCCTCGGTGTCGAGGAACAGGTCGAAGCCGAGGCGGGCCCCCGCCGCCGGGACGGGCAGCGGCTGGGTCGTCAGCGTCGAGGTCGTCGCGTTCTGGCCCCCGGTGAACCAGGCGGTGTCGCCGTGCTTCGGCCGGATGCCCATCGACGCCGCGAGCCCGTGCGCCCACTCGCGCCGGGCGCCGTTGACCGAGCCCCAGTTGCGGGACGGGTGGACCCGGTTGGTCAGGAGGATCGCGAACGAGCGGCTCGTGAAGTCGATGACGATCGAGGTGCCGGTGTAGCCGGTGTGGCCGGCGGTGCGCGGACCCGACAGGGCGTCCATGTACCACCGCTGGTTCAGCTCGAAGCCGAGGCCGTGGTCGTCGCCCGGGAAGTCGCCGTTGAAGTTCGTGATGAGCGACTCGACGCTCTTGCGCGACAGGATGCGGTGCCCTTCGTAGGTGCCGCCGTTGAGCAGGGCCTGCGAGAGCCGGGCGAGGTCGTCGACGGTCGAGAAGACCCCGGCGTGGCCCGCGACGCCGCCGAGCGACCACGCGTTCTCGTCGTGCACCGAGCCCCACACGAGGCCACGGGGCGGCGCCGACTGGTACTCGGTGGCGGCGGTGCGCTCCTTGTCGGCCGGGTTGTAGCCGGTGTCCTCCATGCCGAGCGGCGCGGTGATGCGGTCGTGGACGACCTGGTCGAGCGGGGCGCCGCGCAGCTTCTCGACCATGACGCCGAGGGTGATGAGGTTGAGGTCGCTGTAGAGGTAGGTGCTGCCCGGTGGGTTGGTCAGCGGCTGGTCCATGACGGCCTTGATCCGCGAGGCCTTGTCGGGGTACTTGCTCCACAGCGGCAGCCACGAGGTGAAGCCCGAGGTGTGGGTCAGCAGCTGGCGCACCGTGACCGACTGCTTGCCGTTCGCGGCGAACTCGGGCAGGTAGGTGGCCACCGGCTCCTCGAGCGCGACCTTGCCCTCCTCGACGAGCTGGACGACGGCGAGCGAGGTGAACAGCTTGGAGACCGACGCGAGGTCGAAGATCGTGTCGGTGCGCATCGGCACCCACTGCTCGCGCGGCAGCTCGGTGGTCGCGTTCGCGTAGCGCAGGGCCCAGCCCGACGCGTCGCGCTGGACGATCTTCCCCTCGTGGCCCATGATCCCGACCGCGCCGGCGAAGAGCGGGTGCCCCGACGCGTCCGGCTGCTCGTGGGCGTGGATCTGCGCGACGGACTCGGCGATGGGAGTCGGGTCGAGCCCGAGGCTCTGCGGCGTGGCGTCGGCCAGGACGGTGTTGGGCGGGGCGAAGCCGCGGTCGGGCTTGCTGAAGTCGTCGGCCGTGGCCGGGCTCGCGGTCACGAGCGTGCTCGCGAGGGCGACGGCGCCGATGGCGGCGACGGGTGCGGCGACGAGGGTGCGCAGGCGCATGTCACTCCTTGATTGTCCGGTGGTGGTCCGGTGGGCAGCAGGCGGGATGGTCGGGAGGCCTGCGTCAGGCCGCCGGACCGCCGTAGATGAGGTACTGGCGGCGTCGGGCGTCGAAGGCCGCCAGCTCCTCGCGCCACGCACCGACGACCTCGTCCGCCGAGGCGCCGGCGTCGACCTGCGTGCGCAGCCGCGGCGAGCCGGTCAGCTTGTCGACCCAGTACGGCCGCTGCGGGTCGTAGGAGTCGTAGCGCCAGGCGAAGTCGGGGTAGAGGGCCTTGAGCGCGACGAGCATCTCGACGGTCGTGCGGATCGGGTCGAAGTCCGACGCGTCGGTGACGTGCAGCTGGATGCCGCCGCAGACGGCGCCGGTGTGCTTGCTGAACGTCGGGGTGAAGTAGGCCTCGCGGACGCCGACGCCGGGCAGGCCACGGGCGGCGACGCGCTCGGCCCAGCGGTGGTCGACGAAGGGCGCCCCGAGCAGCTCGAACGGCCGCGTCGTGCCGCGCCCCTCCGAGAGGTTGGTGCCCTCGAAGAGGCACGTGCCCGGGTAGACGAGCGCGGTGTCGGGCGTCGGCATGTTCGGGCTCGGCATGACCCACGGCAGTCCCGTGGCGGCGAACGGCACGTCGCGCCGCCAGCCCTTGAGCTCGACGACGGTGAGGTCGCGCAGGCGGCCGCCGGCGTCGGCGGGCAGGAACTCGGCGTCGAAGAAGCGGGCCAGCTCGCCGACCGTCATGCCGTGCGCCTGGACGATCTCCTTGGCCCCGACGCCCGAGGTGTAGGCCGTCGTCATCATCGGGCCGCGGGCGGTGCCGCCGACCGGGTTCGGCCGGTCGAGCACGACGAACCGCGCCCCGACCGCGACGGCCGCGCGCATCGCCGTGTACATGGTCCAGATGTAGGTGTAGAACCTGGCGCCGACGTCCTGGATGTCGAAGACGACGGTCTCGACGCCGGCGGTGCGGAACATCGAGGTCAGCTTGGTGACCGTGGCGCCGTACGCGTCGTAGACGGTGATGCCGGTGCGCGGGTCGGTGTGGGTGCCCTCGGAGCTGCCGGCCTGGGCGGTGCCGCGGAAGCCGTGCTCCGGTCCGAAGACGCCGACGACGTCGACGGCACCGGACTCGTGCATCTCGTCGACGATGGTGCGCAGGTTGGTCAGGATGCCGGTCGGGTTGGTGATGACGCCGACCTTCTGGCCGCTCAGCACCGACCATCCCGACGCGGCGGCGCGGTCGGCGCCCGGGGTGACGGGATTGGCCGGGAAGTTGGTCGAGGACGGCTGTGCTGCAAGGGAGCCCGCGGCGGTCGCCGGCAGGGCGATGGCGCCGAGCGCTCCGGCGGTGAGCAGCTGGCGGCGGTTGAGACGGGTCATCGTGAGTTCTCCGATCCTTCTGGCAGGTGGGACGGCACGGGCAGGCGCACCGTGGCGACGACGGCGCGGTGGTCGCTGGCGGGCACCAGCTCGGGGTCGTGCTGGGTGGAGGCGTCGAGCACCTCGACGCCGGCGGAGACCGACACGACGTCGATGCGCTTGGTCGGGCCGATTGCGGGGTAGCTGAGGCCGGGCTCGCCGTCGCGGACCGGGGCCACGGCCCAGGCGTCGCGCAGGCGCGTCCAGAGCGGCGCGAGCTCAGGGGCTGACGCCTCGGCGTTGAGGTCGCCGAGGAGCACCTGGCTCGCTCCCGCGGGGTCCTCGTCGAGGATGCGCAGCGTGTCGGCCACCTGCAGGCGGCGCACCGACGGGTCGCCCCGGTAGTCGAGGTGGGTGACGTACACGTGCGTGCGCGCCCCGCCGGCCTGCACGACCGCCTCGAGGAAGCCCGGCGCCGGGGCGGGCACCGGGTTCGGGTCCTGCGTGGACAGGCGCGTCAGGTCGTGGTTCTCGACCGACACGAGCGGGAACCGGGACAGCAGGGCGACACCGAACTCGCGCCGCGGCTGCCCGGGAGCGGGCGGGTCGAGGCTGTAGATCGGGGCGAAGGCCGTGCGCATCCCGAGGCGTCGCCCGAGCTCGGCGACGGTGTCCTCCCAGCGCGACCGGTCGCCCCAGTGGACGTCGGCCTCCTCGATACCGACGACATCGGCGTCGAGCGCGCGGATCGCGGCGGCGGTGCGGTCGAGGTCGTAGACGTTGTCGGTACCGGCGCCGGCGTGGATGTTGTACGTGGCGACGCGTGCGGTGACCGGGGGCACCGCGGTGGTGGCGGTGGTGGTGGCGGTGGTGGCGGCCGCGTCGGACGACGGCCCGGCGTGGGCGGGCCCCGCCGCGAGGGCGGTGGCGGCGAGGGCCGCCACCGCCAGCGCGGTGCCGAGGGTCCGGTGGGTCCGGTGGGTCCGGAGGGTTCGACGCGGCCGGTGGGTCCTGACGGTCGGCAGGGTGCGCACGTCAGTAGGTGAGGCCGTGGCCGAACGGGTAGAGCGGCGTCGACGGGTCGCCCTTGACCGGGATGTCGACGGGCAGCTTCGCCGTCGGCGCGACCTCGCCGGTGATGACCCGAGCCGCCGCCTCGATGGCGACCGGGCTGTAGGAGTAGGTCGCGAGGTAGGTCTGGGCCTCGGTGACGTAGGCGATGTCGTAGGGGTCGCGCACCGCCACGACGACGACCGGGACACCCGAGGCGATGAGCTGGCGGACGAGCTTCTGCTGCCCCCCGCGGGTATCGGTGGTCGCGGCGTCCCAGGCCTTCATCGTCGTGACGACGACGAGGTCCTTGCCGGCCGCCGCGGCGACCGCCGAGGCCACCTTGGCGTCGGTCGGGGAGGTGCCGGTCTCGAGGGTCTGCACCGTGGCGCCCTTGTCGGCCAGGCCCGCGGCGAGGGTCGAGGTCGTGGAGACGCCGTAGCCCGTGACGAGCACCTTCTTGCCGGCCGCGGCCACTGGCAGGACCCCGGCGTCGTTCTTCACGAGCGTCGTGGTGCGGTCGGTGACCTCGTCGGCGGCGGCCAGGTGGGCGGGCGTGCCCACGACCCCGGCGACGCCCGCCGGGTCGGCGTAGGGCTGGGTGGCGACACCGCGGCGGTACTTCAGGCGCAGGACGCGGCGCACCTTGGCGTCGAGGTCGGACGGGTGGATGCGGTGGCTGCGCACGGCCGCGACGACGGCGGCGTACGCCTCGTCCATGGCGGGGCTCATGAGCAGCTGGTCGGCGCCCGCGAGCAGCGCCCGCACCGGCACCTCGGCGTCGCCGTACTTGTCGCGCACGCCCTGCATGCCGAGGGAGTCGGTGACGATGACGCCGTCGTAGCCGAGCTCGTCGCGCAGCACGCCGGTGAGGATCGGGTGGCTCAGCGTCGCCGGGTCGCCGGAGTCGTCGAGCGCCGGGAACGCGAGGTGGGCCGTCATGATCATGTCGATCCCCTCGCGGATCGCGGCCTTGAACGGCGGGGCGTCGATGCTCTCCCACTGGGCACGCGTGTGCGTGATGATCGGGAAGGCGACGTGGCTGTCGGTGGCGGTGTCACCGTGGCCGGGGAAGTGCTTCGCCGAGGACGAGATCCCGGCGTCGCGCTGGTAGCCGGCCACCTGCGCGGCGACGAGCTCGGCGGCGAGGTCGGGGTGCGAGGAGAACGACCGGGTGCCGATGACCGGGTTGAGCGCGTTGACGTTGACGTCGCAGACCGGCGCGAAATTCGTGTTGACGCCCATGGCCAGCAGCTCCTGGCCGGTGATCGCCGCGGCGGTGCGGGCGTCGGGGGCGCTGCGACCGGCCCCGAGGGCCATCGAGCCGGGGAACTGGGTGGCGGGCGGGCCGATGCGGGTGACGACGCCCTGCTCCTGGTCGATGGCGATCTGGAGCGGCACCTTCGCCTTGGTCGACTGCTCGAGCGCGGCCTTCTGCAGGCCGTTGGAGAGGCCGACGATCTGGTCGGGGTTCTGCACGCTGTCGGTCCACGCGAAGTAGATGACGCCGCCGAGGTGGTACTTGCGCACGACCTCGGCCGGGCTCGCGACGCCGTAGAGCGGCACGTTGCGCTGGTCGGGGGTCGTGGCGTCCTTGCCGTAGACGTTCTGGATGAACAGCTGGCCGACCTTCTCCTCGAGGGTCATCCGGCTCAGCGTCGAGGTGATCCAGCCCTCCTCGCCCGCCGTGGCGGCGGCAGCCGCCCCGGGGGCGGTGGCGGCGCGGGCCTGGCCGGCGACGGTGCCGGCCGCGGCGACCGCGAGGCCACCGGCGAGGACGGTACGGCGGGACAGCTCTGACATGGACATGGTGCCTCCGAAGGAATGTGAACAATTCACGCGTTCTGCTGTCAGGGCGGAACTTACCTACGGAGTGTGACGTCGGCAACAGATAGGGCGACGCCGTCCGGAAGCCTGTCCGGTCGACGCCGCCCTGTCCGGGTCCGGCCGTGGGTCAGTGCAGGTAGCCCTGCGCGTCGACGACGACGGTCACGGTGCCCGCCGAGTGGTTGACGATCGTCGCCATGCCGTCGGCGGCGAGGCGGGTCAGGACGAGGTTGGCGACGACCTGGCCCGTCGTGAAGTTCGCCGTCGACGTGCCGCCGTTCGCGGACGCGTCGGCGGTGAGGAAGCCCGGCTTCTGCGGCGAGGCGACGGTGAGGTTGAGCACCGCGACCGTGGCGCCGGCCGGAACGGGCGAGCCGGTCACGCCGGCCACCCGGACCTTGAGGGCGGCGTTGGCCGCCAGGGCGGTCTTCACGGGGTTGCTCGGCGTGCCGGTGCGGGTGTCGACGAGTCGCACCGGCGTCGTGGTCACCCACTGGTTCGAGGTGCCGGTCGCCGCGAGGTAGCCCTCGACGTCGGCGACGACCTGGACCGTGCCCGCCGAGTGGTTGACGATCGTCATCGTGCCGCTGCCGGTGAGTCGGGTGATGACGAGGTTGGCGACGGTCTGGCCCTTGACGAAGTTCGTCGTCGACGTGCCGCCGCCGGCCGTGGCGTCGACGCTGAGGAACCCTGCGGCCCTCGGCGACGTGACCGTGAGGTTGAGCCCCGCCGCGACGGCCCCGGCGGGCACGGGGGACCCGCTGACGCCGGCCACCCGCACCGTCAGCGCCGCGTTCGGCGCGAGCGCCGTCTTCACGGGGTTGCTCGTCGTGCCGATGCGGGTGTCGAGCAGGCGCGTCGGCGCGGGGGAGACCCACTGGCGCAGGGTGCCCGCGGCGCTGAGGTAGCCCTCGACGTCGGCGACGACCTGGACGGTGCCGGTGGAGTGGTTGACGATCGTCATCGTGCCGCTGCCGGTGAGTCGGGTGATGACGAGGTTGGCGACGGTCTGGCCGCGGACGAAGTTCGTCGTCGACGAGCCCCCCGAGCTCGTGGCGTCGACGCTGAGGAAGCCCGCCGCGCTCGGCGAGGTGACCGTGAGGTTGACCGCCGCCGCGGGCGCCCCCGCGGGCACGGGCGAGCCGGTCACGCCGGCCACCCGCACCGTCAGCGCCGCGTTCGGCGCGAGCGCCGTCTTCACGGGGTTGCTCGTCGTGCCGACGCGGGTGTCGAGCAGCCGCGCCGGGGCGACGGGGACGAGGTGGCCGTGCGGCAGGGGCGTCACGGCCGGCGTGCGCGTCGAAGCCGGGCCGGTGCCGACCGCGTTCGTCGCCGTGACCGTGAACGTGTACGCGGTGCCGTTGGTCAGACCCGGCACGACGGCGGACCGTGCCGACCCGTTCGTCGTGACCTTCGCGCCGCCCGGGGACGCCGTGACCGTGTAGCCCGTGACCGGGTTGCCGTTGTCGGTGGCGGCGGCCCACCGGACCGTCGCCTGCCCGTCGCCCGGCACGGCCGAGACCGAGCCCGGCGCGGCAGGCGCCGTGGCCACGAGCTGGAAGGTCATGGCGTCGACGGCGACGGTCGCGGTGGTGGGGCTGGGGGTCGGGCTCGTGTCGTTGTCGCCGAGGTGCACGCTGACCGAGCGGCCGGACACCGCGGAGTACGTGCCGAGCGCCAGCGTCCCGCCGGCGGCGGGCTGGGCGAGGGTCTGCGTCCGGGAGCCGTTGGCGTCGGTGACGGTGTAGGTGGCGCGAGCCGGCGAGGTCGCTGCCGGGACCGAGGCGCTGACGGAGTAGAAGCCCTGGGGCAGCACCGGCGACCAGGTGGCCCCGTTCGACTCCTGCGACCCGTTGGCGTACGTGTAGTACGCCCGGCTCCGGACGCCCTTGGGTGCCATCGAGTGCCAGTAGTCCATCCTCCCGGTGAAGACGAAGGACGTGCTGCCGGGCCCGTAGACGCGTGTGCCGTAGTCGACCGGGACCGGGGTGCCGATGACGTGGCCGCCGACCCAGTTCGCGTCGATGTCGAGCTTGACCCCACCCCAGGTCTCGGTGGTGAGCTGGTACTGGTGGATCCGCTGGCCGGACGCCCAGTAGGAGTCCTTGAACGCCGGGTAGGCGGCGGAGTCCGAGAGCGTCTGCAGCCCGTTCCATCGGGCGAACCACACGTCGTCCGGCGGGGTGAAGCCGCTCGTGCCGTAGGCGTCCGACAGGTCGACCATGACGGAGGACGTGCTGCCGTAGACGCCGGACCTGTAGCCGAGGCGGTGCAGCTCGGTGGTCCAGGCGGTGAGGAACGTCAGGACGGTCTGGCGGCAGGACGCGGCCGTCGTCGGGTCGCTGGAGCCGTACGCCTCCATGTCGTAGTAGACGGGCGTCCCTGCGCCGAGCCCGAAGGCCTGGGCGCGGGCGACGGCGTCGTCGGCGGCCGTGGTGCCCTGTGCGGCCGCCTTGGTCGGGTCGATCTTCGCCAACCCCGGCTGGTTGACGCACGGGGCCTGCAGGTCGACGTAGATCGGCATGAGGCCCCAGCCCATCCCCGCCACCTGGCTCACCCACGACGCCGAGAGGTTGCCGTCGCCGCAGGCGCGCATCGACCCGCCGATGTAGATGCCCATGGCCCGGTAGGGCGAGGAGGCGTACCACTTCTGCATCGTCGTCAGCGCGGGCGCGGCGCACGTGTCGAAGCCCATGCCCCGGAAGCCGTTCGAGACTCCCGTGCCGGCCGTGGTCGCCATGGTCGCCGTGGTCGCCGCGGTCGCGCTCGTCGTCGCGGTGGCGGTTGCGCTGGTGGGGGCGAGTGACCGGCGAGCGTCAGCCCGGCTGACGGCAGGGGAGCCGGTCCCAGCCGTGGTCCCGGCCGTCGTACCGGTCGTGCCGGTGGTCCCGGTCGTGCTCGTCGCGCGCGCCGTGGACAGGACGTCGTCGACGGTGGCCTCGTCGCCGGCCCAGGCGGCATCGACGGTGACGCCGGGCGTCGCGAACCGCACGAGCTTGGTGCGCCCCTCGGGGTTGCGGGCCGTGTGGGCGGGCAGCGAACCGACGCGCGTCTGGCGGGACGAGGTCGAGCGGGTGTCCCCGGCCGTCGTCGGGTGCAGCCAGAGGGTGTCGGAGCGGCCGACGAGGTGGGCCGGGCAGTCCTGCTGCGCGGCCGGCTGCCCGACGTACACCGCCTTGACGTCGAGCCGGACGCACCGGGTGGGGTCGGCGTCGAGGTCGACGACCTGCCAGCCGGCGGGGACCGTCAGGTGCACCCCGCGGTAGGAGACCTCCCGCTGCGCCGTGGCCGGCGTCGCGACCGACGCGGCGGCCGGCGTGCTGGCCGACGTGGCGGCCGACGTGGTGGGTGGGGCTGCGGGCGCTGTGGCTGCCTGACCGGCTGCGTCGGCCACACCGCTCGGGGCCAGGACGAGCGCGGCCGCGAGGCCGGTCGAGAGGAGGACGGACGTCGTCGGCCGCAGGCGGCCCACCCCTGGAGAACGCATGAAGCCGGACCCTTCGCCGCCACGGGGCCGCGCGGCCTGCCGCGTGCACCCGTGGATCTGTCGTGGACGCAGGGGGCCCCGACCACCTGCGCCACCGAGGCTACCTGCGCAACCTGCGCAAAAGATCACAAAGAGGGGCGTACTGCATGGACCTGCAGCCTCACCACCCGGCGAGCGAGCGCACTGTCTGCACGGTGTCGACCTCCTCGACGCGCTTGTCGTCGCGGTAGCGCAGCACCCGGGCGAACCGCAGCGCCATCCCGCCGGGGTAGCGGCTCGAGCGCTGGACGCCGTCGAAGGCGATCTCGACGACCTGCTCGGGCCGCAGGTGCACGACCCACTCGCTCGCGTCGGGGTCCTCGACGGCGAGCTCGCGGAACCGCTGCGTCTGCCACGCGAGCATCTCGTCGGTCATCCCCTTGAAGGTCTTGCCGAGCATGACGAGCTCGCCGGTGTCGGCGTCGCGGGCCCCGAGGTGGATGTTGGACAGCCAGCCACGGCGTCGGCCGCTGCCCCACTCGACGGCGAGGACGACGAGGTCGAGGGTGTGCCGCGGCTTGACCTTGACCCAGCCCGGCCCGCGACGGCCGGCCGCGTAGGGCAGCTCGGGGTCCTTGACGACGACGCCCTCGTGCCCCGCGGCGACGAGGTCGGTGAAGAAGCCCGACGCGGCGCCGGCGTCGTCGGTCGCGAGGCGTGGCACGAGCCACGCCGGTGGCACGGTGGCAGCGAGCGCCGACCAGCGCTCGCGGGCCGGCTCGTCGAGCAGGTCTCGGCCGTCGAGGTGCAGCAGGTCGAAGAAGTACGGCGTCAGCGGCACCTCGGCGCGCAGCCGCTCGACGTCGGCGGTGCTCGCGGTGCGCGCCCCGGTGACCTGGAACGGCTGGGGTCGCCCGCCCTCGCCGAGCGCGATGACCTCGCCGTCGAGCACCGCGGTGTCGACGTCGAGGCCCGACAGCGCCTCGGTGATCTCGGGCATCCGGTCGGTGACCTCCTCGAGCGTGCGGGTGAAGAGGCGCACGGTGCCCGGCGTGGAGCGGTGGTCGACGTGGGCCTGCAGCCGGATGCCGTCGAGCTTGGTCTCGACGACGACCTCGCCGCCGAGGGTCTCGAGGGCCGCCGGGACGTCGGGGGCCGACCCGGCGAGCATCGGCCGCAACGGCCGCCCCACCTCGAGCGTGATCGCCTCGAGGGCCCCCACCCCGCCGTCGAGGGCCGCCCGCGCGACGGGCCCGGTGAACCCGGCGAGCATGACCGCCCGGCGCACCGCGGCGTCGGGCACGGCGGCGGCCTTCGCGACGGCCTGCAGCATGACGCCGTCGCCCGCGCCCTGACGCGTCTCGCCGGTGATGAGCCCGCGCAGCCAGCGCTGCTCGTCGGCGGTGGCGCGGGCGAAGAGCTCGGTGACGGCGGCCGATCGGCTCGCGGCGGAGCCGGACCCGCCGAGGCCGGCCATGGCGGTGGCGGCGGCGTGAACGTCGGCGACCGTGAGCGTCGGCTCGTCGGCGGGGTCGGGCAGCGACCGCAACCCACGCCAGCTGACGCCGATGCGGCGCTGCGGGAGCACCCCCGACAGGTGCGCGGCCACCACCTCGACGGTGTCGGGGCCGTCGAGCGCGGCGCGGGACAGGCAGGCGGCGAGGGCCTCGACCTTGGCGGTGCGCGACGACGTGGCCGCGACGGCGTGCGAGGTGTCGACGACGTCGGACAGGAGCATGCCCCGATCCTGCCCCGCGCCGCCGACACCGGCCAGCGGCGCGCGGGCACCCGCGTCGGGCGGGGGGGGGTGGCGCGTCAGGCGGTGACGCGGCGCAGGAAGGCGACGGCCCGCTCCAGGGCCAGGCGCCCGGCGTCCCCGTCGAGGTCGAACTGGTACTCGTGGGCCAGGCGCGGCTCGTGGTCCTCGGGGAAGAAGAGCGTCTCGACGTCGAGGCCGAGCCGCTCGAGCGTCGCGACGAGGCCGAGCGAGTGGGGCAGGAGCGGGTCGGCGTTGCCGGCCGACACGAACGCCGGCGGGAACCCCGGGCCGACGTGCTGCGGCACCGACCCGAGCATGAACGACGGGTCGGCGCTCGCGTCGCGCCGCCCGGAGTAGGCCCACAGCGCGGTCCGCACCAGCCACGAGCCGAGCGGCGTCGACCCGCGGGCGAGGTCGAAGTCGAAGGCGCCGCAGAAGAGGAGCAGCCCGCGGAGGTGGTCGGCCGGCAGGGCGGTCCGGAGGCCGACGGCCTCGGCGTAGTCCGCGTCGGTCGCCAGGCAGGCGACCTGCGCCGCCACGTGCGAGCCGGCCGAGTCGCCGGCGAGTACGACCCGCGACGCGTCGACCCCGAGGCGGTCGGCCTCGCGTAGCACGTGGTCGAGCGCCGCGGCCGTCTGTCGCACCGGCGTCGGGTAGCGGGCCTCCGGGGCGATCGAGTAGTCGACGCCGACGACCGTGAAGCCTTGTGCGGCAAGCACCCTCAGGTAGCCCGCGATGAGGTCCTTGCTGCCGGAGACGAACGCCCCGCCGTGCACCCACACGACGGTCGGCAGGGGGCCGGACGCGTCGGCCGGGCGGTAGACGTCGAGCCGGGCGTCGGGCTCGCCGGCCAGGTAGGGCTCGTCCCGCAGCTCGGTCAGACCGGTCGGGGCGTGCGCCGCGAGCGCCGCGTCGGCCCGGCGCGCGCCCGCGTCGAAGAGGGCCCGGATGACGAGCACCGACGGCCAGGGGGAGACCCGGCTCGCGACCGCCACCGCCGCGCCCGCCGCGACGACGGTCCCGACGACGGTTCCGGCGACGGTCCCGGCGACGAGCCCGAACCGGCGCGCCCTGCGCCTCCTGCCTGCCCTGAGCCCCGAGCGTCCACCCATGGCCCGAACCTACCCGCGACGTCCGGGCGCGCAGGACACTTGACGCGGACCCCGTCGAGTGGCCAAGGTAAGCAAGCGCTTAGTTCGTCGCGAGGAGCCGTCATGCCCGACACCGCAGTCGTCACCGGGGCCGCCCGGGGGATCGGCCGTGCCATCGCGCAGCGCCTCGTCGACGAGGGCTGGCACGTCGTCATCTCCGACCGCGACGCCGACGCCCTCGAGCAGGTGGCCCGCGAGGTCGCCGCCTGCCCCCTCGTCGCCGACGTGTCGACCGATGCCGGCAACCGCGCCCTCGTCGAGGGCGCGTTCGGCCACCTCGGCCGCATCGACCTCTTCGTCGCCAACGCGGGCATCGGCACCGGCCTGGGGCTCGAGGCCTCCGACGCCGTCTGGGCCCGCGCGCTCGACGTCAACGTCCTCGCCCACGTGCGGGCGGCGCGCGAGCTCGTGCCACGGTGGCTCGAGGCCGGGGTGCCGGGCCGGTTCGTCGTGACCGCCTCGGCCGCCGGGCTGCTGACGATGCTCGGCGATGCCCCCTACTCGGTGACCAAGCACGCCGCCGTCGCGTTCGCCGAGTGGCTCGACGCCACCTACCGGCACCGCGGTGTCACGGTGCACGCCATCTGCCCCCAGGGCGTCGACACGCGGATGCTCGCCGACGCCGGGGCGCTGCGCGAGCTGCTGACCCGCGAGCGCGTCGTGACGCCCGAGCAGGTGGCCGACGCGCTCTGGGAGGCGATGGCGTCGGGCAGCTTCCTCGTGCTGCCGCACCCCGAGGTCGCCGAGTACCACGTGCAGCGCGTGAGCCACCCCGACGCGTGGCTCGCCGGCATGAACCGGCTCCAGCAGAAGCTCGAGCAGGCGACAGACCCGTCCGACCCGAACGCCCAGCCCACCCCGAAGCAGGAGAACGCATGACCGAGCAGCCCACCACCACGCGCACCGCCATCGTCACGGGCGCCGCCCGCGGCATCGGTGCCGCCGTCGCCAGGCGGCTCGCCGCCGACGGATTCGCCGTCGCGGTCCTCGACCTCGACGAGTCCG
Source organism: Intrasporangium flavum (assembly GCF_001956915.1). Classification (GTDB taxonomy): domain Bacteria; phylum Actinomycetota; class Actinomycetes; order Actinomycetales; family Dermatophilaceae; genus Monashia; species Monashia flava. The sequence goes on along the minus strand of NZ_MLJO01000022.1, from coordinate 40,575 downwards.
CTTGTGCCGCAGTGGTGTCCGAGATCGCGGCGGCCGGCGGGCGAGGCCTGGCGGTCGGCGTCGACGTGTCCGACGAGGCCGGGGTCGCCGCGGCCGTCGAGCGCGTCGCCACCGAGCTCGGTGCGCCCATGGTGCTCGTCAACAACGCCGGCATCATCCGCGACAACATGCTCTTCAAGATGACCGCCGACGACTGGGACGCCGTCATGAACGTCCACCTGCGCGGGTCCTTCCTCATGACGCGCGCCGCGCAGAAGCACATGATCGACGCCAAGTGGGGCCGCATCGTCAACCTCAGCTCGACCTCGGCCCTCGGCAACCGCGGCCAGGCCAACTACTCGGCCGCCAAGGCCGGCCTGCAGGGCTTCACCAAGACCCTCGCCATCGAGCTCGGCAAGTTCGGTGTCACCGCCAACGCCATCGCGCCGGGCTTCATCGCCACCGACATGACGCGCCAGACGGCCGAGCGCATGGGCATCACCTTCGAGCAGTTCCTCGAGGGCGCCGCCAAGGAGATCCCCGTCGCCCGCGTCGGCCAGCCCGAGGACATCGCCGCCACGGCCTCGTTCCTCGTCAGCGAGGGCGCCGGGTTCGTCTCCGGCCAGGTCGTCTACGTGGCCGGCGGCCCGAAGGACTGACGCGTGACCGACGCCGCCCGCGGCCCGCACGAACGCGGCGACGATGCCGCCGCGGACACCTCGCACCCCACCGACCCGCCGGGCCTGCCGCTCGAGGCGCTGCGGTCGTTCCTCGACCGGGAGGCGCCGGGCCTGCTCAGTGGGCCGCTCACGGGACGCGTCGTCGCGGGCGGCAAGTCCAACCTCACCTACGTCGTCGGCGACGGCGTCCGCACCGTAGTGGTGCGCCGTCCGCCGCTCGGCCACGTGCTCGCGACGGCGCACGACATGGTGCGCGAGCACCGGGTCATCACCGCGCTGCGCGACACCCCGGTGCCGGTGCCGGACACCTACGCCGTATGTGCCACCGACGACGTCCTGGGGGCGCCGTTCTACGTCATGGAGCACGTCGGCGGCACGCCCTACCGGTCGGCCGCACAGCTGGACGTCCTTGGCGCGCAACGCACCCGGGCCGTCGCCGAGCGGATGATCGACACGCTCGTCGACCTGCACGGTGTCGACCCGGACGCCGTCGGGCTCGGCGACTTCGGCCGGCCCGAGGGCTTCCTCGAGCGTCAGGTGCGCCGGTGGAAGCAGCAGCTCGACGCCTCCCGCAGCCGCGAGCTGCCCGGCATCGACGACCTGCACGCCCGGCTCGCCGCGTCGGTGCCCCACTCCGGTGCGCCGGCCGTCGTGCACGGCGACTTCCGGCTCGACAACCTCCTCGTCGACGACCGCGACGGTGTCACGGCCGTGCTCGACTGGGAGATGGCCACGCTCGGCGACCCTCTCACCGACGTCGCACTCCTCGAGGCCTACCAGAGCCTGCCGGAGATCGTCGGCGGCAACGCGGTCAGCGACGTCTCTCGCGCGCCCGGGTTCCCTTCCGGCGCAGAGCTGCTCGCCCGCTACGGCGAGCGCAGCGGCCGCGACCTGTCGAGTCTCTCGTTCCACCTCGGGCTCGCCTACTTCAAGCTCGCCGTGATCCTCGAGGGGATCCACTACCGCTACTCGAAGGGCCAGACCGTCGGCGAGGGCTTCTCGCGCATCGGCGAGGCCACCGCACCGCTCGTGGCAGCCGGGCTGCGGGCGCTCGACCGGGCCTGAACGGGCCGCACCGCAACCGAACCGGCCCCCGCCGCCGCCAGGAGGACCCGATGGACTTCGCCCACGACGACCGGACCGAGCAGCTGCTCGCCGACCTCCGCACGTTCCTCGCCGACCGCGTCGTGCCGGCGCTGCCGGAGTTCGACGCGCAGGTGGCCGGGGGCGACAACCGCTGGGCCTGGAGCCGGGTACCCGTGCTCGGTGAGCTGCGCGACGAGGCGCGCGAGCGGGGGCTGTGGAACCTCTTCCTGCCGGGTGAGCACGGCGCCGGGCTGACCAACCTCCAGTACGCGCCGCTCGCCGAGCTCACCGGCCGCTGCATCCGGCTCGCCCCGGCGGTGCTCAACTGCGCGGCCCCCGACACCGGGAACATGGAGGTGCTCGCCCAGTTCGGCACGGACGCCCAGAAGGCGCAGTGGCTCGAGCCCCTCCTGCGCGGCGAGATCCGCTCGGCGTTCGCCATGACCGAGCCCGACGTCGCGAGCAGCGACGCGACGAACATCGAGCTGTCGATCCGGCGCGACGGCGACGAGTACGTCGTCAACGGCCGCAAGTGGTGGATCACCGGCGCGATGAACCCCGACTGCCGCATCTTCATCGTCATGGGCAAGACCGACCCCGAGGCAGAGCGGCACCGGCAGCAGTCGATGGTCCTCGTGCCGCGAGACACCCACGGGCTCGAGGTCGTGCGCGGCATGGAGGTCTTCGGCTACGACGACCACGACCACGGCGGTCACGCCGAGCTGCGCTTCACCGACGTGCGCGTCCCGGCCACGAACCTCATCGCGGGTGAGGGGGACGGCTTCGCCATCGCCCAGGCCCGGCTCGGCCCCGGGCGCATCCACCACTGCATGCGCTCGATCGGCCTCGCGGAGGTCGCCGTCGAGGCCATGTGCCGACGGGTCTCGGAGCGGGTCGCCTTCGGCCGCCCGCTCGCCGAGCAGGGCGTCGTCCGCGACTGGATCGCCGAGTCGCGCGTGCGCATCGAGCAGCTGCGCCTCCTGGTGCTCAAGACGGCCTGGCTCATGGACACCGTCGGCAACAAGGGCGCCCACACCGAGATCCAGGCCATCAAGATCGCCACCCCGAAGACGGTCGAGTGGATCCTCGACAAGGCGATCCAGGCACACGGCGCGGCCGGCCTGAGCCAGGACACCGAGCTGGCCGCCGCCTTCGCCGGCATCCGCACGCTGCGCTTCGCCGACGGCCCCGACGAGGTGCACAAGAACGCGCTCGCCAAGGCCGAGCTGCGCCGCCACGCCCACTGAGCCACCCGCGCGCCCGGCAGGGCGGCGGATCGACAGGAAGGACGCGCCATGGACTTCGACCTCACCGGCGAGGAGCGCGAGATCCGCGACTGGGTCCGCACCTTCGTGCGCAAGGAGATCCTCCCGCTCGAGCCCGAGGTGCTCGAGCGCGAGCGCCGCCACGAGCGCGGCCTGCCCGCCGACACGCTGAAGGCCTTGCAGGACAAGGCGCGAGCCGCCGGGTTCTTCGGGATCCAGACGCCCGAGGAGTACGGCGGGATGGGCCTCGGCGCCGTCGTGGCGGCGCTCGTCGAGATCGAGCTCGGACGCTCGTTCGTGCCCTTCCGGTTCGCCGGTGAGGCCGACAACATCCTCTTCAGCGCCACCCGGGAGCAGCAGGACCGCTACCTGCGCCCGACCATCGAGGGCACGCGTCGGTCGTGCTTCGCCATCACCGAACCGGGTGCCGGCTCCGACGCGCGGGCCATCCGGACCAGTGCGCGCCGCGAGGGCGACGAGTGGGTCATCTCGGGGGAGAAGACCTTCATCACGGGCGGGCACGAGGCCGACTTCGTCATGGTGTTCGCCGTGACGGACAAGCAGAAGGGCGCCGACGGCGGCGTCACGTGCTTCCTCGTCGACCGGGACCGCGGCTGGGATAGCCGCCCCATCGACACCATGGGCGAGTGGGGTCCGGCCGCCCTCGTCTTCGACGACGTCCGCGTGCCGCACTCGGCGATCCTCGGCGAGGAGGGGAAGGGCTTCGAGCTGGCGATGCGCTGGATCGGCAAGGGACGCTACATGCTGCCCGCCCGCGCCCTCGGGTCCTGCGAGCGGCTCGTCGAGATGGGCATGGAGCACGCGCGCAACCGCGTCACCTTCGGCGAGCCCATCGCGAACCGCCAGGCGATCCAGTGGATGGTGGCCGACTCGGCCGTCGAGATCGAGGCCCTTCGCTGGCTCGTGCTGACGGCCGCCTGGCAGGTCGACCGTGGCCTCGACTCGCGGCAGTCGCAGTCGATGGCCAAGCTCTTCGGCGGCGTCAAGGCCAACGAGATCGTCGACCGCATCCTGCAGATGCACGGCGGCATGGGCTACACCCGCGAGCTGCCGGTCGAGCGCTGGTACCGCGAGCTGCGGCTGCTGCGGATCTACGAGGGCACCGACGAGATCCAGCGGCGCACCATCGCCCGCAACCTGCTGCGCGGGCACTCGTCGGTGCGCGGTCACCTCGGCTGACGCGTCGTGATCCGGCGGGGGCCTCGCCCCCGCCGCGGCGACGAAAGGCGCATGCTGGACGGGTGCCCGAGCCACCTGCCGGAGTCAGGACGTTCAACCGCTTCGCCGTGCGCGCCGCGGGGCACCGGCTCTTCCCCCTGTGGGCGGTGCTGCGGCACCGTGGTCGCCGCAGCGGCACCGAGTTCGCGGTACCGGTCGCCGTCCTCACGACGCCGGACGCGTTCGTCATCGCGCTGCCGTGGGGCCGCGGCACCGACTGGGTGCGCAACACCCGCGCCGCCGGCGGTTGCAGCATCCGCTGGAAGGGCCGCGAGTGGGCCTGCACCGACCCGACGTTCGTCGGCAAGGACGTCGCCCTCGCGGCCGCCGGACCGGTGCTGCGCAGGGTGCTGACGCGCCAGGACCCCGCAGGCGGGTTCCTGCACCTGACGCGTCGTCCGGCCTGATCCGGTGGCCACCGACGGGGGTACCGGGCGACACGCGGCACGCTCCGTCCGTTTTGCCCCGGTATCGCAGCCTCGTGCGCAAGGATGGGGCGTGGCCCGCGAGACGAACCGACACCTCCGCGTACCACCGTCCTCCGGTCGTGCCCCCGCCGAGCGCTCGGGCGGTGCGACGCGGTGGTGACCACGTTCCTGTCGAGCCGTCGCGCCTGGGGCGCGACGGCCCTGGCGGTCCTGCTCGGCGTCGTCGTGCTCGGCGCCACGGCCGTCAAGTTCGCCCCGCCGGGCTCGAGCGTCGCGGTGTGGTGGCCCGCCGCCGGGCTCGCCGTCGCCTTCCTGCTCGTCAGCGGGCCCGATCGGCGCCGCGCCGCAGTGTTCGTGGCGGGCGTCCTCGTCGCGAGCGGCCTGGCCAACTACTACGGCGGCCGGCCCCCGCTCGTGGCAGCGGCCTTCGGCGTGGCCAACGCCCTCGAGGCCTTCGTGGTCCACCGCCTCATGACGCGCGGTGGCCGCAGGCCGCGGCTCGCCTCGATGGACGACCTCTTCCGGCTCCTCGCGGCCGCCCTCGCCGGCGCGCTCACGTTCGGGGTCCTCGCCGGCCTCGTCGTCACGGTGGGGCTGCACAGCACGTTCTTCCCCACGGCCTACGCGGTCACCGCCTCGCACGCCGCGGCGGTCCTCGTCATCGGCCCGCTCGGCATCGCCGTCGTGACGCCCCGGGTCCGGGCCTTCGGCCTCGAGGACGTCGCCCAGATGGTCCTCGTCGTCGGGGTCACGCTGTGGGTGTTCCGGCAGGGCCAGGGGCTGCCGCTCGCGTTCCTGCCGCTGCCCACCCTCGCCTGGGCCGCCACGCGGCAGGGCCTGCGGGCCGTGGCCGCGCAGCTCATCACGGTCGGCGTCCTCGCGGTGTACGGCACGAGCACCGGGGGCGGCCCGTTCGCCTTCGCCGGCACCCGTGCCGACGTCAGGCCCGAGACGGTCGGCGCGCTCACCCAGGCCTTCCTCGTGACGGCGGCCATCACGACGCTCTCGCTCGCCGTCGCCTCGACGCAGCGGCGCCGGGCCATCGCCGAGCTGCGCACCGAGGGCCAGTTCACCGCGGTCGTCCTCGACACCGCGGCCACGGCGATCGTCGTCGTCGACACCGAGGGCCGCATCGGCCGGCTCAACCGCACCGCGGCGTCGTGGATCGGCCGGCACGAGGACGAGCTCGTCGGGCTCGAGGCGGCCCAGACCTTCCCGATCGCCGAGGGCCGCGACGCTCTGGTGCGCCGGTTCGCCGGCCTGCGCGACCACGACTTCCCCGAGACCGACGAGCAGGAGTGGGTCACCCCCGAGGGTCGCCGCCGCAACATCGTCTGGTCCAACCGGTGGCTCACCGACGAGCTCGGTCGCCGCAGCCACCTCGTCAAGACCGGCGTCGACGTCACGGAGTCGCGGGCCGCGCTCGAGCGCGAGCGCCGCGTCGTCGAGGAGCTGACCGCCCTCGACCAGACGAAGAACGACTTCGTGTCCTCGGTCAGCCACGAGCTGCGCACCCCGCTCGCGAGCGTCCTCGGCTACACCGAGATGCTCGAGGACGGCGCCGCCGGCGAGCTGACGAGCCGCCAGGGCGAGCTCGTGGCGCGCATCGACCGCAACGGCCGCCGCCTGCTCGAGCTCATCGAGGACCTCCTCGTCAACTCGCGCATCGAGTCCGGGCAGCTCGACCTCGACCTGCGTCGCTGCGACCTCGCCGACGTCGTCGCGCACGCGTGGGACGGCCTGCGGCCGCTGAGCGAACGCCGCGACCTCGACCTGTCGATCGACGTCGACCGCAAGCCGGTGTGGGTGCGGGGCGACCCGGCCGCGCTCGAGCGGGTCACGATGAACCTGCTGTCCAACGCCGTGAAGTTCACGCCCGACGGCGGGTCCGTCGAGGTGTCGCTCGAGGTCGGCAACGGCCACGCCGCGCCCGCCCGCACCGCGTCCGACGGGGTCGACGGCTCGGCCGCGCCCGACGGCCGGTGCGCCCGGCTCGTCGTGCGCGACTCCGGCATCGGCATCCCGTCGGCCGACCTCGAGAAGGTGTTCCGGCGGTTCTACCGGTCCAAGACGGCCACCGACCAGGCGATCCAGGGAACCGGCCTCGGCCTGTCCATCGTCCGCGCGATCGTCGAGGGCCACGGGGGCACCATCGAGGTCGTGTCGGCACCGGGCGCCGGCGCGACGTTCACGGTGACCCTGCCGGCGCTGCCCGTGGGAGCGGCGTCGTGACGCGCGACGGCCCACCCGGGAGGCACCTCGCCGAGGTGCCGACACGGGAGCCAGCAGGAACAGCAGCGGCAACGGGGCCGCTGGACAGGGAAGCGCGGGGAGCGCTCAGGGGGAGCAGCGTGGAACGGGTGCAGGACCAGACGTGGGAGGTCAAGGCCCTCCGTCATCTCAGCGAGCTGATGAACAGGGTCAGCGCGCAGGACGACCTCGGCAGCCTCTTCGAGATGGTCGTCGAGGGTGCCGCCGACGTCGTCGGCTTCACGGTGGCGGCGATCAGCCTCGTCGACGACGCGTCGGGCGACCTCGTCGTCGTGGCCGTCGCCGGCGACGACAGCGCGAAGGCCCAGCTCATGGGCCGGCACACCCCGCGGCCGGCGATCGACCGCGAGTTCGCGGTGGCCGAGCGCTGGGGGAGCCTGCGGTTCGTCCCGGCCGACCGGCTGCCGGCCGAGTCGCAGGACGGTTGGGTGTCGACCGAGTGGCGCCCCGACGCCGACGACCCGGACGCATGGGACCCGGAGGACACCCTGTTCGCGCCCCTGCTCGACGGTGTGGGCGACCTCCTCGGCCACCTGTCGGTCGACCTGCCGCTGAGCGGCCGGCGCCCCGACGAGACCCAGCGCGCCGTGCTCGAGCTGTTCGCCAACCAGACCTCCATCGCCATCCAGGCGGCCCGCCAGCGCCACGCCCTGACCGAGCGCGTGCGCCTGGGCGAAGCGGTGAGCTCGGTGGCCCGCATCGCCCAGGACGACCTCGAGCCGGCCCAGGTGGTCGACGTCGCCGCGCCCCGGATCGCGGCCGGCCTCGCCTCCGAGACGCTCTGGCTGCGCATCTTCGGGGTCCAGGGCGACGACGAGCGGGAGAGCGTGTCGGCCCGCAGCGGTGAGGCCGTCGTGGCCCCCTCGCTCATCGACCTCGCCCACCGGCTCAGCGCCCGGCTCTGGGCCGAGGGCGTGGTGGCCGTGGCCCGCCCGGGCCGGTGCGAGCCGGCCCGCGAGTGGTCGGCGGCCGACGTCGCGCTCGCCTCGGAGTTCCTCGCGGCGGCCGCTGCCGGCTCGCTGCTGCTCGCGCCGATCGGCTCGGGCTCGGTCTGCTACGGCTACCTCGCTGCCGTGCGCAGCGCCGGCGACGCGTCGTGGACCGACGCCGAGACCCAGGCCGCGCTCGAGATGGCCCGCGACCTCGGGCGGGCCGTGCGCAACGCCCGGCTCTACGCGGCCGAGCGGCGCGTCGCCGACGAGCTGCGCGAGGCCGACCGCAGCCGCACGCAGCTGTTCTCGACCGTCTCGCACGAGCTGAAGAACCCGCTCGCCTCGATCGTCGGCCACGTCGAGCTGCTCCGCAGCGACCCCGACAACCTCGCCTGGTCGCTCGGGGTCATCGGGCGCAACACCGAACGGCTCCAGCTGCTCGTCGACGACCTGCTCACCCTGTCGCGGGTCAGCGACCCCGACCGGGCCATGCCCTTCACCGACGTCGACCTCGGCGAGCTGACCCGTGACGTCGTCGACATGTTCCGGCCGCGGGCCGACGGGCAGGAGGTCGGGCTCACCTTCGACGGGCCGGCCGGCGTGCCGTCGGTGCGGGGCAGCGCCGACGACCTCGAGCGCGTCGTGCAGAACCTCGTGAGCAACGCCGTGAAGTTCACGCCGGCGGGCGGCGCGGTCAGCGTCTCGCTCGAGCGGCGCGGCGAGGGTCTGGCGCTGACGTGCGTCGACGACGGCATCGGCATCTCGGTCGACGACCAGGAGCGGCTCTTCACCGAGTTCTTCCGCGGCACCAACCCCGAGGGTCTCAAGGTGCCGGGCACGGGCCTGGGCCTGTCGATCGCGCACCGGGTGGTGGAGCGCCACGGCGGCCGGCTCGAGGTGGAGTCCGAGCTCGGCCGCGGCACGAGCGTCACCCTGCTGCTGCCCGTGGCCTGACCTCGGGGCGGGGGCGCCGGACGGCGGCGACCGCGCGCCGCCACGCCGCGGTGACCGGACGCGTCCACACCCACCAGTAGGCCAGCCCGAGCGCCATCGAGCCGACGAACGCCGGCACCGGGTGGCCCCAGAGCAGCTCGAGGGCCTGCCAGTGCACGACGTACACGTAGAGCGAGGCCGAGGCGAGCACCTGCACGACGGGCACGAGCCGGGCCGGCACGCGGGTCACCGGGCGCCACAGCAGCAGGAGGACGAAGGCGGCGGTCAGGCCGTCGCGGGCGGGGTTGAACGAGAACGTCCCGATCATCGCGACCGCGACGAGGGTGGCGAGGCGCCGCTGCGCCGGGGTCGCGGCCCGCGCGAGGGCCCAGCCGAGCAGGAACAGGTGCAGCACGACGAGGGCCGAGCCGTGCATCCGCGGCACGGGCAGGGGCAGCACCGGCAGGCGGAAGAGGACGAACGTCGCGGCGGCCAGCGCGAGCGGCAGCCCGAACGGGTGGCGCCGGTCGAGCGCGGCCACCCGCTGCGACGCGGTGAGCCCGGCGACCGCGACGAGGGCCACGACCATGGCCTCGACGAACCAGAACCGCCACGGCGGCCCGAGCCGTTCCTGCCCGAAAACCCAGTTGGCGAGGAACAGGTTGCGCGTCTCGTAGTCGCCGACGAGCACGTGGGCGGTCACGATGACGACGAGCGCCGGCACGGCGATGCGGACCGCGGCGCCGAGCACGCGGCGGACCCGGCGGCGGCGGTCGGGGCCGGCCAGCTGGAAGCGGGCCAGCTGGTAGCCGGCGACGACGAGCAGCGCGTTGGCAGTGCCCTGCAAGGCGAAGAGGTCGGCGTGCGTGCCGACGATGAGGACGATGGCGAGGGCGCGGAGCCAGACCCCCGTCTCGACGGTGCGCCACCTGACTCGCTCCGCGGTGGCGCGGGTCGCCTTGTGCCACAGGCGGGTCGACGCGTGTGAGGAGGAGGCGGCGTCGGGGTGGGCGGCTCGGGTCGACGTCTCGGTCGTCGTGTCGCGCATCAGCTCGAGGTCGGCGACCGGCGTCACGTGCCAGCTCCCGGGCAGGTGGCCGAGCAGCTGCTCGAGGCGGATCGACACCTCGACGTAGGAGAGCGAGTCACCGCCGAGCGACACGAAGGTCGCGTCGTCGGCGACCTCCCGCTGCAGCAGCCCGGCGTACAGGTCGGCGACGGCCCGCTCGGGCGCGTCGGCCGAGGTGGAGGGGGTGGCCTCGGCCCGGGCCGGGCAGTCGTCGCACGCGAGGGCGAGCACCGTCGGGTAGTCCGGCTTGCCCGACGCGAGCACCGGCTGGTCGGTCACGGGCACCACACGAAGCGCCTCGCGCGGGACGCCGCATGCGCGGATCGCCTTGCGCCGCAGAGTCTCCCGTGCAGGTGCAGCCATGGCGCCAGAGGCGGCCACGGCGACGAGGCCGTCGCGGCCGGCGCACCGCACGTCGTGGCCCTCCTCGCGCAGCCGGCCCTCGAGGGCGTCGAGGTCGACGCGGTGGCCGAGCACCTTGACGAACCGCGCGCGGCGGCCCGTGACGCGCACCAGGCCCTCCGGTGTCACCTCGCCGAGGTCGCCGGTGCGCAGCGCGTCGACGGTGCGGCCCAGCGCGAGGTCGGCCGGCCCGTGGGCGTAGCCGAGCATGACGTTGGGCCCGCGGAAGACGATCTCGCCGTCCTCCACCTCGACCGACGCGCCGGGGACCGGCAGGCCCACGGTGTCGGGGTGGTCGACGGCGAGGTCGGCAGGCAGGTAGGTCATCCGGGCCGTGGCCTCGCACTGGCCGTACATGACGACGAGGTCGAAGCCGTGCTCCTGCCCGAGCTCGGCGAACCGACGGACGCGGGCGGGGTCCATGCGACCGCCGGCCTGGGTGACGTACCGGAGCGTCGGCAGGTCGCGCCCGGCGAAGCCGCTTCGCTCGAGCAGCTCGAAGGTGTGGGGCACGCCCGGGAAGGTCGTGGCGCCGACCTCGCGGAACCGCGTCCAGAAGCACTCGTCGACGACCGACCGGTCGGTGAGCAGCACGGCCGCGCCGCGGGCGAGGTGGGTCGTGAGGACGGACAGGCCGTAGCAGTAGGTCAGCGGCAGGGTCAGGGCCGCGCAGTCGTCAGGCCGCACGCCGAGCGCGGCGTCGATCTGGGCGGTGTTGGCGTCGAGGTTGTCGTACGAGAGCCGCACGAGCTTGGCCGAGCCGGTCGAGCCGCTCGTGCTGAGCAGCAGTGCGAGGTCGGGGTGCAGGTCGTGCGCCGACTCGTCGCGGAGCACCTCGAGACCACCGGACGCGTCGAGGACCACGTCGGGGTCGTAGGCGGCGGCCAGGCGCTGGGCCGCCTCGCCCGGGGTCGTGAGGAGCACGACGTGCCCGGCCTGGAGCGCCGCGAGGTGCGCCACGACGGCCTCGAGCGTGCTGCGGCCCTCGACGAGGACGAGCCGGCGCGGGCCGGCGAGCCGCTCCGCGAGGTCCTCGACGCGTCGGGCGAGCTCGGCATAGCCGACCGGGCCGGCGTCGGTGTGCAGGGCCGTGCGCGTCCCGTGCTCGTGCAGGCGCGACACCCACGGCAGCTCGGCTGCCGGGCGGAGGGGGAGGGCGGTCGCGGTCACGCGGCACAGTCAATAAGGTTAGGCATACCTAAGGCAAATGCAGGGGGTCGATTCGGACCCGAGGGAAGGGTCGGCTAACCTGCATTACGTCAGGCAAACCTGTCCTAATTCGTCCTGGCTCTCCCGCAGGTCCACCCGTACGCCCCGTGCCCCCAGACGCAGAACCAGGAGCCCTTCGTGACGCGCCGCCGTACCGTTCTCCTCGCCGCCACCGCGGCCGCTGCCACCGTCGCGCTGTCGGCGTGCGGCAGCAGCCTCGAGGCCACCGGCGACCTCGACTCCGCCAAGCTGACGATCTACAGCGCGCAGCACAAGAACCTCACCGAGGAGTGGGGCAAGGAGTTCCAGGACAAGACCGGCATCCAGGTGCAGGTGCGCTACGGCAACGACTCCTCGATGGGCTCCCAGATCGTCCAGGAGGGCGCGAGCTCGCCCGCCGACGTCTTCCTCACCGAGAACTCCCCAGCCATGACGACCGTCCAGAAGGCCGGCCTGCTCGCCCCCGTCGAGGCCGCGACGCTCGGCCAGGTCGGGCCGCAGTACGTGCCGTCGTCGAAGGACTGGGTCGGCATCGCCGCTCGCTCGACCGTGCTCGTCTACAACCCGAGCAAGATCTCCGAGTCGCAGCTGCCGGCCTCGCTCATGGACCTCACCAAGCCCGAGTTCAACGGAAAGTGGGGCGCGGCCGCCGGCGGCGCCGACTTCCAGGCCATCGTGTCGGCGGTTCTCGCGACGCAGGGTGAGGCCAAGACCTCCGAGTGGCTCGCCGGCCTCAAGTCGGGCGCGAAGATCTACCAGAACAACATCGCGACGATGAAGGCCGTCAACTCCGGCCAGTCGGCCATGGGCGTCATCTACCACTACTACTGGTACCGCGACCAGGCCCTCGACAAGGAGAGCAGCGGCAACACCAAGCTGCACTACTTCAAGAACGAGGACCCCGGCGCCTTCGTCAGCCTCTCCGGCGGCGGCGTCCTCAAGAGCAGCAAGCACGCGGCCGACGCCCAGAAGTTCCTCGCGTTCGTCACGAGCAAGGAGGGCCAGAAGGTCCTCGGCACGACCGACGCCAAGGAGTACGCCGTCGGCACGGGGGTCGCCTCCGACCCCGCGCTGCCGCCGCTCGACTCCCTCCAGGCACCGAAGATCGACCCGTTCACGCTCAACGGCCCGAAGGTCATCGAGCTGATGACGAAGGCGGGGCTCCTCTAGGTGACCGCGACCCCGACGAGCCCGCTGCCGGCCGCCAACGGCCCGGCCGCGGCACCCGCCGCCCCGAAGCCCCCCACCACGCGGGGGCGTCGGGGCACCGGCGCGTCCCGTGGGGCGTCGGCGCGGGCCTCGCTCCCGCTGCGCGCGGCGGCGCTCGTCGTCGCGCTGCTGTGCGCGCTGCCGCTCGTCGTCGTCGTGGTCAAGGCGTTCGAGTCCGGCGCGGGGGAGGCGTTCGCGCTCGTGTGGCGCCCCCGCGTCGGAGAGCTGCTCGGCAACACCGTCGCGCTCGTCACGCTCACCGGCATCGCGTCGACGGTGCTCGGCGTCGGCGCCGCGTGGCTCGTCGAGCGCACGTCGCTGCCGGGTGCCTCGTTCTGGCGCATCGCCTTCGTCGCACCGCTCGCGGTGCCGGCGTTCGTCAACAGCTTCGCGTGGTCGGCCCTCGTGCCCGGGCTCGAGGGCCTGGCCGGGGCTGTCATCGTCACGACGCTGTCGTACTTCCCGTTCGTCTTCCTACCGGTCGCCGCGCTGCTGCGTTCGGGCGACCGGGGTCTCGAGGAGGCCGCCCGGGCGCTCGGCCTCGGCCCGTGGCGCACCTTCCTGCGGGTCGGCCTGGCCCAGATGCGCCCGGCCCTGCTCGGCGGCGTCCTGCTCGTCGCGCTGCACCTGCTCGCCGAGTACGGCGCGCTCGAGATGCTGCGTTTCCCGACCTTCACCACGGCGATCCTCGACCAGTTCGAGGTGGCCTTCGACAGCCGCTCGGGCAGCGTGCTCGCCGTCGTCCTCATCGCGCTCGCCGTCACCGTCCTCACCGTCGAGCTGCTCGCCCGCGGCCGCACCCGCCACGCCCGCGTCGGGTCGGGCACCGCACGCCGGGCGGCCCCCGCGTCGCTCGGCCGGTGGACGCCGCTCGCGCTGGCGTTCGCCGCCGCGCTGACGCTCCTCGCCGTCGGCGTCCCGGCGTGGAGCCTGGGGAAGTGGCTGCTGCGCTCCGACGAGGCGATGGAGCCGGCCAACCTCGGACCGACGCTGTGGTCGACGCTCGCGCTCGCCCTCACCGCCGCCGTGGTCACCACGGTCGCCACGGTGCCGGCGGCGTGGCTCATCGCCCGGCACCGCACGTGGTTCGCCGTCGCGGTCGAGCGCGTCACCTACCTCGCGGCGTCGCTGCCCGGCGTCGTCGTCGCGCTCGCCCTCATCACCCTGACGATCGGCTTCGCCCGCCCGCTCTACCAGACCACGACGGTGCTCGTGCTCGCCTACGTCGTGCTGTTCATCCCGCGGGCCATGGTGGCCACCCGCGCGGCCATCGCGGCCGTGCCGCCCGAGCTGGGCGACGCCGCCCGGGCGCTCGGCGACAACCCGGTCCGGGCGTTCGTGCGCGTCCAGCTGCCGCTCATGCTCCGCGGCACGATGGCCGGCTTCGCCCTCGTGTTCATCGCCGTCAGCACCGAGCTCACGGCCACCCTTCTTCTCGCACCCACCGGCACGCAGACGCTCGCCACGGCATTCTGGGATGCGAGCGCGTCGCTCGACTACGCCGCCGCCGCGCCCTACGCCGCCGCGCTCGTGCTCCTGTCGGCGCCCCTGACCTACCTGTTGCTCCACGGCAAGAACGAGGAACCCCAGACGTGAAGACGCTCCAGCTCTCGGGCATCACCGCCTCGCACGCGGGCACGCCGGTGCTCCACGGCATCGATCTCACGGTGCCCTCCGGCACGACGACCGCCGTCCTCGGCCCCTCGGGCTGCGGCAAGACGACCCTGCTGCGCGTCGTCGCGGGCTTCCTGCGCCCGGACGCCGGCCAGGTGCGCCTCGGCGACGACGTCGTGGCCGGCCCCGGCGCCTGGGTGGCGCCCGAGCGGCGCGGCTTCGGCTACGTCGCCCAGGAGGGCAACCTCTTCCCGCACCTCGACGTCGCCGCCAACATCGCCTACGGGCTGCCACGCCGCGAGCGCCGGGCCAGGGCGCGCGTGGCCGAGCTGCTCGAGCTCGTCGGGCTGCCCGGCGACTTCGCCTCGCGTCGCCCCGACCAGCTCTCCGGCGGCCAGCAGCAGCGCGTCGCGCTCGCCCGGGCCCTGGCCCGGCGCCCCCGCATCGTCCTGCTCGACGAGCCGTTCTCGGCGCTCGACCCCGAGCTGCGCGTCGCCACGCGTGACGCCGTCGCCACCGCCCTCGCGCACGAGCAGGCCACGGTCGTGCTCGTGACCCACGACCAGGCCGAGGCACTGTCGTTCGCCGACCAGGTCGCGATCATGCACGAGGGTCGGTTCACCCAGGTGGGCGCGCCCGCCGAGGTCTACCGGGCCCCGTCCGACCGCCGCTCGGCCGTGTCGCTCGGTGAGGCGTGCTTCCTCGCCGGACAGCTGCGCGACGGCGCCGTGACGTGCGCGCTCGGGACGCTCCCGGTCGCCTCCGCCCGCGGCACCGGGGCCTGCGAAGTGCTGATCCGGCCCGAGCAGCTGCGCCTCGACGAGACCGGCGCCGCCGGGCCCGGTGGGGCGCTCGCCGAGGTCACCCGGTGCGCCTTCTACGGCCACGACGCACTGGTCGAGCTGCGCCTCGACGACGCGTCCGGCGCGTCCACGCTCCTGTCGGCCCGCACGTTCGGTGGCCGCACGCCGAGCGTCGGCTCGCGTGTCCGGGTCAGCGTCGAGGGCGAGCCGCACCTCATCCGCGTCGACGGCGACCTCGTCGGGGCCTGAGCCCGACGCGTCGGTCGTCGGCCCGCTCAGGCGCGGGCGACCGCGAGGCCGCGCGTGTAGTGGCCGGCGTCGAGGTCCTCGAGCAGCGTCGGACCGGTCGGCTCCCAGCCGAGCCGGCTGCGGGTCTGCTCGCTCGAGGCCGGCAGGTCGAGAGCGAAGAAGCGCCCGATCCAGCCGAAGTGCTCCATCGCTG
Organism: Intrasporangium flavum; assembly: GCF_001956915.1. Lineage (GTDB taxonomy): Bacteria > Actinomycetota > Actinomycetes > Actinomycetales > Dermatophilaceae > Monashia > Monashia flava. The sequence continues at coordinate 25,014 of NZ_MLJO01000022.1, read as the reverse complement.
CCGCGGGGTCGACCGAGACCGTCGGCACACCGAGGCCCCGCCCGAGGGCCTCGGCGATGTCGCGAGCGGTGACGCCCTCCTCGGCGACGGCGTGGACCACCGAGGGACCTGACGCGTCCTCGAGCGCCAGGCGCACGAGGCGGGCCGCGTCGGAACGGTGCACGGCCGGCCAGCGGTTCGACCCGTCGCCGACGTAGGCGGCCACGCCCGTCTCGGCCGCGACCTGGGCGAGGCGCGCGGTGAAGCCGTGGTCGCCGGAGCCGTGGACGGTGGGGGAGAAGCGCAGGGCCACGGGCCGGAGACCGCGGCCGGCGAAGGAGATCGCGAGCTCTTCGCTGCCGCCGCGGGGCAGGTCGGCCCCGCCCGGCGCGGCGTCGGCCTCGGTGAGCACCCGGCCCGGGCTCAGGGCGACGCCGGAGGCGAGCAGCAGGGCGCGACCCGAGCCGGCGAGCACGTCGCCGAGGGCCGCGACGACGGCGCGCTCGGTCCGCCCGGAGGCCTCGTAGTCGGTGAAGTCGTGCTTGAAGCCGAGGTGGACGACGGCGTCGGCCTGGTCGGCGCCGCTGCGGATCGAGGCGAGGTCGTCGAGGTCGCCGCGCACGACCCGGACGCCGCGCTGCTCGAGGGCGGATGCCGAGGCGTCGCTGCGGGCGAGGCCGTCGACCTCGTGACCCGCCTCGAGCAGCTCGCCGACGACGGCCGAGCCGATCCAGCCCGAGGCTCCGGTGACGAAGACGCGCATGGGGGTTCTCCTTGGGGTTCGGTGGACGACGTGATGTCAGTCGCTGACATCGACGGTAACACCACATGTCAGTGACTGTCATCAGTAGACTCCGGCCATGGGTCGATGGGAGCCGGATGCGCGCGGGCGCCTCACCCGTGCCGCGCTCGAGCTCTACGCCGAGGTCGGTTACGAGCAGACGACGGTCGCCGACCTCGCGGCGCGCGCCGGTGTCACCGAGCGCACCTTCTTCCGCCACTTCGCCGACAAGCGCGAGGTGCTCTTCGACGGCTCCGACCGACTGCTCGGCGCGATCCTCGACGCCGTCGCGGCCGCCGACCCGGCGGTCGGACCCGTCGACGCGGCCGTCGCCGGCATGCTCGCGGCGGCCCCGGTGCTCGAGGAGCGCGGCGACTTCGCGCGCCGGCGGGCGGCGGTCGTCGCGGCCAACACCAGCCTCCAGGAGCGTGAGCTGCTGAAGCTGGCATCCATGGGTTCGGCTGTGGCGCAAGCACTTCGGGACCGAGGCGTGCCGGAGCCTGCCGCCGGTCTCGCAGCCGAGCTGGCGGTCACGGTCTTCCGCGCCGGCTTCGAGCGCTGGGTCCTCGACGCGACGCGCGGCCTCGCCCGGCACCTGCGCGACGTCGTCGCCGACCTGCGTGCCCTCACTGCCGGCTGAGTCCACCTCCGCCCGGTCGGTCCCCCACCTTGGGAAGTGGCTGGGGGAGGAAGGCCTCGATCCGCCCCAAACCGGTCTGCACCTGCGAACTACCTGCCAGTCCAAGCGATCTCGTCCGCCCGATGCACGTGCAGACCTACGGTGGCAGGCAGCCTGCGACTCGGAGGCCCTGTGCAGGCCCGAGGGGTCGGCCTCGCGCCGACCCGTGTGCGGAAGGACCGTCCATGATCGGACACGGGCTCACCAGACGTCACGTCACGGCAACCCTGGTCGCGCTGGGGCTCGCGGGCGCCTCGAGCGTCCTCGGTGCCGGCTCGGCGAGAGCGGCCAGCGACTACAGCGGAGCCGCCTACCAGGTCGAGCTCTCGCTCAACTGCACGAAGCCGGGCGCGCCCTGCCAGAACATCTTCGGGCTGGGAGGCATCTGGGGCTGGATCGCCCTCATGCCGGGCGACGCCACGAAGACGTGGGGGACCGGCAACGCCCAGATCGCCGAGTGTGGGCACGCGGGCGCCGGCGGTGGTGGCGCCGGCGCCGGCCACGAGTCCTACGACCCGAGCTGGCAGGTCTTCGAGTCGGCCACGCCGCCCTCGCCGACGACGCCGAAGGACCCGAACAACCGCTACATCCTCATCGCCGGCTCGCCGGACGGCCAGGTGGCCCCGTTCATCGTGCCGGCCACGTACGGCCACTACTCCGTGAGCTTCATGGGCGCGTTCGGGCAGGAGCAGGTCGCCCCCTGAGGGGGCCACGGCACGCCTGGGGCCGCAGTCCGGGTGGGTGGCGGGCCGCAAGCCGGCGACCGACCCGGCCTGCGGCCCCCGGTCGCGGCCACGAGTGCCGGCCGCCCCTCAGCCGAGCAGGGTTCCCTCAGCCGAGCTGGACGCCTTCGGATCGGGCAGGCGGAGCATCCGGAACGAGGTGACCAGCCCGAACAGCGCGGCGAGGATCGGCACGAGCATCGCCACCTGCAGCGCTCGTGGCCTCGCCTCGGTGTTGATCCGGATGATCTCGGCCTGGATCTCCGGTGGCTGGCCGGCGATCTGCTGCTGGAGGGCGGTGTTGCTCATGACCTCGGCGTCCTCCTCGAGAGTCGCGGCGACCTGCTGCTGGTGCTCCGGTGGCAGGACGGTGCTCGACTCCGCCAGGTTCGTGAACGTGAACGACAGGGTCGCGAGCATGATCGCGCCGGCGAACGCGAGCCCGAACGACAGGCCGAAGGACCCGCCCGCCGAGTTCACGCCGGCCGCCTCGCTGACACGCTCCTCGGTGATCGGCGCGAGGGTGTAGTTGTTCAGCTGGGAGACGAGCAGCCCGAGCCCCGACCCGGCGACCAGGAGGGGGAGTGTCAGCGCCCACCCCGATGTCGCACGCGGCACGATCGGCACCACCGCCAGCATCCCCAGCAGGAGCAGCACGAAGCCGACGCGGATGATCCCGGCCGGGCGCCGGTCGGCGGCACGCTTGCCGGCCAGCATGGCGACGGCGAACATGCTCAGCGACAACGGGGCGATCGACAACCCCGACTCCAGGGCGTTGTACTCGAGCACCATCTGCAGGTAGATCGGGAGCGCGATCATCGTGCCGCCCAAGGAGATCTGCTGCATCATCTGACCCGAGATGCCGAGCCGGAAGGGCTTCGAGCGGAAGAGGTCCGGGTCGAGCAGGGCCGCCTTGCCCCGGCTCTTGCGCCGCCGCAGCCAGAAGGCGAGGCCCGCGAGAGCGGCGCCGCCGAGCAGCAGCAGGGCCAGCACGAACTCGCCGCCCTCCTGCCAGACGAGGATCCCCAGCACGAGACCGCCCATCCCGACGACCGACATCGCCGAGCCGACGAGGTCGATCCTGCGCTCCCCGGTGTACGGCACGTCCTTGACCAGTCCGATCCCGGAGAGCACGACCGCGATGATCACCGCCTCGAGCAGGAAGCCGACGCGCCAGGACAGGAAGGTCGTGATGAACCCGCCGAGCAGCGGTCCGACGGCGGCCGCGATGGCGGCCGCGGCGCCGACCAGGGCGTACACGCGCTTCTGCGCGGCTCCCTCGAAGTTGCCGTGGATCAGCGACTGCATCGCCGGCAGGAGCAGCGAGGCACCGACGCCGCCGACGAGGGCCCAGAACACGATGATCGCCGTCAGGCCCTGCGCGAGCGTCATGGCGACGGCGCCGACGGCGTACCCGAGCAGGCCGAGGACGTAGGCCCGCTTGCGCCCGAAGAGGTCCCCGACCTTGCTGCCGATGAGGATGAACGCCGCCGACACCAGCGCCTCGAGCGCGATGGCCGACTGCACCCCGCTCACGGTCGTGTCGAGGTCGCGCACCACCGCGGAGATCGACACGTTCATCAGGGAGGTGTCGACGACGAGCACGAACATCGCCATCGCGAGCAGGACCGCGAGCCTGCCGTTGAAGGGCGTCTCCGCCGGTGTGCCACTGCCTGCCTGCGTCGCTTCCGCGTCCACCCGCCTCACCGCCCACACGTCGCGAGGGGCGGCCCGGATCGTGGACGCCGTGGTGCGGCCGTCCGTGCCGACCTCCTTCCCATCATGGCCGACCGGTATCGCCGGCCGTGGGCGTATCGCCGCACCCGCCCGTGACGGTCATCCGGGCGGGGTGATGCGAGGGGGGCGCCGACGCGGCTGTCATGGGTGCTGGACCCTTCCACCGGGTCCCCGAACGAAAGGCAGAACCATGACGGAATCCGCCGCGGAGGCACCGGTCCTCGACCTTCTGGCTCGGATGACGGCCGACTCGGTCGACACCTCCAGCCTCGACCCCGGGACGTTGATGCTCGTGCGCATCGCGGCGTTGGTCGCCGTCGACGCGCCCCCGTTCTCGTACCTGACGAACCTTGCTGCTGCAGGTGACGCAGGGCTCGACGTCGAGGACGTCCGCGGCGTCCTGGCGGCCATCGCGCCGATCGTCGGGACGGCCCGCGTCGTCGCGGCCACGGGTCGGATCGTGGACGCGCTCGGCCTCGCGCTCGAGGTCGCGGAGCAGGACGCGGAGATCGCGGAGGAGGGCGGCGGGCGCTGAGGGCTGGATGGTCCAGGCCCACCGGAGACGACGAAACCGCAGGCCGGCGTGGTGCCGACCTGCGGTTTCGGGTGGTGGCCAGGCCCGCGACGGGCTCAGGCCTTGCAGCGGTTCCCGTCGTTGCGGACGATCGAGTAGTAGAGGTTGCCCTCGTACACCCAGCCGTTGGTGCCGGTGCCCTGGTGGCGCACGTGCCACCAGATGTTGCCCGCCGTGTTCTTCGTCCAGCAGTGGAGCTGCACGCTCGAGGCCGTGCCGCTCTGGGTGTAGCGCGTGGCGCACTCGGCGTGCGGGCCGGCCTTGACGGGCGCGCCCTGGTTGAGGCTGTTGTAACCGCTGGAGAGGTCCTGCCACGCAGTCGAGCAGTCGACTGCCTGCGCAGACGGGGCCGCGACGACGGCGAGGCCGCCAGCGAGGGTGGCGGCGGCGCCGAGAGCCTGGAGACGGTGGGCGCGGGACCTGAGCTTCATTGCTTCTCCTTGTGGGTGAGGTGCCTGCGGGAGAAGTGGACCGAGCGGCGCTAACAAGCCGCTAAGTCACGCCGGACGGCTCGCACCCGGGAACGACGAAGCCGCAGGTCAGAGGGCTCTGATCCTGCGGCTTCGGGTGGTGGCCAGGGGCGGGGTCGAACCGCCGACCTTCCGATTTTCAGTCGGACGCTCGTACCAACTGAGCTACCTGGCCGGATCTGTGCAAACAGATACCCGGATCGCTCCGGGCGTCGCCAACTATAGCGCACGACGCGGGGCGGTCCCGACCCGGTCGGGCCGGGTCGGACCCGGTCGGACCCGGTCCGGCCCGGTCCGGCCCGGTCCGGCCCGGTCCGGTCGGTTTGGCGTTCCGGGCCGTGGTGCGTCATCGTCGGTAGCGGGTACGACACCCGACACGTGCCCGACGGGGCGGGCACGGCGCACGGCAGCCGGTCCGTGCAGCTTTCAACGAGTTGAGTCGTGAGACACTGCCGCGACTCACCCTTCACGCCTGCAGGAGACAACCATGGAGAACGGTTCCGCGCTGAACGGGGACTGGGACTTCGACCCCGCCCACACGCGCATCGGGTTCTCGGCACGCCATGCCATGGTCACCACGGTGCGGGGGTCCTTCAACGACGTGACGGGCCGCTTCTACGCCGACCTCGACGACATGTCGAAGTCCTACGCCGAGGTCGTCCTCAAGACGGCGAGCGTCGACACCCGCAGCCAGCAGCGTGACGACCACCTGCGCAGCCCCGACTTCTTCGACATCGAGAAGTGGCCCGAGATCCGCTTCGAGAGCACGCAGATCGAGGAGGTCGAGGAGCGGGCCTATATGGTCTCGGGCAACCTCACCATCCGCGACATCACCAAGCCGGTGACGATCCCGCTCGAGCTGATGGGCGTCGAGACCGACGCGGCCGGTGCGCTGCGTGCCGGCTTCGAGGGCTCGCGCCGGATCAACCGTCGCGACTTCGGCCTCGAGTGGAACATGCCGCTCGACTCCGGCGGCATGCTCGTCTCCGAGAAGATCTCCCTCGAGTTCGAGATCTCCGCGATCAAGCGGGTCGGCGACCAGCCTGCCGTGGACGCCGAGAGCGCCGAGAGCTGACCCCGTGTCGAGGTGACGCGTCGCGCCAGATCGCGACGAACCACCTCGAGCGACGCTGTGCCCGAAGGGTCCCGCTAGGCAGCGGGGCCCTTCGTGCGTACGTCGGCCACGTGCGACATCGCCTCGCGCAGCTCGTCGAGCCAGTCGCTCTCGTGCTGGCCGACGAGCTTGACGCACCAGGCGAGCGCCTCGGCGCGTGACCGGGCCACCCCGGCGTCGACGAGCGTGTCGAGGACGAGCCGCTCCGGCTGGCGCAGCCGGGTCATCGTCGGGGCGGCGACGTGCGTCCACAGCTCGGTGCGGTCACCGACGCTGACGGCCCACGAGACCTTGCGCTCGAACCGGTGCTCGGCCTCGCGTGCGATCTCGATGCGGCGGCCGCGGGTGTCCTCGCGGAAGGCCTTGGCGCGCCCCGCGCGGGCCTCGGCCCGCTCGGCGTCGCTCGAGCCGTCGGGCAGGTCGACGTCGTCGATGGTGAGCCGCACCGTGATCTCCTCGCGGTCGACCGTGACCTCCGGCGCCTCGCGGCGCCACTCCTCGGGCAGGCGGCCGGCGAACCAGCCGCGCACCCGCTCCTGTGCCTCATTCGTAATCATGTAATCAGGATTACTCGATTGCAGCTGAAGGTCAACGGCCTACGCCCGCGGCAGAAACGGGCTCCCCGGAGTCGCCGGTCCCGCCCGCGTCGGCGGACGCCGTGGCCTCGGCGGCGTCCGCCTCGGCCGCGAGCCGGGCGTCGTCGCGGGACAGTCGGCTCGGCCACCACATCCGGGCGCCGATGTCGAGGTTGAGGGCCGTGACGAGCACCGACCGCACGATGAGGGTGTCGAGCAGCACCCCGAGCGCCACGGCGAACCCGATCTCCGCGAAGGCGACGATCGGCATCGTCGCGAGCACCGCGAACGTCCCGGCCAGCACGAGCCCCGCCGACGTGATGACGCCGCCGGTGGCCGCCAGGCCGACGAGGGCGCCGCGCCGCATCCCCACGCGGCTCGACTCCTCGTGGACGCGGGTCATGAGGAAGATGTTGTAGTCGATCCCGAGAGCGACGAGGAAGACGAAGACGAACAGCGGGAACGACGCGTCCGCGCCGGCGAAGCCGAAGACGTGCCGGAAGAAGAGCGCCGACAGGCCCATCGCGGCGCCGAAGGACAGCACCACCGTGCCGATGAGCACGAGCGGCGCGGTGAGGGCGCGCAGCAGCAGCACGAGGATGAGCAGCACGACGCCGAGGACCACCGGGATGATCCGCAGGTTGTCGTCGGAGGAGGCCGACAGCGTGTCGACGCGTGTCGCGGTGTCGCCGCCGGCGACGGCGTCGGCGCCCGGCACCGTGGCGATGGCGTCGCGGACCCGCTGCACGGCCTCACCGGCCGCGTCGGAGTCGGGTGCGGCGTCGAGCGTGGCCTGGATGAGCGCGCGGTCACCGCGAACCACCGGGTCACCGACACTGCCGACGCCGTCGACCGCCGCTACGGCTGCCTTGACCGACGCCGCCTCGGGGGCGTTAGCGAGCACGAGCACCGGCGAGCCGGCCCCCGCCGGGAAGTGCCGGGCGAGGATCTCCTCGCCCACGACCGACTGCGGCGTCGTGTAGTACGAGTCCTTGTTCGACAGGCCGACCGCGTTGAGCTGCAGCACGCCGAGCGAGGCGATGACGAGCAGCAGGGTCGTGACGACCCACGTCCGACGCGGCGCCCTCGCGATCCGGGCGCCGATCCGGGCCCAGACGCCGTCGCGGGTGTGGTCGACCGAGCCGAAGGTCGGGCGCACGGGCCAGAACACCCACCGGCCGAGGACGACGAGCAGGGCCGGCAGCAGCGTCAGCATGACGAGCAGCGCCACCCCGACGCCGATGGCGGCGACCGGCCCCAGACCCTTGGTCGAGCTCATCGAGGCGAACAGCAGGCACAGCATGCCGGCGATGACCGTGGCACCGGAGGCGATGATGGCCGGCCCGGCGCGGTGCAGCGCGGCCGCCATCGCCTCGTGGCGGTCCTCGTGCCTCCGCAGCTCCTCGCGGTAGCGCGCCACGAGCAGCAGCGCGTAGTCGGTGCCGGCGCCGAAGACGATGACGGTGAGGATGCCCGAGCTCTGCGCGTTGACCGTGAGGGTGCCGCTGTCGGCGAGGAAGTAGATGACGCCCTGCGCCACGAAGAGGGCGGTGCCGGCGGACAGGACGGGCACGAGCCACAGCACCGGGCTGCGGTAGGTGACGAGCAGGATGATGATGACGACGGCCATCGCGCTGTAGAGCAGCTTGCCGTCGAGACCGGAGAAGGCCTCCGAGGAGTCGGCCGCGTAGCCCACCGGCCCGGTCACGTGCATCGACAGGCCCGCGGGGGTGTCCGCCGCCGCGACGGTGCGCATCTGGTCGACCGTCGTGCCGAGGGCGTTCCAGCCGTCCGGCCCCGCGTCGACGGGGACGATGACCTGCAGCGCCTTGCCGTCCTTCGACGGGATCGGGCCGACCGCGTCCTTCTTCACCGCGTCGAGGGCGTTGAACTGCTGCACCTGGCGGGCCACGGCGGCGGCGTCGGCGGGCGTCACGCCGCCGGGCCGCTCGTACACGACGACGGCGGGGAACTCGTTCGGGCTCTGGAAGGCCGACAGCTCGTTGACGACCCGGGTCGACTGGGCGTCCTCGGGCAGCCACGAGGCCGCCTCGTTGTTGAGGACGCCCTGCAGCTTGCCCGCCGGACCCGCGAGCAGCCCGACGACGACGAGCCAGAAGGCGACGACGAGCCACTTGGTGACGCGGGAGGAGGGTAGGCGAGCGAGGCGCCCGACCTGTCCGGTTGTGCTGTCGTTCATGACGATTCCCCTTCTCTGGAGACGGTCGCGGCGGCGTCGACGCCCTTGTCCACGCTAGGAGCCTCGCGCCGTCGGCGACAGGGAACCGGGCGAGATTGGTGGCCGGCTCAGGGATAGCTCCGGGAGGACCCTGAGAGGCGCCGTGGACGCCGGGCCGGGGACGGAGCACCAGCGCCTACAGTGGTCTCTCGTGCAGTTCCTCAACGGCCTCCAGCCCCAGCTCGACCTCACCTACGACGACGTGTTCATGGTGCCGAGCCGCTCGTCGGTGACGAGCCGCCTCGACGTCGACCTGAGCAGCGTCGACGGTACGGGCACGACCATCCCGCTCGTCGTCGCCAACATGACGGCCATCGCCGGCCGTCGGATGGCCGAGACGGTGGCCCGGCGCGGCGGCATCACCGTCATTCCCCAGGACATCCCGACCGAGGTCGTCCGCGAGGTCATCGGGTGGGTCAAGCAGCGCCACCTCGTGCACGACACGCCCATCACGCTCGAGCGGCACATGACCGCCGGCGAGGCGCTCGTGCTGCTGAACAAGCGGGCCCACGGCGCGGCCGTCGTCGTCGACGGCCCCAAGCCCGTCGGCATCGTCACCGAGAAGGACCTCACCGGCGTCGACCGCTACACGCAGGTCCAGGACGTCATGGGCGAGGACATGGTCGTGCTGCCCGAGTCGATCGGGCCCCAGGACGCCTTCGAGCGCCTCGCCGAGGCGCGTCGCAAGGTCGCGCCCGTCGTGTCCGACTCCGGCGAGCTCGTCGGCATCCTCACCCGCGGTGGCGCGCTGCGCGCCGGCCTCTACAGCCCGGCCGTCGACGCGTCCGGCCGGCTGCGCGTCGCGGCCGCGGTCGGCATCAACGGGGACGTCGCCGCGAAGGCGGCCGAGGTGCTCGACGCCAGTGCCGACGTCCTCGTCATCGACACCGCGCACGGCCACCAGGACAAGATGCTCGACGCGCTGCGTGCCGTCCGTGCCCTCGACCCCTCGGTCCCGGTCGTCGCGGGCAACGTCGTGTCGGCCGCCGGCACCCGCGAGCTCGTCGATGCGGGCGCCGACATCGTCAAGGTCGGCGTCGGCCCGGGAGCCATGTGCACGACGCGGATGATGACGGCCGTGGGTCGCCCGCAGTTCTCCGCGGTGCTCGAGTGCGCCACGGCCGCAAGGGAGCTCGGCAAGCACGTGTGGGCCGACGGCGGCGTCCGTCACCCGCGCGACGTCGCGCTCGCCCTGGCGGCCGGCGCGTCGAACGTCATGATCGGCTCGTGGTTCGCCGGCACGCTGGAGTCGCCCGGCGACCTCTACACCGACAACGACGGCCGCATGTACAAGGAGTCCTTCGGCATGGCCAGCTCGCGGGCGGTGCGCAACCGCACGGCCGCCGACAGCGCCTACGACCGGGCCCGCAAGTCGCTCTTCGAGGAGGGCATCAGCAGCGCCCGGATGTACGTCGACCCGGCCCGCCCGTCGGTCGAGGACGTCATCGACCAGATCATCGCCGGCCTGCGCAGCAGCTGCACCTACGCCGGCGCGCGGACGCTCGAGGAGTTCCACGAGCGCGCCGTCGTCGGGCTGCAGAGCACCGCCGGCTTCGCCGAGGGCCGCCCGCTGCACACGTCCTGGTGACCGGCCCGGGCGGGAACGGAACGCTCGTGCCGGCCCTCTCACCGCCGTGACGACGACCGGCTCCGTGCCCGACGACCTCCCCACCCCGCTGCGGATCCTCGCGCAGGCCCGCGCCGACGTGCTCGAGCGAGCGCAGGTCGACGCCCGGCTCGTCATCGCCTCCCGCGACCTCGAGGACGACACGGCCCGGCTGCGCCAGCTGAGGGAGGCCTTCGCCCGGGAGCGGCGCGACGTCGAGCGGCTGGGGCAGGTGACGCCGACGCGTCTGTGGTCCTCGCTCCGCGGACGCCGCGAGGAGGACCTCGCCCGGGAGAGCGACGAGGCCGACGCCGCCTCGGCCGCTCTCGAGGAGTGCGCCGCCGACGTCGAGCGGCAGCGCGAGGAGCTGGCCCGGCTCCGCGGCCGCTCGGCGGCACTGGCCGACGCCGAGACGCGCCTCGAGCTCGCGCTCGAGGTCGTCGCCCGCGGCGCCGACGGCCTCGACGCGTCCCACCCCGGCGCCGCCGGGGCGGCCGTCCGCGAGCTCGCGGCGCGCCGTGAGGTGCGCGAGGTCGAGGAGGCCCACGCGGCCGGCAAGGCCGCGCATGCCGCGCTCGTCGGCGCGTACGGCGTCGTCCAGTCGGCCGACGCGTGGTCGGGCTGGGACACCTTCGGCGGTGGCGGCATGCTCAGCTCTGCCATCAAGCACGACCGCCTCGACAAGGCGCGCGCCAAGCTGCAGCTCGCGAGCGAGGCGCTCGAGCGGTTCACCAGCGAGCTGGACGACCTCCACCTGCCCGGCGTGAAGCTGGCCCGGTTCGACGGGCTGACCCGCGGCGTCGACATCCTCTTCGACAACATCTTCACCGACCTCGCGGTGCGCAGCGAGGTCAAGCGCTGCCGTGCCGACGTCGAGGACGCCATCGGACGCGTCGAGGACGTCCTGTCCAGCCTCGAAGAGCGCCACCGCGCGCTGACCGGCCAGGCCTGACCGGCTCGCGCGCACGTGTGGGTGTGTCCGCCCGGCATCGCCCGAAACCCTTGTGAGCGTGTCGTCTCGGCCCTAGCATCGGGCCGCCGCGTCTGAGGCGGCTGACGAGACAGGGGTTGTCGCATGCGGGGTCGTCGTGTCGTGGGGCTGATGCTCGCGCTGCTCTCAACCGTGCTGGTGACGGGGGTCGCCCCGGCAGCCTCGGCGCTGCCCGTGGCGTCCGACCCGGCGCCGGTGTGGAGTGCGCCCGTCGTGGCCGTCCCGGACCGGGGCCAGCCGAGCGACGTCTCGTGCCCGACGTCGACGTGGTGCATGGCCGTCGACCTGTCCGGTCGGGTCGCGACCTTCAACGGGTCGTCGTGGAGCGCGCCGAAGCTCGTCTTCCCCCGGCTCGACGGCGTCAACCAGGCCATCACCGCCGTCTCGTGCCCGACCACCACGTTCTGCCTCGCCGTCTCCGACAGCGGCTACGGGGTGTACCGGTCGGGGAGCTGGACCGTCACGAGGTCGTGGCAGGCGCCGTTCCGGGCCGTCGACTGCTACAGCGCCACCCGGTGCGGACTCGTCCGGGGCAACACCAACGAGGGCCGCGGACTGACGACGTGGAACGGCTCGACGCTCGCGACGCCGGTCCTCGCGCCATGGGCCTCGCGCGTCGACGCGATCGCCTGCCCGTCGGCCACGGTGTGCCATGCGATCGGGCTCGAGCCGAAGGGCGGCGCCATCGCGCTGCGCACCTCCGGGTCCGGCTGGGTCGCGTCCTACCTCGGGCTCGCCCCGGTCTCACCGGGCTTCGACCTCTCGTGCCCGTCCGCGTCGTTCTGCCTGGCCACGAGCGGGCACAGCCATCGCACGTGGCGCTGGAACGGCGCCTCGTGGCGAGGCGCCGGTGACACCTTCGACGGCAGCTACCTTGAGGCCTTCTCGGTGTCGTGCACGTCCTCGACGTCGTGCACCGCCGTCGGGGACGGTCGCGTGGGCCGCTGGAACGGCTCGAGGTGGGCCCTCCGCAACCTCTTCCCGATCTACGGCGCCAGCTACGCCGTCGACTGCGCGACGGCCTCGACGTGCGTCGTCGTCGACAACCGTGGGCGGTTCTGGCGCGGCGGCGGGTCGACGTGGACCGCCGCCGCCACCTTCGACCCGACCTCCCAGTGGGTCGCCGACCTGTCCTGCCCGACCACGACGTTCTGCATGGCAACCGACTACCTCGGCAACGCCGTCCGGTGGAACGGCGCCGCCTGGGGCGGGATGTCGCGCCTCGGCACCTTCCCCTCGTCCGTCTCGTGCGTGGCGGCGACGTGGTGCATGACCGTCGACCAGCAGCAGGGTACGTCACGGTTGTGGACCGGCTCGTGGCAGGCACCCGTCACGTTCGACACCGTCAACCCCTGGACCGACGTGACCTGCGCGTCGACCACGGCGTGCTTCGTCTTCCAGGGCCTGGACGTGCGGCGCTGGAACGGCCGCTCCTGGTCGGCGCCGGCCAGGCTCTTCACCGATGCCGTGAGCCAGGCCGCTTGCGCCGGGCCGCGCTTCTGCATCGCCATGACCTGGACCGGCCGGTTCCGCACGTGGAACGGGACCGCCTGGTCGTCGCTGCGGAGCTCGGGCGTCACCAACCCGTCGCGCCTCACCTGCCCGACCGGCTCCTTCTGCATGGTCGAGTCCGACTCTGACCTGTACTCCACGTTCGACGGCTCGTCGTGGGCGGTGCGACGGACGGTGCCGGAGTACTTCGACACCCTGTCCTGCTCGGCCCCCACGCGGTGCGTCGGCACCTCCTACCAGGGCAACGTGCGCACGTGGAACGGGTCGTCGTGGTCGCTCGCCCCGACGACGCTGCCCTTCCAGGCGCTCCAGCTCGTCTGTCTGCCCGGTCGGTGCATGGCGGTGGGCTACGAGAGCTCGAGCTGGACGCCCTGACCCCGCCGTTCCCGTTGCAGGAACGTGCAACCGGCGCTCGTGGCCTTGCCCGGGCCGCGGCCGGGCCCTAGCATCGGCGCGCCGCGGCTGGCGCGGAGACGAGACAGGGGTTCGTGATGCGTGGTCGTCGTGTCGTGGGACAGGTGCTGGCCGCGGTCGTGGCGCTGCTCGCCGCCGTGACCGTGCCGGGGCAGGCCGCGGCCGCGCCCGAAGGCCGACGGGCTCCCGCAGCGGTCGCGGCCGCTGCCCAGCCCACCGCCGCACCCTCGGCGGTGGCCGCGGCTCCGGTGTGGGGCCCGCCGGTCGCCGCGATCCCGGACCGCGGCCAGCCGAGCGACGTGTCGTGCCCGACGTCGACGTGGTGCATGGCCGTCGACCTCTCGGGCAGGGTCATGACGTTCAACGGGACGACGTGGAGCGCGCCCAAGGTCGTCTTCCCGCGCGTTGCCGACCGCAACCCCGACGTCCGCGCGGTGTCGTGCCCCACGACGTCCTTCTGCCTCGCCGTCTCCGCCCACGGCTACGGCGTCTACCGGTCAGGCACCTGGACGGTCGTGAGCTCGCCGTACGCGCCCTTCAAGGCCGTCGACTGCTACAGCGCCACCCGGTGCGGGATCATGCGCGGCGAGCCGTACTCGGGCCGCAGCACGACGATGTGGAACGGCTCGACGCTCTCGGCGCCCGTCACCACGCCCTGGGCCGCGCGCGTCGACGCGATAGCCTGCCCGTCGGCGACCGTGTGCCACGCGATCGGGCTCGAGTCCAAGGGCGGTGCCATCGCGCTGCGCACCTCCGGCTCGGGCTGGGTCGCGTCCTACCTCGGCAAGGCGTGGTGGAGCACGACGACCGACATCTCATGCGCGTCGGCCTCGTTCTGCCTCATCACGAGCGGGAGCGCCTACCGCACGTGGCGCTGGAACGGCTCGGCGTGGGCCGGCTCCTCGGAGACGCAGGACAACCTGCTCCTCGACGTCGAGAACGTCTCGTGCACGTCCTCCACCTCGTGCACCGCCGTCGGCGACGAACGGTCGGGGCGCTGGGACGGCAGGTCCTGGACGACGCGCGACCTCTACCCGATCTACGGGGCGTCCTACTCCATGGACTGCGCCACCTCCACCACGTGCGTCGTCGTCGACGACCGGGGGCGCTGGTGGCGCGGGGGCTCCACGTGGACCGCGGCCCGCAGCTTCGACCCGACGTCCCAGTGGGTCAACGACGTCTCGTGCCCCAGTGCCACGTTCTGCCTCGCCACCGATCGGCTCGGCAACGCCGTGCGGTGGAACGGCGCCGCGTGGACCGGCATGACGCGGCTCGGCACTCAGCCGTCGGAGGTGGAGTGCCTGTCCACCACGTGGTGCATGGTCCTCGACTCGCAGCAGGGCACCTACCGCCTCTGGACCGGCTCCTGGGGGCCGGCTGTCACCTTCGACCTCGTCAACTGGTGGCCGCACCTGACCTGCGGTTCGACGACGACGTGCTTCGTGTTCGGCCTCGGCGACGCCCGGCGTTGGAACGGCCGCACCTGGGGGGCCGAGGCGCGGCTGTTCAGCACCGACGTCACTGCGGCGGACTGCGCCGGCTCCGGCTTCTGCATGGCGATGGACGCCAACGGCGTCATGCGCACGTGGAACGGGACCGCCTGGTCGGCCGCGCGCAGCACCGGCGTCACGTTCCCGAGCGACCTCAGCTGCACCTCGAGGACGTTCTGCCTCGCCGAGTCGGAGGGTGGCCTCTACTCGACGTGGAACGGCTCGTCGTGGACGGTGCGTCGCACGCTTCCGTCGGTGGTCGGGCGGATCAGCTGCACGAGCAGCACCCGCTGCATCGGCACCGGCTCCGACGGGTCGGCCTGGCTGTGGTCCGGCGCCTCGTGGGCGAAGGCGCCGTCCGGTCCCGGGATCGAGACCCTGGCCCTGGACTGCCGCTCGACGTGGTGCATGGCGGTCGGCTACACGCAGTCGAGCCGGACGTCCTGACGGCGGGCCGCACCCGAGGGGTCAGTGGCGCTTGCGGCCGACCTCGACGACGCGCCAGCCGCGCTCGTGCGCGATCTCGCGCAGCTCACGGTCGGGGTTGACCGCGACCGCCTCGCCGACCCGCTCCATCATCGGCAGGTCACTGACGGAGTCGCTGTAGGCCGCGCACCGCGACAGGTCGTAGCCGCGCTCGGCGGCCAGCTTCTCGATCTCGACGACCTTGCCTGCGCCGTAGCAGAACTCGCCGGAAAGGTGGCCGGTGTACCGGCCCTCGCCGTCGAGCTCGCTGCGCGTGGCGACGGCGCCCTCGAGGCCGAGGGCCGCCGCGATGCGGCTGACCAGCTCGATGGGGGAGGCCGACACGACGATGCGGTCCTGCCCGAGCGCCTTGCAGTCGGACAGCAGCGTCATCGACGCCGGGATGGCCTTGCGCACGATGCCCGGCACGATGGCGTCGGTGAGGTGGATGATGTCGGACTGCCGGATGCCGGCGACCGCGCGCAGGATCCGCTCGCGCAGCGCCTCCGACCCGGCGTCGGTGGATCCCTTGCGGTGGAAGGAGATCGCGTTGACGGTGTCCTTGACGAGGTCGCGCCACGGCACGTGGCCACCGCGGAAGGCGGCGATCGCGAGCGGGTAGTTGGCCGACCCGCGGATCAGGGTGCGGTCGAGGTCGAAGAACGCCGCGACCGGCCCGCCGCCCCCGAGGGGCAACGAGCCGGCGGTCGACGCGTCAGCCGACATGGGCCGCGATCGGCAGGGTCACGCGGCGCGGGGGCACCGGCGCGTTGACGGCCTTGGTCGACTGCTTGGGCAGGCGGCGCGGCCGGTTGGGCAGCGCGAGGCGGAAGACCTTGGCCCAGGCCTGGTACACCTGCTTCGGCAGCGGGCCGGTCGTGTACGGCAGGCCGTAGCGCTCGCAGATCTCGCGCAGCTCGACGGCGACCTCGGCGTAGCGGTTGCTCGGCAGGTCGGGGAAGCAGTGGTGCTCGATCTGGTGGGACAGGTTGCCGGTCATGAGGTGCATGAGCTTGGAACCCGAGATGTTGGCCGAGCCGAGCATCTGGCGGATGTACCAGTCGCCGCGGGTCTCGCCCTCGATCTCCTCCTCGGAGAAGGTGTCGACGCCGTCGGGGAAGTGGCCGCAGAAGATGACCGAGTGGGCCCACACGTTGCGGATCGCGTTGGCGGTGAAGGTGCCGATGAGGGCCTGCTTGCTCGAGCCGAACGGCGCGGCGGCGGCCGGCGTGGCCACGTAGTCCTTGGTGAACTGGCGGGCCACCTTGCGCCCGACCGCCTTGAGGTCCTGCTTGAGAGCCTCCTTGGACTTCTCGCCCTCCTTGACCGCCTCGAGCTCGAGGTCGTAGATGGCGATGCCCCACTCGAAGAAGGGGGCCAGCACCAGGTTGATCGCCGGGTTGAAGACGTTGACCGGGCGCCAGGGCTGATCCTCGTCCATGCGCAGCACGGAGTAGCCGACGTCCTTGTCCTTGCCCAGCACGTTGGTCCACGTGTGGTGCAGGTCGTTGTGGGTGTGCTTCCAGGCGGCGGCCGGCGTGACGAAGTCCCACTCCCACGTCGTCGAGTGGATGTCGGGGTCGCGCATCCAGTCCCACTGGCCGTGCAGGACGTTGTGGCCGATCTCCATGTTCTCGAGGATCTTGGCCACCGAGAGCATCGCGGTGCCCGCGACGAACGCGGACTTCTTCTTCGAGAAGAGCAGGGTGGCGCGGCCGGCGACCTCGAGGGTGCGCTGCACGCGGATGACGCGGCGGATGTAGGCCGCGTCCTTGGCGCCGCGGGAGGCGATGATGCGGTCGCGGAGCGCGTCGAGCTCCTGGCCGAGGCGCTCGACGTCGGCGTCGGACAGGTGTGCGGCGGCGCTGGGGCGCTTCGCCGGGCCACCGGCGGCAGCGAGGACCGGCTTCCTGGGCCGGATCGCGGCGTCGTCCGCGGACGCGCCGGTGGGCGTCGTCGTGGGTCGGTTCACGGTGGTGGTCATTGCGATTGGATCCCTTCTCAGATGTCCAGGTGGACGGGCCCGGCGGCCGCGTTGACGCAGGTCTGGATGAGCTCGCCCTCGTCGCCGTGCACCTCTCCGGTGCGCAGGTCGCGGACCTTGCCGGCCACGAGCGGCGTCAGGCAGCTGCGGCAGATGCCCATGCGGCACCCGCTCGGCATGACGACGCCGCAGCCCTCCCCGGCGTCGAGGAGCGGCACGTCGCCGCCGGCCTCGACCTCCTTGTCGGACTTCTCGAAGACAACGACTCCACCCTCGCCTCCGGTTCCCGGCAGCAGGACCGGGGCGAAGCGCTCGATGGTGAGGTCGGCCCCGGTGTCGTCGGTGCCGTCGACGCCCTCGCGCTCCCAGAGCGCCTCGGCGTCGTCGAGCAGCTCGGCGGGTCCGCAGGCGAAGGCCTTGCGGGTGCGCCAGTCGGGGCAGAGGGCCTCGAGGTCGGTGGTGGAGGACAGGTCGAGGCGGCGCCCGGCGTCCTCGGCCGAGGTGCCGTGCTCGCGGGTGAACCAGTGCTTGACGGTCAGGCCGGGGAACTGGTCGGCGAGCTCGAGCAGCTCGTCGTGGAAGAGGGCGTCCTCGCGCGTGCGGGCGCAGTGGACGAGCACGACGTCGGCGTCGGGGCGGCGCGGCACGAGCGTGCGGATCATCGACATGACGGGCGTCAGGCCGCTGCCGGCGGTGAGCATGAGCAGCGGACGCGGGTGGCCCGGCAGCACGAAGTCGCCCTGCGGGACGTCGAGGAAGAGGACGTCGCCGACGCGGGTGTTGCGGGCCAGGGCGGTGGAGACCGTGCCGATCGCCGTGACGGTGATGGCCGGGTCGTGGCCGGCGGCCGCCGACAGCGAGTAGCTGCGCCACTGGCGGACGCCGTCGATCTCGACCCCGATGCGGGCCCACTGGCCGGCCTCGTGGGCGTTCCAGCCGCGGCCGGGGCGGAAGTGGATCGTCGTGGAGTCGGCGGTCTCGCGCTCGACCCGCGTGACGACGCCGCGCAGCTGCCGCGCGGACGAGAGCGGGTTGACGAGGGCGAAGAAGTCCTCGGGGTCGAGGGGGGTGGTCAGGACGGACGCCATGCGCCGAAGTGCTCGCAGCTGGCTCATACCTCTATGGTCCCCGCAGAAGGGTCCCGGGATCTTGGGGCGCGGCGTACTCTTTGGGGCAGGAATCTGTTGCCTCGCGACAAAAAGCAGGAGGCCGAAGTGGCGCACGCCACGTCCGACCCGCCGTGGTTGTCTCTGCCCGCCGAAATCAGCCGTATCCTGCGCCCCGTCGTCCCCGACATCGTCGAGGCCATCATCGAGGGCATCCCGCAGGACGTCCCGGTCTACGCCATGCCGATGGAAGGGCGCTTCGGCCAGGGCGTGCGCCAGGGCGTCCAGGTGGCGCTGCACCGCTTCCTCGACCTGCCCGGCACGCGGCTGCCGGCCCTGAGCGAGGACGGCAAGTGGGTCTACGAGAACCTCGGCCGCGGCGAGGTGCGCTCGGGGCGCACCCTCGAGGCGCTGCTCGCCGCCTACCGCTATGGCGCTCGCGTGACCTTCCGGGCCATCTCGCGCACCGTCGACGTGTCGCAGATGCCACCCGATGCCCTCCTGTCGCTCGGCGAGTCGCTCTTCGCCTACATCGACGAGCTGTCGGCGGCGAGCGCGCAGGGCTACGCCCAGGAGCAGTCCGAACGGGCCGGGGAGCAGCAGCGCCTGCGCGCCGAGCTGCTCGAGTCGATCCTGCGCGGCGACTCGAGCGACGGCGGCGTCGCCCGGCTCGCCGCGGCGGTCGGCTGGACCCTGCCCGAGCGTGTCGTCGTCGGCCTCGTCCCCTCGCCCCACGTGGAGGGCCTGCGCGCCGCCATCGGCCGCGACGGCCTCGTCGCCGAGCGCGGGGCCGACGTCGTGGTCGTCTACCCGTTCGGCAACCGACGCGTCCGGCGCCGCGACCTCGACCGGGCCCTGCGCGGGCGGCGCGCCGTCGTCGGCCCGGCGCGGGCCTGGCAGGCGGCGGGGGAGTCGCTGCACCTCGCGGCCTCGGCGGGCGCGCACGGCCTCGGTCCCTCCGCCGACGAGCCGCACGCCGGCACCGACCCGCTCTGGGTCGAGGACCGGCTCGCCGAGCTCGTCGTGCGGTCCGAGCCCCTTGCCATCGACGACCTCGCCCTCGTGCGGCTGGCCCCGCTCGACGGGCTGCGGCCGGCCGTGCGGGGCCGCCTGGCCGAGACCCTCCTGGCATGGCTGCGCCACCAGGGCCAGCGGGCCCCGATGGCCGACGAGCTCTTCGTGCACCCGCAGACCGTCGGCTACCGCGTCGCCCAGCTCAAGCAGCTCTTCGGCGAGGCGCTCGAGGACCCCGAGGTGCGCTTCGAGCTCGAGCTCGTCCTGCGCGCCGGCCACCGCTGAGCCCGGCCGGTGGGGCGTCAGGGCCCGGTGAGGACGCGGACGGGGCTGCCGTCGAGCCAGGCCGTGACGGCCTCGACGACGCCGGCGAAGAACGTGGCGTAGGTGTCCTCGGTGACGTACCCGACGTGCGGCGTCAGCAGCGTGCGCGGTGCCGTGCGCAGCGGGTGGTCGATCGGCAGCGGCTCGACGTCGAACACGTCGAGCCCGGCGCCGCCCAGGTGCCCGGAGGCCAACGCGTCGAGCAGGGCCGTCTCGTCGACGATCGGGCCGCGCGAGGTGTTGACGAGCAGGGCGCCCGGACGCATGAGGCCCAGCTCGCGCGCCCCGATGAGTCCGCGCGTGCCGCCGTCGCCCTCGACGAGTGGCAGGTGCACCGAGACGACGTCGGAGCGTCGGAGCACGTCGTCGAGCGAGGCTGCGGTGGCGCCCGACGCCGCAGCGCGCTCGGGCGTCAGGTGGGGGCTCCAGGCGAGGACGTCCATGCCGAAGGCGCGGGCCACGGCAGCCACGCGGGTGCCGAGGCGGCCGAGCCCGAGGACGCCCATCGTGTGCCCGTCGAGGTCGCGCCCCACGGTCGTCTGCCAGCCGCCGTCGCGGACCGCCCCGGCCTCGGTGACGAGGTGGCGGCACAGGCCGAGGACGAGGGCCCAGGTGAGCTCGGCGGGGGCCCCGGCGCGGCTCTCGGTGCCGCACACGGTGATCCCGGACGCCGTCGCAGCGGCGACGTCGATGCTCGGGTTGCGACGACCCGTCGTCACGACGAGCCGCAGCCGCGGCAGGCGCGTCAGGACGCTCCCGGGCAGCGGCGTCCGCTCGCGCATGACGACGACGGCGTCATAGGGCGCCAGGCGGCCCACCAGGGCGTCGGGCTCGGCGAGGTGGTCGCGGAAGACGTCGACCCGGCACGGACGCGTGGGGTGGGCCGTGACGGGCGCCCAGTCCGCGCTGGAGCGGGCCACGCCCTGGTAGTCGTCGAGGACCGCGATGCGCACCCGACCAACCCTAGGGCCGGGTGCCGGGAACGCGAGAGGCGCCACTCGTGTGAGTGGCGCCTCTCGTAGGGGCGACCCCGACCGGGCTCGAACCGGCGACCTCCGCCGTGACAGGGCGGCGCGCTAACCAACTGCGCTACGGGGCCTTGCTTATTCAGTTGTGGTCTTGCGTATCCCCAACGGGATTCGAACCCGTGCTGCCGCCGTGAAAGGGCGGAGTCCTAGGCCGCTAGACGATGGGGACTGGCCCGAACCATCCGCTTGGGACGTCGAGAACTATAGGGGAGTTCTGCGCACCCACCAAATCGGCCCTCGAACCCTCTGGGACAGGTCGTTCCGGCACCCTCGATCACCCCTTGGCCCACGCGAGGACGTCCTCGACGGGCCACGTCGTGACGATGCGTTCGGCCGGGATCCCGAGGCGCTCGGCGCGCTCGCAGCCGAGCGACTTCATGTCGAGCTGGCCGGGTGCGTGGGCGTCGGAGTCGATGGTGAACAGGCACCCGAGGTCGCGGGCCAGCTCGATGAGCTCGTCCGGCGGGTCGCACCGCTCGGGCCGTGAGTTGATCTCCACGGCGACGTCGTTCTCGAGGCAGGCGCGGAACACCTTCTCGGCGTCGAACTGCGACGGCGGGCGCTTGCCCCGCCCGCCCGTGACGAGCTGCCCGGTGCAGTGCGCGAGGACGTTGGTGTGCGGGTCGCGCACGGCCGCGACCATCCGCGGCGTCATCTCGAAGGACGGCTGGCGCAGCTTGCTGTGGATCGAGGCGGTGACGACGTCGAGCCGGTCGAGCAGGTCGTCGTCCTGGTCGAGGGAGCCGTCGAGGTGGATGTCGACCTCGATGCCCTTGAGCAGGGTGAAGCTGTCGCCGACGCTGCGGTTGATCGCCTCGACGCGCTTCAGCTGGTCGGTGAGGCGCTCGCGGGACAGGCCGTTGGCCACGGTGAGGCGCGGCGAGTGGTCGGTCAGGGCCATCCACTCCTGGCCCAGCTCGACGGCCGCGAGGACCATCTCCTCGATCGGGCTGCCGCCGTCGCTCCAGTTCGAGTGGGCGTGGAGGTCGCCGCGCAGGGCCGCGTAGAGCTCGGCCCCGCCGCGGGTCAGCGGCTCGCCGTGCTTCTCCTCCGCGGAGACGAGGTAGGCCGGCACGACGCCCCGCACGGCCTGACCGATGATGGCGGCGCTGGAGTCGCCGATTCCCTTGATCTGCTTGAGGGTTCCGGCCTCGGAGCGCTCGCGCAGCTCGTCGTCGGAGATGAGCGTGATGGCCTCGATGGTGCGCCGGAACGCGTCGATGCGATAGCTGCTCTCGCGGCCGCGCTCGAGGAGGAAGCAGATGCGCCGCAGCGCCTCGATCGGGCTCATCGGCGCCGTCGGCGGGGTCGGCTGCTGCATGCCGGCCAGCCTAGCCGCGCGTGTGGGACCCGGCCGGGACCACGCGGGAGGGTTCGCGGCCCCGGCCGGGTCCGTCCCGCGTCCGACCCCCGTCAGGACGCAGGACCCCCGAGTGTGGTCAGTGCTGCAGCGTCGGCAGCGTACCGCCGTCGGGGAGCTTGCCCGGCACGGAGGCCGTCGTGGCGACCACCCGGACGACGTCGCCGTAGCGCTGCTCGAGCGTCCCCGGTGCGCTGCGCTCGTCGGCCGACACGACGACGCGGTCGCCGCGGGCGTCGATCCCGACACCGTGCACGAGGACGCCCTGCGCCTTGAGGACGGGGGCGTCGTCGCGGACCTGCTGGGCCACCTGGACCTTCTCGTCCCACGTGTGCGTCGCTGCCACGAAGCGCACCGAACCGGCCGGCATCGCGCCGGTCACGAACGACTCGAGCGACGGGTCGTGGCGCGTGACGGCGACGACGACGGAGGAGCCGGTGGGGTCGTCGGCGTAGGCGCCGGAGAACACGTCGGGCCAGCGCGTCGTCACGGTGGTCGACACCGCGTCGAAGGCCCGCGTGGCCGGGGTGTGCAGCGTGCCGAAGAACTCCGAGGTGTCGCGGGCGGGGGGCACCTGGGTGCCCTGCAGCGACGGACCGCTCCCAGAGCCGAGCGACCCCGTCGCGTCCGGCGCGATGCCCGGGGCCCCGGCGTCGGTTCCCTTGTCGCTCATGCGTTCCGGGGCGCCCGCGGCCGAGCCCGCAGACGTCGACGAGGCGTTCTGCCCACCGGACAGGGCCCACCCGGCACCGACGACGCCGACGAGGACGACGGCGGCCGCGGAGCCGAGGACCGCGTTCCGGCGCCGGGCGGTGCGGGCCCGTCCGCGCATCAGGGCACGCTGGGCGAAGAGGTCGTCGCGAGGTGGTTCGAGATCGTTCGTCATGGCCAGCGCCTTTCGCAGCTGCAGCTCGCCGGGCTCCGGCGTCGGGGCTGCGGGCGGGCCGGGCTCGGGGTCGGGGCCGGTGCGGCGCGTCGGGTCGTCACTCATGTCACGGCTCCTGCCCCCGAGAGCGGTGGTTCGGCGAGCCGGTCGCGCAGGGCCGCGAGGGCCCGCGAGATCTGGCTCTTGATGGTGCCCTCGGCCACGCCGGTGCACTCGGCGATCTGGGGGACGGTGAGGTCCTCCCAGAACCGGAGCACCAGGACGGCCCGCTGCTTCTCGGGCAGGCCCTTGAGCAGGTCGGTCAGCGTCATCGCGAGCTCGCGGTCGTGGTCGGCGCCGGACGGGTGCGACGGCAGGGGCTCGGGGGCCTCGTCGGTGAGCACCTCGCGCCGGCGCTTGCGCTGGTCGTTGAGGTAGAGGTTCATCATGGTGCGTCTCGTGTAGGCGGTCTGCGCGCCCTCGGCGATCCGTGGCCACGCGACGTAGACGCGGGCGAGCGCCTCCTGGACGAGCTCGTCGCCGTCGGCCCAGCTGCCGGTGAGCAGGTAGGCGCGTCGGCGCAGCATCGTCTGCCGCTCCTCGACAAAGGCGCGGAAGGCCGCCTCGTCCCTGCGTCTCATGGGCTCCCGCCGGGTTGGCTCGTCAGGTGGTCGTCAGGTGGTCGTCGGGTCGTGCGTCGGGTGATGCGTCGGGTCCGTCTCGGGTGTCGTACACCCCAAGGACACACCGGCCCGGCGAAGCGTTGCACGACAGCGGAGGGAATTCGACCGGTGCGTCACGAGACGCGGCCCAGGTGGGCCAGGGCGAACATCAGGGCGGCGACGGTCTCGCCGTCGGTGATGCCGCCGTCGCGGACGAGGTCGAGCACCTGCGCCACGGGCACCCGCCGTACCGCCGTGATCCCCTCCTCGGCGTCGGGGGTCCCGGGGGCGCCGGCAGCGGGCTCGAGGCCCGTGGCGAGGAAGACGACCTCGGGCGCCCGGCACACGCCGTTGAGCGCGTTCATGACACCGACCTGACGCCACTCGCGGGCCACCAGGCCGGTCTCCTCGGCGAGCTCGCGGCGGGCCGCCTCGAGCGGGTCCTCGCCGTCGGAGCCGCCGGCCGGCACCTCGACGGACTCCCCGACCGTGTGCCGGTCGACGGTGACGAGGACGACCTCGTCGGCGTCGGTCAGGGCGACGACGAAGACGGCCGGCTGGCGCACCTCGACCACCCCGAAGACGCCGTCGCCGCCGTCCGGGCGCACGACGGCGTCCTCGTGGACGCGGATCCACGGGTTCTCGTAGGCGACGCGCGTCGCGCGCACCGGCCAGCTCACGCCGCGCGCTCGAGGTGCAGGAGGGTCTCCTTGGCGGGCAGGCCGCCGAGGTAGCCGCCGAGGCTGCCGTCGGAGCGCACGACGCGGTGGCACGGCACGACGATCGGCAGCGGGTTGGTGGCGCACGCCGACCCGACGGCGCGGACCGCGCGAGGGCTGCCCGCGGCCACCGCCACCTCGGCGTAGCTCTCGGTCGAGCCGTAGGGGATGGCCGTCAGGTGGCGCAGCACGTCGAGGCGGAAGCCGTGCGCGAGGCGCAGGTCGACCGGCACGTCGAAGACGCGTCGCGTGCCGGCGAAGTACTCGTCGAGCTGGCGGGCTGCGTCGTCGAACCGCTTGCCGTCCTTGAGGATCCGCGACCCGACGCGCTCACCGAGGGCGTCCAGGACACGGTCGTGGTCCTCGACGGCGTAGGCGACGCGCACGAGGCCGACGTCGGTGGCGGCGAGGAGCAGCGCGCCCAGGGGGGAGTCGACGACGCGGTAGGTGGCGTCGAGGACGGACGCTGCGGAGGCGTGCTCGAGGAGGGCGGCGTGGAGCGCCTCGAGGCGGGCGGTGTCGTCGGGGGCCGGACGCGTCAGCCCGGCGAGCGTCGGGTCGGGCGTGCCGGAGGGGGCGGGCGGCATCGGGGTCATCGGGGTCA